>CANMKK010000001.1 GCA_947498455.1 uncultured Aquimarina sp.
TCGTATAAAGAGTTTGAATTATTTTGTGCTAGATTAAGGCATAAAATTAAAGAATAGCCTTAGCTATTGTTGAATTTCATAACGCAGATATAGTGCAAAAGAAACGAACTATATGCGAAGGTTTTATGCGTAAATTGTATTAGACATTTTTGAAGTAAAAAAGCCGTCTAAAAATTGCTTTTTAGACGACTTTCCTTTCTGTAGCCTACTGTAGTTTTATTAGATTACTGTACAAATACTTTTTGAGTTCTGATTCCTTTTATGGTACGAACCTGAATAAAGTATATTCCCGCTGAAAAATTATTCATATCAATTGATTTCTGACTTTTTCCACCCGGAACAGCTTCTACCGTAATGGTCTGTAATGTTCTTCCATTAATTCCCTTAATATATACTTGATAAGGTTCCGATTTCAAATTACTGACTTCGATCGTTAATATATCCTTAACTGGATTAGGATATGCTACAAAACTTAATTCCTCTGTTAATAAAGCCACCGGATCTGGTAAAAGTGCACCACAAGTACCTAAATTAATCCATCCACTACTGGTTCTCTCATATAAATTACCTTGGTAAGTTACTTTATCTCCTACACTATAAGACTCACTACTAGACCATTCACTTATGCCAGCGCAAGGATCTGTAGTCGGACAAGGACCAAGATTCGTCCATCCGCTACTGGTTCTTTCATATAAATTACCTTGATAAGTTACTTTATCTCCTACACTATAGGATTCGCTACTGGACCATTCACTAACACCCTCACATGGATTTCCGTCAGTGGTACAAGACCCACTAGTTTCATAGGTAGTCTGAGTACATGAAATCGAAAAAGTATCTATATCCTCTCCTGCTGAGTTTCTAGCAACCCAATTTGCACCTATTGTTGTTGCTACCTGATCACTTTGACCCGCACTTATGGTAGTTTGAGAATTATTATTCTCAAAATATTCCAGACTACAATTGGTATTATTAGTAAATGTAACTGTTACCTGATCTCCAGTAGAGCAATCTCCACCATCACAAGATTCTAAGCAATTTTTAGAATTAATGGTATTGCGAATTACATTACTCGGCTGTGAACCAAACCCCTTGTTAAAGTTAATACCTACACTCGTCAGGTGACAATAACTCATAATAGTACCTCCATCAGAAGGTAATGCTGGTTGTGCACAACTTCCTTCTGTAGTATAACAACCATCTATAGCAGTATTATTCCCATTCCATACACACGCTTGTGTATGTTGCGATCCCAAATTATGACCTAATTCATGAGCAACCACCATTACAGACCACGAGTATGTTGGTACATTACTATATGAACTCGTAATTCCGGATACTGCATAATTATTACGGCTACATAAAGCATTTACCCAAGCTATCCCTCCAGAAAAATTATAAGTCACAAAATGTCCTAAATCTCCATTAAAACTATTACTATTTCTATAATTACCATAATTATCCAAGTTACTAAAAGGCTGAGTAGAGGTCCAGGCTTGCACTCCGGACATTTTGATACTGATATTATCATTAGAATATAACACACTTACCTGATTAAATATCGCCTCTATATAATTGGTAGCTCCCTCTGCTCCTCCTTTATCATTTACGATATCCGAACCTATATCAAAGAAAACTCTTGGACAACTAACAGCAGCTCTGTTCTGGTCAGAATCTTCTACTTGCTCTTCAGTATATCCCTTGGATGGTTGTATCGGCATCTGACAAGCGAAAGTATTAAGATGCTTAATATCTTTGTCTTCGTAGATGATTTGATGTTTACTGTTTTTTAGTTTTCCAATTACCAAATTACCAGATGAATTACCAACACTTATCACACCAGAGATTTCATTATCGAAAAAACTCAGTGCTACAATGGAGTTTGATTCCCCCTTTACAATCCCTCTATAGTGTAACGCAGAATTATCTCGTCTAATAATTTTTCCCGAAGGCATTTCTCTTATCTCAAAATCGTCCGTAGTAATAGCTACTTTAACTAACTCTACTTCGATATTGGATTTTTGTCCCGGAATCTGAAGTTCTATAGATGTTGGCGCCTTTGATGTAAAAGATGCCATTTTCTGATCATTAAAATCAAAAACCGTGTAATTTTTAACCTCTGATGGTACTTCTAGCCCCAATTTCTGGTTATTTACTGTTGAAAAGAGGTCAAAAGTTTCAAAAGTGGCTCCAGAATTCTTTTCTTGTTGAATTCTGTCACTAGGTGTTTGTTGTTGAGTTTGTGCAAAAATTTGTACCGAAAAAAAGGTAAGCACAATCATTAAAATGTTTTTCATCGTGTTAAATTTAAATTTTGAAGAATGCACTGTTATTTATAATATAGGCTACTAATTATGTAAAATAGCACACTCTTCGTTGAGTTTGAATAACTTTAATTTACAACTTTTTATAATAGTTAAAAAATGGAAATCAAATCACTATACTATCAAAAATAGTAATGCACATTGAACATTGATAAACTCTCGTTTTTTTTCAGAAAACAAGACGAGAAAAGAAGTATAAAATATTAGATAATTAGATGTGGTTTTAATGAAGTGATCTCATAAAAACATCGATCTAGGTAATAAAAACCCTAATTTCAATCATTTATTTTTACTATAATGTCCCTTTAAAAAACAACTCACAAAACACTTACAGTCAATAAACTGAAAGAAAAAAACTACTAACCTGAGTTCGATTATTAAAATAGGCAAATTTGGTTAGTATTTTGGGATTGAAATTTGATTTGTGGTTTTTTAGGCTGGAAGCTATATGCAATAAGTCCAGCTATCATATTACTAAGGAAATTAGCGAAACTCCTGTGTCTAGAATACTCTACTTAACAGATATTTTTCAATTCATCATTTACTGTTTCAATTATAGAACGTTTTCTAAGAAGAATTTTGTCTGATAGTGTCATCAAGGAATTTTTCATGTTATTTTTAATATGAGTAATCATCTGTATTCAATCTATAAAGAGCATCTTTGCTAAGTCCTTGCCTACATAGCCTTTATCAGCAAAGAATTTTCCATATATTTTGTCTAGAAACCGTTCTTGTTTTAATGGTGTCCTATCATCTTCACTTGCTTGGGTAATGGTAAAAGTCAATATCTCACCTTTATCATTGATGATTATATGAAGTTTAAACCCATAAAACCGTCCCTGTATTGGCGATCCCTTTGAACACCTTATTTCGCTTAATACGTTTGTAGGAGTTGAATCTACAAAAGAAATCCCTATACAATCACCTAAACAACAGGTCTTTAAAAACGAAGTCATCGGCATTAGGTTTCTGTGCATCGGTTCTGTGAATCTATTATAAAAAACTGTTTCTGGGAATTCTTCTTGCATATGTTGTTGAACATAATAAATATAGAAGTGCTTAAAGGTTCTAAAACCTCCAAGATGAAATAAGACTGCAATAGTCATAATTTCACTCTCAGACATTCTTGATTGTCGTTTTGCAGGGTTACTAAGTAGTGATTTATCAACTATTTGATCGTATTCTTTGCAAAATTCATCTATAACACAAAATCTTTCAGTAATTCTAGAGTAGAATATCATAGATAGGATTTTATATTAATAAACTGAATATCAGTATTTTAATTTGCTAAAAATTTATTTTTTTTGCTATAAAAAAAACTACCTAATATTAATCGAACTCAGATTACTAAGCATAAACCTTTTATTATCAATGCTATTTCCTTCTTTTTTTAGCATCAAATAAAAGCAAATACAGGCTAAGAAATATGGTCGAACCATACACCAAAAAAAAGATGCCTAAAAGCTAAAATAACCAACGTTATTTATCTAATTTTAAGATGATTATAACTCTTAAAACAAACTCAATGAAATTAAATTTTTTATTACCCGTATTGCTATTTGCTGCTTATGTAGCAAATTCGCAAGAACAGTCAACCAAAGCTTTTTATCATGGAAAAATATCCTCAGTAGAGTATGTTTCTTCTATAGAATCAAGACCTAATGATCTAATTCCTCCCGATAATTCAGTTAGAGAGGCAAAAGATAAAAGATCTTTAGGAAATCAAATTGTATCGGGTAAAGACCCTCAGACAAAAAATGATTATTATGTAATGAATAAGCATGAACAGGAACAAAGTGTCAAAAGAACTGCTCCCAGTTTAGTCTTTGATACGTATTCATCAAATTCGCAACCTACAGATCCATCTTTGGCGGTAGGTCCTAATCACGTGATGGTAGTTTTTAACACTGGATTTATGATTTACGATAAGTCAGGCAATCAGTTGCTAGGACAAACTAGCCCTAATCCCGCAATTTTCCCTTCGGGTGGATGCTGTGACCTTACAGTATCCTATGATAATGCTGCAGATAGATGGGTGCTTTCTTTTCTAGGAACCGGGGCTCAGGTAGCAGTTTCTGATGGGCCCAATCCATTAACTTCAGGATGGTATGTGTACAATATTCCAGCGGTAAATGATTATCAAAAACTATCGGTTTGGAGTGATGGATATTATATCACAGAAAATACAGGAGGTACTAATAAACTTTGGGCATTAGAAAGAAATGCAATGCTAGCAGGAAATTCTTCTGCTCAGATCGTTGGATTCAATCTTCCGGGAATTGTAACTAGCGGTTTCTTTAGTCCACAAGTCCTTAATGTTACAGATGATAATTTACCTGCTCCTGGAGGTGCCACAATCGTTTATTTACAAGATAATGCATGGAGTGGAGTATCTGTAGATCATATTAAAGTCTGGACCGCCAATATTAACTGGAATAATCCGGGAAGCTCTACTGTTTCTACTCCACAAGAAATTAATACAACACCATTCATAAGTGTTTTTGATAATGGAGCATTTAATAATTTAAGTCAACCCGGAGGAGGTTCTTCTATTGATGCAATACAGGCTACTATTATGAATCAGGCACAATTCAGAAAATTTGCTTCTCACAATTCGGCTGTATTCAATTTTGTAGTCGATACAGATGCTGGCTCAGGAAAACTTGCAGGAATACGTTGGTATGAATTTAGACAAAGTGGGGATAATCAACCTTGGTCCTTATACCAAGAAGGTACGTATACTGCACCAAATGGAAGACATGCCTGGATGGCGAGTCTTGCAATGGATCAAAATGGTAATATTGGTATGGGATATACATCTATGTCTGGATCTTCTACTCCTACAACAGTGAGAGTTAGTTCTTATTATACTGGTAGATTGAGTACTGATCCCCTAGGAACTATGACCAGTGCAGAACAACTTATCGCCAGTGGAACAGGAAATTTTAGTGGTACCCGTTATGGAGATTATAGCAAGATTGACGTAGACCCTAGTGATGATACTTCATTCTGGTTTATTAATGAATATATAAATGGTAGTAGAAAAGGTGTAGTTGGAAAATTCCAGATACAGGCAGGTACTCCTGATACAGAAGCTCCTACTACTCCAACTAACTTGGTTGCTAGTAACATCACATCGAGTGGATCTGAACTTAGTTGGACCGCGTCTACGGATAATGTAGGTGTAACGGGGTATACTATTTCTATAAATGGAGCTGTTGTTGGTACTTCTGCAACTACTTCTTATAACGTTACGGGGCTTTCTCCTACCACAACGTATAATGCCTCTGTAACTGCTCAAGATGCTGCCGGAAATGTATCAGGTAGTGCAACAACTTCGTTCACTACAATTGCCAACGATATTAATTATTGTGATTCTGCTGGTAGAAATGCAAGTGAAGAATTTATTAGTAATGTAGAATTAAATACAATCAACAATACTTCTACTGGGCAAGTGTACACAGATTTCACTTCAATCGTAACAACTCTAAACGAAGGTCAGTCATACACTGTTTCCGTTACACCTACCTGGACAGGAGCTGTATACCCAGAAGCTTATGCCGTTTGGATAGACTACAATAATAACGGAAGTTTTGATAATACAGGTGAATTGGTTTGGTCTAAAGCTGCTTCGAGAGACACTTCTAATAGTGGATCTTTTACAGTTCCTTCTGGTACCGCAAGAACTTCTGTTAGAATGAGAGTTTCAATGAAGTACAATGGAATCCCAACGTCGTGTGAAAGTTTTAGCTATGGAGAAGTTGAAGATTATACAATCAATCTTGACACCAGAACAATAACCAAAACTAATGCACAAGCCTTAAAATCATTCACTGAAAGTTCAAAAAGAAATATTAGAATGTATCCTAACCCTGCAAATTCAGAATTAACTATTGATATTCAGGAAGGTAATTACGATGAGATTAAAATATTTGCATCTACAGGAGCAATGGTTAAAAAACTACAACCAAAAGTAGGATCAAATGTTATTGATGTGTCGCAATTTGCATCAGGTATGTATTTTGTACGGTTTACCTCTAATAGGTTAGCCGTTACCGAAAGGTTTATTAAGAAATAATAATCTAATACGAGTTATAATCAGGAGGCTGCCCGAAAAAGGCAGCCTTTTTTTATAATCTTTGTATGTTTCTGAATTAATACTTCACTTGATTTATATCTCCAGTATTTAAATACCTATCTATACTTCCCATACGATTTATGGATAAGAAATTCGTATAAGACGTTCGAATTATTTTGTACTAGATTAAGGCACAAAATTAAAGAATAACCACTTGTGCTGAGCTACGAATTATAGCTGTTGTAGAATTTTATAACGCAGATATAGTACAAAAGAAACGAACTATATGCGAAAGTTTTATGCGTAAATCGTATCACCTACCCATTGCACAATTCATTCGATTTAGAATAGTATAGAAATAACAAACACAGAAGAAAGCTATTTTACTAAAAGATTTCAAATAACTACATTTGCAATCTTGGTAAAATTTTATGGGTACATCAGAAGATAATATAGAAGTTTTAGGGGCAAGAGTTCATAATCTAAAAAATATAGATGTAACTATACCCCGTGAAAAACTAGTAGTCATTACTGGTCTTTCGGGATCTGGTAAATCATCACTGGCATTTGATACTATTTATGCGGAAGGACAACGTAGATATATAGAAACATTCTCTGCATATGCGCGACAGTTTTTAGGAAGCTTGGAGCGTCCTGATGTAGACAAAATTGATGGGCTTTCTCCTGTTATTGCCATAGAACAAAAAACTACCAGTAAAAGCCCGAGAAGTACCGTAGGTACAATTACAGAGATTTATGATTTTCTCAGATTATTATTTGCCCGAGGTGGCGATGCTTATAGTTATAATACAGGCGAAAAAATGGTAAGCTATAGCGATGAGCAAATAAAAGATCTGATCATCAAAGATTTTAATGGAAAAAAGATCAACATCCTTGCTCCGATCATTCGATCCAGAAAAGGGCATTACCGTGAACTCTTTGAACAAATAGCCAAACAAGGTTTTGTAAAAGTTCGTACCGATGGCGAAATAAAAGATATTACCAAGGGTATGAAACTGGATCGTTATAAGACTCATGATATAGAAATCGTTATCGATAGAATTGCTGTACAAACTGATCAGGATTCTAAACGATTAATGGAGACTATCAATACTGCTATGTATCACGGGAATGACGTACTGATGGTTATTGAACAAGAATCTCAGGAGGTTCGCTTTTTTAGTCGTAATCTTATGTGCCCTACCAGTGGTATTTCGTATCCGAATCCAGAACCAAATAATTTTTCATTTAACTCTCCAAAAGGTGCTTGTCCAAAATGTAATGGTATCGGAAACTTATATGAAGTAAACACTAAAAAAATAATTCCGGACGATTCTAAATCTATAAAAAATGGCGGACTGGTTCCTCAGGGTCCTCAAAAGAACAACTGGATTTTTAAACAACTTGAGTTAATCGCACAACGGTTTGATTTTAAGCTAAGTGACCCCATAAAAAAAATCTCTAAAGAAGCTCTCGACGTTATCTTATATGGAGGAAAAGAAAAATTTACCGTAGATAGTAAGTCACTGGGAGTAACCCGAGAATATAAAATTGATTTTGAAGGTATTGCCACTTTTATAGAAAATACATATCATACGAATGAGTCAACCTCTCTAAAAAGGTGGGCAAAAGACTTTATGGACAATATAGAATGTCCCACTTGTAATGGATCCAGATTGCGAAAAGAATCCCTATATTTTAAAGTTGGAGAAAAGAATATTGCTGAGTTGGTAGCTATGGATATTATAGAACTTGCTGATTGGTTTAAAAATTTACCTGAACAACTCAATCAGAAACAACAAAAGATATCTGGAGAAATTCTTAAAGAAATTAATACCCGACTTCAATTCCTAATTGATGTAGGGCTTACCTATTTGTCATTAAACAGAAGTAGTAAGTCTCTCTCAGGAGGAGAAGCACAACGTATCCGATTAGCTACCCAAATAGGGTCACAATTAGTCGGTGTATTATATATATTAGATGAACCTAGTATTGGTCTGCATCAACGAGATAATGAAAAACTTATTAATTCATTGGTGCAATTACGTAATATCGGAAATTCTGTAATTGTGGTAGAACACGATAAAGATATGATAGAACGTGCAGATCATGTCATAGATATTGGGCCTAGAGCAGGAAAACACGGAGGAGAAATTATTAGTGAAGGTACCCCAAAGGATCTACTTACTCACGATACCCTTACTGCGGACTACTTAAGTGGTAAGAAACAAATAGAAATTCCTGCAAAACGTAGAAAAGGGAACGGAAAAACTATTTCATTAAAGGGAGCTACGGGTAATAATTTAAAAAATGTCTCCATAGATATTCCTCTAGGAAAAATGATTGCTGTTACTGGAGTTTCCGGTAGTGGTAAATCTACACTTATTAATGAAACCTTATACCCTATTCTTAATGCGTATTATTTTAATGGAGTAAAAAAGCCAATGCCATATAAAAGTGTTAAAGGGCTGGAGCATGCGGATAAAGTAATTGATATCAATCAATCTCCCATTGGTCGTACTCCCAGATCCAATCCTGCAACGTATACAGGTGTATTTTCAGAAATAAGAAGCCTGTTTTCTAAAACTCCGGAAGCTATGATACGTGGTTATAAACCGGGTCGTTTTAGTTTTAATGTAACGGGAGGAAGATGCGAAACTTGCAAAGGTGGTGGATTACGAGTAATCGAAATGAATTTCCTACCAGATGTATATGTAGAATGTGAAACCTGTCAGGGTAAACGGTTTAACAGAGAGACTCTGGAGATTCGTTATAAGGGAAAATCTATTTCGGATGTTCTGGAAATGACCATCAATGAGTCCTGTGAGTTCTTTGAGCATATTCCCAAGATATACAGAAAGTTAAAAACAATTAAGAGTGTTGGACTAGGATACATTACTTTGGGACAGCAATCTACTACATTATCCGGTGGTGAAGCTCAGAGGATTAAACTCGCTACGGAACTATCAAAAAGAGATACCGGAAATACCTTTTATATTCTGGATGAACCGACTACAGGATTGCATTTTGAAGATATTAGAGTATTAATGGAAGTTTTAAATGAATTAGTTAATAAAGGAAATACGGTACTCATCATAGAACATAACTTAGATGTCGTAAAGATGGCCGACTATATTATTGACATAGGATATGAAGGAGGGAAAAATGGAGGAACTGTCGTTGCCAAAGGAACTCCCGAGCAAATTATTAAAGATAAAAAAAGTTACACAGCAAAGTTTTTAAAGAAAGAATTAAATATACATAGCAATTAGACCATTTATTAAAACCATTTGTTTATTTTCAAAAATTGAAAACAAATTAAAAATCGAAGATCGGGTTTGATGCTAAACGCATAAAATATAATATATGAGAAAAGAACAACATCATAAAGGATGGAATGAAATTAAGACAAATGACTCTTGGGCAATATTTAAAATCATGGGAGAATTTGTCAATGGTTTCGAAAAAATGAGTAAAATTGGTCCCTGCGTATCTATATTCGGATCTGCCAGAACCAAAATAGACAATAAGTATTATCAATTAGCTGTTGATGTGGCTCATAAAATTGTAGAACATGGATATGGAGTCATAACTGGTGGTGGTCCGGGTATTATGGAAGCCGGTAATAAAGGAGCACATCTTGGAGGAGGAACCTCTGTAGGATTAAATATTGATCTACCCTTCGAACAACACGACAACCCATATATAGATAGTGATAAAAGTTTAGACTTCGATTACTTTTTTGTTCGTAAGGTCATGTTCGTAAAATACTCTCAGGGATTTGTTGTAATGCCAGGAGGTTTTGGAACACTCGATGAATTATTTGAAGCAATTACATTGATACAAACCAAAAAAATTGCTGTTTTCCCTATCATTCTTATAAGTACTGAATTTTGGGGTGGACTAATGGATTGGATAAAAAGTACCTTATTAAATAAATTTGAGAACATTAGTGCAGGAGATCTTGATTTAATACATGTTGTAGATACTCCAGAAGAAGTTCTTGATATCTTAGATAAATTCTATGGTGAATATAATTTAAGTCCGAATTTCTAGAAAACTGTAGTAGCAATTATTATAAAAGAGTATTTAGTGTAATAAAAAAAGTACTCTCATTGATAAAATACAATGATGTATCAAGTAATACGTTATAAGGTACGAACTGTTCAATTTTAATTTCTAACGGTCTTAAAATCGAGTTGTTATATAATTACCAAAGCATTACTATCTGTTATAGTATGTAAATAACCTTTAAAACTATATATCCTGCATTTGTTCTTAATAGATCAATAGGTTTAAATACTGTTAGAATTCAATATTAAAATAGAATATATCTTGGGGCTCAAAAAAAAAAACACTAATATCTGGTTATGATTTGATTTCAAATACCGCTAAATTCTTTACAAAAAATTGAATACTAATTGGATTACTTATATTATTATTTCTCTATTCGCATTGTGCTCGGTAACAGCACAGCATTCCATTTCTATTGATGCGGAGTTACATGCGGATAATCATATCCTATCTATAGAACAAGAAATTGTATATACCAATACATCTAAGGATACATTACAAGAAATCTTTTTACATGATTGGGCGAATAGTTTTGTTGATAAAAAAACTCCATTAGGAGAACGCTTTTCTGAAGATTTTTTAAGACGGTTTTATTTCGCAAAAGATGATGAAAGAGGTGCTACACTTATAGAGTCTATTACCAATGAATTATCCAAAAATGTACCCTGGGAACGCCATAATGGAGTTGCAGACATCATACGTTTAAAAATAGCTACACCTCTTTATCCAGGGAATACATATCGCTTTAAATTAACATATAAAGTGAAAATTCCTAGCGAAAAATTCACACGTTATGGGTATCATAAAAATGGAAATTTTAGTTTAAAGTATTGGCATATAGTACCTGCTATTTACGATACCAAATGGAATGTATATAGTCATAAAAATTTAGATGATTTGTATGCTCCATATGCTAATTATAATATCAAGCTTAGATTACCATCTAAGTATTCTGTAACTAGTGAGTTTAACAAAAATGAATTAATTACAGAAGGAGATACTCTTAAAACGGTGGAACTCCTTGGTAAGAACAGAAATAAAGCCAATCTGTATATAGAAAAAGAAAGTTCATTTTATAGTTTTAGAATGAATGGAGTAAAACTGGTTAGTAATATTGAGGATAACGACCTTATGCCAGCAATGAAAACTATTGCTGCCAAAAGAATTATCAAATTTTTAGAACATCGATTGGGTCCATATCCTTTTAAAAAAATCTTAGTTTCTGAAAATGATTATAAAAACAATCCTGTCTACGGACTAAATCAATTACCTGATATTTTAAGACCATTTCCAGACGGTTTTCAATATGAGATTAAACAGCTAAAATCTATTACTGAAAGTTTTTTAGAAAAAACACTCCTCATTAATCCTAGATATGATGCCTGGATAAAAGATGCTCTTCATGTTTATCTAATGATGGCATATACAGAACAATATTATCCGGATATGAAGATTGTAGGTAATCTTAGTAAAGTAATAGGAATCAGATGGTTTCACGCCGCTGATATTGATTTTAATGACCAATACTTTTTAGGATATAAAAATATGGCCCGTTTGTTTCTGGATCAACCATTAACAAAACCTCAGGATAAATTGGTAAAATTCAACAAAAATATTGCCAATGCCTATAAAGCAGGAGTAGGCTTTAAATATTTAGAAGATTATTTAGAAGATGACAATATCCTTATAGACGCCATAAAAGAATACTACACCACCAATCTTTTAAAACCTACAAATTCCAAAAACTTTGAAGATATACTGACAAAATTAGCACCAAAAGATGTTTCTTGGTTTTTTGAGGATTATGTACGTACCAATGAAAAGTTAGATTTTAAAATTAAATCTGTTAAAAGAAATAAGGACTCGCTTCTGGTCACCATAAAGAATAAGAGAAATAACGACATGCCCGTTTCTCTAATAGCCCTTAGGGATGGACAGATAGTGTCCAAAACCTGGGTCAACCAAATCACAGGAAAGAAAAAGGTAAAAATCGCTAATACCAAAATTGATAAGCTTGTACTTGATTATGAGCAAAATATTCCTGAGGTAAACAGAAGAAATAATTATAAAAACCTAAAATGGATATTTAATAAACCAATACAATTTAGATTTCTACAAGATATAGAAGACCCTACTCGTTCTCAGGTATTTTATATCCCAGAGTTCGAATTTAATGTATATGATGGTTTGACAATTGGTTCTAAATTTTACAATAAAACATTTATCCGGAGAAATTTAGATTATAGAATAACTCCTAGTTATGGTTTTTTATCTAAAAAACTAATTGGGTCAGGATTTATACAATATCGAGATCAAATTGCCGATCATGGACTATACCAAATAAGATATTCTTTTAGTGGTAGTATGTTTAGTTATGCACCAGACCTTTTGTTTAGAAGGTTTTCTCCTGCGGTAAGTTTTTCTTGGAGACCAGAGGATTACAGATCGAATGAACGACAACGCCTTTCGTTAAGAAGTGTAAATGTTTTTAGAGAAAGAGACGATAATAACCCTGTTAACACTCCAGACTATAGCGTGTTTAATGCTAGGTACAGATATAGTGATGCTAATTTATTAGAACTTACTTCCTACACTTTTGACTACCAGTTATCAAAAAACTTCAGTAAATTATCAACTACTATTAATTATAGAAAGCTATTTCTCAATAACAGACAATTAAATTTAAGATTGTTTGCAGGTGCTTTTGTTTTTAATGATACCGAAAAGGATGGAGATTTCTTTAGTTTTGCGCTCGACAGACCTACTGATTATCTATTTGATTTTAGTTATTTGGGACGTAGTGAAGAAGCAGGATTAGTAAGTCAACAAATTATTATTGCAGAAGGAGGTTTTAAATCTCAATTAAAATATCCTTTTGCCAACCAATGGATAACAACTTTTAATGCCAATACAAATATCTGGAACTGGATTTATGCATACGGAGATGTTGGGCTTGTCAAAAACAAAGGAATTTCACCAAAATTCGTATATGATGCTGGAGTAAGGTTAAGTTTGGTTGCCGATTACTTCGAATTGTTCTTCCCCATTGTATCAAATAATGGTTGGGAAATTAGTGATCCAAATTATGATGAAAAAATCCGATTTATCATCACTTTAAGTCCTCAGACTTTAATCGGCCTTTTTACCAGAGAATGGTATTAACCTCAAATAATTTGGAAAATAGCTACAAATGCAAATTTTTTGAACATTTACTAATTAAACCTTAAAATAGAAGCTTAAAAAAAGAATTTCCTAAAAAAAGAGGTGTTTAAATGAATTATACTCAATAAAATTACAAGTTTTCAGCTTGGAATTGATAAGGATTTTAGCTAAATTTGTGCATCTAAAAAAACATAGTTCGTATGCAGCCTGAAACGATAGTTACACCTAATATCTCTTTCGAAGAATATAAGAAACAAATACTTAGAGATTATAAAATTGCTTTAATAAGCAGAGAGTGTAGTTTATTAGGGCGACGTGAAGTACTTACAGGAAAGTCCAAATTTGGGATTTTTGGAGGAGGAAAAGAACTACCACAGCTTGCTATGGCTCGTGTTTTTAAAGACGGAGATTTTAGATCAGGTTACTATCGTGATCAAACTTTTATGATGGCGATAGATAAATATAGTATCGAAGAATTCTTTGCCGGTTTATATGCACATACAGATATCGAAAAAGAACCTTATGCTGCAGGAAGACAGATGGGAGGTCATTTTGCTACTCATAGCCTTAATGAAGATGGATCATGGAAAAATTTAACCAAGCAAAAGAATTCTAGCTCGGATATCTCCCCTACTGCCGGCCAGATGCCAAGATTATTAGGTCTCGCACAAGCATCAAAAGTTTATCGAAATGAGAAAAGTGTTGCAGAACATACTAATTTTTCTATTAAAGGAAATGAGGTTGCCTGGGGCACTATAGGTAATGCCAGTACCAGTGAAGGATTATTCTGGGAAACAGTTAATGCTGGCGGTGTATTACAGGTTCCTATGGTCATTAGCATATGGGATGATGAATACGGTATTTCTGTACATGCAAAACATCAGACGACCAAAGAAAATATCTCACTTATTCTAGATGGATTTAAACGAGATGATACATATGATGGATATGAAATTATTATTGTTAATGGATGGGATTATGCAGCATTAGTAAATGCTTATGAAACAGCAGAAGATCTTGCCCGAGAAAAACACATACCTGTTATCATCCATGTTAAAGAATTAACGCAACCTCAAGGACATTCTACTTCTGGTTCACACGAAAGGTATAAAAGTGAGGAACGATTAAACTGGGAACGTGAATACGATTGCAATAAGAAGTTTAAAGAATGGATTATAGAACATAATGTTGCTACATTAGATGAATTAGTAGCAATAGAAAAATCTTCTAAAAAAGAAGTTAGACAAGGTAAAATAAATGCTTGGAATGACTATATATCGGAGATAATTGCAGAAAGAACAGAAGCTCTACAACATCTTAATGCTGTTGAAAATGTAAGTGCTAATAAAAATTTCTTAACACCTATTATAAAAAAACTAGCTGAAAAAGAAGAACCTATTCGCAAAGATATTTTAGAAGCAACAAGAAAAGCATTACGATATATTACTAAAGAAAATTATCCTGAGAAAGAAGGCTTACAAAAATGGGTTAATGATTATATGGAAATAATCCAGCCAAAATATAGTGATCACCTATATAGCGAGTTTGATAATAAAGTAACAAACATCCAAGAAGTAAAACCTCAATATGAGGAAAATTCTGAAATCGTTGATGGCCGTATTATTCTTAGGGATAATTTTGATCAACTTTTTGATAGAATCCCAGAAGCATTAATCTTTGGTGAAGATAGTGGTAAGATTGGTGATGTTAATCAAGGATTAGAAGGATTACAGCAAAAATACGGAGATATCCGCGTTTCTGATGCCGGAATTAGAGAGGCTACGATTATTGGGCAAGGAATAGGAATGGCAATGCGAGGTCTTAGACCTATTGCCGAAATTCAATATCTGGATTATATCTTATACTGCTTGCAAGGATTAAGTGATGACCTTGCTACACTTAGATATAGAACTTTTGCCAAGCAAAAAGCGCCTTTGATCATTAGAACCAGAGGACATAGATTAGAAGGAATATGGCATTCTGGTTCCCAAATGGGAGGATTAATTCATTTATTAAGAGGTATTCACATCTTGGTACCTAGAGATATGACCAAAGCTGCAGGTTTCTATAACACCTTATTGGATAGTGATGAACCAGCAGTAGTTATAGAATGTCTTAATGGGTACCGTTTAAAAGAAAAAATGCCTTCTAACTTATCTGAGATCAGAACACCTGTAGGTGTGGTAGAAACAGTTAAAGAAGGTAATGACATTACTCTTATTTCTTATGGATCAACACTAAGACTTGTAGAGCAAGCGGCTAAAGAATTATTACCTGTAGGCATTGACGCAGAAATCATTGACGTACAATCCCTTATACCTTTTGATCTATCTCATGATATTGTAAAAAGTATAGCAAAAACCAACCGAGTACTCATCATTGATGAAGACGTACCAGGTGGTGCTACAGGATATATATTACATAAATTGATTGACGAACAAAGTATATATCAATATTTAGACAGTGAGCCACAAACTTTAAGCGCACAACCACATAGACCTGCATTTGGTACGGATGGCGACTATTTTAGCAAACCTTCAACAGATGATATCTTTGAGAAAGTTTATGCTATTATGAATGAAGTAAATCCTACAGAATATCCAAAATTAAGATAGTCTAAAACGGATTTTCAATTCGAATCCTTTTACCATCTCTATACGATATTACGAAGATATTCTTTTGTATAATACTAGACTTTATTAAGAACTTTCTAAATTCCTGAGCTTCTGCTAAAGTTTCGAAAATACCTAAACTGAGTTTAAAATAAGATGTATCTCCATATAGTCTAGTATTTGTGTATTTATCAGATACTACTGTAGTTATTTTATCATTTGTAAAAGTTTGTACTTGCACAGAATAAACTGTGTCTTTATCAATCAAACTTCTATAGACATATAGGTCTTTGATTTCATCTAAATCACTTTGATTTTTTTCGAGTTGATTTAATTGATTCTTTAGCACTTTTATTTCTGATTTAAATGAAATCAATTCCTGTGTACCTGTATATTTTTTCTTACTATCCACCCTATAGACAGCATATAAGATCAATGTAATTGTAATGATTAACAATACAGAACTAAGTACTTTAAATAAAAACTTTGAAGTTCTGTTTTTTTTTAACTCAACGGATTTTTCATTTAAAAGATCTTCGAGCTTTCTTTGCTCAACCTCTGCTTTCTCTATTTGATAATGCAATGATAATAGATCTTCATTTTTAATCTCTGGCATTTTATCGGGGGATATTAATACAGGTTTATCAAATAATCTATAATAGTTTTTGTTTCGTTATTTTATATACAATTCCATCCTTCATTTCTAATATCATAATAGGATTATCCTTAATAATTTTTTGAAATGCAGTTAAGGGAAATCCTTTAGAAATTTTATTCACAGATCTGATGACTACATTTTCATCTAATTCCAAAGTCCTTAGTTTCGTATTTATATTATTCACATAATAATTATTATATAAAAAATACACTGTATCACCAGCATCATTAATATCATACTCGGCTTTCCCATACTCCTTTGCTTTTTTTACAGCATTTTTTCCTTCGAAATACTCTACAAAATCAGCTTCAATAAAAACTACTCCATTACTTCTAAATACTTTTTTTACAATCGCATGTCTTCTCTCGTACTTCTTTTCTATCTTTTTTTCATCAAAAGAATTAGTAATAGTATCTTTTTTAATTAAAGAAGAATCAGAAATAACTCCAGTAGTATCACCAAACCTATTTTTATATTCTATGATATCTGATTTTAGTTTATTTAATTCCTCCCGTAAAGAATCATTATTTTTTTTTATCTCCTCTATATATGTATTTGTTTCTTCATTCACAGAAGACTCCACATCATCCCGGCTTACATAAAACATTCCTATACCCATTATCAATATTGCCAAAAGAAAAAACATCATAAACAGTAAACTATTTCTTTTGCTTTTCTTTAGTTCCTTAGAGAGAGAGACAAGACGATTTTCTAACTTTTGCTGTTTCATACCTGATTTTTCAATCCTATATTGTACAGATAAAAGTTCGTCTTCTTTACTTTTCATATTTTCATTAAAGATTAGATATCAATATTATATTTTTTTAAGCCCTATTTAATTATTAAGGAATCCACTTAATATCCTTAAAGTTAGGTTTTCTTTTTTCTAAAAATGCATTTCGTCCTTCTTTTGCTTCTTCTGTCATGTATGCCAATCTCGTTGCCTCACCAGCAAATACCTGCTGTCCTACCATGCCATCATCAGTAAGGTTCATTGCAAACTTCAGCATTTTAATTGATGTTGGTGATTTTTCTAGTATCTCTTGTCCCCATTGATATGCGGTAGCTTCTAACTCTTCATGCGGAATTACGGCATTTACCATTCCCATTTCATAAGCCTCTTGTGCAGAATAATTTCTACCTAAAAAGAATATTTCGCGAGCCTTTTTTTGACCTACCATTTTTGCCAAATACGCCGAACCATACCCTCCATCAAAACTTGTCACATCGGCATCTGTTTGTTTAAAAATCGCATGTTCTTTGCTCGCTAATGTAAGATCACAAACCACATGCAAACTATGTCCTCCTCCTACTGCCCATCCAGGTACAACAGCAATGACGACCTTAGGCATAAATCGAATCAATCGTTGTACTTCTAATATATTTAAACGATGCATCCCATCATTACCAACATATCCCTGATGTCCTCTTGATTTTTGATCACCACCACTACAAAAACTATACACGCCATCTTTAGTAGAAGGCCCTTCTGCTGATAATAATACGACCCCTATAGACGTATCTTCTTGTGCATCATAAAAAGCATCGTACAACTCACTTGTTGTCTGTGGTCGAAAAGCATTACGTACATTCGGTCTATTGAATGCTATTCTTGCAATTCCGTTTGATTTTTTATAGGTTATATCTTGATATTCTTTGGCTGTTTCCCAATTCACTAAACTCATTGTATATTATTTATTCTCAAAAATAATATAATATATTCTTTCTAGCTATACATAGCAATTAGTTACTATAAACATTTTAATATTCTTATATATTTAATGTATAGTTTCTTAAAAAGACATTAGGTTATTTAAGAGCGTATATTTAATATACAAAAAACCTTATTAAATAATTGTTTTCTAAATAAATAAAATCAAAAATTAAGGGAAATTTAAGCAGATTTAACTTCTCGAACCCTAATCAATACTTTAAAACAAAACAGATGGTTAACAAATCAATTATTAATAATAAAACAGAGAAAGGCTTAGTAATACTTTCAAAATTATGAATTCTATAGAACCTCTGGAGAAAAATTACGCAGCATAGTTGTGTTGGAATTATGGACTTATACGATTTACGGATGAGAATTTCGTAAAAATAATTACAAAGATTTTTCGCTAGATTGATGAATCAAATTAAAGAATAGCCATAGCTATTGTTTAATTTTATGAAGAAAATATAGTAGAAAAAGAATGTGATTAGATGCGAAATTTTTATTCGTAAATCGTATTAATGGTTATAATTGATATTTGCCTTTTATCAATGAATTAAGCTATATGTATAAAAATCTTCATCAACTTGGTATCGGTAATTTTTGAAGAAGTATTGTATTAGAGTTCTACAGATCGTGAATCGTCTGGTATAGAAAATACTTTTGTATTCAATTTCCTAACAGGCGAAGTAAATAAAGAGCGTAAGATTTCTACTAATAAGGTTCGTGCAATTAGAGCTTTTAAACCCTAAACACGATTGTTATCCTGTATATCTATAAGGCTTTTTCTTTATGGCATCAAAAAATCCATCAATAACCAAATCTTACCTATCCACCTAATAATCAGAAAGCATAACTAAGAAAACATTAACACCAATAATTATAAAAAAGGAAAAAAATAAGGTATATTTAATGTTCGATCTCTTCTTGTCAACTTACTACAATTATTGACAATACAGCACACATTTTTAGTACTTATCTCACATACATTAAATATTAATTCTCACATTATGAGTATCTCTCAAGCATCCCCAAAAAGTAAAAAAGAAAGACCTAGTTTTAAAAGTCAGTATGAAAACTATATTGATGGAAAATGGACTACTCCTGTAAAAGGTCAATATTTTGATAATATCTCTCCAGTAGACGGAACCAGTTTTACCAAGATTGCACGGTCTACCAGTGAAGATATAGAACTTGCCATCGATGCTGCTTGGAAAGCTGCACCAGAATGGAATAACTCTTCTGCAACCTATAGAAGTAATTGTCTGTTAAAGATCGCTACTATTATGGAGGAAAACCTTGAAACTTTGGCTAGATCAGAAACCTGGGATAATGGTAAAGCCTTACGTGAAACATTAGCTGCTGATTTACCGTTGGCAATAGATCACTTTAGATATTTTGCCGGAGTAATTCGTGCAGAAGAAGGAACAGCAAGTGAATTAGATGCTAATACAGTATCAATAAATATTCAAGAGCCTCTTGGAGTTGTTGGTCAAATTATCCCTTGGAACTTTCCTTTACTGATGGCTGCTTGGAAAATTGCACCTGCCCTTGCTGCAGGGAATTGTGTCGTACTTAAACCGGCAGAACAAACTCCTGTAGGTATTATGATCTTAATGGAACTTATAGAAGATGTGTTACCAAAAGGTGTTCTAAATATTGTAAACGGTTATGGTATTGAAGCTGGTAAACCTTTAGCTTCAAGCCCTAGAGTAAACAAGGTTGCTTTTACTGGCGAAACTACTACTGGACAATTAATAATGCAATACGCATCGAAAAACATTACACCCGTGACACTGGAATTAGGAGGAAAATCACCTAATATATTCTTTGAAAGTATTATGGAATCTGATGATGAGTTTTTTGATAAAGCTATAGAGGGCGCCGTACTATTCGCTCTTAATCAAGGAGAAGTATGCACCGCTCCATCAAGAATTCTTATACAAGAGAGCATTTATGGTCAATTTATAGAGCGTGTTATAGAACGTACAAAGGCTATTAAACTTGGGCATCCTCTTGATCCGGAAACTATGATGGGAGCACAAGCTTCTAACGATCAATTCGAAAAAATACTAAATTATATTAATATCGGAAAAGATGAAGGTTGTGAAGTACTTACCGGTGGTAAAGAAGCCTATATAGAAGGGTTGGAAAAAGGATATTATATAGAACCTACATTACTGAAAGGAAACAATAAAATGCGGGTATTCCAAGAAGAGATTTTTGGCCCAGTTGCTTGTGTCACTACTTTTAAAGATGAGAAAGAAGCAATCGAAATTGCCAATGACACCCTTTATGGTTTAGGTGCAGGAGTTTGGACAAGAGATACCCATCAGGCATATCAGGTTTCCCGTGCAGTACAGGCAGGACGTGTTTGGGTAAATTGTTATCACACCTATCCTGCTCATGCTCCTTTTGGAGGATATAAGAAATCAGGTATTGGTCGAGAAACTCATAAAATGATGCTTAATCATTATAGACAGACCAAAAATATGTTAATATCCTATGATAAAAAGGCAATGGGCTTTTTCTAAAGAAAAGATGATATGATATCACGTGTTAAGATAACCGATAAGGCCAAAGCCATTATCGATATCCTTAGTACAGAACATGGGGAGTTGATGTTTCATCAAAGCGGAGGTTGCTGCGATGGCTCCTCCCCTATGTGTTTTTCTAAGGGAGAATTACTTATCGATCAAAATGATATTTGGCTAGGTAGTATACATGGCTGTGATTTTTATATGTCTCATGATCAATTCGAATATTGGAAACATACCCAACTTACTATAGATGTAGTTCCAGGAAGAGGGGCTAGTTTCTCATTAGAGATACCTATGGGGATTCGGTTTGTAACAAAATCTCGCATTTATAGTGAAGAAGAAATGAAAGAATTGAGTCCGGTTTATACTGGTGAAAAAACACTCTGAGTATTGAGACCCTATAAAAAAGGTTTAGAACGTGTTAACTACCTTGTAGCAAAACAACAAGGTGCCCAACGGGTACATAATTTTGAACTTGGAAGGCGACGAAGGTATAATGCCTTAATAGTAGTTTTTTTATACTATTGCTCCAAATTTCGATAACTATTTTGTTTTATAATTATCTATACTATACTCATTTTTTTCTTTCCAATATTCCTGTATTCGCTGTTCTCCTTGTTTTTCTGCCCAAGACCTTAGTTGCGTTCTTTCTTCCTTAAAATCCATAAAAGGTACCGAATATCCACAGGACGTTTGGACCAAATCCACTTGCATTTCTATAATCTGTCTGGAGCCTGCTATTTTGGGAAATAAGCCAATGTACTGATCGTACGTCTTATCATCTACATGATAAATTTTTGCCTGCCCGTATAATCGTAAAATCATTGGCTTCCCCTCGAAAGCACAAAACATAATAGTCATTCGATCATTTTTTAATAAATGAGCAGCCGTTTCGTTTCCGCTTCCGGTAAGGTTCAACCAAATAATTTTAGTAGCATTAATTATACGAAAAGTATCCATCCCTTTTGGTGAAATATTTACTCTACCCTCATTTGCAGCTGTTCCAACAAAAAAAATGTGCTGTTTAGAAATAAATTCTTCTAATTTTTCACTAATCTCAGAAAACCTCTTACCCATTGTTCTAATTTTATCTTTTTAATCAATCTATAATTATCAGAAGATTTATCACATCCATGTTTTTAATGAATATTTTGAAAAAACCACTAGTCATAAATTTACAAAGAATACTTTCAGAAAAATTATCTTTTTATAGTATAATATACTAGCATCAGTCAATACAACATCATCCTTTAAAGCATTAAAAAAAATATTCAAACATCTTAATTGAATCCTTTATCTCACACATTATTCCTATATATAATACTTCCAAAAAAATATAACAAGACTAATTACCAACTCTTTATTATTCAAAAAAATGCTTCTTTTATAAGGTTATATATAGTGCTTTTATGCAACTTATAAGGTAATCTTTTCAGGGGGGGGGTACAAGACTACTATTGATCAAAAATATTACAATGCTCAATGAATTAAATAATGTGATCTTTTTTAGTGTGTAAAGATAAGAGCAACCAAATAGTTGCGTTTTTAATTATTATGCTTACATTGGCAACCATATAGTTGCATTTAATTAAAAAAACACTCATTATGAAAGATTCAATTTCTAAAGAACACATTTTTAATCATTCTATTGATAAGGTATGGAATGCTATTTCTAAAGCTGAGGAAATATCTACTTGGTTTATAAAAGCCGATTTTAAGGCTGAAGAAGGTTACGAATACACTTTTACTGCTCCAGAAGAGAAAAATTGTACAGAAATTACTGGTGTTGTTAAAAAAGCGCATCCGTATACCCTAGTATACACATGGGT
This sequence comes from uncultured Aquimarina sp., assembly GCA_947498455.1. Lineage (GTDB taxonomy): Bacteria > Bacteroidota > Bacteroidia > Flavobacteriales > Flavobacteriaceae > Aquimarina. Next base: position 22,992 of record CANMKK010000001.1, read on the forward strand.
TGTAGCTGGTACAGATGTAGAAACTTTGGTAAAATGGCAATTGGAAAAAAGTGATACTGGTACTAAATTATATTTAGAACATTCTGGTATCTCGAATTATACAGGAGAAACAGCGGTAAAAATGTTTACTAGTTTTAATGGAGGTTGGGATAATTGTATCCATGGACTTTCTCAATATCTAACACAAGCTATTCATGCAGGATAAAATCACCAAAATATTAAAAGCAATAGCGGACCCTACAAGACGTGAAATATTTCATGCGCTTGTAGTGGCAGCTACTGCTCTCCCAATAACTCAAATATCAAATCAATTTGATATGAGTAGACAAGGAGTTACTAAGCATCTTAAAACACTAGAAGATGCAAATCTGGTAAAAATTGATAATAAAGGAAGAGAACGCTACTGTTCTGCCAATACCATTCCTTTAAAAGAAATCAATGAATGGTTAAAATTCTATGAGCAATTCTGGAATGATTCTCTTGATAACTTGGGTAAATATTTAGATATGACTTAGTATTCAGATCTATTTAATCATTATGATTCTCAAGTAAAATTTGTTTGTTTTTTGTTTTATTTTCTTAAGCATACTTCCCATAGCTATTGTTATGGAAATAATCAAGGAGGCATAAATCAAAAAAGCAACTTCGTTTTATATGATACGATTTACGCATAAAACCTTCGCATATAGTTCGTTTCTTTTGCACTATATCTGCGTTATAAAATTCAACAAAAGCTAAGGCTATTCTTTAATTTTATGCCTTAATCTAGTACAAAATAACTCAAACTCTTTATACGAATTTCTTATCCATAAATCGTATGAGATATTTTATAATCAATTACTGATTTAATTCCCTTCGTATCTCTTGCAACGTTTTGTTAGTATTAACCAATTGAAGGATTACATCTTTTCTGAATTCATCAAGATCATCGTAATCATAATATTTGGCCCATTTCTGATCCTCTAGTAGGTTTTTAATTTGTTTGATCAATTTGCGTGTGGCATCTACAGGTCTAATAATGGCTTCCTGATTATATTCTGGATCATCTTTATGTTTGTAACTTACTTTTTTATTTTCGAAATCTACAGAAACATAATACGCATCAATATCTTCTGATAGATTTTCTCTAAAATCCGTCCAGTCTGCATATCCTAATCTAAGATCATCAATCTCTACAGGAATTTCTGATATTAATCGCCAATTACATTTAGCTGCCCTACCCCAATGATTAGATAAGCGAAATACACCATTTTTGGTGTAGTAATAGGTACTTCCTGATTCACTTCTGTAATGTGGTTTTCTTCTGGTAATTGCTCTTAGAGGTACTCCTTTAAAAACGCAGTATGTCTTTTTAAAAAAATTATCCCTTGTATATATTTTTACTTTCTCTTCTGATATTATTGTTTCCAAATACTTACTTTTTTCCGAGAACAAAGAAATTATTTTTTAATCAGAAAAAGAAAACAAGTTTTTAACAAAATTACATATACCGATAGATCACTGTTACAAAACACATTATCTTAATCCTATTTCTTTATACAAGTTAACCTAAACTCATCACAATTTTAATACAAAAAAACTAATGATCAATTCTCTAACACTAAAAAAAATGTGGATATAATTATAACAACTCACCATGTAAATGCGCGGATAGCAATGCTTTGACTTAGCTAAGCACAACTGCTATCATTGAATTTTCTTTTTCACTTAGACAAAAAAAATAATTCAATTCAGGTTCTCGTAATCTCATACAAAACTGATATTACAGTGTTCTACTTTAGCGAATTCGCTATTCAAAATATCATGGGATCTGATTTTTCTTTACGGTACATAATTACGTTCCTGCGATCATTATCTAGGGTTATTTTTATAATCTTACAAAATATTCCCCTATTTGCTACTTTAACTATGTCGAAAAAAACTCTAAATCACTAGCATACAATGACTTTTTGTTTTCTTGAGATATTTTATCAATGTACATTATGATATCATCGCTTTCCATAATATCAACATTTTCATTTTTATATAATTCCGGAAATAATTGTATTAGTGCATGCTGTATATGCGAAATAAATTTTATCAAATCTTCGCAATACACAGAGGGATTATTAAACCCATTTTCTTTTTTAAATCTATGAACTAACCGCCCACCTTTGCAAACTTCCATAATTGGGCATTGTAAACATTTACTACAAAGTTTTGTGGTACTGTCTTCATAATATAACTTTCCTAAAGGTACACCTACTATATCTGAAAAATCATGCGTATTAATATTAATACCAGACTTAGTAAACCCTTCGCCACAGGCTTTTAATGAATCTACTGCTTCGATTTCTCCGTTCGTTTCAATAACCAGTACTCTGGATTCATTATCCGTAATATCTGTAACCCCTAACAGTCTATTAATTAAACCTATAAACATAGGAATTTTATACCTATCATTATCATTGATCCAAATATCAAATAGTGTAATAAGCCAGTTAGCCATTACCATCTCTCTTTTAGAAAATGGAAAATTATCGTGTGTATAATCAGGTATTAAAAAATTCACAGAATTAACTTTCATTTTTTTAAAACTTTCATACACCTCTGATGGTTCTTCATTGGTATTAATTACGCAAACGATATCTGCGTAACCTATTTCTTTTTTAAGCAGGTGAACTCCTTTAAAAACAATCTCATAACTCCCCTTTCCTTTATGATCGACACGAAACATATCATGAGCTTTTTTTGTGCCGTCTATACTTATACTGGGATAAATTTGTAACTCTCTAAATAAGTCACACCATTCTTTATCAATCAATACTCCATTAGTTTGTATATCGTACTTAAAAGTTACTCCATCTAATTCTTGCTCAATGTTGTTTGCCTTTGTAACAAATGTTCTATAAAAGTCTTTTTTCATTAATAATGGTTCTCCTCCATGAAAAATAAAAGAAAATTCTTTCTTATTATGACTTATGATATACTTTTTGGTTTTCTCCAAAATAGCATCAATACTACTATAAGACATCAATTTAGGTTGATTTTTATAAGTAGTATCTCCTAAATTATACATAAAACAATATGAACAGTTAAGATTACACCTACTTGCTACTTTTAAAATTAAGGCATCAAATTCCATGTATATCGGGTTTTAAAAATTACTTGATGTATCATATCAAACGAAGTCTATTCATGATTCTAAAAACATTTTTAAACCTCTCGACTTCGTCTGATATGACATTATAATACTGAATAACAATCGTTTTAAACTACAGTGTTATTAAAATTTCTATTTACGTTTCAATTCGACCGCGATCACACTCACGCACCTCTGAAGCGTTTCTGACCATACCTGACCATCAACACACCTTCTACCACCGCTTGTTGGGTAATATATTTCAACAGGAATAGTTGCAATACCCCCAACAATAGTTTCCATATTTTTTAATTGTTGATCAGAAAATTTATTCAGTCCTTTTGATAATAAAAATGTTTTTTTCATCATTGTAATATTTAGATGTTTATGCCTACTCTTTATGATTTTCGGCCCCCTCAAAAAAATGTGTATATCAAGCGCTTGGTTATATACTTCATCTTTATATAAACATCATGGTATTTTTGTTACCCCATATTTTATAAATTTTTAGAAAAAAATATTAAAAAACATCATAACTATCTTAAAAACAAAGAATAAATACCTAAAAAAATTATTTAAAATCCCGTTATGAAAATTATTTTATGGGGAAAGAATGCTTATTAAAAGGACAATTATGGGAAATGACGGATATAAGCTAAATGCCTAGTTAGATAGCCTGAGTTAAAAATATTATCAACAACCTCTGAGTGAGATCACAAGGTATGCTTCCAAAACCATTTTTTTGTTTTCATGGCAAGCTATTGGGAATTAATCCTCTATGAAGGATTAAAAAGATGGCAACCGTTGTAAAATTGCCTACAAAGGCAACAAGTATTTTAAGAAGTTGGTATTAAGAATGGTAATCATCCCCTTTTTGATGTTAAAATCGAAATAATTTATACTGCTCCGAGATACACCCAATATCCATTCTCTCTAATAAACTGCGAATTTTCATGAATCATCTGTACTCCTTGTGAATCGTAATAAAAAGCTTTGAACTCCACACTTCCGCTTTTATCGTTTTTACCTCCTTTTGAAACAGTAAGGACATCTAACTCCATCCATTTTACTGATTTCGCCCAGGAAACAATTGACTTTTTTTCTTTAGTAGGTCGTGTCGAAGAGTGATGACTTTTCATTAAATATTCGCCTTTTGCCAAAACATAGGCTACGTATCGTGAGCGCATAAGATCTTCTGCGGTTTCTGCATTCATAATATCTTTATGAATTTTACCACAACACGATATATATGGTATTGATCTACCACAATAACAATCATTCATTCTCACTTTTGTTTTGGTCATTCATTTTTTTTACGATCACTTTTAGTCGTTCGGCTCTCAATTCTTTGTCTTTCTTGAGCTTGTTCTTTTTGCGGTTCATAAGTTTAGAATGCTTCGCCTTATTCAGTGTATTTTTTTCTTTTCCTTTTTTAGCCATTTTCAAAAGATAATCAATTTAATTTATCTCATTTTTTTATTCAGTTTTTACATCCATTGTTTTAGGATATAACCAATATCCGCGCGAACATCTGCCCTAATCTCTTTTTTTAGTTTTCCTTTACCGAATTGATAATCATAATTGGTTTCTGTATGACGTACGTGAGCTTCTACTGCCAGATCAATCATTTTGCTATCGAATTTCTTTGCATTGGCAGTTCTACCAACTCTTCCGCTATGTTTTTCACAAGCGTGCATAGCAATTTCAAATTCTCGGTTTTTAGGGCAATTAGGATATCTTTCCCGTATAGCTAAAGCAAAACAATATATATACTCCTTATCCTTACGCTCACGAATTATAGCTGCCTTATTATTTTTCTGTTCTCTAATCGCTTGATCATTTATACATTCTAACCTCGCTTTTTCTATAGCAGTTTCTTCAACAAGTTGTCCCTTTCTTTCATATCTCTTTCTTCTGTGATTCCAGGCAAGCACCACACCGCACAAGTCCGAATGCTTTTTGGATCTTCTAGTCATTGCAGCATCTCCTGGAGGTAGCAATACATATCCAACAAAAGGAGAACAATTAAAACAAGTTCCTTTATGATTTTCACTTTCTGCGACAAAAGATTTGCCTACCTTGATTCTTCTCCCACATGAGATACATTTGAGTTTTTCTTTTTTAGTTAAAAAGATATTTTGAGATATAGTTGCCAAGTATTTTTATTTTTAATGTGACAAAAATAAAATTTTCTACAATTATTGAAGTAGTCTGTACATAGGTTTTTCTCTTTAATAAATAAGTCGATTCTCTAAATTCATTGAGAAAAACTATATAATAATCATATACACTGTTAGCACATATAGCTTCAGTTTACATCCTTATATAGGCCAATCATCACCACAATAGTGAATCACAAATAACCCATAAAACACTACAAAACAACAAGTAAAAAATATTTAATTGGGGAAAAAACAAACTTTTTACTTAAAAAAACTTGTTTTTCTACGGAAAAACCGTACTTTAGTACTGCCTTTAAATCTTAAAATAAACCACTTATGCAAAAAACTATTTTAGAAAAACGTTTTAACGAGCAAAATTTAGAAGAAAAATATAATCATATCTGGAATAAAGGTATTCACCTTTTTTCAATCAACGATGGTAACAGAGATTTTCATTACAGTATATTCTATATTGATTTCCTATTCGCTGAAGTCATATATAACAAATTAAATGGTGAAATTTTAGCCATTAAAAGTTTTACTGATAAATCTAAACTTATGTTTTATTTACGTGAAGATTTTAATTAACCCCAAACCTACATAAACCAACGTCATATTTAAAATGGAATATGAGTGAAATGAAGCCTAAAATAAGTTCTAAAAATTAAATGATTACCCCAAAACCAGAACTAAATACGTAAGCCCTCGTTAAGAGCTTCATTTTACTCTAAATTCCCTTTTTATTTCCCTCTTTACCATTTATTTCATAGACGAATTAGATTTATAAAATATATTCAATAGTAAACTGGTAATAATTAGAAAAGTTCCTAACAGACTATAGACAGGATATACATCACCAAACCAAAATATTCCTCCAATCATAGTAAAAATTACTTCGATATATTTTAACGACGCTATTTTATTAGTAGCATGTGATTGAAAACCTTTTGTCATAAATAACTGCCCGAAGTATCCAAAAACTCCTAGGCATAACAATAAAATCCATTCCTTTCCTTCTGGAGTTTTATCCCAATTAAAAATTGAAAGAAAACCTCCTAACACGACAGATAAGCACATAAAGTGATTTACAATGACGACCGGGTGATCCCTATTACCTATTTTATTTATTAACACAAATACAATTCCTGTAAAAAAAGCGGATAATAAAATTAATAATAGCCCAAAAGAATTAATTCTAGTATCAAAACCCTTGATAAATAATACTCCAGAAAAAGCTATTAAAAAAAATAGCCATTGAATCGGTTTGATTTTTTCTTTTAAAAAAATAACTGCTAATATCGAAGCAAAAATTGGTGAAAGGTATCGTAATGAAACAGCAGAGCCTATCGCCAAATAATTGACCGACATAAAAAATAATCCCATAGATACTACACCAGTAAAACTTCGAAAAGCTAATAACTTCTGCTGATTTCCCCAAAGCGGGATTTTACGGTACATCAAAAAAGGAAATGTAAAGAATAATGTTCCTATTGATCGAAAAAATATCATTTGATATGCACTGAAACCTTCTAAGTATTTTATAAATAAATTCATGACTGTAAAAGAAACAGCACTTGCTATCATAAAATATAAAGCTTTCCCCAAATGATTTAAATTTATATACTAAACCAACATATCCTCTGTTTAGTATATATCAAATATAGGCTTTGAATAAATATAATTCATAAAATATAAAGTGAATTCCAATCTAAATTAAAAGATTTTTCTTGTTACCTTTTTGAAGATAGCGAGGAAAAACGAATCAAAAAGAGCATAATTATTATCATTAACGCAAAAGTTCAATGTAAGATATAGAAATATTTTAGTACCTTAACCAATAATTAATGCCCCATATATATAATGAAAAAAGTATTCCCCATACTTATATTGATCCTATCTCAGGTAGTCCATAGTCAATCCCATACCGTATTAGATTCTCATAAAAAATTCCCCATATCATATGCTACGATTTCATTTGGTAATGGAAATGGTTTATTTGCAGATGCAGAAGGTGTTTTTAAATTCTCTAAAAAAAGATATCCTGATATAGATTCTTTATTTATTTCTGCTTTAGGATTTAATGAACTTGCCATAAGTACTAAAAATCTTCCTGTAAAAATTAAACTGACTCATAAAGTTGCAGAACTACAGGAAGTAATTCTAAAAGCAGAAAATTTAGGAAAATATAAGACTAGAAAGAAGAACTCCATTTTGCACAATGATTATTTTAAATGTTGGTTACCAACTGTAGAATCAGAAATAGCTGTGTTTTTTTCTAGAAACTCTGAGAAAACTACTAAGATTAAATCTATATCCATACCTGTAAAAATGGAAACTTCTAAAAAGTCTTCAGGAAAAAAACAGTCTTTCTCTACATTGTTTAAAATGCAATTTTATAAAAATGTGAATGGTTATCCAGGAAAACGGTTACCTAACGAGGATATTATTTTTATAATTACTAATAAAGATAAACCTAATTTTGAACTTGATATTTCCGAATATAAAGTTTTTATCCCAAAGGAAGGTATTTTTGTTTCGATTCAGGTATTAGGTTATGCAGATAAAGATGGAAAACTTCAACACACTAAAAAATATCATGAAGTGGAAACTCGTAAAGGAATTGTAAAAGTATCTACTACTTTTAGACCCTTATTACCTTTTACCAATAAGATCGAAGAGAACCTAACATTTACAAGAAGAGTATTTTTTAAAAACAGAAGCTGGCAGCGTTTTGATAAAAAATATAGTGAAGGCAATAACTTAATAAAAATTAATCATATGAATTATGGAATGGGTCTAAAAACACTGGTATACGAAAAATAGTATCCCAATTATTTTAAGAATTACTCTAGAAAAGAACGTTTTTGATTATACTGAACCGCAGCTCTAAATGTATTTCTTATTTGTGTTTTATCTTCTGTATATCTTACTGCATCGGTAATATTCATAAAATAATATTGCGTTCCGAATGTATCAGTAAACCCTGATCTCTTCAGAAAATCCCGTACAGGTCCGATAGTACCCGATATTAACAATTGAATTTTAGATTCTTCTAAATACTGATGGATATCTTCTAAAACATGTAACCCTGTACTATCAATGTCATGTATATTAGTGGTATCCAAAATTAAAAAATCTGGGTTTTCACTTCGTTGTTCTATAAATCGTAATATGGAATCCTTAAAATAACTAGTATTTGCAAAATATAATTGGTCATCAAATCTTATAATCAAATACTTGTCCGATTGTGTGGCTTCAGGAAATCTATTAATATTTCTGTAATAGTTTGTTCCTGGTATATTTACTAATTCTGCAACATGTGGTCTGGAGCTATAATATTGTAAAAAAACATAGGATAATAATACTCCAATAAATATCCCACGCTCTACTCCGAAAATCAGTGTTCCAAAAAAAGTAATAACCATTACTATAAACTCTCTTCTTCGTAATGCTAATAGATGTTTGGCTTCATTATAGTTGATTAATCCAAATACAGATACCAAAATTATTGCTGCAAGAACCGCCTTAGGGATATAGTAAAAAAATGATGTCAGAAAAAGTAACGAAATTATTACCATTACCACTGTTATTATTGAAGAAATGGTAGTCTTCCCTCCTGCTTCGTCATTAATAGCAGATCTACTATAACTCCCCGATGAGGGAATTGCCTGAAAAAAAGCTCCAACAATTTTTGCAATACCCAGCGCAAATAATTCTTGATTAGGATTGATCGTATGATCTCTATTTTTCATCTCCAACGATTTAGCAATTCCAATACTACCAACATATCCAATAAATGTTACTGTCAATACGGATGGAATTAATGCCACGAGTGTATCGTACTTCATTTCTGGAATACTAAAAGAAGGTAATCCTCTCGGAACATCTTCAATAACTGCTACCCCAAGGTTTTTTAGATCAAAAACAATTGTTAGTATAGTGGCAATAATCAAAACAAAAAGAGCTCCCGGAAAAGATTTATTCCATTTTTTAATGACCAACATAGTTATAATAGAAATCAAACAAATTCCTAGTGTTACCCAATGTACATCATAGATATGAAGTATGGCATACCATAACCTCTGATGAATATATTCGAAATCTGGAATGGGTATACCCAATAATCCATTTAATTGAGAAATAATTATTATAATCGCTGCCGCTGAAATAAAACCAGAAATAACAGGTTGAGAAATAAGATTTACCAAAAACCCCATTCTTAATACACTCATTATAATTTGTAATACTCCAATTAGCAATCCTGAAAAGATTACCAAATTAACAAATTCTGGTGTGAAAGGTGTAGCTATTTGGCTCACACCACTCATTACAAGAATTGCCGTTACAGCTACTGGTCCAATGCTTAACTGTCTGGAAGTTCCAAAAAAAGAATACAAAATTAACGGGACAAGACAGGCATATAACCCATAAATAGGAGGAGTTCCCATCAATAAAGCATACGCTATAGCTTGAGGAATGAGTATAACTCCTACAGTAATTCCTGCAATTGCATCTGACCTTAAAGTAGATCGGTTATAACCTCTTATAGCTGGTAATATAGGAAGTATTTTATGTAATGTTTTAACGCTTACTATAATTTTAGTTGATAAGGTAAATTTACAATAGTTTTCATAATTTATACCAATAGAAACCTAAAAAGCAATATAGATTTTGGTTTTATATATTATTATAACCGTCGTTGTTCTAAAACAGCTTTCTTTCAAAGAACTATAAATGAGTCAGTTTCCGCTACAGAAATTTATGTTTCATTATTGTTAATTATTCAAATTCGAATTTTTTGAATCTAATATTATTCTATCATCAAAATCACAATACTTTAAAAAAACTGAAAATTAATCATTTAAGGAACTTCACTACCATAGTTAATCATATCTTTAAAAAGATAAATTCTTAGAAATTATGTTATGTAGGTTTATAAAAGATTGATTTTAGACCAGTTCGAATTAAACAAATACTCGTCCTCAATACTTTAACATAGTTGATATAGTTAATATTACATTAAAAGCTTTAAGAGATAGGTCTCATTTTATACATTGTTTTAAAAATATAACACAATGAAAAATTACATTTCAATATTGATTTTATTTCTTCTCATAATTAGTTGTAAAGAAGTAAAAAAAGATGCTATAACTATCGATAAAACCGAAAAAACTGCATTAGAGGCTTCTACTACAGAAACAAATTCAGATCTTCAAATTATACCTATTGAACATGCTACCACAGTTTTAAGGTATAAGGATAAAACTATATACATCGATCCAACTGGTGGTCTTTCAGCTTTTAGAAATCAAAAAGAACCCAATTTAGTACTCATTACTGATATTCACGGGGATCATATGAATATTGATACGTTAGATAGTCTTAATCTAACCAAAGCTAAGATCATTGTGCCCGCAGCTGTAGCAGAAAAATTACCTGCGAATTATACAGAACAATTAGTAATAATCAATAATGGCGAAACGAAAAACATCGATGGGATTGTTATTGAAGCTATTCCGATGTATAATCTAAGAGAAGAAGCTTTAAAATTTCATAGTAAAGGACGTGGTAATGGATATGTACTAACATTAGGAGAAGAACGTCTGTACTTCTCTGGTGATACAGAAGATATTCCAGAAATGAGAGCGCTTAAGAATATTGATATAGCCTTTATTTGCATGAATTTACCTTGGACTATGACGGAAGAGAGCGCTGCAGATGCAGTATTAGAATTTAAACCAAAACAAGTATACCCATATCATTACCGTGGTAAAGAAAAATTAAGTGATGTAAAAAAGTTTAAAGAAATTGTAAATTCTGGTAATGCTGCTATCGAAGTTATTCAATTAGATTGGTATCCAACAAAAAAATAAATTACCCAAAGGCAAAGTTTTCGAGATATAATAGAAAGATCGTTTCTTCATAGTAATAAAGATACTGTCCTACCTATATCAGGACTACTACCATCAAGAGAGTATTGGATCTATGCACAAATACCAAGAAAAGAACCTTGAAGAACATTAATGCTTAACTATTATTAGATATCGAAGTTCTTTACTAAAAAATGATCTATATCTATAATAAAAAAGGTCTGGAAATTCCCAGACCTTTTTTACGTATATACGATATGATATCATCAAATTTTATACTTTTTTAACTCTTACGGCATTTAAACCTTTCATTCCCATTTCTAGTTCAAAAGTTACTTTATCGCCTTCACGCACCTCTTGCATCAAACCATTTATATGTACAAAGTATTTTTCTTGGGTTTCTTGTTCGGTAATAAAACCATATCCTTTAGAATCATTAAAGAATGCAACTTTCCCTTTTTTAATCGGATCTTCTTCAATATGCTCCTTTTTAGGAATACCAATTTCAATATTTTCGGCCTTTACTTTTTTCTTTTTAGAAGGATCTGGTGGAGTATCTGTTAAATGTCCATTTTCATCTACATATGCAATCATATTATCAAAACCGCTACCTTTTTTAGAATTCGCTCTTCGTTCTTCCTTCTTCTTCTGCTTGTCTTCCCTCTTCTTTAATTTCTTTTTTTCTTTTTCGATTTTGCTAAATGTCTGCTGTGATTTTGCCATTCGTTTTAAACTATTTTATATTAAACCTGTTTTTTTCCTAAAACATCTAAGGGTCATTGAAATACTAAACGAATGATTGGAAAATGACAATTGAAAAAATTGATTCACCTAATAATTTACCCAGTTGTTACAACAACTAGTATCAGTGCATTTTATAATTATAAATCTAGAATGTAGACTGAAACTGCTACAAAGATAGTTTTTCCTTTTTAATTTCCCGCATAGTACCCATTAAATTGGGAATTCCTAAATAAAATATACCTTTATTAAACTAAATTAGTAATTTCGATCCCAATTTTATAAAAAATATTCAAAAAACCATAATGGAAATTACAGCTGAAAAACAGAATCATAGACATTTCATTATTTACAAACCTTATGGTTACTTGAGTCAATTTATAAATAATGGACAGAAACAAAACTCTAAGCGATTACTTGGTGAGTTATATGATTTTCCTAATGGCACTATGGCTATTGGAAGATTAGACGAAAAATCAGAAGGGTTACTATTACTCACAACAGACGGAAAAACAAGCAATCACATTTGTAGTGGTAAAGTAGAAAAAGAATACTATGCACAATTAGATGGGAATATTACGGATAGTGCTATCAAAAAACTAGAAGAAGGTGTAGAGATTGGTTTTGATGGAAAAAAATATACCACAAATCCTTGTAAAGTTTTTAAATTAAGTACTCTTCCTAAACTTCCAGAAAGAACCAAAAAAATTCGAGATGAAAGACATGGTCCTACCAGTTGGATATCTATAACATTAACAGAAGGGAAATTTAGACAGGTTCGTAAAATGTCTTCTGCTGTTGGGTTTCCTACTTTGCGATTAGTAAGGATTAGAGTTGGCTCTATACTTTTAGATAAAATGTCAGTTGGAGAGGTTAAAGAATTAAGTGATTTTTATATTTAGATTTCACATTAGATATAAATGATCAAATTCAGGTAACTTTCTTAACAACAAATAAACTAAAAAAAGCAACTTAACTTATAAACAACCTAGTAACTCACTTGACTTAATAAAACTTCTAAAATTAGGGTGATTGATTTCTTCATATACCATTTCATGCTCCCAAGTAGTATGAAATGGTATATGAAATGCATGAGCTCCAATATTTAAAACAGGAAGAATATCTGATTTCAATGAATTTCCTACCATTAAAAATTCTTCTACTTTAATATCCAGATGGCTTATTAATTTTCCGTATTCTTTTTCGGTCTTATCAGAAACAATTTCGATATGATGAAAATACTTTTCTAATCCAGATTTCACCAGTTTTCGTTCCTGATCCAATAAATCTCCTTTGGTTGCAACAACCAATCGGTATTTTTCTGACAACTCCCTTAACGTTTCATCGATACCATCTATTAATTCAATGGGTTCTTGCAGCATCTGTTTCCCTTTTTCGATCAACTTCTGCACCAGTTCTATTTTTAAATCTCCTTTAGAAATTTTGATAGCAGCTTCAATTAGTGAAAGTGTAAAAGGTTTTATACCATATCCATATAATGGTAAGTTTTGCATCTCCATATCAAAAAGCAATTGACTTGCCTCTTTTTTGGGCATATATGTTTCCAGAAGATCACATAATTCTTCCTCTGCATTTCTAAACAATGGCTCATTTACCCACAATGTATCATCTGCGTCAAAAGCTATTACCTGTATCTTACTTAATGGCATTTAATTGCAATTTTCATTATAATATGTAACTATTTTCGGAATTGCTTCTATATCTTGCTCAAAAGCATCAGCCTTTATTTTAGATACTACATCCTTACAATCTCCAAAAAACTGATCAATGGTTTTTTGAAATTTTTTAAAGCGTGGCCCCTGCTCTAATACTGTAACAAAAGAGTCCCCTTTTTCACAAATATAAACTTCTCCATATGTGATTCCTCCATACCTCTGAGAAGCCATATACATATTCCCTGTCCTTCCCCTTTGGTAATCATATTCAATAGTTTTAATAAAATATTCAATTTTACCAGATATAGTTCGTTCTAATAAAATAGGTTTCTCTTTTTTTAATAATTTATAAACGAACGTTTTGGATGTATCACCATCATCTACAATCACATTAGTTATCGCTTTATGAGCATATCATTTTTTTTATGCTTCTTGGTCTTTCGATAAGCTATTCTTCTTGAAATTGATAAAGCCTTCAGCTTCTTGACCATTGGTCAAAATTAGTCTTCCTTTTTTTGCTTGGGAACTAGCTAAAAAACACGATAATAATATTATTGTAATACTATTGAAGTACTATACCGAAATCTCATATTCATCTATTATATTACCTAACCAACTTCTTATATTTAATTCGTTTTGGCATTAAATCACCTCCCAAACGTTTCTTTTTATTCTCTTCATAATCAGAAAAACTACCTTCAAAGAAATATACCTGAGAATCTCCCTCGAAAGCAAGAATATGTGTACAAATACGATCTAGAAACCAACGGTCGTGAGAAATCACTACTGCGCAACCGGCAAAATTCTCTAATCCTTCTTCTAATGCTCTTAATGTATTCACATCAAGATCATTGGTAGGTTCATCTAATAATAATACATTTCCTTCTTCTTTTAAAGTCATTGCCAAATGTAGACGGTTACGTTCACCTCCTGAGAGTGCGGAAACCTTCTTATTTTGTTCACTTCCACTAAAATTAAATCTACTTAAATACGCTCTGGAGTTGACTTGTCTACCTCCCATCATAATCAGATCCTGTTCATCACTGAAATTTTGCCAAATGGTCTTATCCGTATCTATATTACTATGACTTTGATCCACATAAGCAATCTTAGCCGTTTCACCCACTTTAAAAGATCCTTTATCGGGCTGTTCTTCTCCCATGATCATCCTAAAAATTGTTGTCTTTCCAGCTCCATTTGGACCTATAATACCTACAATTCCAGCCTGCGGAAGTTTAAAATTAAGATCTTCGTAAAGTAATTTATCTCCAAAAGCCTTACTTACTCCTTCAGTTTCGATTACATTAACTCCTAATCTAGGTCCATTAGGAATATAAATTTCTAACTTTTCATCTACCTGCTTTTGATCTTGGCTCATCAATTTATCATAATTACTCAAACGAGCCTTTTGTTTTGCCTGACGACCTTTTGGTGCCATACGCACCCATTCCAACTCCCTTTCAAGAGTTTTCTGTCTTTTAGAAGCTTGTTTTTGTTCCTGAGCCAAACGTTTTGCTTTTTGATCTAGCCAGGAAGAGTAATTTCCTTTCCAAGGAATTCCTTCCCCTCTATCCAATTCTAATATCCATCCAGCTACATTATCCAAAAAGTACCTGTCATGAGTTACTGCAATTACAGTTCCCTTATATTGTTGTAAATGATGTTCTAACCAATGTACAGATTCTGCATCCAAATGGTTTGTAGGTTCATCTAATAACAATACATCTGGCTCTTGTAATAAAAGACGGCAAAGTGCAACCCTTCTTCGTTCACCTCCCGATAAAACACTAATCTTTTTATCCGAATCCGGTGTACGAAGCGCGTCCATAGCAATTTCTAATTTGGTATCCAGTTCCCAAGCATTACTAGCATCGATCTGATCTTGTAAATTGGCTTGTTTATCCATTAACTCCTGCATTTTTTCAGGGTTTTCATAGACTTCAGGAAGACCAAACATATCATTGATCTTATTGTACTCATCCAAAACGGCAACAGTTTCTGCAACTCCTTCCTTAACAATCTCAAGTACCGTTTTATCAGGATCTAATTGAGGTTCTTGCTCTAAATAGCCAACAGAATATTCCGAAGAGAATACCACATCTCCCTGATAATTCTTATCAATACCCGCTATAATTTTAAGTAAAGTAGATTTACCTGATCCATTAAGACCAAGAATACCAATCTTAGCGCCATAGAAAAAGCTTAAATATATATTTTTAAGAACTGGAGTATTTGCACTTTTAAATGTCTTTGTAACTCCAGACATTGAAAAGATTACCTTTTTATCGTCTGCCATAAGCCCAATAATAATTTTATGATTCGTTAAACTAGTTTATATCGATAGTACTAAACTATATATTTTAATTTAAGGATATACGTTTGGTTTATTAAATAAATTAAAAATTTATACTCTACCTTTTAAAGCATTAAAAACCCAGGCTATTGCAAAAAAACCTATTCCAACCGCTGCAAAACCATATCCTGAAACATCTCTATATCTAAATGCTCCAAGAGCAATCAATGCCAACCCCACTAGAATCATTATAAAAGTTGCCCAAGCCAACACTGTATTCTTATTCATTCCCATATGTACTGTTAAACTATTTTGTAAGATTTGTAAAATGCAAATATCGGCATTTATAATAAAAAACATAGTTTTTAAAACCTCATTGTAAAGTATCTTACCTAAATATTAAAATTTCTAAAGTAATCATCTGTTAAAAAGAGTAATACATAGGGAAAAAAACACTAAAATCATAGTAAAAAAGTGATAAAATGGTGTTTTATCACAACACCTACAAGGTTAATAATTGATCATTTTTTAACAAAAAAAATAGAAAATACGTAATCAAACAACTTGAAGACCATTGTTTTTTCAAAAAAAAGATTCTTTTATTAACTCATACTACCCTATCGCAATACTATATTAACCAAGAATAGTTAAAAAATTATTTCCTACAATTACATTTACAATATTTGCTCCAAACTTAAACATCTTTTATATGAAATTTAAATTATTATTTGCTCTGATTTTCTTGGGGCAAATAGCCTTTTCACAGGAACAAAAAATCACGGGGCTTGTCACAGACAATGAAGGTATCCCTCTGCCCGGGGTTACAGTATTGGTAATTAACAGTGATAATGGAACTACCACTGATTTTGATGGAATGTATAGTATCACAGCATCCAAAGGGCAAGTATTACAATACAGTTATATTGGGTTTACTACCCAACAAATAACTGTCGGAGATCAGACTCAAATCAATGTCACTTTTAAAGCTGATAATGAGTTAGAAACAGTAGTAGTCACTGCATTAGGTGTAACTAGATCCAAGAAGTCATTAGGATTTGCACAACAATCCGTTGTTGGTGAACAATTAAACAGCACCTTAGAAACTGACCTTAATACTGCTTTAGCCGGAAAAGTTTCGGGAATACAAGCTGTTGGTAATTCTGGAGCTACTTTTAACAATGCCCTAATTCGTTTACGTGGGGACTCAAACATATTATATGTAGTAGATGGAATTAAAATACAAAATGCATCTGATATAAACACTGCTGATGTTGAAAACATATCTGTTCTAAAAGGAGGTGCTGCAACGGCATTATACGGTTTTGAAGCAAGAGGAGGAGTTGTAATTATTACTTCCAAAAAAGCTAAAAATGGTCAAACTTCAATTGCAGTTCAACAAAGTGTAGAGTTAGCTACAGTTACTAACTTACCTGAATATCAAAACGAATATGGAGGAGGTTATAGCCAAGACTTTATTACGACTCCTGATGGACAATTACGTCCAGACTATGGAGCTGATCAATCTTGGGGACCTAGATTAGACGGAACCTTAGTAAGACATTGGGATAGCTGGATCGAAGGTGATCCTGAGTTTGGACAACTTCGTCCTTGGGTTGCTAGTCCCAATAACGTTAAAAACTTCTACGAAACAGCTAACATTAATAAAACCATCGTTAATTTTATGAAAGGTGGAGACAATTATAACATAAGTTCCACTGTTCGTTACGTTAATCAAGAAGGTATTTTACCTAACTCTAACAGAGAAAGTACGCAGATAAGTCTTAATGCAGAATACAATGTAACAAAGAAATTTAAGATTATTGCGAATGGAAATTATCAGATAAGACAAACTAAAAACAATCCTCAATTAGGATATACAGGTAGTGGGTCATTTTTCAGACCAAACTTATGGTGGCAAAGACAATTAGATATTGACAGGCTAAGGAATTATAAAAGAAATGGACAATTTGTTTCTTGGAATATTCAAAGTCCAACTAACCCTGCTCCTGCCTTTTGGGATTCTCCATTTTTTGAATTTTTTGAAAATAGATCTATACAAAAAAAGAATGCTGTTTTTGGTAAATTGGCAGGTTCATACGAATTTAATGATAATTTAAGTGCCACTTTAGAGTTTAGAAGATCCTTCAATAACTTTAAATTTGATAGAATTACTGCTTTTGGAGGAGTAAATGACCCTGGATTTACTGAAAGTAGTGAAAGTGATATCAGAACAGAAGTATTTGGTATTGTTAATTTTAATCAAAAATTTGGTCAATCTGAACAAATAGATTTTTCTGCAAGTGCAGGATTTCAAACTCAGAATAATACTGAGGAAATTATTTTTGCAAGAACCCAAGGAGGGCTTACTACACCAGGTTTTTACAATATAGAAACTTCTGTTGGAAGACCTATTTATACTAATACAAAATTGAATACTAAAAATAAATCCATATTTGGTACTGCAACTATCGGGTATGATGATTTGATATATCTAGATGGTTCAATACGATCGGATTGGGATTCAAGAGCGAATCCTGATGATAATAGACTTATTACATATGGTTTATCAACAAGTTTTATTTTTAGCAATTTAATAGATAATACTGATATTTTAAGTTTCGGAAAGCTAAGAGCAGGTTACTCTAGAGCTCCTCAATTCCCTGGTGCTTATCAAATATTTGAAAGATATGAAAATACAGATGATAGAGTTTCAATTAACGGGGTTCCTTTACTTGGAATTCCTAACACTTCTATAAATCCTAATTTAAAAGGAGCAAGTACTAGTAATTCAGAAGTAGGTTTAGAGTTGAGCTTTTTACAAAATCGTTTAGGCTTGGATGTGACCTACTTTAATATTGTTCAGGAAGATTTCCCTCAAGATGTTAGACTTCCTGCTTCTACTGGTAGTATATTTATTCAAAGAAATTTTGGTAAAGAAACTAGAAGTGGTTTTGAAGTAAATTTAAAAGCAACTCCTGTAAAAACAGAAAACTTCCAATGGGATACATCTGTTAATTTTGCTACGCTAAAATGGGTAATAGATGAAGTAGACCCTAATGATGATCCTTCTGTTCCTACTGTTCGATTTATTGATGATATATATAACTTTAATGGAGGGTTTCTTAACTTAAGAGATATTGAAGGAAAAGAAGCTGGTGGAATTTATGGTTCTAAAATAGCTCGTGATGCTCAAGGAAGAATAATTATTGATCAATCTGTAACAAGTGATTGGACAAGAGGAGCTATTGTAAGAGAAGAAGATCAATTTCTTGGTAATTTTTTACCAGATGTAACTGGTGGATTTGTAAATACCGTTAAATACAAAGGTTTTGAATTGACAGCTTCAATTGATTTTCAAATAGGCGGAAATTTTTATTCTACCACAAAGAAGTGGCTCAGAGGTTCTGGTCTTGGTGCTGAAACAGTTGGGACTAACGACAATGGAGTTTCTGTAAGAGATGCAATAGCTGATGGTGGTGGATATCGTGTAGATGGTGTAGATTCAGTTACAGGAGAGCCAGTAACACGTTATTTTTCTGCTGATGCATATAATAGTGTACAAATTCCAGCTATTGATGAAAGTCTAGTTTTTGATGCGTCTTACGCTAAATTACGTCAAGTATCTTTAGGATATAACTTACCAAAAAATTGGTATGAAAGTATTGGCATAGAAAAAATAAAAACTAGTGTTTTTGCAAACAATGTTTGGTTAATATATAGTGATACTGAAATAGATCCAACTGAGATTGAAGATGTAGACGGAGCCTCAAGTTCTACTGTTGGTTTACCAGGTTCTGGTAGAAGATGGGCAGAAGGAGCACAATTTCCAAGTGCCAGAACAATTGGACTAAACGTCAGTTTAACATTTTAAAAAAATAATGAAAATGAAAATTATAAATATAAAAAAATGTTTACTTGCCTCACTTGCTTGCGTATTCATTAATGCCTGTGATACTGTAGACTTTGAAGATACTAATGTTAGTCCAAATGACCCTACGGCAAATCTGACTAACGCGCTATTAACAGAAGTTGAATACCAGCTAGGACTTACTACTACAGATGTTTCACCATCTTTATATATTCAACATCTAGCGGAAGTTCAATTTACTAATGCATCAAGATATGGTACTACACAGTTTGATTATTCCGATTTATACACACAACCAATAATAAATCTAGAAAGAATCATTTCACTGAATACCGATCCTGCGACAACAGATGAAGTAATCGCATATGGTTCTAATAACAATCAAATTGCCGTAGCTTCCATTCTAAAAGCATTCTTTTACAATCATTTAACTGATAGATGGGGTAATATTCCTTTTACACAGGCAACAAACCTTGTAGAATTCCCAACTCCAGCATTTGATACACAAGAAACTATTTACACTGCTTTATTTGACCTAATAGACAATGCTCTTTCTATAATGGATTCAGGTAACGGCCCAACAGGAGATATTATGTTTGGTGGAGATATGGACAGATGGAAGCAATTTGCCAATACCTTAAAATTGGTTATGGCTCAACGTTTATCTGATGTAGCTCCTGCTCTTGCACAAACTAAATTTACTGAAGCTATTGCAGGAGGAGTTATTTCTAATGTTTCTGAAAATATTCTATTTACATTTGGAGAAGATGACCTTGTAGCTAATGCTTGGGAAAACCGTTACAATGGAAATAGAGCTCCTGATTATGCTGTAAGTGATGTGTTTATTGACTTTTTACAGGATATAGAGAGAAATGACCCTAGGCTTTCTAAGTATGCAGACCCAATAGGAAATGATGATACAAATTCTATTTATGTTGGTATGGAGTATGCATTAACTGCACCTTCTACGGACAGAGGTACTGTTTCATTTATTACCGAGACTATAGCTAATGATCCAACGGCTCCAGGAATACTATTTACATATGCTCAAGTATCTTTTGCAATGGCAGAAGCTGCATTGGACGGTTGGATTTCTGGTGATGCTGAGACTTTATATTATCAAGGAATTAAAGCATCAATGGATCAATGGGGAATTTCTTCTGCTGACTATGACACATACATTACGGAACCAAAAGTAGTATATGACGCTAATAATGCGATGAACTTGATAGCTGAACAAAAATGGGCCGCATTATACATGCAACCTTACGAAGCTTGGGCAGAGTGGAGACGTCTTGATGCTCCATCATTAACACCTGCTTTAGAACCTCTTTCTACTCCTACTTCTTCTAGTGTAAGCACTATACCTGTAAGAGAAGGATATGATAATATCATTCAGAGTACTAATTCTGCTAATTTAGATAATGCAGTTAGTAATCAAGGACTACCAGGTCCGTTTGATAACTACACCAAACTTTGGTGGGATGTAAACTAATATGAAAACTTTATAAAGTTATATTAGTTCTCTAAATTAGTCATAATAATATAACAATTTATAAAGCTAATTTCAGAAGAGGTTGCGATAATCGCAACCTCTTTTTTTTATTTATATCTCGCCTTAAAACAACATTACACAAAAAAATATAACGAATATTAATGATGTAAAACGTACTCAAAAGGACTACGGTGTAAGTTTAAAACTGTACATAGTAGATCACAAAATGCCTCCTTCTTCCCTATTATACAGATTTTCAAAAAAATCCTATCACCTCCATCGCGTATTTGATTTTGATAAGAATATTTTATCTTATAAAAGTGAAAATTCTCCATATATCAAGGGTTTAGTCTCTTGAAATACATTCATTTTTTATAAAAATTGAAGATTAAAAATAGTATAGAACTAAGGCAATTATATTAAGTAGTTGTTAATTTGAGAATAATAATCCTCTTAATTGGCTAAATTTACGATATAATTAAATTTTACTATTTATAATCAAAAAAATAATTTGATATTTAGTTTTATAAAAACTGTACATCAAAAAGTGTAATAAATACGACTATTCTAGATAAAGAAAAAAATATGAATAATATCCCTAGTGTAGATCTTGCTGATTTTTTATCAAATGATCCATCACATAAACACAAATTTGTCCAAGAAATAGGAAATGCATATGAAGAAATAGGTTTTGTAGCATTAAAAAATCATTTCTTAGATGATAATCTTGTCAGTGATCTGTATAAAGAAGTAAAATCTTTCTTTGACTTACCACTAGAGACCAAACAGAAATACGAAATTGAAGGTTTAGGAGGGCAACGTGGTTATATATCTTTTGGGAAAGAACATGCCAAAGGGAAAAAAGAAGGAGATTTAAAAGAGTTTTGGCATTTTGGCCAAGAACCAGATGCTAACGCAAGCTTAAAAGAAAAATACCCTGATAATGTACAAGTTGAAGAACTTGATAACTTTAATATCATTGGAATGAATGCTTATAAAATGCTTGAAAAGACAGGCATTTATGTACTTAGAGCATTAGCATTATATATAGGATTAGATGAACATTATTTTGACCACTGGGCAAGTAATGGAAATAGTATCCTAAGACCAATCCACTACCCACCTATCAAAGAAGAACCTAAAGGAGCTGTACGTGCTGGAGCACACGGTGACATTAATTTAATCACTCTATTAATGGGTGCTTCTACTGGTGGTTTACAAGTACAACGCAAAGATGGAGAATGGATTGATGCAATACCCCAAGAAGACGAATTGGTTATCAACGTAGGAGATATGTTAGAAAGACATACAAATAACAAATTACGCTCCACCATACATCGGGTAACAAACCCACCTAAAGAGCAATGGAATACTCCAAGATATTCTATACCTTTCTTTATGCACCCCAGAAGTGATATGAAATTAAATTGCCTAGATGCATGTATTACTAGAGACAATCCAAAGCAATATGATGATATAACCGCTGGAGAATTTTTACATCAACGCCTTGTAGAAATTGGACTCATAAAAAAATAAATATAATGGATTTAAAAGACCAATTAAAAAACTTATTTCCCGATCATCAACAAGTAGAAGAAGAAATTGAGCAAAAAAGTGATGAAATATGGATGCAAGATGATCCTATAATTTGCAAATACGAAAAACGAAAAGGAAAACCAATTACAATAATAGAAGGGTATACAGGAGCTGATGCAGATTTTAAAAAACTAGCACGAGAAATTAAAACTACACTTAGTGTAGGAGGAAGTTTTAAAAATGAAAGTATCATAATTCAAGGGGATTACCGTGATAAGATAATGAACATTCTAAAAGAAAAAGGGTTTAAGGTAAAACGAGTCGGAGGATAACTCTTGACCTTTTTAGCAAAAAACATAAGACACTAAATATTGGAAATACAAACATTACATATAACTAATGGAGATAGTATCACTGAAAGGTTACAAGAATTAAAACTTGTAAGTGGTGATTTTATGATCTGGAGAGAAATGTTATGTGAAGGGCCTACAGAAATCAAAATAGAACATGACAGTTCAATTAAAAAACGTAAAAGTTTTTTAAAAAAATACTATAGAATTTCCAATACGAATTATAATCAAAAGTTTGTAACAGAATTACAAAAATTAAACAATATTGAAGCATATGATGAGATAATTCTTTGGTTTGAATATGATTTATTTTGTCATATGAATATGTTCGCTGCTATAAACCTGTTACTACGAAAAAAACTAAACAAAATCCCTATTTATTTAGTTTGTAGCGGCCAAATTGAAAATTCACAAAAATATTTAGGTCTTTGCGAATTATCGGATCTACAATTAAAACTACATTTCGAAAATAAAATATTACTCAATTTAAATGATCTAGAATTAGCTTCTCATATTTGGACTTTATATTGTGAATCAAATCCTCAAAAAATCGCTGGACAAATTAAAGTAAACTCTTCCTTTAATTACCTTCCATTATGTCTTAGAGCTCATTTGCAAAGATTTCCGAATATGTTAACAGGGTTAAATGTACTAGAACATAACATTTTAGAAATGGTAAATACGCATCAAATCAAGAATATCAAACAATTAATGGGGTATTCATTAGAGTATCAAGGATATTATGGGTATGGTGATATGCAAATGAAACGTGTTCTTGCCAGATTATTTCAGTTTTTAGACCAAACCAAAGAAAGGCTTCAATTGTCCGAACGAGGAAAGTTAGCGCTACAACAAAAAAAGAACTTTTATAATACTCAAATGTTAGAATGGTATTATGGAGGAGTTAAGAAATACGATTACCTATACAATAATGAGACACATAACCTATTAAAATTATAATATGGCTATAGCCAAATCTGAACTTATTCTAAACGAAGATGGCAGTATCTATCATTTAAACCTTAAGCCAGAACACATATCAAATACAGTTATAACGGTAGGTGATCCTGATCGCGTAGATCAGATAACTAAATATTTTGATACAATAGAATGTCGTATCCAAAAAAGAGAATTTCATACTCAAACGGGAATGTATCAAGGAGAAAGGATTACTGTAATTTCTACAGGTATTGGTACAGATAACATAGATATTGTTCTTAATGAATTAGATGCATTAGTAAATATTGATTTTAAAACACGAAAAATTAAATCAAATCGAACTTCATTAAATATAATAAGAATAGGAACGTCAGGTGCAATACAACCTGAAATACCTATGGATAGTTTCATAGTATCCCAAATTGCAATTGGCTTCGATAGCTTATTACATTTTTATGATAGTAAGCATATCCAGATTCCTGAAATAGCAAGATCTTTGACATCACACTTAGAATGGCATATTGACAAGTCAACTCCATATGCTGTGGGTTTTGACAAAAATTTAGGAGTTCATATGCTAAGTACGGAGACATTACTTGGTATTACTGTAACTAATGTTGGGTTTTATGGACCGCAAGGTCGTATTCTAAGATTATCTACATCTGATGATAAACTTAACGAGAAGATGGCATTGTTTACATACGGCATCAATAAAATTACCAATTTAGAAATGGAAACCGCTGGTATTTATGGAATGGCCAAATTATTAGGACATAATGCTGTGTCCATGAATGCTATACTAGCTAATAGGTCTACAGGTGAATTCAGTAAAAATCCAGCAGAAACCATCGATAAACTAATTCTATATACTTTATATAAAATTGTAAGTTATAACAAACAATTAAAAATTTAATATTAATATAAAAGGACGGATGAAACCGTCCTTAGAATGCTTAACATGAGGTTGGGGTAAAAATATATTTAAAAAACCTTTAAAAAGAATTATCCGAATAATACTTTTAAACTTATCAAAAAGTTAACAATTAATAATAATCCTATAAAAACAACTATTCCATTTTCAATTGGATTACTTTTTAATTTAGCAACCTTAACATACGCTTTTTTATTTCTTAAAAAGTTCTTTTTCATAACAATATTGTTTTTATTTGATTTAATTATTTAAATGTAAGAATTAATCCAAATCTTACTTGATAAATATACAGTAAATATTTAAATATACACGATTAAAAACATAAACAATCGATAAAATACACTTTTTTAACATTTTTCATCAAAATACACTATGGATATTATTAGAATAGGCGGCGTTCCAGAGCACTTTAATTTACCTTGGCATTTGACAATAGAAGAAGGGATTTATGAACGTAATAATATACAATTAGAATGGATCGACTTTCCAGGAGGAACTGGTGCTATGTGCGAAGCTCTCCGAAATAAGGAGATAGACATGGCTATAATTCTTACAGAAGGTATCATTAAAGATATTATTGCCGGAAACCCTTCAAGAATTATACAAACATATATTCAATCACCATTAATCTGGGGAATACATGTCGGTTATAACTCTAACTATAACCTTATAGATGATTTACAACATAAATCTGCTGCTATAAGTAGATATGGATCAGGTTCACATCTCATGGCTTATGTAAATGCTCAAAACAATGGATGGGATACCTCTGCTCTGCGATTTGATGTTATTAAAAATCTAGATGGCGCAGTAGAAGCATTAAGTACAAATAATTCTGATTACTTCATGTGGGAACATTTTACCACAAAACCTTTAGTGGATAATAAAACTTTTAGAAGAATTGCAGATTGCCCTACTCCTTGGCCTTGCTTCGTTATAGCTGCTAGAGAAGAAATTATTAATACAAAGAAAAAACAAATTACCAAAGTACTCGAAATTATAAATACTACAACAACTGATTTTAAACATATACCAAGTATAGACAAAACATTGTCTCATCGATATGATCAAAAATTAGATGACATTAAAGAATGGTTAAGTCTTACTGAATGGAGTCAGTCACTAATAAAAAACGATACTTTAATGGAGGTTCAGGAGCAGTTACTAAAACTAAATATTATTGATCATATGGTAGCGCCCGAAAAATTGGTCTCTAAATTATAAGCAACCATTTAGTATCTTCGCCATCTAAAAAAAGGGAACAAAAATTATAATTATGAGAAAAATAGTAATAATACTTACCATTTTATTAACTTTTCAATTTTCTACTGCGCAAGAACAGTCTAGTTTACCACCAAGAGATACAAACAAAAATGAAATCGGTCTTAACCCCGTATATTTAGTAGCATTTGGAGCCTTAGACATTGCGTACGAGAGAGTTATTTCATCAAATAGTACAATAGGTGTTGATTTTTTCTACAAAGTTGCGAATTCGGATAAAAATGATGAGGACAATGATTTCGAAATTATAGATACTGAAGGAATTTTTGACAAAGAAATAGCTTTTACTACACGTTTTAAATATTTCTTTGGAGATAGAATTGCAAGAGGATTTTATATGGAAGCTTTTGGTATGTTATCGTCCGGTGAACATGATAATGAAGTAGAAATTCTTGATGACTTAGGTAATTTCTTAAGATATGATGATGTGGAAAAAGAATATACAGATTTTGCTCTCGGTTTTGGTGTTGGAGGGAAATTTGTTAGCCAAAAAGGTTTTTTTATAGATATAGGATTCGGTATAGGAAGAAATTTGTTTAATGAAGATAGTCCCGAAATAACTTTAAGACCTAATTTATATCTAGGATATCGTTTTTAAATAAAAACAATGCCAGCTCTTATATGAAATGGTATTATTTATTGAACTAATTTTAAAATATAAAACCAATAGGATGTCGTATATTCTATTGGTTTTATATTTTTTTTAAAACAGAAGTAGGGTGTTTCAATACTTAGGCGTTATATAATAGGGTATGTTTCTGATATAAAATCAAAAATTTAATATTCTATTTAATATTATTTACGTTTTTGATTATAAAAAGTTAGCAAAATACTAATTATTACATATTGCGGTATAGCCGTATGCGAGGGTTTAAATAATTTTGTACATTTGTCCCGCCTACCCCCAGTAAAATAATTAACAAGATGTAAGCAACCATTTTATATTTAATACATCTTATAATTAACTAATAATTAAAACTATGGCAACATTTTTATCAATTCTTGGAGGGCTTATACTATTCAACTTTATTCTTCTAAAATTCAGTATTCAATCTGTTGATACTGATAAGAAAAAAGGAAAGTCCAAAAAGGTTCGTACCTCTCCTACAATTGTTAACGCTAAAACGAAAACTACCGGTATAGCTAAAGCAGCTTAGTAAAGCTACCAATTAACAGGCTGTTGATTTGTGTCTTCTAGATACTTATTAGCCTTGCTGAAATGCTTATTACCAAACCAATACCCTCTATTAGCACTTAATGGAGATGGATGACCACTGGTTAATATACAATGTTTTGTGCCACTTATTTTGGCACCTTTCTTTTTAGCAAAACCTCCCCAAAGCAGAAAAACAACTTTTTCTTTATTATTCGATATAACTTGTATTACGGCATCAGTAAACTGCTCCCATCCTTTTTTCTGATGAGACCCTGCTTCATGTGCCCGTACTGTTAATGTTGCATTCAATAACAATACTCCTTGCCTAGCCCAACGCTCTAGATTACCAGTAGAGGCAAAAGGAATATTCAAATCATTTTCTATTTCCTTAAAAATATTAATCAATGAAGGAGGTAAACCAATTCCATCATTTACCGAAAAACACAATCCATTTGCCTGATTCACTCCATGGTACGGATCCTGGCCGATAATTACTACTTTTACATTATCAAAATTACAATAATCAAAAGCTGCAAAAATCTCTGATCCTTTAGGATAGCAAGTGTTAGCTTTATATTCTGATCGTAAAAAATCAGTTAAGTTTTTAAAATATGGTTTATCAAATTCTTCTTTTAGTTGTTCTTTCCAACTATCTTCAATATTTACATTCATAATAATATCAAAAAATAATGCAATTGTTTACTTTTGCTGAATTGTAAAATTATGATAAATAACTTTTAGAATTTAGAGTTATTTATAAGTATTTATACCAAAAAAATAAAAAACTATCCAAAAACGGGATAAAAACATGATTCGTATTTCTCAAAAAACACTTAATGATTTAGAATTTAGCACAGTACTTAGTCAAATAGCTGAATTATGTAATACGGATTATGGAAAAATAAAAGTTCAAAAGATTACTCCTTTACCTACTAAAGAAAAATTACACATATCATTACAGCAGGTATTCGAATATAAGTCATCCTATTTAAACGATGCCAAAATCCCAAATCATGGATTCGATTCTATAAATAAGGAGCTTCAATTATTAGGTATAGAGAATACTTTTTTAGAATCTATTAATCTAAAGAAATTAGTATCCATTAGCACTACTTCTAATGAGTTACTAAGTTTTTTTAGAAAATTTAAGGAATTATATCCTATTCTATATCAAACATCGACAGAGGTTACTTTTACAAAAGAAATTATTAATCTTATTGAGGCTATTATTGATAAATTTGGGGAGGTTAAGGATAATGCATCCGCTACTCTTCTTGGTTTAAGAAAAGAAATCAATGAAATACAAGGAAAGTTAAATGGTAGTTTTGGTAGAGATCTTACCAGATATAATAGCCTAGATTATTTAGATGACATTAAGGAAAGTGTTGTTGATAACAGAAGAGTACTAGCTGTTAAAGCTATGTATCGACGTAAAGTAAAAGGAGCTATCATGGGTAGTTCTAAGACCGGAAGTATTGTCTATATAGAACCTGAAGCTACATTACAATTTAGTCGAACTCTTAGTAACTTAAAGTATGAAGAAAGAGAAGAGATAGTTAAAATTCTAAAAAACCTCACTAATAAAATAAGGCCATTTATTGAATTACTTGAGCACTATCAAGAATACTTGAGCGATATTGATGTAATTGCAGCTAAGTCTAAATATGCCTCTAAAATTAATGCGGTTCTCCCGAGAATATCAGAAGACAGAGAACTTACATTAAAAGATGCATATCACCCATTACTATACCTTAACAATTTAACTAAAGGGGATAAAACACATCCGCAAACTATTTCATTAGATCAAAATAATCGAATCATTGTGATTTCCGGGCCAAATGCAGGAGGAAAAAGTATAACCTTAAAAACTGTTGGGCTTCTACAAGTTATGTTACAAAGTGGTATGCTGATTCCGGTACATGAATATAGCAGAGTATGCCTTTTTAGAAACATACTTACAGATATTGGAGATAATCAATCTATAGAAAATCACTTAAGTACGTATAGCTATCGACTAAAAAACATGAATTCATTTCTTAAGAAATGTAATGATGGAACGCTATTTCTAATTGATGAATTTGGTACAGGAAGTGATCCAGAATTAGGAGGTGCTCTTGCAGAAGCTTTTCTAGAAGTATTTTATGAGCGTGAATCCTTTGGTATTATCACAACACATTATGCCAATTTAAAGATGTTGGCAAATGAGCTTCCTAATATGACTAATGCAAATATGCTTTTTGACTCCAGGACTCTAGAGCCTTTGTTTAAATTACACTTAGGAGAGGCTGGAAGTTCATTTACTTTTGAAGTAGCTCAAAAAAATGGCATCCCATATAGCCTAATTAATAAGGCAAAGAAAAAAGTGGAAAGAGGTAAAATTCGCTTTGATAAAAGTATTGCCAATTTACAAAAAGAAAGATCCAAACTTCAAAAAACTACTGCAGTATTAAAAACCAAAGAACAAAAAGCAGAAGAAGAAAAAGAACGATTGGATAAAATAAACCAACGGATTCAGCAAAAACTTGAGGGATATCAGGAATTGTTCGATACTAACCAAAAAATGATCTATCTAGGACAAAAAATAAATGGTATCAGTGAAAAATATTTTAACACCAAAAAGAAAAAAGAGCTAATTAGTGAGTTTCTGAAAATTGTTGAAGTAGAAAATTCAAAAAGGAAAAAACAAACTCTGAAACAGCGTAGAGCAGAAAAAGTAAAAGAACAAAAAATTGTTAAAGAAGTAGAGAAAAAAGTAGAGGTAATTAGGGAAAAGAAAAAGGAATTAAAAGTTAAGGAACAAAAAGCAGAAGAAGCAAAACCTAGGATTACACTAAAAATTGGTGATAGAGTGAGAATGATTGATGGAAAATCGACAGGGACTATAGATACTATAGAAAAAGGTAAAGCTGTAGTAAATTACGGTATTTTCACTACTAACATTGCTATCGAACAATTAGAATTTGTAGAAAGAAAAAAATAAACTGTAAGTAAGATCTATCCGATATACGTATTTACACTTGTGGTCAGCTTACAAGAACTATGTAACATCTTCTTGAATTTAAGAGCTAAATGCTCATCATTAAATTTCATTGCCTCACTGATACTATTTGATAAAATTAATTCCCCTATCAAATACTCAACAAAATAAGTTTGATCATCTGTTAGTAATACATATTCAGTCATAATATATTAATTTTATTTAGTTACGTAATAGAGTAACTAATACACTTTCGAGTCAAATTTAAGTATCACAAATCATATATCTTATAACTTCTCATTGATGTTATTCAATTCTTATTCACAATATCATTTCGGTCATTAAATAGTATCAATTATGGTTTAATACGATTTATGTATAAGGAATTTGAATTATTTTGTACTATATGCGAAAGTTTTATGCGTAAATCGTATAAGTATTTCTTTAAAACCAAAACAGCCATCTTTTTTCAGATAGCTGTTTTCTTTATTCTATATGTTTTCAGGAATATATTATTAATCCATTCTAATGATCTTAGCTCCGATTGCTTTTAAACGTTCATCAATATTCTCGTAACCACGATCTATTTGTTCAATATTATGAATTGTTGATGTACCATTCGCACTTAACGCTGCTATCAAAAGTGAAATACCTGCTCTGATATCTGGAGATACCATAGTCGTTGCCTTTAATGTAGATTTAAAATCATGACCAATAATAGTTGCTCTATGTGGATCGCAAAGAATAATTTTTGCCCCCATATCAATAAGTTTATCTACAAAAAAGAGACGACTCTCAAACATTTTTTGATGTACCATTACCTCTCCCCTCGCTTGTGTAGCCACTACTAAAACAATACTTAATAAATCTGGTGTAAAACCAGGCCACGGAGCATCAGAAATAGTCATAAAAGAACCATCTATATAACTCTCTATTTGGTATCCATCTTTATGTGCTGGTATATATATATCATCACCTACACGCTCTAAAGTTATCCCTAGTTTCCTAAAAGTATTAGGAATAACTCCCAAATTATCCCAACTTACATTTTTTATAGTGATTTCACTTTTAGTCATTGCCGCCAATCCTATCCAAGACCCAATCTCGATCATATCTGGTAATATACGATGCTCACATCCCTGCAAATTTCCAACACCCTCTATAATAAGCAAATTAGAACCTACTCCTTGGATTTTAGCTCCCATCGAATTCAGCATTTTACACAATTGCTGTAAATAAGGTTCGCAAGCAGCATTATAAATTGTGGTTGTACCTTTAGCCAAAGTTGCAGCCATCACAATATTTGCGGTACCAGTAACAGATGCTTCATCTAATAGCATATACGTTCCTGTTAAACCATCGGGCGCTTCAACACCATAAAAACGTTCTTCTTTATTATACCTAAACTCTGCTCCAAGATTAATAAATCCTTCGAAATGAGTATCTAACCTCCTACGTCCTATTTTATCTCCACCTGGTCGTGGTATATACCCTTTACCGAACCTAGCTAATAAAGGACCTACTATCATAATAGACCCCCTAAGACCACTACCCTCTTCTTTAAATTGCTCACTTTCTAGGTACTTAAGATTTAATTCGTCACTTTTAAAAGAGTACATTCCCTTATTAAGTTTCTGAATTTTTACACCAAGATTTCTAAGAATTTCTATTAATTTATTAACATCCCTAATATCAGGGATATTAGAAATAGTAACTTCTTCTGGTGTTAACAATACAGCGCAAAGAATTTGTAAAGCTTCATTTTTAGCTCCTTGAGGAGTAATTTCTCCTTTAAGCCTATGACCTCCTTCAATCTGAAAAGTACTCATAAAATTAGTTGTGGTTAATGGTTAAATTGGGTTGTGCATGTAACTATTAATATCGCTTTTTTCCGCGGTTTCGATAGTTATTGTTCTTTTTATTTGTAGTAGAATGATATTTCTTCTTTTTACCTCTCATTAAATCAGTAGATGTACTCAAATCTTCGGTACTTCCTTTAAGATCTATCTTACCATCACTCAATTCATAAAGATGATTGAAAATTACATAGTCCTCTACCGTATCTTTATTCCAATTAAGATAGCATTTTTTCATATGATTTGCTATCGTAAAAGTAAGAGCTGTCTTTAAATCACCATCTTCCCAGCTATTAGCTACATCAATCATCCTTTTTATATTATTACCATAAAAACGATATTTAGGAAAATTTTGTGGATATTTTAATGGTTCAGGTCTTTCTTCCAGTTTTTCTTTAGTCAGAATAGGGTACGGTGCTTCCACATCTAACTTAAAATTACTTATAATAAATAATTGATCCCACAACTTATGCTGAAAATCTGGAACATCTCTTAAATGGGGTTGCAAATTTCCCATTACTGCAATAATCGCTTTAGCAACTTTATTTCGTTCTTCTGCATCTTCAATTTCAATTGCTTGATTAATCATTTTCTGCAAATGACGCCCATACTCCGGTATGATGAGCTTTTCTCGCTCAGTATTGTATTCTAAATTATAAATGTCCATAAAAAGTTATATAAGTAGATGAGATTTTCAAAAAAGTAAGGATCAGTAGCGTAGTTAAACAAAGCCTTATGAAGTTTCTACATTTAGAGTTGTAGAATAGATTTTTAAGACGATCTCATTATTTGTTTCGCAAAATACTAAAATAAAATTAGTAAGGCTGTGATAAGTATAGAAAATATTTTAAATAATAGTAAAATACCTTTTGATCGGGTATATTACATAGTAGTTCTTATTTATAAATCTTTAGTTTACCAAAATCTGAATATATTGAGTATTACAGAGAAATGACTCCTTCTACTTTTACAGCTACTTCTTTATATTTAGCTATAACTTCATCAGGGTTTTTCATGCGTACATTAATAGATAAACTTGTATACTTACCATTTTTAGATTGCTTGGTAGTAATAACTGCACCTAGATTATTAAATATTTTCTCTACTAATTTAATTTTATCAATGTCTGTTGGGACTATAAATTTATACAAATATGCACTTGGCCAAAGAGCTGTATCTGCAAGTTGTACTTTTAGTTTTTTATAAAATTCATCTGAATTAGGAGCATCACTCATCTATAGCAAAATTTTCGGCTAATATAAAATATTCTTCTTTATAAACCAGAATGCTTTAGCCTTTCTAATAAAATAGTATACGCTTCCATTGTATCTATGTCATATCTATACCATCCCCATACCCCAATGAGGGTTGTATAAAATAGTTATGGGTAAAAGATGTTATTTCTTTAAATCTATTCTCAAAATTTGCTCATAAAATAACATATACCGATACCTTGCTTGTCTATTGTAATATCATTGATTTAGTTATTTCATTACCTAATAGTGTAGTATCAACATCTATAGATAAAGGTTAACTATTTACAGTAAGATTATAAACAGGCATGGTATACAATCTAAAGGTTTCTATGACTACAATTCTAAACTGATAATTATAGGATCCTATTTCTGGAAATACTAAAAATTAATTTTCGAAAAACCAACTTTAACATAGCTTTATGGTATACTTAATTGTAGTATTTTCAAATTCACATAATAATTACGAGATTTGTAACAAAATATCTCGTTTGACTAAACATAAAATACTAATAACCGGAGGCCCATCTACCGGAAAAACTTCTATTATAAATCATTTAGAACAATTAGGTGAAAAATGTTATCATGAAGTATCTAGGGATATTATTCTAGAGGCTCAGAAACAGGGCATTGAACAGCTTTTTATAAAAGACCCTACTTTGTTTAGCAAAAAATTGCTTGAGGGACGTATTCACCAATTTACATTAGCTGAAAATGGTAATAACCAAAGGACATTTATTGATCGTGGGATACCTGATATTCTTGCTTATATGAATTATGTAAATGAAGAAAACCCTCCTCTATTTATAGAGGCTTGTAAAAAATATCGATATGATCAAGTTTTTCTATTACCACCGTGGAAAGAGATCCATGTAACGGATAATGAAAGATATGAGAGTTTTGAACAAGCACAAGATATTTATAAATGTCTTTTAGACACATATACGCAGTTTGGATACAATTGTATAGAGATTCCCTTTGGAAATGTAAAAGAACGTAGTACCTTTATACAACAAAGTGTACTAGAATGAGTACTACCCCACAAGAAATATTACAACAGAATTGGAAGTTTACGACTTTTAAACCACTTCAGGAAGAAATAATTACCTCAATTATCGAAGGCAATGATACCTTTGCTTTGCTTCCTACAGGCGGTGGAAAATCAATTTGTTTCCAGATACCAGCTCTTATAAAAGAAGGGATTTGTGTTGTAATATCACCTCTTATCGCATTAATGCAAGATCAAGTGCAAAACCTTCAGAAAAAAGAGATCAAAGCTATTGCACTAACAAGTGGCATCAAATATTCTGAATTAGATACTTTATTAGACAACTGCATTTATGGTAATTACAAATTTTTATATCTTTCTCCAGAGCGTTTGCAACAGGATATCGTTAAAGAACGATTAAAAAGAATGAATATCAATCTCATTGCCGTAGATGAAGCTCATTGTATTTCTCAATGGGGGAATGACTTTCGCCCTTCCTATAAAAAAATTAATATTCTAAGAGAGCTTAAACCTGCTGTACCCATGATTGCTCTAACCGCTTCTGCTACTCCAGAAGTTGTTCAGGATATTGTAGAAGAACTGGATTTATTTCAACCTAAAATATTCCGCCAATCCTTTTTTAGAGATAATTTAGGATATATGGTATACCATACTTTAGACAAGAATTATAAACTCTTACAGATTCTTGAAAAAAGTCCGGGTAGTTCTATTATATATGTTAGAAACAGAAAATCTTCTGTTGAAATCAGTAATTTTTTAAATAGCAATAACCACATATCTACATATTATCATGGTGGCGTTGATTCTAAAGAAAAAACTAAACGGTTTCACCAATGGCTTAAGGAAGATATTAGAGTTATGGTAGCTACCAATGCTTTTGGTATGGGAATTGACAAACCAAATGTAAGAAATGTTATCCATTACAATATACCCGAAAGTATAGAGAGTTATTTTCAGGAAGCAGGACGAGCGGGAAGAGATCAAAAGAGATCATATGCTTTTTTAATTAAAAATGAAAATGATATTCTTCGGGTTAAAAATCAATTTATAAAAGTACTTCCTGATATCGATTTTGTAAAATTAGTATATAGAAAACTGTGTAATTATTTTAGGATATCTTATGGAGAAGGAGAACAAACAATCCACAGTTTTAATTACAATAGCTTTTGTAAAACATATGAACTCCAACCTCTTACAACATACAATTCATTATTATTTCTAGACCGTTGTAGCATTATTAAATTCACACAGCGATATACAAAAAAAAGTAGTTTACACATTACTACAACCGGTAATTATTTATTAAAATACTTGGATGAGAATACTCAGTACGAAATAATTACAAAAGCGATATTGAGAACTTATGGAGGTATTTTTGATGAGGAAACTACCATCAATATAGGGTTAATTGCTACAAAAGTAAATACTACTGAAGTAGAAGTTATAAAAACTTTGCAAAAACTAAAAGATGCAGAACTACTCCTATTCGATCATAAGCAAACAGATGCAGAAATCATTTTTTTAGTACCTAGAGAAGATGATCATACTATCAATAGAATTAAACCTGATTTAGAAAAGCAAAAACATTCTAAAATCAAAAAGGTTGAAGCAATGATAGATTTTGTATCGAATGACTCTCTCTGTAAAAGCAAACAATTACTTTCATATTTTGGTGATAAAAACCCGAAAGATTGCGAAATTTGCAGTGTTTGTATTTCAAGAAATAAAATAGCGGTAGACCCCAACAAAATACGTATTGATATAATTCAATTGTTACAAGAAAAACATTTATCATCTAGAGAAATTGTTGCACAACTGAATTATCCTAAAGAATCTATCCTTGATGTTATTCGCGAAATGAATGAACATTTGATTATTAAAATCAACCAGAACAATAAATACCAATTGGCTTAAACAATGAGAGATTTGCGAATCCTTTTTATGGGTACACCTGATTTTGCAGTAGAAACCCTAAAAACAATTATAGAACACAAGTATAACGTAGTCGGTGTAATCACTGCTCCAGATAGACCAGCAGGTAGAGGACGTAAATTAAGAGCATCTGCAGTAAAAGAATATGCGCTATCCCAAAATTTAAAAACTCTACAACCTACAAATCTTAAAGATGAAGATTTTATAACAGAACTTGTATCATTACAAGCTAATGTAAATATTGTAGTTGCGTTCCGTATGTTACCAAAAATAGTATGGGATATGCCAGAATACGGTACTTTTAATCTACATGCATCTCTACTTCCTGATTATAGAGGAGCCGCCCCAATCAATTGGGCTATAATTAATGGAGAAAAGAAAACAGGAATTACAACCTTCTTTATTGATGAGAAAATAGATACTGGAAACATCATCTTACAAAAAGAGGTTTTAATAAATGATAATGATACTGCAGGTATACTTCATGATACTTTAATGACAGATGGAGCGTCTCTTGTTATTGATACTATCAAAAGTATAGAGAACAATACTGTTATAACTACTCCCCAAAATCAGGAAACCATATCAAAAACTGCATATAAGTTACATCGTGATAATACTAAAATTGATTGGAATGATACAATTCAAGTAATTTATAATCTTATCAGAGGTTTAAGTCCTTATCCTTGTGCTTGGAGCATACTATATAACAAAGGTGAAGAATTTTCTGTAAAAATTATTGAAACGAGAATTGAATTAGAAGAACATAGTTATGATATTGGTAAAATAATAATACAAGATTCTTTAATTAAAGTCGCGGTACAAAAAGGATATCTTATTATTGACAAAATTCAATTACCGGGAAAAAAAGCTATGGAAGCAAAAGCATTACTCAATGGATATACTTTTTATAAGGATGCAAAAATGGCCTGAGCCCTCGTTATCACTAGAGTACGAAATTTCACAGAAAAAACGCTCGTTTATTAACAATCACCTTGAGTTATCAACAAAACCCCGTATTTACTGGGCTAATCCTTGCACGAATCATAAATCCGTATAAATTTGTATAGCGTTTAACAAAAATTTGGTTTAACCAACAATTAATTTAAAAACAGAATTATGAACAAAACAGAATTAATCGATGCAATGGCAGCTGACGCTGGAATTACTAAAGCAGCAGCGAAGAAAGCTTTAGAGTCTTTCTTAGGAAATGTTGAAGGTTCTCTAAAAAAAGGCGGCCGTGTTTCTTTAGTTGGATTTGGATCTTGGTCAGTTTCTCAAAGAGCTGCTAGGGAAGGTAGAAACCCTCAGACAGGGAAAACTATCAAAATAGCCGCTAAAAATGTTGTGAAGTTTAAAGCTGGTGCAGATTTATCAAATTCAGTTAACTAATATACTCAGTTTTTGATATTATAAGAAAAAGCTTCTTTTTTAGAAGCTTTTTTTTATTTTAGAACTATAAAAAATACCATAACCACTTTGATTATTAGAAATAATTATTTAGTTTTAATATAAACTAAACCATTCATGATAACGCTTCAACCCGCAAAAGGTCATTTACTTATTGCAGAACCTTCTATCATAGGAGATGTTTCATTCAATCGTTCAGTAGTACTTCTGGCCGATCATGGGTGTGAAGGATCAATAGGCTTTATTATGAATAAACCATTAGATTATGTTCTTTCCGATTTAGTACCTGAAGTAGAAGCTGAATTCAAAATATATAACGGTGGACCAGTAGAACAAGATAATCTTTATTTTATCCATAAAGTTCCAGATCTTATCCCTAATAGCGTAGAGATTTCTTCTGGGATATATTGGGGTGGTGACTTTACTATCGTTTCTGAATTAATCACCCAAAATAAGATCACTGCAAACGAAATTAGGTTTTTCTTAGGGTATTCTGGGTGGGATGCTGAACAATTGAATCAAGAATTAGAAGCAAATTCTTGGGTTGTTGTAGAAAATACATATAGAAAAAACATAATTGGTAAATCCTATAA
Source organism: uncultured Aquimarina sp. (assembly GCA_947498455.1). Classification (GTDB taxonomy): domain Bacteria; phylum Bacteroidota; class Bacteroidia; order Flavobacteriales; family Flavobacteriaceae; genus Aquimarina. Next base: position 61,441 of record CANMKK010000001.1, read on the forward strand.
TACATTTTGGAAAGAAAAAATGATAGAACTTGGCGGAGAATACCTACTATGGTCTAATGCACCAGAAAATCCAAGTTATAACTAATTAACCTTTTCCTAATCGTATCTGAGCGTTCAGTATTCCTAATAACTTTTTTGCTACAGTAGAAGAATACTCCTTTTTTCTAAATTTAGTAATGGGTTGGATTCCCGTAATTACATTTGTGATGAACAATTCATCTGCTTTTTGTAACTCAAAAGATGAAATTGAAACTTCTTCTATTTCATAACCTGGTAATTTCTCTATAATTCTTAATAGCTGAGTTCTTAAAATACCTTTTAGACATCCATCAGATACAGGAGGGGTTTTTATTTTGTTTCCTTTTACTAAAAACAAATTTCCGTTTAGAGTCTCTACAACACTTTTATTTGTATTAAGTAATATACAGTTCTTAAAACCATTTTCCTTTGAAAAAATCCCCCCTAAAACATTAACTAATCGATTATTTGACTTAATTGTAGATAATAAATCCGTTGCAACATAATGATCCTTAAAAAGTGTAATCTCATACTTTTCATCAGAGATTGTATAAAACAATGAAGTTAACGGAGCTACAGAAATAAAATACTCTATTGTATTATCTATCGGTGTATATAACCCACCTTCTTTTCTGTTTACATTTATTTTAACCCTAACAGAAGAGTTCATCAAATTATTTTCTCTAATTAAATCAATAATCTCCTCCTGTAAAAACTCCGGAGTAAATGTCATGGGGATTTCCATTCGTAAAATTCGCATGGAAGCCATTAGCCTAAAATAATGATCTTCCCAAAAAAGTATGGTGCCAGAGTTTACTCTTATTGTTTCGAATAATGCATCTCCATACGCATATCCTCGATTAGTAATAGCCAGTGATTTCTCGTTATCTGCTACTATTTTTCCGTTACTATTAATCATATAAAAAAGCCCCTTATTTCCAATATCAATTGGGCGGGGCAAATATACATTTTAAAATAAGAATTATGCAGAACCTAAAACATGTTTTAAATTACTCACCATATTATCCCAAAGCATTTTATTTTCTTCTATTTCATCATCATCAGAAAAATCCGTTACCATTAAAGAAACATCCTTAGTAATTTCATCCACCTGTATACGCATTTCGAAAAAACAATCACTCCCATCTTCTTCATCTGCACTCCATCTGAATTTTATTCTTTCACCACTTTTCTTACTCAAAAGTTTTGCTTCTTCCTCACTATCATCCCAAATAAATGTAAATAACTCTCCCCTAGAATTCACATTATCTGAAAACCATTCAGAAAGACCGGATGGTGTAGATATATATTGATATAATAATTGAGGGGAGGATTGTATTACAAATTCTAGTTCGTATTTAATTTTTTCAGACATATTGATAATTGTTAGTAAGCCAATATATAGATTAATTATTGACTTTAAAAGTATTTGAAAAAAATTAATTCTACTTTATTGTTTGCGTCATTGCATTTTGTTTTTATATTTGCACCCGCAAACGGAATATTTGTATATTCTAATTGCAATAAATATTTAGAAAATGGCGAGGTAGCTCAGTTGGTTAGAGCGTCGGATTCATAACCCGGAGGTCGGGGGATCGTGCCCCCCTCTCGCTACAAAGATTAACAAAGAAAAGCTGGCTTTAACGAGTCGGCTTTTTTTATTTACCTAAAACATACCTAAAACAAACGTCAATTTTCCTCTTATTTTCTCTGAATCACATAAATTTCTATAATCATTCGTGGTTTTTAAGCATTTTTCATCGATAGCTTGACGTTATTATAGTAACATTTCAGCGTTTTTATCTGCAAAAACCACTTCTCTACTCCTTTTTTCATCCATGAATTGTAACTAAATAATTGCAAAATCCTGTCTATTCCACTCCCTGACCAGAGCAAATATCGCCGTCCGCCTTTGCGCTGTTGCAAGGCAGGCTAAAGAACGCTTGTAATTTTTATGGTGAGGTGAGGGGGCGCGTTGCCTTGCCTTCGCCCCTGCTGTGGCATTTGCTTGCCTGTTCAGTGAGCGTCCTAGCCAGACATGAGCTGAACAGTAAATAATTGTTTAATTAAAATCATCAGAAATTATGGCAACAAAAACAGCAAATGCAAAACAGAATGGAACGGACATCAAGAAAAATGGTGCAACTCCCAAAACGACCACAACTGCAACCCAGAAAGTTGCACCAACTCAAACCACTCCAAAAGGTGCAAATGATAAAGAAGTCATCCAACCCGAAGATGTAACCAAGAAACTGGCTCAGGAAGCGTTAGGAAAAATAGCCATCTCTATCGAAGATCGTATGACCGCCTTTGAGCAACTGACCGGACTAGCCAATCAGCGTACACGATTGAAAAACAAGCTGAATGAACTCAACAAATTTGTATTTAATAATGGTGCTAACTGTGAGTTCACCGTCAAGGATGAAGAAGGCAAAATGTTCACTACATCGAACAATAACCTGATTACACTGGTGACAGGTATCCTCAAAGAAACATTGGAGGAGCGTAAAACCGAGATCGAGAACCAGATCGTCACATTTAATTTGTAATGTCTAATCGTAAGAAAACACATCCTCTTACTATACAGGTGAGGGGATGTTTTCTTTTGCTACATCCTCACATCATGAAAACAACGCCTATAACAGAATCATTTGAAGGTAATGAGCATATCAAACGATGTCTCTGGCCGACAAAAAGACGAATGGACTTTTACCCGACCTTTATTCCCAAACAAGCCATGCAGTTTGAAGGAATGGTATTTCGCTATATGGAAGAATTTTGCACTCCATACAAAGGAGGTTATTGGGATTTTTATGCTTTATCTAATGGCGGTTTTTATATCGCATTGAAAAAATCCGGTCATATACAGGTAGAAAACACCATGAATTATTATAAAGGTGAAATGAGTGCTGATGCTGCCTGTATTAGTATCAACCTACTTGCTTTATGTGATTGCGCTAGTAATGGCGATATGCAACTGATTAAAGCATTTCACCATTTACGCGACTATGCCAAGATCCATCCTGAGAGTAGGGACATATTGCGCTTTATTGATTGATTTGCTCAACCTACCTCTCTCCCACCATCCCTTCATGTAGCTATGAGGGGATTTTTTTTAATCCATATAAAACCACATAACACCATCTCAGGGAAATCGCCCCGTTCTGGCACATCTTTTGTAACACATTCACTATGAAAACAATGGAAGTTATATGTTTACAAAGTGAAGCCCTCTATATGCTTGTAGATGAAGTGGTCGAGCATGTTAAAACCAGCCACGACATTAAAGAAGATAAGTGGATCGCACCGGAAGAAGCCATGCGGATGCTAAATATCACCAGTGATACCACCTTACAGAAACTCAGAGATAATCTGGACATAGAGTTCAGTCAGCCCTCACGCAAGATCATACTCTATGACCGCGACTCGATTTATGCCTATCTGGAGAAACACCGTAAAAAATCATTCTAATGGATAAGTTGGAAAAACGAGAGGAAGAACTATATGCCAGAGCCTATAATCACGGCTATTATCTACAGCAATTCAAACCGGAAATGGCTAATGCGATTTCCGAAACACCCCATGCACATAATATTTATCTACAAACCTTTAATGATGGTCGGGAAGCATTTCTTGAAGAGATGAAAGAAAAGCTCAAAGAGCATCAAACATTTCCGACAGATCATGCCAATGACAATAACAGGGATCACGGTATGGATATAGATCGCTAAGACCATTTTAGAAAATTACTGTATTTTAGCCGCCATCAACCCCCATTTTATGGCAGAATTTTGTAATAGTTGCGCAAAGCGGCTTGGTTTAGAACCGGAACTACCTCCTTTCTTATGTGAAGGATGCGGTGAGCAGATTGAACGCCCTTCTTTTAAAAAATGGCTCAATAAACTCTTTGGCAAATGACACTTGAAGCATTTAACAGTCTTTCTGACTTTGACCAATATGATATTATCTATAATGAAGGCACATTCATTGATGCCATCATTGAAGGATCTGATCGCTATGTCCTTTATGCAGTAGATACATTCTTTGTCGAACTCTATTACAAATCCCTACCTAATAAGGTCGTTGGAAAACGTGCCTTTGTGGAAGGGAAGCTATTAGACAAATACACCGTTAATCAACTGAAGTAATGAAGTTCTAATTCATATATTTAGGTATATGACACTCGAAACATTTAATAGTTTGCCTGAAGAGGGGCAATATCGCACTGTCTTGTCTCACGGAACCTTTCTAAAGGGCTTTATGGAAGATCAGGAAAACTATATGTTGTTTGCCATCGATCATTTTTTTGTGGAGATACATTTTACAGCCTATAAAGAAGATGTTATCTATATAAAAGCATTTAATACCAGTCACCTGCTTCACAAATATTCACCGCAACTCCCAAACTAACACTTCTCATTTTTCTTTTGCCAATCCCGCGCGGAGCGCATTTTTTGCTTGGTATAATTTAACCATGTGTTTTGGTCTGCAAAGTTAAAGCCGGCATCCAAACACCATTTCTTTCCTTCGTCACTCATGGCTTATTGGATGCAAGGCTTTTAAGGATAGCATTAAATCACATGTTAAACCTTAAAATCCACAACCATGAATGTGTATGATGCAGCCAAGATACTAGGTATCATAGGAGAAATTAATCCTAAAATTGTCAAAAGTGCTTTTAGAGAAGCATGCAAGAAATATCACCCCGATGTGAATCCAGCGGGTGAAGAACTCATGAAAATGATCAATGAAGCCTATGAGGTGTTAAAAGATTATTCCGGTGAGAGCAGGGATCAACAAAGTGATTATAGTAATGCCTTAAGTGAAGCCCTGAATGCTATTATTCATCTACCGGATTTAATCATAGAAATATGTGGCGCCTGGATCTGGATCACAGGTAATACCAAAATCCATAAAGAACTACTGAAAGAATCCGGTTTTAAATGGGCTTCCAAAAAGAAAGCATGGTACTTCCGGCCTGAAGAATATAGAAGCAAATCCAGAGGTAAGAAATCACTGGGTGAGATTCGAGCTAAATATGGATCAAGCAGACCTGATACTGCAAAAGCATCCCATACAAAAACACTTAACAACTATGATAGATAAAACCTACTTGAATAGAGAATGGGATCAACAACTTGAAGCTATGTTACGTAGCCCGTTAAATAAACCTACCGTGATAGCAAAGGGGAACCCTGAACGTTTACAAGTCTATTATGGGTTTGCCAAACTAACCCCGAAAGTGGTTCGTAAGCATGAACTGGTCATTATCTACGAGAATGCAAACCATAATCCAATGAAGAATTTGCAATGGATCTTTCGTAAAACACACCTAGTCTATATCCGTCAACAAACCAAGGAAGAAATGTCAAATGCTAATTATAGCAATCGCATTTTTACCAAATATGGCTATTTCATTGATGATCAGCCCTGGTGTGGCAATATTGATCTGGTGCTGGAGCATAACTACTTATCCGAAAGTCAACAAGTAACACAAAGAGAACGCCAACTTATTCGTGTGATGCTCCGTGAAAAATATACTGAATGTTATGACACTAAACCTTGTTATCAAACAGCATTAATATTCCATTGATAGCTGACTTTACTGACTGAAACATTCTGTTTGGAATTGCGAATCTAAGGGCATTTCTCCAAACACCATTTCCCTGTGGTCATGGCTTATTGAAGACAGGCCCTTGATGGTTAATGGCAAATAAACAGAATGTTTCACCATTAAAATTATTCAACATGAATCAAGATCAAAAAAATCCGAAGTACAACACGACATTGAAGAAAACATCCATTTATGGATGGAGTGCCAAAACCCTTATCAAAGATGTTCTCGGTTACGATTGGAACATCAGTACATTCAGGATGCATTCAGGTAAGATTAGCTGTACTGCACAAGCTGGAAAACTGGAAACCAGAGACGACTATGAGTCTTTCAGTTTCCTGATGTTTCAAGATCCATCCATCAGCCTATATCAAGAAAAACGACGTGCTACCCAGAATACCGTAGAAGAGATTCACAAAAAGGGATTAGACATATTTACGAACCGTCTGACAGCAGGCACTATACCTTCTAAAGATGAAAACGAATAATCAACAAACCGTGATCTATATGTACAATAATGCATTTACCACTTGTGACTGTGGAAAAGAAATGATCCTCGTTAAGATTTTTACTCACAGTAAGAAATATAGAGGCACATGCGAATGCGGAAAGCAGTTTGAATTAATCAATAACCATTTAACACTTACATCATGAAAACGATAAAACATCCATTAGAGACTCACCATAAAGCAACTACTAATATGGCAATAATTGGTTGGTATAAACTATCAATCATCTATGATATATCTGGTTGTGACTGGTATATTGAGACCTATAAACGGGAAGGTGCCATACGTTGCACCGCGAAAATGGGATATGCAGCCATTGATATATTTATTCCATCGAATCGACCTTTACTACGATTACATACAGCCTATCAATATTGCGACAAAGAAGCAGTGATAAGCGTACATGAAGCTGGATTAAAACGCTTTGATCAGATTGTTGCATCGGGACTGATACAAGTACCTCAACATATCAAAGCGTGGGTCACTCATCAGAAATATCGCGCTGATATGGCAAAATTCCCAAAAACACATACTTCACCAAATACTCACCTTTAAAACATACAATCATGGGATGGACATCATTCACCTATAATACAGCAAGACATTTAGACTGGACAGCAGAACAGGCATTGGATTTCTGCCAGAAAGAATTTAACCGTAACGGTTATCATATATTGAGATTCTGGTTAGAAAAAGCCACGCATCTTACAGAGCGTAATGTCATCTATCTGGTCATGAAAGACCCAGACGGGGATCACTTCATATTAACTATTTTAGTGGACATTATGGAGGGCAATATCTTCTATAAAGAAATGGATAACAGCATCGGCCCGATAGCAGATAGCTGCCCTGTTGCTTTCTTAAGTTTATTACCTGAACCGACAAGTGTTTATGATGCAGAATGGCGTAAACGGGTCATTAAAAACGGTGTTATCTATCACCATCAGATAGCAGAAACCGTATCTTAATCATTCTTATCAATCAAGGTGATTTGCAGGAGATAATTGCAATCTTTCCAGCAAATCACCTCTTTTTTTGTTCTCTTCTTCCCAATCACCATAGTGATCTTCATTCCATTGCCCTGTTTGCTTATGACCACTAATATGACCATTAAGCTGTTTCGTGTTTGCAAATGACTTCTGACATTCAGGACATTTATAAGGCTTCAGCTCCAGCTCAATATGATGTTCCTGAAGTTGCGTAAATATATCTGGCTGTAACTCCTGTGATTCTTCATTGGGTTTGTCTGCATAGAATAAATGACTGAATGAGAATATTGTTCCCGATAACATAATCGCAATCAATACCGAGCTATAGAGACTTTCCGGATAGAACTGGTAGACCACATTATGCGCTATGGTTCCAATCAGGTAAATGAAAGCGGTTTTCTTCCAGCCTTTGACGGTAAATATTAAAATGGCAAGATCCACACCCACGGCATAGAACCATGCGAACCAGGGATTATCATATTGGCTGTTTTCTGAGAATACATAGACCGTATGTGCTACTTGTGGAATGAGAATGATGGTGAGTGCTACAATACCGAACCATTCCTTAGTGATTATCTGCTTCATACTATCGTGCTTTTACACACAACCCACATCACAGAATATGCCACAAACATCCATAAATACAGGGTTGAACCTATATGGTTTTATCTGGCTTAATGTTTTTACTGCTTGAATCGCTTACGTAGAGCCAGAATGAAAAATACCAGAAATGTGCTACCTAATAAAGTTTCTATATTGGATGCTATGAGCCAATATCCATTAAATTGGGCATCTTTAGGAATATCAATAGTGATTAGTTTTGGTAAAGCTCCGTAGATACCTCGCTGAATAGCCCATTGAATACTCTGGTCAATTGGATAATAGATACATGAGAAAACAGCCATTAATATCAAAAGGCTAAATATGGGCTTTTTAAGATTTTGAGTATAGCCGCTGCATTTATCATAGAACCAGTAGATAAACCAATGATAGTAGTCCTTTTGTAACCAGAGTCGTTTTTTACGCATCTCCATCTCGCTCACATAGGCTTTACCGGAAAGCTCCCAATCCTTATTGCTATCGAAATTCTTTTTAAGTTGACGATACTGCTCTTCAAGCATTTCGTATTCATCTCTAGAATATTTTAGTATTTGTTCCTCGCTTATATGCAGTCGTGACGTTATCTCCCATACACACTCTTTAAACTGGACATCGCTAATATCACTTTGAGTAAAATGGATGTTTCGCATATCTACTCGACGGAAAGTAATATTCTTAGAAAAATTAATATTAGCAAAACTTAGCAAATTGTCTTGATCGGACTTTATATCCTGAATATTTGCTTCATTTAAACTTACCGAATTAAAAGTGGCTTTGCGTTCAAATTTACAATGTGCAATCTGTACAAAATGATTAAATCTTGCAGCATCAAATGAAGATTCCTCTACAAAACAGCAATGAGCAAAATTTGTGAATTTTGAAAATATTGCACCAACAAAATCCGTTTTGCCCTTGAACTGAGTATGTTTAAAAATAACATTTCCTTGAAATTCTACAAAAGCTAGATTAAACCATGATAGAAACGTTGTATCACTAAAATTGACATCACCATCAAACACAGTCATTTCTCCAGCATTCCAGAAATTTGCTGATTCCAATAATCTACCATCAATAGAATCGGGATAAAATTCAAACGACGGAAAATAGAAAAATTCAAAATCATAATACTTATTCTCTCTTCCTTTCGGTATTATGTACTTCCTGATTAATACCCAAAAATCTTCAATATAATTGGTAAACTTTCTAATTTTCTTTTCTTCATATTCCTTGAAAAACTCCTCTACTAACTCAAAATATTCGTCATCACTTATGGTATCGGCTTGTAAGAAATACTCCAGACGTTTCTGCGTCATCATAATGTAAAAAGGTATTGATGAATTAATGTTGCTTATGGGCGTAGGTCTTCTACAAATATAGCTCCCTTATGTGAAATTTCCCATGATGTAGCTAATCTTTTCTTCTTGCCAATCCTTACTCAGATTTGATCCTAGATGTGGTGATAGTAGACCTTGTGGGTAACTTACTACAGAGCGCTTTCATCACGCGGAATAGCCAGTTATCCATCAGGTAGGGATGATAGGGTTATCCTTTAAATAATGTAGTAATGTGGCGTAGTTATTCAGTGATATTCTGGCAATCATTTCTTCCTGACCTGTGTGTTCGTCTAATATGATTTCAGGCTCTATCAATCCATGTAATGCTGGATTATCGGTCAGTGTGAATCCTGAAACATTCTCCTTGGATGGTGTTACTTTAAACTGGATGTAGTTGAGTTCCGTGATTTCCGCTAGAATGTCTATATCTACCTTATCCCTGAATAAATGGGGCAGGGTTGCTTTTAGCTCTCTATCATCCATAGGTTATTCCTTATATCTATAGATTCTTTCATATCAGACTGGTGAATATTTGGCTAGGTGGTTTGATTTACTTCAGATGCTTCTCTGGCTCTAATCCCAGCCGTTGATAGATAGTGAATGCTTCATCATATGCGCCTTTGCATCGATTATGGGGTTCTCTGTTATCACCCTCTGTACCGTGGCATATCTGTTGTGCTTGGAACAGGGTTCTGGACATTACTGTATCGGCTAGTTCCTGATCTTGTTTGCGTCCATCTTTGTCCCGCTTGAAAGGGCAGGTCGCACAGCATTCTTTCATGACTGGCAATTCAGATACAGGGATAGGGTGATCTGTCATGGATACTCCATTGGTTGAGATTTATTTATAACAAAATGTGATGTATCTGGATAGATGGTACTGGCACATCGGTGTGAAGAACACCGACCATTCTCTATTCACTAGCCACTTTCAATGGCAAGCTCACCGAACCTCATCAAAGATGTGTTTCGGCCCAAAGGGTCACGATCATTCCGCTTCGCTTGTGCGAATAAGGTTAGTTGTGTTTGATGTTCTTGAATAAATGGTCAAACCTCCCAAGTGGGTCGACTGTGTAGGACAGTCGCTTCGCAATAATTAATGGTATTTTTTTAAGCATTCCACGACTTAGAACATAACGTTCCTTTTACTCATCAGATCCCCACATTCTCCGAATAAAAAAAGACAATTAATTCCCGCTACGGGTTGGACAATTCATCCGCTCAGGCGACAAGGTTTTGTCGCCCCAAAAAAAATATGTTTTGGGGCGCAATGAGAAAGATTTCTTAGGAAATAACAAGCTACGGAGCAAACCGAAACATACCCCTGCGGGAGCAGGAAATTTAATCAACTAAAAGGAGTGGAGAGGGGGCAACTCCTCTCCTACCTCAACACACAATTTTATGGAGTAAGAGAAAATGACACACACCTATCAAACAGAAATTACTAGAGATGCTTATAATAAACTAGAAGCGAGAACAATGGTAAATAGTATCAATAAATACGATTGGCTTATTTCAACCTACAAAGGTAATAATGGGCAGATTGTTTGTAACGCGCAAGCATGTGAAGAAACCGAAACCGGATTCTCTTTTGTAATTTTTCAAGACCCTTTGATTAAACTCTACCAAGCTAAAGGGCGAGCAACCGAAAAAGCCATAAAAGAAGTGCATGAAATGGGGTTAAACCATTTCGATAAGCTCATTGCTTCGGATGATTTGCCTTACCGTGAATCTAACGAATAGGGGGTAATCATGAGCATACAACAATTTATAGATCATGAAATTATTATGAATATGTCGCCCTTTATTGGCTTGCTTGGTTCAATGGATTGCGAAGAGTTTCACCATAAATATATAGAACTAGTGCATCATTTTGATACAGAAGGTGAGCCAGTAGTTATTCTGGAATATTGGAGTGTAAGCCAAGAGCTTGCCCTTCAACTCAAGAATCGAGAGGAAGCGGTTACGATGGATTTCTACGGAAAGCCTGTATGGGGGCGAACCACCAGCGGGCAAGCTATCAAAATGGATAGCGTCATACGTGACATCTACAAAGAACGCTACCTTAATTCCTAACAGGTTCGGGGATGCCTTTAAATCCCCAATTTTTCAACGTCATTTATGGAAAATAGATAATGAAGGATCAATACAAAAAAACGACTGTTTACTATAACGAAATAGAACCAAGTGCCATTTTATGGCTACAAGCTGCAATAAATGAAGGAGTAATAGCATATGGACATATCGACACCAGACCAATTCAAGAAGTCGAAGCAAGTGATCTTAAAGGATACACACAACATCATTTCTTCGCGGGAATCGGTGGATGGTCAATCGCACTTAGGCTCGCAGGATGGGATGATGCTAGACCTGTTTGGACAGGAAGTTGCCCCTGTCAGTCATTTAGCACCGCCGGACAAGGAAAAGGAAAAGATGATGAGCGGCATTTATGGCCGATGTGGAAAAAGCTCATTGAAGAGTTTAGACCTGCAACTATCTTTGGAGAACAGGTTGCAGCAGCAATTACCCATGAATGGTGGGACGAAGTGGCGGATGATCTGGAAGCGCAAAGTTACGCCGCAGCACAGGCAGTATTGCCAGCTATCAGTGTCGGGCGCTATCACAGAAGAGAGCGATTGTGGTTTGTGGCCGACAAGTCAGAGTCGGGATTGGAAGAACGGACAAGCCAAGAGGTTCGAGAATCAGGAGAGAAGCAACGACCTGAACGACTGTGCGTTTTGGGCAACCCCAAACACAATGGACAGCCTACCCCCACGCAGCAAGGAAGCAAAAGAGAAGCAATTTGCAGAAGCACGAAAGGGAAGAACTGCACCAGCGAATCTACGAGAACAAGTGATACCGTCGATGTGGCCGACACCAACCGTAAGCGATCACAAAGGAAGCGGGAAAACAGTGATACGCAAAGACGGGAAAAACCGGACATGGGATCGGCTGGACTATGCAACGGAACAGGGGTGCAGTGGATTGACTGTCCCGATGGAAAACGAAGGCCAGTTGAACCCAGCATTCACATGTTGGCTCATGGGATACCCCCGAAATTACGAAAAGCTGCTCTACACGGCTATGGAAACGCCATAGTGCCACAAGTAGCAACAGAATTTATAGGAGCATATATGGACACACAAAAAGGAGGAAATAAATTATGGAATTAACAATGATACTTAATGGTAACGGTAGTTATTCACCGGATGAGGAATATTTCAAGCTTCACAAGAAAGATCAATTGCTTGAAATTGCTATGGCTTGCGGTGCATCCATTGGTAAGCAATTCTCTAAACTCAAGCGTAAAGATTTAATTGCCGAACTGGTCAAATATTACGCTAATAATGAGCCTTTAAAAAATGAGCATCAAGAGCAATTAAAACAATCTTATTGTCCTCGTTTGATGCAGTTTGAAGCTGAAAAATCCGAGGCATAAATCACTTCACAGGTGAGGGCGCTAACTGTGCCTTCACCCCCATACTTCATAATTAACAACCCTTATGTGAATGCGTTTTGGTGGCAAATATAGCGCCAACCATCCAAACGCCAATGGCTACGCTATGGCTTTTTGGATGCCCTGACGCTTGCCCGAATCTCTCCAAAAAACGCATTCACATAATCATTAACCATAAGGAATTTAACCATGCAAACACAACAATTATCCATCGATTTTCTAACCAACTTTGCCACAGAAAGTCACATTGCCGATCTGGATTCGATACGCTCTGATCTACCAAAACTATACCCTGAACAGCAAATGGATGTACTTAAAGCCGAGCAACGTTTTTTAGAAGGGAAGGGCATATTATTCACCAACGGAACAGGCACAGGCAAAACCTTTGTCGGGCTAGGTATTGTAAAACGATTTTTATTACAGAGCAAGCCTAATACACTCATTGTAGTACCTACCGATAAAAAAGCAAAAGACTGGATCAAGGAAGGGTATCACATGCAACTGGATATTAAGCAGCTAGAAACCGTCAATGATATAAAAGCAGGTGTCTGTGTAACTACCTATGCGAATTATTACCAGAATGCAGCACTTACCCATTACCCGTTTAATCTGGTGATCTATGATGAATGCCATTACCTGCTGCAAAATGCTCAAGGCAATGAAACCAAAGCATTACAACAACATCAATTTGTGGCAAAACTCCCATCATCCTTTGACAATCTGTATAGAAATAAGATACGCGAAGCGTGCAAACGCTATGATGCAGATAATGATAATTATGTGCTGGATGATGACAAATTCAAGGAGCAATATAACATTCAGCTACAGGAATATATTGCAAAAACCAAAGTCGTATTTTTATCTGCTTCACCCTTCGCCTATCACAAATCCATTCCGCTTGGTGATGGTTGTCTATGGGAAATCAACGAACATTCGGAGCTACAAGAGGATAGATTTTATGGTTATAATGACCCCAATCCTTACAATCAGTTTTTTATAGAACATTTCGGCTATACCATGAGTTATAACAAACTCACCAAGCCGGATGCATCGGTAAATGTTGGACTCATGGAGCGTAATTTTCATGAGCATTTTAGTAAAAAAGGAGTCATTTCAGGACGGCAAATCGAAGTGGAAAAAGACTATTCCCGTGAATTTGTGATTGTGGATAGTGAGATTGGTAAGCGTATCGATGAAGGCAAAGAGTTATTCAATACAGAAGAGTTTAGAAAAGAATACCCGTTACTTCACCAATTCGTAGATCGCAAATTTAACTATAACTATACCAATCAGCTATTAGAATGCATCAAGGCAAAGGCCGTAATCCCCCGTATCAGGCAACATCTGGCATTGGGACGTAAGGTGGTGATCTTCCACAATTACAATAATTCTTTGCCTAGCCATCCCTTTGATTTTAATGCGAGTGAATTACTCACTAAAAAAGAAGAAAGGGAACAGCATTTATTTGCACTGGAGAGCGAAATCAGACGCTTTAACAAGGAGTATAGCGAACTGGTTAATCTCGATTTATCCGACTTGGTAGACCCACGTAAGACCATCGCTCAAGCATTTGATACGATGCGAGAGTTTAATGGTACAGTCTCTAAAACGAAACGCAGTCAATATGTTGAAGATTTCAACCGTAATCAATCGGGTGTAGATATATTGATGGTACAGAAACAAGCAGGAAAAGAAGGGATTTCGTTGCATGATACGCTAGGCAATAAACAACGTGTGTTAATTACGTTAGGTTTGCCAACTGCCCCCACCGATGCGATACAGATTGAAGGGCGTATTTACCGTATCGGATTAAAGAGCAATGCAATCTATGAATATATCACCCTGCAAACCCATTTTGAGCGATTCGCCTTTGCGGAGAAAATAGCCACACGGTCACGTACTGCTGAAAATCTGGCTATGGGAAACAAAGCCCGTAACCTCGAAACTGTCATTAAAGAGGGCTACTTGAATGCCAATGATAACAGACCTTATTTAACACAAGGTCGAGGTGGCAAGGAAGCGGATTTTACATATGAGGCTATTTCTGAATTTGAAAAAGCGAAAACCTATTATTTCGGGAAAGGCAAAAAGACCTCAGCTACTAAGTCACAGGAAGGAAACGACTATTATGCGACACCTGAACCGTTAGGTTTTAAAATGGCCGAGTGGTTAAAACTAGATGCAGGAGATCGCGCCCTTGAACCAAGTGCAGGACATGGAGCAATTGCCCGTTTCTTCCCTGAAAATACGGTGAACACTTTTATAGAACCTAGCTATACGCTTTCATCCAAGCTTGCAATTAACGTAAATGGTGATGTGAAGGTTCAGGATTTTGAATCACATCATATCATCAATAAATATAATGGCATCGCCATGAATCCGCCTTTTGGTTCAGGTGGCAAGCTGGCAATGGAACATATTGTAAAAGCGGTTAACCATCTATCCTATAAAGATGGTGCTAGAGTGATTGCAATAGTGCCTAATGGTGGAGCAATGCAAAAACGGCTGGATAAATATCTAAATGACGAAACCAATGTGCAATTGACTCATGAAATATTAATGCCTTCTGTGGTATTTGAACGGGCAGGAACGAGAATCAACACAAAAATCATTGTGCTGGAAAAAGATGCCTATGGAAGCATGACCGAGACAATTGACCTATCTCATATTAACGACATCAATGTGTTTTTTGATGAAATAGAAACATTAACAATTGATGCAGATTAGGGGAGGATAATCCAATGATAAGAATGATGACTTTACTTATGATACCAACAGTTTGCGGATTACTTACTTGGCTAATGTTCTGGATATACGTAAAGGAGCCAACCCCGTCTAACTTGGCATGGGTAGGGCTTGGACTCTGTGAAACCATCTTTTTTATGTGGGAATTTCTACAAAGGATAAAGACAAGTCAGAATAAATAGTGATAATATACAGGTGAGGGGGCAAACGTTCCGGCTCTCTCACCTTGAAATGAAATATGGCGGGTAGTTACTCCACCTTGCCGTGTGCCGAGTGGTCAAATCACTATTTAGACATAGGGTGAACTGGTTGCAAGGCAAAAGGTAATAGATAGGGCATCGCCCTATCTATTACTCATTTTCTGGCAGATGTTCTTATGGTTCATAGGGTGATGTGTTTGTTATTATATGTAAGGTATTCGGTACTAGAGCATATAAACACTTACACATTTATCTTCGATAAAACGGACTCTATTCGCTAATCATTCGCTCATAGGGAATATGACCAAATGATAACCTCATCCGAACCACATCAAGAATGTGTTTCGTCCCGTTCGGGTCACGATTCCTTGTGGTAAGGCATGAAACGTACCGTTTCATAAGATGTATCTGGAGTATTATCGCTGAGGGGTGGAATTACCCTTTTTACTATAGGCGTGTTCAAGAGCTTCTTCAATTTCTTGTTCAATATCTTTGTCTTTATATGCCACATTAATTTCAGTTACGATTGCCACTTCCTTATCCAAACCAACGCCTTGCAATGAATTATTATCAAATACAGATATAGAGGTAATTTCACGTTGAGCCAAACACTCATGTAATTGATCCAGATTTTTACCGTAAATAGTCACCGTACTATCGATGTAAAACAAAATAATACCTGCTTGCCGATTATAATGCATATGCATCAGATGTGCATAACCAATTGATTTAATGGTTTCCTCTCCATCCAGATAGAAGCAAATCGAATATGGATATTTCTGTTCGCCTGAGCCTATTTTAAAACAGGGCTGTGGGGCAGGTTCAGGACAAATTTGCTGCTTATTACGTAAGGCATTACTTAGTAAAGAAATTACCCGATTTACTCTTTTGCTTAAAGTCACTTTGTTTTACCTCACTCGTGCGTTTTTCAATGGCGGCATCATGATAATCTACCTGAATATCCGTCACAAGTGCCACATCCGGATGTACATCATTTGCCGGAATATTCGATTGTAATACCTTCACAGATGATACGACCTGATGTGCCAGATCATCAAATAATGTATGTAGCTGTTTGCCGCTAAGTGTCACCGTCGCCTGACTGAAAAATAACAATATAATCTCGTCATCGGGTAAATAACGCTCTCCGGTTAACTGCACATATTTTAGTGAATCTTTGGTTCCATTACCCTGTTCAAAGATTACGGAGTGAGGACTCGCGTTTACCCCACGTTCTTTGATATAGCATTCCTGATGTGCCACCTCAGTGATGCCACGCCTCTGGTTCTCTCTATCTACAAATGATGTTCTATCGTTGTTTTTCATATGCTGTGTTCTAGTGTTTAACGTGACGGGGCAATATCACGGTTTCGCTCCTGTATCTGACGTTCAATAAGGGCTTGGGTACGGCGTGCCATTTCAATGGCTTCTTCCATTTTACTCTTCCAAAAACCATTCCCTTTTTCCATTAACTCGGTGGCAGTCTGACGTTCACTGGTTTTTTGTACCTGATTCAATAGTTCCTGCTTATCATCCGTATAGATTTTGATATTGAACTTGCCACGACTTGCGGACACATAAAATTGTTTGAGATTGGTAGCCAATCCAAAAGATTTGGACGAATTGGCAATAAATACATTATCTACCGTTTGCCCCTGAGAGCTATGGGAAGTGGTGACAATAGCATGATCGATATTACCAAATTCTTTGGATAGAATACGTCCCCCTTCCAGCTTGAAATCCCCATGCTTTGTATAGCCTTCAATCTTATAGCGACTATTGGCATCAAATCGGGTTTTTGTTCCCTTTATGACACTGGCCCCACCCTTGGTAATACGTATAATATCTCCCGTAGCAAATTCTTTTTCTTTATGTTCATACAGGTTAAAGCGCTTGGCATTTGCCAGTCTCAGATCGCCTATTTTGCCTGTAGTATTTTCCACAATCAGCCCATTATCAGCAAAGCCGATTACTTTCAGTTTATCGCCTTTGCTGAATCCGTGTACATTCTGGTTCAGTTCGATCTTCTGCCCTATCTCATAGAAACGGGCATCTTTTTTCTGAGCTAGCGAAAGATGCTTCTGCTTATGGGTGTTGACCATCACCCCGTCTTGTTCGATACGTCCCACTTCTTTCAGCTTTCTCCGTACTTCAGCCGTTACCAGATCTTTTTCTACGTGAGTAGGGGACACTATCAGCGCTGATTCACCGCTTGTAACCGCTTCTACATAATCATTGGCAAGTGCTTTATTGCGATCTTTATCACCTATCTCTTTAATCACTCCCATTCGATCCAGTTCATTGAACCCGTCTACCGCTTCTCCTTTGCTCAGAAAGCTGACGGCTTTACGATAGGTTAGCGTTTTCTGGCGGCGTATTTCATCGAGTTCATATATCTTGGTTCCTCCATATCGTTGCATTAAACGGAATGGTTCACCACGCGGTACGGCAGAATGCTGTTTGTCGTCGCCTACCAGTACCACACGCATATGATTTTCCTTAGCCATTACCATGAGCTTGTGCATATCCAGTTCGCCCAACATGCCCGATTCATCCACCAATATGACCTGATTCTTATATTCCTCCTGCAATTCCTTACTGTTTAGCAATTTCTGAGTAGTAACCGTATGACGGAAGCCATCTTTATCTAGGTTCTTGGTGGCGCTTAGCGTTGGTGCAGTAGCAAGCACCTTCCTATTTTCTTCCTCTACCCCATCGACAAAGGTTTTAATGGTCGTAGTTTTACCTGCACCCGCTAATCCCTTGACCAGATCGACCTTGTTGGTAGAGCGCCATAAACCGCGAATCGTATCTTTCTGCTTCTGGCTGAGAAATTCCGGTATGGCGTGGTCAAATTCTGTATGAGATGCATGTTTCCATCTACCCTCACGGACAATACGATTTGTTTCCTGCTCGCGGTTGAGTATATCCCTTGTAGTGATCCATGCCTCACCCTTTTCACCTGTCACTTGCAGCACACCATATGTGCGGTAGGCTTCACGTATTTCTTCAAAATCCACCGTTCCTATACCGTGTTTCAAAGCGGTTTGTAACAACTGTCTTTCACCGACACGGGATTCATTTTCCAGATGATGTTCCAATGCAAAAGCAAGTGCCTGCTCCGAAGAAACAGGCGGTGTCGTGTTATCGTCATTACGGATA
The DNA here is from genome assembly GCA_947498455.1 of uncultured Aquimarina sp. Taxonomy (GTDB): domain Bacteria; phylum Bacteroidota; class Bacteroidia; order Flavobacteriales; family Flavobacteriaceae; genus Aquimarina. The sequence continues at coordinate 80,069 of CANMKK010000001.1, forward strand.
TTATCAATCGCTTTGCGGTCTGCATCGGATAATAACTCGTTCCAATAGGCTTTTAGCTGATCGTTTGGTAACGTGTTTCTTTTATTCTCCCGTAACTTGGCTCCTATTTCACCTTTGATCTTCGGGTCAGTGATGTTATTGGCTTTACAAAATGCCTCAATCTGTGCAGTACGTGCAGAAAATGTTTCTATGCCTTCACGGGAGATACCTTTCCACTGTGCTATACCATTTTCACGGGTAAAGGAGATATTATGGGCAATCAACCCTTTGGCAAGCTCGTTATGGAAATAATCCTGTATGAGTGGACGATTATTATAGATTTCTCCCAATTGTGCCGCATGAAACCTGCCTTTTTCTTCTACGTAGGTCAGGTTATGAATCACCATATGGACGTGATCCTGCATCATCGCTACCCCATTAACAGGGCGTGAAGTGGATTGCAGATAATTGGAAAACACTGCATTATCCGTAAATTCATCACGCGTTGCCAGACCAATATGCTTGCGGGTTTGCATCATGGATTCCATAAATCCATTCGTATTCTTGGCAGCCGTAAGCAGAATATCTGTTAGCTGCTGTTTCAGTTCCTCATCCTTGGTAAAAGCACGCGCCATTGAATACCATTTAGGGGCGCTCACAGTAAGGTCGTTTGTGGCTTTCATTCTGCTACTCTGACGGGGCTTTAATTTGCTACCATCCTGTGGGTGTTTATTGTTACAGACATTATCAAAATCTTGCTTGAATACCTCTCCTTCCAATCCGAGCATGGCAGCACCTTTCCCAGACCAGAAACTGACTTCTGTATCTGCAAAATAGTAACCTTCTCTGGGAAGACTTGACCCGTAATAGTCAATCGATTCCTTTGCGGTCATTCCGCTATTTGATGTTAACATACCTACCTAGATTTAATAAACTTTTCTCAAGCAGCCCATCCCATGCACAGGTTACAGGCTGCACATCCATTTCCCCAATGGATGATTATTTTATGTGTTGGTAGTTAGTGTGGTTCACTCATTGGTTCCCCGCTATTGGTTGAAGTTATTGATGGTTTTCTGACGCTACGCTCAAATTGTGCCTACGGCGTACAGACATCTCCCCTAAGCGTGGCTTAGGGTTATTTAAACCATCACAAATCGCGTGCCAGTTGTACAGATGTAATGAGGTAACATTTTGAAAATCAGCTTCAAATCATATCATTAAGCAATTGAAATAATGGTGTAAATTATCACAGAAAAAAGTTGTGATTAACTGATGAACTTAGTTCAAATCACTTATGATTTTCGTCAAGAAAATAAAATGCAAAAATGGTTGAGTTACAGAAACATTTTTCTTGTTCTAGCTGTAATCGAAGGTTAGGTTTCGCGCTTAAAACTTTCGACCTATGAAAAATCGATTTAGACATTGTTCTAGTAAAAATGAAGCAGTATCGCTTCTATGCTTGTTATTGTCATCGGAAGATGAGCAAGAAGAAAAACAAGCCTTACATGATGAATATGATACGTTCATTTCTGTGATGCAAACTCACGAAATCATACAATTCGACAATCTTCAGGATGTGCTTGATAACCAGTTTCTCGATGAAGATCGCAAGGAACCGGAGCAGGAAGGCTATCCATATTGGGAAGATGTAAATTACAAGGATCGGCCCGAAGATGATTATTACGATTGTGAAGATTATGATGAAGTTGCTGAAGCAGATGCAAGAGAGCTTAATGATTACCCTCCTGGTATGACTAGAGCAGATCTGATTCATGTGGGTGAGATAGATCCAGATGACGAGTAAATCTACAGGGGGAACTTGCTTCCCCTTTTTTGCTTTATATGGTATACTACGTCCATATTGAACCAACATTGCCAGCAAGAAATGAAAATCACAATTGATGTACAGGATGATAAAGTACCATTTGTAATGGATTTGTTAAGCGATTTACCATTCGTGCAAACCGAATCGCTTGATGATGAAACTATACAGACCAAAGAAGAGGTTTTAAGAAGTATTGAAGAATCGGTAGACTACATGAAACTTGTGAAGCACGGTAAAGCAAAGACAAGGGATGTAGGGGAGTTACTCGATAGTTTATAAAATTGATACTATCCCTCCTTTTGATAAGCAGGTTAAAAAACTTTCTAAGAAATATCCATCCTTCAACTCGGATTTCAAGAATCTAATTATGGAATTAAGGGATAATCCATACCTAGGTATGGCGATTGGTAATAATTGCTACAAAATCCGTCTAGGAATCAAATCCAAAGGCAAAGGACAGAGCGGAGGGGGCAGGGTAATCACGCACCTTATTATTGATAAAGAGACTATTGTTTTGCTCAATATCTACGACAAATCAGATCGTGAAACACTATCTGACCACGAAATATCGGAACTCATTGCGAAAATTCCTGAGTAAGAATTAAACATATTTCCCTGAAATACTGTAAATTTAGTTTCCACACATAACCAACTTATTTATGGAAGCTAACCAAGTTAATGAAACTGCAACGGTATATCTTACTACTGGTAAGGACATACCGAAAACTAAACCCTCAGAATATTTGTTTGCATTTCAGCTCACCAAAGGCAGAATTGCTGAAAGTCTCGTACAGGAGCTACTAAGCATCGAAGGCTATGAAGTGACTAGGTTTGGTTTAGAAAACTTGTATCCAGGATTCTCCAAGAAGATAAGAGATAATAAGGACCAAACAGCTAAATCGGTACGCTATTGTCCAGATCTATTTTTACGTAACCCTTGTAATGGTCAGGTGAATTATGCCGAAGTAAAATACAGAACGAATGGCAGGTTTTATTTCAGCAAAGCAAAACATCAATTCTACGAAGAACGGTTCCCAAACTGTTTTTTCTTCTTTGTCAATCCTACTAATATTTACTGTATACCCTTTGCAGAACTTCGAGAGCGTAAAACTATCGACTGCAATAAGAGCGATGAATTTCTTCTGAAACACACAACAGATTTCGATCTACGAGCTGAAAGTATTGAGCATTTTGAAAGATTTGTTTCTACCTTCTTCAACGAAGAATTTTTAAAGCAAAGCTCCGGTATTCAATCATCTACAAAATAGTCCTTTTATCAATTTTAAGGGAATTTTCACATTTTAACCGTAATAGCCTAACTTTTTTTACGTAACTTTAAACCACTTAACGTCAACATTTTACCTCCAAAAAATAATTACCCCATTTTCGAGCAATAAGCTTGGAAGCGGTTTTTTTATCTCTAATTATTAACAACTCACATTATGAAAAAAACAATTACGATTCTTTTTACTTTGTTATTTAGTAGCGCAATCATTGCTCAAATTCCTAATATTCGGGAAAAGAAAATTAGAAAACCTAAGACCACAAAATATAAATCTGATGAAACAGTTATTGATACTGATGGAGATGGAATCTATGACACTGATGATCCTTTTCCTGATGGTAGCCTTCCTCCATTTGAAATAAAACACAAGAATCTCGACGAGGTATATAGTAACATACAGTATGTGAATAAAGCATTATCGGATAGTACATCTATAAAAAGAGATTCTATTCTTAGTGTAAAAGAGCATCTCCTGAGTGTTATTGAAAACTATGATTTTGACAACAATACAAAAGAATGGATGCCTAAGGAAGAATCATACATAGACAATATTGACACATCTCATCCACACTTCTACGATTATTACGTCAAGCGAAAAGAGGAGGCTGAGAAAGCTTTAAGGAAATTCATTGAAGATAGTGAAAATGAGGAAGATCTTGACGAACTCAAAGAATTGTATCGTGAAATTGAAGAAGAAGAGAAGTTAATCAAAGAATATGATGAAATTATTAGTGCTATTGTAAACCCAAATTGGCTCTTACCTACTCTCAATTCGTCAAGTAAGGCATTAACATTCGACCTGTTATATTCTGAAGATACAAATAAATTTAACTTAGTAAACAGTGCTTCTTTTCAGATCAACAATAATGGAGGTATTGTAAAATCAGAATTGGTTTCTGCCTTTTTAGGACCAAGTAGGGTATCTTTTGGTAGTATGATTACCAACAAAAGCGAAGATTCAGAGAGCGGTGATACGGAAACTCAAACTGATCAAACGGAAGCTTTTCAACGTTTGCTAGCTGGTGGAGGAAATGTATATTTAGATTTTGAGCTTCCGTTATTACTGGCACAAGGAAGTCATTATTTGTTTTATTTTAGTACATCTGCTCACTTTGGACTTGAAGTTGCTGAGTTCAGTGGAGATATAGATAAATCAACAGGAAATGGTAATTTAAACCTTAATCTATACACCAGTCTTTCTACGGATGAAAACGAATTTGCATTCTTTGGAAACATTAATTATGGTTTATATTTTGGGCCAGATGACTTCTACAATCGGTTAAACATTATAGATGAAAAACCTTTCTGGTTTGGAGAAATTACTGCTGGTTTTACTATACAAAGTAATTTGAGGTTTGCACTCACATTTAACACCTTTGGTTCAGAAGAAAATTTAAATAGTGGAAATGTTCTTATAGGCGCACAAATTCTATCCGATATATTCAATAAAAAAGAATGATCGACATCAAGAGTTAACTTCGATAAGTGTTATTGAGGTTAACTCCTTTTATTTTCCATAAGATACATTATGTAATTTATAGAGCAAAATAACATTATATATCAATAGGTTAGTTTTTTTACCAAACCGCCCTATTTTCCGATAATCATTGGAAAGCATTCGGTTAGTATTCTTCTTCCCAACTTTTAGTGGCGTGGATAAAATTAAAAACAATAGATTCGAGTTTGTTTATCTCTTCTCTATTGGATTCGTAATTAAGTTCAAGCATTGCTATTTCCTTACAAATCTCTTCTATGGATTCACGCATAGCCTCACTTAATCTTTCATTCATATGCCATGCAGTTTTGTATGTTACTTCCAGTACTTGATGCAGTTTATGTACAGAAATGTTTTTCTTTCCAGATGTTATCAGATACACCGCTTGTAACCACTTATGCAAAGGAACATGGCTTGATTCAAATACCGTACCTACTTTTACCGTAAATTGTTTGCGACAATGACCACATTTCTTTAGCCCTACCCGCGTACTCTTTCCTTGAAGCTCATAAATACGATCATCGCTACCACAATGAGGGCATATGGCTCCATTAGGCCAAATGATGCTTTCCAAATGTGCAAAAGCTGCTGCCTCATTATAAAAATATGCTTGACTTAGAATCGACATACTAAACTGTTCAGGTCAAACCAATCCCTACTCTGGAAAATTGCTAATAATGGAGGTTTTTGCATTTGTAATGCTTAATCCCAACTAATCTTCAAATGCCACTTCTTCAATATGAATATGAGTTTTTATGGCTTCTTCTATGTTATCACTCCTCTCCATAAGGCCGTCTTGTTTTCCACCAAAAACCAATGTCTCAAAAAGCTCTTTTTCAACAGGTTCAGCAATTCCTAAAAAAACAGTAGACACTTTAACACCATTTTTTTCGGTTACTCTAATTATATGATTGCCTTCTTCTCTCCATTTAACGTACCCATCTACGTCTGTTTTTACTATTTCATTATCTTCCAGAATATAGAAAAAAGGCTTCTCGCTATAAAGTAATGTGTTTGGCGGAGTATTGCTGTAGTCCATTGTGTATCTCCAAAAGTAAATTTTAGTGGATTCTTATTTGTTGATGTTTTTCAAGAATAGACCCCACCTTTTCTTCTGATAACTTTACTGCAAAATTATCATTCTCATATTTGATGCTCTCGATCAATCCATCCGTTTTAAGTGACTTGAGTGCCTTTTTAAATTCATCTACTTCCCGTCTATGTCTTTCAACGTGAGTATTTTTACTAAATGTATTCTGGACACCAAAAACGATCGTCATCAATATGCCAGCTAATGTTGGACTAACAATAAAATCAAATGGCAAAGACACATGCATTAAAAAGCATAAAATAGTTAGCGTGATAGCTAGTAAAAACTCTATCTTCATCTTTCTTTGGTAATGTATGTAGTCAGTATCTTTAATCATGTCCTGAAACCTAACAGATTTGTTTACTTTTCTCAATAACACATTGGCACATAGCTTGTTGATGTCCTGTTATGAAATCACAAATCGAACCGTATAATCCTGAAGATCTTCAAAACAAACGTAGAGCTATTGAGCAAAAAATTGAGTTTAACCAAGGTTTTGAACGAGGATATGTTGAGCAAATAACTGATCCTCAAACAACACTAGATAAAGCAAATAATCCTATCGGTAACTATCATTACAATGAAGGTTATAAAAAAGGAAGCGAAGTCTACGTGGAGAAAATGAAGACCAAACGAGAAAACCGTCATCAAGCCCTAGAAAAAGTATCACATGATAATATCAGTGATCTCAAGCAGAGGATGATTGAAGATAGAGAGGATTTTCATACTGGTTTTAAGGATGGTTTCAGTACCCAAAAAAATACACCGGTTCTGGCTATTAAAGAAGCAGACCATTACAGACAAAAGAACACAAAAGACACCTATGAGTTAGGCTTTACCAAAGGTGGTGATTATTACTTATCCAAACATATGAACCCTGAAAGCTTTGAGCTTCCAATCAATCCTGCATACAGTTCTATGAATAATAATGTCTCCACAAGTTTAGATAAAGAAGCTATTGACCATAGAGACAAAGAATTTACCAAATTAACCTATGGAACATATAAGGAACAATATCATCAAGGCTTCAATGATGGCAAAACAAAACGATTGAACAAGCCAGCAGAAATGGATCGGTTAGAAAATAGTTATCGAGAAAGAGTGAAACCCCATCTCAGTACAGAAATATACGAAGGGCGACCTACTATCTATGAGAAAGGATTAGTTGATGGTAGTATCTACCAGAAGGAAGCGCATCAAAGAGAAGCAGATCGCAGACGTGAATTGATAGAAAGTTATGCGACATATCGCCCCTCACCTGATTCCAAAGAAAAAAGTCACGATAAAGGGGTGGATATTTAGTCCCCAACCTTAATTGCCATTATTAGAAATTATCAATCTAAACTTAGGCTTAAATTCATTTTCTGAGTCAGGTCTATATCCTATATCATTGGAAATAGACCTATCATTAATATAATCTACGACTGGTTCTGTAACTGTAGTTTTGTCTGGCTCACTTATTAAACCATTGTCTGGAGTTAAATCAACCCAAGAATCATCCTCCAATAACTCTTCCTTACTATATGCCGTTAAATCATAATCTACTGAATAGAAACGAAGCTTTTGTTCTATTACTTCATGAGCATTTAATGGATAATTGGATAAATTAGCAAGAGTTGGGAACGGTCTAGAAAATTCTGTATGGAGATCCTGAAAAGTAGGAATACGCCAAATTGGATCACCTTCAATCCTCCTGTATTTATTTTGAAAGTTTTTTTTAATATGAATTGCACTCGTAAAAGAAACACCATAACTTTTAGTTTCATCATACGATTTTGTTAGTTTATCTAATCTCATCGAACCAGGAAAACCATTATATAGTAAGTAGAGTGGATATCCTTTCTTACGTTTAGCATAATCCACTAACAAATCAATTTGGTCAATTTTCCCCCTTCGATGTGCTATTTGCGCATAAGAGTTATCAGAGTACATTAATTTTGCTTGAATAGGGAAAAACACAAAACCATCACTTACTTTAACGTAACACTCAATATCATTCCCATTAGTTTTTTCTGACTTAGCTTCAAACAACTTCACCCCATGCTCAGAAACCTCTGAAGCTAAAGCCAATTGATAAAGAATATCCTGAGTTATCGTGGTTTCGTATATCTTAAAGCCCTTTCTGCTTCTTGCAAATGCAATACGATCCCAAACATTAATGGAAATCATATTAAGAATTTCAGCTATGCCCTTACCTAAATATAGTTTCTGGATTTCTCCAGTTATTGCATTATTCATTCTAACTAAGTTGGTTCCATAGCGAAGATAGTATATTTTGTGAATTGAATCCTATTTGGATACTTACCACCCCTACTCTACAAGCCTTGACATTATAATAAGGATTTAGTATGCCTGAATTATAGTGTAAGGGTAATCACTAGGATTTGGAGTAATCTATATCCGAACTAGAGCATGCTGGCATACTCTACCCATGGTTCGTAACACCCAGTATACTTGTATGCTAAACAACGAGGGAGGAAGTTTGTGCTTCCTCCTTTTTGCATTCAAGGCAATTTTCCAGAACACACCTTATGCAATGATTATTGAAAACCAGTCAAAATGAAATCATAGAAACTCACAATAATTATCGTATTCTTGACAGAATGCGTTCTTTATTTATTTTTTTCAATTGGGAACAATCCATATCTTCCATTACCTTCAATTCTAGTAAAGTGAATATAGTTTATTCTGTGCTTTACATCATCACTTGGTGACTTATTGTCCAAAACTATAATTTGTCGACTTTTTGGAATTTTTGATAAAGATTCAAAAAATGCAGTTTCTATATCTTCCGACAGTTCATCTTCCTTCTTGTATTCTGCTTTTTGATATGCTGTTAATGGTGAATCGATGATTACTGTTCCTGGATGTGGCAGTTTTTTATCAATGCAATAATCCATTAACCCAATGATGAATGCCGTGTGGGCAACACCTCGAAATCCTTTACCATTACTTGACCGGGTTTTGCCGTCAATTATCAGATCCATCTTTTCTGTATCGAACTCTACAATAGGATTGGCACTAAACTTCCAGTTTTTAAGATTTTTTGCCACATGATCACAGAAACTCTTAAAAGTCGAGTATCCAACTTCAATTGTATCATCTTCGGCTATTGGTTTCGTTTTAAGATCTTGAGCTAGTTTTGATTTTTCCGCCCACAGCTCTGTTAAATGATTCTGAATATTTTCAAGCTCTGCAATATTTTTCTGCTTTTGAAGAACGTTGTCTAAGGCTTCCTTTGTTTTTTTCTTGCGTGGTTCTAGCTCTCTTGTTATTTTTTCGTTTATGCTTGTAAAATCAAATTGTGTGATTTCCAAATCTTGATTTACTTGTGTTCTTTCTTCTTCAAGGTTTTGGATCGTGCCAACTAAATCAGACATTTTAGCTTGTATTTTCACAATTTCTACTTCTATTGCTTCCCGAATTTCATGTCCTTCTTCACTTTGGATATTACAATCGAAATGATCTTTGTCTATGTCATTTCCGCATACTGGGCAGTCAACAGAATGAAGTTGATTTAATAATTCTTCTCCATTTGTAATGAAATCAAGTCGATCGAGATCCGTTTCATAATGAGTATGTAATAATTCAAAACGTCCTTTTAACTCATCAATCATTAATAATCGAGACTTATGCTTTTCCAATCTCTCCCATAGTTCCTGTCGCTTTTGGGTTAACGATTCCTGGTCTTTACTTAATTCACTTAGTATATCTGACAATTCAGATATATGCCTTTGACTGTGTTCCGAATCCTCTTTTGTGTTGTTTTTTTTGAGTTCGGTTAGTTTGTTGTTATATTCCTCAACAAATTTTTCCACAAGTGCTATTTGACCAAGAATTCTTCCCTTTCTAACTTTGGTTTCCTCAATTTCAATTAGATCACTTGCATCATGACCAGTTAATAAGAAAGAAAATACAGATTTTTCTACAGTTTTATTAATTGCTTGACCACTATAAATAGGTGATTCTTTTGCAATAATATGAACCTCATCAACCGAAATAAGACGGACAATGTCCCTGAAACTTAGACTTCGTGTTGTGTTACGTGCGTTCTTTTTCACCTCCTTCCCTAAAAGATTAATCAGATCGAGAATGGTACCCGAAAATGTCTTTTTGTTGTTAGCTTCATGTTTCTTTTTGAGAACGATTTTTTCTCCCCTTGTAGAGAACTCATCTATGGTAACCAAACTCATAGTATAATCGGAAGAGGATTGAAGATTTCTCTTAAATGTAATAGGAGATTTATCTGGAAGTGTGATTTCAAGATAGATTTCTTCGTATCCAATTGCTTCATCAATTTTTTCTGGAACATCGTTTGCGCCCAACATATAATCAAGGCACTGAAAAGCATAAGATTTTCCAGTGTTTGAAGCTCCATCGATTACATTGAACCCTGGCTCAAACAAGAGTGAAGAAGGCTGCTTATTTTGCCCTATAATTCTAAGTTCTTTTATGCTAAAACTGTTATTCATAATTCATCGCTTCTCTAATAAATGATTCCTTTGAAAATTCGCTTCCCCATCTTTTTATATTCTGTTTCATATATTGATCGAGCTGTTCATCTGAGTAGTTCTCAAACTCATTTACCACCCAAGAAACACTAGATTTAAGACGTTCAACATATTCAGAATTAAAATATTGCAAAAAATGTAATGTAAGATCATTGGCTCTGTAAGTAATCCCTCGGCTATCAAAATTAATGTCGATTAATTGTTTACTTTTCATTATTAACAAACCGTTTCTGAGCCTTTCTCGTTTCACCAATATTTCCCCTGATCTATATGGATATGACGGGTGTAGACTTCGTTGACTTGGATCAATATCAGAAGTGTGTAGAATCATGTAATCATAGTATATCAATCTTTGTAAATCATATGATTTTGGTGATATATTATTTAGGATAAGTAATGATCTTAATCCAAACTCAACAGGAGTATTAAACAGTCTAATATCTCGTTGTTCATTCTTCATTCTTGTAAACCCATTTTAGTTTGTTTTCATTGACCAAATGGTGGCAAACACCTTTCTTGTCATCCATTTTTAGTTCTGTTTTCAGTATGTTGTTTCCATCAAGAGAGCAATTTACTGAAGCTTTTAGAGTTGCTTTTACTCGTTCAAATCCATTGTCATACTCATCCTCGCACGTTTCAATTACTGCGCTACATATTTCATTTTTGAAGGCAGTAAAATGTTCTTCAGCACTTTGTGATATGTCTCTACTAAATTGTTCCAGTGCATCAGCTGAAAAGAAATACACACGTTGCCGTTTCAGATGTTTACTTAATTGCGGTTTACTGTTTAGTGCATCGATTGATTTGATCTGTTCTTGTGTATAATCACTATAAGCTTCTAATAACTGCTCTATATATTTGTTCTCTTTAGGGTCGATATTTTGCCCTGGTACTACAGCAACTCTTTTCTTTTTGGGAGTAAGCCCACCAAACCTGTAACTATGCCAGATAGTTTCCTGATGTTGTTCAATAAGATCAAGTGGAGGAATGCTCTTAACAATACTAAAATCAAAGTTTTCTACATATTTTTTAAGATCTCCTTCGAGCAAAACATCTTGCTTAGAGGTAATATATCCTTGACAATATTTTTCCCAATTCTTGACTAGTTCTTTTTTTAATTCTTGAGGGGTGTGCAAATAGCTTTCTAGCTTTGATCCTATCCCATCAGGTGCCATAAAAAAATAGTTAGTCGGTATTTGATAATCTCCTCTTTGTGAGTAGTAACATAGCTTAGCTAACTCCTTCCAAATATCACTAGGTGTTAAAGCTGATTTGTAATATTTGCATTGGTAACAATCCCAATGTGCATCATCTATATAAGCAATGACATCTCTTCCTTTGTCACCAGCTCCACCAGACCGAATAACCCGTTTATATTTATTCTGTTTTTTCAAATAACCATGCACCCATTCTAAAACAAAGTCTTCGTATTGATCCGCTGACATGAATCGCAGTTTTTCTATAGGTGAAAGTTTTGGATTTAGTATTTCTTCATTACTCTGTATATGACCAATTCCTATTGGTTTTGGGATTTGAATTAGCTCCTCAGCTTTATTTGAATTAGTGCTCAAATTCGGTTATTTTTATAAATAATTTAGTTAAACATTTTACACAATGTCCTCTGTATGGTGCTTTAGTATCACGAAAGGTACAAATTCAATATTAGGATAAATTGTTATGTGCTGGACTTTTTAATTGGTTGATTCCCAAAATCATCTAATGCTATATGTGGCAAATTTCCAAGCTTATACTTTTTTGATTTAATTTGCTCAATTACGTCTTTTTTTTCGATTCCAAATAAGTTAGATATATAGTGAAAATGTGGTTGCCCATCTTGCCAATTTTCTTTTCCTCCAATACTGTTATAAGTAAGAAAAAAACAATGCCATTCATTGCCCTTTTCCAAAATTTTAGCAACCTTAACGCTTCTCTGTTCCAGTGCCTGTTTTAGTTGTCCGTTTGTTAATTCTGTTTTCCCCATCTTCTCAATGGTTCCATCTTCTTTCTCCCTAAATGCAATCGGCATTTTCCTGTTGTCAATTGCACTAGTTTGATGTTCAGATATATATTGACTTAAAAGATATCCTCTATCACCTGCTTCTAAAAGGAACGCCATTAAAACATCTGGGTTCATTCTTAATCCATTCAGTAATTTTTTCTGTTCTCTCTTTTTAGTAGTATTTAAAAGGTGAATAAGGTTTTCTGGTATTTGTATTGCTCTAAATTTCTCAATAAAGTTTTTACAATACTTTATAGTTTTTATTAAAGTTTTAGCCCCTTTAGCAGTTGCTTTTTTTCTTCCAGTTGTCTCTTCAGGTTCAAGCATCATCATTTGAGAGACGAAACATACATCATAAAAATGCTTTGCTGGATTTACATTTTCAAAGTCTTCACCTCCAAATGAAATAAGTTTCTCACCTGTCTTTTTATTTATTATTTCTGTGACTCTCATCTTAAAAACATTAAAAGTTAGCTTACCACTAAACTTGCCTCACCTAATTACTACAAAATAGGGATTACGAAATTTACAGTTGATCATCGTTGTACGTATGAATAGTTTTCAATTTTGTACATCTTCTTATGATAATACAAGTAATTCGCACATCATATATGATATGCGTCAAGGAACACAATTACAGAAAACTGTTGGGGAAATTGTAGTCCGAGGTCGAAGATAATAAAATTCAAGAACATCTGTATTACGGAAAACCACATGGTTATTAAAAAAGAATTTCCCATAATTTATGTTATGATGCGGTTATCTGAAAATATGCCCCTACCCTAGTAACCCTAGATTTCCAAACCCACCCGCTATACTGGTATTTTGCACAAAATCTCCTTAATACGTGTGTTGACGTAGGATTTGAGTGAGATTATAACCGTTTTACATAAATCTTTCTATGAGGCGAGATATGAGAAATTTTAGTACAATAATTATAGTTGCTGCCGTATTAGTTATTTTTTTCACGCTGATAGCGCCCAGCATGATAGTTAATGCTGCAAAAGATGCCTTCATGCAAAAAGTAAGTGAAATTCCCGAACCAAATCCAGATGTAGAGTGTTTCACAGAAGATGAAATTCTAGTGCAGTTAGGTGACCGTACGTTTTTAATGCCTTGGAAAATGGCTGTTTTTGATCGCACAGAAACTATACCAACAGAACCAGCGTACACTTATCCTTATTGTCGTTATAAGTGGGAAAAAGCAGTTCACGTAACAGAAATACGATTCAATAACGCTAACGAGTATAAAGACGAGCGCAAGGAGCTACTTCCCTACAAATATTTGACCGATAAGAAGGAAAAACGAAAAATAATTGAGGCTGGAAAACCTATCATTCAAAAAATGGGGTTTATAGTAACGCGTTTAGACGAACCATATGAAGCTAAAACGCTAGAAGAAATGGCACGGCATGATATGAAAAAGATGATTGCCAATCATTATAAAAAAAATGAAACTGTTAAACGCCTTACTGGAAAGGCTAAAGAATTTCTCTTAAGTCAAATGAGTGACCCCAGAAGATTGGAATTTTTAAAAAAATGGGAAGGAAAAACAATAGAACTTGACTCTTTGCCTCTAAAAGAGGGATTTCGTGAACTTGAGAGACTACAATATAGCAATTCCAAATATTACTATGGTTACTTACCTAATCTAAAAATCCCTGTAAAATTAGCTTGCGGTAAAGAAAGAATTTGCACCTGCCGCGTAGTACTCGACAAAGAAACCAATCTAGTTGCCAAAATGATTTATGGAAGAGACACCTCCCGATTTAAGTATATGCAAGGCTTAAACATTTACGCTGAAGAATGTGAAGTAGCTGTTAAAGAACTGATGCTTATGGAGCAATATGCTCAAAAGAAAATAAATAAAGAACAGAATGAGGTAAATAAATAATGGTATTTGATCCAACAACTAAGATACTTGATGCAACTATTTCAGACGAATTAAGAACTTTGGTTAATGCACAGATAAGTGCCCATCCCACAAAAGAGCATGACTTAGAAAATCGTTCATATGTAGGTATTTATGAAAAACTACTAAGGCATATTTCTGCCAATCCAGATGCTGCGAATGTTAGCGATTTAGTGCGGATTCAAAATCCTGATGGGACATATGATGTTGATTATACTCGAACATGGCTATTCATCAAGCAAACAGTAGACATTAACAATCCACAAAACTCGACAGCTAGTGATGCAATTCGCGATTTTACGTTCAACGCGTATGAAACCTATTTTGGTGAACCATATGGTGGTCAAGGAAGTGAAAGTGCTGGCGATGATTGGATGCAAGCTATTTCAAATGCTATTGCGGATGCTATCTTCAAGGGTATGTTAGGATTTGTTCCCGACCCCAATGACCCAACGGATCCAGTGGAAATGCCAATCCCTGATGGGCTTGATGGAACAACTGGAAAATTATCAAAAATTAAAGAAATTGTAGATCAGGATGCAGTAACAGCAGCAACTGGTTTCTACTTAGATGAAAATGAAGACGCTCAATTTGGGGTTTGGGCAGGCAATGCTTTTTTTGTGGGGGCTGGATATGATGGTGCTTATCTTTCTCATATTCTCCATGAAGTGGATCATCCACGAAATGAGTTTGATACAGATAAAGCAAACACCTATGATTTGTTTACTACTATGAAAGCGGTCACGTTTTTGGTCGGAGAATTAGACTTTCAAAAAGTATTTAATTTGTTTACCAGTAATGTTACGGATGCTCAATCGGGTAGTCTTATTAGCACGACTACCTTTAACACCTTTGCATTTTTAAAAAATGCCTATGGATCACAGGCACTGACCGTCTTTGAAGAAGCGACAACAGATGATATTGTTGTTAAATTTTCTAGCTCTCTTTTAGATTATCTATTCGATGACACAAGCACTATTAACGACGAATTTACGAACCTTTCAAATCAATTCATTCTAGGCACTGTGAACTCTACGGGTGATAATTTAAGTGGTACTGACAATAAAGAAATCATTCATGGCGGCGCTGGAAATGATACCATTATAGGCAGTGAAGGAAATGACCTCATTGATGGTGGTTATGATTATGATGTAGTAAATTATCAGCTTAACGATGATAAAGTTAGGGTAACTATTGAAAATATTAATAATAGTTTGGCCAATCGAATCGGAACAGTTGAAAAGATTGAGGACAACATTTTCAGCGGAGTACCGAATTTTGATATTTTATACAACATAGAACAGATCACTGGCTCTGACAAAAATGACGTATTTAGGGTACGTAATGCCAAAGAAGAATTAACCATTGCAGGGGTGGTTGGGGATGATAGCTATGAATTTCATAGTGATTTCGGAGAGAATGTAAGAGTTCTCGATAATGGTGGGATATTACTCATTGATGGTGAAGCTCCTATTTTAGACGAAAATGGTTATTTACTTCAAGTGGGTTCTGGTTCAGATAAGCGTGAGTTCAAGTTTGGTAAAATAGAGGAAGTAACACGATCTGACGGTATTGTACTTACTGGAGAACATTTAAAAATAGAAGAATGGAATTCCAATTCCGGTACTGCAAAACCAAATACGATCATTATTCTTGATTATTACAACTATTCACATAATTGGAATTTTACAGTAAACGATGCAAATATTGTAGAGGGTGACAATAATTACAATTACCTTATTGGTACGGATCAATATGACCATATCATTGCAAAAGATGGTGTACTGGATTTCCTTATCGGGCTTGATGGACATGATCGCTTGATTGGAGGGCGTGGTCAGGACTTTATGGATGGAGGTGATGGCTTTGATACTTATGTATATAACGAGATAGCAGATAGCTTTAAGACTACTACATCTGAAAACAGCTATGATAGCATCGTTTCATTCGTTCAAGGCGAAGATAAAATTGATGTTACAGGAATTGGTTTTACAGGAATAACTACGCTTGGTACAGGTGGGGTTTATGACCTGGAATACGAACATTTAGTTTCTTCCACGGGAGCTTTGGAAACTACTATTATCAATAATGCGACCAGTTTCTATATAGAAATGAATGGTCATGTTCATCTCACAAATTCCGATTTCATCGGTTTGGGTTTGAATGCGCAGGATTTAGTAGGAGATCATGGAGATAATGAGCTAATCGGGAGTGGTTTTGCTGATACGATTACGGGTCATGGTGGTGATGACGTGGTGGAACTGCGTGGTGGTAATGATATTGCAGATTTAGGTGAAGGTGATGCGGACAAGGTGGTGTATAAAGCCGCTTCTACGAATTATACCATTACTTCTAACACCGCTTCTCGGTTGGTGACAGTGACGGATAATGTGGGTTCGGATGGAGTCGATAGTCTGAACAATGTCGAGGTGTTGGAATTTACCGATACGACCCTCTATTGGGACGGCACTGCGTGGATTGCCACGCAACCAGACGCAAAACCGCGTGCGGGAAATGATAGTATTACGACCGGTTTTGAGAGTGCGGTGACAGTGGATGTGTTGTTCAATGATTCCGACGCTGAGGATGATATACTGGATCAGAGCAATCTATCGATTGATACAAACCCTGCCAATGGCGCAGTGGCCGTGAATACCGATGGTACGATTACTTATACTCCAAATAGTGACTTTAGCGGCTCGGATAGCTTCATCTATACCCTGACCGATAGCGCAGGTGGAACGGATACGGCGACGGTCTTTGTGTCTGTAGGTGCTGCTCCTGCAAATGTGGTTCCAGTAGCGAGTGATGACACGGTGGCGGTGGCATATGAGACTGAGACAATACTCGCGGTTCTGGATAATGACACGGACGATAAACCATTAGATGGCAGCCATATTACCATTGGTGCAAACCCTGCCAATGGCGCAGTGGTCGTGAATACCGATGGTACGATTACTTATACTCCGAATGCGGCCTATGATGGAGTAGATAGCTTTAACTATACCATTACCGATGCAAGTGGTGCATCTGACACGGCAACGGTAAATATTACCGTTAGCCCTGAACCAAGCAATTATGCACCGGATGCTCATAACGATACAGCGCTTGTGGATAGAGATAGTTCTGTGGATATTACGGTATTAGGTAATGATACGGATACAGAAGATAGTTCTTTCACAGGCAGTAACCTATCCATAGATACCACTCCGGAGCATGGTTCAGTATCTATTGGGAGTACTGGTGTGATTACATTTACACCAAATCAGGGTTATGTGGGGTCTGACAGCTTCACTTATACGTTAACGGATAGTGGCGGAGAAACGGATACCGCAACGGTGGATGTGACCGTTCAGGCAGCGGTAAATGTGAATGACCCTGCGACACATACAGGTGATGCCAATAATAACAATATTACATCCGGTAGTGCCAATGACACATTGCTAGGTCTTGATGGTAATGACACGCTTTACGGTGTTGCTGGAAATGATCAACTGGTAGGTGGTGCTGGTGATGATACACTCAAAGGATATAAAGGTAATGACACCTATATCTGGTCGTCCGGTGATGGCAATGATTTAATACAGGAATCCAATACATCGGGAAGTGGAACGGATATCTTACATTTTGCGGGTGGCATTACACTCAGCGATCTGAAGATAGAAGGTTATACCAGCCATGATCTTCGGATTGAATATATCCCAACGGGTGAAGTGATTACGATTCAGAATCAGCTTTACCATGATAAAGACTACCGTGTAGAAACGCTGACTTTTGATGATGGTAGTAGTTACAATCTGGAACAAGGTTTTCTGGTGCAGGGAAATACAGCAAATGAGTATCTGTATGGTAGTATTTTTGATGATACGATGCATGGTGGTCAGGGCAATGATACGCTAGCTGGAGGAAATGGGAATGAAACGCTTTATGGTGATTTAGGCGATGATGTTATATATGGAGCCAAGGGAGATGATAGCTATTTCTGGAAGTCAGGCGATGGCAATGATACGTTCATTGAACAGAACTATACGGGCAGTGGCACAGATACGATCTTTTTAACAGGTGGTATTACGCGAGCTGACGTAAAGATTTATGGTTATACCAGTCATGATATGCGCATTGAACATCTTCCGACAGGTGAGATAATCACTTTGGAGAATAATCAGTATAGCGATACGGATTATCAGATTGAAACCATTCAGTTTGATGATGGCAGTAGCTATAACTTGCAACAAGGAGCGCTATGGCTTGGCGGTGTAGGCAATCAACATCTGGAAGGTAGTATCTTTGATGATACGATGCGTGGCGGAAAGGATAATGATACGCTACAAGGTGCTGCTGGAAATGATATACTTTATGGTGATCTGGGTGACGATACGGTTTATGGCGGCAAAGGCGATGATACCTATATCTGGGAAGCGGGTCGTGGCAATGATACTTTCATCGAGCAAAATTATACAGGCAGTGGCACGGATACGGTTTATTTAAAGGGTGGTATTACCTTAAGTGACCTGCATATATATGGCTATACCAGCCATGATCTGCGTGTGGAGTATAGACCTACGGGTGAGATATTGACTATGCAGAACCTGCATTATAGTGATACGGATTATCATATCGAGTTCCTGCGCTTTGATGATGGCACAACCTATAATTTACAAACTGGAGTGCAGTGGCTCGGCGGTGTAGGCAATCAACGTTTGGATGGTAGTATCTATGATGATTCCATGTTTGGCGGAAAGGATAATGATACATTAGCAGGAGTAGCTGGAAATGATACATTGTCCGGTGATTTAGGGAATGATGTCATATATGGCGGTAAAGGTGATGACACTTACCTCTGGAAAGCGGGAGATGGAAACGACATCTTTATTGAGCAGAACTATACAGGCAGTGGTACAGATACGATCTTTTTAACAAGTGGTATTACACAGAGTGACGTAAAGATTTATGGTTATACCAGTCATGATATGCGTATTGAACATCTTCCGACGGGTGAGATAATCACTTTACAGAATAATCAATATAACGACACCGATTATCAGATTGAAACCATTCAGTTTGATGATGGCAGTAGCTATAACCTGCAACAAGGAGCGTTATGGCTTGGTGGTGTAGGCAATCAACATCTGGAAGGTAGTATCTATGATGATTCCATGCATGGCGGTCAAGGCAATGATACATTAGCGGGAGCAGCCGGAAATGACACGTTATATGGTGATCTGGGTGATGATGTTATATACGGCTCTGTCGGTGATGATACGTATGTGTGGAAGTCAGGTGATGGCAATGATACACTCATTGAGCAGAACTATACGGGCAGTGGTACAGATACGATTCACCTCACAGGTGGTATTACGCTAAGTGACCTGCATATTTATGGCTCCACCAGTCATGATTTGAAAGTTGAATATATCCCGACAGGTGAAACGCTTACCTTGCAGAATGAATATTATAACGATCTGGACTACCATATCGAATCTCTACGTTTTGATGATGGCTCTACGTTCAATTTAAGTCAGGGCGTGACATGGCTCGGTGGTGTGGGAAATCAACGCCTCGATGGAAGTACATATGATGACACGATGCATGGTGGTCAGGGCAATGATACACTCTATGGTGATCTAGGGAACGACACCCTTTATGGTGATCTGGGTAATGACAGGCTTTACGGTGGTCGCGGTGATGACAGCTATGTATGGCAATCCGGTGATGGAAACGATTGGATCTATGAGCAAAATTACACAGGAAGCGGTGACGATACACTACACCTAACAGGCGGAATCGTAGCAGCCGACGTAACCTTCTCACGAACCGGCAATGATTTACTGGTTACATACACCCCAACCGGCGAGGCTATCCGAATCGACAACCAATACGTTAGCGATCCTGATTACAAAGTGGAGACGTTGTTATTCGATAATGGAACAACCGTGGACTTGTTAGGGGTGTAAGTCGTAATATAGAGAAAGGGATGTGGGCTTCCTGCCCCTTCCCTACTCTATAATTTTCAGACTATATTTTGTGCTTGAATTTGCGCCAATTCGTATAAATTATTTACGGTAAAACCATTGCTCTGTTAAGGTTTTAATCTATTGTCTATCAATACATTACATTGAAAAATGTTCGTTTTTCTCTGGTAGAATGGTTGTTCTGGAATTTTGAGGCTAAAATCTGACATATTTTTACTTGTTAAAATCGATTATTTCCCTAAAAAAAGGTGCAAAATAACCACAAAAAAACAGAAAAATAAATTATTTATTCTCGAAAGATGGCGGTAGTTTTGACTGAATATCAACCACTTAAAACAGGTGGTTTTCATACTAACATCATAAATCTTAGAGCGATGAATTTTAAAAAAACTGTATTCTCAATTTCTTTGCTATTTTTAGCCTTAACAATATTTAATTCATGCACCGCAACGAGTGTTGAGGAAGAAAGCGGCATTGAAAATGACACAGAAATTTACCAAACCAGCAAAGACGAATTGGAGGAGCGTTAAATATATAGTGATTGCACTTTTATTTTGTGCAATCGCATTTACCCCATTAATTCATACATTTTTACCCAAGAAAGTAGATCGTAGCTATTCTATAGCGGATACAGAGTTACATGAAGGACTTAATATACTGGATGATATCTATGAAATTGAAATCACTGACGGTAAGGTGACTTGTTTCAGAGAGTATGATTCAACGGTAATAAATCGCGTCTTCGGTTGGAGCAACTGGAGGCGTTTTTTATTCGGAGGTTCACCTTACTTCTGTCTGGTTTTCTTGACCTTATTCTGTATCTGGATATATCTCTATAAAGATCGTGACAACCCGTTGTTTCAAAAAACGGTCATTACCGTTTTGTCTTTCTTTGGATTAGTATCTATCTGGTTTACCATTTATTCACTCTACCCTAAACCGGATATCCCCTACTCGTCATATTATGCATTATTATTCCTTGGATCATTACTGATCAATGCCAGTGCATTTCTATTCATTCGTTGGGCGATTAAAAGGCAGCAATTACTTGCCGATAAATTTGCTCATATGGCAAGTAAGATCCATCGTCTTTCGCATCTTATATCGTACCGCATCTACGGTAAATATGTTCAGACAAAAGATAAGAGGGAATATCTAGTTGAAACGTTGAAAGAATATAAGGATCTAACCACCAAAAATGTTGCTGAATAATGAAAAGAACAGAAGCCAAGCACATTAATCGAATCATACGTGAACATGACATTATAACGGAAGATTTATTCGCATTTCTGGATCAGGAGATTGATACTATACTGGAAGAAGAATTACAGACGGAGAAAGTACGGGTCAAGCGAAAGATTGCTACTCTTTTTAATGATAACTATATTCAGGCTTCGGCATTTTTCATGAAAACCTTAGAGCCTAGCTATTAAGAAACTTTTCTAGTGCTTCTTTACTGGAAGCCACCTCGAATAATCTCTTTGCCACTTCCTTATCGATAATCTTTTTGATTCTGGAATCTTGCAATGCCAGTTCTGTATATTGAGATAGAAATCGAGATACTTCGTCCAATTGCTTCTGAACCGGATGATCCTCTCCCAGTCGATCAATAAATAACGGTTCCAACGTCTGTTTCTCAAGTTCACTCAGGCTTTCTCTTTTTACGGCCATCCTGAATGCATCACCAGACATTTTTATATGTCCTCCCAGCTCTTTATTCGATAAGCCACTTGTTTCTTTGTATGATTTGAGTTGTTGGTAAAAATCCATGCATGAATTTAAAAAAAGTTCTTCATTATTTTGTCAAACAGAACATTTGTTCTATATTAGCGAACAGATGTGCATTTCTAATGATTGCTATAGACAAATGTAATTAAAAAAAGAGCAACTAACATGGATTAGCAAAAATAGACTCCCCCTAGCCATCTACAATGTATAATAGCACAATTGTATTAGACATTACGGATTTCCGTAAAGCCAATTAACATGGGAGTTTGAAGATTTACCATGCCATATCTCAAACCGAAATGTAATGTCATATTAAACCTGTAAAAATGGATGAGAAGGAAAGAGATTTACTAAAAGCACAGAACAAGCGGCGTAAAGTTACCAACTATCTGAGGAAGGATACAAAAGCAATCAATGTAAAGAAATCCCTCAATATCCGTTATATGGAGGAAATATTAGGGTTTCGTAAAGGCAGGATACAAAAGTTTGTTGCAAGAGTTGGGCGCTTAACCGATTCAGAAATATTGATAGTCTATGAGCATCTGAAAAAATTAACACGATTTTAAAGTAACAATAGTAAACTCCGAAACAATAAAAGATATGGAGAGTCACGAACATATTAAACAACGAAATCTTTTTCTCGCAGAGATAGTTCCCTACGTGCAGATTGAGAAAAACGATTTCATAGAGAGAGTAGCAAAACGCGAATGCTATGAATGGACGATCTACCGATGGATTATGCGTCTGTTTGATAAAGGTACGCCTATAGATGAGGCCATAACCATTATTCATAGAACAAGACGGATGGTTCTGATTCACCGCACGCGAAATGCTTACGAAGCACATTCCGATATTTCTAATGAAAACCTCCATAAGATGCTAAGTCAATATCCTAAATATAATCAACTGTCCCCAAATCAAAAGAAACAAGTTCAAGAGAAGATAGCAGCCAGATTTAATCATATGGCACGTTTTGAGGCCATAGAGCAGGTTCTTGAAGAAATGAACCCCGAAGTGAAACGAGAAAAAGAAACGGAAGACCTTAGTATCCTGAAAGTAACAGCTAATCGGATAATGGATATGGTCAGACAATGGAACCTAACGGAATACTGGGAGAAGAAAAAAAGAAATCGTCCCAAATAAGTTGAGTTTGTGTTTAATTACCCCAAGCAGGAATTTCGAGGGCTTTAGGATTGCAAGGCTCATTCGCAAAATAAAGCCCCTCGATTCCATTGTATAAAATCTATTGGATGCAACCCGCCCTCAGTATCCATAAACAGAACACCTACTTATCGCTATGTATTTAATTTTTAAAGTAACGCTATGCCAATTACCCAACAACTACGCCTTATTGAACAGATAGACCGTCTAGTGCGATTAAAATCTACAGGCAATGCCAGTGAGCTAGCTTGTAAACTAGCTATTTCCAAACTCATTTTGTACAGACTCATCCTCATTATGCAGGAAATGAATGCACTCATCTATTATGATACAGAGATTCATAGTTTTGTGTATGACCAGAAAGATGTATTTACCAGAGGCTTTGACCCGGAATTAGAATATATACCTTATTACAGCATACAAGCGGGGAAACTTCATCCCAACTAAGCATTTATCGATCATACTTATCCACTCATCGAAAAATCAAGAAGCAAAGGTAAATCCCCCCTTCCTGATTTTTGGAAACACCAATTTATAAACCTATGTTTGTTACTGTAACTTATACATCTTAAAACCATTAATTCATCCCACATTTTTCATATACCTTAAAACCAAATGGCCTTACAAACTAAATATACGATTTATATCGGAGGACAAAATATCCCAGTAATAGCCGATTTTAGGCTCTATGAGAAAATGGGAAATCACACTTCTTTTTCGTTAACCGTTCGTGCGGATATATTAGAATCTCGATCAGAAAACACAATCATACTAGATGAAAGCAAAGAATTTCTAAATGAAATTTTTTCTATCCAGATACAAGCCGTCAATGGGTTTGGCGAGTATAAACCTCTGGAGTTCAAAGGGATTATTACCAGTGTCGAAAATATCAAAGGATTTCATCAATCTTCTGGTGACCTGATTCTTTTAGAAGGCATGGGAAGTTCTATTATTTTAGAAGATGGAGCAGATTACAAAAGCTTTATAGATAAACCTATTTCTGGAATTATATCAGATGCATTGGGAATTTATAACCAGTCCAGCCTTAAGGTGGCTATTGCCCCAGAACAAGATAATACCCTACTCTATTCTGTTATGAATGGAGAAAGTCGCTTTAGGTATTTAAGACGGCTTGCAATAACGCAGGGTGAGTTTTTCTTTTACCATAGGGATACTCTTTATTTTGGTAAACCGGATATGGGAGAAGAAATACCACTGATCTATGGAACGGATCTTATGAGTTTTAAACTAGGAATGAAACCTGTAAGTGCCAGATATAACTATTTCGCTCACCAGTATCATACCGAAGAAGAAATTACCTCTTCTACAACCAATGTTTCATCAAATGCCAGAGGCTATACTACGTATGCTACAGGAGTAGCTAACAATTTATTCCATAATGAAACGCGTATTCTTCACCATTCATACGATGAAAAGAATAAAAAACAACGCATGGACAGACTCGTAAAACTACAAAAAAAGGTGTTGGAACAACAACAAGTTATGCTTAGTGGCAGTAGTAATAATACAGAGGTAAGCTTGGGAAAAATAATAAAAATACAAAATGAAAAAGGAAGTTTCGGGAAGTTTCGTGTTATAGAAGTCGAACATAGCACCCAGAACGGAGGTGCTTATATAAACAAATTTAATGCCATCTCTATGGAGGTTGATGTATCTCCGATTACCAATATTGACATGTTTTCATCTTCCCAACCGGCTATTGCCAAGGTTGTAGATACTAATGATCCTGATAAGCTTAGTCGTGTAAAAATTCAATATCCGTTTGATCAAGAAAGAAATGTCACCAGTCCTTGGATTAGGGTTGCCACTCCATATGCAGGGTCAGATTACGGATTACACGCGATTCCAGAGAAAGGAAGCTCCGTTATTGTAGGGTATCACGCTGGAAATATAGAACAACCCTATGTAATGTCTTCGTTATATACAGGAATACAGAAACATACAGGATGGCAAAGTGAGAATAATGACTTTAAAGGTTGGTCAACCAAAGGGGGGGCTAAAATAGAATTAAATGATACCAAAGATGGTGAGATGATCACCATTACGGATAAGAATCAGAATGTGATCCAATTCGATACAGTAGGTAAGACCATCCGCATATCGGCTCCTGAAAATATCGAAATATCAGCTAAGAATGTGAGCATTACTGCCGAAGAAAATATTACCATTGAAGCGGAGGAAAATGTAGAAATAGCAGCGCAGAAAGACCTCAATGCACTTGCAGACGGTAATTTAGCATTACAATCATCCGGTGATATGACCGCTAAGAGTAAAGCTTCTTTAGCAATGGAGGCCATTAGGGATATTTCAGCTAAAGGAATGAATGCAATTATCGAAGGAAAAACCAGTGCGGAAATGAATGGCGCGCAAACCAAGGTGACTGGAAAAACATTAACCGAGGTATCTGCTGGAATTGTAAAAATTAACTAATATGCCCGGACAAGCAGCAACTATAGGAAGTATGCACGTATGCCCGATGTGTACAGGAACGGTACCGCATGTAGGTGGTCCCGTAGTAGGGCCAGGAGTTTCAACTGTACTCATTGCAAACAAACCAGCAGCCGTGATTGGTGATCTATGTACCTGTGTTGGTCCACCTGACACCATAGCAATGGGGTGTAGCAATGTACTTATTGGCGGGATGCCAGCCAGTACTGTAGGAGATATGACCGCTCATGGAGGAACTATCACCAGTGGAGAAGCTACTGTACTACTAGGAACATCTAAGGCGGTGCCAACAGCGGTAATGCCAATAAAGGATATTCCTTTTCCGAAGATCAACACATTTTCTAAAATGCAATCAGCTTTATCTGGAAATTCTCTAAAAGAGGCGCAGGCCAATCAGGAGAAAATAAAAGAAGAAGCCAAAAAGCACGGCTATATTCCGGATTATACATTCAGTATGTAATCAATGACATATGAGAGTTACGTATCCCTATAATGATAATAACGTCAAAACCGACTTAGGTCAGACAAACAGTTTCGGAGTCTATCCCATAAACCGCTACAATACATGGCATGGCGGATTACATATAGAAGGCAGCAAAGAAATAAGGGCAATTGCAGATGGTAGGATTATAGCTTATCGCATTCCCGAAAAATATATTGAAGAAATACTCGATGAACAGAGCTATCATTACTCTAATGGTTTTATGCTCATACAGCATAACTATGAGAGTCTGAACAAACAGAAATATACGTTCTATAGTCTTTACAACCATTTAATGAGCAAGGCCGAAATGGTGGCAAAAAACAAAGTCCCTGATTTTTATGCCAAACCCATTTACAAAATCAAAGCTAAAAACCATATCAAAGGGCTTAATGCCAGAGCTTCAGAAGATTTTAATAAGAAAGTAATAGTGATCCCAAAAGGGCATACAGCTATAAGGGATATGAGTTTTACAGAAGCAGAAAAAGCAAAAACACATTGGAGGCATCAACCCAAATACAAAAAATATGTCAAAATATACTACTGTAACCCCATATCCAATGAAACCATTAATAACATTTATATCCACTCCTCATATGCTACGCTAAAAGATAATACCTATACCATTACTACCGAGGATGATCTGGATAAAGAATCTGATACAGGTGCTATCGTATATGACCAGCCTAATGGTAAACGTGCATTCCAGCGTATAATAAAAACAGGAGAATCTATCGAAGTCGAAAAGTCGGAAGGAAGTTGGTACAAATTAAAAGAGACAAACGAATATGTCCGCAAACGGGACGTATCCTTTACCAATGAAATAAAAGACGATGTAACACTCGATAAAATAGTAAACTGCGATGTAATTATCAAAGCAGGCACTATTATAGGGCATACTGGAAAATATGGCGTAGAAAAACAACCAAATTATCGTACTGCACATTTAGAGATATTTAGTCATCAAGACCCTAACCCGCTACTGACAGATGCTAAGAATGATGGAGAGAAGAAAAAGAACCATTTCAGGTTAAAAGAAGGAGCTATCCTAAAGAAAAACCTAAAATTCGATACCTCCTTAAAGAAGAACACCCCTGTAAAGATATTAGAAGTAAAAGCTGAATATAGCAAGGTACAGGTAGACGATGTAATAAAGGTCAGTAAACGCTCTTATCTAACCAATTATAAAAAAGCAGACAATAGATCCTATGAGATACTGGATGCTCATTTTGATACGGTAAATGCTACTTTTGACGGCTTTATCAGCAAAGGTGAAAAGCTGTATCTTATAAAACAGCTAATCGGAGATGAGCGCAAGCTCAGATACAAGTTTGCAGACTCAGGCAAAATATTCTGGATCAAAACCGAAGCTATCAAACAACCACAAGCAGTAACGACCTCTCCCAAACGGTCATTCCTACCCGATAATGTAGCATCCACGGGAACCGGTACCGATACAATAGAAGAACCCGTATTGGTAATACCTGCCAAAGACACTGTTGTTCCAATTAATAAAGCAGTCTCAGAATATTACCTGACTGAACTGATAGAAGATACAGAAGACGATACAGTCATAAAGGAACAGATACTTGCCATTAGAGAGCTTAAAAAGATCACTGACCCGGATAAGAAGAATTGGTACTATATAAGCCTTAAAGACGCAGAAGAAAGCAAAAACGGATGGATTGCCGAAAACAATACCAAGCTACAAAAAATATCAGCATTCGATTGGTCATTATTTGGTTTTGAAGCCTTAGATGCAGGTAATGAGTTTGTCTATACCGTAAAAGACATTATGGAAGCTACCAAAACCGCCGCTTTTATAGATACAGTATGGGGCAAGGTAGATGCCAATCAGGATAAAATATTGGATCATAATGAATGGAGAAATGCTTATAAACGTGTAGAAGTAGTCTCTAAATTTAGTAAATTGGTCTGCAAACATAAGAACGAATGGAGTTACACGGCAGATGAAGTAAAAACTGAAATCGAACAGTTCTTTGATATAGGAATTAAACTAGAGGAAGATGATGAAAAGAAGCAAATATTAGAAGATAAAAAACAAGCGAGATTGGAAGCTTTAGAAAAACGTATAGAACATCTGTGTTTCTGGAAAGAGATTAAAGATGGTGAGGTAGCAGAGGTCAAAAAATCTCCTAAAAAAGCACATCGTTTTGCACTCGGAGAAAATGGGCAACCGTTATCCAAAGAAAACTGTCCAGCAGAAGAAATGCCAAAAGAAGAAAAATCAAAACGTACATTTCCTGTGAATAATGATACCGTCTGGCACTTTCATCCTATTGCATTTGTTAATCATATGAAGTTGATTACGGCACCTACTACTCCACCGTGGTTGGAAGTAGCTCTTGCTGAAGCAAAAGCAGCAAAGTTTATAGAGGAATGGGATGAACCAACTGTAAAGATGGTCAAGAAATACCATAATTATTGTAATCATTTTGATAACCCTGCTTCAACAGATTACGTTGAAGATATAGAGGATGCTTGGTGTTCTTCATTTGTAAACTGGTGTTTAGGTCAAACTGATTATAAAGGGATTAAGTCTCCAGCTTCACAGAGTGTTTTATGGCAAGAAGGCAAATTATTCAAACGAATAGAAGAGCCAGAGTATGGATGTATTGTTTTATTCACCAATTTTGTAAAAAGTGATGGCCATCAAAGTGCTAAAGGCCATATTACTTTTTTATATGGAAAAGATAGTAATGGAGATTTAATTTGTTTGGGTGGTAATCAAGGGCAGAGGATAAAGTTTTCGAGGTATTTTGAAGATAAAAATAAAGTTAATAGTACATTTAAGCAAAGAGTAAAAGGTTATGGAAAAGTATTGGTTGAACAAAAATTTCAAGGATTCTTTTTACCTAAGAGCTATCCCGAAAATAATGGTAAAGAACTTCAAATAGTAAACCTCAAAAAATTAAACGATCAATTAGCTGGAAAAGCTGTAAAATCAGACACTAAAAATGAAAGCACATTATAGAACTTTTATAGTACTAGGCTTAACTTTATTACTTTTAAGTTGTAAACGAGAGCTTAAAAAAGATAATACCATAGACAACACGGATAAAGCCGAAATAACACAGAATGAAGTTGTCGAAAATAAAGAAACCGCTCAAAAAAAGGAGCAGTCTATTGAGGATTTTTTAATACACCTCCAGACTGCTATTAAAGAAAATAATACAGTAATTATTGAAAAAAGCATCAAACTACCTTTTGAGTATCAAAGCGGTGGAGAGTCTTCATTTTATGATAGCCCAGTTAGACTATTTAGAAATCCCCATTTTAAGAAAATAACAAAAGCAAAGTTTGAAAAGATAGAAAGTAATGGTTCCTACTCAATTTTGTATGAACAACCAGAAAATGAAGACTTTTTTATCTATTATTATGCAGTAAAAGAAAAAGACGGTTTTAAACTAGCAAAATTAGAGATGCCACATTAAACCCATATAACTCTGCTAAAATGGTTTTTCCATCAGAATTATATGGGAATGCTTGTTGAGTATTAGAAGTTAATTAAAGTCCAAGACCAAAACCTAAACTGAAAGTAAAAAACAGTTGCTTTTCATTAGTAATAGATATGCGTTGGAATATGTTACCATCTTGCTCATACACGTGAAAATCATTTTTTGGCAAAAGTTCACGCTGCCAAAATCGTGAAGTAATGAATACTCTGAAACCAGGTTTCCCATAAGCACTTCTACCAAATCTGAACGCTTTGCCTATGTTTACCATCCCATAAATAGGTAAACCTTCATATTCAATCACATTTTTAAACTTATTGTTGGATATACTTGCGTTTTCTATAAACCGATCAAGTCCTCTATCGAATATTATGTTAAATCTTTCTCTGAAACGATATCCAACTCCAATATCCACATTTAGGCCAGCATAGGCATATGTCCTGAAAATCAAACCTGCGCTAAACTGGTTACTTCTAATCACAAAGTCTTCATCAGGTATTAAAGGGTAAAAATCTTGAGTAGGGTTCTCAACATAATCACGACCAACAAAAAAACTTTTATCTCCATTATCTATCAAATATCCATCAGAATCATAAGCAGCAAACGCGAATAATGCAGAACTGGTTCTCTCCGACCATCGAAATCCTTTCCATACTCTCCTACCTAAATAGATAAAATAAGAAGTACGGGGTCGCCAATCATCCCCCGGAGCAATCCCTGATGAGCCTATTCCATAGCTTAAAAGTACTCTCTGGTTGCGTTCAAAATACTCGCTTTTGCCTACAAATTCCAGATCGATAGGTGAAAAAGTCACTCTCCGACCATCCCTCAGCTCTCCACTAAAATGAGTTGCTACAAATAGATCACGATAGAAATTAGCATTGTGTTGAGCATTTCTCTGTGCTCCTTTAGCACTTGTTGAGCCCACAAAACTTAATAACCGATAGATATATTCTTCCATCTGACCATCAGAATCTTGAGATTTATCTTCTCTTCCATCAACATAAGTTTCCTTAATTTTCTTATCTACTTCTTTAAAAATCGTCCTACCAATTGCAATATTTCCTGCACGTTTTGTGTAGTGTTTATAGAGTTTTTGGAATCGTTCATATTCAAAATGAATAAAAACAGAATTGTCTGATCCAATCTGATTTTTGGTAAAATAACGATACCCATATGGGCGGATATAAAGTATACGCTTACTAGTAGCTGTATAAAACCCCAATTTTGCTTCTGTTAGATTTTTGGCTACATAAAGACCTTCATCTAATTGCGTGATGGAAATTGCTCTAGATGCTACGAAGGTAATATTTCGCTTTTGTGCGTTTAACTGACAAAAAAAGTGAATAAAAAAGAGTAATGTAATGTAATGTTTAAATAAAAAAAAGTACCTCATAATTGATGATTTGATGTGAAACATTAGTTTATGAGGTAATCACGGATAAAAATAACATTCAATACGTAAAACTCCCCTTTCTTCAACGTTAATAATTAGTTAACTTTTTAACTGTAAGATAGTTGTGTGAATCAAAAATCATTACCAAAAATCCAATGATAGACAATAAAACAAAGGAACTTGCCAATGATAGACAATAAAACAAAGGAACTTGCCAATGATAGACAATAAAACAAAAGAGCTTGCCAAGGCAATTGTTGAAGATACTCCCAATGGATTGGTGCAAGAAGAATATACGACTACTTCCGAATCTATATTGGAAAACATGCCAGATGATGCGAGAGCACTTTGGGATGCTGCAATGGAAAAAGAGTTCCTGCGCCGTGAAGGATCACTTGAGGAAAATGATCGTAAATACGAAGCCGCAATAATGCAGGTATTAATAAATAAAGAAGGAGAACTAGAAAAAGGACTTATAGTTTATCACAAACGATGGGAAAATGGAACAGAGTATATTAAATTAAATGCGTTTGGTTACGACCGTCTACCTCAAGATGTTCAAGCCATATATGGTCAAAGAGATAATGTGGTTGAGAATTGGATTCCCCAAACTAATGAAATGAAAAGCCTCTACAATGCTTACGTTGCTTATGCCTATCAGGATAATGAAGGTCATTCCACTTGGGAAGAATATCGCGATGCGAAAGGATTTGCTCCTAAGCAAGAAGTATCTGAGAAAATCACTATTGAACCTGCTGAACATGTGGATGAGAATGCACCTCCACTTGAAACACCTGCTATTGCAGATGATACCGAAAACCTCATCAAACGATAATTTCTACACCAACACTTGTTGGTAGAAAAACGCATCTACATTTGTGTTCAGATGTTCTTTGAGAATGAGATCGAGTATGATTGGTCTTTCTTTTTCCAGATCAATCAATGACGGTTCAAACAGATATTTATTGCGTAGTAATTGCCGTTTGATCATGATGAAACGATAGGCTTCTGCCTCCAGTTCACGATCTGTCGTTACACTGATACCCGTAAATACATCCGGTGTTTCTTCATTATCGATGACGATACTATCACAAATCAGATTGGCAATCTTCTGCTTGCGATGTTCCTGCGTATCTATCTCTAAGTGCATATGCAGATTATTGGCAAAATACTCTATGGTTCCCTCATAAGCGGTGATCGGTAATTTATCCGATAGTTTCATGGTAAGGGTTACATTGGATAGTGCATCTATGTTTATGGTCATCACATACAGACTCTTTGCACTGATATAATCATTGCGGATAATCAGGAAATACTCCCCTGCAAAATATCTGGCTTTGTTCAGGCGGTAATAATGCTTTTGTGGATTCTGCGGATGTGGAAATGACAGCGTAGAATATTTGCGGTTTGATAGATAGAGTTTCTGTTCATCACTGATACCATCAAACTTTACAAAATCCTCATAAGAAAGAAACCCCTTCCCTATCTCATAGCCTTCAAATGTGTTTGTAGGGATATAGAATAATATCTCCCTTACCGCCATATTCTGGGAATCCATAGTGGTTCCCGTGGGAAAGGTCGTCGAACTAATCCCATAGAGCGTGTCCACCTCCTCTTCTTTGGGTAGTGGAGCGATGATGCTCTTGCGTTTGGTGCGGTCTTTATCCCGCATATGGATATAAAGATGATCGTGCTTGAGCGTTACCTCCCCCTCATATTCCCCGTAATCTGGACGGTCTATACGCCAACGATTCACGGTGACGATTCGCTCCGCATCATTAAAGGCAAAATGCCACTGGAAGATGGCAATACGGCTTTCATGAGAAATCACCCGGGAGAAAGAATACCACGCATATCCACTTTCTGCTTCATCCAGTTTACGCTTGAGTGTGGTATAGTTATGGCGTGTCTCATTCTTCAAAGCGAGTGCATTGCGCTCTTTTACCTCTGCCATAGTATCGGGTAAGAACGGAAATATTGACCTGTCTCTATTTCGGGATAAATAGATAATCGCCTCATTGACCAGTTCCTGATTAGGATTTTGTGGTTCAGATGTATGTTGTAGCTGTTGATAGAAAACCGATTTAATCGGCTTCTTGAACAAATCATCTTCATCTTCAATCTGGATGTTCTTGAGCAAAATGACATTGGCCATTACTGGCAATTCCAACCCGCTGGAAATCGCCCCTGCATTGAGTAACCATTGTCCGTCCGGTTTACGTCCTGCCTTCTCAGGGAGCTTGGCGCAGACATAAAAGAACGGGTAGTCACGGTTAAACTCTAATATTAGCGTCTGGTTCTCAATACGCCCGATGCCTTCATAGGGTTCATCACTCCATTTGACCATAAACGAGGCTTTAAAATCATAGCCTCTACGTCTGGCAATTTTTAACCATAATAATCCGCGCATGATATTGTCACCCTCTTCTTTGGAAGAATCTCGGAAATATACGTGCCATGCTCCTGCCAGATGTTTGGTGTAAGGAATCTCGCTACTATCCTTTCCAGTAACCACACGTTTAGCGTCTTTGAGCGAATAGCCCAGATAGGCAGCCAGTATGTAAAGTGTTTTAGGGGCTACTGCTTCTTTACGATATACAGAACCAAGTACCTTGGGAGTAAATAATAATTTTTCAATATCATCTTCAGTAATAACAGGGCGTTTGCGGCTTAACCAGTTACGCTTAAAAAACACCCGTTGGTAAGGTGTTCCTTCCAGTATGAGAGTTTTGACTTTCTCACGGATATCATCAGTCCTGTCAGGACGACTATTTAATCCCCTATTCTCGAATAGTTCATTCAAGTCTTCCAGCATGAAATCCGGAATTGCTTTACCTGCTGCTCGCCCCACAAGTGAAATATTTTAAGAGTGAATAAATGTGTGACCCCTAAAGTACGGAAAATGAAACATTTATACGATGCTTTAGCACTTTTTTCCCCGAAATCACGGGTTTTCCCCTAGGTGTTTATAGTGCAAGATCTCTTGCTATATGAGAGGTTCAGACGGTTTTTCTTTTCTCTTGCCAACGTCACTTTTATTCATTTTTTATTGTGTGACTATTGACCTTATAATCAGGTTCCTTGTGACTCAAATTAATGTCTCATTAAATCTGTAAAACAATGAAAACAGTCACACATTACAAGATGCTGGTTCTAATAGGAGCGTTATTACTTTCTACAGAACCCGTCACTGCTCAGAAAATCAATTTCTCGATCAAGGAAGCGATAGAAAGCTTTAAACGAGAAACAGATTGTACCTATTGCGAATACGCATTTTCTTTTGCCAGAACGGTAAAACAGATCCATCACCTCACCCACAATCTGAAAGACCTTAAACCCAAAAAGAAGCGCAAGAAGCTGAAACGGCTTCATCGCACACTGGATGGTTTTATCACTAACAGCACAATGGAGCTTCAGGGTTTATCCGAGCAATTAAACCATACCACCAAACGGGAAGCCACTGTCACCCGTCTTATCAGGCTCAAAAGCTATACCAAAGAGATATTGCGGCTATTTGAAACATCTCCCGATCTCTCATTACAAACCCGCCAGACACGCATGGTTCAGCTCAATAAAGCCATCGGAAACACACTCACCCAATTAAAAAAACACTAAGATGAATATCACTCAATTTGTAAGGTCAGGACGAATAATAGTAGTTGCTGCCCTATTCGTATCACTATCCAGTTATGCTCAGGAAATAGAAAAACCTGCCGATCATAACAAAGAACTGAACAAGAATATTCCTCTAACCATAGAGGCAATTCCTGAGTTATCCTATAGCAATCACCCCGCAGTCTGGAATCAGGGCTGGGGGCCTCACTGTAAAGTGCCTAGCCAATGTGTCCGAAAAGCCAGAAAATCGATCAAGAAAGGTAAATTCATTCAGGGACTCGGCTATGCAGCCAGAACGTTAGATCTAGCTCCACGAAAACGTGCTGAACGTAAAGCACTGGAAATATTGATTCCTGCTAATTACACCAAGGCTTTAACGCAGTTTGAAAAAGACTTACTGAAATATCCTGACATCCCACAATATGAGAACTGGAAAAGTAGCAAGGCTCTCTATAATCGTATGTGGGTCATGGGACGTTTTAATCTAGTTAATTCCAAACTGGAACAGATCCACCACCCCAAAATGAAAATCAAAGTCAAACCCTTTGATACGGATAGATTGGGGCAGTTAGCTACAAAACTTTCTAGTTACCGTAAATACTCCGCTAATGATTACTATAGCGGAGCGCAATATTATCTGAAGCAAGGCAAGACCAATAATGATAAGGAAGCCTATAAACGTGCTGCCATGGCTTTTAAGATTGCGGATGAATATGTTACAGGGTTCAAGGATGCCAAGGCGCAATATCAATCCACAAAGAAATTAGCAATCAGCACCATCTATATCAGCTCCCAATATATTGGGAAAGGTAAATACGGAAAGATGCTTGATGAAGATGTGAGGTCTACATTACTCAATGCCACAGGGTTTCAACGACTACCTTTTGTAGAGCTGACCAATAACAGCGGTGCTGATTATCATATCAAGATGGTGGTCAATGGGCTGGAAGTAATCAAAAAAGGAAAGACTTCTGACACACAAGAATATAACCATGAAGAAACGGATGAGCATGGTAAGGTGACTAATAAAAAAGCCATTATTACCACCTACACCTCCAGTTATCTTGCCAGAGCCAAGGTCAATGCCGAAGTGATCGAGCGTAAAACGGGCAAGATCCTCTACTCAATGGTAAGTCATAACAGTTATCACTGGGAAACTATCTGGCAAATAGGCAGTGGTCATACCGATATGGTTAAAAGTAAATATAAGCGGTATCTCGGTAAACAACCAGATCAAGCTCCTACCCCAGCAACATTAACCGAACGTGCCATTGAATTATGTGCCAGAGATATTGCTCGTAAAGTGTATAGAAACTTCATTCAACACATAGGTGCAGCACCTACACATCCATAGATTTATGAAAAAGTTATTCTGGGTGATATTGCTTCTAGGAGGGAGTATCACCAATTTACTGGCTGAAACACAAAAAGACCCCATATCGCTCTATCTGAAGGTTGAGGATTTACCCACAAAAAAACCCATTACACATCTTCTTTCTTTTAATGGCTTGTTGATGGTCGGTAATGAAGATGGTTTGTTTGTGCAAAACAATGATAAATCTTGGAAAGCGGCCATTCGTTTTCCGCATAGGGTAGTTCAATTACAGCAATCCGACAACAGAGTCTGGGTATTAATCGAAAAATCCAAACGTGATATATTTTCTGATCAATGGTGGTTCAGCAGCAAAGACGGTCACATATGGGAACAAATTGGTAAGCCGACATCACGTCCTGCACTCGCCCATGATAGTAAACATCATATCATCTATAGAGCCAATAAGGATATCAAATACCAATCCGCCTTGTTTGCGTTTACAGCCGGTCGGTCACGGTTACTCGGAGATAGTCGCCTCGCACGTATCAACGCACTGGCTGTACAACCCTCATCAGGCTATTTACTGGTAGGCACACATAGGGAACTCTATCTCAGTAAAAATCAGGGTAGATCCTTTATGCCACTCAATCAGAAACTGGGTATTGAAACGATTCGAGCAGGACATATCTATCATCTCTTTGCCAATGAACATTATATAGCGGTGCAGGTAGACAGCCACAGGATATTTTTATCTTCTGATAGTGGTGACAACTGGAAAGAGCTAACTCAATCAGCACCGCTTACCACTCCGAAAGGGGCATGGCATCTCCATCAAATTATGGCACTGGAAGACTCACAAATGGTCGTGCGTAAAAATAACCAATATATCGTCATGAATCTAGCAGATGTTACATTCAGGCACATCCACCTGCCCCGATATTATCGCTATAAGGCATTCAACATTCACGGGGATGATCTCTATATTACTACCGCACCATTAGCCGATGGTATATTATCAAACCTTGGTCAGAAAAATACGCTTCCGAAAGTTGCACCCCTGCTAAAACTTTCTCTAAAACCAGAACCTCTATGCCGTTTATTATCCGGCAATCAGAAGCCTGAGAAACGGATTATAGTGCCTAAAAACAGTAAACTCATAGTGGATAATGATTCGCTCTACATATTGGGGAATAACCATATATGGGATGGAATTTCTCAGAAAAAACCTATGGGCGTGAAGCTTAGGGGCTGGAATTTTTCCATAGGCTCGAAAGGTCATTGGTATCTCAACAATGGGGCAATGCCAAACAGCAAAGGAAAATTTACTGCCTACCATCTTCTACGCTCGAAAGATAAGGGCAAATCATGGCAAAACACAGGTCTAAATGTCGGTAAGTTAGGCAAATTCGCACATGATGATTCACTGGAAGTGATTTATAGCCATTACTTGCATCGTGTAAGTCGAACAGGCTGGAGAAATAATCATACTACTCAACATCGTTTTATGGATGAAGAAGGCGTAATCACCCAATTGCAGGTAGATGCAGATAGCCGCTTATGGGTCACTACCACCAACGGATTATCGGTATCGGAGTATGGAGGTTTCAATTGTATCATCCTCCCCTTCAAAACACACCCAGACTTACCCATCACTGGATTTGGCTTAATGAAACATCATATGGTGATCAATTATGATGGACGCATCTATATCGCACGTAAAGACATAAAAGAATGGAAAGCCTATCCGATCGCAGACCCCTGTAAGGAGAATAAGATGCTGGATGTACGTCTGGTTGGCAATTCGGATAAGCTACTGGTACTTCAGGAACAGCAATATGGTCATATCTGGGTATATGATCCAAAAACAGGAGACAAAGAACGATTCTATTTTCCAAGAGATAATGGAGTAGTCCGTAAAGCACACATACTGGATAATCAGCAATTGCTGGTCGAGACTACAGGAGTTCCGATCATACCTAATGGGGATGGATCAGACCGTAAGGGAAAACGCTATTCGGCCATATTCAGTTACACTATTCACTTAAAATCTTAAACATCATGGAAACCACAAAAACACAAGAAAAGAAACATATAAACGAAGCTGGACTCAATCTGACGGATAGTCGTGTATGGGGCTTATTATTTCTACTCGCCCAGATAGGACATGTATTTCTACGTCGTAATTTTGGTGTACGCATCCAGAAACTGGATTATATTTTATTCACCTGGTCAGGGATGATGCTCATTGCAGCACTTGCCGACTGGATTACCCGATTACCATTACTCGGTG
Source organism: uncultured Aquimarina sp. (assembly GCA_947498455.1). GTDB lineage: Bacteria > Bacteroidota > Bacteroidia > Flavobacteriales > Flavobacteriaceae > Aquimarina. Next base: position 118,068 of record CANMKK010000001.1, read on the forward strand.
CCAAGCTGGATTATGCAAGCTTCAGGATATTTGCGATCATTTATCTCATACGGGCCATCTATCATTTGATAAGGGCTTATCTGGAAGCCAGACATATACCGCATCGTTTTACTCGACATACGGGTGATAGCTATGTTTATGATATAATAAGCCCTTTGAACCTGCCATTCTTCAGACAGCATATCCTCCGTATTGATGCTTTTGCAGAGCCGGTAGTGATGTTCATCATCTCAGAGATTATCGGCAGAACTCTTGCTCCAAATCTGGGCATATTTCTTAAAATCATTGCGGTTGCAATGTGTGCAGTAGGCGTTCAGATCATCAATAACCATGACCGAATCCGTTGGGATCAGAATGATTCCATCGTACTTGGAAAAATGACCCAGCATAATATGAAAGATGCTAAACCATCCGATAGGAAACAATCGGTAAGTCGTGTCAGTAAAGCACCTCACACACATAAGCAGGATCGGAATACACCATCCTCCTGAATATCTGTGATTACGCCCTGCAAGCTGCAGGGCTTTATACCATCTCATTTAAAACATTATAAAACATGAACAACGAAGGAATTTACAGCATAGCGCAACTTGCTGCCTATCTGATAAGTGAGTCTTATCACCTCACCTATAGGCAAGGATGCAATGATGCGTACTATAACCCACGAAATAGACAATATATCCTGGTACCGATATTTCAGGAGAGGTTATTGTCCAAAGAAGAGATTATAGAACTATTTACAGAAAGCAAAGCAACCGATTTGCCTCCTGAACTGGAATATCACCGTTTCACTTTATATCTACACGCACGATGAAAGGACATACAGCACAACAGGTTGAACGGCCACTGGAAGCGGTCATTCAACAATATGGTGAAGAAGCTATTACAGCAAGGGACTTTGCCAATAATACACTCATTTTAGGAAGTCCAGGGAGTGGTAAAACATCGGGGGTATTACAATCCCTGCAAACAGGTATGTTAACCGCCTCTCCTGTCATGGGAGGGCTGTTTAACACCGCAAAGCAAGATGATTTACCGAGCATATTAAAACCCATTGAATATGCCGGAAGACGGGATGATTGTATCATCATTAATGCACTTGGAGAGTATCGCCTCAACTGGCTCGAATATGCCAGAGCGCAAACCCCTGAAGGATCGAATGAAGCCATTACCGTACTGGAACTGATGCGGGTATTTCGTGAAATGGTCAGCAAAACAGGAGCTACATCCAAAGATCCGTTCTGGGATACGCACGTAGACAAGTATTGTCTGGCTTCTATTACGCTGCTCATCTATGCCAAGGCTTCTTTATCGGTCAAGAAGATGATTAAAATACTCCATTCCATGCCAAGGAGCATTGAAGATACCAAGGACGAGCAATTTATATCACGCTCTGAATTTATGTATTATCTCAATCTGGCACTGGATAATCCAGACTCCGAGAATAATGATGCGTTTGATCAATGCGTGTCTTATTTTCTGGATGAGATGGTGCAGCTTGATCAGCGCACCTATAGTAATATTGTAGCTAGTATACACGCTACCCTGTTCCCCGCCTCCATCGGTTTAATGGCAACCCTGCTTGATGATGTCGAATCCAATTTTACGATGGATATGAGTTTTGAAGGAAAGATTCTGATTATCGATCTGCCAAGCTCCGTCTATCACGAACAAGGAAATCTAGTCACTTCGATGTTGATGTATCTATGGCAGAAAGATGTGATGAAACGTGACCTTTCTTTGAACAACCGAATGGTATTTAGTTTTATCGATGAGGCGCAGCTCACCATCAATAAACAGACCGTCGCATTCTCCAGTGTGTGTCGTAGCCAGCAAGCCATCTGCGTCTATGCCACGCAGAGTTTAGCGGCAATCAAGGTAAGGCTAGGGCATCATTCCGATCATCTACTCGATCAGTTCATCAATAATTGCGGGAACATTTACATGCTCAGTTCCACCAATCCCGATACATTACGGCTATTCTCGGATCTGGTCGGTAAAGATTACGAAATGCGAATGGGGTTTAATGCCGGATTGGATACTGGTAATCATAGTGCCAATGCCTCAGAAGATTATCGTTATATATTACCGGAGCGTATATTTAGATTGCTGGCGACAGGTGGCCCGAGAAATAATTATTATGTGGAGGCGATATTTGTGACCGCAGGGCGCACCTTTGCAGAAGGAGAAACCTATCTTAGAGTCGTATTTGATCAAAAAATGTTGGAACGTTAATCTATCGTTCTATGCCTTTGGCGGGTGCAGGTTCGGGTATATACAAACTATTATATACCCTTATAAATTAGGATCACGGAGAATTAACTTTTTGTTAATAATCATAGTGTAATGTTATTAGGATTATTGACTTAACAGGTTTGGAGAAAATCTATGTCAGAAAATTCCAAGGAAGTAAATCAGTGGTTAAACGCGATTGATGGGGCTGCATTCGATCCGATTCCAAACAATCGACGAGAGGCTAAAAACCTTTACGATATATATGAGCTTTCCCATCTATTTAACAAGATATTGATACGGATGGAACAAGATTTAAAGCACCACTTTAATGGGGATTGTGAATTTGAAGTGTATACCAATAAAGATGGTAAAATACATAAACATATGGCAGATGTAGTTAACCCTACGAATCACGAATCAATCGACGATGAGTTATATAAGAAAATGACCTCCGTTCTTGATGATGCACAACAAATTATCAGTTTTCCCGAACAAATAATTGAGAAGATTGACCCTCATTTTAGTGGGGAGGTTGGAAAATTAGTTGGTCAAAGAGTAGCAGAAGCAATGATAGATCCATTATATAGGAATTTTGAGGCGGTATACGGACTAATAACAGACAGTGAATCATTGAATTTGAAAGAAGATTATCCCGCACGAGATGCAATGCGTAATTTGACTGATAAAGCCTACCAAAAAATGGAATCACTTTATGACCGAAATATTTAAAATTAGGGCGAATGAGAATTATTTTTCCTTTTTTTTGCCCCAAGTAATGTATTAAACCTTTTCCTATAATCATCCACCATATCTTTATCCGTAGTATAGTAGGTGTTATAAGGTGACTCTGCCCCTACTTCTTTTTTGTTTGGGTCATACCATCCCCAATACAGCTCTCTAATTTTTGATTTGGTAGTAAAAAGCATAAAATTCCTAATTAGAATTTTACTGGAATCTTTTGGTAGCAAGAAGTATTTGTATGATTTTTTATATCCTTTTGAATTTGTCTCATTATGTTTAGAAAGTGCAATTTCAAAAGCTTCCTTAGTTTCCTTCGATTCTTCTATAAGGATATCGTCATTAACTATTATTTCTCTGAATACCAATTTATCATTATTCGATTCAAAAACTTTTATCGCTGCATCACGCCATAACTCTGTAGCTCTTTTTACAGAAGGTGGAACTTCACCTGAAGGTCTTACCCGGATATTCAGTATTTCTATATATTGATCAATATTCTTAGCTATGTATCTTAGAGCTACAGAACCATCTAACATTATAAATCTGCCTTGGTTGATTGATATCCTTAATATTTCGTGATTTTTTTCTTCGTGCATATCATAAGCATCTTTTTGTTCTTTCTGAGCTTTAACAAATGATTCTTTTAGTTTTATGAATTCAGAGTTAATTTCATCTGAGTATTCTATGTTCTTATTCCTAAATTCCTCAATCAAACCTATTAAGAAATAAACTGATGTACCTATAAAAATTAAAAGAGTTAAAGGAAAAAGGTTAAAGTTAGAAGCAAAATTTATGTTAACCAAATGTATGCTGGTTGCAACAAATGCAGGAATACAAGAAATAAGAAATCTTCGAGTAAGATTAGTCTTAACGATTTTTTTAGAGCTTTTTAAATCCCCCATTTCTGTTCTATTGATTAAGTTATTAAAATACAATTAACATCTTAAACTAACAAAAAAAAGGTAAATTTCCCTATTCTGAAAGTTATCAAACTCACAAGAGTGGTATTTGATCAAAAAATGCTGGAACGTTAATCTATCGTTCCATGCCTTTTTGTGGTGCAGGTTCCGGTGTCGGTGCCTGCATTTGTTTTTGGCGGAGTAATGCGTCTGTTTTCTCGGAGATATTATGCCGCATATTACGGGCTTCTCTGGCAGTATGCTCTTTCCATCTTTCTGTGACCCGCTTGATCTGTTCTACCCGTTCCTGTTTGGTTCTGGCTGCACGTTCTGCCAATCGTTGTGTGATATTTCTTTTTTGTTCCTGATCCTTCTGTGTATCTTTCATAGAGTGAGTAATTTATGTATGGTTCTACATACACAAACTTCACGCCAGAAATGGAAATAACTACTTCTCTCCTTCTCTTAGAATCTCATAGGCTTTATCGATGATGGCGCCAGGTGTGGTCTGCATGGCTTCTGCAATCTTGACCAGATTAATGATAGAAGGACGTGAGACATGCCCTGCATCGTAGCGCTGATAGGTTCCGCGCTCAAGTCCAGATTTGAAATATACATCACTTTGAGATAACCCTTTTTCCTTACGAAGTGCTTTCAACGCTTTACCGATAGCTTTCGCCATCTTTTCTTCTGTATATTCTTCCTGCTTCGCCATGTCGCAAAATTACGTAATGTACCTTGTTTAAAAGCCGACTGAATAAATACCTACTAAATAACAGGTAGCTAAATAGCTGTGTTTTGAAAAAATAATTCTAACTTTGTCTACTCATTACTAAATATTTAATTGATATGAAGCGACACATTGCTTACCCCCTATTTTTGTTCCTATGTGGAACATTGATGCTCCTTACTACAACCGGATGTAACAAATCCGATGATGATGACACGCCCTCTACTGGCTCGAACCAGATTAAAACACTAGCCGATCTTAAAGCCCTGTTTGATAAGGGAGAAATTACGCATATTGATTATGTCACCAAAGATAATCGCGTATTGCTGGATGAAGAGATTGAGTCGATGACCATCTTACCTAATACCAATGTGCATGACTTTGAGTTAATGGAGATTGTGACTAAAGCTCCACCATCATCAAATAGCACCCCTGATGATCTAAGGGAACGGCATACTACCTCTCTTACCTTTGCCGATAAGATTGTGAATAGTGATTTACCCACGACTCATTGGGCGCAGACCATCACAACATTAAATGGAACGGAGGTCGAAAACTTTGCCCCTTATGCCTTTCTGATAGATTCAGAAATTACTACCGCTTCTTTGGCTATACTGGAAGATAAATTACAGATAAGGCTTAAGAAGAAATAGTGATTGCCCCCTCTCCTCTTATGTGTAGTTGAGTAAGCCATTAGATGAAACATCTAGTGGCTTTTTTTATACACCCTCAGATAAAAATACATCAAGACATATTTCTCTATTGCCATTGGATAAGCTCCCCGATAGATTGCGCGGCGTAAACTTGCCTCAATTCATAATTGATACGCTATAGTAATGCTAGGCATTACTCCAACATAAACAATCCTGTTTTATTAAGTGCTTTTTAGTGCTTAAAAATAGATGATAGCGCATTCTATGTGATGTGTTGCAAGTCTTACGTATTACCTATTGTTTAATACTAAAAACATACAATCATGGCAAATGCTAAGAACACATTGTACATCGCTAAATTGAAACCTGCTAACGAAGAAAGATTCGGCTTTTCAATCCTGAAAGGAGCTGTTTGTATTGAAGATTTGAAAGAACTTCTGGAATCAGAAGAAGTGGAAAATTTGCAATATGAATATGAAGGCCAGCATTTCATCAATGTTAAAGTAATAGAGCGTAAGAACCCAGATAAATTTGGGAAAACACACTTTATTGCAATTGATGACTTCGTACCGGATTCAAGTAAGCGAAAAGAGGCTGCCAATGATAATTCAAAAGCAGCTAATGACAATGAACCAAAAGATACGACTGAGGAAAAGAAAACTGTAACAAAGTCTACCACGCGTAAGACAGGAAAACGGGGGTCTAAAAAACAAGCTGCTACAGCTTAAATAATCATCGTCACTTTTAGCTATAGGGAATCACTTCATTGAGGTTCCCTTCTTTTTTTAACTATAAATCATGTAACATGGCACAAGGAGAAGATATTTATCTAGGGAATGCGAAACCGCATTGGAAGTTCGACCAAACATTGGTCTGGAGTATTGATGTGGAAGAGTTAACTGAATTGCTACAAAATGCAACTGCACCCTATCAGTACAAGCACAATGGCAGAATACGTTTGAATGTACATATTACCAAACGTAGAACATCTGTCGAGAGTGGTAGTACACATTTTATCAAGGTCGATACCTATGTAAAAACACATTAGCGTATCCATCTCTTAACCTATAGGGAATCACTTCATTGCGATTCCCTTCTTTGTGTCTACATGGCTTAATTACATTATCTTGATAGCTGACACTTTTATTCTGCGAATTGGCACTTTTTCTACGCACATCCTGAATGTGCACAGACAGTAAAACATCCCTAAGTATTAATGTTTACAAGGGTTCAAACCATTTCTTCCTATCTCTTATCAATGACACTTTTATTGAATTTTAAATGTGTCGTTCAGGGGGATATGCTTTCCTAATTTTATCTTATTCTCAATCGTCAGGCGGCTTTATGTATTCGGTCAGACATTGAGTAGCAAAGATAGCATATGGCTTGGAGAGCAGCATGATGCATTGCAATATACCGAAAACTGCAAACCAAGCCATAGGCTGATACAAGTGGCATACAATGTCTAACCTAAAATACAACAGCATGAAGACAACAAACAGATTTCCGAACAAAGTAGCTGAAGCCAAAATTATTTATGCAAACGAAGTAAAATCCAGTGACCGTGTTAAAATCAACTGGTCAAAAGATGCCGCCCAATTATTTAGAGAATCTTGGGATGATGATACGATTGATGCATTTGAAACATTCAAAGCCATGTATGTAAATCGAGCCAATCAGGTGCTTGGCATTGTGACCATTTCTACAGGCGGAATCGCCTATGCATTGGCTGACCCTGCCAAGATATTTTGTGGCGCCATTAAGTGTTTAGCAGCTGGTATTATATTATGTCACAATCACCCCAGCGGACGATTAACTCCTAGCCAGTCAGATAAGGAACTCACAGAACGAATGACACAAGTAGGTGAAATTCTTGGCATCAAGATACTCGATCACCTCATCATCACCAGAGAGGGGTATCGATCAATGTGTGATGAAGAGGAACTATAAGCCCCTTTCCTCTTCCAAACAAAGAATATATAAACTCATCCCTGAAGCGAGGAACCATGAAATACGAAGATGCCAAAAATATATCATTGCCCCATCTGTTACAGCAATTGAATCACCAGCCTGTTCAGGGTAAGGGGTCTGCTCGTAAATTATGGTATCTATCACCGTTCCGTGAAGAGAGTACCCCAAGCTTCAAAGTAGAATATAAAAGCGGAGGCTGGGTCTGGTATGATTTCGGGCTGGGAAAAGGCGGTAATATATTCAGCTTTGTGATGGAATTAAACAACATCAACCCAAAAGACTTTGGTGCAATCATGGCATTTCTGCGACCCTATGCATCACTTGATACTAAAGTTCACGTAACACATGAAGTATATAGCAAAGATGAAGAATCCGGCATTACCATTGAATCCGTCAAACCACTCAAGCACCCTGCCCTGATTAACTATTTATCCTCCCGCAAGATTCCAAAGCATATTGCGACTATGAAACTATCACCTTTGGGTAAAACCATCATTACTCCCTCCTCTATTACCAGACCCATCATTCAGGAAATAAATTTTATTCTGCACAAAACTGAGAGGATGTATTTTGCACTTGGGTTTGAAAATGACAAAGGCGGTTTCGAAATCAGGAACAAATACCACAAGCTTGCCTGTTCACCCAAAAACTTCACCACATTTAAGGGGCAAGACGACACCACCATTGAAATTTTTGAGGGCTTCTTTGATTTTATGTCCGCTATTGTGATCGGTGGATATAAAAACACATTACCCAATGATGTATTGGTGTTGAACTCACTGGCGTTTATTCCAATGGCTATTGAGTTTATTCAAAGCCTGAACTACCACACCATTATCACATGGTTGGACACCAACGCCCATAGCGCCAGAAAACAATTCAGCCCCCTCACCTACCACATAGATCATCGGCATAAATTGTATGCAGATTACGATGATCTGAATGAGTGGTTGGTTAAGAGAAACTTATAATAAAAGTAATAACAAATCAAAGTGTATTATGGAAAAAAGGCGTTGCCCCTAAAGTATAATTACTCCATCCTCTAAGAAATAAAAAAACCTATAATCATTGATGACATTAGATTTTAAAGAATTATTTCATTAATGAATGAATACAATAAAGAAAAAAAGAAAACTTTCTTTCTTTATTGATAACATGATTTCTAGCAAGATAACTTGATATAATGATTGTTAGCAATAAAGATATAATGCAATAATACATCAATGACAGAAAACAAATAATCAATATTAATATAAAGTATGCTATCAACTTGCCAATTTTCATAGTTAATGTATTGGTTGAATTCATAATAATGAATCAGGAGTAGTAAATGCCTAATATTGTGGTCGCTTCATCGAAAGGAGGAGCAGGTAAGACAACCTTATGTATGGTGATAGCCTCTGAAATGAGCAGACAGGGTATCGAATTGACAATTATTGACGCAGACCCAAATCAACATTTCGCTGATTGGGGCAGAGATGCTGGATTCAAAAATGTCATATCCAGTTCTCAAAATAATATCATTACCGATATTAAAGAAGCTCAAACAAAAACGGCATTCGTAATTGTTGATCTTGAAGGTACGGCCAATGTAACAATGGGATACGCCATTAACCTATCAGATTTCGTTGTAATACCTTGCCAAACTTCCGATTTAGATGGTAAAGAAGCGGTAAAAGTAATTAACTTTATACGTGAACAAGATGAATTCAAGGCATCCGCAACCAAGTTTGCCATATTGCGTACTAAAACTTCTGCATTAAGACCAACAAATATTGAAAAAGCTCTTATAGATGACTTTAAAAGTATAGGATGCAAGGTTCTCAAAAATCGTTTACTTGAACTTGTTGCTTACCGTACCATTATATCTAATAGATGTATGCTTCACGATTTGAAAACTACAACGAAGAAACAAGAAGAAGCTAAACAAAATGCCATTGAAATAGCTCACGATATAACATTAGAAATCGTTGAAATGGCAGTAGAAGAAGTTAAAGTAAAAAATGTTAAGGAGTTGCAAGATGCCTGAAGAAAGACAATCACTTGCTAATTTAGCCAAAAAGGTTCCTTTGAAACCAAATGATACATCGGAAACGGAAATAAACGAAGAAGAAATCAAAAAAACTGCATCTATTGCAGGTTTTACTTCTCGTGAACCGGAACCTACAATTAAACCCAGAAACAAGTATGTAGAACCATTCACTGTAAAACTGCGAGTAGGGATGCCCGACATCATAGATGATATTCGTGATAATTTGAAAAAGAAAGAAGGAAGAAGGCCCACTCTACAAGAACTACAAGACAGACTTATTAAAGCCTACTTGAAGGAAGAAGGGATGATGGATTTAATAGTAAGATTTGATAAAATTGTGGATGGTTCTTAAACATTTAAGTAAGACAGGTTTTAAAGAAGCATTCCTTGCTTTGTTTCAATTTTATAGCCAGAAGAATACCTATTACATTCGGTAATGTAATAACCGTACATTTCAAAAGCCCAATTCATAAATCGCGTGGAATAGTTACCAAATTTACTACTATAAAAACTGTTTATAGCAAGTTCATAGTATTCGCTCTCAGCATTGATAACTCCATCTTTTAATAAGCTTTTTCCCCAGAATTGGCACTCTGGCATTTCTTTAACATAATTCTCGAATTCTTTCCAATGAGTTGATTCAAGATTATTCTCAAAGGTTGATCTAAATAATAGAAGATCTTTATCATATAGAACATTAAAATCATTCTTTAGAGCTTCTACTTTGATTTGTTCCCGCTTTTCTGCATCTTTTTTAGCAGTATAAGCATCAATTTTGGATTGCTTTTTATCCTCGGCCTTAAGTTCCCGTTCACTCATAGAAGCAACAGGGCTATCCGAATTTAACACTGTCCATAAATATCCACCTAGATTACTTTTTATTTGACCTTGTTTATGCCGAAAAATAACGGCATCTAATTTTTGACGAATTTCTACTTCATCTTTTAAAGCCATAATTTCATTTATTCTTTTAGATGATAATCCACATTGTATCAATTCTTTAACTAACGGGATGTTTTCCTCAATTTCATCATCATTTTTGTTAATAACTGCATGGTTGATTTCAATCTCCAGCTCAATTGCTACAACAGATCTTCCATTTTTCTTTTCGATGAAAGGTTCTTTGAATGTAAGATCGCAATCTTTATCCAAATCTTTTTTCGCCTGAAGAAGAACATATTTTTTAAAATCTCCGTAGCTGGGGTACTTATTTCCCAATGATAACATTTTTCGTAAATCTTCAACGTCCATGTCTACTTTTTTACGCCATTTGTTTTCATTTAATAATTGATAGATTCTTTGTGAGTGAATACTCTCAGGTAATCCCGCATATTTTAAAAAATAGCTTGTGTAGTTCTCTTGAAGGTTGAGGAAATCTTCTTCCAACTTATTATCCAATTGGACATAAATCCCTTTCTTACTAGGCTTGTATTGAACGTTTGAAACAAAATTACCTTTTATCCAGCCACCATCAGAGGTTTGTTTTTCATATTGTTTATCCAATAAACCTTCAGCAATCTTTTTCAGTTCATTATTTGAGATATTACGTTTTGTTCTCGACAATTTTTTATAATCTGATAGCAAAATAAGATAGGGCTTGAAATGCGTATCACTTTTTTGAATTTGACTAAAGGTCATTAGAAGAATTCTATGTTCCGCTGCTGTCATACGATAACGAGCGTTAACCAAAGAATTACTTTGGAATACTTTGGTACGATCTGTAATTAGAGATAGTGCTAGTTGAGACATATCGATCATCCTACCTTGAGCCGAAACTATGATCTAAAGCAAAACTTTGGTCAACTTATTTTCATTAAACTCCCAAATCCCTCGTTTTTGATATTTTACTTTCTAAACTCCCAAATCCCTCGTTTTATACTATAAGCCATTGATTTATATATAAAATAATATATTTCATCATTAAATAATAACTTAATCATAGCCTTAACCTAGATACTTTCCCAAATCTCTCGTTTTTCATGGTCATTTATCCATCATAAAGTCCTTATCAATACAAAGTTTTCTAGATGACCTCCCAAATCCCTCGTTTTAAAGGCTTTTTTGTTATTAAGCATAAGCTATCTAATGTAATATTTCCTAAATCCCTCGTTTTAACTCCCAAATCCCTCGTGATATTTCCCAAATCTCTCTCCATATTTCCTAAATCCCTCGTTTTAACTCCCAAATCCCTCGTTTTAAACCAAGTAAATAACTAAATTTTAAGAGTATTTCGAATCAGAAACAAAAACTCTTAAACTTATTTAAACATCAAACTCTACTCATAACTCCCAAATCCCTCGTTTTAAAAAATAATGAATGACTATGCTTTGCATAGCCATAAGATATTAATTAGTGTGACTTCGCACACATACTACCAACCTACGCCCATTGCTTTGCAATGCCATTAATGCATTCGCTATTCGCTCATAAATAATATATAATTGGAGTTTGTGGTAATATCTAGTACCAACTACCAATATCGAATCCGTGGAAACACCCAAAGGGCTTGGCAAGTATAAGTTCGGGAGGTGAGGGTGACTTCAGAATGCCGCCAAATTGCACAGAGCTTGTTGCAGGGTGGGGTAATAGGATGTCAGAAGGAAAACCACCTATAATTTATTTACCCCACTGTATGAGGCTAAAAACGACTTTTTTGCTAAGATACTTTCTTCGATGTGAGTAGAAAACCAAAGTGGTAGTTTTAACCCTGAGTGCAAGGCGAGGGAGGCGCATCCATAAAATGACCCAAATTCCTTGTAGCTTTTGAAAAGCCGCCGCCAAAAATTTGTGTATCACACATAAAAATTAATCATATTTCGCTTGAGTTAGCTCATTTTTTGTTCAATATTACCCATGCAGCCTGCATATAGCAGGTTGTGGGGATCGTTACCCCTGATATAAACCAGTGCGGCTCATGCTGAAGTTCGTCAATGGTCTGCCATGTTCACCCATCCGGAAAATCTAAAGAGCCGGATGGCGGTGTGCTGTCCAGGCTAACGCTAAAAGCATCGCGCCTGCTTCTCTGGTTGCAGGTTTAACGACATCCGGCATTTTTATGGATGTGTCTCCCCTTAATGAAAATGAAGAGGAGATCGTATATGTCAATCCATCCCGTCGATATTCATGTTGGAAAACAACTCAGGATTCGACGAAATCAACTTGGAATATCTCAAAATGAACTAGCCAAGAGTGTAGGGGTCACATTTCAGCAAATTCAAAAATATGAACGAGGTAACAATCGTATCTCTAGTAGCCGGTTATATGAATTGGCAAATGTTCTTAATTGCTCAGTAGATCTTTTTTTTAAAGGGCTTAATAAAGAATCTTGTGATTCTGAAGTATTAAAAGAAGCCTTAATTAACGACACAGAATGGATCAAGGTAAGGACTGATTTTTGCAATTTATCTCTAGAATCACAAAAAGCGGTGCGAAAACTCATCAAACATCTTGCAATGTCAGATGATTAATAAAGACGAATATCGAAACTAGTATACCAACGGAAGTAAAGTGAACGAATGTTGTACCAATAAAAACAAAAAACCCTGAGCTGTTATATACTCAGGGCTTTTTCCGTTGGTCTACTAGGACTCGAATCTAAATTCCTAATAATTCTTAGAAATTTATCACTTTGTCTAGAGCCTCATCCGTTTCTTTATGCATAAAGTTTGCTTGATAATTGATGGTTGTAGTAATCGAAGAATGACGATAAAGTTTTTGTAGCATTTGTATGGGTATTTTATCACCCGATATATTGCCAAAACTATGGCGTGCGATATGCATAGATAGCTTTTTATCAATCTTTAATGTTTCTGCTACGATTTCAAGACGGCGATTCAGGTTACGTGTAATCGTTTTAATTCGTGTTGCCACTCTCTTTTCATCTTTGAGATCCGTTCCTTTTAAATTTGGAAACACTAAGTCCTTTCTACTAGTTTCCTCCTTACGATACTTTTCTAGAATTGCTTGGGCTTTTTCTGGCACTTTTAGGGAAACCAGCTTTTTGTTTTTACCCATTCGGTAGTATAAACGATTGTCTTTAAAATCTGACCATTTAAGTTTTAGCACATCACCTACTCTAACGCCTGCAAAGTAAAAACTAAAAAGCCATATATTGACAGCCTGTTGTTGTACAGGTGTAATATCTTCTGCATTCTCCAGAAGCTGAATTTCTTTTGCATTTAAGCCGATTTTTTCACTTTCAGGTATCTTAATTGAGATTTTATCTTTACCAAAAGGATATAACTCCCTACTAGTAATTTCTTCCGAAATGGCAAGATTATAAATCGTTCTTATTAGTATCATGTAATTAACAACGGTTCTTTCTGAGCGGTTTTTTTGATGTAACAAATGGCTTTGAAACTTGTTCAATAATGTAACACTCAAATCTCCGAAAGCTAACTCTTCTATTTTTAAAAACTCCTTAAAAATCTTCAAACGCCCTTCATCACTTTTTTTCTGATTGAACTTCTTGCGCTTTTCAAGATTGTCCAAATGAAGTTTAGCCGCAGAAAAGAAATCCGAATCCTTATTATTGACGATTTTCTTTTTAATCTTTTTTACAGTTGTTTGTTTGTTGTTTGCTTCAATATCCAGAGCAACACTATGTGCTTCACTGAGTTTTTTTAGGAGGAGGTTATTCAGTCTTTTGGAATTAGGATGAGACTTTTTCACCTGACTTTTGACAGCATCCCAATCTTTTTCCAAAAGATACTGTCCTGTGAAAATATATCTTGTTTTTCTATTTTGCGTAATCCTAATAGCTATAGCATAGGTTCCATCCTTTTTTTTATCATGCTTCCAAAGTAGTATCTTTATTGATGCCATCGACAATTTATTTAGGTATTAAAGATACGATTTAACTGCTTTTTTTCCTAAAACATACCTAAAACATTTTGTGGTTTTTCATGGTTTAAAATGTACTAATAAATTAATAAAAAAGCCAAAAACCCCTGTATAACAACCATTTAACTGTATATAAATTAAATTACCTCAGAATTCATAACCCGGAGGTCGGGGGATCGTGCCCCCCTCTCGCTACAAGGATTAACAAAGGAAAGCTGACTTAAACGAGTCAGCTTTTTTGTTTTATATACAACAAAAACTTAGTTTTATCTAAATTTTGAATTCACATGTCCAAAAATTTAACTGTTGTTATACCTGCTTATAATGAAGAAGAATCTTTAAAAATTTTTCTTCCCGATGTTATTCATCATTGTCTTAACAAAAGTTATGATTTAGTTATCGTTAATGATGGATCTTCAGATAATACTTTGGAAGTTTTAAAATTGTTACAAAGTACGTCTTCTTTAGAGTTTAAAATAATATCTCATAAAGTCAATAGAGGTTATGGTGGTGCTTTGAAAAGCGGTATTGAAACTTGTGAAACCGAATTTGTTATTACAATTGATGCTGATGGACAGCATTACTTAGAGGATGTAGATTTATTATTTGGTACAATATTAGAAACAGATGCGGATCTTATAATAGGTAGTCGCAAGGGTCAAGCATCGGCTTCTATTTTTCGTGGAATAGGTAAGCGAATTATACGTGTGGTGGCAAAAATGTTAATGAAGTTGTCTGTATACGATATAAATTCTGGAATGAAGATTTATAATACAAAACTTGTAAAACAATACCTTAAACTTACACCTGACACTATGTCTTTTAGCGATGTTATTACATTGACTTTTGTAAATAATCGTCATTTAGTGATAGAAGAGCCTATACGAATTAAAGAAAGGGTAAAAGGAGAGAGTACCATTAGAGTGAGAACGGCTTTTGAAACGGTTATGGAAATCATAAATATTATTATATTATTTAATCCCGCTCGGATTTTTTTACCAATTTCTGCTTTCTTTTTTATTTTTGGAGTTGCTTGGGGAGCTAATTTTTTCTTTCAAGGTAAAGGGATTAGTATAGGCGGAAGTACTTTAATCTTAACAGGGTTAATAATTTTTCTTTTAGGTTTAATTGCTGAACAGCTGTCTGCGGTTAGAAAAAATCAATAATTAAAAATGCTGATATGGAAGTTATTTTTTTTTAACACTATCCAATAGTTTTTTTAAATAGCCTGAGAACCTCGTATTTTAGTTTTGTGAACAACAAACACCTAAGCTCCTAAAAGAGAATCAAAAATAAGACCCAAAAATATGACCGTTCATTACTGTATAAAAATACAATGATTTCTTAAGGCACATTACGTAACTTATTTATAAATAGGGTGTTTTTCCTCTTTTACGTATCAAATGCTTTTAATAGTTTTATGTTAGTTTTTAATAATAAAGCTAATATAAGTTATTTATCATGGCAAAAAGAACTATAATTCAGACATTAAAAAATAAAGATGGAGATATTTTGTCTTTATTAAATGCTAACGAATTATGGTCTCCAAGGAAGTCCGAATTGGTTATTAGGGATATCGAAAATGATGAACATTCATATGTAATTGTATCAACAAATGTTCCTGAGACAGCTATTCACGTAGTAAATGGTCCTCATGGGAAATACCTCCGAACAGATCATGATACTACCGGAGAGAATAATCTTGACAATTTGGACACCCTATCCATTGAACCTCCGACATTCTTAGGAGATTATCCGGACAATAAAGAATCTGATTGGAGTAGTGGTCTACAAGGAGTAGCACATAGTTCAGATCATTGGTTCTTTACCCAGAAAACAAAAATAATAAAAATGCATGTCTCTAAAGATTTGGACACCAATATGAGTAGCGCTACAAAAGTAATCCACATGCCACAAGAACTAAGTGATTTAGGATGTAATCATTTCGGAGATCCGGATTATTTTGTTTTTCAAGATGTTGGTTATTTATTTGTCCCTGTTGAAGAAGAAGGAGACGGCAATCATGAGTGTAGACATGAACCTCGAATAGCGGTTTTTCGTGACGACTCTGAATTAACATATATAAACTCAAGTATCCTTTCTAAGCAAAATCAAGATCAGAGCACTCCTAAAGCGGGATGGTGCGCTTTTAACCCAATTGACAATATCATACACACTTCTCATAATAAGATTTCCGATGAATTTCCTGTGTTTCGTTATAAGGTGAATTTCGAAAAATTACTTACACAAGGTGAAGAAAGTTTTCTTGAAGCGCAAGAAAATCTAGTGCTTACCAAAGATGGAGACCCTATTTCAATTCCTGAATATATACAAGGAGGCTGCTTTTCTCCTAGTGGATTCCTATTCATATGTAATGGAAAGAGAAAAAATCATGACGAACATAAAGGTGGTATAAGAGCATTCGATATGTATGGCGAATTTTTATATAAATCTTCTATTAATCAAAATCCTTTTAAGTATAAGTATAAACCAGGAATACCTAATTGGCAAGAACCAGAAGGGATCACCTATTGGAATCTTGATGTACAAGATGAAGGAGTATCAGCTCCCAATATTGAAGGACAGCTTCATGCTATATTACTGAACTTTGTTGTTCTTGATAGAAGAGATAAAATATGGTTTAAGCATTACCGTTTTGATTCACTTATATGAATTGAATAACCCACAAAAACCACCATCGTATGCAACAGGTAATAAAGAAAGTGAAGAACTTCAGATAGAATTTTATATACCTCCTTGATTTGAACAATTGCTTTTTTATTCATCTAAAAGACTAAATTATTTTGATACTCATAAAAAAGGACAGATAATGTATTTCTACATTATCTGTCCTTTTTTTATGCGCTAGTTAAGCTTAGTAATTACATCTGTTTAGATAATTCATCAATCTGTTTAGATTTTGCTTGTATATACTTACTCATCTTATCCATCTCCTCTCCTGACAGTTTAGAAATAAGAATTCTATACTGCCTGGTTAAGCTACTACTAGCTTCACTCAATTCTATAAAAGAATCCATATCCTTAGACTTTACAGCTTTTTTATAATCAGCTACGTACGCCTCATAATCTCTAACATATTTTCGTGCTTCAACACTCGTGAAGTTAGGAGTTCCAGGTGGTAATGCTATTGTTTCTTTTTTAGGCTTTTTCTTAGTCTCCTTTTTTTTCTTTTTTGCAATTGGTTTCTTTTCTTCTACCACATCTTCAACTACGGCTGTTGTATCCACAAGTTCTTCTTTCACTTCTAACGTATCTGATTTTGGATCTTTTTTACAGGATATTGCTGACATCAGCAATACACACACAAAAGAAGTTAAAAAGACATTTTTCATAATTATGTTTTTAGGGTAGTTAAGTTTTAATTAAAAAAAATATTGCAGTAAATATATAAATTATTGTAAAAGCATCATTAACTGTTTTAAATTCAATTCACTCTGCTCCCCTGTCTCCATGTTTTTAACCGTGTAAATAGAATTTTCCACTTCATTCATTCCTGCCAAAATAACAAAGGGGATACCTTTTTTATTAGCATACTTCATTTGTTTATTCATTTTGGTATTATCAGGATATAATTCTGCAGTAATGTTATTAGCCCTTAGTTTACTTATTGCTTTTAAACAATATAAAGCTTCTACATCTCCAAAATTAATAAATAGTGCTTTTGTAGGCTCTGCAACCGTTTCTGGAAACAACCCTAATTCTTCTAAGACTAAATAAATCCTATCTAATCCAAATGAAATTCCAACACCACTAACATCTTTTAGCCCAAAGATTCCGGTCAAATCATCGTAGCGACCTCCTCCTCCAATCGAACCCATTTTCACACCTTCTGGAGCAGAAACTTCAAAAATTGCTCCTGTATAATAATTAAGTCCTCTTGCTAAAGTAACATCTAGATCAAGATTTGCTGTTTCCAAAGACATTTCGTCAATCACATTGGTAATAAACTCTAATTCCTCAACTCCCTGACTTCCTTCTTCTGATAAAGTCAATAATTTTTTTAGTTTTTCAATTTTTTCTTTGATAGTACCTGTAAAATCAAAAAGAGGTTTTACTTTATCTATAGCTGTTTCGGGAATACCTTTAGCCAACATTTCTTTTTTTACACCTTCTTCTCCTATTTTATCTAACTTATCCAATGCTACCGTAAAATCAATAAGCTTATCACTTGCTCCTATAACTTCAGCTATTCCAGAAAGAATCTTACGATTATTTATTTTTATAGTTACTCCTTGTAACCCCAGCTTCATAAAAACTTGATCATACAATTGTATAAAATCAATTTCTTGCCATAAAGATGTACTCCCTACGACATCTGCATCACATTGATAAAACTCTCTATACCTTCCCTTCTGAGGGCGATCAGCCCTCCATACCGGTTGGATTTGATATCTTTTAAAAGGAAAATCAATCTCATTTTGATGTTGTACCACATAACGCGCGAATGGCACTGTTAGATCATATCTCAATGCTTTTTCAGACAAAGAATTAGAAAATTTTGCCAAATTATCATTTTCCAGAGCTGTTAAATCTGCTTTTTTTACTTTATCACCGCTATTTAAAATTTTAAATATCAACCGATCTCCTTCTTCTCCATATTTTCCTAACAAAGTATCACTATTTTCAAAACTAGGTGTTTCGATAGGGTTAAAACCGAACAATTTAAATTGCTCTTTAATAGTGTTCATTATATATGAACGCTTTGCTACTTCAATAGATGAAAAATCTCTTGTTCCTTGAGGAACTTTTGGTTTTTGTGCCATTATATTTGATTAAAATCTATAATTAACGATACATTATTGTTAGAAAATCATGCATAGTTTCTAAACACTACATATCATCAATTATTTGGAAGGTGTAAATATCTAAAAAAGCTTTAAAATTTCACTGAAAAGCATAAAGAGTTTTAACCTCCCAAATAAAATTTAGTTTTTAGAGTAACTTTATACGTAGTTTATAGTCTTATATTGCATATATACTAATTTAACCGTATTATGTTTTCACTTTTTAGAGAGAATATCCGTATTGCATTAGATTCAATTAAAGGACAGTTATTACGAACCATTTTAACGGTGTTAATTATTGCCATCGGTATTACTGCTCTAGTCGGTATTTTAACCTTTCTTAAAGCGTTGGACAACACTATTACTGGTGATTTTGCCTCTATGGGAGCTAACACCTTTAGTATACAGCGATATGAGTTTTCCACAAGAAACAATAGGGATCGAACCAAAACAAATCCGATTATTAGTTATCGTAATGTAAGGGAGTTTAGTGATAAGTTTACATATCCATTTTCTAAAACCTCAGTATCATTTACAGGAACCACAAATGCCGAAGTAAAATACGAAAATGACAAAACAGATCCTGAAGTTGCAGTTCTTGGCGTAAATGAGAATTATCTGGACAATACAGGAACAAAAATAGCGAACGGTAGAAATTTTACGTTTTTTGATATCAAAAACAATAATAATGTTTGCTTAGTTGGTTCCGATTTTAAAAAAAATATTTTTAAAGACATCACTCCTATCAATAAGACTATTAGCATTAGAGGTGTAAAATTTAAAATAATTGGTGTATTAGAAAGCAAAGGAGCTACCTTTAGAAACAATCAAGACCTTAGAGTATTGGTTCCGTTACAAGTAGCTCGATCTATTTTTACACTTCCCAACATCAACTATAATATAAGTATTAAAGTAGATGATAAACAGTTTCTAGAAGGTGCCCAAGATGAAGCCATCATTACTTTTAGAAACATCCGAGGTCTTAACCCTTTAGAAGAAAATAATTTTGGGCTAGAACGCAGTGACGATTTGATCAATAAAATATCAAGTATAACATACTACCTGTATATTGCAGCTTGGGTCATAAGTGTCATAACCATTTTCGGTTCTTCTATCGCCTTAATGAATATTATGCTTGTTTCGGTTACTGAAAGAACTCGTGAAATAGGTGTTAGAAAAGCACTGGGTGCAAAAAAACGCACTATTTCAGGTCAATTCTTTTTAGAAACTGTTCTAATTGGTCAGATGGGTGGTATTATAGGTGTTATTCTTGGTATTACTGTAGGTAGTCTAGCGGCTTCTTTATCCAATTTTCAGTTTTCAATTCCGTGGTTAGCAATTTTTTCTGCAGTAATCACCTCATTTCTAACAGCTTTGGTTTCTGGGTTATATCCAGCTATTAAAGCTGCAAAACAAGATCCAATTGAATCTTTACGATACGAATAAATGATAAAAACTAACTTTTGGCATCTACCACCAGTTTTTCAAAATACCGGTACAACTCACCTTTCGTTATATTAGCCCCTTGCAAAATAAGTTTAAACTTATCTAGATTATGATCTTCACTATATTCTTTATTGGCATTATAAAAAGCAACCTGATCATCTAATAAGTTATTCCGTAACCAATCATATCCTTCTTGAGTAGTAATATCTATATCAGGAACATTTACCTTTATTGCGATTAAATGCATTCGTGTTTCCCCAAGATAAAACAAATGGATTTGATCCTTAGAAAAATGTTCTAGGAATTCTGCTTTATTTAAGACCCCTTCCCATACTAAATCACTAAAAATATCGAGTTCCTCCTCGGCTACTTCCGGTTTATTTATTTTAATATCATTCCATTCATCTGCAGTAATTGATTGCGTAGCAAGAAAATTAATAAACTCCTGATGTAACTCTTCTAACTGCTCTTTAGTTAGTCTGTTATATTTCATTCTTTAACAAATTAGGTTTATTACATTTTAAATTAATAAAAATCCGCTCTTAACAGATTAAGAGCGGATTTAGTAGTATTATAAAACAACGATTGTGGGCACACAATCGGGATTTAAATTATTTAGCCTGAGCAATTACGTCAAAAGATAATGCTGTAACAACAGCTCTATGAAGGCGAACAGAAGCTTCATATTGACCTAAACGCTTAATAGTTCCACCAGGAATAGTAATAAATTTTTTCTCAATTTCTACACCCTCTTTAGCCAATGCTTCTGATACATCTGCATTAGAGATAGAACCAAATAACTTACCTCCAGCGCCTGCTTTTACAGTAATTTTAATTTCAAATCCAGAGATTTTGCTAGCTACTTTCTCTGCATCTTCAATTTCTTTCTTTTCTTTGAATGCACGCTGCTTTAGCGTTTCATTCAATACTTTTTTAGCAGAAGGAGTTGCAAGTACCGCAAAACCTTGAGGTATTAAATAGTTACGTCCATAACCATTCTTCACCTCTACTACATCGTCTGCAAATCCTAGATTCTCAACGTCTTTTCTTAATATAAGTTCCATAATGTTATATGACGAGTTTTATTTTAATAAATCACCAACGTATGGCATTAATGCTAAATGTCTTGCTCTTTTTACAGCAACACTTACTTTACGCTGATATTTTAAAGATGTACCTGTTAAACGACGAGGCAATAATTTACCTTGCTCATTAACAAATGCCATTAAGAAATCTGGATCTTTATAATCTATATATTTAATTCCAGACTTTTTAAAACGACAATACTTCTTATTTTTAGTAGTATCTATATTTAATGGAGTTAGATATCTGATCTCTCCATCTTTTTTTCCTTTAGCTTGTTGTTCTATCGATGACATAATTAAGCTTTTTGTTTGTTTCTATTTCTTCTTTTCTCTGCCCAAGCAATTGCATGCTTATCTAAACGAACAGTAAGGTAACGCATAATTCTCTCATCTCTTCTAAACTCAACCTCTAAAGCATTGATAGCCTCTCCTGGTACAGTAAACTCGAATAAGTGATAAAAACCACTTTTTTTGTGCTGGATTGCATATGCAAGCTTCTTAAGCCCCCAATCCTCTTTAGATATCATCTTGGCACCGTTAGAAACAAGAATGTCTTCGTATTTCTTAACTGTTTCCTTTATCTGTTCTTCAGATAAAACGGGATTCAAGATGAAAACAGTTTCATAATGATTCATAAAAATCTATTTTTAAATTAATTTGGCTGCAAAAGTAATACTATTTTTTCAATTTTCAAACTAAAAATCACTTCGACGAAACACGTCTTTTGTCGACAAAAAGCCTAAAATGTTTGTGGAAATAATATATATTCATTAATATTGTATTGAATATTAACCTATGCAAGTGGAACAATCTCAATTAAAATGTGCGGTAGTAGACGATTCACGTCTGCAACGACTAGCAATAGTCAAACTAATAGATGAACATTCTTCACTAGAATTAGTGGCTGAGTGGAATAATGCTATTGAAACAAAAAATGGTTTATTAGATACATCGGTGGATTTATTATTTCTTGATATTGAAATGCCAATATTAACAGGATTTGATCTTTTGGATGATTTAGAAAACAAACCACACATTATCTTTGTTACAGGAAAGACTAAATACGCTTTTAAAGCTTTTGATTATGATGCAGTAGATTATTTAAGAAAACCTCTTAAAAAAGAACGTTTTAATGCAGCTGTAGAGAAAGCATTGAGCATGACTCGTATAAACTCTGAGCAATCTGCTCTAGAAGACGATGATTATATTTTTGTAAAAAGCAATCTAAAAAAACGTAAAATATTTTTGAGCCAATTAAAATATGTAGAAGCACTTGGTGATTATGTAAAACTAATAATGGAAGATGGTGATCCTATAGTTGTATTAGCAACGATGAAATCATTCGAGGCTCAATTACCTAGTGATCGTTTTCTAAGAATTCATAAGTCTTATATTGTAAATTTAGATAAAGTAGAGCGATACAATAGTCGTAATATTGAAATTGCTGATGAAAAAATACCTTTAAGCAGACATAAAAAACATTCTTTGATAGAAGCTTTAAGCAATTAGAAATAGCTTTAGAATATATACAAAAGAACTACTCTTTATTCATTCAGAGTAGTTTTTTTATGCATTATAAAAAGCTATTCTAGTTCACTAATACCCGAAAGTATATAACAAAGTTAAGCTCTGTTTACATTAGCGTTGATATTTTAAATTCATGAAATCACAATTTTATTACAAACAAAAAATAATCATCTGATTAACAATAAATTACTATTAAAAATAGAACATAAAGTTATTGTTGAAATCTGATTTCAATTTTTAATATACTAAAAATCAAGACCTGCCAAATATTCACCAGATCTAAAAAAAAATATCATAAAATTTAACTCATTGCATCTGTTTTTTTATAGGAGATTTCAAAGTCTTTTGTGAGTTTTTATAAAACTTTCGGATGTTATTATTAAAACCTGAATTGAAATATTTTTTTGGTTCAGGTGAAAAAAAATAAAAAAAAGATCCTCTAAATTAATAGAAGACCTTTTTCAATTCTTAGAAAAAAAAGAAACGTTTTATTTCGCTCCCCATTCAGTAATTGAATCTTTATTTAATTTCACATAATCCGCATTTCCTGCTTTTTCAGCTAAAGCTAATGAAGTTTTAGCAGCCTTAATCGCTTCAGCTTTCTTACCAGATTTAGCATAAATCAGTGATTGCTGTCTATGGTACCAAAATGCTGGCTCCTTACGCAAAGAAATAGCTTTCTCAATATGTTCCTTCGCTTTTGTATAATCACCTTCATCCTTATAGAATACAGCAGCTTGATAATGATCTCCAGCAGAAGGACCAGCCATTACCTTTTCTATATTTGCTAGCGTTTTCTTTTTTGTAGGCACCTCTATATGTATAGATGCTTCTGTTTTTTCCCAAATAAAATTCAGAGTAACTTTATCATTTTTAAAATCGCTAAACATTATGGTAAACGTCTCTACATCAAAAGGAAGTGTATTAGCTTTTACAGTAAACTTTGCAGCTACCTTAGCATCATCCCATTCTCTTGGAGTTCCCCAATTATTAGTGTCTTTATAAAAAACAAATTCCCAATTTTCTTTTCCTGGTTTAGTAAATATAGCATACTCACCCTTTTCTAGTTCCTTCCCTCCTATTTTTACATCATCACTAAATGTGATCTGAGTATTTTTATTAGCTCCGGTTCTCCATAATTTATCAAAAGGAACTAAGTCCCCAAAAATAGTTCGCCCTTTCATACTTGGGCGAGAATATTCTACAGTAACATCTGTCAACCCAACTACTTGTTCTATTTTAGAAGAAGGGCTAGGTTGTGGAGTTTTTAACTGCGCTTCCATACCAAAAGATAGGATAGCTACAGATACAAATAAAATAATCTTTTTCATTGTGTTTAGATTTTAGTGTGTTTAAAGTATTCCAAACGAAATTAATAATTACACTTACATTATCAGTTAACAAAAACTTAAAAAAAGGAACCTTATATTTGCATTCATTTTTATAGATATGACGCATAAATATATATCAGAAACAATCGGAACCTTTGCCATGATATTTTGCGGTACTGGTGCGATGACGATTAATGAAGTAACAGGAGGTGACGTATCTCACGTAGGGATTGCCATTACTTGGGGACTTATCGTAATGGCTATGATTTATGCCTTTGGCGATATATCAGGAGCTCACTTTAATCCAGCAGTAACAATCGCCTTCGCATTTGCCAAAAAATTTGAATGGAAAGAAGTTCCTAAATATATCATTGCACAATGTATTGGTGCTATTGCAGCAAGTAGTATTTTATTATTTTTATTTCCTGAAAGCGAATTCCTTGGAGGTACACATCCTTCACTTGATGATTTCAGAGCTTTTGTTCTAGAGTTATTACTTACCTACTTTCTAATGTTAGTTATTATCAACGTATCAACTGGTTCTAAAGAAGTAGGTATGATGGCAGGAATTGCCATTGGTGGTGTTGTTCTTTTAGAAGCTATGTTTGCAGGCCCCATGACAAACGCTTCAATGAATCCTGCAAGATCTCTGTCTCCTGCTTTATTATCAGGAAACTGGAAAAGTCAATGGCTTTATATGATTGCGCCTGTTATAGGTGCTATATTAGCTGTATTAACCTGCAGACTAGTCAAATCAGATGATTGTTGTAATAATTGTTGAAAAACAGAATAATATTATTCTCTAGTACAAATTTCAAAATTTAGTCAATTTAACATATCTTTATCTTAAAATTAAGCTTACTTAGAATGGAGTTGTTCACTAATGATTTTTGCAACCTAGAATTATATGATCGATTTGTCATAGTAACAGTCAGTAAAGATATTTTATTCACTTTGGACAAAGCTAATATCATAAGAAAAAAACTTAGCTCACATTTCAAAAATAGAAATTTCGTACTAATAAGCAATAGGAAAAATAATCACATTATCTCTGAAGATGTATATAAAGAAGGCCTATTAAGTAATATGAAAGGGCTTGCAATTGTATCCTCTGAGAAAACAGAAAGAGATAGAGCCACGATTGAGCAAAAATTATTCGATAAATCGTTTGTTTTTTTTGAAACAATAGATGAAGCTAAATCTTGGGCTGAAGCATATTTCTAGCCTCTTTCTTATCTCTTATGATCATAAGAATCTAAAATAAACTCTCACTATTACTTAGATACATTTCTTTTACCCTAATCATCTACAAAGATTTGATTGATTGCAGATCTTAATTTCCGACCATAATCTTCTTGTAACCAATCCCTGTAATTTTTTGTGCTTTTACTTATACAATAAGAATATCTACGTACTCTAAATTCGATATCTCGATCCAATAATTTACTTAGAATACGAGCATCAAATACGTCTTCACTATTTTCTGCACACATCCGGGCATGCTGTTCGATAGATTTTTCAAGCACACTCTTACTGCGCAAACCGTACTTTTTGGTATTAGCATACTCCTCTTCTATATCAAACTCTACATCTTCAGATTTACTAAATTCTTTACGGATTTCCTCAGGCATTACATACTTAAAGTTACGCTCAATCTCATCATCACTTACTAAATTATCATAATAAAAGTCAGGGGATCTAAAAATTGCCTGCCAATCCATATCACCACTCCATAAGCCAAACCTAGCCGTATTGTTTCCCATATCTATAATAGAAAATTCTGGTTTACTTGGCAGTATCCTTGACCCTCTTCCAATCATTTGAAAATATAGTGTAAGCGATTTTGTTGCTCTATTAAGAATTACCGTTTCTACAGTAGGTTCATCAAACCCCGTTGTTAATATACTTACAGATGTCAAAATCGCATTTTCAGTAGTCTTAAACCACTTAAGAATATCCATTCTTTCTTGTTTACCATTTGTGTTATCAAGATGTCGAATAGGGTATCCAGCTCTATAAAAAGTATCATATACCTGTATAGAAGTATTAATACCATTATTAAAAATTAATGTTTTCTTCCCTTTTGACCGCTCTTCATAAGCTTTTAACAGCTTATCCTGCATCAATGCATTGGTATACAAATCTTCCGAAGATTTCACTGTATAATCTCCATTCATACCTATCTTAAGAGAACCTAACCCTACATCATACGTATAAGTAACAGGTTTAGAAAGAAACCCTTTATTTATCAAAGATGAAATCGTATCCCCAACTATCAATTCCCGATAGTTATTTTTCATAGGAAGCTTCATGTTCGAACTCAGTGGAGTTGCAGTTACTCCTAGGATAAAACACTTACTAAAAAACTTAAAAAGCTTTCTAAAAGAATTATAATGAGCTTCATCAATAATAACCATTCCCACATTATCAATTTCCAATTGATCATCGGTAAGACGGTTATTCAATGTTTCTACCATTGCAACAAAGCAGGTATACTCATTTTGATCCTCTAGCTTTTTTACGTTACTGTTAATGATTTTATTTTTAACATTAAACTCAGAAAGCATCTTCGAAGTCTGGTCGCATAATTCTATTCTATGGGTAAGAACTACTACTTTTTTTCGTGTTGTTTCTGTATATCTACGTACAATTTCAGAAAAAATTACTGTTTTTCCTCCTCCTGTAGGCAATTGGTACAATAAATTATAACTCTCAGGGAACTCTTGTAGTCGAGCAAAGATCTTGTCAATATCCCTTGCTTGATAATCATAAAGTACTTTTTGTTTTTTTTCTCCTAAATCCGAAGGATCCACGTGCATCTGTTTATTATTAAAAATAAGCTACAAAATTAAGCACTTTATAAAGTTATATAAAAGAATTCGTGAAATATATTTTACAAATTAAAAATCTAAATACTTTCAAACGTTAATTATTCATAATAAAAGAGACATCAATCCTTGTTCATGTAATTTTATAGCAAATAATTATCCTTCTAAATTAAATGGCAAAAATTGAAAAAGATCTAGTCCCTGTTCAAGCCTTATTGGTGCCAAAACCTATTTTGTACACAGGAAAAATATTAAGTTGGATATCTCCATTTTTAGCTTCTAGGTTTGGGGCTCGCATTTTTTTAACACCTTTTAAGTATAAAATGCCGGAAAGAGAAAAAGAGATGTACAAAAACAGTAAAAAAACAACGCTGTTGATAACAAAGATTAATAGAGAAGTCATAGTTTATCAATATGGCGATGCCAGTAAAATGGTGCTTTTAGTACACGGGTGGTCTGGAAGTGGTACACAACTTTCTAAAATTGCTGATCAACTATTACAAAAAGGGTATAGTACTATTAGTTTTGACGCTCCGGCTCATGGAAAAGCTCCTGGAAAAAGAAGTATAATGCCTCATTTTATAGAAACAATTCATCAATTAGATAGAGAATATGGTCCTTTTGATAGTGCGGTAGGCCATTCGCTTGGCGGTATGTCTTTATTGAGAGCTACCAAATTTGGATTATCTATAAAAAGGTTGGTAATCATCGGAACTGCAAATAGTATTACAGCTATTACTAAAGATTTTGCTAAAAACATGCAATTAGGCTCAAAAACGGGAATATTGATGAAAGCTTATTTTGATCAAAAATTTGGAGAAGATCTGGATAATTACTCAGGAAGTATTTCTGCTAATGGAGTTAAAATACCCACATTAGTTATACATGATAAAAACGATGTAGACGTACATTACAGTTCCGCATATGAAATTTTAGAAAAATTAGAAAAAGGTAGCATATTATTAACAGAAAAACTTGGGCATAGAAAAATACTTGGAAATACAGAAGTAATTGATAAAATTGTTACATTCATACAACAATAAGCACATCAAAATTGTTATTCTTAATAAGATTATACGACTAACTTTTGAATAAAATTTAAAATACAACATCATGTACAAGTTATTTTTAGTTCTCATTTCTTCTTTATGTATAAGCTGCACTGGTAATGCTCAAAAGGAAATAAAAAAAGAAAAAACAACCTATAAAGTATCAAAATCTGATAAAGAATGGAAAGAGATACTTAGCTCCGAGCAGTATTATATTCTTAGGAAAGCGGGGACTGAAAGACCTTTTTCTAGTCCATTAAATAAATTATATGCCTCTGGAACTTTTTACTGTGCCGGTTGCAACACACCACTATATAAAAGTCAATATAAATTTGATAGTGGTACAGGTTGGCCAAGTTTTGATAGAGCAGTAAAAGGAAATGTCAATTATGATACAGATCATAAATTAGGCTATGCAAGAACAGAATTATTATGTGCCACTTGTGGAGGTCATTTAGGTCATGTTTTCAATGATGGACCAAGAGAAACAACAGGAAAAAGGCATTGCATTAATGGTGATGCATTAATTTTTAAACCAAAAGACACAAAATAATGACCAAATATCCTTTTCATAAGACAGAAGAAGACTGGAAAAAAGAGCTTTCTGAAGAACAGTATCGAATTTTAAGGCAAAAAGGAACAGAACGTCCTTTCACAGGAGAATACAATATCCACGCCGAAGACGGTACATACAAATGTATGGCATGTCATGTTCCATTATTTGAAAGTACCACAAAATTTGATTCGGGATGTGGATGGCCTAGTTTTGATGAATCCATAGAAGGTAGCATTGAATATATAAGAGATACCACCCATGGAATGATCAGAACAGAAATTGTATGCGCAAATTGCGGAAGTCATTTGGGACATGTTTTTAATGATGGGCCTACAAAAACCGGACAACGATATTGTGTAAACTCGGTTAGTATTGATTTTAAAAAATCGTAAATTAACCTACTCTTTTATAATACTCGTTAATATACATTACATACCTTATTAAATAAATCATATCATGAGAAAAAAAATTATGTTGCTATTTGTATCAAGTCTTTTATTGATCTCTTGTGAAGGAGAACGTGGAGAACAAGGCCCTAAAGGAGATGGTGAATTAGCAAAAGTATATGAGATTAGTGTAGATTTTACAGATCCTGAATATTCTATTAGATATATTTTTTCAGAAAGTATTAATGATTCAGATATGATTGTAATGTACCGCTTAGATCATATCGACAATAGGTTAGACGTATGGGAACAACTTCCTACCTTATCTCAATCAATTGGGGATGAAAATGATACTTTTGTTTTTTATTGGTTTAATTTTACCAGTGGAGATGTCGATATATTTATGGAGAGTAACAACCTCAATCTTGTAACCGATCCTTTTGCAAAAGATCAAATATTTAGAATTGTTGTTATCCCAGCTGCTTTTGCGGAAAACCCCAATTTAAACACCTCCAACTTTGAGTCTTTAATGACATCACTTAAATTAGGTAAAAATGACATTTCTAGAATACAACTAAATTAATATAAAAATAAAAACATAATTAGTTAAAAATAGAATTATATTAAATAAAATTAACACTATACCAATGGTTAGTGTTTTTTTTATGCCATCATCTCACTAAAATCCTTATAAGGGATCAATCAATTCCTTTTAGGATTCGCCGAATTATCCGTAAATTCGTGACTTGAAAAAAATCGACATTTATGAGCGCATATGATATTATCGTATTAGGGAGCGGACCAGGTGGTTATGTAACTGCTATTAGAGCTTCTCAATTAGGATTTAAAACAGCTATTATAGAAAAAGAAAATCTTGGAGGTGTTTGTTTAAATTGGGGATGTATTCCTACAAAAGCATTACTTAAAAGTGCTCAAGTATTTGATTACTTGAAACATGCATCAGATTATGGATTAACTATAGAAAAGTTTGATAAAGACTTTGATGCAGTAGTAAAGCGAAGCCGAGGTGTAGCAGATGGAATGAGCAAAGGTGTTCAGTTTTTAATGAAGAAGAATAAAATTGATGTAATAAATGGTTTTGGTAAACTAAAAACCAACAATCAAATTACAGTAACAGATAAAGATGGTAAAGCAACCGATTTTGAAGCTAAACATATAATTATTGCCACTGGTGCCAGATCCAGAGAATTGCCAAGTTTACCCCAAGATGGTAAAAAAGTAATTGGATATAGAGAAGCTATGACATTAGATACTCAACCAAAGAAGATGATTGTGGTGGGTTCTGGAGCTATCGGTGTAGAATTTGCTCACTTTTATAATGCTATGGGTACTGAGGTAACTATAGTAGAATATTTACCAAATTTAGTACCTCTGGAAGATGAAGAAGTATCAAAACAATTTGGACGTAGTTTCAAAAAAGCTGGGATCAAAGTGATGACTAATGCTTCTGTAGAAAGCGTTGATACTAGTGGTGATGGTGTAAAAGCAGTGGTAAAAACAAAAAAAGGAGAAGAGATACTCGAAGCCGACATAGTTCTTTCTGCCGTAGGTATTAAAACAAATATCGAAAATATAGGACTGGAAGAATTGGGCATAGCTACAGATAGGGATAAAATTATTGTTAATGATTGGTACCAAACCAATATCCCAGGTATTTATGCTATTGGTGATGTAGTTCCAGGTCCTGCTTTAGCACATGTCGCTTCGGCTGAAGGTATTACATGTGTAGAAAAGATTGCAGGAATACATGTAGAAGCAATAGATTATGGAAATATCCCAGGATGTACCTACGCATCTCCAGAAATAGCCAGTGTAGGAATGACAGAAAATCAGGCCAAGGAAGCTGGATATGAAATAAAAATCGGAAAATTCCCATTCTCTGCTTCAGGTAAAGCTAGTGCAGCTGGAACAAAAGATGGTTTTGTAAAAGTAATCTTTGATGCTAAATATGGTGAATGGTTAGGATGTCATATGATTGGAGCTGGAGTTACTGATATGATTGCCGAAGCTGTTTTGGGTAGAAAACTAGAAACTACCGGACATGAAGTACTAAAAGCAATACATCCACACCCAACAATGAGTGAAGCCGTTATGGAAGCCGTGGCAGATGCTTATGATGAAGTTATTCATCTATAAACTTACTTAAAAAAATAAAAAAAAGGGGGAGCTTATAAATTAAGTTCTCCCTTTTCTTTTTTAAAATGACTACAACACATTTTTTTAACACACAAAACACAATACAGATGGATAGTAATTTATCCGATTTACAGATGAGAATTTCGCGAAAATAATAGCAACACTTTTTCACTAGATTAAAGAATAACCACCTTTACTAATAGCTATAATTCGTTATAGCTATTGTTTAATTTGATGAATAAAATATAGTAGAAAAAGCATATGATTAAATACAAAAATTTTATTCGTAAATCGTATTATACACCTTAATTATTTTTTTAGTTTTTTCAATTATACAACTTTACCAACCTACTTACCCTCCGCCAATAAGACAAAAGAATTTTTTGATATAGGAGATACACTATAATATTTAATATTTTTTAAATCTTTAGATATCTTTTCCGCTTCGCTAAACGCATTTTCCATTGCGCTCTTTTTAGAATTTTTAGGAATAATAATAACTTCAGAAGTACAATCCCCATTAGTATACTCGATAGTTATTTTCCATTTTTTTATCGAATGAAAATTCTTGACGGATAGATCTTTTTCCTTTTCTTTCTTTATTTCCTTTTTCTCATTTGATGGATTCACTCCAATTGAGTTTGCTTTTAACTGACTTGAAAAAAGCATTACTAATACTATTAATAGCCTCATTATAAGATGATTTATTTGTGTTAAAACGAATATACATATAAATTATGATTAATCAAATATATTTTTAATAAAATTTTATTTGTATATTTGAAAATACCATCTCCTAATAAATTATGGTAAACAAGAAGTTAAAAAGGTTACTAAAACAAAGTAAAGGCACTAAAACAGTATATGGGATTTCTAAAGCATTAGGAATTAGCCCTCAAGCAGGAGATTATATTGTGAAGAAAAAAAACTTAGTCAAAGACTATGAAAGATTACGCAAAATTGCTGATTATTTAGAAGTAGAAATAACAGATATTATCGACTACAAAAAGAAGTAACACCGTTCATTTTTCTTTATTATAAATAGCTAGTATCATCACCTTTTAATTATTTTTGGTAATTACAAACCTACTTGCTATGCCAATCTACCTCTACTTATCCACATATATTATTTTAATAATTGGCCTTTCTGCCTATATTTCCAGATCATCCACTACCGAAGATTTTCTAATTGGAGGAAGAAACAGAAATGCATTAGGAATTTTATTATCTAAATTCGCTGGAGCGATTGGTGTAAGTACTCTTATTACCTATACAGGGTATGCTTATAAATTTGGATGGGGATTATTTGCTATGTCCATAGGTTCTGTTGTGGGATATCTCATATTTGCTTTTTGGGCAACCCCAAAGATTAAAGAACTATCTATAAAAGGTACATTCTATACACAAGGAGATCTACCTGCATATGTAACTTCTAATGAAAAAACCTCATTAGTAACCAATAGCATTACTGTAATTGTTCAGTTTTTTTGGGTTTTACTATCATTAGTTGGTGGTGCAAAAATCATTGCATTTTTTGATCTGTTTTCTTACAACACTTCATTACTAATAACAACTTCTGTAGTAATGATCTATGTACTTTTATCAGGGTTTAAAGCAGTAATGATTACCGATATCATACAGGCACTAATCATACTATGTTTTATAAGTATCTTAATTTTTGGTATTGTAGACCTGCAAGATTTTAATTCTGTATTATCCACTTCTACACATGAGAATGTAAAATTAGGTAGTATCATAGGTCTAGTTTTATATGGAAGTTTATCCGTTTTCGGTTTAGCAGATCGGTATCAACTCTGTTATGCTGCAAAAGATGAGAAATCTCTTAAAAAAGGAATGGCATTAGCCATAATTCCTGTTTTAATAATAGCCTTCTTACTTCTAATTATTGGATTATATGCGTATAATCAAAACCCTTCTTTAGATCCGGATACAGTATTTGTATACGCTATGCAGAATTTTGTACATCAATCTTGGGTACCATTATTATTGATACTTTTTTTTGCAGGATTAATGAGTACAGCAGATACTTCGATATTTGCAGTTGCTTCTCATGTAGTTTATACATCAAAAAAGGATAAAAAAGTAAAAACCTTAAGGTTTGCTACGATTACAACCGTAATATTAGCCTATAGCATTGCTCTTTTCTGGAAAGACATTGTAGATATTACTATAGTTGGAGCAGCCTTGCGAATGACTCTTTCCGTAGCAATGATATATGTGATAAGAAAAAAGAGTAACAGTGGTCGGTTTATAGCCAGTGCTTTAGGTGGGATCGTGGGGTTAGTAATTGGTATTCTCATTTTTGGCACAAAACCTACCATAGCGATTACAGTACTTATAGGTTCTCTATTAGGTCTTATCTATAGATCAAAGTAGTCTTGTTAAAGTATCCTTAAACACAAATCCTGAGAATTTTATCTTTATATATTTGATGCAATTACTGAAAACTAGTATCAATTATAGCCCTATGCCTAAATTACTTTCTGCGATTTGTTTTTACTTTTTATCTATCGGTATTGTTTTAGCCCAACAGCCAAAAAAACCTAATGCGGTAGAAATACATCAAGCCATTAAAAAGCTTAATTTTCTTGGTTCGGTATTATACGTAGCAGCACATCCTGATGATGAAAATACTAGGTTAATTTCTTATATGTCCAATGAGGTAAAAGCTCGGACAGCCTATTTATCACTTACCAGAGGAGATGGTGGTCAAAATTTAATTGGATCAGAAATTAGAGAATTACTGGGGGTTATCAGGACTCAGGAGCTATTGGCTGCTCGTCGTTTAGATGGTGGAGAACAACTATTTACAAGAGCAAATGATTTTGGATATTCTAAACATCCTGATGAAACACTTAGTATTTGGGATAAAAAAGAAGTTCTGGGAGATGTTATTTGGGCTATTAGAAAATTTAGACCCGATGTTATCATCAACAGGTTTAATCATAGAACTCCAGGATCAACACATGGTCACCATACTTCTTCAGCAATGCTAAGTGTTGAAGCCTTCGATATGGTCGCAAACACTAAAGTATACCCGAATCAATTGCAATATGTAGATGCATGGCAACCGAAAAGATTATTTTTTAATACTTCTTGGTGGTTTTATGGAAGCAGAGAAAAGTTTAAAAAAGCTGATAAATCTAAATTCTTAGAATTCGATACAGGCGTATACTACCCTACTCTTGGTTTATCTAATAATGAAATTGCTTCTCTTAGTCGTAGTCAACACAAATCTCAAGGATTCGGAAGTACAGGAACTAGAGGGACACAAAAAGAATATGTAGAACTTATAAAAGGAAATTTACCCAAAGACAAAACAAATATTTTTGATGGTATTGATACTTCCTGGAATCGTATAAAAGGAGGAAAGGCTATTGGAGAAATTCTTTATAAAGCTGAAAAAGATTTTGATTTCTTAAACCCTGCTCTTAGTATAACAGAATTGGTAAAAGCATACCAATTGATTCAGCAATTAGAAGATAAACATTGGAAAAATATAAAATCAAAAGAAATTAAAGATATAATCACTGCCACCACTGGATTATATCTAGAAGCTACATCTAAGGAATCAAATACTATACAAGGTACCGATATAACAATCAATATAGAAGCTATCAATAGAAGTAATGCTTCAATTAAGCTCAAATCTATAGAAATTAATCATTTAAACATTAAAGAGAATACCGAAACTATATTACCTAATAACCTTAGTAAAAGCTATGAACTCAAAGGTAAAGTTTCTCCTGATATTGAGTATACAACCCCTTATTGGTTAAAGGAAAAAGGAACCTTAGGAATGTATAATGTTTCTAATAGACAACTGATTGGAACTCCTGAGACAGAACATCAAGTAAAAGCTGTTTTTACAATAGAAATAGATGGTATTTCAATACCTTATGAGAAAGAGATTGTCTATAAAACTAATGACCCTGTAAAAGGTGAAGTATATAAACCTTTTGAAATCACACCTGAGGTTTCTGTAAGCTTGTCTGATAAAGTTATCATTTTTGCTGATGAAAAATCTAAAAAGATTCCGGTTACAGTAACAGCACTTGGATCTAAAATATCAGGTACGCTAAAATTGGATATTCCTGAAAGTTGGAAAAGTTCTCCGGAAAGTATCAATTTTAGTTTAGATCAAAAAAAGGAAGAAAAAATTGCCGTATTCACTGTAACTCCTCCAGAAAATCAAAGTGAAGGGTATATATACCCCAAAGCTACCGTCAATGGAAAAACATATGATAACGAAATTATCCCTATTGATTATGATCATATCCCATTCCAAACCGTAATTCTTCCTTCAGAAACTAAAGTAGTTCGATTAGATATTCAGAAAAAAGGGCAACACATTGGATATATCGAAGGAGCTGGAGACATCGTTCCAGAGAGTTTACAACAAATCGGATATCGGGTAACCAATATATCACCAGAATCCATTTCTGAAGCAAGTCTAAAACCGTTTGATGCAATAGTAGTTGGAATTAGAGCCTATAACACAGTAGAAGAATTAAAATATAAGCAGCAATATTTATTAAAATATGTAGAAAATGGAGGAAATCTTATCATACAATATAATACCAATCATCGCTTAAAAGTTACAGAAAATTTAGGACCTTATCCTTTAAAATTATCCAGAGATCGTGTTACTGATGAAAATGCAGAAATCAAATTCCTAGCCAAAGAGCACCCTGTATTAAATACTCCAAATAAAATCACATCCCGTGATTTTAAGGGTTGGGTACAAGAGAGAGGATTATATTTCCCTAATGAATGGTCGGATAAATATACTGCAATTATAGAAACAAAAGATAAGGGAGAATCAGAAAAGAAAGGAGCTTTATTAGTTTCTAAATACGGTAAAGGATATTATGTATATACCGGACTAAGTTTCTTTAGAGAGTTTCCTGCTGGTGTATCAGGAGCATATCGCCTATTTGCAAATATGCTATCTTTAGGTAAATAATTCAATATTTCATAAATCATAGCATTATGACAAAACAGCATACAAAGTTTGAGTGGAAAGGTATTTATACTGCTTTATTAATTGCTAATGCAATTTATATTCTCATATTTTATATAATCACCACTAGTTTCTCTTAATCCCACTTATTAATCAACACTTTATCAATATCATATGCAACTTATAGATTGGATCGTACTAGGCGGAACTTTATTATTCATTGTTTTATATGGAGCCTGGAAAACCAGAGGCAGCTCTACAGTAAAAGATTATATCCGTGGTGGTAACGATGCTAAATGGTGGACAATAGGACTATCGGTTATGGCAACACAGGCCAGTGCGATAACTTTTCTATCTACTCCGGGACAAGCCTTCCATAGTGGAATGGGGTTTGTGCAATTCTATATTGGTGTTCCTATTGCTATGATTATTATATGCATGATATTTATTCCACTATACCATAGGTTAAATGTGTATACTGCCTATGAATATCTCGAAAGCAGATTTGATCTTAAAACAAGAACACTTACGGCGGTTTTCTTTTTAATACAAAGAAGTCTCGCAGCTGGGATAACTATCTTTGCTCCATCCATTATTCTTTCTGCAGTATTAGGATGGAATTTGACTATTCTTAACATCATCATTGGACTACTAGTAATTATTTATACCGTTTCTGGTGGTACTAAAGCAGTTAGCGTTACTCAAAAATATCAGATGGCCATCATTTTTTCTGGAATGTTCATTGCCTTTTTCTTAGTTATAGACTACTTACCAGATGGAATCACTTTTTCTAAAGCATTAGATATAGCCGGTGCCAGTGGTAAAATGGAAGTACTTAATTTCTCTTTTGATTTAGATAATAGATATACTTTTTGGACCGGTATTATAGGAGGAACTTTTTTAGCACTCTCCTATTTTGGAACAGATCAGAGCCAAGTGCAACGCTACTTATCTGGTAAATCAATAAAAGAAAGTCAACTTGGACTCCTGTTCAATGGATTGCTTAAAGTACCCATGCAGTTTTTTATACTGTTAGTAGGAATTATGGTATTTGTATTTTATCAATTTAATCAAGCTCCATTAAACTTTAATCCCGCTGCTAAAGAAGCAATCGTAGATTCTCAATATAAAGATGAATATACCTTCTTAGAAAATGACCTTTCTAAAATTCAGCAACAAAAGGAAGAGTTTATAAATAAGCATATTGCGACTTATGGTAAAGAAAGTATCAGGAAATCTGAAGCCAAAGATTTTCTAGAAAACCTTAACAAATCAGAAACTGAAACTCGTGAGGCTGCAAAAAAATTGATAAAAAAGGCTAATCCAGATATAGAAACAAATGACAAGGATTATGTTTTTATTCATTTTATATTAAATAACCTTCCCAAAGGTTTAATAGGTTTATTACTCGCTGTCATTTTATCAGCCGCTATGTCATCTACAGCATCAGAATTAAATGCCTTGGCTTCTACCACCGTTATTGACCTTTACAAACCTAATGTAAAGGGAGAAAAAAGTGAAAAGCATTTTGTACTTATGACTATGCTTTTTACATTGTTATGGGGGTTATTGGCTATATTCGTTGCCTGTTTCGCGAATTTATTTGATAATCTTATCCAACTAGTTAATATTATCGGATCTATATTCTATGGGAATGTTTTAGGTATATTTATGTTAGCTTTCTTTGTTAAATTTGTAAAAAGTAATGCTACTTTTATTGCAGCGATTATAACACAAGTAGTTATTCTACTTATATTTTATTTTGCCATATATCGTCCGGAACAAATGGGATTAAAACCTATGCTAGGCTATTTATGGCTTAACCTAATAGGTTGTACTATTGTAATGTTCTTAGCAATTATACTACAACTTATTATCCCAACTAAAAGAATTGAATTATAACAAGCTAACACTTAATTAATCTTGGTTTTTGATTCTAGCAACGGGATTACTAAGCCCTATCTTGATTCAATAATTTAGGATACTAGGGATTTTCTATACAATAACAACCTTGGAGCAGACTCACGAGAAATGCTTCCGAAACCCTCATTTTGTTTTCGAGGCAAAATTTCATACCATTTCTCAAGTAAACTACCTCAGGAAAAGCCCACGAGGCATACGTTGGAAACATATTTTCAATACCGAGATAAGCCTTGGGGATATTAAACCCTTTGATGGTGCCAATAAAATGCTTTGATAGCGCTAATTCTAATTTCGAATTAGCTTAGCACACACATTATCCTTGAATTATTTTGTACTAGATTAAGGCATAAAATTAAAGAATAGCCACTTGTGCTGAGCGGAGTCGAAGCATAGCTATTGTTGAATTTTATAACGCAGATATAGTGTAAAAGAAACGAACTATATGCGAAAGTTTTATGCGTAAATCGTATCAATTCCGGTTCTGGTAATTTCATACAAAAACTTGCACAAAGAATTAACCCCTCAATAGGAGATTAAATAGTATGATTAGTAAAAAACAATCAGCAGATATTAATGATGTACTACTGCTTCTTTTAAATAAGAAGAAAGGTCTTTTTGAAATAAATGGTATTGTTTTATCAACTTATGCACCTCATCTTCTATTTCTTCAGAAAATCGTATAGATTCATTAATATAGCTCATAATTCTTTCTAATGCATATATCAGTTGTTGCCCATCTGCATTAAGTTTTAAATATTGCTCATGCATATCTGGTGTACATGGTTCACAGCGATAAGAATGTAATTCAGAAAGTAATGTAGAAAGCTCAGTATTTATACGACTTAGCCTTAGAGAATGAGAGTGATAGGTTTGTACCTTTTTAGAAGTAATATTAGATAACATAACAGTTTAGGTTTTATGAGTAATCCCTTTAAATATAAGCAATTACAAAATATTACACAAACCAACTTCCTCAAGTATAGAATTTTATGTTTATTTTAATATATCTCAGTAAATCAATTTAATCTATAATATCCACATTTAAGATATGCTCCTTCTGGAAAATTAATGGGATGATCAATATCATGGTATGTCTTTTCAATAATTTCAAAGCTTCTTCCCGTTATTGAAATATGCTCCTCAGAAATTTCAAAAAAATCTTCAGCTATTACTCTAGATGAACAAGATGCCAAAACTAAAATTCCATTTGATGCTACCAATTGTGCTCCTAATTTTGCTAACCTAGCATAGCTATTCTTAGCTCTTATAATCTCACTTTCTCTTTTGGCAAAAGATGGTGGGTCGATTACTACTATATCAAATCTTTTTTTCTCTTTAATCAATTGTTGCATTCCTTCAAAAGCATCGGCTACTAAAACAGTATGCTTACCTTTGGGTACATTTAGACGGGCATTATCTTTTGCCATTTCTAGAGCATGTTTACTAATATCTAAACTTACCACTTCCTTTGCTCCTCCTGCCAATGCATGTACAGAAAAACCTCCTGCATAAGAGAACACATCCAATACTTTCTTTTCTTTAGAGAGCATTCCCACTTGTTTTCGATTGTGCCTATGATCTAAGAAATACCCTGTCTTGTGCCCTTTAATTACATTAGCAGAAAAAAGCACTCCATGTTCTCTAAACACGATTACTTCGCTCTCCAATTCTCCATATAGAACCTGACCGTCGTACAAATTATAAGTGTCATTACTGGATTGTAATGAGCGGCTTAATCGCAATACAACTGTTTTACAGGCCGTTTGCTTTTGTAATATCCTAACAATAGTATTAAGATATGGAAACCAAATATGAGAATATAATTTAATCACAAGCACAGTATCATATACATCTGCTATAAAACCGGGCATATGATCATTTTCACCAAATATCAACCTGTAGCTATTTGTATCAGTTTCTAAGAGAGGGCTCCTTAGGATATACGCCTCATTCACTTTGTTTAAAAACCAATCTTCATTGATTTGTACTGCTTTTCGAAACTGAATAAGCTTTACCCGGATAGGTGATTGCGGATCATACAATCCGATGGCCATTATATTATTTTTTTTATGATCATAGATAATAGCCAGATCGCCTGCATTGCCTTCTATATTTTGCTTCACAATACTATCCTCAAAAATCCAAGGATGCCCTCTCTTAACCATCTTCTCAGCAATAGGCCTAAGCTTTATGGCAATTCTATTCGTCTTTATTTCGGGTACAATATTCATAATATGCAAGAATAATACTATTTTTTAAGGTATACTATGTAAAGCATAAAGATTAAAATACATCTTTACTTTTTAAAATGAATAATGAAAAAACTTCTTTAAAAAGTACCCTTATTTTGTTTAAGTTTTATATATTTTTGTTAAACATTTTATTTTTATGAAAATATACACCTTAAAAGCCAAACAAAAACTACCAATATCAGTTCAGGAAGCTTGGGACTTTTTATCAGATCCAGAGAATTTAAAAATAATCACTCCCGATTATATGGGATTTCAGATTATTGGTGGTGCAGATAGAACAATGTATCCTGGTCAGATTATTCAATATACAGTGACTCCGATAGCAGGACTAAAAACCACCTGGGTGACAGAAATAACACATATGGATAATCAAAACTACTTTGTAGATGAGCAGCGGTTTGGGCCTTATGCCTTATGGCATCATAAACATTTTATCAAAGAGGTTTCAGGAGGTGTTGAAATGGAAGATATTATAGATTATAAACTTCCTTTCGGGATTTTAGGTCAATTGGCACACCCTATACTCGTAAAACCAAAACTTAAAGATATATTTGAATATCGCAGAGAGATATTAACATCACTATTTGGTGTTTATAAAGATTCAACACAAAGTCAAATTATATTTAATTAATAAAATGAGAAAAAACATATTATTAATAGGTGGTAGCTACGGAATTGGTTTCGAAATAGCACTTAAACTATATAATGATCACAACATATACATTGCCTCTCGTACTTCTGAAAACCTCGGAAATCTAGAAGTAACACATATTCCATATGATGCATCTAAAGATGAAATTGACGTTACCCTACTTCCCGAAGTTATTGATGGATTTGTGTATTGCCCAGGAAGTATCAATTTACAACCTTTTCATAGGCTTACTCCAACAGATTTTGAAAGTGATATGCAAATAAACTTCATGTTTCTAGTTCGTATTGTTCGTGCACTATTACCAAAACTACAGAAATCTCAACAGGCAAGTCTCATTTTTTTTAGTACTGTAGCTGTAAAAATTGGAATGCCTTACCACACCAGTATCGCTGCTGCAAAAGGAGCGATAGAAGGATTTGCTAAAGCACTAGCTGCAGAATATGCACCACAGTTTAGAGTAAACGTAATTGCACCATCATTAACGGAAACTACTCTAGCTAATAAGTTACTAAATAATGAAAAAAAGAAGGAAAGAATGAACACCCGCCATCCTCTTAAACGGATTGGTCAAGCCGAAGACATTGCCAACATTGCAAAATTCTTAATCGGTACAGATAGTAGTTGGATAACCGGACAAGTTATCGGTGTCGACGGTGGTATTTCTACATTAAGCATTTCTTAAGCTATGTCACAGAAAGTACATATATTTTGGTTCCGTCGTGACTTAAGATTGGATGACAATGCTGGTTTGTTTAAGGCGTTACAAAACAATATTCCTGTTTTACCAATTTTTATCTTTGACAAGAACATCCTTGATAAACTTCCTAAAGATGATGCAAGAGTATCATTTATTTTCAAAACAATACTAGCACTAAGAAAAGAGCTTGAAGAGAATTATAACAGCTCGTTGGCCTTATTTTATGGAACACCCATTGAGGTTTTTCAGAAAATATTAAATGATAAAACTTATGATGTTAAGGCTATTTATACCAATCATGACTATGAACCTTATGCATTGCATAGAGATGCTACTATAAAAGAAGTATTACAAAAAAATCATATCCCATTTAATACTTACAAAGATCAAGTAATTTTTGAACGAGATGAAATTGTTAAAAAGGATGGAAATCCATATGTTGTATATACTCCCTATAAAAACCAATGGAAAGAACGTTTTAAATCTATAGATTTAAAAAATTATGATTCCAAAGCCTTATCCCATAATTTCATCAAAAATACGGAACTCCCTAAAGTTTCATTAGATGGTATAGGATTTACAAAATCATCGATAGATGTCCCAGAATATACGCTTACTTCTATACTCATCCAAAATTACGAAGGTACGCGTAACTATCCAGCTAAGGTGAATGGAACATCCAGATTAGGGCCTCACCTACGTTTTGGCACCATTAGTATCAGAGCTATTTTAAAAAAAGCAATAACGGAAGAAAATGAAGTATTCTGGTCAGAATTGATTTGGCGTGAATTCTTTATGCAGATCCTCTGGCATTATCCATATACTAAAGATTCATCTTTTAAACCTAAATACGATCGTATCCAATGGCGCAACAATGAGGAAGAATTCGAACGATGGAAAAATGGACTAACTGGATATCCTATAGTAGATGCAGGAATGCGTGAACTAAATGCCACAGGCTATATGCATAACCGAGTACGAATGCTTGTAGCTAGTTTTTTATGTAAACACCTTCTTATAGACTGGCGTTGGGGAGAAACTTATTTTGCAGAAAAATTATTAGATTATGAGCTGGCTGCTAATATTGGGAATTGGCAATGGGCAGCAGGGTCAGGGGTCGATGCTGCTCCATATTTTAGGATTTTTAATCCCACCACACAAACCATTAAATTTGATAAAAATTTGGAATATATTACCCAATGGGTACCAGAAATAAATGAACTCACTTATCCAAAACCTATGGTAGATCATTCTATGGCAAGAGAGCGTTGCTTAAAAACTTATAAAGAAGTATTGTCTTCCTAAATATAACATTTCTTTAAAATTGTATATAAAACTTTTTTGTAATTTACAGTTACACATATTTTATAAACTAAATACACTTTTAAGACAATGAACACACAAGAAGTAGCCAATCGCCTAGTAGAGTTGTGCCGTATGGGAGAAAATATGCAAGCTATTAACGAATTATACGATCAAAATGTTGTCAGTAAAGAAATGCCTGGCTATCCCGGTGAAATTGTATCTGGTAAAGATGCTGTGCTGAAAAAAAGTCAGGATTGGTATGCCTCTGTAGAAGAGTTTCACGGAGGAGAAATATCAGATCCTGTAATTGCCGGAAATCATTTTACCTGCTCTATGAAGATGGATTGCACATTTAAAGAACAAGGTCGTATGGAAATAGAAGAAGTCTGTGTATATCAGGTAAATGATGGTAAAATTACTGGAGAACAGTTCTTTTATGATATGCCTGCCCAATAAAACATATAATAAGATCAAACTCGTAATTATGAGTTTGATCTTATCTCACAAAAATTTCTTAAGTTTTTCTAATGCGGGATTGCGATTATCCTCTTTCCAGATGACGGATAACACTGCTTTCTGAGGTATGTTTGGGATTTCTAAAAACTTTACATTTAGATCAAAACCATGTTGTAATGATGTAGGAATGATAGCAACACCCAATCCATTTTCTACTAGTTTAAAAATAGTTTGTGCATGTACCGACTTATGTGAAACTATGGGGGTAAACCCTTTATCTTCGCATATACTCATAATCGTATTATAATACAAGGAGCTATAATCAGAAGAAAATAGTATAAAATGTGCTGAAGAAACTTGCGCTACACTTCTAAAATTGTCTTTATTGAGTACATGATCATTTGGTACAACCAATGAAAATGTATCAGTTTCTACCGTTTTCATTCGAAATCCTTCTGGTACTCTGGCTAAGCGAACAAATCCAATATCTAACTGATCCTTTAGCAGTGCTGCTACCTGATCATAATTAGACATTTCCTCTAAACTAAATTGTATTTTAGGAAATTCTTTATCTACCTGTACCAGAAGTTTAGGTATGACTGATTGTATTGCTGACCCTAAAAACCCAATTCTAATCTCGCCTTCAATACCTTTATCGATCAAACCTGT
This sequence comes from uncultured Aquimarina sp., assembly GCA_947498455.1. Lineage (GTDB taxonomy): Bacteria > Bacteroidota > Bacteroidia > Flavobacteriales > Flavobacteriaceae > Aquimarina. The sequence goes on from CANMKK010000001.1 coordinate 162,279, forward strand.
TTGCTTAATGGTAAAATCAATATGATTAAAAATATAATCAATTTCTTTTTTTAAATATACTCCAGCAGCAGTAAGTTCAACATTTCTCTTGTTTCTAATAAATAATCTAGCTCCAATTATATCTTCCATTTGTTTAATCTGTCTGCTTAAACCCGGTTGTGAAATAAAAAGTCGTTCTGCAGCCTTTCTAAAATGTAATTCTTCTGCAACGGCTAAAAAATAAGTAAAATGTCGTAATTCTATCTGATAACTCATAGTTATTAATCATTGACTTTATTGGTATTTATAATTATTAAAAATACGTATTATCTTAGTTTATACAAATTAGAACACTTTATAATGCCCAAAACATCACATCAATTCTTCTATGGAGAAGATCATTTAACTTCTGGAATAGCCCTAAAAATAGCCCGTGGAGAGCTTAAGGGGGTACTTTCTGAAGAAGCCAGAAAGAAAATAAGAAAAAGCCATCAGGTTGTAGAAAACATAGTAGATAAAGGTCACCCTGTATATGGTATTAACACTGGATTTGGTCCTTTATGTACTACCAAAATATCCAAAGAAGAAACTAAAATTCTTCAGTCAAATATTCTACAAAGTCATAGTGTAGGTGTGGGTGAACCCATTGATACGGAAATTGCCAAACTAATGCTGATTCTTAAGCTACAATCCTTATCCAAAGGATATTCTGGTATTGCAGAAAAAACATTAGATCGTATTATATGGCATGTCGATAATGATGTGATCCCTATCGTTCCTTGTCAGGGCTCTGTAGGAGCATCAGGGGATCTTGCACCACTCTCCCACCTCTTTTTACCATTAATTGGCTTAGGAAAAGTAACATATCAAAATGAAACAATAAATACTATAGAACTTTTTAAAAATACTGGATTAGATAGCATACAATTGGGACCTAAAGAAGGTCTTGCCCTAATTAATGGAACTCAGTTCATTGCAGCACATGCGGTACTAGTTGTAGAAAAATTGCATAGTTGTCTTTCTCAAGCCGACATTATCGGAGCAATGATGATAGAGGGATTACAAGGTTCCGTAAAACCATTTTTCAGGGAATTACACCAATTGCGTCCCTATAAGGGAACTATACACGTGGCATCCAGAGTGAAATCTTTACTCAAAGGTTCTGAAATTATGGAAGACCATATTGATTGTGAACGTGTTCAGGATCCCTATTCTCTAAGATGTATTCCGCAGGTACATGGTGCATCCAGAAATGCTTGGTTACATCTTAAGGAACTGGTAGAAGTAGAATTGAACTCCGTTACTGATAATCCAATAATTATTAATGAAGAACTAACCATTAGTGGAGGTAGTTTTCATGGGCAACCCCTTGCGATGGCTATTGATTACGCATGTCTGGCGGCATCAGAAATCGGTAACATCTCAGATCGCAGAATATATTTAGCATTAGAAGGTAATTCTCCGGGAGTTCCTAAATTATTAATGAACAATACTGGAATTAATTCCGGGTATATGATTCTACAATATACCACCGCAGCACTGGCAAGTGAAAATAAAGGATTATGCTTTCCATCCAGTGCAGATAGTATACCAACATCATTAGGACAAGAAGATCATGTGAGTATGGGATCTATAAGTGGTAGAAAAGCATTAAGAGTTATAGGAAATATAGAAAAAATATTAGCAATTGAATTATTAACTGCCGCACAGGCCTTTGAATTTAGAAAACCATTAAAATCGGGAATCATACTCGATGAAATTCATAAAACACTTCGTAAAGAAGTTTCGTTTGCTGAAAAAGATCGGGTTTTTGCAGAAGATATAGAAAAAGGGATTGCTATTATTAAAAACAATACAATAATTAAAATGGCTAATAAAATAGTAAACAGAGAAGACATGTCCTTAACGACAGCTTTCTCTTCTGAATTTGAAACATATTAATATGGCAAGATATAAACTTATAGGCCCTATAACTCAATTGCTTCCTATGACTAACCTTCCATTAAAAGGAGCAATCAGAGACGATCAGTTAACTGTTATAAAAAATGCAGGTATTCTAATCAAAGGAGAAAATATTCATGCCATTAGCACATTTTCTGATCTTATAAAAACAGCAAAAGAATTGAATGCAGAAGTTGTGGAATTACAGTCTTCCTTTGTATGTCTTCCTGGGTTTATAGATGCACATACGCATATATGCTTTTCTGGATCCAGAGCAAATGATTATGCTATGCGCAATGCTGGAAAATCGTATCTGGAAATTGCCAAATCTGGTGGCGGAATATGGGATACTGTTACGCAGACCAGAAAAGCGGATCAACTGGAGCTTTCCTTATGCATTGCCAAAAGAGCAAACCATCTTCTTAAAAATGGTATTACTACGGTAGAAGTAAAAAGTGGATATGGTTTATCTATCAAAGAAGAGCTTAAAATGCTACACGCTATACGCGAGGCAAATCACAATGTAGAATCAGATTTGATACCTACCTGTCTTGCTGCTCATATGTTACCAAAAGATTTTGATGGAGATCATACAGATTATTTAGAAGAATTGATGACCACCTTACTCCCTATCCTAAAAATTGAAAACTTAACGAATAGGGTTGACGCTTTTGTAGAACAAAGTGCTTTTTCTACTAAAAACATATATCCCTACATACAAAAAGCGGTAGATATGGGTTTTGATATTACAATTCACGCAGATCAGTTTACCACGGGAGGTAGTGAAATAGCAGTTAAGATGAATGCTGTAAGTGCCGATCACTTAGAGGCAAGTACCGATGCAGAAATTAAAATGTTAGCCGCTAGTGATGTAATTGCTGTAGCATTACCCGGAGCATCTTTGGGCTTAGGATGTAATTTTACACCAGCAAGAAAAATTCTGGATGCCGGCGGAGCATTAGCTATTGCCAGTGACTGGAATCCTGGATCTGCTCCTATGGGAGATCTATTATTACAAGCCTGTATCCTTGGAACTTTCCAGAAATTAAGTAATGCCGAAATATTAGCTGCTATTACGTATAGAGCCGCTGCGGCATTACGACTTTCTAATTGTGGTACAACAACACCCGAAACACTCGCTGATTTCAGTTTTTTTGCAACAGATCATTATAATGAAATACTGTACCATCAAGGCAAAATGACTCCATCTATTGTTTGGAAACGTGGTGAACTTGTATATCGTAAATAATATAAAAACATATCCTCTCTATTTTATTTTTTAAGACACAATAATGGTAAACATGAATTTCAAAAGACAAATCTTAATAGGAATCCCTAAAACCTTACCAAGTAAAAAGAAATTGGATCCTACAATCAGTAGAGCGCCAAAACGAAAACAAGTATTATCTATTGACGAAAAAAAATTAGCGATCAGAAATGCATTGCGATATTTTCCTGAAAAATGGCATCAAGAATTAGCTAGCGAATTTCTAGAAGAGCTTACAGAATATGGTAGAATATATATGTATCGGTTCATTCCGGAATATTCCATGCATGCTCGTCCTATAGACGATTATCCTGCTGTAAGTAAACAAGCAGCAGCAATTATGTTAATGATACAAAATAACCTTGATCCTGCTGTAGCACAGCACCCTTATGAACTTATTACCTATGGTGGTAATGGTGCTGTATTCCAAAACTGGGCGCAATATCTATTGACAATGCTATATCTGGCAGAAATGACCGATGAACAAACACTACATATATATTCTGGTCATCCAATGGGTTTATTTCCTTCTTCCAAGGAAGCTCCAAGAGTAGTCGTCACCAATGGTATGATGATTCCTAATTACTCCAAACCTGACGATTGGGAAAAATATAATGCATTAGGAGTTACCCAATACGGGCAGATGACCGCCGGAAGTTATATGTATATTGGACCACAAGGAATAGTACATGGAACAACCATCACGGTAATGAATGCGTTTCGGAAAATACTAAGCCCTACAGAAACATCTGCCGGAAAAGTTTTTCTTACCTCTGGTTTAGGTGGAATGAGTGGCGCACAACCCAAAGCGGGAAATATTGCAGGGTGTATTACTATTTGTGCAGAAGTTAATCCAGAAGCAGCTATAAAAAGACACCAACAAGGATGGGTAGATGAGATTATTGATACCATGAATGATTTGGTTTATAGAACAAATAAAGCGATCCTTGAAGATGAAATTATTTCCATCGCATATATAGGAAACGTAGTAGATGTATGGGAACGTTTTTATGATGAAAATATATACGTTCATATAGGATCCGACCAAACTTCTTTGCACAATCCATTGTCTGGCGGATATTATCCTGCTGGGATATCTTACGAAGAATCTAAAAAGATGATCACACATGAGCCTGAGACCTTTAAAACAAAAGTGCAAGAATCGCTTAGAAGGCATGCTGCTGCAATAAATAAACATACAGAAAAAGGTACTTATTTTTTTGATTATGGCAATGCTTTTTTATTAGAAGCCTCACGTTCAGGAGCAGATATAATGGCTAAAAATGGAAAAGAATTCAGATATCCCTCCTATGTACAGGATATTTTAGGCCCTATGTGTTTTGATTATGGCTTTGGGCCTTTTAGATGGGTATGCACATCCGGTAAACCAGAAGATTTAGACCGTACAGATCAGATCGCTCTGGAAATAATGCTATTAATAAAAAAAACGGCTCCCCAAGAAATTCAGCAACAAATACTGGATAATATTACCTGGATCAAAGAAGCTAAACAAAATAAACTAGTCGTTGGTTCACAAGCTCGTATACTCTATGCTGATGCAGAAGGTAGAGCAGCAATCGCAGAGGCTTTTAACACTGCAGTAAAATCAGGTATCATATCCGCTCCAGTAGTATTGGGAAGAGATCATCACGATGTAAGTGGTACGGATTCTCCATATCGAGAAACCAGTAATATTAATGACGGAAGTAAGTTTACAGCAGATATGGCAATCCATAATGTTATAGGTGATAGCTTTAGAGGTGCTACCTGGGTATCCATACACAATGGTGGTGGTGTAGGTTGGGGCGAAGTAATTAATGGAGGCTTTGGATTGGTACTTGATGGAACTAATGAAGCTTCTAGAAAGTTAAAAAACATGCTTTTTTATGATGTAAACAATGGTATATCACGTAGAAGTTGGGCTAGAAATAAAGAAGCCTTGTTTGCTATTAAAAGAGAGATGAAACGAACTCCAGAGCTTAATGTTACTATACCTAAATTAGTAGAAGATAATATCCTGAATACTTTATTTAAAAAATAGCTCGTTAGTGAAATATCAAAATCTTAAGTTGTCATAATAAAACATATACATGAGCTTCTATAAAAAACCAGATACTACCCTATGGACAGGAAGAACCTCCGATAACCAATTGTATGTACATGAAAAAATACAATGTATTGATCTGGAAAAACAAAACATCCCTAAAGCAATTCAAAAATCCTTTGCAATCTTGGGATATCAATGTGACGAAGGTGTTGATAGAAATAAAGGAAGAATTGGAGCAATCAATGGACCAAATGCCATAAGAAAGATGATGGCTTCACTATCAAATCATTTTAGCGAAGGTGTTACCATTATTGATACAGGAAATATTATATGCGAAAACAATGATTTAGAAAAAACACAAGAAGTCTGTGCTGAAAAAGTTCTACAATTGCAAAAACATCAATATTTTACACTCTTATTAGGAGGAGGACATGATATTGCTTATGCACACTATAATGGGCTCAAAAAAGCTATTCCAAATAATACTATTGGAATCATCAACCTAGATGCTCATTTCGACTTAAGAAAAATGATTGATAAACCTAACTCAGGAACTCCTTTTTATCAAATAGCAAAAGAAAACAGACACTTTTCATATCTCTGCCTAGGTATACAAAAAGAATCGAATAATAAAGAATTATTTACAACAGCTCACGAACTTGGCGTACAGTATATCCTGAACACGGATTTCAATCTACAAAATACTAAATATATCACTTCGATACTGAATGCGTTTATCGCAAGTGTCGACACCATATATCTAACCATTGATATGGATGGTTTTTCTTCTCCTTATGCTCCAGGAGTGAGTGCTCCCTCCCCTTTTGGGTTTTCTCCTGATATTGTTTTAGAAGTAATCAGACACATATGCAATTCGGATAAACTAATTAGTGTAGACGTTGCAGAATTAAATCCTATATATGATATTGATAGTGCTACAGCAAGACTTGCTGCACGCCTAATTTATTATATTATTACCTATATAGATAATAATACAATTTATGCATAAAACTTTCGCATATAGTTCGTTTCTTTTGCACTATATCTGCGTTATAAAATTCAACAATAACTATACTTCGGCATAGCTCAGCACAAGTGGCTATTCTTTAATTTTATGCCTTAATCTAGTCCAAAATAATTCAAACTCCTGATACGAATTTCTTATCCATAAATCGTATAATCAATAAAATGGTATCGCTTTAGTTAATACTACCTAAACCATTCACTCCGAACAGAAAACCATTCACTCCGAATAGAAAATCATTCACTCCGAATAGGAAACCATTCACTCCGAACAGGAAACCATTCACTCCGAACAGAAAACCATTCACTCCGAACAGAAAACCATTCACTCCGAACAGAAAATCATTCACTCCGAACAGGAAACCATTCACTCCGAACAAGAAATCATTCACTCCGAACAGAAAACTATTCACTCCAAATAGGAAACCATTCACTCCGAACAGAAAATCATTCACTCCGAACAGGAAACCATTCACTCCGAACAGGAAACCATTCACTCCGAATAGGAAACCACTAATTCCGAATAGGAAACTTGTTTTGTTAGTTAAAATATATATACGTAAATATCACAATAGCGCATATAATAGCACCCACTACCTTTGTATATTTCCACGGAGTAATATCTACTTCTTTAGTATATTCTTGCACATAAGCCTCTTCTCTAGGATATAACTTTCCTATGATCAACATGATACTAACATTTAATAGAAAAAGAATAGCCATCACATGTAGAAAATGAAACTCATTTACCGATTCGTAGATTTCTCCTAAGATAATGTACAATACATATAGTAATACTCCTGATAACATTCCAATTTTGGCAGCGATAGCCGGAACACGTTTTGTCAAATACCCTACTACAATTATCGTTAAGATAGGTATACTATAACAACCATTGATTTTTTGTAAATATGCAAATATACTCTCTGCCTGTGCTAAAAATGGAGCAACTAACATTGCAAGAACAGCTAATAATACTCCAAAAGCTTTTCCGGCTTTTACTACTTGCTTCTCATCTGCTTCTCTATTAAAATATTCTTTATAAATATCAACTCCAAAAAGTGTTACTGAACTATTCAGTGCACTATTAAATGAACTTAGTATAGCGCCAAAAAGAACAGCAGCAAAGAAACCCACCAATGAAGCTGGCAATACTCTGCTCACTAATTCTGGGTATGCTTCATCCGCAGCCCCTAATTTTCCTTCAAAAAGATGGAAAGCAATAATTCCAGGTAAAACCACGATAATAGGACCTAATATCTTGATAAATGATCCTATTAATAATCCTTTCTGACCTTCTTTAAGATTTCTCGCGCCAAGCGCTCTTTGGATAATAGCCTGATTCGTTCCCCAATAAAACAACTGTACCAACATCATCCCGGTAAAAATTGTAGCAAAAGGAATAGAGGATTCTGAATCTCCGATTACATTAAATTTTTCTGGATTTGTTGTCATTAAAACATCAATCCCTTCAGAAATACTGCCCCCTCCTATCTCAAGCAAACCAAATATAGGAATCATAATTCCTCCTATCAATAGTCCCACTGCATTAATTGTATCAGAAACCGCCACTGCTTTTAACCCTCCAAAAATGGCATAAATAGATCCTGTTATACCTATTCCGAATACACAAATCCATATAGCCGTATTTTTAGACACTCCTAATAATTCCGGAATATCAAACATAGTAGTTATCGCTAAAGATCCAGTATATAAAACTACCGGTAATAATACTACCACATAACCCGATAAAAACAGTCCGGAAGTAATTGCTTTTGTAGTAGTATCATATCTACGTTCCAGAAATTGTGGAACTGTTGTTAATCCTCCTTTTAGATACCGAGGTAGTAAAAAAACAGCAGTAATAACCATCGCAATCGCTGCCAATGTCTCCCAAGCCATGACCAAGATTCCTTCGGTATAGGATTGACCATTGAGTCCAATAATCTGCTCTGTAGACAAATTGGTAAGTAAGAGAGAACCAGCTATAACCCAAGCCCCTAAACTACGTCCCCCTAAAAAATAGCCATCAGAAGAAGTTTCATCTGTCTTGCGAGTTGCCAAATATGCTATGATTGCCACTAAAAGAGTAAACCCCAGAAAAGAAATAATGCCCATTGAATGATTTTTATGTGTTATAAAAGACATAAAAATATCAGATATTATTTAATCCTCGCAGGTTTTATCTTAAAAATGTGACTATTCCCTATAAGTTAATATGTTTTAGTAAAAATGAAATAAATCCCAGCTTTTAATAATTTGTTTTTTGTTAATAGCTAACCGCTAAAAATCAGAAGTCTGGATAATTTTTTAGTAGTCAGTTACCTTGGAGAAAGCCGAGACATCCAGCAGGTACAAAACTTTAGAATTTCGAGACAAGCCTCGGAGAATTAAGCTCCATAGTGTGGTTTAAAGTTTTTCTAATAGTCCTTTGAAGTTAGCATCAGTTATATAGGCATCTTTCTTGTACTAGCTCATAAGCTTAAAAAACACTAAGTTCCTTCTTATTTTTTATAATGTACGGAATATCTCCAATACGAAAATGCTCCTAATATAGCCCAAACTAAAACACTATAATACACTGCCGTTGGTGTCACCACCTGATCTCCACTCGCATAAGAATGTAATCCTTTTAGATAGAAATTCACTCCAAAATACGTCATCAATATAGAACCTACAGCTAATACAGACATTAGATTAAAAAACCATCTACTACGTAACCCAGGAACTAACCTCATATGAATTACAAAGGCATATACCATAATACTCACCAATGCCCAGGTTTCTTTAGGATCCCAACCCCAATAACGTCCCCAACTTTCATTAGCCCACATGCCTCCTAAAAAGTTACCAATGGTTAACATCACCAATCCAATAGTCAATGCCATTTCGTTAATGATAGTAATCTCTTTTATATTCAGATCCATTTTCTTTTTATTAGATTTTGTGGTCAAAATCATCAATAGTAAAGAGAGAACACCTAAAATTGCTCCAACAAAGAAAGGCCCGTAACTCCCTACGATAACGGATACGTGTATCAATACCCAATAAGAATCTAAAACTGGTTGCAAATTGGCAATAGCAGGATCAGTCCAACTTTGGTGTGCAAAAAATAATATCAGGAATGCTACAAAAGCAGTGGCGGCAATAGTAAGGTTACTCTTTTTTCCAAACGCTAGTCCCAGAGCCATCGTAGCCCAAGCCACATAAATCATAGATTCATAAGCATCACTCCAGGGTGCATGTCCTGATACATACCAGCGAATAATCAAACCTGCGGTATGTGTGATAAATATAAGGATCACCAAGCCTATAAATGTATTGATCAATACTCTGATCAATTTAGTGTCCCAGAAGATTCTCATAACTACAAAAACAATCAGTAACAGTCCTACAAGCAAATAATATCGGTACAGTGTCTTAAATATATCATACTTATTCAATGCTATCTCCGCTTTAATCTTTTTGTCTGTGGGCAATACTTCGCTACCAAATTTTTTCTGAAAGCTTTTGATACTTTCTATATATTGATCCGGTTTAGAATAATCCCCAGTGCCTCTTGCTTCTTGTAATGATTGCCTATAAATAGGGATAATTTGTCTGGTATAGACAGAATCCATACCTGTAAACTTATATTCGTTTAATTGCGGAACGGAAACCCACGTATTATTTTCATCTTCCGGAACTGGAAAAACCCTAAGTATTCCTCCACCTAAGGCTTGGTTCAGTAGGTAAAACTTCTCATGAGTTTTTAGATAATCTTTCTCAAAACTACTAGGTGTATTGGTACTACTGGCTTTTTCTAAATAAGGAGTTAGCTTATAACTCCCATCTGCTTCTACTAAATCCACTAAGGATACCCTTCTTTCTGATTTAGATACTCCTAATATTCTACGGATGCTATCATTTTCTCTTTGAATTTCAATGAGCGGAATACTGTACCATAAAAATGGGTTTTCTAACATCGAAACAAATACTTGATCGGCAGTCAGTCCTTTATAAGTATCCTTTTTACTAAGCTTTCGTAATAATTCTGAAGAGAAAGTATTCACAGGCTTCATTCTTCCTCGTTCATCCTGAATCACAATACTACCAAATTTTGCTGCATGTTCTTTTGGCACTGCATTTGCCAGAATAATAGAGTCTAATTTAGCTTTATCCGGTAATGCCTGTAGATGATTCGTATGACTTGGTTGCTCTTGTGCAAAAGAGAAACTCGAAGCAAAAACTAGTAGCACCATTGTTAGTGCTTTCTTCTTTACTTTAACTTTATTAAGCATTTGTTCCAAATCTTTAAATCGCGAACCTTTGGTAAATAAGATAAGCATTAATCCAAGGTATAACAGCATATATCCTGCATAGGTTATATTAGATCCCCAAAAATCATGGTTCACAGATAAAACTGTTCCCTTTTCATCTGGATCAAAAGAAGCCTGAAAGAAACGATATCCCTTATGATCCAACACATGGTTCATATAAATATCATAAGGTTCTGGAGTACTATTTCCATCTATTATATCCACTTTACTCATATATGACTTATATACTTTGACAGTTCCCGGTTGTTTTTCTGCTATAAAGTCATTTAATTTTAAGGCAAATGGTAATTCCATCCTTTTAGAACCATAGGTGAAATACATGTCCAATCCACCTAAAGAAATCTTCTGCATATCATTGGCATACCCTTTTCCTCCCAATAATTTTACTTCTTTGGTTTCTCCGGCTGTAGTCACCTCTAGTATCAAAGCATCCTCTTGCCCCTTCTTTTTTTCCTCTATCGGAATGATATCATAGACACCTGTAATCACTGGGTCTGGTATTACAAATTGCATTCCTGCGGTTCTATATAATGATCGTAACATCAATGGTTGAACACTGTCTTTGACAACCAGCCCTTGTTTTTGATCTGCCATTCTCATATAAGAACCTTCGAATGGAGATTCTATATAATATTCATCATTTTCATAGGTAATATTAATTGCTCCTTTGGTGGGAACATTAAATGCTACCAAAATATTATGGATATTGGATACTTCGCCTTCCCTAAGATAATGGTCATGTCGGTTTCCGTCTCCTGCCTCTACAATTTTTAGATACTGCTCCCCTTCTTCTGTTTCTACCAATCCCATCTCAGCTCCATTGATAAACTTTTTATACTGAATGGTTACTGGTTGCGAATTATAGTCTGTGTTTATTGTAAAATTATTATACCATTCTGTAGCTTCTGCTAGTTCTAATTCTTCAGAAATGATTCTACGTCTTGGATTTCCATCAATTTCTCCATCCAAAAATACAGTCAACTGTGTTTTTTCTGACAAGAAAGTGGATGTTGTTTCTCCTTCTCTGATAGGCATTACTCCTTCATAACTTATATATCTTGTAATAAATGCGCCTAATAGAATCAGTATAAAAGATAAGTGTAATAATAACGTAGCCCATTTATCTTTTTTATACAATCTATAGCGTACTATATTTCCACAAAAATTGATCATAAATATTGCCATTATAGCTTCAAACCACCAGGTGTTATAGATCCAGATTCTTGCTGCTGTAGTGCCGTATGCATCTTCCAAAAAAGTACCAATCCCCATAGAAGTGGCAAATACCAGAAATAAAACAGCCATTAATCGTGTAGAAAATAAAACACTTACCAATCTCTTTTGCATAGTACTATTTTTTAGCTCGGCAAATTTAGTGTTTTTAACAGGATTATTAGGTATCCGGTCTAGCTGATTTATTGCTTTTAACAGAAGTTTATTTACACTGGATGAATACTATATTACTAATACCATTTGTCATTTGAAATTACCGTAATAAAATGTTCTTTTTTGTGCTCCAATTTCAGAATAAAAATAAACCGTAGCCCAGTTATGCTTAATTTTTCTTCTTCATTGAAACAAGAAAATATTTATTTTCTTTTCCAGTAATTTCATTTGAGATGATATAAATATATGGAGTATATAAAACACCTTTTATAGAACCATTTCATTAAATACCTCATAAAACTATTATAGCAACACAGCTAGGTTCTTATTAAGACAAATCAACAATTATATTTATCTAAAAAAATGGAAAAAATATATTTCCTTACTTTTAGTGTAACTTCCTTATTTTTGCGCAATGATTAGCATTAGTATTCTTGGTGCCGGTAAAGTTGCGAGACATTTATATACAGCTTTTAACAACTCTATGTTAATAGAAGTTGTACAATGTTATAATCGTAAAGGAGAAAAGCTTCAGGCAGATCAAAAATCATCTACTATTATTAATGATCTTAGTGTATTAAAAAGAGTAGATGTATGTATACTAGCTATTAGTGACGATGCAATCGAAGAAGTGAGCAGTAAACTACCTTTTCGAGATCAACTAGTTGTTCATACATCAGGTAGTGTTCCGATGGCATCAATAAATGATACGAATAGAAAAGGTGTATTTTATCCGTTACAAACATTCAGTATGGATAGAAAGGTTGATTTTCCCAAAATTCCTTTCTGTCTAGAAGCCGAGAACGAAAATGATCTTTTACTACTTAATAAACTGGCATCTGTATTATCTCCAAAGATTTATACAATCACCTCTGATCAAAGAAGTGTGATCCATGTAGCTGCTGTGTTTATCAATAATTTTACAAACTATCTATTTTCTATTGGAAACGAGATTTGTTCAGAAAATAATATACCTTTTGAAATCTTGCATCCCCTTATCGAAGAAACTGCAAAAAAAGCAGTAAGGATACATCCTGATGATGCACAAACGGGGCCTGCAATACGAAAAGATAATGCTACGATACATAGACATTTAACAATTTTAAAAAGCGATTCAGAGAAAACAAAACTATATAAACTGCTTACAGAAGCAATTCAATTAAAACATGGAAAAAAGTTATAAAGAATATCTACACCATATTACCACTTTTATTTTTGATGTTGATGGTGTATTAACCGATGGAACAGTAATTATCAATACAGATGGAGAATTATTACGCACCATGAATATCAAGGATGGTTATGCCTTAAAGGCTGCTGTACAACAAGGTTTCAATGTTTGTATCATATCTGGCGGAAAAAATGAAGGGGTAAGAAAAAGGCTTAGTAATTTAGGTATTAAAGATATCTATCTTGGAGCACATCACAAGGTAGAACAGCTTAATGAGTATATGAGTACTCAGGGTATCAAATCAGAAAATGTGCTATACATGGGAGACGATATCCCTGATTTACCGGTAATGAAATTAATAGGTTTACCAACTTGCCCACAAGATGCTGTAGCAGAAATAAAAGAAGTTTCTAAATATGTTTCCTTTAAAAAAGGAGGTAAAGGATGTGCAAGAGATGTTATTGAACAAGTATTAAAAGTACAAGGAAAATGGGTTGCCGATTATGATGCCAAAGCCTAATTGCTAATGTTTCGATTAGAGATAATAATAATCACAAACAAGAAGAATGAAACTCGTATTTGCTACAAATAATTTAAACAAACTAAAAGAAGTACAAGCACTTGTACCATCACATATTACATTATTAAGTCTTTCTGATATAGGATGCACCGAGGATATTCCCGAAACTTCTCCCACAATCGAAGGGAATGCAATACAAAAAGCGGCATACATAAAAGAGCATTATAATTACGATTGTTTTGCAGATGATACTGGGTTAGAAATAGAAGCTTTAAATGGTGAACCGGGCGTTTATTCTGCAAGGTATGCGGGAAAAGAAAAGGATGCCAATGCTAATATGCAAAAAGTTCTAAAGAATCTAGAAGGAAACCAAAATAGATCTGCTTATTTTAAGACTGTAATCGCACTATATATACAAGGAGAACTACGAACATTTACTGGTGTTTGCGAAGGAGTTATAACCAAACAAAAAACAGGTGATAAGGGGTTTGGCTATGATCCTATTTTTTTACCAAATGGATTTGACAAAACCTTCGCTGAACTATCATTAAAAGAAAAAAATAAAATAAGCCATCGAGGGCTTGCCGTACAACAACTTATTACTTATTTACTGAATGTATAAGTTGTAGCTTTGGTTACTAATAATTTCTAATTCACAGGTGCCGTATCCCTTACTTTTATCTCCCTTCCGAAGGGAGACTTTCTTACTCCCTTCCTTTGGAAGACAACATAACGGTAGTTATGGGCGGGCTTTGGAGTGTTGGAAAAGGATGGATGTTTTTTAATAATTGTAGATTTCAAGGTGAAATTTTAAATAAGGGAAATTTGCCGTACACCCTATAATCGTGAAATCGAAATGTGCAATTCCTAAGAGCTAAACCTACACTTTCTGACTCAAAAAACTTTGTACATTTGATTATTAATAACTATCTTTTGATTCACATTCAATGGCTGACAAGTAGTCTTGCCTGTCCTTAACGGTTGTGATAAATATCAAAGTATAATCCAACATTGGAATATTTACCTTTAACAAGGCAAAAACAACGTATTGGTTATTTGTATTCTCTGTTGAGGCCGCTAATCAGCTTACAATATTTTCAGAACTCTAATGAGTATAAATTTTGGTGTAATACCATTTCTCGAATAAAAGAAAAATATTAAAAGAAAGTTCTAAAAAAACTGACAAAAAATATGGGTAACTCACATAACCATTCACATGAAGCTCCAAGCATAAAAAACATTAATAATGCTTTTTATATAGGAATTGGACTAAACTCAATTTTTACACTTATAGAATTTATTGTCGGTTACAAAACCAATTCATTAGCTTTAATTGCTGATGCAAGTCATAACCTCAGTGATGTAGCAAGTTTAATCATTTCATTAATTGGAATGAAGTTAGCACAAAAGGCGGCTACAAAACTTTACACTTATGGTTATAAAAAAGCCTCTATTATGGCATCCTTAATTAATGCCGTATTACTTGTTATAATCGTTATTAGTATAGCAAAAGAAGCCATTGAAAGATTTGATGCAGTTCCAGAAGTCGTTGGAAAAGTTATCATACTTACGGCTTTAATAGGAGTACTAATAAATACTGTTTCTGCATTTCTATTTTACAAAGGACAGAAAGATGATATTAATATTAAAGGTGCTTTTTTACACCTTTTGGTAGATGCGATAGTTTCTGTCGGTGTTGTCATTTCAGGTATCATAATTTACTATACCAATTGGAACATTATCGACCCAATTATCAGTTTAGTGATTGCTGTTACAATTCTTATTTCTACTTGGGGACTGCTTAAAGAAAGTATAAAACTTGCTTTGGATGGAGTTCCTCAAAGTATTGACATTGATAAAATTAAAGACTTACTTAATAGCCATGAGGACATACAAGAAGTACATCATCTCCATGTTTGGTCATTGAGTAGTACAGAAAACGCAATGACTGTACATATTATACCAAAAAATAATGGCAATCTAGAGGAATTAACATCGGTTAAACAAAGTGTTAAAGAAGAATTAATCCATGAAAATATCCAGCATGTAACGATCGAATTTGAAAACAAATCAGATAACTGTCAAGATACAAAGTGTTAATCTATTTAAATCATAGATAAGACGAATCAATAATTGATGTTAGTCGAGTAAACGGATGGCGATTTTCTATCTCTCACAGCTATTATGAATCTAGTCGAAGCATCACCATAGTCCTTCTAAATTCAGGACAAACCGAATCCGGCCGTATACAGTGGCTCATAAGTCATAATAATTTATATCATCAAATGAAATTAGCGACTAAAATTGTTTCTTTTTAGTTCAGATGAAAAAAAATCAATTCAGGTTTCTGGAATTTCATATAAAAATAGTTTAAAAATGTGAAGTTTATTTTTTTGCTTAAAGCGTTAAAATTCTTACAAAGATCTTTTTAGCAAATTAATCAACTCCAGGAAAAGCCAACATCTCACCCATGCCTACCGTAAATAACCAATTACCATAAATCGCATGTTCTATAGAAACTAAAGTGGTAGATTTTGTTTTTTGATAAGTAAAAGCAAATAACAGGCCCCCTATAAATGTTAATATCAAAACTAATACATTTCTAAAAAAAAGATGGGCCAACGAGAACAAAATTGCATTTATAAAAATGAGTAACCATTTATTTTTTAATAAACTATCATATCGATTATAAAAGAAAGTTCTATAAATTATTTCTTGCGGCCAAACAGATAAAAAGCTATATACGAATAAAATCAATATCCAGATTCCGGGTTTCTTAAGAACAAATGAAAATAGTTTATCAGGAGCCATCCAGAAAACATATAAACTCGTAACAACAATTATAATTCCTAATTTTATTATAACCTCTCTCCAAAATGGCTTCCAATAGGATGTATTAGGAAATTTTGGTTTCAAAAAACCTTCTTTCTTTAAAGATACAAGTACGTATATAAACCCGATTAAGGTTAATCCAACCTTTATCTCAATAGGATATGCTAATAAAAAACTAACAGGGAGTACTATAAATAACAAAAACAACTCTAGTCCTTTGGTGATCGCTAATGGCATTTATTTTTTTTACTAATTTCTATATAAAAATTGAAACATATTGCTTTTCTTCAAAGAAAAATAATAAGATTGAATTAGGAGCTCTAAGTTTTGTAAAAATCAATAACTGAGGAGCCCATTAATATCAATATAAATTCATAAAAAAAAGACTATCCAAAAAGATAGTCTCAATGCTTTGATAAGAATTAGGTTTTAATTCTTAGTTATAAATAGCTTCTTTTCCAAAATGTTTTGTAAGCAGATAATATACTACAGCTCTATATTTATTACGATTAGATTTACCATATTTCTCTAATACAGTATCTATTGCTTCGTCTAATTTAGGGCCATCAGCAAGTCCAAGTTTTTTTATTAAAAAGTTATTCTTTACAGTATCTAATTCGCTTTGGTCACTACCAGATACAGTAGAGGCGTCCGCATTATATATAGATGGTCCACAACCGATGGTTACTTTAGTTAAAAGATCCATATCAGGTGTCTGACCAATTTTATCCTTAATATCAGCCGCATACTTAGTAATTAATTCGTCTCTTTTACTCATAAGATGATAATGTTTTAGGTTTTAGTTAATTATTATGTTATCTCAAATATACTATAATTCTAAACGAATTTTTAATTTATTAATCATAATAAGGCACGGTTTTTAGACAAAAGACTTAAAATAATCGATCAAAACACTATCATTCATTTTTCGTGGTGTAAATATTTCTAAAAGCCCCGTCGAGATGGTATCAGAATACAACACTTTCATACCTTCTCTGATATCACTTATTGTATCTGCCTGAATATATCGAATACCATACATTTCGCATAATTGATTAGCAGTTAGATGGTGTTTAGTTTCAAAAAAAGTACTGAAATTATCATTTTCTTCCTTACCTGGTAATATTCTAAAAATTCCACCTCCACTATTATTGATCAGGATTATCTTAAAATTAGGAGGGATATAGTTGTTCCAGAGTCCATTACTATCATAAAAAAAACTCAGATCACCTGTAATCAATGTTGTTGGAATTACCGATCCTATAGCGGCACCTATAGCAGTAGAGGTACTACCATCTATTCCGCTCGTACCTCGATTGCAATAAACTCTCCATGTAGGATTTAGAGAAAATAACTGTGCGTAACGTACCGTAGAACTATTACTCAATTGAATCATTTGATGGTCAGGAATCCACTCAAATATTGATTCGAAGGCCTTTAAATCAGTATAACTACATTTTTTTAGATACTCTCTATGTTGTATCCTACGTTGATTTCTTATAGCAATCCAATGTACTTTATACGAATTTTCAATCGGTTTTGTATTTGGCAAAAAATCGGAGAGAAACGAATCAGGATGCATTTTTATATGCTCTGTTAAACAGAAATAAGTATCAAATGCCTTTTTTTCATCTACATGCCAATGTGTCTCTGGCTGATATTTCCTTAAAAATGCTTTAATTCTTTTTGAAATTACCATTCCTCCAAAAGTCAATAAAACTTCAGGTTGTAATTCTTTAAACTCATCTTCATTTAATGATGTTATTAATTGATCTATACAATTAATATGTGTAGGGTGATGAATATTTGAAGTTGTTTCTGTTAATACCAATACCGATGGATCTTTAGCCAAATAATCAATCCACTCCTGATTTATACTCTCAGGAGCATGCACTCCAATAACTATCATTTTTCGTTTAGCCTGATTCCATGCAGTCAGCATATTAGTTCGTAAACCTTCAGAAATACTGTGCTCTCTATATTCTACTGGAATATTTTTCGGAAAGATCGTAGGCTTCTTTATTTTATCATAAAGAGGCTCATAAAAAGGAACATTTATATGTACTGGTCCCTTTTTTTCTATGGAAACATTTAAAGCTAAATTGATTTCACGCTCATTATGCTTTTGTGCCTCATGATGCTTTTGTTTAACCTTACTATCTACGACTTCTGTTTCTGGAACAATCTCAGAGTATAAGTTTGCAGAATACAAAATGTGATTCTCAAAAACATTTCGCTGTCGTATCGTCTGTCCATCACCAATATCAATCCTTTCTATTGGCCTATCAGCACTTAATATTACTAATGGGATATCACTATAAAATGCTTCGGCAATAGCTGGATAATAATTTAACAACGCACTACCAGAAGTACATACAAGAGCTACTGGTCTACAAAATTGCTGTGCAATACCTAATGCAAAAAAGGCAGCACTTCTTTCATCTACAATACTATAACAATGCATTTCTGGATGCTCAGTAAAACCAATAGTCAATGGAGCATTTCTCGACCCAGGAGATATTACAATATGGTTAATTCCTTTTGCTTCACATAAAGCAACAATCGTTTGGGATAAAGGAATCTTAGAATATAATTGTTTCTTCATTCGAGTCGCTAAATTACAATATCAACTCAATTTAACCTGAATTATGAACCAAAAAAAGCAGAAATCTTATGTAAAAGTCAAAAAGTTATTGGAGAACTTTCTTCATGGTTTCTGTTTTTCGTATCGTCTCTATCCACTCTTTTTCTGGATCAGAATCTTTTGTGATCCCTCCACCAACATATAATATTGCGGTATCTGCAACAATCTCCATGCATCTAAGGTTTACAAATAGATTAGAAACAGATGTTCCGTGAAACTCCATATTAAGTTCTCCGAGATAGCCTGTATAGTATTTTCTATTATATCCTTCATTATCCAAAATGAACAATTTTGCTTCTTTTTTAGGCAATCCACAAACGGCCGGTGTAGGGTGAATTAATTGGATAATATCCTGAATCCCTTTACTATTTTCATCTAAAACTGCTTCGATATCGGTTCTAAGATGTAATAATGTTCCTGCTTTATGTGTATACGTTTTCGAATGGTTTATTTGATTCGTAACAGAGGATAAGCCTTGTAATACAAACTCTGTTACCATCATCTGTTCTTTTAACTCTTTTGTTCCCCAAGTTACATCGATTGTGCCTTTATATACTTGTGTACCTGCCAATGCCATGGTAGAAAATGTATTCCCCTGTATTTTTGCTAAAGTTTCTGGTGTTGCACCAAGCCACATTCCCACTTTAGGGTGATACCAACAATACACAAATGCATTTGGATAATTATCAACCAATTTTCTAAAAACCTGTATTGGATTTTTAGTACTAAAGTCTACCTCTTCTCTGCGAGATAGTACTATTTTCTTACAGACACCTGTTTTTATAAAATCAATTCCCTTGGTCACCAATTCTTTATGCTCTTTTCTACCCTTCGTATCAGTATCAAAACTTACTGCATCTTTTAGTTTTTCGATATCCAAGCTATATGAGGGTTCACGCGTATATGCCGCTTTATTCATACGGCTATGATCCACCGGAATTATAATTGCCTTTTCGGTAGTATCAAATGGTGAAAAAATAAATCCTGAATCCGTATATGAGTTTATTTCATATAAGCAATCATCTTCTTGTAACATACTGTATATAGTACTTTCTTCAGATTTTCTATATAAAACAAAAGGTAACTCCTTATCCAATTGAGACTGGATATTAGCATATACATCTGCTATCCTCATATTATTTAGATTTTGGAAGCGCAATGGTAGTAAGTTTTACCACAGATATTAGATGACCTTCCTGATCTTTTATTTTTATATCCCAAAGCTGCGTAGTTCTTCCTGGATGAACAATTTCTGCTCGAGCAAATACATATCCTTCCTTTACACTTTTTACGTGATTGGCTGATATTTCAATCCCACGGATATAAAATTCCTTAGAGTTTAAAAACATATAAGAAGCCGCACTACCTACACTTTCTGCTAAGGCAACCATAGCTCCTCCATGTAAAACGCCATCTGGTTGATGAACTCTTGGTGTTACAGGCATTTTAGCCACTAAATAGTCTTTACCAACTTCACAAAAAGAAATATCTAGTGTTTCCATTAGTGTATTTTCACACATTTTTGCACATTGCTCTAATATTTCTTGTTCGGTTAGATTCATCATTCATAAATTTTCGTAAAAATAAACAATGCCATTGTAGAATTACAAACTCGATCTTACTTATTTAATATTCCTCACTAAATTACATTCTATACTATTATAAAATTTGATTTTTTTTGAAAGAAAAATCAAGATATATTGCACCCATTATTCTAAAAAATAACTGATCATGCAAAAAGAGGTTGTGTATCAATCTAGCAATACCTATGATACATTAAATGAATTAACATCAAAGACTAAAACTGTATGGTTAGTTTTTCACGGAATTGGATATTTAAGCAGGTATTTTATTCGGTTATTTCAAAATTTAGATACCAAAGAAAATTATATTATCGCACCACAAGCTCCATCCAAATATTATAAAAACAATGAATATAAAAAAGTAGGTGCTAGTTGGCTGACCAAAGAAAGTACCAAACCCGAAACTGAAAATGTATTGCGTTATATAGATGCTGTGGTTTCTAATGAAAACCTTCCTAAACATGTAAAATTTGTTATTTTGGGATATTCACAGGGAGTTAGTATTGCTAGTAGATGGATTGCGAGTAGAAAAATTATCTCTAATGATTTTGTAATCGTATCAGGAGCCTTCCCAAAAGAATTAACTAAAGAAGATTTTATTTTTCTACCTGAGAGTACAAGAGTTACTCATATTGTTGGAGAAAATGATCCTTATTTCAAAAAAGAAAATGTCGAAATTGAAAAAATAAGAGTCAAAGGTATACTACCACAAATAGCATTTAAATCACATCCTGGAGGTCATGAATTAGAGATCGACACATTACAACATATTTTTTTAAGGTAAAAACGATCCTTATGTTTTATACGATTTACGTATAAAACTTTCGCATATAGTTCGTTTCTTTTGCACTATATCAGCGTTATAAAATTCAACAATAGCTATACTTCGGCGCAGTTCAGCACAAGTGGCTATTCTTTAATTTTATGCCTTAATCTAGTACAAAATAATTCAAACTCCTCTTACGAACTTCTTATCCATAAATGGTATAGGTCTCGAGGTATTAAACCCTTTAGCGGTGACAATAAAGTAAAATCTACAATAATAAAACTTGTCATTTTGAATTTACCGTAATAAAATGTTCTTTCTTTTCCAGTGAATTCAAACAACAACTGATATAACTCTCACAATCAAACATACCATTCATACAATCAAACACACCTTTCATACAGTCAAACATACCATTCATACAATTGTCAGTTTTTAGAAAAAAAATTACAATATATTAGGCATAACCTAATAAATATATTATTAATTCAAACACATTAAAAATCATGAAAAAAATATTAGAAATCAGCGGAGTAAAAGAAATGTCTAAAAAAGAGCAACAAAATCTTCAAGGAGGTACTCCAGGAGGTCAAGGCGGAACACTCAGATGCACAGCATATGTTATAGATCCAGAACTTCCTCCAGGAACAGGTAGAGAAGTACTTTATTTATGTGTAACCACTTATGGAGAATCGTGTAACCCTAATAGATTCATTGCCGAATGCGTAACTAGCTAATAGAACACCCTAAAATATTTTTATGACGGTTCTCAAAAGTATTCGTTATATAATATAAAGGTTTAAAAAAGTCTTTCATTGATTTGAAGGGCTTTTTTAAGGAATAAACTCAATACTCTAAAAAACTAAAGGTATATGCAATTAAAAAAACCATATCATATACCAGAGCAAGGATTAAAAGCCTATAGATTTCCTTATGCTTTTTAATTTTACAATGTGACCATAGCTGCATCTGTAATTTTTAGATCTTTATCTTGTGTATATGCTATTACAGAAAGTTCATCTTCAGTCTGAATCCAATCCGGAATATTAATTGTAACACTACCTGATCTAACTGTTTCTATTATTTGATTTGCAACGATATTGGAGTTTTTTATAGTTCTATTACGATTTTCTCCTTTACTTATTTTTGTAATACGCTCAGAAACGATTAATGCTAATGTTACTCTTTCGAATGGATCTCCTGTAACATTATATTTTAGGAAAATGGATTTCTCTTCTTTTTTAATACTGTTGATGGTAATACTATTAGTTGATGTAGATGAGGAATACCTTCTTAAAGAGGATTGTACTCTAGCTCCATTAGATCCCGTAAAATGTTCACTACCATTAACAACCAATTGTGGTGTATAAATTGATCTACTCAAAAAATGTTGTGCATACTCTCTTTGATACTCTGTAAAAGAATCAGAACTAAAAGGATCCTTCCACCCTAACCTATTCCAATAATCTACGTGATACGATAGTACAAATACGTTCTTGCTTGCATACTCTTTTTTAATAGTGTCTAACAATTCATCTGCCGGTGGACAACTACTACATCCTTGTGAGGTAAATAGTTCCAATACTATTGCATTATTGTTTCCTTCCTGTGCAACCAGTACTCCATTTAGTATTATCATTAATAGTATAAAAAGGTATCGCTTCATCTCGTTTATTTTAGTACTTTTAATCATTATTATTTTAGACGTTTATGACAGTAAAGCTTACACAATTTATATGTATACTACTTTTTTCTACAGGTACATATGCTCAGGACATTGCAGTATTACAATATAATGGAGGTGGTGACTGGTATAGTAACCCTACTGCATTACCAAATCTTATTGCTTTTTGTAATCAGCACATCAATACAACAATGAGTGCTAAACCTAAAACTGTAAAGCCAGAAAGTGTAGATATATTTCAATATCCTTACATACATATGACTGGCCACGGCAATGTGTTTTTTACGGAACAAGATGCACGAAATATAAGAGATTACTTAATAAGTGGTGGTTTTATTCATATCGACGACAATTATGGAATGGAACCATATATCCGCAAAGAACTTGTGAAAGTGTTTCCTGAAACAGAATTAGTAGAACTACCCAATTCTCATCCTATCTTTTCTTCACAATATAAATTTCCAAAAGGACTACCGAAAATCCATGAACATGATGGGAAACGACCACTAGCGTTAGGAATCATACACGAAGAACGATTGGTACTATTATTTACTTTCGAAAGTGATCTGGGAGACGGTTGGGAAAGCCCCGAAGTACATAATGATCCAGAAGAGGTTCGACAAAAAGCATTAAAAATGGGTGCAAATATTATTAAATACGCTTTTGAGAACTAATACGATATACACAGAATTTACCGGTAAAATGGCACTATACTTATGACCAAACAGTTACATCACAATACCACAAACTTTATAAAAAAGCAATTCCCAATTACCCTTATATGTGATCGCGTAAATTCTCCTGCCAATATTGGTAGTCTTTTTAGAATTGCAGATAGTTTTGGTATAGAGCATATTTATTTTTGTGGTCAGGATATCACTGTAGTAAGTAAACGAATGTTGCGAACCGCCAGATCGACACATGAAATGGTATCGTATCAAACCGAAGAACAGATTACAGAAGTTATACAGAAATTAACAACTGATGGATATGACATTATCGGATTAGAAATTACACAAAATAGTATCCCCGCTTCAGATTATAATTTTACTTCTAAAAACAAGATAGCGTTAGTTATTGGAGATGAAAGCCTAGGAATTTCCGAAAATGTGTTAACAAAAGTATCAAAATGTATACATATAAACATGTATGGTAATAATAGTAGCATGAATGTTGCCACTGCTACCGGAATTGCATTATATGAAATTACCAAGCAGTTGATGGCTAATGGAAATTATTTAAATTTTAGTAATTATTAAATCTTTGTGTATTTAACCTCAGATTATTTTTTTGTTTCTTTTTGAAATTGCAGATATATGAATTCGAAAACAATAGCATATGGCATTTTACGGGCGGTAGGAATAATTATCGGAATATTACTCTTACTGTTATTCCTATATAAAATACAATCTATATTATTATATATCGCTTTTGCAGCAGTTATCTCTCTAATGGGACGGCCATTAGTTTTTTTCCTAAAAAAAAGGCTTAAGTTTAATAATTCCTTGGCAGTAATTTTTACATTATTCATAACCATTGGGTTATTCTTAAGTATATTTTTACTTTTTGTACCGATCATTACGGAACAAGGACAACTTATTGGCGAAATTGATATTAATGAAATTGGAGACGATCTAGATCGGTTGAATCAGGATATTAGCGATTATTTTAATGTAGAAAAAATAAACTTTATTGAATTAATCAAGCAAACTGATTTAATGCAGTTCTTTGATCTCACAGCTATTCCCGAAGCAATTAATATGTTTTTAAGTGGTTTTGGTGCAATATTAATAGGGTTATTCTCCGTTCTTTTTATTTCATTCTTTTTTTTAAAAGATAGTAGATTATTAGAAGATAGTTTACTGGTTTTTGCAAAAAAAGAAGATGAAAATAAATTCATGAGAGCTTTTACTAAAATCAAAGACCTACTATCCCGATATTTCGTGGGTCTATTACTCCAAGTATTAATCTTGTTCATACTGTATACTATCTTATTGTTGATTTTTGGAGTTCATAATGCGATTGCAGTTGCCTTAATTGCGGCTATACTAAACCTTATTCCGTATGTCGGCCCATTATTTGGAGGAACATTAGTATTGATTCTTGCCACAACAAGTAATTTGGGACTAGATTTCCAATCAGTTATACTACCTAAACTAAGTTCTATCTTAATTGGATATATTATCATTCAATTGATTGATAATTTCCTCAATCAACCCTTAATATTTGGTAATAGTGTAAAATCACATCCATTGGAGATTTTCTTAGCTATCCTGATTTTTGGAGCTTTATTCGGTATTGGCGGACTAATTGTCGCGGTTCCTTTTTATACAGCCATAAAGGTAATTGCCAAAGAGTTTTTGTCTGAATATAAGATTGTAAAAAAACTTACCAAAGATTTATAAGTAGTTTTATTGATTCTACAGAATACTATATTTTTGCGGTGTTCCAATTATTACAAACAAGAAGGATTGAACAATCATATTACAGATAGCGAAATACAAGATTTTATCTTCGATAAATCCGAAAACAGGATCGATATAACTAAATTCATACTATCCGGTAGTCCATATATACATATTACAATACAAGAATTAGCGCAGCAGATCAGTGGTAGAATAAAAGTCAAAGACAAGTTACCTACCTGGTATAACACCAAAAAAATCTACTATCCTCCTACTATTAATATCGAACAAACTTCTTCTGAAACAACTGCTATCTATAAAAGCAATTTGGTTTCTGGAAAAACTCTTATCGACCTCACTGGAGGTTTTGGTATCGATGACTACTACTTTTCTAAAAAACTACGAAAGGTAATTCATTGTGAACTTAATAAAGAAGTAAGTAATATAGCACAACACAATTTTCAGGTTTTAGGAGTTAATAACATAGAAACTTATACCGGAGATGGATTGGAGTTACTAAAAAAACACCATACTGTTGACTGGATCTATATAGATCCTTCCAGAAGACACGATCATAAGGGAAAAGTCTTTTTTCTAGAAGATTGCCTTCCCAACGTACCAGAAAATATAAATACCCTCTTTGAGAAAAGTAACCATATACTTATCAAAACCTCTCCGCTATTAGACATCAATATAGGAATACAATCCTTGCAATTCGTACAAGAGATACATATAGTTGCTGTACATAATGAAGTTAAAGAATTACTCTGGGTATTAGAAAAAGGATGTAAAGAAGATACCTTAATTAAGGCTATTAATATTACTAAAAAGAAAACTTCTATATTTCCTTTTACACTAAAAGAAGAAAGTAATATACAGCCGCAATTTTCTTTACCTCAAAAATACATCTATGAACCTAATGCAGCCATTCTTAAAGGCGGTGGTTTTAGTAGTATTACAAAACACTATAAACTTAATAAGTTACATATAAATTCCCATTTATATACATCAGAGAATAAAATTGATTTTCCGGGGAGAAGTTTCGAACTTCTTACGATTATCCCATATCAAAAACAATCTCTAAAGAAAGCTAATTTTTCAAAGGCAAATATTACTACACGTAATTTTACGGAAACAGTTTCACAAATCCGAAAAAAATTTAAAATTAAAGATGGTGGTGATACCTATCTATTTTTTACAACAGATGTAAATAATAATAAGATAGTTCTTAACTGTAAAAAAACACTCCATTATCATAGATTTTAATTAATCACATTAATCTCTTTTAATTGTTAGATATCTTCCTTTTTTAACTGTTTAGCTATTATTCTTTTCTATAATATTGCTAATTCATAGTTTCATACGTATTAACTCAAACTCATTTTAATCTTAATACCGTATTTATGAAATGTAAACTATTTTTAATATGCTTACTAATAAGTGTATGTGCACATGCCCAAACTTTTGTTAAGGAGTATACAAATTCCAGCTCCTCCTATAAACTAACCATGAATTTTTCTCCTCAATCCTGGGGTGATGTTTATTTCGACATACAAGTCGAAAATATTGGAACAACAGATATAGATGCTAGAGACGCTACGATTCGTATTACATCAGATCATGTTCCGTCCTTAATAAACTTCTTTCCAGAAGGGTATATTTCGTATCCTACCACTTCCTTAAATTCAGTAGCTCAAGGTAGCCTACAAGTAACCAGTTTAAATATAGGATTACCTCAAGAATCATGGGTGGATAATATATTAGCACCAAATGAAACTGTGAGTGTACGTTTTGATCTAAAAAGTGTCAATTCTTCTTTGGAAAATCTTGCTAATGAAGTTCGTTTTTTTCCCGATAACGAGGAACCAGATTTATTTATTGATACAATTACCAATGTTTCTGGAAATGATGAATCCAGTGTAACCGTATATTATAAAAATACAATTACAGATACAGAGGTTACAAAAAGTATTACATCTACCGATATTACATCTTTACGAAAGAATCAAGAACATCAGGTATGGGCAGATAATTTTGTATCCGGAACCACACAATATACGAGTCAATACTCTAGTAGTTCTCCATTACTATTCACTCCTACCGATACGAATAACAATATTTCAATCACATATACTAAAACAACAATCAGTACAGAAAACGTTACTATAAATGTATCTGGTTTACCTGCCAATACTTCTACTAATTTAATTTTAAAAAATAATACTGTATCTGTAGCGGATATTACTAAACAAATCTCTAACGGAAGTAACACCCTTACTAATATACTGGTTGGGTCTTATTCCGTAGTTATAGATTCATATAGTGATGTGTCCAGCAATATCATATATTCACCTTCATTTAATAATACACTACAAGTTACTAGTGGATCGGCTAATTCGTTATCCGTTACATTTAGTGAATCTACTCTTACAGATTTTAAAGTAAAAGGATTTCCTCCATATCTTTCGCACGGAACAATAACCAATGCTGCTGTTGCCTTTGATGATAGCTTTAAGGATTCTCCGCTAGAGGTTCTTTTTAAATATTCTGGACTTGATGGTGCCGGAGACCGTGGAAAAATTCCAGATATGACTCCAACCGTCAATACTATAGAACAAGCAAGACGTCTGGAAACAAACCAACCGGGAAAAACTATACTACCGTTAATGGTACACTATACTGCTAATGCTAGTGGAGGTGGATCACGAGAAGCGATTAGAGATATTGCAGAACAAGATAATTTATATTTCCATTATAGAAATTTGATTCAGGAAATAAAGGTAATGCTTAGCTTCGAAGATGCAGACCACCCAAACCCAGGTGCTTTTGTAATCAGCCCAGATCTTTTAGGAGCCATACAACAAGATGTGGTTTTCGGAAATGACCACGGTATTACAACCATGCAGGTCAATGTTAATCAAGATATTAGAAGGGCATTCGAGGATGAAAATCTGAGCACTGCAGACATTCCAAATTTTGTGGAAGATTTAAAAGGATATTTCCAATCAATAAATTTTGTTATTCATCATGTAGGAGAATGTAAAATTCCATTCGGATACCAACAAAATGTATGGGCTGCTGGTTCTGCCAGATGGGTATATGAAGCTGCTGGGGAATTTAATGACCCAGTAAGTGAAGGTATAGAAGTGGCTGATTTTATGAATAGTCTAGAGTTATATACGGGTGACTGGAAACCTGATTTTATTGCCTTTGATAGATATGAGCGTGATTGCTTTGGCCCTGCTGCTATCCAAAACTATGCTTGGACAGCAAGACATTGGGATAAATACATGATTTTCTGTGATGAAATTGCAAAAAGAATAGGAAATGTACCAATTATGTTATGGCAAATCCCAGGAGGTCATATGGCGACTGTAGATGAAAATATTGGTGACTATAGTACTAGTCAACACTCATCTGCTTCTGCTCCATATTTCTTAGGAGATAGTAGAATCGGAACAAATATTAATAATATACGGGCAGATGTAAGAAATATAGCTTTGACACTTCCTCATTACCAAGCAAATAATATTGGGGAACACTTAGAGAATGATAATGGATATGATTGGGGGACATCGAACTTGCAAAAAATAGCCAATATGAATGTGTTTTCTATTTTATGGGGTGGTGGATCTACAACTGGTGTAGGAACTATAGGAACGAATGGAAATGATAATGGATGGTTAGCTAGTAAAATAACGGATTATTACAATAATGACCCCGTATTTAAAACAGTAGCACTCCCTAATTACGAGGTAGCCAATTACTGCCAAAATGGTTCTAAATCAAACGATAGTAACAATTCTAGTGAGTCTTCTAACTTTAGAATCTTTCCGGTTCCAGCCAATAATTTTATAACAATAGAAGAGCTTACTTCTACAAAAATACTAAGTGCCACTATTTATGATTTATCCGGTAAAAAAATAAGCCATTATACAATAAATAAAGAAAAGTCTATTGATATTTCTTCATTAGCTGAAGGAGCATATATCATTCGATTATACACAGATACTAATACAGATAGTATGATCTCTAAAGTATTCTTGAAGCGAAAATAAAGTTTGTTGTATTTATTGAGAAAACCTGGGTTATAATGTTCAAACCCGGGTTTTTTATTTATAACAGTCCTGATATGAAAAAGTTATACAATTTACAGATAAGAAGTTCGTATAAAAAGTTTGAATTATTTTGTACTAGATTAAGGCATAAAATTAAAGAATAGCCACTTGTGCTGAGCTGCGCCGAAGTATAGCTATTGTTGAATTTTATAACGCAGATATAGTGCAAAAGAAACAAACTATATTCGAAAGTTTTATGCGTAAATCGTATTAGTAGTACACTACCTCGGAGTGAGCCCACGAGGCATTCGTTGGAAGCATATCTTCAATTTCGAGGGAAGCCTCAGGGTATTAAACCCTATGGCGGTACCAATAAATTTCACTATTATATTACATTTTAGCTATCAATCCAATTCATTATAATATTTTTAGATACTATCAGACTTAGCGAGGTTTTAGAAACCTACCAAGTCTTGACAATATTCTTATACGATTGTTTACTGCTAAAATAATTTTTAGACCAATTTTTTAAGCGGTTTAATTATAAAAAAGACATTTTCATAAAAAACATTCTTATAGTTCGACATTACTCACAAATATTTGATTCTCTATGGCATGAATTACTAAGCCTGCTATATTTTTAGAGCCTGTTTTCACTAATAAGTTATTGCGATGCCCTTCTACCGTTCTGGGGCTTATAAATAATAAATCTGCTATTTCTGTAGTAGTTTTTTGTTCACAAATTAATTTTAATACTTCACGTTCTCTTCTTGTTAAATATTCTTCCGGTTCTTTGGATTTTCCGTAATTTTTGATGGAGACTTCTTCTAATACGGACATGACATTATCATCATAATAAAATCCTTTTATGGCTACTTGATTGATCGTATGTATCACTTCGCTCGGTGATGCATTTTTGGCCAGATATGCTACGGAACCTTGCTTCATCATATTCATAATAAAAGGTTTGCTGTAATAACTGGTCAATGCAATGATTTTAATATCAGGAAATTCTTTTCTTACAATTTTTGTGGTTTCTACTCCATTAAGATCTGGCATCTTAAGATCCATTAAAATCACATCTGGTAGGTTATCGGTTTGGTGTAATTGCTTGATAAGGTCATTACCATTTTCTGCCTGTATACATATTTCTATGTTTTTCTCTTTATCCAGTATAAAAGTAATCCCTTGTCTGAATAATGTTTCATCATCTGCAATGGCTAATCTAATAATGTCTTTTTTCATGGTCTAGGTTGTTTATTAGTACTAATCTTAAAAGTTGCTCCCTTACCAACCTCACTCTGATACGAAAGTTCCCCGTCGAGTATTTCTACTCTACTTTCTATATTCTTGAGTCCAATTCCTTTGTTTACGGCAATAGATTGGGTATCAAATCCATTTCCATTATCTGAATATACAATATTTAATTGTGTATTACTATCATTTATTTTTAATATAACATTTTCTGCTTTTCCATGGCGTATAGAATTATTTAAGAATTCTTGTATAATCCTAAAAACATGTAATTCATTCGCTTTGGATAAAGAATCGGTATAATTTATTTGCTGATCGATTTTAATCTTTTTACTACAGGTAAATTCATCGCAGAGCTCTTCTATAGCGGCTTGCAATCCAAAATTTTCTAAAATCGGGGGTAATAAATTATGTGCCAATCTTCTGGAACTCTGTAAGGTATTGGTAGTCACGGATAATATATGTTGCAATGTTTGTTCTTGTTCTTGTGCATCTAATGTTCCTTCTATCAATACATTGGCACTAAGGCTTACTACATTAAGCTTAGAACTAATAGCATCGTGTAGGTCTTGTGCAATACGCTTTCGTTCTGCTTCCTGGGTTTCTATAGTAGCATGTAATAGATCTTTTTGATAGGATATTTCTAAGTTTGCTTTTTCTAATTCGCTTTTGATAATTTTTTTACGCGAAAAAAAGAAAAACAATACCAAGGCTACTGCCATAAGCAATAAGACCATAATGGCAATCAATACAATAACTACGATCTGAGCGTCTTCTGGTAGTAATTCTTTCTCCATTCAATAAAAATAAGGATTTGGAAGATGATATATAAGAATGCATTTAATTTAAAAAGTAAATCATACATTTCAAAGGAAACATTGATATTAAAAACTAAATTTCCAGAAGCAAAAATTAAAGTACTACATATTAAATATAAAAAAATTCCTATGTTAGTTATTAAAAATTGTGGTTTTCTTTTATTTATTGAATTATACAAATAAACCAAAGAATATACAATTAAAATACTATTTGTTAGACTAATACCAATAGAATTATATATATAAAACAAATTCCAATCATTTACATATTGATATGTAAGAAAAATAGAAGTTACCAATGAGGTATAAAGTATAATCCTTTTCTTTAACAGAAAATTATAAAATGTTGACAATAATAAAAACTGTGAAATAAAAAATATAGTACTTAAGTATAAATTATTTTGATGAAAAACAGAACTTAATAAAGTGGTTGCGGTTTGAATTATACTTATAGTAATTAAAAATATTGTAAAAACAATAAAAGCCTTATTTTTATGTAAGGCTTTTATATATAATACCGTATTCAGAACCAAGAATATGTTCCCAGTATAAATTAAATACTTTATAAATGACATTATCCATTTCCGTTTAAAGGACTTTCGTCATCACAATAAGGTGGACAAGGACTTGTAAAATCATATACTCCACTATTCCCTTCAGGGCCTTTTAATCCTTTTACTTCGGTTTCTCCTTTGCCATCGATAGAACCATTAAGAATATCTCTATATACCCCTTCGCTATCCTGTTGGGTACCTACTAACAGAATCTTTTCTTCTGTAGCCCCATTCTCAAAGGTTTCAATTGCCATATATGCACGTACATCCAGTTTTCTTTTACTTGCTCTTTTTTGGGCTTTGGCAGCAGCTTTGTCTCCTAAAATACCCATTTCGTTAAGCACTTCTATTAAATCCACAGCTGGTATTAAAAAAGCTTTGCAATTCTCGGGGCAGCTTTCTCTCCATTTTGCTGTCCATACTTCTGCTTCTGATACGGGGATTGTGTTTTCTCTGTCTGGATTCATTTTGTTTGTTTTGGTTTTTAATTAGTAAAAAATTTAATCTAACAATATGGGGTATTGTAGAACGTTTTTATAATAATACCATTTGTCATTTGAATTTACCGTAATAAAATGTTCTTTTTTATGCCTCCATTTCAGAATAAAAATAAACCGTAGCCCAGCTATGCTTAATTTTTCTTCTTCATTGAAACAAAAAAATCGTTATTTTCTTTTCCAGTAAATTCAAACAACAACTGGTATAATATATCCAATAATCGAACTAATACGATAGCTTCTAATCATCAGACTTTATAAACCTGTCAGGGCTTGTTACTATCCTCGTCACTAGGTTAATTTTCACTCCTAATCTTATATTATACTTGTCGAGGCATATACTTTAGTTATAGTGTTTTTTAACAATATCGCTACGAAAGCTACAAACTTCATAGAACTAATCATATGTTGTTTAGAAAAGTATAAATTTAGAATAAAAACCTTTTAAAATTTTAAATAATTATGGAAAATTAACGAAATTTTTACTTTAAAAATATAATTATCAAGTTTTGAGATGGTTGATTATAATTTGATCCAACATCCATCCTCAATCCTTCCTTCAAAGGAGGGAAGTTTTAAAAGTATATGTACTTAATCATTGTTATATTTAATACCAATAGCATCCGAAACTTTTGAATCAAGATCGCTTCGCTACTAGAACCAAGACTAATTATAAGACCTCACAGGTTTTAGAAACCTGTGAGGTCTTGTTTTTTATCTATATCAGGTGTCATGCTGAGCTTGTCGAAGCAAATCATAGTACCAAAGCCCTTCGACAGGCTCAGGGTGACATTGTAATATTATGTAAAAATATTGTTCGATCAGAAATCAAACATCCATCCTCAATCCTTCCTTCAAAGGAAGGAAGCTAAGGTAATTTCCTCTATAGGATGTTGTAAAAAATATATGAACTAATCATTATTATATTTAATACCAATAGCATCCGAAACTTTTGAATCAAGATCGCTTCGCTGCTAGAACCAAGACTAATTATAAGACCTCACAGGTTTTAGAAACCTCGTCAGGTCTTGTTTTTTATCTATATTAGGTGTCATGCTGAACTTATCGAAGTACATTATAGTACCAAAGTCCTTCGACAGGCTCAGGGTGACATTGTAGTATTATGTGAGTATTGTTCGATCAGAAATCAAACATTCATCCTCAATCCTTCCTTCAAAGGAAGGTAGGTAAGGTAACTTCCTCTATAGGATGTTGTAAAAATATATGAACTTAATCATTATTATATTTAATACCAATAGCATCCGAAACTTTTGAATCAAGATCGCTTCGCTGCTAGAACCAAGACTAATTATAAGACCTCACAGGTTTTAGAAACCTGTGAGGTCTTGTTTTTTATCTATATCAGGTGTCATGCTGAGCTTGCCGAAGCACATTATAGTACGTCCTAAGACAAACTAAGAAGTGACAAGTTCATTTTTTTATTCATTAATTTGGTCACAAAGAGGAGGACAAGGGTGTGAAAAATCATATACTCCTCCCTCTTGTCCATCTCCTCCTTCATCACCTTTGTTTAATAATTTTACGGAATTTCCTGTTACGGTTACAAATACTGTAGTTAGTTTACTCTCTTTATTTAATCCCCAGCTTAGGTTGATATATTGTACTGGTAAACCTGCCATATGTGCTACCATCTCAGCATCCATACTATAATGACGGATACGTTCTCCATTATAGGATGTTACCTCATCTATATTAGATTTTGATCGTACTACCGTATTCCAAGACGTTACAAACTGTAATGCTTCTTCTGGCTGCAAGGTATGATATGCTACTAGCTTATCGTCTATGGCTGTTTTATTAAAGGTAATATCTTGTACTTTTTGTAATTCTGTTGCTATGGATATTCCTGTTGTTGGTTTTTTGGTGATTTGGGTTACGATCGCTCCTGCTTTATCAACTCCGACAACTGTTACCAATACTTCGTTATTGACCACCCCGGGAATAAACCGTACCTGCGTAACTTTTTTATCTGCTACTACTTCTTGTAACTGCTGTGGCGATATGTTATAACTGATTTCTTTTCCTGTAAAAACGGTAGAGAGATCGGCTTCTTGCCAGTTTTTGGCATAAGTATTTTCCGTTACCGATTGTTCTGTAGTTTCTTTCGCGGTTTCATCTTGCTGGCAGGCTCCCAAGAAAAGGAGACCCACTCCTACTACAATTGGTGCTAAGTTTTTGATTTTCATTAGATACTAGTTATAGATTTGTGAGGGATAAATTTAGAACAAATCTCATTACTGTAATTAAAATTATATCCGAAATTTATGAGAATATTATGTTAAAAAATGGATTGTAGTGTAAAATAATTGATGGCTAGCAGTCTTTTATGTTTTTATAGCGCTAGCCTCTAACATGTGATCTTTCGAGAGCTAAAGTATATGTTAACAATTTTAGTTCAGTCTTGATAGGTTTTATTACTATCCTCGTTTACAAGTTTAGACTTCAGTTTTGGTCTTGTACCAATTTGGTTATAAAACATCTCTGATAAAACGCAGTTACAAACTTTACTGCACTTTTTGTTTATACTGAGATTTTAACGAACAGTATTATTCAGCTTTAAAAAAGAAGTGACACACTTTATTGAATACTTCCGTTGAAAAACATCTTCCCACTCTTGAAAAACATCTTCCCGCTCTTGGAAAACATCTTCCCACCATTGGAAAACATTGTCCCACTGTTGGAAAACATTGTCCCACTCTTGGAAAACATTGTCCCTCTCTTGGAAAACATCTTCCCACTCTTGGAAAACATCTTCGCACTCTTGGAAAACATTGTCCCACTCTTGGAAAACATCTTCCCACCATTGGAAAACATTGTCCCTCTGTTACTGAATATTGTACGAGTGTTAGAAATTATCCATTTATTTAAGACCTCGTTAAGTCTTTGCTTTTTGGATTTTTATTGCGTTAGGGATAGGAACGGCATCCTTTTTTGTACCCATTCGTACCCTGAGGTTATCGAAGATTGCGAATGGGTACAAAAAAGATATAGTGGATAGCCCGACCCGAAATGTAATGGAGGGTAACGCCCTTATAACTTTTATTATTCGTAGCATCGGATGAATGACAGCCTTGACTCTAGACTTCACTGATTTTGGGATCTTGTGAGATTTGATCTGTGGTATAGTGACTATGAAATGGTATTCTCTCTGGAATCTATAAATGAAATGGGTTTACGACTCATTTCTGGAAATTTCTTGGCTTTTAGTTCTGCTTTGGTATTGAGAATTAGATCGGGAACTACTCGCAGGTTGGCTCTAAGGTGTTCTCTTAACTGTTTTTGTTGCAAAGAGCTTAGACTATCTAGGACATGAATCAAGAGTTTATCAGTTCCTAGTTCTCCTGTGATTACTTCTATTACATAGATGTCTAATCCATCGAAGCTGGTTAATACTTCGATAACACTCTGCGGGTATAGGGTTGTACCCTTATATTTAATCATATATTTCTTTCGACCTAAAACGGGGCTTAATCGCATGGTGGATCTCCCGCAGCTACACGGTTCTCTATGTGCTTGTACCATATCTCCGGTGGTGTATCGTATTAATGGCATGGCTTCTATGCCCAGAGTGGTAATGGCTAATTCTCCTATTTCTCCTTCGGCTACTTCTTTTCCGTTTTCATCAAGGATTTCGGCAATAATCAATTCTGGGCGATGATGTCCTCCTCGATGTGCTTCGCACTCTGTAAAAGCAGTACTCATCTCTGTAGAGGCATAGGTGGAATATAATTCTATGTCCCATTTTTCTTTGATTTTGTTGCCTAATGTATTGAGGTTAAAGTCTTGATCTCTTAGTGGTTCTCCTATACAAATTGCTGCTTTTATAGAGGAGTTTTTATAGTCTATCCCCTGTGCTTCTGCATAACTGATTAATTTTAATAAAAATGAGGGTACGGCTACTAAGTAGGTGGATTGAAATCTCTGAATCGAATCCCATTGCAGTTCTGGGATTCCGGCTCCTACTCGAACCATTGCGGCTCCTAATTTTCGGGTGCCCAAAAAATAGGCTAGTCCTGCCATAAATCGCCTATCTAATGTGGTTGTCAATTGCACTACATCTTCTTTTGTAACTCCTGCGGTCTTAAAAGAAATTGCTTCATTGTATGCTAATCGTTCTAAATCTTTTTCGGTTAATGCAAAGGTTACGGGTTTTCCTAGTGTCCCCGAGGTGGTTACGTAATCAACGATTTCGGATTTAGGAACGCATAAAAAATCATCGTTAAATGCCTGTAAGTCATCTTTGGTAGTAATCGGCAGTTTAGATATATCTTTTATGGTTTTAATCGTAGTAAGATCAATCTTTTTTGTAGAGAACAATCGCTGGTAATAGGGTGAGTTTTTGGAGATAAATTCCAATGCTTCTCTTAATTTTTTATTTTGAAGATCAGTTATCTCCGTCAATGTGGATTGTTCTACTGTATTGATCATCTTTCTTTCTCTGCTTATTGTCTTTATATATATTGTTCAGACCTGTCAGGTTTCTAAAACTTTACAGGTGTCTATACGGCGTTGTAGAAATCTACAATACTCATTTATAATTCTGTTACCAGACCTGTCAGGTTTCTAAAACCTGACAGGTCTAAAGGCTCGAAATCACTCTAGGGTTAATTCATTAAACCTAGCATCATTATTACATTTCTTCAAATCGTGTACATAAACAAAGTTATCAATATCTTCGAAAATAGCTACTACTTCATTTCTTTCTATACTTGTTTCTTTTGAAGACATTATTGCTTTATAAGAAGAATATGGATATGTTCTAAAATCTTCTGAAAGTTTATGGTTTTCAGGGTTTAAATGAATATAAACAATCAAAGACCTTAGGTATGTTTCTTCTTTTATTCTTATCCTTTTAAAAGGTCTCTGAAAAAGACTTCCTACTCTATCATATTTTTTATTAAATGCTTTGGTATATGCGTTAAATAAATTAGAAAATTTCTGTGATGGTTTCTCTATACCTACTTTTATTTCAACTACGAGATGAAAATGATTTTTCAATAAACAATAACAGTAAATTCTAGCTATTGGAGATATATGCTTCTTAAGAAGCTTTAAAAAATAAAAATAATTATCCTCTTCAAGGAAAATGTCTTGCTTATTATTTCCTCTATTATAGATATGATAAAAATTATTTTCTTCTACTATTTCCAAATTTATTTTTTAGTGTTTCCAGACCTGTTTTGGGAACCTTACAGATCCATATATAGCGTTTCTTAATTTTTTATTTTGAAGATCAGTTATCTCCGTCAATGTGGATTGTTCTACGGTATTGATCACCTTTTTTTTCTCTGCTTATTGTCTTTACATATATTGTTCAGACCTGGCAGGTTTCTATAACCTTACAGGTCTATACGGCGTTGTAGAAATCTACAATACTCATTTATGGTTCTGTTACCAAACCTGTCAGCTTTCTAAAACCTTACAGGTCTATACGGCGTTGTAGAAATCTACAATACTCATTTATAATTCTGTTACCAGACCTGTCAGGTTTCTAAAACCTTACAGGTCTATACGGCGTTGTAGAAATCTACAATACTCATTTATAATTCTGTTACCAGACCTGTCAGGTTTCTAAAACCTTACAGGTCTATATGGCGTTGTAGAAATCTACAATACTCATTTATAATTTGTTACCAGACCTGTCAGGTTTCTAAAACCTTACGGGTCTATATCTAGCTTATAATTTTCGTTGACACTTGTTTATTAGCTTCTGCAATTTTTTACTATCGGGAACTGTTGTTATTTCTCTCTTTTTAGCTTGCTTATATGCAATGAGTGCTTTTTTATATTCTTTGTGAATGTAATAATAGTTTCCTAGTATATAATACGTCTTCCAATATTCTGAATTCAACTTTTCTAATTGGATTAATGCTGTTTCTGATACTTTTTCTTCTTCTTCTATAGCTTTTTCTATCGTTCTACTCAGCACCCGGAACTTTTCGTAATTGATATAGGCATCGGTATGTATAAAAGGGTCTTCGGGAATTGTTAATTCTTCGGTTGCTAGTGATATATCAGTTTGACCTTTATGTACTTTCTCAAAAACTTCATCGAGGTCATAGGATACAAAGGCTCCCATTTGATACGGGTTTGTAGATACCCATACTTTTTTTTCTTCGGGTTTAAAAACGATTCCATGATGAGCGAGCATCTGATTTAATGCTTTCTCATTTCCATATCCAATACGCTTATCGTCAATCCCTTCTCTATTTCGTAAAATAGCTACTGCTTTTGATGGGGTTACCTTAGTAGGTTCTGATAATAATTCTGTCATGCGTTGATATCGATACAGTGAATGGCTCTCTGCTATAGCAGTTTTATTTCGCTTATCATCCGTATACACATCACTCTGAAAATGATTGGAGCATACCAGTTGATTGGTATTCGTAACTTCATATACTCCAAAATTATTTGGAGATATTTCTATCAGTACTGCTTTTTTATCTCTGGCACTGCCTATCATAATGGATTCTGACACAAAGACTTCTCGCTTTTTTGCGATAGCTATTGCCTCATCAATAGTAGCGGCATATTGCAAGATCTCACGAGTTAGAATTGATATTGGGGTCTTGGCAATCAACGGAATCTTAGATTTTCCTGCATTTATGGTAACTGTCAATCCTTCTATATTCATTCCTGATACGGCTCCCATCATTCCTGCCCATCCATAGGTCATGAATTTATGGCCTTTTGATGGGTTCATAAAGGTTACCAATTTCTCTTTAGAGAAATCATCTCCTGCATAAAAATCAAAGTTTCTACCTATCAGCAATTGACCGTCTTCTGTTTTTTCTCCCCAAGCTGCAAAAGAGGTACATCCTACCAGCATTAAATCTTGTAATGCATGACCTATATCATGAGCTCCATGTGCATATAACATCCGGACATAGGGTTCTGCAAACTCATTGTAATCATCAGAGGCATATCTGGATACTCCATATATTTCTGCTTTATACTCTTCTGGTACATTGAGATGTAACTTTCGGTTATACCAGGCTACTATTTTACTTAAGAATTTTAAATACGACCTAGAAGGTATTAATTCTGTAACTTTTCCGATAAAAGCATCTTCCTGAATTTTTATTAATTCTCTGGCAAGACTACCTGTTGCAATACCTCTTTCTAAGGGTGCTCCCTCTAGATATAATTCCCATAAACCTTCTTTATTTTTTCTAAGTTGGTTATTATTTAGGGTATAAAACGTGTTGTTATGTTTTACTCTTGCCGTATCAATCTGTTCGATACCTGATATATCCGGTCTGGCGACCAGTGATTTTTTTACTCCACAGGAACTAAGTAGCACTATAGATGCTAAAACAAATATGTATGTTATATCGTACTTCATTACGAGTCTGATAGTTCTTTTTCTGCTAAGGTATCTTTTATTTTCTGTAGTAAGTATTCTTTACCTAACAACTCACCGCAAGTAACTACTGCACTAATGGTTACTCCTAGTACTCCGTGCATGTTTAATCCTTGACCGGTAAACAATAAATTAGGGATCTTTGTTCGTGGTGATAAAAAAGATTTCATAGGGTTATCCGCATCTTTAGCAAATCCATACATCGATCCTTCATAACACCCAATATAATCTCTGTATGATAAGGGTGTAGAGGTATGTACCGACTTAATACAAGATCGTATATCCGGAAACTTTTTTTCTATTTCTTTTATATACGCTTCTATCTTACGTTGTTTAAACGCTTCATAATCTTCTCCTCTATCAT
This sequence comes from uncultured Aquimarina sp., assembly GCA_947498455.1. Classification (GTDB taxonomy): domain Bacteria; phylum Bacteroidota; class Bacteroidia; order Flavobacteriales; family Flavobacteriaceae; genus Aquimarina. The sequence goes on from CANMKK010000001.1 coordinate 202,775, forward strand.
TCTCTATAGCAACGGTATTAAACGTATTTTCCCAAGGTTTTGTTTCTTCGAAACGCATATATGCTATAGAGGTTAGATTGTCTGCATATCCGGGGTTCTTTAGATCTTCATTCATCGAAATCAAATATGCTTCGGGCCAATTTTCTTCACTATACTCTTGTGTGGTCCAAACCTTATCAATGGTATTGGTATGATAATAGTTCTTGTTTACATACGGAAATGTTCCTGATTTAAAAACGATGTATATACTAAAAGAAGATATGATACTTTCGGAATTCTGAATGCGTTTATAATATAAATTTCTAAAATGTTCCTTACCAATAATCTGAAGCGTTAGTTTAGGATCTACATTGGATATAAAGTTATCAGCAAAAAAAGTATCTCCCTTGGTAGTGGAAACGGATACTACCTCTTTTTCTTCGATAGCAAATGAATCAACTTCTTGATATTTTAAGACGGTTCCTCCTAATTCTCTAATTCTCTTTACCAACAATTTAGCTATTTGACTGCCACCTTGTATACACCTCCAGGCGCTTTCTATATAAGAATTAATCGATAGTGCGTGTACATAAAACGGTGTTTTATCCGGGTCTCCTGCATATAAGAGATTAGAACCTGCCAGCACTGCTCTAAGCTTAGGGTCTTTAACTACACTATTGATATAATCCTTTGCCTTAAGCGTTAAAAGATCTTCTCCATAGTATCGATCTCCCGGTTCTAGATTGTATAATGGGAACTTATAACAAGTGTCTTTTACTTTTTTGGTATATGCTTCGATCCCCATACGTTCCTCTGGGAAAAGTGCAACTAACTGTTCTACAAAGTTATCATATCCTTGTGCATGTGGATATTCTACCTCATCATCATCAAAAGTTATGACATCATAAGAGTCAATATCCATCCTTTTGATTTTAAGGTCATCCATAATATCCAGATAGGTAAAATACTGATGTAAGTTTTGCCCTTTATCTAATCCTCCGATATAATGTATCCCTGTGTCGAATATACTTTTATCTCGTACAAAAGTTTGAAGGTTTCCCCCGAATTGATTGTTTTTTTCTAAAACACAGACCTTTTTACCTTCTTTTGCTAGGATATTTGCAGAGACCAAACCTCCTAACCCACTTCCTATAATAACGACGTCAAACTTATTTTGCATCTATGATATTCTATTCAAAACTGTTAATCCATACCCTTGATAACCTACTTCATACGTAGTACTGAATATATTATAAAAATTAATATCCTCTGAGAATACAATAATCCGTTTTATATCCTCATTTATTAATTTCTCTAAAGATTCTGATGGTAATGGTGTAGTTGTATGTAACAAAAGTACATCAAATTTTGTGGATGTCAAATCTTCTGTTGTGATGAACTCTATTTTATTACGTATGGCAGTATATGTATTATTTGCTACAGCTATTTTAGAAGAATCTAATAATACTCCTTTTAACTTTGCATAGGGTCTTTTAAAACTAAGGTATAACAGAAATTGTCCATAATCACTACCACAATACATCACGCTATCCTTTGACTCTATAAAGGTGGTAGCTTTATAATATGCCTTTTTGTTACTCTTAAAATCTTTTTGCACCTCACTAAAGCAACTTTTGTATCTATAATTATTAAGTAGTGCTTTCTTATAGTAATGAACTCCTTCTAACTGATTTTGAAGCAAACCATACTGTTCTCTAAAATATGTACTTATCTTTTTTGTTCTTTCGGCATACCCTTTTCCATAGGTGGCGTCTTCTGGTGTAATTCTCGGTAATATTTTTAGTTGTGTTTCACCATCATGTATAATAAAATCTCCTTTTGGAGAAATCTGCGCATTTCCATGTATTAACACGGGAAGTATATCCAGATTCAATTCCTGAGCCAAATAGAAAGATCCTTTATGAAATCTACTCATTTTTGCCGTCTCTGTTCTTGATCCTTCGGGAAATGCTATTAAAGAATATCCTTGTGCTACTTTTTTCCGTAAATGTTCTACACCTCCCTCTATACCGGATGAAACTGGATAAAACCCTGCCAATTTTGCGGCTCTTCCAAAAACAGGACTATCATACACCCAATCTTTTACAAGATAGATCAATTTAGGGTGCAACATTCCTACCGATAGTATATCCAGAAAAGATGAATGATTGGCAATTAGTATACATTGTTTGCTAAAATCTTCTTCTTCTTCATTAAAAACCTTCTTTTTAATAAATGGATTGGAATATAATACAGATGCCATCAATCTAGAGGCAACTTTATGAAAAAAGCCCATTTTTCTTTTAGAGCTCATTGGAAACCACGGAATAATCAAACTACTAATTACAGAAACGAGAAATGCACCAATGATAAAATATCCAAAGCTACATAAGGACCATAATGTCTGACGGAACCGCAGGGGCGATAATCCTTTTTTCGTTCGATTCGTAATAAAAAGCTTAAATAACAATGGTTGAATCGTAAATGCTACAAAAACGGCTGATAATATTCCTATCAGGGATACTATAGAGATAGAACGCAATGCCGGATGTTTGGCAAAAATCAATACTCCTACTCCCAAAATTGTGGTAATTACGGATAACAGTATGGAAGTCTTATAGGTAAATAACTCTTTGGTATTATAGGTGTGTTCTTTTATAAGACCGTTGGTAATGAAAATGCTATAATCTACTCCTAGCCCAAAAATAAAGGTAGAGATGATCACATTAAATATATTAAAATCGATTCCGCATACCTTCATTACTCCCAATGTTATCACCCAAGTCATTGCTATCGGAAGTGCAGTTAATACGACCAGCATTGGATCTCTATAGAAAATGAGCAATAGAAGTACAACGGCTATCAGTGAATATCCTATTAGCGAATTAAAATCATTCTTTAGATTCCCTAATAAATCTTCATTTAACTGCTTTCTATCAATGATTACGGTATTTGGTATTTTGCTTAATGATTGATTAATTTTATCTACATTTTCGTGATTCACTTTTATTGCAGAGACTACTGTAGCAAAATCTTGTTTTTTGGTTACAAATTCTTCTAAGTACAATTCTTTGATATCCTTATATTGGCTATAACTTATCAATTTAGCTTCCGTATTCAACCTCTTATAAAAGGGAGTAAATGTTTCTGGTTTAAAACCAATATCACTTCCCTTTTCTTTTAATAGTTTGATAATGGAATCTTTTCTCTGGGTAGTCCAAAACTCATTCCAGAGTTGGATTTTTTCTTTTTGGGCTTCTTGAGACAATACCACTCCTCCGATAGAGCTAAAGTTAATCAGTTCTCCATTTGTTTTCTTTTGACCTAACTCCTTATATAGTTTATTATTGGTATGTAATGCCTGATTCAGATTTTTTCCATAGGACACTAAGTAAATTGATTTTGCTTTATTATTATTTATCCTATCCAGATCTGCTTCTGCCGCAAGTAGTTCTTCTGGTTGATAATTCATAGTATTTAGATCTGTTGTAAATCCTACTTTATGAAATAGGAACAATCCTATAATAAAAACAAGTACTACAATAGAGATCAACACTTTATTCTTATGAAATTCTATCTGTGAAATCTTATCAATTAGTGTTTTACTTGGTGCAGATTTCTTTTCAGAAAATCGATATACCTGCGGTATAAAGATCAGTGCAAATATGGAGGCTCCTACCACACTTATTGCTGCAAAAATTCCTAAGTCATTTAAAGCTTCTGATTTTACAAACACCAAGCATAGAAATGCCACAGCGGTTGTTAAACTACTCATTAGTACAGGCATTGCTACATCTTTATACAATTCATTCACATCATTGTTATTTCTAAAATGCGTAAGAATATGTAACGAATAGTCCAATGTAATTCCGAGTAGTACCGATCCTATTCCTAATGATATTGCAGAAATATTTCCTTTTATCAGGTATAGAAATGCAATAGCAACTATAGCTCCAAAAACTGTCGGTGTAAAAATAATCAACGGAACAATTAACTTACGATAGAAAAATACCAAAATCAAAAGTAGTATACTCATCGCAATACTAACGGTGATCTGAATATCACTTTTTATCTGCTTGGCATTCGCTACTGCATATAGTGTCGATCCGAATAAAGTAGCGCTCGTTTCTTTATTATAATTGGCGTTAAGATCTTTTGTTATACTTTTTAGACCTTCAACAAAAATAGTATTCTCACCAGTTTCATTGGTAGTTAATTTTGGTGTAAGAAACAGTAGTAAGTTTTTTCTGTCTTTAGTTATTAAAAAACCATTATACAATTCGTAATTATCTCCTAATTGAAGTTGAGCAAGTTTTTGCAATCCTATTGGGGTTATCGCCATCGGGTCTTTTACAATAAACTTTTTGGTCACTAAACCTGTGGGAGAAATTAAGTTCTTGTAATTTCTATGTATTAATTGGGTAATAGAATCAGGGTTGATTTTTTTTTCTATCTCCTCATAATCTGATGCTGTAAGGAAAAAAGGAAGGTGATCGTATACAAAATCATATAACTCCATGATTGTATTATCAGCAACCTGTCCTTGCACTTTTTTTATATAATCAGGAAGTTCATTCTCTAAAGCCTGTACATATTCTTTAGCGTATGCCGTTAGGCTTTCTGGATCTCCTTTTTCATTAGAGATATTTACCACAATTTTATCCGAAAAAGAAACAGACTTTAATACCTTTTGGGTAATCTCAGATTTAGAATTACTAGGGATTAAACGGGTTATATCTTCCTCAAAACCAATATTACTAGCGATAAATAAAAAGAGTGCAACAATACCTATTATCAAAGGCCAAGCAGTCAATTTATTCTGCCTTATATAGGTATATAGTAAAAGGAAAATACGATGCATCTAAGCGTTACTTTTGGGTTCTACGAAGGCTAAAATACGAATACGCAATGACTCCTGAAATCAATGATACTATTATTGCCAAAGCAAAACTACCAATAACATATTGTCCTAAGCTTTTAAAGACATCCGTTCCTGATTTTATTTCTTCTATATTTAACGTAGCATCTATTTCTTTACCCATCAACACTGCTCCTATTTGATAACTCGCATAGATTATAAAAGGGATTAATGGAGGAATACTAACATTGGAAAAAAGAAAAGCAATCGCCTTATTTAATTTAAAAACTGCAGCCAATGTAATAACCAAAATCGTATGAAAACCCCAGAGCGGCGATATACCAATAAAAAGTCCCAACATTATGGCACTTGCCTTTTTTATTGGAGGTTCGTTACTTTTTACTATATTTTCTTTCCAAAATTTCTTGATCCCCTTTTTTTTTATATTATTTATCAATCGCTTGGGTAGATAATATATTAATGTTAGCATCACTAACCAGGTATTCAAAATACTTATCCGAGTAAAATCTCTAAAAGGTCTAAAATGTGTTACTCGTTCTGTCTCATCATACAGTACTTGTATCGGAATATTTCTTACTTCTACATTCCTCCAAGCTAATTTTACAATTACCTCTATTTCTAATTCGAATTTGGTGGTAAAGAGTTTCAGTTTGTTAATCTCATTTATAGGATATAATCGATATCCTGATTGTGTATCCTGAAGCTTAATTCCTGTTTCTACATAATACCAAAAATTAGAAAATTTATTTCCAAAACTACTTTTACCAGGGACGGATGGATCATCCATGTTTCTGGAGCCTATTAATAATAGAGGAATAGTAGTATCCTGTTTCTCTAACTCATCCAAAAAAACAGGCAAATCATTCGGAAAGTGCTGTCCATCACTATCAATGGTAATCATATAATCATACCCCATACGATGTGCCTCCTTAAATCCTTCTCTTAATGCTACACCTTTCCCTCTGTTTTCGGGAAATGTGATTATATGTAGTACATCTTTATATGGTGCTAAAATAGCAGCTGTATCATCTGTAGCTCCGTCATTAACTATAATGATCTGATCGGTATAGACTAAAACACCATTAACAAGTGCTTCTAGTGTTTTTTGATTATTATAGGTAGGTATAAAAACACAACAATTATATGTTTTAAAACGATCATCTTTTATTGTAGTCTTCGTCACAGGGGCTCATTTTTCCGTTGTAAAAATAATATAATCCCCGTTATGCACTAAAATAAGTTTATTGATTTTTATACATTTTACATCTCTAGCATTCATAACTTTTGAATCAAGATCGGTTCGCTGCTAGAATCAAGAATCAATACTAATTGATTATCAATGAATTAAATTTTTAATTTATAAAACATATTGAATTATATTTTGAAATGTTTTAAAAGACAAATTCTCAAAAATCACACTTTACAAATTCTTAATAAAATAGCAATCAATGTATTGGGTTTAACAAAAGTTATCTTTTTGAAGATTTTCGGATGATTGTGATTTTACATTTAAAATGAAAAAATAATTCTTTCCAATCAATTATCTTTTCCTAGTAATCTTTGTAGTAAAGGTAGTTACTACAATATCCTTATTTTGATCATTTAGTTTATAAAATATTTTTAGGCTATCTTTTTCATTTAATTGTTTTTGATAAACCTTCTTTGGTATAATTATAAGATCATAAATACCTTTTCCTTGTGCTTTCTTTTTATTAGTTCCGGTAATATGATCTTTCAAATAGTATTCACAATTATCACTGGTAACTCCTGATTGTGATAAATCAAACCTATCAATTTCGATACTATGATCTTTCTCTAATTTTATTTGAATTACATACTGTATATAAGGGCTTTTGGTCTTTACTCCTGGTATAATGATTTCTTTTACTGAAGAAACAAGTATTATATCACTTTTGCAAGAACTGAAAACCAACAATATCCATAAAAAACATATCTTATATCTCATATTTTACTATTAAACCTGGATTATACATTAGAAAATTTATTACACCTTGAAAATCATAAAGTTCCAATATATAATCCGGGTTAAAGTTTATTTTATACCATTTACATTTTGAAGTTGCTGTAAAAGAAAATCAAAATACAATTGGTATTATAATTATTAGTCAATAACTATCAATTTCTCTGTTTTCTGTCTAGATCCATTTGTAACGTTGACTAAATATATTCCAGAACTATACTTAGACAAATCTATATCCATCGTTGTCTTTTCTGTAGTAAAACTCTTAACAACTCCTCCTATGATATTATATATAGTAACCTTAGAGCTTCCTTCTATATCTTTAAGTTTCAATACAAATTGCCCTTTGGACGGGTTAGGATACAAGGAAAGTGTACCTTTTTCAAATTCTGAAATTCCCAAATTAGTTGCTTCAATAGAGATTTCCCATATTCCTCTTCCATAGGTTGCAGCACGTAATGTTTCGGTTGCATAATGTATTTCGAGATCATTAACAATTACATTTGGCAATCCTGCTCCCAAAACCTGCCAGTCCGAGCTTTCATCATTTCTATGAAAAACCCCCACATCTGTACCCAAAAACAAATCTCCATTTCCTCCAGTACGATATATTATCTTATTTGCCGGAAGGTTAGGTAAGGTACCTGAAATATTAGTCCAATTCGCTCCGGAATCAGTAGACTTAAATACTTTATTCCCTGAATTATACCTTCCATAACAAATATATACTTCTTCTGGGGTTGTAGCATTTACCGCAATGCTTGTTATAAAGCCACTAATAGGCAATGTGAGTGTTGACCATGTCAGTCCTCCATTACCTGTATAAAACACAGCATCACCATTACTTATATATATTACTTGATCATTCGATGGAGCAATTGTAATTACTGTTATATTATTACCTGTTGGTGAATTTAAAGAAGTCCAAGTATCTCCCCTATTTTCGGATTTATAAATATTATCAAAACCACCATAAATGATATCCGGGTTTGTGGGGTTTATCTCTAACGGCCAAACAAAACCTGCACCATCTGGGGTAGTAAGATAATCTGGATTAGTGGCCCAACCATCGGTTGTTCTTTGCACGGAACCAAATTGGCTACAACTCCAAGCTATATCAGAATCATTATAATTCCACAATGCTTCTACACCGTCACTTCCATAATGTCTATTATTCCAATTAGTTCCATCATAATGAGTTATATCATTATCCTGAGCTCCCGCAAGAATATAACTAGCATTTTGGGGTGTTCCTGCCAATTTATAATATTGTGTGATTGCCAATCCTGATGATAAATCGACCCAAGCATCATCTTTGGTTATATCTCCTTTAAACAATCCACCATCATTTGCCGAAAAAAGTTCTGTATTACTTCCTGGTAAAAACTCTAAATCATGATGATCAGAGTGTACATAAAAATATGGATTCCCTGGAGTCCAATATCCATCCATATATTTTTCCCAAGTAAAACCACTATTCGTACTTCTAAGACCATCAACACCTCCTATAATAATTAAACTCCCATTATTCGGTGCTACTGCAATAGTTTGATTGTAACCTCCCTGACTATCATAATCAGATGGCGTAGGTAACTCACTCCAAGAACCACCACCATTTGAGGATGTAAACACTTTACTATTATTAATACCATATATTAATTCTGGATTTGCAGGAGTTGTAGCAATATCAAATCTTCTATTTTCTACTAATCCTGAAGATGATTCTGTCCAATTTTCTCCATTATCTGAAGAAATATAAAATTTAGTACTTCCTGAAGTAGTTGCAAACAAAGTAGTGGTACTTCCTTGTTTATACATAATATCATTAAAACCCGAGTTAATGGATTTAAGCGACCAGGTAGTTCCTCCATTAGTTGACTTATAAATTCCTGTACTTGTAGTAGCAAATACAGTGCTAGTATTCGTTGGGTCTATCAGTAAATGTCCTATCTTTCTATAATTAATTACATCATAATTAAGCCCTGTTACTTGCCATGATTCTCCATGATCTGTAGATTTTAATACACCTAAAGAATTGTTATCCCATCCATCAAAGTCTCCTGTTGCCATATACATAATATCTGGGTCTGTAGGATCAAAAACAATATCTGCAACTCCCAAATTAGGAATCTGGTCTCCTTTTGGTACCCAAGTAGTACCTCCATCATCGGATCTCCAAATTCCACCTCCTGGTGAACCTACCCATATCTCATTAGCATTTAATGGATTAAAAGTTACGACATTTAAACGCCCCATTCCTGCATAAAAACCAACAGTAGATTCTGGTATCACAGTTGGACCAAATATTGTCCAATCTTCTGCTAAAGCATTTTTTTTATTTTGATATGTTTTCGTATGATTATTCCACTCATTATATATATCCATTGGGTTTGGAAAAGTTCCATCTTCATTAACACGGCTTTTCCAATAATATTCCCATCGGCTAAATTGTTTTATTATTTTTTTATCAGCTCTTTTAGTGCTAGAGCGAATTGCAGAAAGTTGCTTTTTTTGACTCTCTACAATATCAAAATAATTACTACCTTCTTCTGCTGCTTTATATCTCCAATCCTGCGCACTTAAGGTAGATGCCAATAAACCGCAAATAACTAATAATTTTGTTTTTTTCATGTTGGGTTATTTTTTTATAAGTAGTCCTTGATATAATAAACAGCTAACTCTTTGATAACCCTAATTATTACTTTCTAATAATTAAAAAAATCACAAAAATTTATCTTTGTAAAAAATATATTATAGAACGACAAATTACTGTTTTTTTGCACTTCATCCTTTTTAACTGTTTATTATACTAAGATAATAAAAATAGTGTGCTTTAAGAGTTTTTGTCTGTTAGATAAAAAAGCTATTTTTTAAATGCTTTAGACTGCGATACAAACCCTTTAATGAATTCTCTTAAATGCGATGATGGTATTTCATCTATGTTTTTAGTAATGTAAGCTTTATCTTCGTCAATATTTTTAAAATATCTGGTAATTTTAGGCGCATTAACTTGAACACTTAAACGAATCATTCTTAATTCTATATTATTCATATCTTTCGCTATTGCCATATCTATTAACTTCTTACCTTGTTTAAAAAAAGATATTTTATCCCCTCTCTTTTTTGCGAATGAAGCTTTTAGAGTTAACGCACATCCGTAGTATGCAGATAATATATTGTTATTTTCATGATCCATTTTCAATACTAACTGGTAGAATTTTTCTGCATTTCCTTCTGACTCTTTCGCATATCTGTATTGATTACGAACTTCTTTTATATCAGTAGCATATGTTGTAAAAGAAAATAAACCTATTAATAATAAGAAAAATCTCATGAACTTGTAATTTTTATAGTTTGACAAATGTAACTACTACCTTTAGTGCTACTGTATCTCCATATGTAAAAGTATTCTTTACCTTAATTTCATCCTGAGTATCTGTAAAATCATTGATAATAATCAAATCTGGTGTTTCATCTGGATTGATTACCGCCATAAATTTTACATTAGAAACCTTTTTCATGAATAAAGAACAACCAGCTCTTTTTTCCGTAAGCTCTTTTATTATTTGTAACATACACACTCCCGGAGTTACCGGATTATTAGGGAAATGACCTTTAAACACTTCACTATCTGCATTTAAGGTTATAGATGTAGTTTGTACACCATCCCTTACAGTGTCTTCATTAATCTTATATAAATCAGCTATTAGCATCTTATTCTTTTAATAAATTCAACTCAATATGTAACTTAATATCTTTATGATCGATATTAATTTGTTTTGCAACTTTATTTTCTGAAATTTTAGAAAAATGAATTTCGAATTTCTCTTTAACCTTCTTAGTATGAACTATTTTTTTTAGTTCTTGATCTTCCTGACTGTAAAAGTAATAATTGCTTCTATTGTTTATGGTTCCTTTTAGAATATTAAAAACATCATGACTATAACTTTCTACAACAGTTGTGTTTTCTTTTACTAATATCGAAAAATCACGTAATAAGATATTTAAAATAATTTTTCTATCTAACTCTTTAACAATGGTATGAATTTTATAGGTATCGTTTTTAAAAGCTATGTCAAAAAAAGTACTACCAAATTGAGACGTAAAGACCATTCTGTGTTCATTTTCTTCTAACTTTTTTACAATCAGTATCCCACTAAACTCATTATTATAAACCTTAATATTTGCAGTATATACATAATCTTTAATCTTATCAGCAAAATATGGATTATGTATCGTATTTGTTATTGTATCTGATTTTACATAGTCCTTTACTGTAGTAACTTTACAGCTTATTATTAAGAAAAATATCGTGCTAATGAGTAAATACCGCATCCGGAATTGGTTGGTTTACTGATTTATTATCAAAGTTTATTAAAGTATAGTCTCCTGATGGCTCAATAAGTCTTACACTATTCACTAAATACTTTTTTGCCTCGAAACTTAGAGTGATTTGCTTAAACATATTTTTTAATGTTGCATCCTTAGGAAACAATTTTGCTATATACACTTGTTCACTTTTATAAAATTCAATATTAAATTGATTACTGTCTAACATATCACCACTTACACTCTTTGCTATAAGGTCATTTAGTTTTTTAAAAACTTTATTGGATGCTAGATTTACGTCACTCTTTTTTCCTGAGTCATTTATATATAACTTTTTATTTTTAAATATTACACTATATGCATAAGGCGCAGTATATGTCCATTTTATTATATTAGGATATTTAAAATATAAGTCACCGCTACTTTTTATATCGTTAGATAAAAAATCAATATGCTTTAATTGTGTAAACGTATTTACAATCGTTTTTGATTTCTTAGCAGTTTCACTTACTTTATTTTTAAATATTTCGATTTCTGAAGTTGAGAGTTTTACTTCTTGTGCTTTTGAGAAAAAGACATTCAGGCAGCACATTATACATAAAAATATTCTAAGCATATGCTTGTATTGAAAATAGTTCATCGATAGTTACTGTTGTATAATTGTTTTTTTGTAAAAATAGCAACAATTGTTCCAATACTGTTACTGTTATCATTTTAGTATCGTGAAGAAGTATTACATCTCCTGGTTTTAGGTTTTTGGTTATTCTTTTCAGAATCACTTTTTCAGAAGGAATTGTGGTATCAAATGATCGTTTATTCCATCCTATAACCTTATGTCCTGTTTTTTTAACTGCTTTAGCAATATTAGGGTTTGTCACTCCATATGGAGGCCTAAAGAGTAAAGGAATCTTTCCGGTCGTATTTTTTATACTATCGTCTGCATCTATAATCTCCTTCACGAACTTTTTAGTACCGTATAAATCAATAAGCTTAGAATGACTATAAGTATGATTTCCTATAATATGTCCTTTTTCTATTATTTTTTTTACAATATGTGGATAATCATCTACTTGCTTTCCTATGCAAAAAAAAGTACTTCTGACATTATACTTCTCTAAAACCTCCAAAATACTTAATGTACTTTCATCGGGACCATCATCAAAAGTAATGGCTATTTTTTTTTCTTTAATTGCGGGATAACTACATAAACTTTCTAAAAAGTACCCAGATGTTATTTGCGTTACACCGTAAGCAGTAATTACAAACCATAGTAATAGTAATACAAGTAAACTCCAGATAGGAAGTTTATTGAAACTAATTGCGGTAATCATCAAAATACCAACAATTATAGATATACTATTAACTATATTTCTAATTAGCATCGTTGCAACAACGCAATACTGTGATTTTTAGCACGATATTGATTATACAAAAGTATATTTTTATATTCTTTTGCTTCTATATTATTAACCCTTAATATGGATGGTACATTATTTACTTTAAAAATCTTACACGCTAACCAATAACTAAAAGCAGATGCAGTATGATACTCCCCTATAACATGTTTATAACAAAGTTGTTCTATATTGGAAAATATTGAGTTCTGTAAATTTTCAAAATAATGATCAAAACTCACATCCCCATTATTACCTAATATAACAGCATCAATATCATTAAGAGTAAGCCCCTGTTTTTCTATTAATGCAAGTATATCTTCTTTAATATCTTGTGGTGAAGCAATATTTCTCGTTTCTACATCCATCATCCTACATAAGCTATGGTCTTGTTTTTCTGCTCCTAAAACAGCAAAAGTTGCCCCTTCGCTACACACCGTTCCTGAGGTTTTAGATTCTAATAGTTCTAAAACATTGATATCTTCTTGTTTTATATGACCATCCAAGGTATGTAATAAAGTAGAGTTTTTGGCTATCTCATCAATTCCTCCAACAAGTATATTTTTCTTCGGAGCTTCGGACAACATTAATTGTGCGTCTATTAATGAAGTTTCAAAAGAAGCAGCTCCTTGAACGTAGGTGACATTATATGACTTACAACCTAATCCTAAAGCAATTTGTCCTCCAACTGTATTATGAGTTGATTGAATAAAAAGTGTGGGAGTTAGAAACTGTTCGTCATTATACAATATTTTTTCCAGAAACTTCTCAGAGTCTTGTTTACACCCCATTCCTGTTCCTGTTATTATTGCATCCGGCATTTCTATCCCTGAGGATGCCAATGCCATCTTAGAAGTAGTTACTCCCATTTTTACAGATTTAGACATACGTCGCATCGCCGCAGGCTTAATATATTTCTTATAATCAGGATCAATTGATTTAAATATCACCTCTTTATAAGCTATTATTTCATCTAAAAACTGATCAAAATCACTAGTAGATTGCGCTGAAATATTTGCAATACCGTTTATATAACAACCACTCATTACTTTGTAAAAATTAGGGTAGAACAATTACCTCCAAAACCAAAGGAATTAGAAAGTACTGTTTTTATGTTTTTTGATATTAATTTCGTTTGTGGAATTAAATCAAATTCTTCCATCTGGGTTTGGAAATTAAGGTTTGGGAAAATTAAATTTTCCCTAATCGATAATATGGAATATATTGCTTCGACAGAACCTGCTGCTGCAAGTGTATGCCCCGTAAATGCCTTAGTAGAACTAAAAACTGGCACTTTATCTTCTCCAAAAATTCTGGTCATAGCAACACCTTCTGATAAATCATTATTTGGAGTTGCTGTTCCATGTGCATTTATATAATCAATATTGTCTATTGATAAACCTGCTATCTCCATAGCTTCTTTCATGGCCAGATATGCCCCTTCTCCATTAGAAGATGATGCAGTTTGATGATAGGCATCATTTGCATTAGCCCAACCAGAGACACGCCCCAATACTTCTTTATTATCCTTTTCTACTATGTCTTCACTTTCTAAAACTATATAAGCAGCTGCTTCACCAAGGTTGAGTCCTTTTCTATTATTATCAAAAGGTGTACATGCTGAATCTGATAGTATCATTAAAGTACCAAATCCATTAATCGTAAATTTAGAAAGTGCATCAGTTCCTCCTACGACCATTCTATCTATCTTGCCTGCTTTGATTAATCTTGCCCCTAACATTATAGCATTGGCAGCAGATGAACAAGCAGTACTAATGGTAGACACATATCCATTGATGCCTATATATTTAGAAATAGACTGAGTAGTAAAGCCTGCGTGTTGTGCCTCTATATATCTCCTGTATTCTTTTGTTTCGTGATATCCTAGATAATACTGTTCTGTCATATCCATACCACCCACACTAGTCCCAGAAACAAATCCAGTTCTATATTCATCTGGATCAGTGATATTAGCACTTTTTAATGCTTCTTTTGCAGCTATTGCCCCTATCATTGCTGTTCTGGAAAAGCTATTATCAGAATCTAAACCGAGCTCCTTTACAAAATCTTCATTTGTCTTCTTGATTTCACCAACCATGATAGCATCCCGTTGTCGTGTTTCTAAAAATTCGATTCTAGAAATCCCATGAGACACTGATTTTAAAGCGTTAAGATTTTCCTCTACATTATCTCCGATAGAAGATATAATACCCATACCGGTTATAGCAACGCCTTTATTCACACTTATATATTTTTTTAATAATTAACAGTACAAATTGATCCTATTTTTAATTCGTACATTCTTATTTTTAAAATTGAGACACAAACTACAATTAAATAACAGCCCAAATTTCTTTTCTACTTTTATGTTTTTTTTTTGTAAAAACAAAAAGATATATTCTTTATAAAGAGTTATCAATAGTAATCAATGTAAACTCTTATTATTTTGTACGATTTTTTGCAATATAATCAGCCATTACACCAATGGATTCAAAAATTGCCTTGCCTTCTTTAGGATCTTTTAGTTTAATTCCATAATCCTTTTCTAACAACACAATTAATTCGAGAGCATCAATAGAGTCAAGTCCTAAACCATCTCCAAAAAGGGAATCATCATCTCCTATCTCACTTACTTCAACATCTTCAAGACTTAGCTGTTCTATTATTTTTTCTTTAAGCTCTTCTCGTAATTCTGCCATAACTATTCCTATTGATTGTATAATTTATTTAATTCTTCTTTTGTTAGTTTAATCTTTCCTTTTTTAGAAAGGAACGCCAAAAATACGTCATATTTATTAGTATCCAAATCTACCCATCCACAAATAACGCTACTGGCTTTTTCTGTATTCAATAAAATTTTAGAGTATGTATACATAAGCTCCGTATCAAACTCCTCTGAAATGAAAAAAGCATTTTCACTTTTCAACTTATTTTTTATACTAATCTCTCCCATAATTATATTGGGTAGTGTATAAACAAATACGGCCGGAGATGGAAAGAAATCCTCTCTATCTTGTATTGATTCCTGATGTTTCCTATCCGTATCTAAACTGGATGCTTTATTAGACAAAACCAATGCTGTATCTTCATCTAGTTTGACATTATCCTTTATTAATACTTCTGATGCCAAAAAACCTAGTTTACATAAATTATCCATTTTATGAAACTTTGGATAACTTAATCCTAAAAACTTATAAATACTTTTTGCAAAACCCTTTAATGTTTCTGATTCGGTATCTGAATATATAAGATTTCCATTTTTAAAAATTGAATGGTTTTTTATAGTGCAATAGTCCAATATGTAATACTCTTCTTTTTTCACGATATTACTTTTTCTATTACCAGTGCTACATTACATCCTCCGAAACCTGAAGCTGTTTTTAACACTCTATTTAACTGCAACGGTGTATTTTCTTTGATTACATTAATTGGTTGAGAAACTCCTAATTCTTCAAAACCAATAGAAGCAAATAATTCATTATTAATTAAACAATGTCTTGCAACAATACTTTCTATCAATGCCGAAGCTCCCAATGTATGTCCATAATATCCTTTTAAACTATTAACAGGTACATTTTGTAATTTTGCTCTATTAAATGCAATAGCCTCCATTTCATCATTAAAAGGTGTTGCTGTACCGTGTGCAGACACATAATCTATTTGATCGCTAGTTAATCCTGATTCCTTTAATGCTTTTTCTATACTTATATACAATCCTTCTCCTGTTCTGGATGGGCCTGAAATATGATTCGCATCATTTGCTGAGGCATCTCCAGAAATCTGAATATTAGTAGCATTTTGTTTTTTATAAACACTCAACCATACGGATGCTGCTGCTTCTCCTAAACTAATGCCTGTCCTATTCTTGCAAAATGGCTTACAAGGCTTGGAACTTACAGCCTGAAAAGAATAGAATCCTGACAATGTAAATTCTGAAAGTAAATCTCCTCCTACCACCACCATATCATCGTACAATCCTGATTGTAACATTCGTTTTCCGATTGCAATTGCTAACCCTCCCGAAATACAAGCATTAGAAAGTACAATAGGTGTTTTAGAAAGGCTAAAGTATTGTTGTATCGTTTTTGCTACACTAGCTAAATACGCCTTTTCTTTAGTATCATTACTACCAAGGCTATCAATATTACCTTTAGTTGTAGAAATGATGATTCCACATTTATTAATATCTAATTCATGGTTTTTTACTAGAAGTTTAGAAATAGATAACAACATCATCTTTTCTAGTTTTGTGTAACTATCATTTGATATTTCTTTCCAGGTTTCAGAAAGTTTATCATTTTCAATGACAGCTCCAAAAAATGGTTCTGACCAAATAGTCGAGTCATTTACTTTTTTTATTCCAGTTTGATTCGATCTTATGTGTTCAATATTCTCTTCAGAAGAAAAACCTAATGGAGAAATAATATTATCAGAAGCAAGGTAAACTTTTCTCATACTACTAACCCTACTTTTCGTTTCCAATTCATAAAAAATTCAGGAATACTTAAGGACATATTACCATCCATATCCAGAAATACCTGAGTTGTCTCACCTACACATACCAACTCTTTTCGTTGATTATATACATTATATCTAAAAATCATTTTTGCTGCCGGGCTATCTACGTAAATTGTTTCTACGGTTGCTATGTCTCCATATTTCAGGGGTAGCTTATGATCACAATTAGAATTAACAATTGGAGTTACAAAATTATTTTCTTTAACATGAAGATATGAGATACCATGATTTCTCCCGAAAGCCTCTCTTCCTTCTTCAAAATAGGTAATATAAATTCCGTGCCATACAATACTTAAAGGATCACAATCATTAAATCGAACCCTTACTTCATGTACATGTTTTATATTTGTTACAGTTTCTTTAGACCGCTTTTTTCTTTTCATAATATAATATAGCGATTACGATAGTACTAATAAAAAAACCAATAAGCAAACCTATCTCCGGAAGAATAGTCGTTATATCGCCTTTTCTCAAAAAAATATCATAAAATGCTTCTAGTCCCCAATTCATTGGTGATATTTTAGCAATGATCTGCATGGTATCTGGCATTGCAAAAACTGGTACCCAAACTCCTCCAATAGCCGCTAACAACACTACTAACACAGCTCCAAAAGGCGCTGCTTGCTCATGCGAATTAAATATAGTTCCCAACAAAATACCCAATCCTACTGCCGCCAATCCAGCGGAAAACGCGACAACATATAATAGACCTAGCTTATCACCTATCTCCAAAACCGGTAGCCCTAATACAGGAAATACGAATATTCCCAATACTAAAATCAATGTAAATTGAATTACACTTACCAATAGGAATAGAGTAGCTTTTCCTGCTATAATTGTTAAATAATTAATAGGTGTTGTTTGCAATCTTACGAATGTACCTTGTCCTTTTTCATGAACCACATTTAGAGACAATGGTAGTATCATAAAAAAAATGGCAAATAATGTCCAAGCAGGAATATTATGTTGTACCGAATTAGGAAGTATTGATTCTCCGTCTAATGATGGATTTATTTGCTCATATTTTACAAAGTTATCCCGATTAAAGGATGTCAAACTTTCTGATTCTCCAAGTTCTTTTTCAAATCCTTTATAGATAGATTTTGTTTCTATGTTCGCAATTAACTTATCTACCGCAAATATCACGGAACTTCTAAACGCTTCTTGTGTAATCGGATCAAAATATAAGGTAACTTTTTTTGGAGATTCTTCCTTTAATCTTGTTGTATACAAGGTATCACTTACAGTTCCTTCAAACTCTTCGAGAATCTTCCCGATATTTTTATCAATTTGCTTCTCTAATCCACTACTTAATCCTTCTGGAATCACTACTGCCAGTTGATACGTACCGGATGCAATCAAATGCTTTGCCTTTTCTTCTGTTAATGGTAAATTATCGAATTTAGAAATAGGGGTTAAAAACTCTATTTCATTAAAGCTTTTTTGTATCTCATCAGAGAGCTTTCCTTTATCTTTATCTACTAGCAGTATTTCTATGGTATTACCTGATACTGATTTAAACGTAGCATCCTGAATAATAGTGATAGTTATTACTAGAACAACAGGCATCAAAAAAAGAATAATTAACCCCCCTGGGTCTCGAAGTAATAATAAATATTCTTTTTTTATAGAAGTTAAAAATTTATGCATAATCCCGCAACTCCCTTCCTGTTAACTCAATAAATACATCCTCTAGATTGCGTGCATTTTTAATACTAGAAACTAAATTATCCGGAGTATCTTCTGCAATTATTTTTCCAGAATCAATGATTCCCACCTTCGTACACAAGTCCTGAGCTTCTCTAAGGTGATGAGAGGTATAAATTATAGTAGTTCCTTCTTTATTTAATTCTTTTAACTTTGTGGTAATTGCTTGTTTTGATTGCACATCCACTCCAACAGTAGGTTCATCTAAAAAAAGAATCCTAGGCTTATGCAATATTCCTGCAATCAAATTCACCCTTCTTTTCATTCCTCCTGAGAATGTTTTTATCTTTTTATCTGCAAAAGGTAACAACCCTAGTTGATCTAAGTGGGATAAGACTAATGGTTTTAACTCTGACTTAGGGATTCCGAACATACTACCAAAATATAATAAATTCTCTTTAGCCGTTAACTTGGGATATAAAGCATACTCCTGCGGAACAACACCGATCATTTTCTGAATCTCCTTAGCATTGTTTTTATAACTTTTATCTGCAATAAGCACTTTGCCTTCACTCGGTTTTATCAACCCACAAAGTATGGATATCAAAGTAGTCTTTCCTGCTCCATTAGGACCAAGAAGTCCATAAATAGAACCTTCAACAATTTGCAAGTCTATTTTTTCTAATGATAAAAAAGTAGCTCCAAAATATTGTTTAGTGAGATTTTCTATTTTAATAACCGAAGTGCTCATATTATTATTTAATCGACTTCTTAAGCTCTGAAAAGAGTGCTTTTTCTGCCAGAGCAATCGCATCTAGTTTATCTGCAATTTTATTATAGGCATCTGTTTCTTTACTTCTATTCTTATATAATCGAGAAGCATCTATCGCAAAATCTCTCCATTGATCCCCTATTGCTGTCATTTCTTTAGATAACTCTAAGAGTTTTGGGTTTTCTAATATAGCAGCAGCTTCTTGTAAAAAAGCAGCAAAAATAAACCGAAAACCTCCTCCTCCGGTTCCTATCTCTTCTTGCATACGTACTAATTGTCCTAAGTAATGATTGGTTTTTTTTACTCCAATTTTATCAGGCCATTTACGAATCCTTCTTGCAACATACCTGATTCCCCTATATCCAACGATTGGAACTGGTGCTAACATATGCCGACAGGTTTGTTTAATTCCTTTTAATATTGCTTTTTTAAGATCTACATTAGAAGGTAATTCTGTTGGAAAATATATATGTCCTTTTGGAGCGAAAGGTCCTTTTGCAAAACGAACTTTTTCTAATTCTTTATCTGTAAGAGTCGTAACTTCGGACATCACAGGATCACTAATCAAATAATTATCATTATCCTTTCCATATACTACAAGGTTATGAGCATTAAAATGAAAACGATATTCATCAGGGAAATAGGTAAGATTATATACTCCTACTTGTAACCCAACTGGGTTATTTTTTTTTAATTCGGCATCCAATGCCTGCTGTGCTTTATTCTTAGATTTAAACTTATACCGCTTTACTTTAAAACCCAGTCTTTTGCTTACTCTAGAAAATATAAAACCTGGAACAGGTCGAAAACTAAAACCAGGTGCATAATTAACCTTAATGAATGGTAAGTATATAAAAAAAGCTCCCGATCCGATTCCAAAAACCATTGGCTCACTGATCTTCAGACCATTATAACTTAACAAATTAGAAACCACTCCATTCTCACAATGAGCAGACTGGTTGTGTTCAAAGTTTATTTTCAAATCTTGGGATTTTTAAGTTCAGTCACTGAAATTTCAAAAACTTCGGCATACTTCAGTAATGTTTTTTCTTTTAGTTTATTAAAAGTTGAAGCTTTTAAATGTTTCTTCACTCTCCATTGCCAATACCCTACATAACTGGATAAAATTGCTATATCCATTCTTTGTAGTTCCATATAATAAGCTATTGGACTTAGTTGTCCTGATTTTATTTTTTGTATGGTTTCTTTTAATTGCTCTTCTATCAAATCCAAAGATTCATTAAGTACAATAGTTTTTGCTTCCCAACCTGAACTTAATGCCGCTTCATATTTACCATCTTTATCTGTTGCATAGACTACTTCTTTCAAATTTGATTTTGAAAGACTACTATTATCTTGGGGCACATCTTCTTTTTTCATCAGAACGTATTTTCAAGTTAGTATTGACACGAGTTAAGAATCTACAATAATAGTTTTCATCTCAGAAGAAGCTATTAAATTCCCTTCTATATCTTTTACCTCTATATTAACCAGAGACACCATCATAATTTCTGCTACTATAACAACTGTAGTTATTAGCTCCGTTCCTACTTTTGGTAATGAGTTTATAGTAGCATGTTTTATAGATCCAATAAAGCCCGTTTTTGGCTTTTCATCTTTCCCTCTATTGACATAACCCCTATACCCCCTATGCAAAGCAATACTCTGAGCCATATTTTCGATCAAACCTCCTTCCGTAAAATAACCATTCGAAGAGGTTAATATATTATCGGGAGTCACTTTTAATCCAGAAATAACCTTTTCTGGATCAAAATATAACAGTTTATCGATCATCACAAATGGATCTTTTTGTGGAATCATTTTCTTTATAAATTCTAAGCCTCCAATTTGTTCTTTAAGTAAATTTTCCATTAGCAAACGGTCATTAGAGAATAAAAATAAGAAAACCGACCACTTTCAGGAACTGCGACTAATAACCTATCCCCTTTTTTAAGTTTTTTAGATTTCAACAATGCATCAATGATAAGATAAATTGATGCCGATCCGATGTTACCAACATCTCCTAAATTCGTAAACCATTTTTCTTTAGGGATATGTACCCCTTGCTTTTCCATTTCAGCAAATAATCTATCTCCAAAATAAAAAGATGATATATGAGGTAAAAAATAGTCAATAGAGCCTGTATCTACATTTTCTTGCTCCAGAACTCTCTTTAAACTTTCAACTCCTTTTACAGAAACATTATTATCTAAAATTTTAACATCTTGTTTTAATGAAAAAACTGATTTTCTTGCCCAATCATCCGTATCAAATTCACTCCAGGGTTTTAATTGTCCATTCTCCATTTTTTCTCCTCCTGCGTACATACACGGTTCTAGTTCATTGGCATAGGAATATGCTTTCATCCACTCTATACGCAAACAATCTCCCTTTGGCGTATTTTCTAATAAGAAGGCACCCGCTCCATCTGATAACATCCACCTTAAAAAATCTTTTTTAAATCCTATAACTGGGTGTTCTTCCAATTTTTTAAGATTATCCACTTCTCCCTCAAATTTCCTTCCCTGCATCCAAGTAGATACTCTTTCAGAACCAGTACAAACGGCACTATTTTTATCACCAGATTTAATTGCAAGATACCCATACTTAAGAGCATTCATACCAGAACAACATACACCTGAGGCAGTATTTAATTCAATATTATCAACATTTATCAAACCATGAACCATCGAAGCATGTGCTGGTAATAGATTATCTGGAGTAGAAGTTCCACAAGATAATAATTCAATATCCCCTTCTTTAAAATCATTTTCACATAATTTCTTAATTGCGCCAGCGGTCAACTCAGCATTATTATGAGTTACATCTCCAGAGTCGTCCAAAGCATAATATCTAGTTTTAATACCATTATTTCTTAAAACAATTCTCCTTGCCCTAGATGGTGTATTATCAATAACTCCCAAAATATCTTCCATTTGATCATTTTCAATGGGATTATTGGGTAAAAAATGGGCAGTTTTCGTAATATAAACTTCTTTCATAAAATGGTTACTTACCTTAGCCTTATTGATTGATAATATTTAATGTCATTTTTTATACGTGCATAAAAAGGTAAATAGGTTAACAAAAATATAATAAAAACTATAGGTACAAAAACCCAAATCGCAAATTGTAGATAATACTCAAAAATGCTCAATAATTTCATCCTCTTTTTAGGTGATTTTTGCCCAATCTTATAGATGAAAGTAGACCACTTACTAAAGATATGATTCCCAGATCTATCTGACCAAATCAAAAAGGGTTTTATGTTGACAGCACCTTCCTTTATTAATTCTTTCTGTAGCTGATTAAAATTTTTATTTAAAAGATGTTTTTTTATAATTACCCCGAATTTATCTGCTTCATTTATATCTTTATCAGAAACACCTGGTTTAGGAAAAATACCAAGGTAACGAGTCTTCTTTCCTTTCATCAACCAATGAACTATGGTTATAACACTAATATGATTCCAATTTCTATCTACAAAGGCTATATTTCCCACAAGTTTTGATTCAGAATCTTTTAAAAGTTTTTTAACTTTTTCTTGAGTCAAAATCCACATATTTCTCGAACCATTAACCGTAATAACGGGAGTATTCTTTAAAACAATTTTTGCATCCTCGCTCTTAAGAAATGAGTTAATAGGAATTGAAGGTGAAAGATACCATACTGTATATCCCAAAATAACAAGATCATACTTTACATTCTTTACACTTTCAGGTAAAGGCTTATTTGGCTTGGGAACTTGTAAATAAGACTCTGGAAAAACCTGAAGAAAATCTTTTTTATTCCAAGGGAATTTATATTCGTTTTCGGGCTGTATCTGATGACTAGTTACTTTACAGTTACCACATTTGCGTAAAGGTTGTATCAAATTGGTCAATATTTCTCCAAGCTGACCACTTTGACTATAATACAATACTAAGATGTTTTTCATGAATTGGTTTTAAGATCATCCCAATAGTCATAATAATTGAACCATTGTAGAGGATATTTCTTAACCATAATTTCTAAGTTCCTAACATATTCACTTAAAATATGGCTTGGTTTGATTGGTGAGTTTTCAAAGATAGGCTCTCTTGCGTATAAATTATACTCCTTCCCTTTTCCTCTCATTATGTACATAAAAAGAATTGGTTTTTTCTTTCTTGCTGCCAATTTATAAGGACCTGAAGGAAATTTAGCTATTTTCCCAAATAATTCTTGTTCCAAAAACTGCACTCCTTCTACATATCGATCGGACGCAAATATAATCACTTCTCCACTTGCAAGTACATCATTCATTTGGAATATATGAGACATATCTTCTTTTATAACAATACATTTCATAGCTGTACCAGATGAAACAGATCCAACGTATTCTTTTATTTGTTCATTTTCTTGATCTGTTACCAATAGGTTAACACCTGTGCCAACCATATCAAATTCATCAAAAAAGTACCTTGCAATATTAAAACTACCTACATGAGCACTATAAATAAAACCTCCTTCTCCTTTGTCTAATAGTTTTTGAAGTTTTTCTTTACCATCGTATGTAAAAGTATATTTCTCTTTTAAACCAAAAGAAATAGCAGTTCTATCAATAAGGGTTTGACCAAAGACAAAGTAATTCTTACAAACACTAACTATTGCTCGTATAAAAGATTGATTAAGTCTTTTTCTAAAAAAATAAAAACTAGTTCTTGTTGTCGAAAAAGAAAACACCAAATAATAAAATGAAACAAAATACAACACAAAATATGCTGCGTTAAGTCCAAAACTTTTAATTACAAAAATAAATATTTTATATCCCAGTGGAGTTCCTTTAGCTTTACCTTCCCATTGGCTCATTGCTATACTTAGGTATTAACCTTATGTGCTATTAAATTATAAAAATCCTGAAAACTTTCTATCCCAACAAAATCATCTCCTATTAATTTCACTCCAAAAGTAGCCTCAATAGCCACAACTAGATCGACATAATCCAAACTATCCAGATCTAATGTTTCTTTTAAGTTTGCATCAGGAGTAATTTCACTTGCTTCTACTTCGAATTCTTCAATCAAAAAGTCATCAACCTTTTCGACTATTACACTTGTTTCCATCATATTCGTTACGTATTTTTTTCTATGCCCTAAACCTTTTTTATGACGATTGCCGAATTTGTTCCCCCAAATCCAAATGAATTTGACAAAAATACATCAAATTTTTTATCTATAGTTTCTTTTACTAAATTTAAATTTAAAGAAGCTTCATCTGGAGATTCTAGATTAATATTTGGAGCAATAAATGAATTATTTAGCATAATAAGAGAATATACTATTTCACTCGCTCCTGCCATCCAACATTCATGCCCTGTCATGGATTTGGTAGAACTCACAAAAGGTTGTGAATCTCCAAATACTTCGTGAATTGCTTTTGCCTCATTAGCATCTCCTATGGGGGTAGAAGTCGCGTGGGCATTCACATAATCTATTTCTTCTGGTTTCATATTTGCCTGTTCTACAGCTCGCCTCATAGCTCTTGCAGGCCCTTCTTGATTTGGTGTAGAAATATGCTCTCCATTAGAAGAGAATCCATATCCTATAACCTCTCCTAGAATGGTAGCTCCTCTTTTTATTGCACTTTCATAGGTTTCCATAAATACAGCTGCTCCACCTCCACTAGGAACTAACCCATCTCTACTACTATCAAAAGGGCGTGATGCTTTTTCAGGGTTTTTATCATTTACCGAAAAAACTCCTAGACCATCGAAACTACCAAAGGCATAATCATTAATCTCCTGTGCACCTCCGCATAGCACATAATCTTGCAACCCCTGCTTAATCAATAAATACCCCATACCGATAGAATGAGAACCACTGGCACAAGCTGCACTAATAGTAAAATTAACTCCTTTTAGCTTAAACACAGTAGACAGATTCATTGTCACAGTAGAGTTCATTGATTTAAAAACTCCTCCAGACCCTACTAGAGTTGTATCTTTTTTAACACGTATTTTATCAATGGCTTCCATTACAGATTCTGCTGTGCTATCATTTCCAAATAAAATTCCAATTTCTTCTTTATCCAGAAATTCTTGATCAACTTTAGCTTGCTCGAATGCTTGTTTGGTCGCTATATATGCATATTCTGATTCTGTTCCAAAACTGATACGCTGCCTTCTTGTTAGTTCTTTTTTTAAATTCGGTTTAGGAACTGTACCTGTTAGAGCCGACCTGTAACCAAATTCTTTTCGAGACGGTTCAAAAACAATTCCAGACTTACCATTATATAATGATTCCTTTACTTCGTTTATATTGGCACCAATACAAGAATACACACCCATTCCGGTTATTACTACTCTACGCATATTAAATTATGAATAAATTCCTCCATTAATATTAACTATTTCTCCAGTTATATATGACGATTTTTTAGAAGCTAAAAAAGATACTAAATCCGCCACCTCTTCTGCTTCTCCAAAACGATTAACCGGAATCATTCTCTTTAACTCTTTTTCGTCCATATCTGCTGTCATATCGGTTTTAATAAAACCAGGTGCTACTGCATTTACTGTTATTTTTCGCTTAGCAACTTCCTGTGCCAAAGCTTTAGTAGCTGCCACTATCGCTCCTTTTGCTGCAGAATAATTAACTTGACCTGCAGTTCCTTTTACTCCAGAAACGGATACCAAATTAATTACCCTTCCATAGCGATTGGTCAACATTTTTTGAATCAAATGATTTGTTACATTATAAAAACCATTTATACTAATATTCAAAACATCATTCCAATCTTCTGGCTTCATCCACATAAATAAACCATCTCTGGTAATTCCAGCATTATTAACTAATATTTCTATTATAGCTTCAGGATTTCTAGCCATCCACTCATCTAATACATTATGTGTTGATTCTTTATCAGCTACATTGAATTTTAATAATATACAACTCCCCCCTACATCTTCAATTAGTTTTTTTGTTTCATTTGCAGCTGCATCATTAGACTGATAATTTATTAAAATAGGATATTTAAGATCTTGAGCTATTTTAATTGCTATTGCTCTTCCAATCCCTCTTGATCCACCAGTAATAAGGGCGTATTTCATTGATAAATTTTATTTTAATCAGAAAAACTTATTGAATATCATTGCAACAACAATACGTACAAATTAAGTTTTTCTTAACAATATTAAAAAATTACGAACGACTTTAACAATCGTCTAATCTTATTTATTTCCACTAAAGGGTTATTTTACCTTTACAAAAGGTTCTGCATTATCAAACCATTTGTTAGCAAGCAACGTTCCATCTGGTTTTAAAAACCCCCATTTCTTTTTATATTTTACTCTGGCAAATCCATCGACAAAACCCTTTTCCGCTACTTTACCTGACAAAAATCCTAAACTACCCGAGGTTATTCCATACTTAGGCTCTATTATCATTTCTCCTTTTTCATTCACAAATCCCCACTCTTTATCTTTCACAGGAGCTAAGCCATTTTTTCCAAAATAATCCACATCATTAAATCGATAATCAACAACCTGTTTACCATTAGTGTCAATAAACCCCCATTTGTTACCATCAAATACTCCGGCATATCCATTTTTAAAACGTTTTGCCTTTATAAATTGTGGTTCTATAACCCATTTTCCTTCTTTATCTATGAAACCAATTTTCTCATTTTTCTTAGCGATTGTGTATGTACCTCCTTCTCTAAAATCCCATATCTTAGTAGCTCCAGACACTTCTTTATATTCTCCTGAAGGAGAAATCATTCCAAAAGAATTCTCTCCTTTTCTTGCTTTTGCAACACTATTTACATAATTACCAATCCCGATATATTCTGGTTTAATAATTATCTCACCTTTATTATTCATTATACCCCACTTATCATCCATAGTAGCAAATCGGGCATACCCATTTCGAAAACCTTTAATAATTTTATATTGCGGTTTTACTATCACTTCTCCTTTAGCATTTATTAACCCAACTAATTTACCTGCTTTAATGAATGCAACTCCATCCACAAAAGGATAGAGTTTTTCTTCTTTAGAATACGTAAGTTCTTCTCCTTTTTTGTTTATATACATCCATTTCTTATCCTTCATTACCATGGCCACACCACTGTCAAAACTCTTGGCTTTATCATATTGTGGCTCTAACAACCATTTTCCATCTGAAGTGATATACCCCCATTTTTTACCATCTAAAACTAATGCTACTCCGTCAGAGAAGTTTTTTCCTTTCTTATACTGTGGTGAGATAATAAATGTACCTGATTTATCGATATATCCTATCTTACCATTTTCTCGAACTGCTGCAAGCTCCTGAGAAATCGAAGTTTGAAAAATAAATGCGAACACAAAGGTGATTAAGAGTGCTTTTTTCATAATATTATAGTTTTGGGTTTTGTTTAACCAAATACAAATCTATATATCATCCTAAAAAATGATATATGTAAATTTACCCGAATTTAAAATATTCTTTAATAAGCATCATTATTTTTCAAGAAATCTTTCACTTCTTGAACAAATGGGTAGGCTATATAATCTTTAGTAAAAGGAGGTACTATTTTCTTAATATCCTTTACTAAATTTTGAGTTCTCGTTGATAATTTTTCTTCAAAATTGAGATATTCCAATCCTTGAACAATAGTCATTAATTCAATAGCCAATACCTCAAAGGTGTTTTCTATAACCGTTTTAGTGATATTTGCTGCATTTGTTCCCATACTCACAATATCCTGATTGTCATTATTATTCGGGATACTATGTACATACATAGAATTGGATAACATTTGGTTTTCTGCTGTAGTAGAAACCGCTGTAAATTGTATTCCTTGCATCCCAAAGTTAAATCCTAATTTACCCAAATTAGCAAATGGCGGTAGAATATCATTAAGCTTAGAGTTTAAAAGGTAATTTAACTGTCTCTCTGCTAACATGGACAATTTAGTAGTTACTAGTTTTAACTTATCCATTTCTAGAGAAACATAATCTCCATGAAAATTACCTCCATGGTATACTTGCTCTGTTTCTACATCAATTATGGGATTATCGTTTGCAGAGTTTAACTCTTCAATCAATATTCTTCCTACGTGTTTTATTGTATCGCAAACGGGCCCTAAGATTTGTGGAACACATCTTAGCGAATAATATTCTTGTACCTTTTCCTTAAAATACTTATCTTCTGTTTGACCAGAATACAGATGCTGTGTTCGATCTCTTGTAAGCTTACTATCACTTAAGTGTTCTCGCATCTTCCTTGCCACTTCTTGTTGACCTAAATGAAGCTTACTGTTATTTAACTCCTCAGAAAGATGATCATCATATGCCTCTACTATTTCATTAATAACTGCAGAACAACAAATAGACCAATTCAATAATTTCTGAGCATTGATTACATTTATTATCCCAATCCCCGTCATTGCAGAAGTCCCATTCATTAGAGCTAAGCCTTCTCGGATTTTAATTTCTATAGGTTGTAATCCTAATTCTTTGTATACATCTTCTGTATTTCTTCTTTCTCCTTTATAAAAAACTTCTCCCTCTCCAATAAGTACAAGGGCAAGATGTGCTAATTGCACTAAATCTCCACTCGCTCCAACACCCCCATGTTCGAAAATAAGCGGGGTAACATCATTATTAATCAAATTCTTTAATCCATCAATCACGGAAATATTTACTCCAGACTTTCCTAATGACAATGTATTAAGTCTAGCTAACATAAGTGCTTTTACATACGCAGGTTCTATAGACTTACCAACTCCCGAGGCATGACTCCTGATTAGATTATACTGAAGTTGAATCCTATCCTTGTCATCAATTTTATATTGAGCCATTGGTCCAAAACCAGTATTTACTCCATATATAACTTTATTTTCAGAAAATTCTTCCAAAAACTTATGACTCTTTTTTACTCTATCGGATATAGATGTATCTATGGTAAGCTCTTCGTTGTTAAAAATAACTTTTACAAAATCATTTATTTCTAACCTTTTTTTTAGTTCTAGCATTCGCGAATTAGTAAGTTTTCCAATAAAAATGTAAAAATTCGAAGTATAGTATCTATTTTTACGATGGCAAATGTAATGTATTTAAAGTACCTTTAAAAATTATGAAAAAAGAAAGTGTTGATGTTTTGGTAATAGGTGCAGGCCCTTCTGGAAGTGTTAGTGCTGCTTACCTTAAAAAACATGGAATACATGTAAAAGTGGTTGAAAAAACCAAATTCCCCCGCTATCAGGTCGGGGAAAGCCTTATTCCAAGGTGTATGGATAATTTTGAAGAGGCAGGTCTGTTAGATTGCCTAATGGATCAAGGATATGAAAAAAAGTATGGAGCTCGTTTTATAAAAGATGATGATCACGGATGTTTTGATTTTAGCAAAAAATACGGAGATGGCTGGGATTGGACCTGGCAAGTTCCCAGAGATCATTTTGATAAAACTCTTATTGATGAAGTTATCAAACAAGGAGTCGAAGTAGATTTTGAAACAGAGGTTACGAATGTAGTATTCAATGGATCTGATTCTATAACTACTGTAAAACATAAAGATAATACAGAAAGTCAAATTGAAGCTAAATTTGTTATAGATTCCAGTGGTTTTGGTCGAGTAATAGCTAGACAACTTGGACTTGAAGCTTCTCCAAAAATTGCAGAACACGGTTCTATTTTCACCCAAGTTAAAGATATTAATAGACCTGAAGGTACAGAAGGTACACTTATTACTTTTGAAATTATAGAAACCGAAGTATGGTTTTGGTATATTCCTTTTTCTAATGGCAATACCAGTATTGGTTTTGTAGGTCCTATGGATTGGATTAATAAATATAAAGGGAGTAATTCTGAAGTTTTACTGGAAATGATGAAAACTTCTAAATACTATGGGGATCAATTCAAAGATATCCCCTATTTATTCGAACCTTATAAAGTAGAGAATATTGCTAAAAATGTAACTAAATTATTTGGTGATGGCTTTGTTCTTACTGGTAACAGTGCAGAATTTTTGGATCCTGTTTTTTCCTCTGGTGTTTCGTTTGCTACAGAATCGGGTCTATTAGCAGCAAAACTTGCTATTAAAGAATTAAATAACGAAGATGTTGATTGGCAAACAGATTTTGTAGATTATATGAAAAGAGGTGTTAATGTTTTCTCTTCTTATGTAAAAGAGTGGTATACAGGAAATCTTCAGAAAATTATCTTTCATAAAAACGAAAACCCTGTTTTTAAAGAACAAATATGTGCGGTACTAGCAGGATATGTATGGGATGAAACCAATCCTTTCGTTAAAAAGCATAACCGTATCATCCGTAATGTTGCAAAACTTATAGAAATGGAAGAGAGTAGCACTACTGAGTAGTGAACTATTATTATGAGATAAAAAAAAGGAAACAAATTGTTTCCTTTTTTTTATCTCATAATTGGTGTTATTTCTTAGTGGTTATTTTTACTAGGAAATTTTTCTTATCCTGCGTTCCCTCCAATAAAATTTCTGAATCGGATAAAGCAAAAACGTCATCCATTTCAATGTATCCTAGTTTCTTTCCATTATTAAAACCTCGTCCATTAATAATTGCCTCCCTACGAACTTCTCCTGTTTTATCATTTATTATGCATGTAGTAAAATACCCCCCTGATTCACCAAAAGAATCATAAGGAGCATGATCATATGGTAAATTTATATTTTTTATGTTATCCCAAAATAGTATATAATGTTCATTTCCTAAAAACTTATGCGAATAGGAGTTGTTTTCTTTACCTCGCCTACTGACTTGCGATTTTGGCAACTTATGCATCCAAGCAAGAGAGTCATCTTTATTAATTTTTGCTGCGAATATATCCCTATAATAATACCTATAAACAGTTCGCATATTTCCGCTAGACCTTGTAACGAACTTTTCCTCCACATACCTCTGCTCTCCAAAAAGAACATAACTACCATCATTATTTATAGCGATAAGATTTAATTTTAAATTTTCGAATGAAGGTATTACCTCTTTGCTATTTTCTTCTTTCTTAATTTTCTTTTTTTCTTTTTTATTCGCATATTTTTTCAATAATTCTAAAGGAAAATCATGACTTTTAAAATTACTTACCTCTCCTTCTTTATTTAATTTAATTGTAAAAATACCGGTAGCATGACCTTCTTTCACTCCAAATACACCAACACTTTCATCATGGTTTTTAAAAGTTCCTGTCAATACAATATTAGATTCTGAATCTTCAATCAACCCTATTTCCTCAATTAATTTAGCTTCTAAATCTATTTTATGTTTTATTATATTATTTGTCCCTTTTTTAACTTCGAAAAGTTCAAAATGATAATTCGCTTTTTTTTCTTTTTTCTTTTGTTCATCAGTACTATCATCATTATAAACAGAAGCAAGCATATAAAAATTTCCCTGAACATCAATTAAATAACCTTTATTATTCATCTTCTTTTCAGTATATGGCACTTCAACTAGTCCTTTCCAATCTAATTCTAAGTCATCATTAAATACATTTATAGTTATTCTATCATAACTTTTAGAATCATCTCTAAATTTTGGTTTTAATCGATACTGAATCAATAACCTCTTTTCATCTAAAGATAATTCGTAATAATACTTTCTATAAGTTCCAAGTTTTAGGGCTATAGAATTAACTTTTTTTGCCGCAAAATTCCCTGCAACTTTCCCCTCTTGTCTAATAATTTCTTTTTGCTCTCCTATTTCTAGAGTTTCTAAGGATATCTTTTGTGCTTCAAGCGATTCTATTTTATTTTTCCTATCCCATTTAGCATAAAAAAGCACAATATTATTTCCTACGCGTAATATTTTCTCAAATTGTATTATGTTTTTAGTTTTAAAAAACTTTTCATGAATAATCCTATCTATTTCTTTAAAAGTAATAAGGTCAAATTTCTGAATAACCAGGTTTTTCTTCTGTTTCTTGATTACTACCACATAGTCCTTAAATTTATAAAACTTTTTAAAACCTGCTTCTACTTCCTTATATTCTTCTCCTACTTCTACGATGAAATTATCTGAAAGCTTAGGATCTTGAGCATACATAATTATTCCAATAAACAGTAAAAAAAGTAATAGTTTAATTTTCATTTTTGTTAGTTTAGTTTTTATCTAATATTAATTCACATTTTACAGGTAAACTTCCCGTTCAACATATAACCATCTACAATTAGTGTTCTGTGGGCGGTAAATGTTACCCTATCATTTTCATTTTTTTACATAAAATTTTACTCTAGGAGTCATTAATACCCTTGAGGTTATTAATTCTTAAAGTTTTATATTATCTTAAAAAAATATTTGCGCATCGTGAAAATTAAGTTTTTCCGCTAATAATTATCCACATTAATAATTAATCGAACACCCGAGAATTCTTTAATACTTTTAAATGAGGTATTTACTTTTTTAATCGCTTCTTTTGTCTTACCCAATGATTGTCCGTGAGGAATTTTTATCAAAATATTTTTATGATATTGATTTCGTATTCTTGCTACCGGAGGGGATTCTGGTCCTAGAACATATTCTTTAAAAATCATTGTTAGGGATTTTGCCAACCATACTGTGGCATCATTCACTCTATTATAATCCTTATGCTTAGCTGTTATTTTTATAATTCTATAAAAAGGAGGGTATTTATACTGATGTCTTTCTTCTATCTGATCTTTATACATTCCTTTAAAATCATTTACTGATACTTGCTGCAATATTTGATGATATGGATTATAGGTCTGAATCAGCACTTTCCCCCTTTTTTTTGTTCTCCCTGCCCTTCCTGCAACTTGCTGCATTAACTGAAAACTCCTTTCGTGTGCTCTAAAATCAGGAAAATTAAGAAGGTTATCAGCATTCATAACTCCTACTAATGTGATATTCCTAAAATCCAGTCCTTTGGTTAACATTTGTGTTCCTACAAGAATATCAATTTCTCCTTGTTCAAATTGATTGATAATCTTTTCATACCCGTATTTTCCTCTGGTAGTATCTTGATCCATTCGTCCTACATTATGCTCCGGAAACAATTCTTTAAGCTCATCTTCTATCTGTTGCGTACCTAGCCCTTTGGTTGATAATTCTGTACTCTCACAAGCCATGCATTTCATAAGCATTGCCATATGATACCCACAATAATGACATCGTAATTGGTTACGATAATTATGGTATGTAAGACTTACATCACAATTCGGGCATTGTGGAGAGTGACCACAGGTATTGCATTCTACTACCGGTGAGAATCCTCTTCTGTTCTGAAATAAAATTACTTGCTCCCCTTCTTTTAGCACCTCCTGCATAGCTAGCAATAGTGTATCACTAAAATGGCCGGTCATTTCTTTTCTTTTGTATTTTGTTTTTAAATCAACCAAGTTTATTTCGGGCATAAGGATATTTCCGTGCCTTCTGGTTAATTCTACAAGACCGTACTTTTTTTGCTTCGCATTATAATATGTTTCTATTGATGGAGTAGCTGATCCCAATATTACTTTTGCTCCAAACATATGTGATAAAACTATCGCAGTATCCCTAGCATGATACCTTGGAGCAGGATCATATTGCTTAAATGAGTTTTCATGTTCTTCATCAATTATTATCAACCCTAAATTAGTAAACGGAAGAAATATCGATGACCTAGCACCTATGATAATCTGTGCTTTGGATCTTATATTCTTTACATTATTCCAGGCTTCTACTCTTTCATTTACTGAATATTTAGAATGATATACTGTAAGCTTTTCTCCGAAGTATGTTTGGAGTCTGGTAATTAATTGTGTTGTTAATGCTATTTCTGGTAATAGATAAAGTACTTGCTTACCTTCTTGTAGTTTTTCCTCTATTAGTTTTACGTAAATTTCAGTTTTACCCGAAGCTGTTACACCGTGTAATAAACACACATCTTTTTCTAGAAAAGTATTTTTTACTTCCTGAAGAGCTAATTCTTGATACTCATTAAGTTTTTTTGTGTTGTCAATAGAATTTCCTTCATATTCCACTCTATCTGTTTCTAGATGATACTCTTCTAATATCTCCTTACTTATTAATGTTTTTATTACGGTACTACTAGTTCCTGCTATTTTTACTAAGTCACTAACTTTGATAGGCTTTTTAGTCTTGGATTGTGCAACAAAAAGATGCATTAAAACTTCTTTTTGTTTTGGAGCACGATTCATAACATTTAATAAGGATTGTAATTTATCGTCTGTATTATAATCAGAGTGTAATTTTACGTATCGAATTATCTTTGGTTTATATTGTTCATATATTTCTTCCTGAACTGTAATTATTTGTTTTTCTATTAATCTCTTAATTACAGGTAATACACTTTTTTTTCCTGTAATACTCATTACTTCCTGTATACGCAGTAAACTTTGATGTTGTAGGGCTTCATATATTAAAAACTCATCATCTTTTAATATAGAATCATCTATAGAAACCTCATCTTTCCTTACAATAATGGTTTCACTTTCTAATAAGAATGCACTTGGTAACGCTGCCTTCATCACTTCGCCTTTAGAGCACATATAATACGACGAAATCCAGTCCCATAATTTTAATTGATTACTAGTTACTATAGGAGTTTCATCTAAAATATGTTCAATTTCCTTAGGTTCATATATCAATGGTGCTTGCGTATGTACCCGCATCACCAAAGCAGCGTATACCTTGCTTTTTCCAAATTGTACCGCAACACGCATTCCGGGTTTTAAAAAAGCAGCTTCATTTTGGTTTATACCATAGGTAAACTCTTTTTCAAGAGGGATTGGAAGAATTACATCTATGAAATATGACATCGATATTTTTTATTCTCAACAAAAATACAAGTTTAGGCATTAGCATCCGAAACTTTTGAATCAAGATCGCTTCGCTGTTAGAGACAAGAGTCAAGACAAAATGATTTTCAATTTGCAAAAACTAGTCAACTACCTCGGAGCAAGCTCACGAGGCGTCCAGCGGAAAAACAGTTTTTACATTTCCAGGCAAGCCTCGGAGAATTAAACTCCACAATGTGAATTAATACGATTTACGCATAAAACTTTCGGATAGTTGTGAAGTTTGGTATAAAGAATCTTGGCATATTCATAAATTATAAAAGCTGGATTCTAGAGTCCAGCTTTTATAATTTATGAATATATATGTTAGCTTTTACCCATTTGCTCCTAACATACCACCTTTTATAAGTTGACAAGCAGGTTCGTTTCCTAACCAAATTTTAAATAAGGCATACTTAAAATCTCTTCCTTCTATAAAACCAAGCTCTTCGCCATTTTTATATGTTTTAATTCCTTTGCCTTTAATATATACTAAATCGAAGTAATCATTTCTTTGCATAGGAGAAGAAAATAATTTTAAAAACTCATTAATTCTTTCATCTAAATTTTGAGTATTGCCAAACATCGCATCATCAAAACCCTTTTTAAATACTTTTATCATTCTTTTGTTTGTAACTTTTCTAGACACAATATTTAATCTAATAGACATTGTCTCATCAGAATCTAACACTGTTTTTTGATCTCTATACTTTTTCTTGGTATACAACCCTCCAGAATATGTATCAATCCCTATAACACTTCTCATTCCGGCTCCGTTAAGTGTAAGTTCTTCTTCTTCAAAAGTTATCTTATATGGTAATACGATATCTCCAACTCGTACCTGTGCAGTTGCTAAAGAAGTAATAATTAAAATTGCTATTAAAGTAGATATGTTTTTCATTGTTTAGTTTTTTTTTATGTGATATTAGTTGGGGAATGCTAAAAAAACTAACAAACAAAACGTTAAAATTTTTTATCTTTTTTTTAATTTCATTTCAGAATCTTAGATGTTCTATACTTTTATCCATTGTTGGGTTCTATAGAAAAAAGCTATATATCCTCTAACATTTAATATATTAGGGTTACTCAAATCAACCCAAATTTTACACTTATAAACCTTACCATTTTCAGGGTCCAAAATAGTACCTCCTTCATATTCATCTTCATTTTTTCTTAATTTTTTTATAATCACCATTCCTTCTATTGGTTTATTATAATTTTTTCCTTCACAAGCTATACAGGCCTTTTTTCGGTCAGATTCTTTAAGTATTCTTTTAATCTTACCATATAATTTATCTCCGACTTTATAAATTTCAACAATTGATTTAGCTTCGCCTGTAGAGTCATCAATTGTCTTCCATTGTCCTAAAACATGTTCTTGTGCAATGGTTACATTATAAGATATCATTACCAAAATTGTGATAAAAATACTTTCGTATACTTTCATATTTTATATAATTATTGTTAAGATTTTAATTCGAGAGTTTCACCTAAAGAAAAAACTTCTTGTTTTTATAGATAAAATCTTCATATTGATTCAGAATCGATTCATTTTCTTAAGAAAGAAATCTTTATCAACAAAATAGGTTAGTTTCTACTTATTTCTCACTCTAATCTTACTCTTGATTGCGCTTCGAAAATGTGTAATCTATTTGTAAAAAAATGAGGTTGAAAATAAAAAAGCTATCTAATTTAGATAGCTTTTTTTAAATTTTTAAAAAAAATACTTATTGTATTCCTAACATTCCGTTTTTAATTTCTTCACTTGCAGGCTCATCTCCTAACCATATTTTAAATAATGCATATTTAAAATCTCTACCTTCTATAACACCTAATTCTTTACCATTTTTAAATGCTTTTACACTTTCAATATCTTTTACATATACAAGATCAAAAACATCATTCTTAACTATTGGCTGGTTAAAAAAGTTAATAAACTTATTAATTCTAGCATCTAAGGCTTTTGTATTTCCAAAAGTTGCCTTATAAAAGCCATCTCTAGCCGCTTTTATAAACTTCTTTTGAGTTACAAATCCTGATACAATATTTAATTTCATTACCATAGTTTCATTTGCATCTAATATCACTCTCGAGTCTTTACTTTTTTTCTGTAAATATAATCCACCTGCATACATATCAATCCAAAGTACTTTCCTCATTCCTGCTCCATTTAATTTTAGGTCTATACCTTCAAAACTTTCTTCATACGGCAAAATGGCTTTACCTACTCTAATCTGAGCCGTGGTAGTTGATAAGGATACTATAGCAATAAGTAATAAAATAATTTTTTTCATTTGTATTAATATGTATTATTGAGATGTGTAATAGTTGGCAAAAATAATATTTTTTCCTATGCAAGCATAGTATAAATCAATAAATTTATTCAAAAAATAGCGCTTCATCGAAAAAAAATGCATTTTACCTAAGCTCCTCCCCCAAGCATCTTACTTTTTAGATCCTTATCTACTGGTTTACTTCCTAACCATATATTAAACAGTGCTTTCTTAAAATCCAATCCTTCGACATATCCTTTCTCTACTCCATTCTTATACAATACACTTCCCTTTCCTTTTACATATACCATATCAAATACTTGTCCCACTTCAATCTCTTCTGTAACAAAACTTATAAATTTCTCTACTCTATCTTGCAAAGGTTCTACATTATTATTAGTTGATTTTATAAAACCGTCTCTAAGTGCAGATCCCAATTTCTTTTTGGTCATCATACCGGACAAAATATGCACTTTTACCGCCATAGTTTCATCCGCTCCAGCAATTTCACTTGCTTTTTTACTCTTATTTTTTAAATACAATGCTCCAGCATATATATCAAAAAAGAATTTCTCCCTTAAACCAGCTCCGTTTATAACTAATTTTTCCCCACTAAATACTATTTCATTTGGTAAAGTAGCTTCTTCTATAACGGTTTGAGAATAACATAAACCAATGTTTATCAACAAAATACACAGTAAACCTATTTTTTTCATGTTTAATTAATTATTATAGTTAAATATATTAAAAATTCTTTTTCAATTTAATAAGAGAGGCATTTAATTCGAACCCTAATAGTAACAAATTTGCATTAAGCCAAATGTATACCATAAGTATCAGCATAGCACCGATAGATCCATAAAGCTTATTATAATTAGAAAAATTATCTATATAAATACCAAATAAGTATGTAGTAATTATAATCAATATCGTAGTCATAAATGCTCCAGGAGAAAAGAACCGATTCATTTTACCTTCTGTTGTTCCAAAATAAAATAACATCGCTATAATTAAAAAAATCATAAGAACAAAGATTCCATATTTTCCAAATTTTAGCCAAAATATAGTATCTTCTACTACTCCTCTTTCTTTCAGATTTTCTAATAAATAACTAAAATACAATGTAACTATTACAGTAATTAACAACAATGATACCACGATTAAAGAAACCCCTAAAGCAACAATATACTGCTTCACAAAATTACGGTTTAGTGTGACGTGATATGAATATTCAAATCCAGAGAAAACCGCATTGATTCCATTAGTCATTAAGAAAAGTGATAATATTAATACTGTAGATAATAATCCTCCTCGTGGATTAGATGAAATATCAGTGTAAATTTCCTCAAAAAACAATATAGACTGATCAGGTAATGCTGACATTATAAATTCGAAAAAGTTTTCTTGAAAACCTTCTATTTGTATAAGTGGAATTAAATTTAGAAGAAATAGTAAAAAAGGAAATAATGATAAGAAAAAACTCCAAGAAATAGCACTTGCTCTTGCAGAAAATGTCCCTTTGATAATACCAATAGCATATATTTCTACCAAATCATACATCGACAATCCTTCGAATCCAGGTAAAATAATTTTTTTACCAATTTTAACTAGAAAATTAATTATTGGAATCTTTGCGAGTTTATCTTCTACAGATTTAGACATACCTATACTGCTTTCAGACTCAAATCCATATTATATACAGAATGTGTTAATGCTCCACTACTTATATAATTCACTCCACATTCTGCATATTTACGAACCGTTGTTTCATTAATTCCCCCACTAGACTCTGTTAAACAAGTATTTCCTATTAGCTGTACCGCTTTTCGCGTATCCTCATAGTTAAAATTGTCTATTAATATTCGGTATACTCCTTCTGTTTTTAATATTTCTTCTATTTCTTCAATAGTACGGGCTTCTACAATTATCTTAAGATCCCTATTCGTTTCTGTAAGATATTTTTTCGTTTTCTCTATTGCTTTTGTTACGCCACCCGCAAAATCAATATGATTATCTTTGAGCATAATCATATCGTATAATGCAAATCTATGGTTTTCTCCTCCACCGATCTTAACGGCCCATTTTTCTAGAGCCCTAATACCGGGTGTCGTTTTTCGAGTATCTAATATTTTTGTACCAGTTCCTTCTAATAACTGCACGAAATGATTTGTTTTTGTAGCAATAGCGCTCATACGCTGCATAGCATTGAGAACCAATCGTTCTGCTTTTAAAATAGATTGCGATCTACCGGATACATAAAATGCTATATCTCCATATTTAACGCTAGACCCATCTTTTATTAATTCTTCAATTTCCATTGTGGGATCTACGAATTCAAATACTTTTTTTGCAAAATCAACTCCTGCTAATATCCCTTCGTCCTTAACTAAAAGTTTTGCTTTACCGATTGCGGAATTGGGTATACAAGCTAATGAGCTATGATCTCCGTCTCCTACATCCTCTCTAATTGCATTGGCTATTATTAAATCAATCTCTTTATCAAATTGAATTTTTGTTATCATATCTAATGGTTATTTTTGCTAAAGTAAAAAAAGAAGTCGGAAGTACGAAGTACGATATATTAAGTACGTGGTAAGAAAAGTAAATAATGACCATAAAATTAATTGCTGTAGGCAAAACAGATCACAAACAACTGGAAACTCTAATTGCTGATTATATAAAAAGATTGGGGTTTTATATTAAGTTTAATTTAGAGATTATCCCCGATATAAAAAATGCCAAAAACCTGAGTCAAGCACAGCAAAAGGATAAAGAAGGCTCCCTTATTCTAAGTAAAATAAATACTTCTGATATTTTAATTTTATTGGATGAAAATGGAAAGCAATATGACTCTGTAGCTTTTTCTGATTTATTACAAAAACATATGAACAGTGGTATCAAACAATTGATATTTGTTATCGGAGGACCTTATGGTTTTAGCCCTGATATATACAATAGAGCTAATGGAAAATTATCTTTATCTAAAATGACTTTTTCTCATCAGATGATCCGTTTATTCTTTATTGAACAATTATACCGTGGATTTACGATTTTAAGAAATGAGCCTTATCATCATCGATAAGAGTATCATAAATATATTAAAGTCTTCGCCCAAGGTGTCCCATCAGACGAAGACTTTTGATAATCTATGCCTTGCTAATCATTTAAAACACCTAAACAATATGAGGCATTAAAATTATAATTCAGCATGAATGCATTTTCCTCCTACACAGATAGCTCCTGGAGGGCATTTTTTTACACTAACAGGAGCAATTGATACTAGACCACATTCCGAACCTCCTCTTCTTCCTCCGTTAATAGTTTTTTGTTCCGTTTTGTTTAAAATTTTCCCTAAATCTAAAATTGATTTTTTCATTGTTAAAAATATTAAATGATTTGTTTATCCTTGAACACTTATTGACACTCAAGGTTTGTGCCTATTCTTCGCGAAAGAATTTTTAGTACCTAATCATCTTTTATAAAAAGGCCTATACCAGTTAATGTCTCTAACATTAAAAATGTTACTTATACAATTAGAAATGAAAAACAAAAAAGAACATATATTACTAACTAACAATTAATTACATTTAAATTGTTTTTTTATCAAAAAAATAAGTGTTTATATAAATCCCCTTGAAGATTGAATAGTTTTTCCTAATAATAAGTTAGAAAAGGAGTCTTTTGAAGCTAATAATTCAATGTATCTTTAGAATTACCAAAAAAAAATACTGATGCTTTTAACCCAGATTATATGTTGGAAAATCTGGGCTTGATTTGTACTTCAAAATAATACGAATAAAAAACTGCTTCTCTACAATATAGAAGAAGCAGTTTCTCTAAAAACCAGAAATGAATTACCCTTAACAATTCCTGTCTAATAGCATTATAGTGAGGTACAACTACCTACTTTTGTTCCGTACTTATGATGAACTGGATCTTGATCTAAATGCAAATCAATTCCTTCTTGAAAAAGCATAATAATATCTGATCCTCCAAATAGAAAATAACCAAATTCATCTCCTTTTAATAAAGTACTATTTATCGTAGCGGTCATATTTACCGAAGATACTTGACACATACCTACAGGAATAATAGCCACCTTACCTATATTTTGATATGGGGATTCGGCTGTATCAAGTATTACAACTCCTCTAGATTGAGAAAATTCGTAACCATCCCTTCCACTATCTGGTGCATCAAACTGATCACCTGTTATATTTACATTGAGATATGTTAATCCTCTAATTGCTCGACACTCTAATACTTTACCAGAAACTGGTGCATGAAATCTATGATAGTCATAAGGTCCTAAAAAATAATGTACATATGTTCCATTGGCAAAATCATCTTGATAAGGACTTCCTTTTAGTAAATCTTCTATACTGGCATATTTATGAGTATTTTTAATTATTATTTCCTTGATTTTGGAATCTGCCGTAATAGGAAAAGTCTCTTTATAGGTACAATCGGCAGGGCAAGAAATAACAGTATTCTTATCCGGACTGGAAATAGGTCGCAATCCAGGGTTCAATTCCCGGGCAAAAAATTGATTAAACGTTTGCCATCCACTAGGATTATTAGGTCTTTGCGCTCCTGTAATTGGATTGGTAATCATAGAATCCTGAACATTATATTGTGGTGATTTCTTGATAAAAGATTCTAAAATAACACGATTAAATGATTCTGGAGTGTTAAGATAGCTTCCCCATAAATCAGCATATGCAATCAACCATTTACTAAACCAAGGTCCATTCTGAACTTCTTGAGAAATTCTTCCTCCGTCTGGGATTACATCTTGATCTATAAGCCAATAAAAATGGCATAAACGATCATATACTTCTTGATTTTGGTCATACCCTTCTATTTCCCAGCCTTCTCCATACTGATTTGGTGTCCAAGTGGAAAACCATTGCAAATACTCTAAATATTCATCTGTAGTTGTTGGCCAATACTTTAAAGCATCATACAAGGCCTGATCTAATAATGGGGGTTGGGCAAGCTCTTTTGCTTGTATCAATGATTTAGTCAATAAATCTGATAGTGCTGGATCGCAAGCAAGACGTTTTCTCAGAATTTCGATAACATCTACGGAGCTTTTGATCTCAGTAAATTCATTTTCAATTGCTAATTCGGGAATATCTATAGTAGTTTTCATAATAGTACTGTTTTAAAAAAGATTGGTCTTTCTAATGTACTATCATTTTAACACTTAAAACATAGGTATTTATACCTGTTTTGTTTCTTTATACTCTGAGAAATAAAATGACAGAAACTATTTTCTGAATCACCTTACCAAAAGTTTAGTTTTTTTCAGGTTTTGATGATGTAATCGTTTTTAACTCTTTACCAATGGTTTCAAACTTATGTATTTGCTTATCAGAAGCATGAGTTTTATTAAAGCTTATCCTAACTCTATTTCCATTTAACTTAACCTCATACAGTTCCTCCCCATCTGATTCTTTTTTCCATATATAGGTTTCTTCTTCTAGGACTAGATCCTTCTCTCCCAATTGATCCATTAAATATGTTTTCACTTCTGGTAAAAATTTATCCATGAACTTTAGCTTGATTTTAAATTTACTTTCCAAATCCAGAAAAACATAGGAACGAGAATAATCACATTCCTTATTTTTATGACAATGAGTAGTTGTCATCTTTGTAGTTGTAGTTACTTCATATTTTTCTTTTGTTTCTTGTGCCTGTCCTTTTAATAGGCCGATAATAAGACTTACTATAATTAAAATTAATGTTTTCATATCCATTATTATTTTTGATTGATAATAAAATTTACTCTTGCTTGATTTTAAAAGTGAGACCAACTCCTCTCACGCTTTCTATTGTTATATTTTTATCTTTTATAAAGTATTTTCTTAACCTACTAATAAACACATCCATACTTCTTCCGGAAAAAAAATCATCATTTCCCCAAACGTCACTCAATAAATTTTCTCTTTTAATCATACTATTTTTATGGTCGTACAAATATTGAATTAGAATGGTTTCTTTTTCTGTTAACTTTTGTTTCTCATCATTAAAACTCAAACAGTGATTTATTGCATCGAATTTATACCCTCCAATACATATTACTTCTTCTCTTACGGACAAAACTCTTTGCGAACGTTTTAAAATATTCTGTAGTCTTAATACTAAAATATCTGCTTCAAAAGGTTTTACGATATAATCATCAGCTCCTAATTTTAATCCTCTTACCTTATCTTCTTTCATCTTTTTTGCCGTTAGAAACACAAATGGCATTTCCGGATCAATGGCAATCACTTTTTCAGCTAGCGTAAAACCATCCATTTTAGGCATCATCACATCAAAAACACAAATATCAAATTGCTCTTTATTAAATATTTTCAATGCTTCTTTTCCATCTTTTGCCCACAGTACCTGATAATCGTGGAGTTCTAAATATTGTTTAAGAATACTGCCAAAATCAAAGTCATCCTCTGCTAATAGTATTTGCTTCATATTTATTCTTCAATTGGTAAGGTTATCGTAAATGTTGTTCCTTTATTTATTTGGCTTTCTATAGATATGGTGCCATTGTGCATTTTTACAATTTGATACGCATAGAACAACCCCAATCCCAGTCCTTTTACATTATGTATATCTCCTTCTGTAACTCTATAAAATTTATCAAATATCTTTTTTTGATCTTTTTGAGAAATTCCTATGCCGTTATCACGGATACTTACTTCATATGCATTACTTCTTAGAAATGTTCTGAAAACTAAATTTACCTCTTCATTACCATATTTTACAGCATTATCTAATATATTTAATAATGCTGTAGTGAACATAAACTTGTCAATACTTAGTGCTACTTCTCTAAATTCAATTTTAGTTATAACATCTACACTCTTGTCCTGTACCGATAATTTAAAATCTTCTATTACATTTTTAAAATAAGATGTGCTTTTAATTTTTTCTTTATTTAAAATAATATCTTCTGACCCTACCGTATTAGTCAACACTTGATCGACAAGTTTCTGTAATCTATTATTCTGACGATCTAAGATATTCAATGTATTTGAAAACGAAGTGGGAGAATCCTG
This sequence comes from uncultured Aquimarina sp., assembly GCA_947498455.1. Taxonomy (GTDB): domain Bacteria; phylum Bacteroidota; class Bacteroidia; order Flavobacteriales; family Flavobacteriaceae; genus Aquimarina. The sequence goes on from CANMKK010000001.1 coordinate 247,378, forward strand.
AATCTCCTTTTTACGTAAACTTTTAGTAGCAATACCAACTGTAGCCAATGGTGTTTTAAGCTCATGAGTGATATTATTTATAAAATCCGTTTTTACATCTGCTAATTTTTTCTGTCTAATCAGATTTCTAATAGAATAAAATAACAGCCCTACCACAAATAAAAATAACAGTACCGAAAAAATAAACAACACAGACATCTGCCTCCAAACTATCAATTTCCAACCTATAATGTTAATCGAATCTTCTGCTCTAATTTCTACATGCACGGTATCTTTTAACATATTATGATCTTCATCATAATCATACTCCGTAAACCATCTTGCTTTACTTATTAAATACCCTTCTTTATCTGGAAAATTTTCTCCAAACAAAAAGTGTTTCTCACCTTTATCCGAATAAAATATAGTATCCGTTTTATCTTCATCAAATACGATAATACTTGTAATCGATTTTTTATATTTTACTTGATACTCTAAGTTTATATTACTGATTTCCTTAGCATAATATTTCTTAAACAAATTATTAATTGAATCTGTTTTTAAAGTGAGTCTATTAGTAGTTTCGCTCTTTTGAATAGTATTTCTCTTATACTTTATAAGATTTGCTGATAGGTTGCTATACCATAATTCACCGAGAGAGTCCATTTCTACGGTATTATCAATTCTAGAAATAGAGTCTTTGGTCTCCTTTATAAAAGCTTCCTTTTTTAGTTGATATGTATTATAAATTAAATATGCCTGAATCCCTGAAAGTGCTAATAAAGCTGTAACTGATGTAATAATAAGTATGCTAATCTTTTTTTTCATCTGTTTATTTTATTGCTTTTTTAATGATCAGATGGAATCGCCAATAATTATTTCGATGCATATCTACCTAATTATTAAAGTGTTTCATTATAAAGATTCATTAATAATATCAATTGCCTTTTGCAATTGCTCTTTAGGATCTGCAATATACCGTTCGGGCTTAAAATCTTCTCTAGGAGTACCATTAATATGGTATAATTTTTCTACCGGGAACTGAAAACCAATTCCTGTCTCCGGAAGCGTATAGTTATATATTGCTCCTAACAAACCTGCCATTTCGGTTCCTATAATTTCTGCTCTATTTATCCCATCAAATCCAATGACCATTCCTTCGCCCATACTGCCTGTCCATCGATTACATAACACAACTAGTTGCTTATAATAATTACCCCCTCTTGGAGAAACAAATTCTACAGTACTTCTTTTTACACCATAGAGTTTTTCCTCATACGGAAAACTATGCCGCTGATATGGTACTTCTTTTGCGATGAACCTACCCATAATTGCTCTTGCAACGGTTGTATTTCCTCCACTAGGTGTATCTCTTAAGTCTAAAATAATACCATCCGTTTCTTGCAAATCATTTATGGCCTTATCAAAATCCCTTATTGTCTTATAATCTCCTAATGAATTGTTTATTTTGACATATCCTATATTTCCAGCTATTCTACTATATTCGACTCTTTTAACAGTCTCATTATTACGCACGATATCAATTTTAAATGTTAATGAGCCATTAACATTTATGATACGTTCTGAGTTATGAGTTCCTGCCATTAATAAGTTTGCTGAATATTCATACATTACATTGGTGTACGCTTCTGCGCTTTTAGGTAAAAACTTTTTTATTCCTTCCTTAATTAACACATTATTGTATCCAGTAATTTCCATTCCTGGTTCTAAACCTGACTTTTCTGCTGCAGAACCTTCTTTGACACTTTCTATTATAAATTTATTATCAATGTATTTTAACCATAAATCTGTTCCTGTTGGCAATAATCTACTAGATGAGGCCAAATTTACGTTAAGGCTAACATGACCATTATATAATTCATTATTTATCTTTTCTAATAAACGAATAAAATCATCATCACTTTTTACCTTTAGTATATCACTTTGATATATTTTTTTGGCTTCATTCCAGTCTATATTTTGAATATCAAAATATCCAAAATAGGTATCTACAGTTGTCCAATACGTATCAAAATCTTTTTGATACTTTGTTTGACTGTAAGAAAAGAACACTGTGCAAAAAATGATGATGATTCTTAACATTACTACTCGTTTTTTGATTGTTGATGAATTCAAATTTAAGACAATCGCATTACCAATTCTTACAATTAAAGATCATTAACCTAGTATTAACGTTAATACATTACTGTATTCACACAATCCTAACTTTCACTTTAACAAAAATTAAACATAAATAACTAAATAACAACATATTAAAACCAAAAATCAATTATAAAATTATAGTCAAAGTTTGAGTTTTCAGTAATTCAAAACGGTATATTTGTAATAAAACTCGCAATCATATGATAAAGAATATTACTATATTATTCCTACTCCTTTTACTAAACAGTAGTTGTTCTTCTGACGACAGTACTTCTCCTCTACCTAATAAAGAGCCTGCCAATACAATAAGTAATCTTGAGTTTATTGATGAGTTTATTATCCCGTCAAAAAATTTAAACAATGTTCCTATTGGAGGTCTTTCTGGTATTGATTATTCTGCTGATGGCACTTGGTATCTTATAAGTGATAGTGCTTCGCCTGTACGCTATTATACAGCAAACATTACTTATAACCAGCATAAATTTACTACCGTTTCGATTAATTCAATGGTAGAAATCAAAGATGCAGCGGGTAATTCATTTGAAGAAAATATAATGGATCCCGAGTCAATTAGATTTGATGTCGATTCCGGAAGTCTTATTTACACAAGCGAAGGAGCTATTACACATGGAATACATCCTTCTTTATTACAAATAGAACTTAGCGGAAAACAATTACAGACCTATTCATTACCTGACAATTTTAGGACCAACACTACCAATAACTTATCAGGCCCAAGGCATAATGGAACTTTGGAAGGTTTATCCATTAGTTTTGATAAAAAAGCATATTGGATTGGCATGGAACTTCCTTTAATAGAAGATGGTATTTCCCCCGTAGTAACTGATACAGAATCTCCAGTACGAATTACTCGAATTAATAAAACAAATGGAGAGCCAGAATATCAATTCGCTTATGAGCTAGACCCTGTTGATCGTGAGCCTGCATTAGGAACAGATTTTACGCTAAATGGTTTAACAGAAATAATAGAATATAATGACAATAAATTTCTAGTATTAGAACGCTCCTTTTCTTCTGGATATTTGGATGGTGGAAACACAGTAAAAATTTACAAAGTAGATGCTGCAAATGCAACTAATACACTATCTATGTCATCTCTTACAAATGAAACCTATACTAAGGCAACAAAAACTCTATTATTTAAGTTCGATGATATTCGCAGTAAATTAACTAATAATACGGTTGGAAACATAGAAGGTATCACTTTTGGACCTTTATTACCAGATGGAAATCGAAGTTTAGTAGTAATATCTGATAATAATTTTAATGCAATCATTCCGCAATTAAGTCAGTTGATTGTTTTTAAAGTGATTCCTTAAATTTCTTACTCATTACATATTGCAACTAGACTCTATAGTATATATGTTTTTATATGTATCATAAATACTGTAACTTTATCTAGTAGTTTATACTTTAATGTAATTATATACCTATGAAATTATATATTGGATTTTTATTAGCTTTATTTTCAATTGGTTGTTTTGCGCAAGAAAAACCCTCTGTTCAGATTAATTGGAATGAACTAAATAATAATTTTCCCATACATAATATAGATTACTACACAATCCAATTAAAACAAATAATCCCTTCGTTGTCATTTTTTAGGGAAAAGACTACTTCTATAAACAATCACTCCTTACCAGAAATCAACCTAGCTATAGATATCAGGAAACAAGGATTAAGGGATGAAAGCCCAATTATGTTACAGCTTCCTAAAAACCAATTTATCCAGCCTGATTATGTATTATCCATTCCCGAAGCTCCAAAAGGAAACTTTACTATTTCTGGTAGACGCTACACTAACGACTCTAACTCTAGCAGTACTGGTAGTAATCGAGGTGTTAAAAATATTGCCTATAAAGATGCAAGTCTATACACAAGGTTACATTATCCCATAACAGGTTTACCTCTTAATTAAAGAAGAACACCTCTAGTCACTCTATTCTACTATCCGAATTCCATCTTTTTCAATAACGATTTTTTTTGCTTTATATAAAGACCCTATGGCTTTTTTGAAGCTCTTTTTACTTAATTGAAATACTTCCTTAATATCATCGGGATTAGACTTATCATTTAGATCAATAAAACCTCCACTAGCCTTTAGTTCGTTAAGAATTTGTTGTGCATTTGGTTCTATTCCTCTAAATCCATGCCGCTGCAGGGTAATATCTATTTTACCATCCGGCCTTACTTTTTTAATAAACCCCTTTAACTGATCACCTACCGTAATTTTTTGAAAAATTTCATCTTCATATACCAATCCAAGATGCTTTTGATTCACAATCATATTCCAACCAAATGGAGAAGGGTGTGATGCTATTAGATCTACTTCATCATAAGAAGACAATAACACTAATTTATTATCAAGAAAAGAATTGGTCTTACTGGATGCAACTAATCTATTAGTTTCTTTATCTATGTATACATATATCAGATACCAACTTCCTGTTCTCATTTTGGTCGCTTGTTCTTTGAAAGGTACAAAAAGTTCTTTCTCTAAGCCCCAATCCATAAAAGCACCAATTTCGGAAACACTTGTACATTTTAAATATGCAAAAGAGTTAACTATAACAAATGGTTCTAAGTTAGTAGCAACAATACGTTCTGCACTATCCAAATACAAAAATACTTTAAGCTTATCTCCTAATTCGAATTCTTCAGGCACATATTTATTAGGAAGTAACACTTCATTTCCTTCTTCATCACTGAGATAAATCCCCTGATCTCTATCTTTTACTATTTCTAAAGTATTATAAGTACCTAGTTTAAGCATGTTTTATTTTTTTCGCAAAGATAATTCTTTAACTCGGATTCTATGGCTTTTTCTTACTCTTGCGTATATATGTATACATTTTTACATCAAACAATAAAATATAAAAATTAGGTTATCGTTTTTTTTAATAATACTTAATGTATTACTAACTTTACATTAAAACAAAAAAAGCCCATTTCGCTATGCCTATTACAATCATGGGAGACAAAGAATTTGAGTCTGTCCCTTCACTTAAGAGCAAAGCTTTACGTATTAATCTTAATGCTAATATCTATGGTACTTTTGCTGAAATTGGAGCCGGTCAGGAAACGGTTCGTAATTTCTTTAGAGCAGGAGGAGCCTCTGGTACGATTGCAAAAGCCATGAGTGCATATGACAAAGATTTTAGTGATGCCATATATGGTATCGAAGATGATAAACGATACGTAACAGAAGCTCGACTAAAAAAGATGCTCAAACATGAGGTAAATCTTATGGAAGACCGCATTTCTAGAGAAAAACACCCTAATAAACTATTTTTTAGTTATGCTAATACTGTTGCTACAATTGATTTTGCAAAAAAATACAAAGGTCACGGTTGGGTAGGAATTCGTTATCAAACTAAGCCCGATGAAGATTATAATGAAATCATCCTACATATAAGATTTCACGAAAATGATGCAAGATTACAACAGATGACATTAGGGGTATTAGGTGTTAATCTTATTTATGGAGCATATTATAAGTATGATAACCCTAAAAAATTATTACGATATTTATATGATCACTTAGACAAGGATCAAATTGAAATTGATACCATCAACTTTTCTGGTCCAAGATTCAAAAAAGTAGATAACCGATTGATGAGTCTGCAATTGGTAAAAAACGGAATGACAGAAGCCGTTATGTTTGGCCCTGATGGAAACAACGTTTTACCAGCTGCAATTCTCTATAAAAAGAATATTTTGGCCCTAAGAGGGAGTTTTAGACCCGTAACTAAAGTAAATATGGACATATACGAGAAGTCACTCAATATGTTCCTCAATGAAAATAAGGTACAAAAAAACAAAACTGTTGTTATTTTTGAGATCACACTATCAAACCTTAGAGCTGAAGGTGAAATTGATGAAGAAGATTTTATGGCCAGAGCTAGATTATTATGTTCTCTAGGACAAACCGTAATGATTTCTAATTTCCAGCAATATTATAAGGTTGTAGAATACTTCTCTAATTACACCAAGGAGCGCATGGCATTATCTATGGGTGTGAATAACTTAATTGATATTTTTGATGAAAAATATTATCGCCATCTCAGTGGAGGTATTCTTGAAGCTTTTGGTAAGCTCTTCTTTAAAGACCTAAAAGTATATTTATACCCTCTTAAAAGCCCTAAAACAGGTATTCTAACAACAAGTGATACACTTAAGGTGCATCCTAGAATGAAAGAACTGTATAAGTTTTTTAAGTATAATGGAAAACTACAAGATATTGTAGATTACGATCCTACTATAATGGACATTTACTCTCGAGAAGTATTACAAAAAATACAGAATGGAGAATCTGGATGGGAAGAACAATTACCAGAACTTATACCAGAAATGATTAAGGAAAATAACTTTTTTGGATACAAAGAAGCCGAAATTGTATAAAAGAGTTTTAACTTAAGAAAAGCTATTAGGATATATTAACCTAATAGCTTTTTTTTGATTATAATATCTGTGCTGTGTGATCTTTTGTTTTCACTTTCGTAATAACATCTATAAGAATTCCATTTTCATCAATCACAAATGTAGTGCGATGAATACCGTCATATTCCCTACCCATAAATTTCTTAGGCCCCCAAACACCAAAAGCTTCAATAACACTTTTGTTTTCATCGGCCAATAAAGGGTAAGGCAATTCATATTTATTTTTGAAATTTTGTTGACGTTTTGCACTATCTGCACTAACACCTAAAATCTCATAACCTTGAGCTTGAAAAGTTTGATAATTATCTTTTAGATTACACGCTTCTACCGTACATCCAGGTGTACTTGCCTTAGGATAGAAAAAAACAACTAGCTTTTTTCCGGTATAATCAGTCAAAGCAATAGTATTACCGTCTTGATCTAATGCTGAAAAGTTAGGAGCTTTATCTCCTGGTTTTAATGTTGTCATTCTATTAATGATTTATCCATATTTCAAATTTTGGCTTTCCAAAATTTATATCCAAAACTAAGGTAATTACTTCAATACTAATATGAATTTATCAAAAAATTAATGATTGTTATAGAATACAAACGCTTCAAATATTTTTACTTTAGCAATCTAATTATTTGATAAAACATGAATAAACAGGAAAAAGTAGATTTTACTATTAAAACACTTCAGGAGTTATATCCTACAATTCCAATACCTTTAGACCATAAAGATCCTTATACATTATTAATTGCTGTACTTATGAGCGCTCAAAGTACAGATGTACGAGTAAACCAAATAACCCCTCTTTTGTTCGAGCGTGCAGATAATCCGTACACAATGGTTAAATTATCTGTTGAAGAAATAAGGGAAATCATTAAGCCCGTAGGTTTAAGTCCTATGAAATCTAAAGGAATTCATGGTCTTTCGGAAATATTAATAGAAAAACACAACGGTGAGGTCCCTCAAAGTTTTGAAGATCTTGAAGCTTTACCTGCTGTAGGTCATAAAACAGCCAGTGTGGTAATGTCTCAGGCTTTTGGCATCCCAGCTTTTCCTGTAGACACACATATACATCGACTTATGTATAGATGGGGATTTAGTAATGGTAAAAATGTAACTCAAACAGAAAAAGATGCTAAGCGACTATTTCCTAAAGAATTATGGAATGATCTTCATTTACAGATTATATGGTATGGGCGTGAATACTCTCCGGCAAGAGGCTGGAATCTAGAAAAAGACATTATCACCAAAACAATTGGTAGAAAAACTGTTATCAATGAATATCTAAAAAAATAAAAGGCTTGCTATATTAGCAAGCCTTTTACAAAGTTTAGTTTTAATTAAGAAGCGCTTCGAACTTCATATTTTTGTAATCTATAACACTTAAAGCTTTAGAGTAGTTTAAAATTAAATCTACCGTGTCCTTTCTTGGTACTAATTGTTTTTCTTCTCTTTGAGAAGACATAAAGTAAAATTTTGCCATATTTATATTATCTTAAATTAAGGGTTACTAATATATAGATAACGAGGCAAACTACACTTTATTGCTTAAAGAAAAGTTAATTTGTTAAAACAATATTGTTTTTATCAATAACCTTTCTTAGGTTAATCAATGCATATCTCATACGTCCTAAAGCAGTATTGATACTAACCCCTGTTTTATCTGATATTTCTTTAAAGCTCATATCTCTATACATACGCATCACCAAAACTTCTTTTTGATCTTCGGGTAATTCATGGATCAAATTACGTAAGTCTTCTTCTACCTGATCTTTAATCAATCTCTTTTCTGCATTAAGATCTCCATCACTGATAATAGAAAATATACTAAACTCTCCATTATCTTCAAATTTTGGCATACGATTACCTTTTCTAAAATGATCAATCACCAAATTATGAGCTATACGCATAACCCATGGCAAAAACTTTCCTTCCTCATTGTACTTTCCGAGTTTCAATGTACGGATCACTTTAATAAAAGTGTCTTGGAAAATATCTTCCGATACATCTCTATCAAAAACTTTTGAATAAATAAAACTATAGATTCGCTGCTTGTGTCGCTCTATTAGCGTAGATAAAGCAGTCTCATCTCCTTTAATGTAGTTGTTCACCAGAACTGCGTCTGATAGGGTGCAATCTTTCATACCTATGACTTCTTTTATTACCAACAAGCTTGGGGCTCGGGCTATGTTAAACTTAAAAGTAAAGATATAGTATAGGCAGTTCTATTTTATTAGTTGAGTCTATTTCGAAGCGCTAATATAATAACAATACTTGAATAATAAACATTTTTTTGTTAATATTTTAACCGAACTTCATTCTTAATCCTCTTCAATAACTCTCAGCTAATCATTATATTTGCGCTCTTACCTCGTATTTACTATGATTCAAGATATTACTACCCTAGATCCAAAACATGCTATATTAATTAAAGGAGCAAGGCTTCATAACCTCAAAAATTTAGATGCAGCAATCCCAAGAAATAAATTAGTAGTAATCACAGGGTTATCTGGATCTGGTAAATCAAGCTTAGCTTTTGATACTTTATATGCAGAAGGCCAAAGAAGATATGTAGAAAGTCTTTCATCATACGCAAGGCAATTTTTAGGTCGATTAAATAAACCCAAAGTAGATTATATCAAAGGTATTGCTCCAGCAATTGCAATAGAACAAAAAGTAAATTCTACAAATCCTAGATCTACTGTTGGTACAACTACAGAAATTTATGATTATTTAAAGTTATTATTTGCAAGAATTGGAAAAACCTACTCACCTATCTCCGGAAACCAAGTAAAAAAAGATACCATAACCGATGTTATCGAATATATAAAATCATTCGAAGAAGGGGAAAAGTTGTTATTACTTGCTCCAATCCATGTAGAAAATGGACGTACTACAGAGGAAAAACTTAAAGTTTTACAACAACAAGGTTATGCTCGTGTAAAAATTAATGATACCGTAAGTAGGATTGAAGATACTGTCATTAAAAATGAAGATACAGTTCATTTGGTTATAGATCGTATTATCAAAAGAGAAGAAGAAGATTTTTACAATAGACTGGCAGATGCTGTAGGCTCAGCTTTTTTTGAAGGAAAAGGCACTTGTTTTATTGAAACTCTTAAGGATAATAACCTACGTCAATTCAGTAATAAATTTGAGTTAGACGGAATGACTTTTTTAGAACCTAATGTTCATCTATTTAGCTTTAACAACCCCTATGGTGCTTGTCCTGAGTGCGAAGGGTATGGAGATGTTATTGGGATTGACGAAGATCTGGTTATACCAAATACTTCGTTAAGTGTATTCGAGGGTGCTATTTTCCCTTGGAAAGGAGAATCTATGGGATGGTACAAAGATCAATTGGTTAATAATGCCTATAAGTTTGATTTCCCTATTCATAAACCATATTTTGAATTATCAGAAAAGCACAAAGAATTAATTTGGAAAGGAAACAAGTATTTTGAGGGTATTGACAACTTTTTTATCGAGTTAGAATCCAAAGCTTATAAAATACAAAATCGTGTCATGTTATCTCGGTATAGAGGCAAAACCAAATGCGCTTCTTGTAAAGGAAAAAGACTTAGAACCGAAACAGATTATGTCAAAATTGGAAATGCAACTCTAACTGATTTAGTCGAAAAACCATTGGATGAGCTAGCTATTTTTTTTAGCAATTTAGAATTGAGCACACATGATACCAAAATCGCTAAACGTTTATTAAAAGAGATTAATAGTAGATTAGAATTTTTAGATAATGTTGGTTTACAATATTTGACACTAAATCGAAAATCAAACACATTATCAGGTGGAGAATCCCAACGTATTAACCTTGCCACATCTCTGGGAAGTAGCTTAGTCGGCTCTATGTATATTTTGGATGAACCTAGCATAGGATTACATCCCAAAGACACTGAAAAATTAATCAAAGTACTAAAATCGTTACGTGACTTAGGTAATACAGTAATAATTGTAGAACATGATGAAGACATCATGAAAGCAGCAGATGAGATTATTGATATTGGGCCGGAAGCAGGGACTTATGGTGGTCATGTTGTGGCGAGTGGTACGTATGATCAAATCCTGAAAGCAGACTCTCTTACCGCAAAATACTTAAATAATGATTTAAAGATAGAGATTCCAGAAAATAGGCAGACTTCTAAATATTATATTGAGATTATTGGTGCTAGAGAAAATAATTTAAAAAACATTGACATAAAAGTACCTCTTGGAATTTTTACCGCAATAACAGGTGTTTCAGGTAGTGGAAAAAGCACGCTGGTAAGAAAAGTTATATACCCTGCATTATTAAAAAAACTTGGAGGATATGGCGAAAAGGCCGGTCAATTTACAGAGCTAAAAGGCAATTTTAGTAATATAAAACATGTAGAATTTATTGACCAAAACCCAATTGGTCGATCTTCTAGATCAAACCCTGTTACTTATATAAAGGCCTATGATGATATTCGTAGTTTATTTGCCAGTCAAAAGCTATCAAAAATTAGAAATTATCAGTCTAAACATTTTTCCTTTAATGTAGATGGAGGAAGATGCGAAACTTGTAAAGGTGAAGGTGAAGTAACCATCGAAATGCAGTTCATGGCAGATGTTCATTTAGTTTGTGAAACCTGTGGTGGTAAACGTTTTAAAAAGGACGTATTAGAAGTTACGTTCGAAGATAAAAATATAGATGACATTCTAACCATGACCATTGATAATGCAATTGATTTTTTCACAAAACATAATCAAACAAAAATTCAAAGAAAACTAAAGCCATTACAAGATGTTGGGTTAGGATATGTACAATTAGGTCAAAGCTCTTCTACCTTATCAGGTGGAGAAGCGCAACGTATTAAACTTGCTTCTTTCTTAGTTAAAGGAACTACAAAAGACAAAGCGTTATTCATTTTCGACGAACCAACAACAGGGTTACACTTTCATGATATTAAAAAATTATTAAAATCTTTTAATGAACTTATTTCAAAGGGTCATTCTATCCTAGTAATTGAGCATAACTTGGATCTCGTAAAATGCGCGGATTATGTTATAGATCTTGGCCAAGATGGAGGAAAAAACGGAGGAACTATAGTTGCTAAAGGCACCCCAGAAGAAGTGAGTAAAGTAAAACAATCCTATACTGGACAATACCTTATAGAAAAGCTGTAGAGCGTTAACCAAAATATATAGTTAGGAACATATAGCTATTTTAAGCATATACCAACTCACTAGAAGATAAAACACAACGTATCATCTAATACATAGCCTTATTTTATTTTTTTCATTGTTAAAATCGTAGGTTTTTGTTAGGTAGGGAAGAGAAAAAGTTGTTTCTAAACAAAAACAAACCACTCAAATTCAATTAATTACACTATACCTTTTATAACACATATACTTTGGCACATCATTTGGATTGTTATAGTTCAAACAGCGGAAGCCGAAAAGCTAATGAGTAGGCAAAACCCAAAATTTGTACATTATGAAAAGAATAGTACTTTTTATCGTAGTAATGTTTCTAATTGGAACGACTGCACAGGCAACTGACCAAAGATATGCTGATGACCAAAATAGGGTTATGAATCGTTATCGTAATGCGCAACCTATATTCTTTGTCGAGGGTGGTATAACATTCCTTGTATACTCTGAAGGGGAAATAGATTTTGAAAAACCTAGAAGAAGATATAGACACCATACAGATTGGGGTAATAGACATCAAAGCGCTCCTGGCCATTCTCAAAATTACAAACATCGTAGCAGACATACAGTAAGATATGATTATTATGGGCGATTAAACCGAGTAGGACTTACTACTGTTAGCTATAACAGATATGATCAAGTAAGAAGAATTGGCTCTGTATTAGTTCGATATAACCGAAGAGGATTAGTATCTAAAATAGGTGGATTACACATTTATTATAATAGATATGGTACTATAAAACACATGGAAGGCGCTGTACATTATACAGGATGTGGATATTGTGGAATTAATGGATGTAGCGCATCTCACACCCCCTATTATGATTTCGATAAAAATCGAAGACATTATAATCACGATAATTACCATCATTATAAAAAAAGAAAAAAGAAACACAACGATGACGATGATGATAACGATTGAGATAAAAAAATCAATTACTACGAGCTCCATCAACAATAATGGGGCTCATTTTTTAACTAAAAGTGTAATACGATTTACGGATAAGAAACTCTTATAAAGAGTTTGAATTATTTTGTGCTAGATTAAGACATAAAATTAAAGAATAGCCACTTGTGCTGAGCTACGTCGAAGTATAGCTATTGTTGAATCTTATAACGCAGATATAGTGCAAAAGAAACGAACTATATGTGAAAGTTTTATGCGTAAATCGTATAATACCAATTTGATTATAAAACATCTCAGATAAAACGAAAAATGAACAAGTTTTAACCAGAAGGATTATGGTTAAATTGAATTGGTATAAAGCATTCTTTTCAGAATATTCTATTACACAATTCAATTCTCAAATGAAATTATCGACTAAAATTGTTTTCTTTTTCACAGTACATTTTTCAAAATAAAATGCATTGATAGCGCTGTTATCATTGAATTTTCTTTCCCATTTAATCCTAAAAAAAATCAATTTAGATTCCGTCAATTTCATACAAGAACTGGTAATAATATAAGCTTCAAAAAAAAACTAAACCCCGCTTTTGAAAAATTTATTTTCTAAAACATATTTACAAAAAAAACCTGCAAAGATGAATCTTCGCAGGTTTTCTTTCATATTATTAAGTTTATTTCCTAATTTTTATTAGGTAATAACTTAAACTAATTAAGCGATACTTACTCTCTTATCAACTTAACTATTTCATTTAATCCAGATACCGTAGTTACTTTTGCAAAGTAATATCCAGATTGAATAATATTACTTCCTACAGAAACTTTTTCTGATTTGTCGTTGTATGTCTTTTCGGAAATCTTTTTCCCTAATAGATTATACACTGTTACTGTAAACACTTTATCCGTAATAGAACTTACATCTATTGTAGTCGTTTGTTTAAATGGATTCGGAGATGCACTAATTTGCAATCCTATGTCCCCTGTGTTTTTAGTATTTCTTGTAGTAACCAAACCTTCATTAGGGCTTGTATTATAAGCATAGTCTAATATCGTATAGGACAATCCATCATTAGCAACTGTAACATAGAACCATCCATAATGAGTAGCTTCACTAATTTTAAATGTGAAACCTATGTAACCAGATTTTCCATTCCAATTAGTATAAGACGAAGAACTTACAACAAAACTACTAGAATCTGCAACAAAATTACTAGAAGCATCAACAAGAACACCTTCGGCAATAAGGCTTGCATTATTTGTTGTACCTTCACAAACAACATCTTTTCCATAGGTTACTAATCTAATAGTATTCCCAGAGAACCAAGAGCCGAAATATTTTTCATCTCCAGCTTCTATTCTAAAAGGACTCCAAGTATTCGTAGAATTTACTGTTTTATCATCAACATCTACATAAACCACATTACCGTCAGTAACACAAGGTTCACAATCGCGACCACCGCAATCTACACCTGTTTCATCTCCATTTTGGATTCCATCAGTACAAGTCGGATTATTTCCATCACTCACATTTATTGTATAATCTTCTACTTCACCATAGGTAATCGTTCCACAAGGGCTATCACCATCAGTTGCACTATACCCTACAACAATACGCATCCTTGTACTTCCTATTTTTGCTGTACTAGGTATACTTATCACTGATTCGCGAATAATACCACTAGTTTGAGTAGTTATACTATATTTCTCATCAGCATCTGTAAAATCTCCATCCATATTCCAGTCGAACCAAGCATACACTTCATTGTTTGTTCCATCCTGATATCCAACAATTGTTACTTTCATATTTTCTGATCCTCCCCTAGTAACATTTCCTACAACGGCAGTATAATCTTCATATCCAACAGCACTTCCTGATGAAGAGTTATTTATCCCCGCAAAACTTACAATTGCTATAGAATCCTCCGTAGAATTAGTACCATTCATTGAACAATATGATATATCACAAGGGCTACAAGAACCACCACAATCAATTCCTGTTTCATCACCATTTTGGATACCATCTGTACAAGTCGGATCTACAGTCTGGTCTTCTCTGGTAACGGTAATTGAATTAGTCGAAATATCAAAATTTCCGGTAGCTAATCCTGCATCATTAATATTTTTACCATCTACAGATAGAGATCCTTCATATGAAATACCATATACTCTACAAATTCCTGCAGCAGCACCTTCAAAATCATGTGATGAACTTTCTGTTGCTAAGATTACACCAGCCTCATCAGTAATCAGATAACTATAATTTGCTGTGGATTGACTTGTATTCTTAAATGATATAACATCGGCAATTCCATCACCTGTTATAGTAGTTATAGCAGTTTCATCATCTGTAGTTGATACAGTTCCACCATCTACCTCTACTGGACAAGCAGGACATGAACTACCCCCACAATCAATTCCTGTTTCATCACCATTTTGGATACCATCAGTACAAGTTGGATCTACAGTTTGATCTTCTCTGGTAACGGTAATTGAATTAGTCGAAATATCAAAACTTCCGGTAGCTAATCCTGCATCATTAATATTTTTACCATTTACAGATAGAGATCCTTCATATGAAATACCATATACTCTGCAAATTCCTGCAGCAGCACCTTCAAAATCATGTGATGAACTTTCTGTTGTTAAGATTACACCAGCCTCATCAGTAATTAGATAACTATAATTTGCTGTGGATTGACTTGTGTTCTTAAATGATATAACATCGGCAATTCCATCACCTGTTATAGTAGTTATAGCAGTTTCATCATCTGTAGTTGATACAGTTCCACCATCTACCTCTACTGGACAAGCAGGACATGAGCTACCCCCACAATCAATTCCTGTTTCATCACCATTTTGGATACCATCAGTACAAGTTGAAGTACTTATTCCAGAAATCGTAATTCCATAATCAGCTCTATTACCACTATCTACTTTTCCACAAGCAGTATCTCCACCTTCACCTTTTATAAAATGTCCTAACACTCTTAACCCTACTTTTTTACCCGAAGCAGCATAAGAAGGAACTGTGATAGTCTCGGTAAATGTAATTTCTTTATTACTATCATAGTCTTCATAATTGATAACTTTAGAAAATGCTAGTTCATCTTCAGAAAACTCACTATCAAAATTCCAATCCGCCCATACACGAACACGATTAACATCACTTTGCGCACCATTTCCTAATTCTGCAGTAATAGTTATTGGGTATGACTGCCCTATTTCCAAAGTTGTCCCAACCGTATCATAATAGCTACGACCAATACTTGTTTGTGGAGCATGATCAATTGTGTTTAAGACAACTTTATTCACACTAAAATAAGAACCAAAACTTGGATCTAGATCACAATATTTTAATCTTGAAGTTATATAGTCTGCCTTGGTAACTGTCTTAGTTTGTCCATTGGCGGTAGTAACTTCTAATGTAACATCGTACGTTCCTGCATTTTTATATACAACTTTTGGACTATTACTAGTAGAGCTTGCTGGATTCCCTCCTTCGAAAGTCCATTTTCTGGATACGACAGAATCTCCATTTTCCGTAGTTGTAAGATCTAAGAAACCTACTTCTTCAGAAAAGTTAACAACATCTGGTTTTCCTGAAAAATTCACCTCAAAACCAACAGAATCATCCAAAATATTTAATCCGTAATCTTCTCTTTCTCCACTATCAACAGTACCACAAGGATCATCTCCTTCATCATTTAGGATTAAATGAACCATTGCTCTAAAACCAATCTTACCTACTTGGGCATTATTTGGAATTGTTACATCAGTTTGAAATGTATAGTTCCCAGCGGCATCTAAGCTAGTATTTGCATATGGATGAGAAGCTACTAATTCATCCGTATCTAGAATAAAATCTCCATTCCAATCAAACCATACCTGAATTCTATTTTGATCAACTCCTCCTATTTGAGCACCACCTACATTGGTTGTAATACTTAGCGGGTACGTCTCTCCTCTTTTTACAGGATATTCAATATCAAGATAATCGGAATTACCATTTTCATATCCTGAAGAGTTTTTAAGCCCATTAAATTCCACTTCAGTTATATGTGCATAGGTTGCCCAACGTATTCCTAAATCACAAAATTCAGTATACTCATCTTTAAACGAAATCTCTATTTTATCAATCGTATCCTTATACAAGCTAGAAGCCCCACCATTGATAATTGGGTCACGAAACGTGAATGACAAATTACTTACGGAATTAACAGCCTCATGAACAGTTGCTGCATTATCAATATGAACAGTCGCCGAAGTACTACTATTAACCACAATTCTTGATGTCATTCCCGACGGAAGATTGGCAATAGTATAGTCTGTATTTAATACCATCTGTCCAGAACTTTTGGTAAAACTACAATCTATACAATTAATATCTATTGTGCTTTCTATTATACCATCGTTTTCAAAACGTTCTTCAAATATCATCCCAGAAAAGGCAATTCTTGCCCCTAAATCGACATTGACACCAGTAGCTATTAAGTTTTCATTTGTCCATAAGGTATTTCTTGCTTTAGTGTTATCTAAAGCATTAACCATTCTAGCAACTTGCCCTTGTGTAAACATTTTATAACAATTGGTATAATCCATGAAATTTTCATTATTAATTTCTTGATTTAAACAGTTATAAATCACTCCACATTGTGTATTCGAAGAAGGGTTTATATGTGATGGCGTATCTGCCACACCATCTCCATCATTAGGGTCATTATTACATACGCCTTTATCAAAAGTATGTGGTAAATCTAACCAATGACCGAATTCATGAGTAAGAATAGATCGAAACTCGGGTCTACTAGAGTTAGCGATAGCAGCATTTCCTGCTAAAAAACTTCCATTAAATACAATTCTGGCTAAATCCTCATCAGACATCCCGTCTGCTGGATACCATGCGACACCTGAATTGTAAAAATCACCATCAGCATATAAATCTCGGGTAATATAAACATTACAATATTTATAATTATCCCAAGCTACCTCAGCTACGGTAGGATCACTATAATTACCCATTCCACCTTTTTCATCATAATAGATTATTCCAGTTGTTGGATTTCCATTTGGATCTAATTGTGCTAATTTAAAAGTAATATCTAATTTTTGTTTAATCGTACTAAATGGAGCATCAATTGTCGACCAAGCAGGATCAAGTCCTTGGAACTCATCATTAGTAAATTTTAAAGCTTCTTTTACAATTTGATCATTTACTGTTGTTCCATTATTAAATTCTGTTCCAAAAATATGGAATACTACAGGTATTACATAAGAATCAGCTTTCTGAGCAAAATTTCCGGATTTTTGAGCTACTTCTAATTTTTTTATTAGTGATAATCGTTCCTTTTTAAAAGAAGGGTTTTTCTGATAATATGCTCTCATATTATCATCCGATCGACATTCGTTAGCCTGCTGTGCTCTTGATTGAAAGCAAGTTAATAATGCAAAAAGAAAACAGGTTATGACAATTTTCTGTTTCCCTTTTAGTCTTAGTTTTAATTTCATGATTTCTGTTTGTGTTTGTGTTTGAATAATGATTATGATTAACCATATACATACATGTCGTTACCATATATGTATATAATATTAAACTATGTTTACAACAACCGGAATAAGTCATTTAAAAACTTAATCAGATTGTACACAATTATTTAATCACTAAAAAAGAAAGAAATTAAAGGAGGGGATGCTTTTTCAGTGCATTTATAATAATGCAATAAATACTATAATTCCCTAGGTTTAAAAAAAAACAATATTAGATTTTTGTCTATTTTATGAAAAGAGAATTAATACATAAGGTTATACCATTATGTAATTAAAAATAGAAAATTTTTAATTATGTAGATTTCATTGTTACTTACCGAGTTTGTGTTAAATTGTTAGTTGTGTACAAAGCTAGGTTATAACAAGTCTTAAACAGAATACTATATTACCTTAAAAAACCAATATATTACCAAAACAATATACCTACTAGTTTATAAATTCCTTTACACAATACTAAGAATTAAAGCTTACGAAGTGCGATTTTTCCTCCATAAAAAACGAGTGCTACTTTTTTTTGGCATACTGATTGATACATATATTATGAGCATTCAAAAATAAATTTTAATGCTTCTTTTAAAATCACGAATTATGAAAAATATAGTTATACTTTTTACAGGCTTACTATTAATATCTTTCTCGGCAATTGCTGAAGATATTAATACCGAATCAATAGATCGTTATTCTTACAAATATGGAAAATCCTTTATTTTTAATGAAAATGGAGTCGAATTTTCTATATACGCAGATGGGCAGTTTGATTTTTATGTAGATGGTTCAAGAAACGGTGTAAGCATAAATATAAATCGTCCGGGTATAAATATTAGTTTTAATTCTGGATATGATTATGATGCGTATGTTCAATATGATGATTATGGTGCTGTAGTTCAAGTAGAAGACGTTCCGATTTTTTATGATTACTATGGTAGAATAATTCAGGCAGGAGATGTATATGTTAATTACAACAGATTCGGTCGGATATCTAGAGTTGGTGGATTATATGTAAACTATAACAATTATGGTAATTTTTTAAATTGTACAGGATACATTAACAGTTATAATAGATATTATACCTATAGGCCATTTCATGCATATTTTACGGTACCTGTAGTAAGTAGATGTATTGTATACAACAGACCATATAGACGTTACTATACGCCTTATAGATGTTCATATTCTATTTACAGAAACAATTATTATAATGGATATTACAATAAAGGATATAGAAACCGTAGTTATTATAGACCAAACCAAAGAGTAACAAGTTATAACCGTGGATCTAGAATCAGCAGTGCTAGAAGCTTAGATTATAGAGATAGAAGCCGAAGAACTGCAATGTACAAAAGAAATGATAGAAACTATACTCACGTAAGCAGAAACAGATCATCTGTAAGAAATAGATCAAACGGTACAATAAAAAGAAATGAAACCAGAACCCGAAATGAAGCTTCTAACTCTAGAGCAAGAACAGCTAAAAGAAGTACTCAATCCAGAGAGAGAGTGCAAACAACAAATAGAAGAAATAACCAGTCAACACCTAGAGTAAGAACAACGCAAAGAAATAGAAGTTCTATTGCCAACAATTCTAATAGAAGCCGAAATAAAATAAAATCTACTAGAAACAATACAAATCGAAAAACTGCGAATAGAACAAGTTCGACACAAAGAAGACAAAACGCGAATACAATAAGCCGTTCTAATAATAGTCGAAACGAAGGTAGAGTTACTAATAGAAACTCCAGAACAAACAGTAAGAAACAAAGAAGCAATACTTCAAATAGAGCAAGCAGATCTAATGACTCCAGGTCACGTACAGCTAGAAGTAGAAGTTAAACATATATAATTATTTTTTTGGTTGGTTAGTTGGAAAATCCCTCAGAGTAGAATGCTCAGGCACCTCGAGGGATTTTCTTTATTATATCATTAATATCCGGAGAAATCTTACATACATATAGTAATATGATATAGCTAACCCCTATCAAAAAGCTTTTTGCTATGATATTAATAATAGGATGAAAATTAAAATTCCAAAAATAGAATGCAAACACAAATACCACTATTTGTATAACCATAAATAATGTAGATTTGGTAAAAGGGTGCATCTTAAATTTAATATATACAATCCATAACTTCGATAAGTTATAACAGCTTACTGCTATAAAAGTAGCAATCGCTGCACCTGTAACCCCAAATATAGGGATACAAAACAGGTTAAGAATAACGGTAAGAACTACCATCATAACACCAATATATAAGATCAATCTATAGTAATCAGAATTAAAAAGTATAGAATTACTATTGCCTAAAAGGTTATCAAATAATTTTGCCCCACCTATTAAGATTACTATTCCTGTAAATAGTTCATACTCTTCAGGAATAAATTTAAAAAGTTGGTGGATGTTACAAATAATAAGTACAAACAATAATCCACTAATCATAAAAAGCGTTAACGAACTCTTTTTATACAATGTTTCTAATTGCTTAAAATTCTTTTCGTTAATTAGCTTAGCCGTTAGAGGATATGTTATTTGGTGCATCGATCTAGATGGAATAATAATCACACTCGCTACGTAAGCACAAATACTATATTTAGCCACATTCTCTATAGGAAGAAACCGTTCTATCATTGCTTTATCCAAATCAATTAACAATGTTCCTACAGATCCAGCTATTAGAATTAAAAAAGAGTACTTCAATACTGTTACATAATTATTAGGTAAAGAAAAGCTAAAAGAAAAAACATGCAACTTACTTGCATAGAACATCATAATAAACATCCGAAAAACATAAGCAATTACAATCCCGTAAATAAATTGCTCTACAGTAAGTCTATCAAAATATACCATTAACAAAAGTACAGTGCTACATATTCTTATAAATAGTTCTCTAAGGATATTACCAAACACACTTTTTAACTTAACCTTTGTCCAGGCAAAGAAAATTTCGAAGTAGGATAATGCTATTGCTAGTACATAGATTGTCCAGACAAAAGGTTGAACAATTGTATTTTCTTTACTAAAAAAATCAAGAATATAAGTATATGCAACAACCCCTATACTACCTAAAAATAAAGCCATGAGTAGAGGAATAAAAAGCATCATACTTAAAAACTTATCCTGCTGTTTTTTATCTACATATGAAGAGTAAAACTTCACTATTGCATTATGCCCTCCAAATACTATTAATGGCCAAATAAGATTTGATGTAGAAGTTAAATACGAAATCAATCCATAATACTCTTTCTCAATAAAATTGGTATATAAAAACAATGTATTTATCGCACCCAAACCAAACCCAAAACAGGTAATGATCACATTTTTTATTGATTGATTTACTACAATTCCCAATTTCTAAGATTTATTCTTAATCTAAACTTTTTTAATAAGTTCTGCCAGCTTTTTTGTCAAATTCCTTCTACTATACGATGTTATTTCTCCAGATGCCGACAATAAACTTCCTTTAACAAAAGATTCAAAATATATTCGTAATTGATTTTTAATTTTATTATAATCGTCATACTCAAAAAACACTCCCGAATTTGTATCCTTTATTAATCTAGAAATATCAGCATCTTTTGGTCCTAAAGCTATAATAGGCCTTTCTGAAACCATATATTCAAATAATTTTCCAGGAATAATACATTTAGTTATAGGACTATCAATTTCTATTAATAATAAAACTTGAGAAGTTCGCTGAATTCGTATCGCTTCTTCATGCGGAACATACCCTTTCAATACTAAGAATTCTTGTAAACCAGCTTCTTTAATAGATAATAACACATCATCACTTACAGCCCCAACCAACTGTAATTTAAATAATTGAGAAAACTCCTTGTTTTCCTGAGTTAGATCATATAATGCTTTCCACAATTGTTTGGGATCTCTTCCCGATAATAAAGATCCAATATGAGAAATTGTAAATTTTACATCTAATATTACATCAGAAATAGCTTCTGTATCATACCCATTAGTAATAACAGAAACAGGTTTATCTGTAATTTCCTGAAATTCAGTTTGTGTAGTAAAACTAGTAACTATGATATGGTCTGTCGAAGTCAAAACATCTTTCTCTAAAGCTTTATGCTTTTTTACAGAGCGTGTCGATAGTTTTAGTTTATCATGATATCCAATTGTAGTCCAAGGGTCTCTAAAATCCGAAATCCACTTAACATCTATTTGATTTTTCAGCTCCCTTCCTATTAAATGAACACTATGTGGCGGTCCAGTTGTAATAATCGTATTAATACGATGATCTGAAATATATTCTCTAAGATACTTAACAGATGGTTTTATCCAAAATTTACGAGCATCCGGAATAAAAAAATTACCCCGAATATACAACAACAACCTCTGAATAAGGGACTGTCTATTCTTACTTGCAATAATTCCTTTACTTATCGTTTTGGCATCTTTTTTAGAAAATAGCTCTGCATATCGATACGGTTCTAGTATAGGTTGTTTTAGAATCGTAATGGTATCTGGTACTTCAGAAAGCAATGAACTATCTTCTAAAGGATATGTTGGGTTTTCCGGAATGTATACTATAGGTTCTATTCCAAAATCTCTAAAATATTTTACAAACTTAAGCCATCGTTGTACCCCAGGCCCTCCCGCAGGAGGCCAATAATATGTAATGATCAATACTTTCAAAACAAGATTAACTTAATAATCATACAACAATATTAGAATAAGCATTTTGCCAATGTATTAGTTCTCTTGAGGAAACAAACTTCCTTTCTTTCTATAAACATAAAATATTCCTCCAACTATTAATAATAATAAAACAATACTACTTACTAACGTTATAGAACTTCCGGTTCTTACAACCTGAGGTTCAAACTTGAACTCTATTTTATGATTTCCAGCAGGAATCGACATACCTCTTAGTACATAATCAACCTGCATATGAGAAACAGGTACATTATCTATATAGGCCTGCCAACCATCTTTATAATACACTTCAGAAAATACTGCAAAACCATCAGAAAAATTTTTTGATTCATATACCAACTTATTTGGTTGATGTGATATTAGTTGTATCGTAGCCAAACTATCAGTTTTATAGGTATTCTGAGTAATTAGATCCTTATTCTTAGCATTGACTACCACTTCTGTTTTATTATCAATCTCCTTTAATGCTAAAATTTCCTGATCAGCAGTATCCACTAGTTTGATTTTTTCTACAAACCAAGCATTCCCATTTGCATACGTATTTCTATTCGCATGAATCCCATCCTCATCCTGAACAATAAAATATTTAACATTAAACATATTAAGAATTCCAACATTACCTTTTGTGAGGTAGAAATCATATATATCCTGAATCCTTCCTAATTTTGCAGCGTGATATCCTCCAAGCGCATTATGAAAATACGGAGCTCTCCCTGAATTGAAAGGCCCAGCAAGTAAATCATAGACACGGAAATGTTCTGTATCTTGTATAATTTCTTTATCAGCACTAGTAGCAATAAAAGGCTTGTTAAACTCTCGTGACGTAACAAAATTATCTTTATTTACATATTTATAATCTACGGATATTAAATCGAATAAAATTAGAACACCAATACTTATCAATAATAAGTTCTCTTTTAGTTTTCCTTTTAGATAATACCAAATGCCTGTTGCCACCAAAAGAACAAGAATTAAAGAGCGTAATGTATCAGTAGTAAACATAGCTTTTCTGTCCTCTTTAATAGATCTAAGGTAATTAGCCCCTCCTTGATCCAATAAAAGCTTATCCATTGCCCCACTAAAATCAAACAATACAGATTTAAATAACAAAAAAATCAAAGCTAACCCACCAACTATAGCTGTACTATATTTTAAAGCTTTTATTTTTTCTTCCTTTTTTACAAAATCGTTTAACAATCGATGTAAACCGATAATTGCTAAAATAGGTAAACATAATTCTACAATAACTTGTATAGATGATACTGCTCGAAATTTATCATATAAAGGGAAGTAATCGATAAACAATTCTGTTAAAAAACTAAAATTCCTTCCCCACGATAATAATAAAGTTAGTATTGTTCCTCCAACAATCCACCACTTTAACCTTCCTTTTACCAAGAATAAGGCAAAAACAAATAGAAATACAATTACAGCTCCAATATAAGCAGGAGCTCCAATAAAAGTTTGATCCCCCCAATACGTAGGAGCACTTTTTACATAAGATTTTGCTTGATTTGGTTTTACGCCTAATGCAAGAAGTTCTTCATACATATTAGAATCTATACCCACATCCTCTGCAGAAGATCCTCCCATAAAACGAGGGATAAACAAATTAAATGTTTCTAATATGCCATAGCTATATTCTGTAATGTATGCAAAATCCAATCCCGATTTTGTCTTTACTGCTCCATTGGATTCTATCGTTAAATCGGATGTTCCTCGTGTGCTATATTTCGTATACTCTCTAGTAGCCAATAAACTTGTAGCATTAAGCAACAATGCTAAAAAAACAGCTCCCGTCATAATACCGATAGACCTAAAAAAATGCGATAGTTCTTTCTTTTTATAAGCGTCTATTAAATATGAAATTCCTAATACAATCACTAATAGAAATAAATAATAAGTCATCTGAAAATGATTCGCAACAATTTCTAATGCCATTGATACTGCTAACAATAAGAATCCCAAGATATACTTACGTTGAAAAGTGAGAATTATACCACTTAAAACCAAAGGCATATATCCTATAGCGTGTGCCTTTGCATTATGTCCTACTCCAATAATAATTATAAAATAAGTAGAAAACCCAAAGGCAAGACTTCCTAAAAAAGCTAGCTTGTAATCAACTTTTAATACTAATAATAATATATAAAAGCCTACAAAATATAGAAATAAATAATCTGCTGGTCTTGGTAAAAATCGAATAAGTTGATCTACTTTTTTTATATAGTGATGTGGATATTGTGCCCCCAATTGATAGGTCGGCATTCCTCCAAACGCATTATCAGCCCAATAAGGTTCATCTCCAGTTTGATTTCTAAAATCCGTCTGTTGTCGTGCCATACCGGTATATTGCACAATATCATTTTGTTTAATTTTTTTCCCACTAAGAACAGGGCTAAAATAACCCAATGAGACAATAATAAAACCGAGTAATACAATTAAGTGAGGTAAGAATTTTCTTAGGAAAAGCATATGTGCTAATTAATTTTCTAATGAAGTGCCAAATTAATCAATTTCTTCATAATCGATATACTCACCTATATCTTTATTATTAGAGTTTTGTTTTGGTTTCTTATCAATAGTAACTTCCCCATTAGGAGAAGATTGTGGTTGTTGATGTTGCTGAAATTGTTGCTGAAATTTTTCTCCAGCTTTCTTTGTGACATACTTAAGCAATAGAGGACCAAATAAACGCGTTAATATCTTTAATCCATAATATATAAGTAAGAGAATGAGAATTACCTTTAACACCCCTAATAAAGAAGCTTCTTGCATATTATTTTTTTTCAAAAATAGGGAACTCTCTATACAATTGCACCCCTACATCCTTAAAAAAATGATAAAATCTGCTATATTTGAACCAAATCTATTGAGTATGAGCCCTAAATCTATTCTGCTACTGGTTAGCCTATGCCTACTAGGTCTAACTGTAACAGCCCAATATACTGAGAAAATTAACACTAATAGACCAGGTATATCTCAGGGAGCTTTTTCTGTTGGTAATAACGTATTGCAGCTAGAAGGCGGCCTTGGTTTTGGGAAAGAAAAACATAAAATTAGAGATACTAAAACTAATGTATTCTATTTCGATTATGAAATTCGTTATGGTTTATTAATTGAGCAATTAGAAATCAATCTAAATGGTCGATACAGAAGAGAAGGCATTACTCAGACTATTGGTGCAAATGAACAAAAAATTACAAGAGCAAATTTTGAGTACAATACTATAGGTGTAAAATATCTTATCTATGATCCTTATAAAAAACCTAAGAAAGATTCTATAAACTTAAATAGCTGGAGAGATCAGCATAAATTTAAATGGAAAAGTCTTATTCCTGCTGTATCTGCATATGTTGGAATGAATCATGTAGCTTCTAACAACCCTTTCACCTTTCCAACAGATCCTACTATTAGCCCTAAAATTGTTCTAATGACACAAAACAATTGGTGGACTAATAATTCTGGGAGTTGGGTATTAGTTACCAATCTAATCGTCGATAAAATTACTACAGACAATCCTGCATACGGATGGATTGTTACTAGTACACATACACTGAATGATAAATGGGCTATATTTGGAGAATATCAAGGACAAAAAAGTGACTTCTATAGCGATAATATACTGAGATTAGGTGGAGCATATCTATTTAATAATGATCTACAGATAGATGCTAATATTGCTACTAATTTTAAAGACACTCCATCTTTATTTCACTTTAATATGGGAGCTTCGTATCGATTTGATTGGCATACTAAGGATGAAATTATTGAACAACCAGGATTAGAAGGCGGTGTTAAAGAAAATGAAGAAGAAGGCTTAGACGAAGATGAAGATGATATAGATATAGATGAAAGAGAAGAAATAGAAAATGATAGCTTAAAATTAGAAAAAACGCCTTTCATCAATGAATTCGAAGATAGCGATCATAGAGATGCAATGGAACAAGATCTCGATAAAAGAAGAACTGCCGAAAGACTGGAACGCGAACGCATTGAGCAAGAAAAAGTAGATAAGAAAAACGACAAGAAGCTTAGAAAAGAAGAAAGAAGAAGACTTAAAAGAGAAGCAAAAGAAGCAAAACAGTCTGAAAAAGCAAAAATCAAAGCCGAAAAAGAAAAACAAAAAATGATCGAAGATATCGATGCAGAGCTCGACAAAATGGAACAAGATGGAGGCACTGATGATGAACTTCAAAAAATAGAAGAAGAACTTAAAAAGCTAGAGGAAGAAGAAAAAGCTTTAGATCCAGGAAAAAAGAAAGACGAAAACAAAAAAGAGGAAAAAGCTTTAGAAGAAGAGGAAGATGTTGATGCTGCTTATGATAAGCTTAAAAAAGAGCAAGAAAAAACAGATAAAGAAGAAGAGAAAAGAAGAAAGAAAGAAGAAAAGAAACGTTTGAAGGAAGAAAAGAAAAAACAAAAGGAAGAAGAAAAACGCAGAAAGCAAGAAGAGAAAAGAAAAAAGAAAGAAGATCCTGACAACGGTTAACACATCTTATCTTCAGTAAAGTTGTAAATATTAATAACAATCCAAACATTATTTAATAATGTTTGGATTGTTATTTTATAGAAATACTTCTATAAAATCCCTTAACAATATCTGCGTAAAATGACACGTTCGATTAAGCATGTTTAATAAAAGGGTTATATATTTGTTACGAACTAGAGTAGATGTATGATTACGATCAAAGAAATTAATACCAAGGCAGATTTAGCTACATTTGTTAAATTTCCTTTTAAATTATATAAAGATTCCCCTTATTATGTTCCATCCATAATCAAAGAAGAAATGGATGTTATGAACCCAGAAAAAAATCCGGTTTTCAAGAATGCCGTAGCTAAGTATTTTCTTGCATATAAAGGTACTACTATTGTAGGAAGAATTGCTGCTATTATAAACTGGATCGAAGTAAAGGAACAAAAAAAACCAAAGGTTCGTTTTGGTTGGTATGATGTAGTTGACGATATAAATGTAACTAAGGCCTTATTAGAGAAAGTTGCAAAATTTGGACAACAACACTCGTTAGAATATATGGAAGGCCCCGTTGGGTTTTCGAATATGGATAAAGCAGGTATTCTTATAAAAGGATTCGAAGAGCTTAATACAATGATTACCTGGTATAACTACCCTTATTACCAAAAACACTTAGAACAATTAGGTTTTGAAGATGCAGCCACTTGGGTAGAGTATAAAATTAAAGTCCCAAAAGAAACAAAAGACAAGGTAATTAAGTTTGCTAAAATAATTAAAGAACGATATCAACTTAAACTGCTTAAATTTAATAAAAGTAAAGAAATTCTTAAGTATGCAGACGATATGTTTGACTTACTAAACAAAACATATAGTAGCTTACAAACTTTTGTCCCTATCCAACAGTACCAGATAGAAATGTATAAGAAGAAATATCTTCCATATCTAAATCCTGATTACATTACCTGTGTAGCGGATAAAACCGGAAAATTAATTGCTTTTTCTATTGTTATGCCCTCCTTCTCTAAAGCTTTAAAGAAGATGAATGGTAAAATATACCCTTTGAAATTCTTACATATACTTAAAGCACAGCGAAGAAATGACACTGCCGCCTTTTACCTTATTGGCGTGGATCCTGAATATCAAAACAAAGGAGTTACCGCTCTAATTTTCAAAGAAATGAATGAAACTTTTCTTCGAAACGGCATTGAAATGGTAGAAACCAATCCCGAGTTAGAAGAAAACAAGGCAATTCAGGCTCTTTGGAATGATTATGAACATACACAACATAAAAAACGAAGAACGTACAGAAAGGAGATTTGATTTTCAAAAAAAGTAAATTGTTGATTTTGGTCAACTATTTTAAAAAAAAGTGCGTAAAACACCTAATGAGTACTTATTTTTTGAATTTCAAGGCAATATCAATAATGCCTAAGCATTGTCACTAAGTGTATTTCCGGAAACCATCATTTTGTTTTCAAGGCAAGGCTTGAGGAATCAAACTCTACACCATAATCCAGGATCAAAAAAGCACTATAATACTATATTATAAATAAAAAATCCGTCACTTTCGTAACGGATTTTTTATTGTATTTTTTATATCAATTTATTATTCACCCATAGCTTCTGCCACACTAGCCGAAATACGTTTATACGTTCCATTTTCCAAACGATCTCTAATCGAAGAAAAAGCTTCTAATGTTTCTTTTATATCCTCCATAGTATGTGATGCCGTAGGAATCAACCTAAGAAGAATCAATCCTTTCGGAATAACAGGATATACAACTATAGAACAAAATATGCCATAGTTCTCTCTTAAATCCTTTACTAACGCCATCGCCTCAGGAATGCTTCCTTTTAGATATACTGGCGTTACACAACTTTGAGTAGTACCTAAATCGAATCCTCTATCCCTCAAACCATTTTGTAATGCATTAACATTATCCCATAGTTTTTCTTTTAATTCTGGCATTGTTCGCAACATATCAAGACGTTTCAACGCCCCTACTACCAATTGCATCTGTAATGATTTGGCAAACATTTGCGAACGCAAATTATATTTTAGATAATCTATAATCTCACGATCTGCCGCAATAAAAGCCCCAGTACTAGCCATGGATTTAGCAAATGTTGCAAAATAGACATCTATTTCGTCTTGCACTCCTTGCTCTTCACCAGTTCCGGCACCTGTTTTTCCTAAAGTACCAAAACCGTGCGCATCATCAACAAATAATCTAAAATTATACTTTTTCTTTAGAGCTACTATTTCTTTTAACCTTCCTTGTTCTCCTCGCATTCCAAAAACCCCTTCAGAAATCAATAAAATTCCACCTCCGGTTTTTTCTGCCATTTTGGTAGCCCTCATTAGGTTTTTGTCGATACTCTCGATATCATTATGCCTATACGTATAACGTTGTCCCTGATGTAACCTTACTCCATCAATAATACATGCATGGGCATCCACATCATATACTATTATATCATCTTTACTTACCAAAGCATCAATCGTAGAAACCATTCCCTGGTATCCGAAATTCAATAAATACGCTGCTTCTTTATCCACAAACTCCGCAAGCTCATCTTGCAATTGCTCGTGAAGATCCGTATGCCCACTCATCATTCTAGCCCCCATAGGGTATGCAGATCCATAGTCTTTTGCAGCATCAGCATCAACTTTTCGAACTTCATCCTTATTAGCTAAGCCCAAATAGTCATTAATACTCCAAGTAACTACTTCTCTTCCTTGAAACTTCATTCTATTTGATATAGGCCCTTCTAACTTTGGAAAAACAAAATACCCCTCCGCTTGATCGGCCCATTTTCCTAAAGGTCCCTTGTCTTTATATATTTTATCAAATAAATCTTTCATCTACCGCAAATTTGATTTCTTTAAGTGTGCGAAAATACAGAAAATAGATGTGATGACATAATAATATTTTAAATCAACACACAAATTATTTTTTCACAAAAAAAGCACCTGAAGTTACAGATGCTTTTATATTATATATTTTAAATTTACTTAACAAACTGAACTTTTGTAGCATCTTCCTCATGTTTGCTATCAAAAAAACCTTGCTCTGTCATCCATTCATCACTAAACACTTTGCTCATATATCGAGATCCATGATCTGGTAAAATAATAACAACGTTACTACTTTCGTCAAATTCTCCTTGATCTGCAAGTTGCTTTACTCCCTGAAGAGCTGCACCACTAGTATACCCCAAAAACATTCCTTCACTCTTCACCAATTCTCTTGCTGTATGAGCGCTATCTTCATCACTTACTTTCTCGAATTTATCAATAATATCAAAATCCGTAGCTGCGGGAATTAAATTTTTACCTAATCCTTCTATTCGGTATGGATAAATTTCATTTTGATCAAACTCTTTTGTTTCGTGATACTTTTTTAAAACCGATCCATAAGCATCAATCCCTAATACCTTTATATTGGGGTTTTGTTCTTTTAAATATTTTGCAGTTCCAGAAATAGTACCTCCAGTACCACAGCAAGCGACAAAATGAGTGATTTTACCATTTGTTTGATTCCAGACTTCAGGGCCTGTCGTCTTATAATGTGCTTCAATATTTAATTCATTGAAATATTGATTTATATATACTGATCCTTTTATTTCTTCATGAAGCCTTTTAGCAACTTGATAATAAGATCTGGGATCATCAGCACTTACATGTGCTGGACACACATATACTTTTGCCCCCATATTCTTAAGCATTGCAATTTTATCTTTTGAAGACTTAGAACTTACAGCGAGTATGCAATCATAACCTTTAATGACACTAACCATTGCTAAACTAAATCCTGTATTACCACTGGTAGTTTCAATAATTGTGTCTCCTGGCTTAAGAATACCTTTTCTCTCAGCTTCTTCAATAATATATAATGCTATTCGATCTTTAGTGGAATGTCCAGGATTAAAAGATTCTATTTTTGCATAGAAATTTCCTAAAAAGCCTTTCATAATTCTGTTTAATTTTACAAGTGGAGTATCACCTATAAGCTCTAAAACATTATTATAAGCCTGAATATCTTCTCTCATAAGGTTGTGTTTTATCCAAATTTGCAGAACGATTAGGGGAGCTACAAACTGTTACAAAAACGATGCGAAGTTACGTTATTTTTTTTAATTAATTCTTTATACCTTCTAAATCTAATAAAAAAGCATATTCTTCTGCCACTTCCTTTAAGGCTTCGAATCTACCCGACGCACCTCCATGACCCGCTTCCATATTCGTATGAAGAAGAAGAATATTATCATCTGTTTTTAACTCTCTTAGTTTTGCAACCCATTTAGCAGGTTCCCAATATTGCACTTGAGAATCATGTAGCCCCGTAGTAACCAACATATTTGGATAATCTTGTGCTATTACATTGTCATAAGGGGAATATGATTTCATATATTCATAATATTCTTTTTCATTCGGATTACCCCATTCATCATATTCTCCTGTAGTCAATGGAATACTATCGTCTAGCATAGTAGTTACGACATCTACAAACGGAACAGCCGCTACTACTCCATTATACAGTTTAGGTGATATATTTACTACAGCCCCCATCAATAAACCTCCTGCCGATCCTCCCATAGCATATAAATGATCCGATGAAGTATACCCTTCATTTATCAAAAATTTAGAACAATCTATAAAATCTGTAAAAGTGTTTTTCTTTTTAAATAACTTACCATCTTCATACCAAGAACGGCCTAAATACTCCCCTCCTCTTACGTGTGCAATTGCATAAATAAATCCTCTATCCAAAAGACTTAAACGAACAGTAGAAAAATAAGGATCAATTGTAGAACCATAAGATCCATAAGCATATTGCAATAATGGATTTTTACCATTTTTTTTGATTCCTTTTCTATACACCAAGGATACAGGGACTTTAGTTCCATCTTCGGCTGTAGCCCACACTCTTTCTGACGTATAATTATTTTTATCAAACTTACCTCCTAAAACCTCTTGCTCTTTCTTAACTTCTTTTTCCTTCGTCTCCATATCAAAATCTATTACAGAGTTTGGAGTTGTAAGAGAATTATATGAATATCTTAATATTTTAGTATCAAAATCAAGATTGGTACTCACATAAGCTGTGTAAGTTTCATTATCAAAAGGAAGGTAATAATCAGAAGAACCGTCCCATTTTTTAATATTTATTTTATTTAATCCATTACTACGTTCACTGACAACAAGATAATCCTTAAAAATATCTACATCCTCTAACAATACATCGGGACGATGCGGAATTAGATCTTTCCAATTTTCTTTAGAAGTATTTTCTTCCCCAACCTTCATCAGTTTAAAGTTCTTGGCATTATCAATATTTGTTAATACATAAAAACTATCTTGATAATGTGCAATTCCATATTCTAACCCTCGTACCCTTGGTTGAAATATTTTAAACTCACCAGTAGGATTATCTGCTTTTAGTATACGATATTCTGAAGTAAGTGTACTTGCAGATCCTATAACTATATATTTTTTGGATTTCGTTTTATATACAAACGTATTAAAAGTATCATCTGTTTCATTAAAAATCTCAACATCTTCAGAGACATCCGCACCTAAAAAATGCCTGTATACCCTATCAGATCTTAAGGTTTCATCATCTTTTTTGGTATAAAACAGCGTTTTACTATCACTTGCCCAGGTACTTCCTCCCGTAGTTGTTTCGATTACCTCGGGATATACTTGTCCTGTTACCAGGTTTTTAATTCTAATCGTGTATTTTCTCCTACTGATTGTATCTATCCCAAATGCAATTAAAGTATTATCTGGACTCACGTTCAGCCCCACCATTTTAAAGTAACTATGTCCTTCTGCTTCCTTATTACAGTCAAATAGTATTTCTTCCGGAGCATCTAGGCTTTCTTTTTTTCTGGAATATATTGGGTAATCTTTTCCTGTCTCATAACGGGTGATATACCAGTATCCATTTAGTTTATAAGGCACAGATGCATCATCCTCTTTAATGCGTCCTTTCATCTCTTCAAAAAGATTACTTTGAAAATCTTTAGTATGAGCAGTCATTACATCATTATAATCATTTTCACTAGTAAGATAATCAAGTACTTTTTTATCTTCTTTGTCATTAAGCCAAAAATAATTATCTATACGAACATCGTCATGTTTTTCCAGACGTTCTGGCTGCTTAACTGCTATTGGTTGTTTTGTTTTTATCTCCAATGGGTTCTTGTCTTTTTGTTTACACGAAATTGCAAAAGTAATTGTTAAAAGAAAAATAAGTTGTATTCTTTTCATAATATTCCTTTGGTTTATTAACAAGCAAAGTACTAATTTTGTTATTAATAAATTCTAAAATAAACACAAATGTTTGGAGACATGATGGGTATGATGGGTAAGCTTAAAGAAACCCAAAAAAAAGTAGAAGAAACAAAAAAACGACTTGATACTGTATTAGTGGATGAAAATAGCTCTGATGGTTTACTAAAAATTACTATCACCGCCAATAGAGAACTTAAGAGTATTTCTATTGCTGATGAATTGCTTGCCGATAAAGAGCAGCTAGAAGATTACCTGATCCTTACAATCAATAAAGTAATTACTAAAGCTAGTCAGGTTAATGAAAGTGAATTGGCTGCAGTAGCTAAAGAAGGAATGCCTAACATTCCGGGGCTTGACTTGTTTAAATAGCTTAAAGAATACTTTCTATAAAAAAAGAGGCTGTCCAAAAAGAAAATTTCAGCAAAATTAGATTGAATTATTATCTATTATTTCTATTAAAACTTAAAATATTTTCAATAAATATTTGATTTAAAGCTTAATATTGAATAATTCACAACAAAAAAAGAGGGTGTTTGACTTTTCAGACACCCCTTTTTTTGTGTAAATAATTAGCTTGATTAATTATTTATTAATCTAAATTCTGTTCTCCTATTGGATGCATGCTGACGCTCTGTGCAAGAAACACCATCAGCACATCTATTTTTCAATCTATTCTCTCCATAACCATTAGCTACTAAACGGCTTCCATTAACACCTTTAGACAATAAATAAGTAACAACTGCTTGCGCTCTTTTCTCAGAAAGGTCTTTATTGCTTGCTTTAGTACCTCTGGAATCTGTATGCGAAGCAATTTCCATCTTAGTCCCTGGGTTATTTGCCAATACAGGCATTAATCTCGTATCGATAATACTTTTAGCCTCAGAAGTTAACGTTGAACTTGATACATTCCAATTAATTGGTAATGCAGAATACTCAACTAAAGAACATTCTACCTCTTTCCAAGTGGTTAATCCACCTTTTTGAGTTAAAACCTCTTTAGAAACTGTTTTAAAGGTAGCCGGCACAATAACTTCTTCTGAATATGCTTCTTTATCTATAACTGTTTTAGTTATAGTAGCATATTCTGCAGGAATTTCTTCTTCTACAACTCTAGCTGGTTGTGCAATTACTTTTTTAGTATAAGTACTGCTTTTTTCTGCAATATCAGAACTAGTTAAACTGGCGTCAGAACTTAATGTTTTTACCGGAATAGTAGTAAATTCTGCAGGGTAGCCCTTATAACACCAGTAGCGGCAGTCATCTGGATTACCTGATGCACAATCTGGAGCAGGTGATCCTAGCTCCCATTGTGCATAAGCTGGTTTAATCTCCACTGTTTCTGCACCGGTACCAAACTTAGCTGGAACCACACTTAAAGCGGAAGCTTTTTGCTTTTTAATAAATGTTACTGTTTCAGTAGCATACTTTGCTGGAATTACACTTAATTTTTTTGCAGCTTCCTTAACTAAAACTTTTTCCGTAACTGTTTTGTAAGTAGCTGGATAAGTCTTTAATTTTTTATACTCTGGAGTTATTTGAACTTGTACTGTTTGATTCTCATAAATATCAGGTGTAGTACAACGAACATAACATTTTCCCGGCTCAGGGTTCGCAGGTAAATCTTGAGCATTGAGGGTAAAAAGCCCTAGGCCAAATAAAATTACAATGAGTGTGATTTTTTTCATAGTTGATGATTTTCGTGGTTATTATTATGTTATTCTTAAAGATACAAAAATATGGACTCGAAAAAAAACTGTTAAAATTAGTATTTAACAAAATTTTGATATTTTCGATAAGTTGTATTTTTATCCGACGAATGGATGTACAGAAGTTATATTGTGAGTTTTTATATTTTTCTTTCTGCCAATATTTACATAATTTTATACAAATCATTGAAACTAATTAAATTTCGAAAATATGTTTGAACTCAAAAATAAGGAAGGATCTAATTATCATTTTACCTTAAAAGCAAAAAATGGACAAGTTATTCTAAGTAGCGAAGTATACAATAGTAAAGCTTCTGCTACAAATGGAATTGAATCTGTACAAAAAAATGCGTCAGAGGATGGACGATATGAAAGAAAAACCGCAAAGGATGGTAGGTTCTTTTTTAATTTAAAAGCCGCTAATGGACAAGTAATTGGCAGTAGTCAAATGTATTCTTCAGAATCAGGAATGGAAAACGGTATTAATTCCGTAAAAGAAAATGCTCCTGGAGCAGAAACAAAAGAAATTTAATCTTATTTTCATTAGTATCTGAAACTTTTAAATAAAGATTATGCTACTAAAGAAAGGATGAATATCGGTATATTATATTTTCAATTTACAAAAACTTTGAAAATATAAATTACTATAAATCAAATAACTATATTTTTTAAAAAAAAAACTGTTTTTCAGTATATTAATTTTAATACTATAATTCTCATAAACAAATCCCGCTTAAGAAAACATGTTTTCTTAAGCGGGATTTGTTTATGAATCCAGTGACCTCAATAATTGCAAAAAATGCACGTGCATCTCCTGTGTATACCCCATATGGGTAACAAGCCTTAACTTTCCTTCTCCCATTCCGAAAAAATGAACTCCCTTAGTGGCCATCTCAGAAATAAATTCCGGTTCCTCTTTATCGATGTAAAAAATAATAATATTAGTTTCAATCGGCTCTACATTAATAACAAAAGAAAGAGATGCTAACACTTCTCCTATTTCTCTTGCCCTTCTATGATCTTCTTTTAATCTATCTAAATTATTTTCTATTGCAAACAATCCAGCCGCTGCCACATACCCTATTTGCCTCATACCGCCTCCTAAAACTTTTCGGATTCGAATAACATTTTCCATAATTTCGGCATCACCAACCAATACAGAACCTAGTGGAGCTCCTAGTCCCTTGCTCAAACATACAGAAATCGTATCAAAAACTTCCCCATATTGCTGAGCACTCTCTCCTTTTGCAGCCATTGCGTTCCATAATCGGGCGCCGTCTAAATGATATCCTAAACTATAGTTTTCACAAACTTTTTTAATTTTTTTTATTTCTTCGAAATCATAACAAGCCCCACCTCCTTTATTTGTCGTGTTTTCTATACAAACTAAACTTGTTACTGGGCTATGGTAAAAATCTGGTGGATTAATAGAGGATTCTACTTGCACTGCAGTGATTTTACCTCGATTACCATTAATTAATTTACAAGAAACCCCACTGTTAAATGAAACCCCTCCTCCTTCATAATTAAAAATATGCGAGTATACATCTGCAATAAGTTGTTCGCCTGGCTGTGTATGCAGCTTAATAGCGGTTTGATTAGCCATACTTCCGGAAGGAAAAAAACAAGCTTTTTCCTTTCCAAACATTTTAGCTATTCTCTTTTCTAAAATATTTACTGTAGGATCTTCCTTATACACATCATCTCCTATTTCCGCATTCATCATTGCCTGAAGCATTTCTGGAGTAGGTTTGGTTACCGTATCACTTCTAAGATCAATTATCATTCTAATACTATTTTAAATTAAAAAAGTTTTTCATAATTCTATATAAAAAAAACTAAAATTGACATTGATGACTTCCTATTGGTGAGCCATCTGGAATTTTAGGTGAAGGTAACACTTTAAAAACCTCAGGTTTTTTCATAAAATCATTTATCTTTCTTATATAATGATCACTATAAATATCTTCCTGATTTTTTCCCTTCCTACTTCTCAGCAGCACTTCTATTTTCTTTAAACTGTTATAGGCAATTGCATTTACTTGTGGATACGTACCTGTATGATTACTTAAACTCATAAGATGTTTTAACAAATTACTTTTAACAATATTATTAATTTCAACGTGATAGTTATTCTGAAAACTTCTATCGAAAACAACTTTTACTAATTCTTCCAGGACTTCAGAAAAACCTAATTGTTCTTTATCTAAGCTTTTTTGATGCACCAATCTCGATGATCTTTCTGGATGTAATAATAAAGACAAACTCATATCACTCGCCGTATCCGCCGCGCTCAAAGCATCAAAACTGACTCCTGTTTTACCCTTAAAAGACTCTCTTGTTCTATCATATCCAAATGCTCTGGGTGGAAATAGATTCAACTTATCTTCAGGAATTGCTAATACTTCTGGAATAATTGTCTTTAATATTTGTTTCAAAGCTTCTCTTTGCTCATTTCCAGAAATCACTTTTACAATAGTTTGCCCATCTCCTTTTACTGAATAGTTATAATCGAGCCCTCCGATTAATTTTACTGTTGCTTCTGTTTGATATCTATGAAAAAAATATAAAGGAACAAAAACATCTTCTAAAACAGAATAAGGTTCATCTGTTCTTATATTACCAATAGAAAAATTATTCATAGCAATTTCTCTAACCGCTAGAATATTTTCTAATTCTTTAGATGCATTTCCACCATTATCCCACAAATGCGCTTTAGCATGTGCCCCTCCTATTGGTCTAGCATCACGATCGGATATAAATCGTAAGCCTGTATTATAAGCTTCTTTCAATATATTATTCAACATTTCCTTTTCATTGATCTCACTATTAAATTCAGAATAACTATACGCCACGGTGACTTTATCCCAATCACCTATTTTAGCATCATAAGCTTCAGATATATCAATCTCTCCATCTTTTACGATAACTTTTGGATGTGGGTAATCCATAACAGATGCCCTATTATTTGCACTTGCAGCGAAGTTATGAGCAAATCCAATTGTATGTCCAATTTCATGAGCTGATAATTGACGAATTCTAGCCAATGCCATTTCTAACATAGCTTTATAATTATTATCAGAATTACCAAAAGGGTTATTTAACAGTGCTTGCGCTATTAAATAATCCTGACGAATACGTAAGCTTCCCAAACTCACGTGACCTTTTATTATTTCCCCTGTTCTAGGATCTATAACACTAGCGCCATAACTCCATCCTCTTGTAGATCGATGTACCCATTGAATCACATTATAGCGTACATCCATAGGATCAATACCCTCAGGTAACATTTTTACTTGAAATGCATTTTTAAAACCTATCTCCTCATAAGCCTTATTCCACCATCGTGCCCCATCTAACAAAGCAGATTTTATAGGTTCTGGAGTACCTGGATCTAGATAATACACAATTGGCTCTTTAGCCTCGCTCATTTCTAAATCAGGATCTTTTTTCTCTAATCTATGTCTTAAAATAAATCTTTTTTTTATTGGCTCTTGTATAGGTGTTGCATAGTCTAAGTATGATATGGAGATTGCACCACTTCTCGGATCAAATTCACGTTTCTTATATCCATTATCAGGTAATTCTACAAAGGAATGATGTTGGGTAACAGTAATAAATTGTGAATTCGGGGTCACCGATGAAATATTCTCCCCTTTGGGAGATCCTTTATAGGTAATTAGAGCTTCAAATTCTATATTCTTCGGAAATCCTTTTGTTCTATTTAAACTCAAAGCACTTCTCGAAGCATCCACACTATACACACCTTCTTTTTTAGATTTCAATCTATCAATAACTCCATGAGTATCCTGTAACAAAAAAGGAGTAAAGTTTATGATATATTTTTTTGATTTTTTCTCCTTAATTGGAAATCCAAATAAAACCGAAGTTGCAAAAGCTTCTTCTACACTTTTTCTCTCCAGTTTATTATCCGTGACAGCTCTGTAACTTTGGTTTGTCTGAACAAGTAACAATTTATTTCCTGCTTTTTTAAACTTTACAACCACCCCATCGCCTATCTGTCCTCGATCTAAACCTATATCATTAGACCCAACACCTGTCGCTAAAGAGTGTACATACAAAAATTCTGTATCCAGTTTGTCAACTTCTAAATAAATTTCATCCTTCTCTTCATTATAATGGAAATCAAAATAGCCTTTATAACTTTGTAAGTTTTTCTGTTTCTCTAAAAATTGACCATTAATAATATGACAAACAATAAATAGTAAATAAGATAGGTGGGTTTTCATTAATTGTGATTATTTGAATGAGTCCGAATAAAAAAACTAAAACTATAAAATAATTGCAAAATTGTTTCCTACTGAACTGTTAAATCCTATTTTTGTCAAAAACTAAATTATGATCAATACTGAGACTTTACAAGATCTTAGAGAGCGCCAGGTTGCGTTAAGGAGGTATCTTTGACATTGATGCCAAGCTTATTGAAATAGCCAATGAAGAGGAAAAAACATTTGCTCCGGATTTCTGGAATAATGCTCAAGAGGCAGAAAAATTAATGCGTACACTTAATTCTGAAAAGAAATGGGTTTCTGAATATGAAAAAAGTGTTACCCTACTTGATGATTTAGAGGTTTTATATGAATTTTTCAAAGAAGGTGATGCCACAGAAACTGAGGTAAATGACAAACATTCTGAAGCCTTAGAGCTAATAGAAAGTTTGGAGTTTAAGAATATGCTTAGTGATGAAGGAGACAGCATGAGTGCCGTACTACAGATAACAGCTGGTGCAGGAGGTACTGAAAGCTGTGATTGGGCGAGTATGTTAATGCGTATGTATCTTATGTGGTCAGAAAAACAAGGCTACAAGGTAAAAGAGTTAAATTATCAGGAAGGAGATGTAGCTGGTATAAAAACGGTGACTTTAGAAATTGATGGAGAGTACGCTTTTGGTTGGCTCAAAGGAGAAAATGGAGTACATCGATTGGTTAGAATCTCTCCTTTTGATAGTAACGCAAAACGACATACTTCTTTTGCATCTATATATGTATATCCATTGGCAGATGATAGTATAGAAATAGACATCAACTCCTCGGATTACGAGATTATCACTTCTCGATCCAGTGGTGCGGGAGGACAAAATGTAAACAAAGTAGAAACTAAAGTTCAACTCACGCATTTCCCTACAGGAATTCAGATATCTTGTTCGGATTCCCGATCACAACATGACAATCGGGAAAAAGCTTTACAAATGCTTAAGTCGCAACTTTTTGAGCTTGAGTTAAAAAAACAACAAGCACAACGAGATGAGATAGAAGCCTCTAAAATGAAAATAGAATGGGGATCACAAATTCGTAATTACGTTATGCATCCTTATAAACTTGTTAAAGATGTAAGAACTGCAGAAGAAACGGGGAATGTAGACGCTGTTATGGATGGGAATATCGACTCGTTCTTAAAAGCATATCTTATGATGATGGGGCAAAGAAATGAAGATTAATATTATCAATACCTTATGACAACAATATATCACAATCCCAGATGTAGTAAATCAAGACAATGCCTTGCTTTGCTAGAAGATAAAAATGAAGATCTAAATATTGTTAAATATCTTGAAACTCCAATTACGGAAGATCAGCTTAGAGAAATACTTATACTGATAGGTATAAAACCGATTGAACTTGTCCGTAAGAATGAAGCAATTTGGAAAGAAAGTTTTAAGGGTAAAGAAATTACTGATGAAGAATTAATTTCTATTATGTGTCAAAACCCTAAATTAATAGAAAGACCTATTGTTGTTAAGGGTAATAAAGCTGCCATTGGCAGGCCTATTGAAAAAGTAATTGAAATCCTTTAAAATCTTTTTGAGGACACATTTTTATAAAAAAAGGATTGCTTTTTAAAAGCAATCCTTTTTTTATCTCATTTTATTAAATCCTCATTTATGGACAAGCTTCTTGCTCAGAAACACACTCGCAAGTTACTCGATCACAAAGAATCTGACCAGGAGGGCATTCACATTCCTCTATTATTGGTTTAACAACACGTACTGTTCTTATAACCTCTTCAGCAGCGTTACCTGCTGCATCTGTCACATTATATCTAACCTCATATGTACCAAGAACATCTGTATTTACATTAGAAGTAGTTACAATATTATCCGTTATATCACCATCAACATTATCAGTAGCAGTAGCTTTCGCATCCACATATATAGCTCCAAGTTCAATAGATATATCTGTAGATCCAATTATAGTTATAACTGGTGGAGTTTCATCTCTAACTATTATGACAACTTGAGAGACACCTATTCCTCCATTATTATCTGTTACCTGCAACTCTACTCTATATTCTCCAGGAGTATTATAAGTATGAGAGATATTATGAGGAAAACCTGCGGTATTATTAGTCCCATCACCTAGACTCCAATCAGAGAGTGCTATTGTTCCATCAGTATCAGAAGAGTTATTATTATTAAATGACACCGTTAACGGTGCAGTTCCGGTAGTTGGAGTTGCATCAATAACAGCAACTGGAGGATCATTAACGATAATAGTTCTGGTAACGGATGCTGTATTATTTGAGGAGTCTGTCGCAGTATATGTTATGGTATATGTTCCCGCTACATTAACATCAACAACTCCTGATATAGTAACATCAACCACCCCATCTACATCATCGGTTGCAGATGCTCCTTCTTCA
Organism: uncultured Aquimarina sp.; assembly: GCA_947498455.1. Lineage (GTDB taxonomy): Bacteria > Bacteroidota > Bacteroidia > Flavobacteriales > Flavobacteriaceae > Aquimarina. The sequence continues at coordinate 289,422 of CANMKK010000001.1, forward strand.
GTATACGCATCTCCTAATTGCAATATTTGAGAACTACTACCCGTTAACGCAATTACAGGAGGTGCAGTATCTTCTGGCTCAATAACCGTTAGAGTTCTCACCTTTTCTTCAGCAGCATTACCAGCTGCATCTGTTACATTATACGTTATTTGATAAGTTCCAGCAATACTAGTATCTACATTAGAAACAACAACAATTTTATCGGTAATATCTCCATCTACATTGTCATTTGCTGTAGCACCAGGATCTTCATAAGGCGGTTGTCCTAACTGCAATACTACAGAATCACTACCTGTTAATGTAATTACGGGCGGCGTGGTATCTACTATCGAAGTAGTAACTGTAATAGTGACTTCAACCCTTGCTCCTCCATTATTATTGTCATTCACATCCAATAACACTCTATATTCTCCTGGATCTGTATACGTATGGGTAATATTATATGGAAACTCTCCTTCAATATTAGTATTATCTCCCAAATTCCAACTAGAAGACACTATCATACCATCACTATCCGTAGAAGTATCATTTTTAAAAGAAACAGTTAACGGAGCTTCCCCTTCTATTGGCGTAGCATTAATAACCGCTACAGGTGGGTCATTAACGACTACGGTTCTGGTAACCGAAGCAGTGTTATCCGATGCGTCTGTTGCTGTATAGGTAACAGTATAAGAACCTGGTACAGTTATATCCACAGCAGAGCTATCTATACCAACTTCTGAACCATCATCCGTAGTAGCCCCTAACTCTTCATAAGCAGCTCCTTTTTGAATAATTTGTGGATCAGCACCCACTAATGTAATAATAGGAGCTATAACATCATCAGGGTCTTTAAAAAGTACCGAAAAACTTGAAGTTTTTTCGATAGGCACTGTATTAGCATTAATTATTGTAAAAGTAACAACATGTTCTCCACTTTCAGCACCTTTATACGTTCCTGCTAATCCCCCTGGACTAACGAGTATAACATCTCCTTCTATATAGGTTTCTCCTCCAATATCTATACTTCCAGCTTTAGTTGTCGTAAATGTCATTGTATAAGTAGATTCTCCGGATACCTCAACAAGTTTCGCATTATACTTTGCAAATCCATTAACAGGCATCTCTTCATCAATCAAATCTGTTGTAAAAGTAAAATCAGGAGTATCATTTACTTCTATCTGAACTTTCTTCTCTACAACTATTCCTAAACTACTAGTTGCTGTAAATAACACCTCTACAGTTCCTTTTGTAAGTCCTTCAAAATTCCATGTAGAATCACCAACTGGAATGGAAGTTAATGTATCAGAATCTAGCGATGTCCCATCTACAGTGATGGCACCAGTTCCAGATACATCAGGAGTCTCAGCCCCAAAAACATATTTTAACTCATACGTAGCAGCACTAATTTCTTCTATTTTTATATTTAAATCTATAACTCCATCAATATATGTAAACTCAGGCGATGCTGTTACATCTAATGTAAATGCTTTATCATTTATAGTATACGTAAGCGTTACATCCTGTTCCCTGTTCAGCAAATCTTTTACGGTTATCACTACTTTATGCGTTCCTACCGTTGTACCCACATACGATATTGTATTTTCTGCTCCAGACAAATCTACAAACTGATCTTCTTCTACTCTTTCAGAATCTATAGTATAATACCCCTCTCCTTCTGTAACATTATATTTTAGTTGATAATCTCCTAATTTTATTTCTCCTCCAACTTTGATTCCTAATTGAACTGCTTTTGGAGTATCCACAAAAGCCTCAATTGTAGTTTCACTTATCTCTAGTTTAAAAAATGATACCAGATCATTTGTTATTTCTTTAGTACAAGCTATTACTAAAAATAACGACAGTACTCCTCCAAAAATGTATTGATAATACTTTTTCATGTAAAATTACTTTAATATTAATTTGACCCCTAATCCAAAGTAGGGCGTAAATTCTCCTATATCACTATTTATATGATACACCTCGTTAGCTTTTATATTTATAGCTATGGTGGGTATTAAAAATATGTCAACATCAATTCCTGCATAAGCTCCAAATACTACTTTACTTGTATCAATATTTAATATTTGATTATTTTCTAAAATTTCATCTCCATTATTTATAATTTCATATCCAACAGTTGGTCCTGCTCCTATAGAAATAGCAAACGCCCTATTATTGTTTCTTAATAAATCGAAAAAGAAACCTCCATTAAAAGCATATAAATTTACAGGTATATCTATGCCACTATTTTCAAGTTTTGTAAAATTAGTTTGAATATTAAATTGTAAATAATCAAATTCATTCACCTTATAATCTAATGTTGCCATTCCACCAAAACCACCTTGAACATAACCACCTGTTATGGACAACGCAATTTTATGACTCTGACCATAAAATTGAATTGATGTTAATAAAAATAAAGCAATTAGTAATGATTTATTAACTATCATCTTTTTCATAAACTAAAAATTGTTTTACAGAATATTCTTCCTTTAAATTTCAAAAATTTGGAGCTAATTTATCAAGACCGAACGTCATTTAATAACAAATAGTATGTTAAATCATAAACTTTCTTTAAAAATCAAATTAGTTCGGTAAAATACACTGAAATAGAACCAAGTATTGACTAATCTATTACTGTTTATATGTAAAAAGTCACAATATATAAGCCAACTTCAAATCAGATTTCAAAGCAACACTATTTACAATTAACCAGAATATGAATTAATTTAATACATTACAACAAACTCTTTATTTATTGATATGCTCTTTTAACAAGAAATATCCTTCTTTACAGCTTAAAACATTACTTTAACACTTTTTGAAATTGTCAATCCTAGCCGTTTTTAGATTCCAGAAAATTAAGTGAATTTTATAATCATATTATAACTACTGTTAATTTTTTAAACCTATGATGTATTTATTAAGAAAAATAGTGTCTATTTTAAACATATAAACGAATCGTAAAAAATCTGTAACAGCTCAAATATCTTATTCCATAATATTATTTTATCATAAAAAAGTATTATATTACCACAACTATAGACATCAGATAAGTTTTAGATATATTTATCTGCATAAACAATAAAATCTTAAAAAAACATTAAATCATGATCAAACTTTTACCTACATTTAAGAAAAAAGCATTTCTTACGGCTATACTTGGTTTTGCTGTAGTTCTTAGTTCTTTTGGACAAGCTCCTGAAATAACCAGTCACGTATCTGGATCCTCTCTAGAGGGAACGGAAAATGTTACATTTACCTGGTCAACAGGAAGTGCAACTAATTTTGATTTTACAGCAGGAATTGGTAATGCCGATGACACTAGCTTGAATGGGTATTCTCAAACAACAAATACTTCTGAAACCGTTTTTTCTTTACCCATGGATGGTTCTACTATTTATGTTCAATTATGGTATTTCGATGCCAATGTTACCCCAAATTGGAATAGAATTGATTATACCTTCACTGCTGCATCAGCTAGCGCTAACGAATCTAGAATGATCTCGCCTGAACCTCTTAACGATTTTACAGATAGCCTAGACGGGGCATCAGTTACATTTACTTGGAACACGGGAGACAGCACACAAAATGATATTATTATAGGTACTACTGGTCCAGGTTCTAGTGATATTCAGGCATCTTCTCCTTTTACAGGAACTTCTTTTAATGCTACAGGTTTGCCTAGTGACGGTAACACTTTTAATGTGCGTTTAGGATCAAATTTAAATGGTACTCAATGGGTATATAATGATTATATTTATAGAGCTTATGGAGATAAAGCAACAATGCTTACTCCTACGGAAGGTTCGACTATTATGAATAACACTCCAACTTTTACTTGGAACGCAGGAAGTGCTTCAGAATATGATATTCTAATTGGAAGTGATATAGGCTTTGATGATTTTTATAACGCCTCAACAATTGCATCATCTGAAACTTCGCATACTGTCTTAAACACATCCACCATACCTACTGATGGTACAACTAAAATACATGTTAGACTATGGACAAAGCTAGCTAGTAGTGGTGCTTGGATTGCAAACGATTATGTATATAACGACCCAACTATACTTTCTGTAGATGAATTTAACACAGACGGTGCACAAGCTAACAATATCCAAGCATATCCAAATCCTAGTAACGGAGGAGCAGTTACTTTCCGTGTAGGAGGCGAAGCGCGTAGTTTATCTATTTATAATGCATTAGGTCAAGAAGTAAGCCGTATTGAGAATGGAGAACGTTCTAGTAACAGTACTACTTTTAGTTTAGATAGTAATTTATCAACAGGTATATATACTGCCGTTTCAAATGATGGTGCAAGCAGAGCAAGATTTGTTGTTAGTCAATAATCATTGACTATTATAAATAAAATAATATTAAAAAGAGAGATTGTTAGAAAGCAACAACCTCTCTTTTTTTTAACACATTACGCTACCCTATCAAAGTGTATACTACCCTAACTAAAAGAGTAACAAAATACTTCTTTTCTTATTTCAACTCTCAATTAATACGTTTTTCACAAGAACACAAGATAGCTATTTTACAATAGCTTAAAATCTGTTTTTTTTGTGACGATATTGAATCTTTTAAAACCTCATTCTATTATAATAATATATAATAATTAAGTTTGCAAACAAAAACAGCCCAATACACACGAATGTATCAGGCTGTTTATATATTGTAAGTATCCTTTTTTTACTTATCCTCTAGCTTTTCTCTTAGCTTCTGCTTTTAATTTAAAATTCTCAATTGTTGCTCCATATATCCAATAAGGAACTACAAAAGTTACTAAAAAAATCATTAGCCAAAACCCAATGGTAAGGATTGTTAAGAATGCTAAAAAGCCAAGGTATTGATCAAATTCGAACATAACAAATACTATAATTTCAATTTTTGCCAAATATAGGAACTCTTCCCTGTAATTCATAGTTTTAAACAATTTATTTAAATACTATACTTCATAACTATAGTATATTTTTAAAAAACGTAGTGTTAATTCAGAAAAAAGAGGTTTAAATCCTTAAATTTGCCGTCTAAAAAATAAATCATCTTGGCTATGGAATATAGAATAGAAAAAGATACAATGGGCGAAGTAAAAGTGCCTGCTGATAAACTTTGGGGAGCACAGACAGAACGTTCCAGAAATAACTTTAAAATAGGAGCTCCGGCTTCTATGCCTCTAGAAATAGTATATGGTTTTGCTTACTTAAAAAAATCCGCCGCTTTTACTAACTGTGAACTTGGAGCACTTCCTATAGAGAAGAGAGATCTTATAGGACAAGTTTGCGATGAGATTCTAGATGGTAAACACGATGATCAATTTCCATTAGTTATATGGCAAACAGGTTCTGGAACTCAGAGCAATATGAATGTGAATGAAGTGATTGCTAATAGAGCACATCAATTAGCAGGACTTAAGATCGGGGAAGGAGAAAAAACATTACAACCTAATGATGATGTCAATAAATCTCAATCTTCTAATGACACATTCCCTACCGGAATGCATATCGCTGCTTATAAAAAAATAGTAGAAGTTACAATTCCAGGAGTCCTACAGCTCAGAGACACCTTGAAGAAAAAATCTGAAGCTTTTAAAAATGTAGTTAAGATTGGTCGTACACATTTTATGGACGCTACACCACTTACTTTAGGACAAGAGTTATCTGGATATGTTTCTCAATTGGATCATGGAATTAGAGCACTAGAGAATACACTACCTCACTTAGCGGAAATGGCTCTTGGAGGAACCGCAGTGGGAACGGGATTAAATACACCAAAAGGGTATGCCAAAAGAGTTTCTGAATTTATTGCTCAATTTACAGGCTTACCATTTATAACAGCGGAAAACAAATTTGAGGCATTGGCAGCTCACGATGCTTTTGTAGAAACTCACGGCGCCTTAAAACTATTAGCAGTTTCATTAAATAAAATAGGTAACGATATTCGTATGTTGGCCTCAGGACCTAGAAGTGGAATTGGCGAATTAATAATCCCAGCAAACGAACCTGGTAGTTCTATTATGCCAGGAAAAGTAAACCCTACACAATGTGAAGCACTAACCATGGTTTGTGCACAAGTTATGGGTAATGATGTAGCTATTAATATTGGAGGAATGCAAGGACATTTTGAACTTAATGTTTTTAAACCTGTTATGGCCGCAAACTTGTTGCAGAGTGCTCAATTAATTGGTGATGCTTGTGTATCCTTTGATGAACATTGTGCACAGGGAATAGAGCCTAACCAAAAAAGAATAACAGAATTATTAAATAATTCATTGATGTTAGTTACCTCATTAAATACTAAAATAGGGTACTATAAAGCTGCAGAAATAGCCAATACAGCTCATAAGAATGGAACAACATTAAAACAAGAAGCAGTAGCTCTTGGCCATGTTACAGAACAAGAATTCGACGAATGGGTTAAACCAGAAGATATGGTAGGTGCTCTAAAATAGAACACCTACTAAATAAATATTTTTGTTAAACAGTAAAACCTCATTCTTACGAATGAGGTTTTTTTGTTTTCTACTAAAAAAGGTGTGTACTATCTATGAATTGCATGACCGCAAGCCTTAGGAAGTTCCTTTAAAAATTCCTGAATAAGTTTAAAATTAATACGAAATAGTTTCATAATATTTGTGTGTAAAAGTGTTATATATAATCTTATTTTTTAATTCAATACAAAGATACTTTTACAATGCACGCAAAACAATGGGGGTAATCACCTATTTTCATAAGTTAATACCCCCATATTTTCACTATTCCCCCGAATAGATGAACTAATCTATATTTCTTACATTACAATTTCTACTTCTAATTTTGGGGTTTTCACTTTTTCTAATGATTGCTCAAGATCCCATATCAAATCCTTTGAAGATTCTACGCCTATAGACAAACGCACTAATTTATTTGTAACATTCATTTGCCGTTGTTGCTCCTCATTTACCCCTGCATGTGTCATAGTTTTAGGGTGCTGAGCTAAACTTTCTGTTCCTCCTAAACTGACTGCTAATTTCATCAATTTAAGATTGTTTAGAAAAGTAAACGCCTCTTTCTCCCCACCTACAATATCAAAAGAAACCATAGCACCTGGAGCAGAACATTGCTTGGTATATGTTAGATATTCATCTGTGTTTTCTTTCAATAGTCCAAGATAATACACCTTTTCAACTTTTGGGTGATTTTCTAAATACTCAGCTATCACCTGTGCATTATGCGTTTGTTGATCCATACGTACTTTAAGAGTTTCTAAACTTCTTAATAATAACCAGGCAGTATTAGGACTTACCATATTCCCCAGAAAAGTACGTAAGGTTTTTACTCTAATCATTAATTCAGAACTACCTAATACGGCTCCAGCAATTAAATCACTATGTCCTCCTATATACTTTGTTGCAGAATACACTACTAAATCCGCACCGCATTGTAAAGGATGTTGCCAAAGAGGCCCCATATAGGTATTATCAACTACTAATAATGGTTTGTTTTCGTCTTTACTATAACAAGCTGCTAATTGACTGAATTTTTCAATATCAACTATATGATTCGTTGGGTTTGCTGGTGTTTCTAAATAAATCATAGCTAACTTATCAGCCTTACCAGAAGCTTCAATCATTTCTTCAACTTGATCTATACTATGATCTGGCATAATTCCTATAGTGTGTACTCCTATCTTATTTAAAAAGTGATGGATAAAATGATCCGTTCCTCCATACAATGGATTGCTGTACACTAATAAATCTCCGGGTTTTAAAAACTCTAACAACACAGTGCTTATGGCAGACATTCCACTTTCAAAAACAGCACAATCATCTGCCTTGTCCCAAAGACATAACCTATTTTCTAAAATCTCTAAATTAGGGTTATTAATTCTACTATAAATCAACCCTAATTCTTCTTTTGCTGTCTTTTCTCTCAAACCATACGCTAATTCGAAAAAAGCTTTTCCTTCTTCAGCGGTTTTAAAAACAAAAGTAGATGTTTGAAAAATAGGACATTTTATAGCCCCTTCTGATAATTCTGGTTTATAACCATAAGTCATCATTAAACTTTCTGGATTGAAACTATGCTCTTTCATATATTCATTTTTATTATTTTAGAAGCCATACTGCAGCTAAGTTCAGTACGAGTATGAAATCTTAATCTTTGAAGATTAAAATAATCATTGCTTCTTCATTTATTTTTTATCGGTATTGAATTCACTTGCTATTACTGTTATAATCATTTTACTTAAATTATAATTTTCCTAAAACGAATTAAAGAATTAAGATGAGGGAGTTCCCAAAAAACACCCCCATCTTTCGCTTCTCCCCAGAGAGAAGATCCTAATTCCATTTCTTAAAATAAAATAAGGAAAAGGGATACATATAATACATATCTTCTTACTGTAAAATTATACACAAAAGAATTAAACACTAAATTTATATTCATATTTAGAATAATAATTATATTTAAAAATTAAAAAAGAATAATATTCTATATTAGATTATAAAAAAGTACTTAAACAGAAAAATAATATGGACACTATAGACAGATCAATATTGCTTCTTCTTCAAAAAAATGGCAAAATCACTATCAAAGAAATTGCAGAAAGGTTGAACTTGACCACTACACCTATTTTTGAACGTGTAAAAAAGTTAGAACGTGACGGACATATTAAGTCATACAAGGCCATTATAGACAGAAAGAAAGTTGGGTTACAATTCATGGTATTTTGTAATGTTACATTGAACCTACACCAAACTGATTATTTAAAAAAGTTCGAGAAAGATATTCAGCAGTTCCCGGAAGTAGCTGAATGCTATCACGTTGCCGGAATGTTTGATTATCTGATTAAGATCTACGCAGAAGATATGGAACAGTATCAATATTTTCTTTCTAATAAATTAGCCTCTTTAGAAAATATTTCTAAAGTTCAAAGTTCATTTGTTATGACCGAAGTAAAAGAATTTTCATACTTACCAATTCCTTCATAAAAGAAAACACTAATACTAGTATCTTTAGACAAATGCTTATATAATTAAAAAAATGAACCCTAAAATAATCGTACAAGGTATACAGTTTGATGAAAAATCCTCTTATCAAAAAGGCTCAAAATTAGCACCTCCATTGATCAGAGAGGCTCTGTATTGTGGTTCTCTAAATTTATATGCCGAAAATGGACATTCAATAGAAGACTCAGAAATTAAAGACAAAGGTGATTTCAATATTTCTACATACTTTGATATCGAAGCAATCACCAAAAAACATTTGGATCTAACCCCCAAAATCCTAACCCTAGGAGGTGATCACTCTATCACATTTCCGATAATTAAAGCTTTTCATAAAAAGTACCCTAAATTAGATATTCTTCATATAGATGCCCACTCTGATTTATACGATAGTTATGAAGGGGATATATATTCTCATGCGTCCCCATTCGCAAGAATAATGGAAAATAGCTTGGTAACCAGACTTGTTCAGGTAGGAATTAGAACTTTAAACCCTCATCAAGAAATACAAGCGAAAAAGTACAATGTGGAAATCCATCAAATGAAAGACTTAGATATATCAAATCTACCAAAATTTAAAAACCCATTATATATTTCTCTTGATCTAGATGCTTTTGACCCTGCTTTTGCTCCAGGAGTATCACACCATGAACCCGGAGGCTTAACTTCCAGACAAGTAATTAGTCTTATCCAGAATATAGATAGTGAGGTGGTTGGAGCTGATATTGTAGAATACAATCCGAATAGAGATTTTCAGAATATGACCGCTTTTTTAGCTGCAAAAATGATGAAAGAACTTATTGGAAGTATGCTGTAAAAATATCACTAACACTCGAAAACAAATTATTGAATCAAAACTGCTGCACTGCTAAAATCAAGAACTAAGATTTTTTGAATATCAACCTGTTACATTTTTCACTTTAATTCACTTCTTGAGTTACTAATAAAGCATTTGTAAAATCCACTATTACAATCTAACATAACAGTTTTACACCTGACTAGTATGAATAAGAACAACCTTTATATTTTTTTAACTATAATAATGTCTTATTCACTTAAAAAAACATAAAAATCACCCCATTATCTTAACCATCAATTCTTTAAGAATATCTCCTGCGGGAAGATTTGATGCTCCCACTCCTTTACTCTTCACATCTGCATCTCTTAATAAAGCAATAATTTGACTTACTTTTTTCATTGGGTAATTACGTGCCGCATCGGAGTAATCACCAACAAAATAAGGATTTATTTTTAATGCACTTGCTACATTACTTTTTGATTTATCTGGTAATCCATGATACTGTAACACTTGAGAAAAAAAACCATATAGTAAAGAAATTGTCACTACTAATGGGTTATCCTTAGGGTTTTGAGAAAAGTAATTAATAATTTTATGCGCTTTGATTACATTTCTTGAACCTATAGCCTTTCTAAGTTCGAAATTATTATAATCCTTACTTATTCCAATATTCGCTTCGATCTTCTCTGCAGTAATTTGTTCTCCTTTGGGTATTATGAGTTTTAACTTCTCTAACTCATTATTAATTTTACCCAAATCAGTTCCTAAAAACTCTACTAGCATCTGAGCTGCTTTGGGCTCTATACTATAATTAGAACCTCCCAAAACCCTTCGTATCCAATCTGCTACTTGGTTTTCATATAATTTTTTACTTTCAAAAATTACACCGTTCTTAGCGACAGCTTTATACAACTTTTTCCTTTTATCTATCTTTTTATATTTATAGCAAATAACCAAGACTGTTGATGGTTGAGGATTTTCTACATAATCAACTAATTTCTCTATAGTTCTTGATAAGTCCTGAGCTTCTTTTACAATAACCACCTGTCGTTCTGCCATCATCGGATAACGTTTCGCATTAGACACAATATCCTCAATACTTACATCACGCCCATACAACACCATTTGATTAAATCCCTTCTCTTCTTCTGCTAACACATTCTTATCAATATAGTCTGAAACCTTATCGATATAATAAGGTTCTTCTCCCATCAAAAAGTAGACGGGCTTACAGTTTCCGTTTTTAATATCTGTTACAATCTGTTTTACTTCATCCATTCAGAAAAAATCATCAAATTTGTGGTATGCAACAACTCAATTTTCCAGCATATCAATTTCGTCTCAAAAGTAGCGAAAATAAAGTTTCTATTTTTGACAGGATTCGTAAAAAATTCATCATTCTAACTCCAGAAGAATGGGTTCGTCAACATACAATACATTACTTAATTGATAAAAAAAAATATCCCGAAAGTCTAATAAATGTAGAAAAGCTTATCAAAATTGGAGATTTAAATAAGAGGTACGATATTATAGTTTTTAATCCAGATGGAAGTATTCATCTTATTATAGAATGTAAATCTCATTCAGTTAAAATCACTCAAGAAGTTTTTGATCAAATAGCAAGATATAATCTCGTATTAAAAGCAGAATACCTTATGATCACTAATGGCTTAAACCACTATTATTGTCAGATGGATTATACAGAAAAACGATATTCCTTTATGGAAGACATACCAGACTACAGATAAACCAAACACCTAAAGCAAGTTCGTAAAGGTATAAGGTACAAAATCGTTTCGCTTTTTAGAATGAAGAAACAAGATGTTGTCTTTTCTTTAAATCTCGAATCTAAAAACCATGACTTTTTCTTGAAGGTCTAAAATAGAACTTCAAGAAATACCCTAGATTAAGTACATTTACATTCTTATTAAATAGTTTCGACAATTATTATCTAATCTCGGACTAAACTCTTTATTTTGCAATCGTGAACATAGCCATCGTCATATTAAATTGGAACGGAAGATCATTATTAGAACAGTTTTTAACTTCTGTTATAAAATATTCAAGGGAAGCAACTATTTATGTAGCTGACAATGCTTCTACGGATGATTCTATAACATATATTAATAACCACTTCCCTACTGTACAAATTATCCAAAATAAAGTTAATGGAGGATATGCTAAAGGGTATAATGATGCTTTAGAAAAAATTGATGCCGATATTTTTTGTTTACTAAATAGTGATGTAGAAGTTACAGAAAATTGGTTATTACCTATTATAAATACTTTCCAAGCTTCTGATACCATAGCTGCTGTACAGCCCAAAATTTTAGATTTTAAAAAGAAAACACATTTTGAATATGCTGGAGCAGCGGGTGGATTTATCGACAGATTGGGATATCCCTATTGTAGAGGAAGAATCTTTGACACATTAGAAGAAGATACTTACCAATATAATGATAGTATTGACATATTTTGGGCAAGTGGCGCTTGTTTGTTTATCAGAAAAATAATTTTTGAGGAAGTAGGAAAACTTGATGAAGATTTCTTTGCTCACCAAGAAGAAATTGATCTTTGTTGGCGAATACGAAATAGAGGATATCAAATTAAATATCAGGGCAATTCTACGGTATACCATCTAGGTGGAGCCACATTAAACTCAATGAATCCAAAAAAGACTTTTCTTAACTTCCGGAATAATTTGTTAATGATGGTAAAGAACATTGCGGGAGCACAGGTTTGGTTTATTATTTTTATACGATTAATTCTAGATGGTATTGCAGGTATAAAGTATATCGTAGATAAAAAACCATCTCACTGTATTGCTATTCTTAGAGCTCATATTAGCTTTTATAGGAATTTACCAACTTTTATAAAAAAACGTAAAAAAGAAAGCAATTCAACGAAATATTATAACATTTTGTCCGTTGTATGGCAATACTACATTTTAAACAAAAAACATTTTAAACAATTATAGTGTTATATTCTTTAAATTATTGTTAATGCCGTATTTTTGCGTCACATTTTTAATAATTTTGAGTCGTTATAACTAGACTAAGACAAAAACAAATTTTCTAATGAAAAAAGCAATGATTATTGGGGCTTCAATGGCTGTATTACTTTCTTCTTGTGTCTCGCAAAAGAAATTTGCAGATTTAGAAGCTAAACAAAAGGAAACTCAAGATTTACTGAATACTGCAACAGTAAAACTAAATAGTTGCCTTGAAGAAAAAGCAAGTTCTTCTTCAGAGTTAAAAGTGCTAAGAGATCAAGTCTCTAATCTAAAAAATCAGAACTCTGCATTATTAAACAATGTAGGTAATCTTGCTACTTTATCCACAAAAGAAGCTGAAAACTTAGAAAGATCTTTAGAAAGTATTAAAGAAAAAGATCTTCAGATAAAAACAATGAATGATGCATTAAACAAAAAAGACTCAGTAACACTTGCGTTAGTAACAAGTCTTAAAGGTGCATTAGGTAATCTTGCCGATGAAGATATCGAAGTAAATGTAGAAAAAGGAGTAGTATATGTTTCTATATCAGATAAGCTATTATTTAAAAGCGGTAGCTACAATGTATCTACAAGAGCAAAAGAAGTATTAGGTAAAGTTGCTAAAGTAGTAAATGACAAACCGGATATTGAGTTTTTAGTAGAAGGACATACTGATAATGTACCTATTAAGAATAAAGTACTATTAGATAACTGGGACTTAAGTGTAAAAAGAGCAACTTCTGTTGTTAGAGTGCTACAAAAAGATTTTGGTGTAGATCCTAAACGTATGACTGCTGCAGGTCGTAGTTATTATGTACCAATTGCTGATAATAACTCAGCTGCTAATAAAGCAAAAAACAGACGTACCAGAATTGTTGTACTTCCTAAGTTAGATCAGTTCTACAATATGATTGAAGACGGTATGAAAAAAGCCACTGAAGGTGGAAAATAAAAAGATATTATATTTTTTGAAAGGGTTAATATAGAAATGTATTAACCCTTTTTTTGATATATATCAAATAATGGTATAATGAGTGATTGAAAAAAAATATATAAACCAGAAAATATTATTACACAAAAAGCATGAAAAATCTTTTAATAGCCGTACTTTTTATTTCTTCAGGAATACTAAAAGCTCAAAAAACTTCTAATACGTCAATTGGGGAAAATGAAAAACTTGTATATACCGTTTCTTACAAGATGTCCGGACTACTTACCAATCTTGCTCAGGTTACAATGCAAACAAGTAGAGTTAATACAGGAAAAAGTAATTATCTCCGATTAAAATGCAATGCAACCACCTACTCTAAATGGGATTCTTTTTTTAAAATTAGAGATGTATATGAGGCTTATGTAAATCCATCTAACCTTAAACCATATTTATACAAAAGGGATATTAATGAAGGAGGATATTTAAAAACAGAAAAATATGTCTATAAATATAAAAGCAAAACGATAAAGGCTACAATGGAAAAGAAGAAAGAGTCAAGTACTAAAACATTAAAAATGAGTAACAACACCTATGATGTTGTATCTACATTGTACCATATTAGAAACATGGATATTGATAAAGCTCCTATAGGCACCAATCAAAAGATAACGGTATTATTTGACAGAAAGCCACAAACTGCCTATTTGAAATTACTTGGTAAAGAAACAATCAATACTAAAGCAATGGGACAAAAGGAATGTTATAAAATAGCTGTAAGCAATAAAGCACTAAAAGGAACTAACCAAAATATTGTTTATCTTTCGGCTGATGCAAATAAAGTTCCGGTACTAATTAAATTTAGCATTCCTGCAGGAACTGGTCAATTAGTATTAAATGAAGCGTCTGGGCTAAAAAACTAAACGTATGAGAATTGTATTTATATCCATTGCAGCCATTACTGCCGTACTAGGAATTATTATGGCAATCTTACCTTTTGGATCCATCGGAGTTCTTCCTGGTATTGTTGCTCTTATTACTGGGTTAATTACTTACTTTATTTCCAAGAAAAATCAAAAACCTAAGAAATTATCCATTTTATTTACAATTATTGGAGTATTAGTAGTAATTGCTAGTGGTACTAAATCTTTCTGGGTAAAAGATGAAATTGCGATTGATCAAGAGTTTAATCAAAAAGAAGAAAACAGCAAAGAAGAAGCTATTGAAGAATTAAAAGAGATCGAAAATGATCTTGATGAAATAGAAGATATTGATATGGAGCAACCAGAATAACCATGTGTGATTTAGATGAACACCAGTTCTTATATGAAATTATCGTAATCTGAATTGAATTGATTTGTTTTTTTGGTTCAGGTGAAAAAGAAAATTCAGGAATAATACTTATGTTTAGCTAAGTAGAAGTAGCCCTATCAGTGTATCTTATTTTGAAACAAGTCCTAAAAAGAAACAATTTTAGTCAGTGATTTCATTCGACAAATGGTATAAAAATATATTCTAGCCACTTTATTAATAAACTAGGACACATTTTCAGTAGAAATTCAATTTGGAACTGAAAATGTTTAGATAATATCAATCGCACCTTTTCCTTCACGAATTAAGACAGGTTCTCCACTTGTAAGGTCAATAATAGTAGATGCTATATTATCTCCATATCCTCCATCAACCACAATATCCACTAAACTATCCCATTTTTCTAGCATCAACTCAGGATCTGTAGTATATTCAATTACTTCATCATCATCATGAATAGATGTAGAAACAATTGGATTACCCAGTACTTCTACAATCGTTTTACATATGTTATTATCAGGAACTCGAATACCAACTGTTTTCTTCTTTTTAAAAACAGTTGGTAAATTATTACTTCCCTGAAGTATATAGGTATATGGTCCGGGTAATGTTCTTTTCAGCAGTTTAAATATACTAGTATCTATTTGCCTAACGTAATCCGATAAATTACTAAGATCTTTACAGATAAAGGAAAAATTAGCTTTGGCTAATTTCACACCTTTAATTTTTGCAATACGCTCTAAGGCTTTATTATTTGTTATATCACAACCTAAACCATATACAGTATCTGTAGGATAGATAACTAATCCTCCATTACGCAGACAATCTACAATTCGTTGTATTTCTTTTGGATTAGGGTTTTCGTTATATAGTTTAATTAAGTCTGCCATATGTTATTTTGATCACATAAAGATACATTATTCTATAGCTTATAATCTTACCAAATGAGCTTATTTACAGATAATCGTCAAAATCCCATTTTTGTGCTCACAGAATTTTAAATCATAGAGCGTATATATTCATTAGCTGTTATCAATAGGCCTAACTAATGATTTTCAACTTCGCAAATCTCAACAAAAGTTTTTTAATACCCCCGTTTTCAAAATTTATTTCTGCTTTTTTATCCTGCCCCACTCCTTCTATCATAAGAATTTTTCCTTTTCCAAAACGCATGTGCTCGACAATAATTCCGGGGATAAGGTCTCCTTCTAACAAATCATTCTTTGACGAATTCGATGTAGAACTATTAGACACAGGCCTCAGTTTTCGAAGTTTTTTTAATTTTTCTTCCGATGGTTTATTCGACACCGGTGGAGAACCAGATACAGGCTTTTTCAATCGAAGCTTACTTTTATCAACTTCACCAAATATATCGGTATCCATTAATGGTTTATAACGATAGGTATCTATTGGAGTAATATATTCTATATATTTAGAGTCCATTTCTTCAATAAAACGACTAGGTTCTGCATCTACTAATTTCCCCCATCGATAACGCGACTGAGTATACGTAAGATACGCTTGTTTTTCTGCTCTGGTCAAAGCCACATAAAATAACCTTCTTTCTTCCTCGAGTTCAGCACGTGTATTCATACTCATACCGGATGGAAAAAGATCTTCTTCCATTCCTACAATATACACATAGGGAAATTCTAATCCTTTAGCCAGATGTATTGTCATTAGCGCCACTCTATCATCATCCCCAGTATCTTGATCCAAGTCTGTTGCCAAAGCGACATCTTCTAAAAATTCAGCAAGTGATCCCGTTTCATCAGCAAGTTCCTTTTGTCCTTCTACGAAGTCACGGATTCCATTCAATAATTCTTCGATATTTTCTATTCGCGCAATCCCTTCTGGAGTACCATCCTTCTTTAGTTCTTGCAATAACCCTGTCTGTTTTGCTACTATCTCAGTAAGAGTAAATGCATCCTCTGTTTGGTTGGTTACCTGAAAACTTTTGATCATATTCATAAAGTTCTCCAACCTAGTTTTTGTACCACTATTAATCTTTAGATTAATACGATCCAGATGTTCAATAATTTCAAAAATGGAACGATCATAATGATTTGCAGCTACAACCAGTTTATCAACAGTTGTACCGCCTATCCCTCTTGCCGGATAATTAATTACACGTTTTAGCGCCTCTTCATCTTTTGGATTTATAATCAACCTTAAATATGCTAGTACATCTTTTATCTCTTTACGTTGATAAAAGGACAAACCTCCATAAATTCTATATTTAATATCTCGCTTTCGTAAAGCATCTTCGATAGCTCTAGACTGGGCATTAGTCCTGTATAAAATTGCAAATTGACCATTAGTCAACTGGTGTTGCATTTGATTCTCGAAAATTGAACTCGCTACAAAACGCCCTTCATCACCATCAGTTAGCAATCTGTTTACTAATATTTTTGGCCCTGGATCATTTGCCGTCCAAACTACTTTATCCAATTTCGTTTGATTTTTATCAATAATAGAATTCGCAGCTTCAACAATATTCTTTGTAGACCTATAATTTTGCTCTAATCGATACTGTTGTACATTATCATAATCTTTCTGGAAATTTAAAATATTATTGATATTTGCTCCTCTAAAAGCATAAATACTCTGTGCATCATCTCCTACAACACATATATTCTGAAACTTATCTGATAACGCCCGTACTATAAGGTACTGTGAATGATTTGTATCCTGATACTCATCCACCAGAATATATCGAAAACGATTTTGATATTTTGCCAGTACATCCGGAAACTTGTTTAGCAATTCATTTGTTTTTAATAACAAATCATCAAAATCCATGGCTCCTGCTTTGAAACAACGATCTACATAGTGTTGGTAAATCTCTCCCATTCTGGGGCGTTTTGCCATCGCATCAGCCTCAACAAGTTCTGCATTTTGGAAATATGCTTTTACAGTTATTAAACTATTCTTGTATGAAGATATCCGTGAGTATACTTGTTTATATTTATATATATCCTTGTCCAATCCCATTTCTTTGATCACTGAGGCAATTAATCGCTGAGAATCCTGTGTGTCATATATTGTAAAATTAGAAGGATACCCCAATTTATCCGCCTCAAACCTAAGTAGTTTAGCAAAAATTGAATGAAAAGTTCCCATCCAAAGATTTTTTGCTTCGCTTGCACCTACAATATCTGCAATACGCTTTTTCATTTCGCGTGCTGCCTTATTTGTAAAAGTCAGAGATAATATATTAAAAGCATCTACTCCTTGGTTCATTAAATATGCTATCCTAAAAGTAAGTACTCTTGTTTTTCCTGATCCAGCACCAGCAATTACAATCATAGGGCCATCCTTTTGTAATACAGGAGCTCTTTGTGCATCATTTAATCCAGCTAAATATTCTTCCAAATCTTCTTCATTTTATAAGCTTCGAAATTTAAGTAAACTATCCATTTTTCGGAACAATTATTCTATATACTTATAAACAAGTCATAAACGTTCGTTATCCAAAAGAAATAAAAAACATCTACAAACAAAAACCCAAACACAGTTACATTATTTTCAAAAATCAAAAAAATCATCGACAAAATGCAATTATTTAAGATTAAATACATATATTTATCAAATATTCTTAACTACAATAATAAAGTTCGCAACCAAATTGTAACCCTAATTATATTTACTATGACCCCAAATATGAATATCCAAGTAATCGAAAAAGAGCAAATACAATTCCTTAAATTTCCAAAAGAAGATGTACTCAACAAAAGAAAAGATCAAATTGATCGAATTTTGAAACTACAAAGAGCACTGTCATTAGGGAACTTAGAACATCAAAAAGTTAAAATTGTATTTATGGATAGCACAAGTATAAAAAGAGTAGAAACTACAATTTG
Organism: uncultured Aquimarina sp.; assembly: GCA_947498455.1. Classification (GTDB taxonomy): domain Bacteria; phylum Bacteroidota; class Bacteroidia; order Flavobacteriales; family Flavobacteriaceae; genus Aquimarina. The sequence continues at coordinate 308,289 of CANMKK010000001.1, forward strand.
GGGAATAACGGATAAAGAAGTAATATTGAAACAAGCAACAATTATCCCCTTAGAACGAATTTTAAGCATAGCGTAAACTTCAGTAATCAACCAAAAACTCTCCGTATATCGACAAATAATACAGAGAGTTTTTTCTTACATCACTAATCATAGTGAGTCAACCCAGATATTGTAATAAAATTATATTTTACACAATGATGAAATATTTAAATCAACAACCTCGAAGCAAATTCTCAGAAGGTTTTACCGAAATAATCATTTTGTTTTTAAACCAATCTAAAGAATGCCCTCTCAATTAGGGGTTAAAAATATTTCATAATCCAAATTCTAAACAAATCCACTACAATGATTAACGACTGTATCAAACACTCATATTTAGTGTTATTTTTAGTAATTAATTCTTTTATTTATAGTCAATCGAAAATTCCTTTTCTAATTTCAGAAAACCAAGAAGATTTTATACAAAACTTTTCTAATTATAAGATAGGTAAAGAAATCTTGCTTCAAGTATCTAATGAAAAAACACTTAGCCTTACTGTTACAGTGCAAAAAATAGCAGCTAATGAGTTGACATTAATTGGCACTGTTGATAATAACCAATCATCAACCTTTAATTTCTTTAAAAAAAATGGAATTTTAGAAGGTAGTATTGTTTTTAGAGATACAAACGTAGCCTATCAATTAACAACAAAAAGTAATGGGAAGGTCTATATCTCAGAAATTGACATTCATAAAATTCTCTGTATCGATTTTGAAGCAACACCTGTAACACAAAATACTGATAAAGGAGTTCTTTTTTCTAAAGCAACTCCATCGCTACAGAGTCTTCCAGGCGCAACCGCAGTTGTATACCTAGATTTTGATGGAGAAACAGTTTCTAATACTGCTTGGTTGAATGGAAGTACTATTGATGCACAATCAGCGAACTTTTCAGATGAAACAATTACAGAGGTATGGAAAATTATGGCTGAAGATTTCAGGCCTTTTACTATTAATGTTACGACAGATAGATCTGTATTTGAGGCAGCGCAAAAAACAAATCGAATAATGTGTATTTTCACGACTACTAAAGATGCCGCCCCTGATGCCGGAGGAGTAGCCTACATTAATTCTTTTTCATGGAATGACGATACCCCATGCTGGGTATACAATCTATGGTCCATAAGACAGGCAGGAGAAACTGGCTCTCACGAAGTAGGTCATACTCTTGGATTAGGTCATGACGGACGACCAGGAGAAGAGTACTATGACGGTCACGGTCAATGGAGTCCAATTATGGGGTGGAGTGTGAATAAACCTCTTGGTCACTGGAGTTTAGGAGAATACGATAATGCTTCTAATACTCAGGATGATATTGCCATTATAGCATCAAATAATAATACCGGATTTAAGAATGATGATCACGGTAATTCTATAGCAGAGGCAACTCCTATATTAGTTGACAATAACGGAAATGTGAGTGCCAGCCAAAACTTTGGGATTATTAGTGAAAGAACAGATATGGATCTATTTTCATTTGTCATTGAAACCGGAAATGTAACCTTTAACTTAGAACCAAACCCTGATTATCCTAATCTTAATATTCAGGCTAGAATTCTTAATGCTATTGGAGAAGAAGTTGCCATATCAAATCCACTTACTGATTTAAACGCTTCTTTTAATACGCAATTAACAGAAGGTACCTATTATCTAGAAATAGATGGTGTAGGTGAAGGCAATGATTTTTCCAGCGGATACTCTGATTATTCTTCGTTAGGCAATTATAGCATATCAGGAAACTATACCCCCGGTGATAATAACCAACCTCCTGTTTCTGATTTTCAAGCATCAATTGACTGTTCTGTAATTAATTTCTCAAATACATCTGTAAACACTATAGATTCGTATTTATGGGATTTTGGTGATGGTAACACATCTACAGAAGAAAATCCTGTTCATAATTATGAATCTAGTGGTGTATATACCGTATCACTAACTACTACGAATACTGCTGGGCAGCATACAAATCAAAAAGATAATTTTATCGTTATTAACCTTCCTAGTCAACCTACACCTACAGATCAACATCTCTGTTCGGGAGAATCTGTAACGATTACTATGAGTGGTAGCAGTGCATATCAATGGTACGATGCCCCTACTGGTGGTAATTTAATAACATCAGAAAACTCCTATGAAACAGGTGCATTAACAACTACACAAACATTTTATGTTGCAGGAGTATTTGGAGATTGTATTACCGATACCAGAACAGTTGTAAGAGCTATTATAGATGACAATCCAGAACAACCCGTAATTACAATTGCCAATGATAAAAACTTATCCGTAAATTCAGGATTCAATCACTACCAATGGTATCATAATAATGAACCTATAGAAGACGCTAATCAAGCTACTTACGTTCCAAACATAACAGGAGAATATAGTGTAGAAGTTTTTAATGAAACAGGATGTGCTAACATTTCCGAAGGATTTTCTTTGAACCTTACACAACTCAATCAAATTAAAGGAGCACAGGTTTTTAAATTCTATCCTAATCCAGTTATTGACAAATTAAATATAGAGGGATTAACTACTAACGAGACAAATATATCAATTGTAAATATATACGGGCAAACTGTGATGAAATCATTTTCTAAGCCCGAAATAGGTGTATCACAACTGCCTAATGGGTTATATATGTTATTTGTAAATAATAGAAGTATTGGAAAGTTTGTAAAGTTGTAAATCGTATCATACCAAGTTCCTATATGAAATAGTATTAAATACGTTTTTCTAAATAAAAAAGCATATTCTAGAATATAAAGAATATGCTTTTTTTACTTCTTATATGGATCAAAAAAGGATTTTAACTTTCCTTTATTAGATTTTTGAATATCTTTAGAATTCAAAAGCTACAAAATTGAAACACACAATTCTATGTTTTCTGATTTTTTTTTCAGGATTTATTTTCTGTCAAAATGAAACAACTAAGGGCAATATTATAAAAAATTATGGGAAAACATATGAAGTTAAAAATCCTGACTTCAAAACAAATACGCTTCAGGAACTTAAAGTGGTATTTGATATCGGAAGATCGTTTCATGATAGTACCAAAGTAAACCCTTTAATACATTCGGCTGTCCGTTATTATAATATGCATATTCTTGCTGGAGTTCCCGAAGAAAACCTTAAAATCGCATTAGTCATACATGGTGATGCAGCTTATGATATCCTAAATAATAAAAACTACAAAGCTAAATTCAATATTAAAAATCCAAATATTTTATTACTTTCGGCATTAGTTAAAAAAGGTGTTTCAATTATAGTATGTGGACAAACGGCAGCACATAAGAATATAACGAAGCTGGATGTACAAAAAGATGTACAATTTGCATTATCCGCAATGACAGCATTGGTACAATTACAAAACGAAAATTACAGACTCATTAATTTTTAACACCATCTAGATTTATGAAAAATAACATCCTTATAGTACTACTTTTAATCTTCTGCACTGTAGAGGCGCAAAAAATTGATCCAAAAGTTAAGGAGATTTCAGAAAATATTGAAAGTAAAGTAATAGAATGGAGACGAGATTTTCATCAGAATCCAGAACTATCTAATCGCGAATTCGAAACAGCAAAAAAAATTGCAAAACACCTTAAGAGTTTAGGATTTTCTGTTACTGAAAATGTTGCCAAAACGGGTGTTGTTGGTATTTTAGAAGGGAGCCAAAAAGGAAAAACAGTAGCACTCAGAGCCGATATAGATGCACTGCCAGTAACGGAACGTGCCGATGTACCGTTTAAATCAGTTGTTAAAACCACATTTTTGGATACCGAGGTAGGTGTTAGCCATGCATGTGGTCACGATACACATATAGCTATTCTTATGGGTGCTGCAGAAGTACTTAGTAAAAATAAAGATAAAATCAAGGGAACAGTTAAGTTTATTTTTCAGCCCGCAGAAGAAGGCCCTCCTCCAGGAGAAGAAGGAGGTGCTAAACTGATGATCAAAGAAGGGGTTCTTAAAAACCCGGATGTTGATGCTATTTTTGGATTACACATTAATTCCGGAACACCAGTAGGAATGGTTAAATATAAACCTGGCGGTACCATGGCGGCTGTAGAACGTTTTGTTATTAATGTAAAAGGAAAGCAAACCCATGGATCTGCTCCTTGGTCTGGAACTGACCCTATTTTAATATCCGCTAAAATAATAGATGGCCTACAGACAATTATTAGCCGAGATGCACCATTAGTTAATGAAGCTGCAGTAATAACAGTAGGTAAAATAACAAGTGGAGTACGATTTAATATCATTCCAGAAAGTGCAGAGATGATAGGAACCGTAAGGACTCTGGATACGCAAATGCGTGAGCTTATTATTGGTAGAATGAACGAAATGGTTCCTGCCATTGCCAAAGCATATGGAGGAGAAGCGACCATTACATTTCAGAATAATACATCCATTACCTATAATAGCCCTAAACTGGTGAAACAAATGTTACCAACAATTGAAGGAATTGCAGGAAAACAAAATGTGGTCTTATCTAAAGCAACTACCGGTGGCGAGGATTTCTCATACTTTCAGGAAATAGTACCCGGATTTTATTTCTTTTTAGGAGGTAAATCTCCGGATACTAAAAAAGCTCCTTCTCACCATACACCAGAATTCTATATTGATGAAAGTGGATTAACATTAGGAGTAAAAATAATGTCACAATTGGCTATAGACTATTTAAACGCGCAATAATTTAAAATTACAATGGAAACTATATCAAATTTCTTAGGTTCAATTTCATGGTGGATATGGATTTTGGTTGCATTAGCACTAATTGCTATACGAGATATTTTCTTTAATAAAAAACACACCGTAAGTCATAATTTTCCTATAATAGGACATCTACGATATCTATTAGAGAGTATTGGTCCGGAAATGCGGCAATACTTTGTTGCTAATAACAGAGAAGAGCTCCCTTTTAATAGAATCGAAAGAAGCTGGGTATATGCTTCCTCTAAGAATGAAAATAATTATGAAGGGTTCGGAACTGACCGCAATATTTATCAACATCAGCATATTTTTATTAAAAATTGTATGATTCCATTCCGCATGAAAAAGGATCATCCTAATAAAAAAGATAAAACTTTTTTACCCTGTGCAAAGGTTATGGGTTTATATAACCAGCGAAAAAAACCCTATCGACCTGCCTCTGCTATTAATGTATCGGCCATGAGTTTTGGTTCTCTTTCTGCGCGAGCTGTAGAATCATTAAATATTGGGATTCAAAAAGCTGGAGCCTATCACAATACCGGAGAAGGAGGGTTATCTCCGTATCATAGCAATGGAGGTGATGTAATATTCCATTTTGGTACGGGATATTTTGGGGTAAGAAATGAAGATGGTGGGTTTTCTATGAAAAAAATGAAAGCACTCGTAGATAAAAACCCATTTATTAGAGCTATAGAAGTCAAACTTTCTCAAGGCGCTAAACCAGGGAAAGGCGGCGTTTTACCTGGTGCAAAAATAACACCACAAATTGCTAAAATACGAGGTGTAGAAGTTGGGAAAGATGTATTGTCTCCATCGGCGCATACCGCATTTACTGATGTTCCCGAGCTACTACAATTTATAGAGGATATTGCTTCTGAAACGGGCTTACCCGTAGGGATCAAAGCGGCTATAGGAAAAACCGAACAATGGGAATTATTAGCTGAACTTATGGCAAAAACCAATCGAGGCCCTGATTTCATAACTATTGATGGTGGTGAAGGTGGTACTGGTGCAGCTCCTCCAAGTTTTGCAGATCATGTATCCTTACCTTGGATATATGGGTTTACTGCTATTTATAAAATTTTCCAAAAACATCAACTTACCGATAGAATTGTTTTTATTGGTAGTGGTAAATTAGGATTCCCTGCGAAAGCAGCTATGGCATTTGCAATGGGAGTAGATTGTATCAATGTGGCAAGAGAAGCTATGATGAGTATTGGTTGTATACAAGCGCAAGTATGTCATACTAATAAATGTCCTAGTGGAATTGCTACCCAAAGTAAATGGTTACAAAAAGGAATTGATGTTCCTTTAAAATCCGATAGGCTTTCGCAATATTTTAAAACATTCAGAAAAGAACTTATAGAAATAACACATGCCGCTGGATATGAACATCCTTGTCAACTTACAATGCAGGATGTAGATGTCAATGTTGATGATGGAGAACTCACCAAAACCTTAGAAAATTCATTTAAATACAAAAAAACACCTGTAACGTTTACCTGCTCCCAAGACTTAAAAGATTGTTCATATTTAGGTGGTAACTACAAAGAAATAATTGCTAATTAAAAAAATAAGAATAAACCATGAAACTTGAAATTGTACCACTTTTAATATCTCTAATACCTTCTTTATTTTTAACCCTATTAGCACTTTATTATTTTAAACTTCATACTGATAATGAAGAAAAAAGACGTCGATATTTGTTACATAAAGAACATCAAAAACAATCCTTACCACTACGATTACAGGCCTATGAGAGAATGGCATTATTTTTAGAACGTATTTCTCCAGGTAAATTACTACTTAGAACTGCTCCTGTAGGAGAAGATAAAAAAGAATACGAATCACTTTTAATCAATATGATTGAACAAGAATTTGACCATAATCTCACTCAACAAATTTATATTTCTGATGAATGCTGGAATATGGTTAGAGCTGCAAAAAATGGCACCATTGCTTTAGTTCGAAAAAATAGTTTAAAAGAAGACATTACATCCGCCAATAAAATGAGGGAAGCTATCCTTACTACTGTGTTAGAAAAAGGAGCTCCTAGTGATGATGCTTTAACAGCTATAAAAAGTGAAGTAGAGGATTTGTTTTAAGAGTTATTATTGATTTTGAAAAATGTAAATTATACTTTCTTTTAGTTTACTTATCGACTCGTCAAAAAATTAAGAGGATACATTTAAAATTAGTAAAGCTCACCTCCTACTCAACATTAAATCACATTGGATTTTCTGATGTAACCTTTATAATAGTTTTTAAAATAAACTGTTCCATTTAAGGAAAAGTGTTTATAAGGATTATACGGCAGAAACTTTCTTATGTTAATCTATTCTTACCAAATAGATTCTAAAAATGTAAGTTGTTTTTTTCTGTTTGAAACGGTGAAATTCTTATATATTTCTAATTACATAAGTTTTTTGCTATAAAAAACGAAAGAAATAGGTGACTATTTTATCTTAATTGCAGGATTGGTATTAATCGTTTTTGTTTACTGAACTTGGGCATCTTTAGTCAACTACCTTGAGACAAGCCTAGGAGAATTAAAATCAATAGATGTAATATATAGCGGTACTTCGACTCAGTTCAGCACCGGTTTTATGATTCGATTTTCTTTCCTAAATTAAAAATGCCTGCTTATCTTTTAGATAATATAATTTACGCATAAAACTTTCGCATATAGTTCGTTTCTTTTGCACTATATCTGCGTTATAAAATTCAACAATAACTATACTTCGAGGTAGCTCAGCACAAGTGGCTATTCTTTAATTCTATGCCGTAATCTAGTACAAAATAATTCAAACTCCTTAAACGAATTTCTTATTCGTAAATCCTATAATTCTAAAATCAAATTGGATTATATATAGGGTTGTTTCGTAACTGCAGATTTATTTAGAGATATATTTCTATATTTTAGGGTAACATTTAGAGTAGTTAGTACATTAATATAAGAATCGTAACAGAATACCCACAAATAGTACTATTAAATTGTACTATTGCATTTTTATTAATTTAGTAATGAAGCATTTAAAAATCTTAGTATCATTTTTCCTTCTTATCATTATAATATCAGTAAATGAGCTTTTTTCTCAAGACACTATATTAGATCATGAAACTTTTCTTGAAGAACTAAAAAATAGTGAAGACCAAACATATCATGATATACTTCAGAAATACGAACTGTATATTTCTGGGCATCCAGATAATGTGCCTATACAAATTGAGAAATGTAAATTCGTACAATATGCCCAATATGATGAATATGACGAATACAACCCTAATCAAAAATATTTTGATAGTATCTCGAATATGCTTCTTACCAATTATCCAGATCATCCTGAGGTATTAATTTTTCATACTACTTTTAAGTGGGGAGACGAATTAAAAGATATATATGAGAAAGCAGAGATTTCGATTAAAAATAATCCGGAATCATGGAGTGAACAACAACTCGGATTCATGTATTCTGAAATTGCCAAAAATCATCTTAGGGATGACGATTTTCAAACGGCTATTATATATGCAGATAAGGCAATATCTAAGGATAGACAATACGCCTCTTCATTATTTTATGCAAAAATATTAATCAACCTAGACAGAAAAGAGGATGCTCTAATCTGTTTACATAAAGAAAATGATAGTACTGCTAAGATATGGGAACTTAATCAAAAAGCCGATTTGCTATTAAAATTAGATGATTACTCTAATGCGCTATCCTTATATAAAAAAATTAACGACATTGATTCTACATATACCAATGAAGCCGAACTCGCCAAAACTTTCGAAGGTATTAAAAAGTATGATATGGCTAGATCTTATTTTGTAGCAGATACAATTAACAATTGGAACCAAAGCAAAGCATCCTTTGATTTATTTTTGCATGACCTTAAATATCAAAGTAGTGATCTTTGCATTGCAAGTTATAACGCCTATAGAGCTCATGGGTATGCCATGGATCCATTAGCCATTTATAGATTTAAATTATTCTTTACACACCCTTTATTAGCCTGGAAAATTCAGGATTTATTGGGGATACTAACCCTATTACTCCTATTCACTTTTTTTATAATTGTTCCATCCATATGGATTTTACCTATTTATTTTATTGGACATAAATGGAAAATCATACATGCTATTAAAACGAATAGTTTTTGGGGGCTAAAAAGTTTTTGGTGGGTCAGTTCGGGATATTTTATTGCTTCATTTTTATCACTATTAGTGGCACCACAATTTATTAATTCATGGTTTAATTGGGCAGACGATGGAACTGATATAGTTGGTGAGGCGCTTGGACTTAGTACATTAATATTTATCTTACTTGCTGCCTTAATTAGTTTTTGCCTTTTAAATAAAGATAATATAAAACTATTGCTTCCCATTAATTGGACTATTGGTAAAACACTACGCATTTCTATTGGGTATTTTGTTATCTTCAAAATTGTTACAAACATCTATCAGAAAGCCGCAGTTGGAGTCTTTAATCCTTCCTTATATGATCTAAACAGTTTATCTAATCTATTTTTATCTTCCAGAGAAGATATCCTTGCCCTATTATCGAATTATGGAAATTTAAGCGGATATATACTCATAGGGATATTAGTTCCTGTTTATGAAGAACTTATTTTTAGAGGAGTGTTACTAGATTCCTGTAAACGATATATAACCTATAACTGGGCCAATGTATTACAAGCGGCATTATTTGCTACCATTCATTGGGATCTATTTCTTTTTCCCGTATTTTTTATTTTTGGAATCATAGTAGGTAAGTTAAGAAGGACTTCTGGCAGCTTACTACCGGGGATTATATTTCATTCGATAAATAATATACTAGCAGTTTCCATCATGATAAGCAGGATGTAAAAATTGTATTCTAATAAAGAATATGCTTGAAATTCTATACTTTATCCTATAAAGGTTTTAAACCTAATGTTATATATTCCTTAATTTTTTAAGAAAACTTTACATTAAATTTATCTAAAAGACCTCATAACCCTTTATTAACAAGGGATACTATAACATACGTATAGTCTAAAAGGTGAAAAAAAATATTAAGAAAAATCCTACGTATTAATTTATGTACTATGTTAGTCATTTCCCTTCTAAGGTACTGTAGTATATAGGATCGTTTTACAAAGGCTTGTTTTTCACCCTAGTAAATTACTCGGAAATAACGATAACCGTATGGTAAACACGTACTTCAGTGCATAATAAATTCTGCTTTTACAAGTTATAGGCAATAAATAATTACGTAACTAATTGTCTAATTTATTAATAACCTACATCACAAACTCACACCTATGAAAATCTTTAAATTTCTAACTCTCACATTCAGAGATTTCTTTGCTATGAAGAAAAGCAGATTGACGAAACTTTCCTGCATCCTATATATCGCATTATTATGCAGTAACTTCGGATTCTCCCAAATCGAAAAACCTTATTTATTAGAAAAGAATTTTGGTGAAAAACTATTTACTGCCAAATCTTCCGAAATATCCTTACAAGTATCGGCTACAAAAAATTATTCTGCTACCATTAATGTAAAAAAAGGTACTACTGATAATTATACCATTATTGGTAAAATCGGTACAAATGCAGCATCTAGATTTAATATTACCAAACAGAATGGCAAAATCTCAGGAGAGATTTATTTACTGGATCAAAAAAAAGCATATCGCTACTATTCTGGAGAAAATAACGAAGTGTTTATAAAAGAAGAAAATATTAATAATCTACTATGTATCGATTTCGAAAAAAGTATCTCAAAACAGAATGATGATACGGGCATAACCTTTTCTAAAGTAGCTCCAGATCTACAAAGTTTACCAGGATCAGAGTTCATCATTTACATTGATTTCGATGGTGAGCTTGTTACCAATACAAGTTGGCATAGTAGTGGAACTATCGATGCACAAGCTACCAATTATAGTGATGAAAAGATAACAAACATCTGGAGAATAATGGCTGAAGATTTTGCTCCTTTTAATGTTAATGTAACTACCAATAGAGCCTTATTTGATGCTGCTCCAAATAATCAAAGGATCATGTGTATTTTTACACCTACAAAGGATGCAGCACCAACAGCTGGTGGAGTTGCGTATCTTAATTCTTTTTCTTCGAGTGGAAATGAACCTTGCTGGGTGTACAATTCAGATACTAGAAGTGCTGGTGAAACTGGATCTCATGAGGTTGGGCATACACTTGGCTTATCACATGATGGAACAAAATCAGGAACTACATACTATTCGGGACATGGAGAATGGAGTCCTATTATGGGATGGAGTGTTAACAAAACCTTAGGACACTGGAGTATCGGGGAATATAATGATGCCAATCAACAACAAGATGATCTGGCTATTATGGCTAATGATCGTAATGGTTTTGGATACAAACAAGATGATCATGGAGATGTTATAAGTGAAGCTAGTGAGCTTGTAACAAGTTCTGATGGAACTGTATTAGCTTCTGAGAATACAAATCTTATCTCTACCAGAAATGATAAGGACGTATTTTCTATTATTGCTTCAGCTGGAGAAGTGTCTCTTAATTTTGAACCAAACCCTCACTATCCTAACCTAAACATACAAGCAAGGTTACTAAATGCAACAGGAGAAGAACTTGCTATTTCTAGCCCAACCACAAACTTATCTGCAAGTATATCAACTACAGTAGAATCAGGAACATATTTTATAGAAGTAGATGGTGTAGGAGAAGGAGATTTATCTACAGGGTATTCTGATTATTCATCACTTGGTGTATATTCCATTTCAGGATCATATACTTTAGGTGATAACAACCAACCACCTGTTTCTAATTTTGAAGCAATAATAGAGTGCGATCAAGTAACTTTTAAAAGTACCTCTATCAATGTTGTAACTTCATATTCTTGGGATTTTGGAGATGGAACTACGTCTACAGAGCAAAACCCAACACATACTTATACTGCAAGCGGTATTTATACCATATCACTCACAGCAACTAATGATCATGGTAGTGATACCAATACTAAAAGTAATTTTATAAACATAGAGATTGCTTCTATACCCGATGCTGCTAACGCGGCTGTTTGTGGAGGAGAACCAGCTACAATTTCTCTTACGGGTAGTAATGGGTACATATGGTATGATCAGCAAACCAATGGTACGGTCATCAATACTGGTGCTACATATACGACCCCAGTACTTACAGAAAACACAACGTACTATGTTTCTGGAACTACCAAACCTATTACAGAAGCTACTGTAGGATTAGAAGAGATAAATGCCGCTGATGGAAATATCCATGCTGGTGGATTTTATTTAATTTTTGACGCTCTAGAGCCTATTTCTTTAGAAAAAGCCAAAGTATCCGCAGAAACAGCTGGTAACAGAACATTAGAGCTGAGAAATGCGGCAGGAGATATCATCGAAACCAAAACAATTAATATTCCTGCAGGAGAAAGTATTATTGATATCAACCTTACTATTCCTATCGGAGATAACTTACAAATAGGTTTTGCAGAAGATTCAAATCTATTCCGTAACAATCAAAATGTTAACTATCCATATGATGTTTCTGGTGTGGTAAGTATTAAGAATAGTACAGCTACTGATGCTCCTGGTGATTATTATTATTATCTATATGACTGGCAAATCTCTACGTTAGGTGGATGTACAACTACTGAAAGAGCTACTGTGACTGTATCTGTTTCTGAAGCCCCTTCTGAACCAGTGATTACATTAAATGATCAAACAGGAGAAATAACAGTATCACAACAGTTTGATGCATATCAGTGGTATCGGGATGATGCTGTAATAGAAGGTGCAACAGGTGATAGCTATACTCCTACAGAAAATGGATCTTATTCTCTTCGAGTATTCAATACCGCAGGATGTGGTACACTATCACAAAGTATAACTATTGGTACCTTATCGATCACAGATATTACATCACAAGAGTTTGCTATTACCATATATCCAAATCCAACTAATGAAGTATTATATATAGATGGTTTATCTAATCTAACAGAAGAAGTAAACAATATTACTATTGTGAATACACTTGGACAGATTATTAAAAAATATACGAATCCAATATCAAAATTAGATACCAGAGACTTAGGAGAAGGTATGTACTTTTTACGTATTAATAATAAGATAACTAAGAGTTTCATAAAATCATCGTTTAATTAATCAATTATTTTTTTTCAATTAGAGCAAATATCCGTCAAGTATATGAATACACTTGGCGGATATTTTAGTATTGCTTATTAAATACTTCAAAAAGATTACACCATTATTACTTCTCGTTTGACCAGTCTTTTTTTAAGAAAGTCCATCTGGTATTACTTCAAATCTTAATTTTTATCATATATCTACAGTGGCATCCGAAAGTTTGATAAAACTCCACAAAAACTTTTGAAATCTCTTTAAAAATGGTAGGTAAAGCACTAAATTACAAGAAATTATCTTTTTTTTGTATCACGTAAGACCTGAGGTTTCCAAAACCTGTCAGGTCTTTAATATTAATGTTTTATGAATTTTAATCTGATTTCAGCAATGTTTTTAATTTATGCTTTCGGACACTAGTGATATATCTATAACTATTATTTATAAGTTTAATAACTTATACCGTCCGAAATAGTATAAAACATCGTTTAGCAAGAATCGGGTTTTATGATTTCAACAAACAACCTTTTTTTGTATCATAAAATCAAAAACAATGACAACTCAAAAACAAATTAATTATGAGCGAATTGCAGAAGCGATAACATACATAAAAGAAAATTTTAAAAAACAACCATCTTTAAACGAGATTGCCGAAAATGTACATATAAGCCCTTTTCATTTCCAACGTACTTTTATAGAATGGGCTGGTGTAAGTCCCAAAAAATTTATGCAGTACATTAGTATTGAATATGCCAAACAGCTATTAAAAAACCAACAAGCTACACTATTTGATACAGCCCATGAAACAGGCCTTTCTGGTACAAGTCGTTTACACGATCTATTTATTAATATAGAAGGGATGACGCCAGGTGAATATAAAAATGGTGGAAAAAATCTATACATCAATTATAGCTTTGCCGAAAGCCCATTCGGAAATATCATTGTAGCTTCTACGCAAAAAGGTATATGTCATATGGCTTTTTTTGAAGATCAGATCAATGCACTTTCAAAACTCCAAGATCGCTTCCCTAAAGCCAATTACAATCAAGTCGTAGATCATATACAGCAAAACGCACTATTTATTTTTAAGCACGATTGGAGCAAACTTAACCAGATAAAATTACACCTTAATGGTACCCCTTTTCAGCTAAAAGTGTGGGAAACTCTCTTAAAAATCCCATTAGGCGGGCTATCTACCTATGGAGCTATTGCTAAGAATATTGATAAGCCTAAGGCATCAAGAGCAGTAGGTACAGCGATAGGTAGTAATCCGGTATCTTTCTTGATTCCCTGTCATAGGGTGATTCAATCTTCAGGAAATATAGGCGGTTATATGTGGGGAAGCACCAGAAAATCAGCAATAATCGGTTGGGAAGCTGCAAAAATCAATAGCTAAATGAAAGGAATGACTACTAAAATAGAAGCGATTGACTGGAGTAGCATAGCATCATCCATGCATGAAAATGGCTATGCAATGATTCCTGAATTCCTTTCAAAAAAGACTTGTCAACAGCTTATAGATCTATACAACAATCCAAGAGGTTACCGAAAAACGGTTATCATGGAACGTTATCGTTTTGGTTTAGGTGAATATAAATATTTCGAATACCCCTTACCAGAAACAATTCAGATTTTACGAGAATCTATATATCCTAAATTGGTTCCTATAGCAAATCTATGGATAAAAGTATTAAGGATGAATACACTTTTTCCTGACTCATTTAATGAATTACAAAAACAATGTCATGAAAATAATCAGCTTAAACCAACTCCACTTATCCTAAAATATGAAAAAGGAGGTTTTAACACCTTACATCAAGATCTATATGGAGCTATTTATTTTCCAATCCAAGTTGTACTTTTCTTAAACCAACCAGAAATAGATTTTACAGGAGGAGAATTTGTCCTTACCCAGCAGGTTGCAAGAGCGCAATCTAAAGCAATCGTTTTAAAACCTAATAAAGGAGATATGCTTATTTTTACCACTAATTTTAGACCCATTAAAGGCCAGAGAGGTTATTATAGAGCAACTATGAAACATGGCGTGAGTGAATTACTTAGTGGAACAAGGCATACACTGGGAATTATTTTTCACGATGCTGTTAGCTAATATATGATACAGCATAAGAACATATCAGATATTGATTTGCAAACTAAAATCAGAACCAAAAACATTCTTTTTGGTGGCAATAAAAATTTAAAAATCTATGGTACATTAAACTGCAAATCCGGAAAGCGAATGAAGCGAGAAAATCGAGTATTCTTTTCATCTGAAAAAGAAGCTCATAATAATAAATATCGCCCCTGTGGTCATTGCATGAAAACCGCTTATAAAAAATGGAAAAATGAAACCGACACGATTAAAAAAAATCTTTAAACACATAGCCAAATGATTATTTTAATCATCAAATATTCCATACCCGTACTGAGTATAATCGAAGTATGGTTGATGAGTCTGCCGAAATCAAGCGATCACTGAGAGTCGAAGTCAGAGTGGGCTTCGACTCTGTTCAGTCCTCGGATTGTAACGATTATTGAACTTGTAGAAATATGACCTATAAAAAATAAAAATAAACAGATGAAATTATTTGAGGACGAAATTGATTTTACTAAGAATATACTTCCCAAAGATGGAACAGTCAATTATTACGGAAAGCTATTAGACCCTAAGAGTGCCGACCATTATTTTGAGGTACTCTTACACACTATTCTATGGCGAAATGATGAAGCCATCATTTTTGGCAAAAAAATAATCACAAAACGAAAGGTAGCTTGGTATGGCGAAAAAGAATTCCAGTACACCTATTCCAAAACTACAAAACTAGCATTGCCATGGACAAAAGAATTACTGGAACTAAAAGAAAAAACAGAACATGAAACCGGAGAAACATTTAACTCTTGTTTACTAAATCTCTATCACAATGGTAGTGAAGGAATGGCCTGGCATAGCGATGGCGAAAAAGATTTAAAAAAGAATGGAGCTATAGCTTCTTTGAGTTTTGGGGCGGAACGAAAATTTGCTTTTAAGCATAAGGAAACCAAAGAGAAAATTAGTTTACAATTAGAGCACGGTAGCTTACTGGTTATGAAAAATGCCACACAAACGCATTGGTTACATAGATTACCTCCAACTACATCGGTTCATACACCTAGAATAAATCTAACCTTTAGGACTATTGAAGAGGGTAAAACACTTAGCAATACAAATCACTACCCCACTAAATGATAGGGATTACAAACAGAATTATCCCGCCGAGTCAATATTCCTTAGTTTATTTTCTTCGGCAAGTCTTGCCTTTTTAGCAGCATACTCATACCCTTGCTGCCACCAATTACGCATCAGTTTTTTATTAAAAATCAAAGAATTCTCGGTTAGCTTAGAAGGCGTATAATATAAGTTTAAAGGAACTTTTTTATTAATAGCTGCTAATTTGCCCACTAGAGTATCGTGCCCTTCTACCTGATCTAACATATAACTAAATAAGTTTACCATTAGCGAAAAAGGATTTTTTCCCAATACTTTTTGGTACTCCATATTTTCTGATTCCAAAATAATAGCATCTATTTCTGTAGCTCCTCTTTTAATTGCTTCTCTAATTGGCACCATACAACCAAATCCCCCATCAGCATATTCGCATCCGTTTTTGGTCACCAGACTCATAAAAGGGACATAATTACAGGATATCCAAATCCAATCACAAAAATCTTCGTAAGAAAAATCATTAATAGATTTATATTCCGTCTTATTTTTAGTCAAATTAGAAACGGTAACCACTACATCACTTACACTTTCTTTAGCTAATTTAAATTCAGTTTCAGAAAAATTTCTACGAATACTTCTTCTTAGGTTTTTACTTTCACCAAAGGTTCTCTTACGTTTTAAAAACTGCAATACCGTATTAAAAAAATTAATAGAAACGAATTCCCTATTGCCTTTTTTACGTGTTACAAAAGGGTTAATACTAAAAATCGTACTTTGATTGACATTAGTATAAATGTCATATACCTTTTCTATATTCCCCAAAGCCAACTGTGGTATCAAAAGACTACCAGTAGAGGTTCCTAGAAAAAGATCATACTTCCTTCCCTCCTCTTGCATTAAATACTGGGCAACTCCTCCCGCATATGCTCCTTTACTTCCTCCTCCAGAAATCACTAATGCTCTCATGTATTATAATCTATTTGATGTATTTTTCTTTTTAGCAAATTTGTATCCTTTTTTCCACCACTCAGTCATTTTCTCTTTTTCAAAAATTAAGGAATTAGTCGTCAATATTGTCGGAGTATAATACAAATCCAATGAAACACCTTCTTTTAACGCGCTAAACTTTCCTATTCGTATGTTTTGGGTTTCGATTTGATCCATCATAAAGTTTACCATATTCGTAATCAAAGAAAACGGATTTTTAGTTGGCATACGATTTAAATAATTTACTTCGGTTTCCAATACAATCACATCAACCTCCTTTGCTCCTCTTTTAATAGCCTCCTCAATTGGCACCATAGATCCCAATCCACCATCCACATAATCACAATTATTTTTTCTTACTAAACTCATAAAAGGAGGGTAATTACAAGAAATCCAGATCCAATCAATAAAATCCTCATACAAGCATTCTTTGATAGATTTATATTCTACTTCATTAGCAGATAAATTAGTGACTGTAACTACTACGTCTGTCTGCCGTGATTGTAATTCCTTAAAATACGATTTTGGGATAGCTCTTTTTATCAATCTTCTTAAATTCTTAGTATCTCCAAAAGACTTTTTTCCTTTGATGAGATTCTTCAATACATTAATATGATTAACACTTATACTATTATACCCTCTTTTTTTCTTAACAATAAAAGGGCAATTATTAAATATTGATGACTGAGTGACCGAGGTATACAGTGTATGTATTTCTTCTATCTTAGATAAAGCGAGATGAGAAACTAATAAACTACCGGTAGACGTTCCCAGAAAGAGGTCATACTGCCTTCCTAAATCCTCTATTAGATATTGTGCTACGCCTCCTGCAAATGCTCCTTTACTGCCTCCGCCAGAAATAACTAATGCACGCATGTTTATTATGGGGTTAATTTCTTTTCTAAAAAATCTTCTTGCCTTTTTGGCAAACTATTCTTTAAATCTACATATTTCTTTTGATAATTCGGCTCTTTCAACAACTTATCCAATAATTGACGACAAAAATTTCTAAATCTCCAATTATGATGTATTGAACCTTCTACAAGATCTCTTAATGATTGGTCAGAAAAGGCCTGTAAACTTTCTAAATATGTAAATGCATTTTTTCGGGTATTAAAATGATATACCGGAGAAGCATACCCAGCTAATTCCTGGAAATATTGTTGGTGTTTATCTATCTCATAATTCGAAGTACTAAGCGCTAACACCAACCATAATATACGTACATTCTTATCATTAAAACCAATAACTGCTTTTGTTTTATCCAGATACTTATTTCTATCTTTAGGGAAGTTAGCCCACAAATGATACAATGCCGGTTCTATCGTAGCATAGGAGTCATCTTCTAATAAAGATTCATACTGTTTTTTTAACCCTTCCGGAATTTTATTAATAGTATTTGCTATAGTTTGTCGCACAAAAATATTATTGCTCTCAAAAGCTTTATCGATCAGTGCAATTGCTTCCTGAGAGTTATCTCCTTCTAATTGATATACTGCTTCCTGACCAATGTAGTCATTAACAGGAAAACTCAGCGCTTTGGCAAGGGTTCCCCATTTTCCGGTCAGCGGCTGTGTCCGTTCTGCCGCGAGATTAAGGTATTGCTTAATAAACGAAGATTTGGTCAATAGATCCAATGCTTGCTGAGATGGAAATGCAACAGTTTCTAACCAAAGTTTTTGATAGTCCGATAAATCCTTACCACTTACCTCTTCGGCGATACTAATAAAATCAGAGGTTGTAGCATTATTATATTTATGTTTTTCTAAATAATTATGAACAGTAATCTTAAAGTGGGTGTCTCCTATCAAACTGCGTAAAGCATATAAAGCCCAAGCTCCTCTTTGATAAAAAGTAAGAGAACTTGCTTTAGGGTTAAGTAAAGATGTCGTTTCTTTTGCCTTGGATTGCTCTGTGAGTTGCTCTGCACTTTCATATAATTTATATAGGAAATACTCTTCTCCAAAAATTTCACGTTCCGCCAATAAAGCATAATAGGTAGCAAAACCTTCTTGTAACCAATGATGTGTTCCTTCTGTTGCCGTTACTAAATCTCCAAACCACTGATGTGCCAGTTCATGAGCATTTACATTAATATAGTTGCGATCCTTAAAAGCAATAGAGTCGACAACAAAAGCATCCGAAAAAATAGTAGTTCCTGTATTTTCCATTCCGGCATATAGAAAATCTTTTACTGGTACTTGTTTATAATTCTGCCACGGAAAAGCATATCCAATCTCCTCTTCTAAAAAATCAAATAATCGCTTGTTATGTCTATAAGTAGAAGTAAGCTTATCCTTATCCCCTGGATAATAATACATTTCTAATGGAATTCCGCTTTTAGAAACCTCAGACTCTTTTTTGTACTTACCGATTACAAAAGCCAACAAATAGCTGCACATCGGCTTTTGCATATCATAATGCCAACGCTGAATTGTATCGTTTACCTTTTCTGTCTTAAGCAACTTACCATTGGCAATCACTTCGTAATTAACATCATAACTGATACTAAGGTCAAATTCTACTTTTTCATTCATATCATCAAAACTCGGCAACCAATTAGAACTATATTTTCCTTGTCCTTGCGTCCATATTTGGTCATTCCCCTGATAATCTTTTACAAAATACAGTGCTTTGGTGGGAAAAGCTGTATACGTAACCTGTACGTTATGATCTGTATTGGCTTTGAAATCAGACACTATTTTTAGGTGTTTATCATCGTATACCACATCCATCTGTACGTCATCTAATAGTACACTTTCTATCTGCATTTTCTTAGCATCAATGGTAACTGATGAAGTATTTTTCAACACCTTAAAAGAATAATCTACTTTTCCCTTTACTGATCTATCTGTGGCATCAATAGTGATATCCACTTTGCCTTTTAAAAAATCTACAGAATGTATCTGTTGTGCCATACTACCTAGGGAAACTAGTAGTATAAAAACATATAAAATAACTCGCATATTCATCTATAATCTAATCTTCTGACAAAATAACGAATTAATCATGGTTTTGTGGCAAGTTTTGGGTTAAACCCATATCCTATATTAGAACATTCTTATCTAAAATATGAGTTGAACATTTTTATGATAAGTAGTATATTCGTCCTAATGAATCCAAACGTTTTACAAACCCCAATTGATTACCTAAAAGGCGTAGGCCCTTCTAGAGCAGATTTACTTCGCAAAGAACTTGGGATTCATACCTATCAGGATTTGGTAAATCTGTTTCCGAATAGATATATAGACAAAACACGTTATTATAAGATCAATCAATTACAGCGTACTGCAGCAGAAGTACAAATTATTGGTAAGGTTACACATATCAAAACTGTTGGGCAAAAGCGAGGCAAGCGCTTGGTAGCAACATTTATAGATGATACAGGCGAAATAGAATTGGTATGGTTCCGTGGACATAAATGGATACAGGATAATCTAAAGCTCAATACCCCGTATGTAATATTTGGCAAAACTAAATATTACAATGGTTTTAATATGCCGCATCCGGAAATGGAATTACTATCCGAACACGAACAAAATCTAAAAATAGTAATGCAACCGGTATATCCCTCTACCGAAAAGCTATCTAATAGAGGGATTACGAATAGGGTTGTTAATAAAATGATGCAACAACTATTTCTGGATACTAATATTAAGTTTTATGATACCTTATCTCAGGACATTTTATCAGAATTAAAATTAATATCAAAGAGTGAAGCCATCCTAAATATACACTTTCCAAAAAATCAGGAATTACTAGCCAAGGCTCAATATCGACTAAAATTTGAAGAACTTTTTTATATACAATTGCAACTTATTATAAAGAAGATTATCCGAAAACAAAAAATTAAAGGATATCCATTTACTGAAGTAGGTTCGCACTTTACCAATTTTTATAATAACCACCTCCCCTTTGATCTAACCAATGCACAAAAGCGCGTAATTAAAGAAATCCGAAAGGATATGGGCAGTAGTGCCCAGATGAATCGATTACTACAAGGAGATGTAGGCTCCGGAAAGACTATTGTGGGTTTTATGGCAATGCTATTAGCTATTGATAATAATTTTCAGGCTTGTTTGATGGCTCCAACCGCAATCTTAGCGAATCAGCATTATCAAGGTATTGTAGAATTAACCAAAGATTTAGATATCGAGGTAAAATTATTAATGGGAAGCTCTACTACGAAAGAACGTAGACAGATTCACAAAGAATTAGAAGAAGGTACGCTTCATATCCTGATTGGTACGCATGCGATTCTAGAAGATAAAGTACAATTTAAAAACCTGGGACTTGCCATTATCGATGAACAACATCGGTTTGGAGTTGCCCAGCGTGCTAAATTATGGCATAAAAACACCTATCCACCTCATGTACTGGTAATGACCGCAACACCTATCCCCAGAACATTGGCTATGAGTCTGTATGGAGATCTTGATATTTCCGTAATCGATGAATTACCACCAGGCAGAAAAGCGATTAAAACAGTACATCGATATGATAGTAATCGACTAAAAGTATTTAGGTTTATCGCAGACGAAATCCAGAAAGGAAGGCAAATTTATATCGTATACCCGTTAATTCAGGAATCCGAAGCTTTGGATTATAAAGATTTAATGGATGGGTACGAAAGTATTGCGCGCTCCTTCCCTGCTCCCGAGTATCAAATATCTATCGTTCACGGTAAAATGAAACCCGCTGATAAGGATTATGAAATGGAACGCTTTGTAAAAGGAGAAACTCAGATTATGGTAGCGACTACTGTGATCGAAGTAGGTGTTAATGTACCCAATGCCAGTGTGATGATTATAGAAAGTGCAGAACGGTTTGGCCTTTCTCAATTGCATCAACTTAGAGGAAGAGTCGGACGTGGTGCGGAACAGAGCTTTTGTATATTAATGACAAGCCATAAACTCTCTGCAGATAGTAAAACAAGATTAGATACTATGGTTCGTACCAATGATGGTTTTGATATTGCAGAAGTAGATCTTAAACTTCGTGGCCCTGGTGATATTATGGGAACTCAACAAAGTGGTGTATTAAATCTAAAAATAGCAGATATTGTAAGAGATAATGATATTCTGAAAACTGCCCGATATTACGCTATGAAAATTCTTAATGAAGACCCTGCTCTTTCCTTAGAAAAAAACAAAACACTGTTATTTACATACCAACAACTGGCAAAACATAAAAATATATGGAATTATATTAGCTAGATAGGGTTTTAATCAATAAACTACCCAGCAATATCATCTAGAGATCAGAAACAAGAATTCCTATTGTCTTAAATTCTATACCTCTTTGCATACTAGTCATACAGCTCTTTTGAGAAATTATTCACCTTAAATATTTTATTTTTTTAGAATACATTAAAAACCATTAAAAAGAGTATTTCCTCCCCTGTGATTTTAGAAAGTATCCAAATGCACTTCGTCGATGTCCAAATGAACTCCGAAAGCATCTAAATGCACTTCGTCGATGTCCAAATGAACTCCGAAAGCATCCAAATGCACTTCGTCGATGCTCAAATGAACTCTGAAAGCATCCAAATACACTTCGTCGATGCTCAAATAAACTCTGAAAGCATCCAAATACACTTCGTCGATGCCCAAATGAACTCCGAAAGCATCCAAATGCACTTCGTCGATGTCCAAATGAACTCCGAAAGCATCCAAATGCACTTCGTCGATGCTCAAATGAACTCTGAAAGCATCCAAATACACTTCGTCGATGCTCAAATAAACTCTGAAAGCATCCAAATACACTTCGTCGATGCCCAAATGAACTCCGAAATCATCCAAATATACTTCGCCGATGTCCAAATGAACTCCGAAAGCATCCTTTGTAGAAAAACTCAGACCAGACAGGTTTTAGAAACCTGTCTGGTCTTGACAATGAAATATTTATTTTTGAGACTGTAAACTGAACTTTGTCTGTCAGTTTAGACCCTATAAAAAAACCCGAGTGAGTCGAAGATCATGCCACAGTACATACATCAACCGAATTCAAAAAGGCTGTCGGCGCTTTTTTAAGCTGTGCTCCCCAACTCAAAGAAAGTAAGCTATACACCGCAGATGCCATAGAAATGGTGGTTCAGTATCTAGGATTAGAAGTAGATCAACAACTTCTGGATTTTCTTGATGCCAAAGAAAACAATTAACCAACGGATCTAGATAGAATCATGGAAACATTGCTAACCATGGGTAGACTGTTAGCATCTCACCCTAATTATGACCTCCAGAAATGGGTAGACTTTGCCAGAAAATGGGGCGACACCCAAGAAGAAAAAGACTATTATGAATCTAATGCCAAAAGGCTGATTACTACTTGGGGTGGCGACCCTGTAAATGATTACTCTGATAGAGTATGGAATGGATTGATACGAGATTACTATGTTCCCAGATGGATCAATTATCATAATGATACTACCAATACCAAGAAACAGAATATGCGAAAATTCGAAGAATCATGGATACTAACACCAGGTGTGTCGAAAATAAAACCTTATGACGATCCTTTTTCTGTTGCTAAAGAAATATATGATACATTTGACAAAGAAAATTCTGAGACTCCTATCATAACAATAGAGGAATAAAAAACGAAGCATCTATGAAGTTAAATAATAGAGATACTTTTATTAAAAATTTACCTGCGGATCCAATTTTGGAAAACTCCAGAAGACAAGTACTACAAAGCTGTTTTTCATTTGTAACTCCAAAACGAACGAAAAAACCAGAATTGTTACACGTATCTCCGGAGATGTTGGAAAACATAGGAATTTCAAAAGAAGAAGCAACCGAAAAATCATTCTTGGATATATTCACTGGTAATGATATACTACCGAATACCAAGCCTTATGCAATGTGTTATGGAGGACATCAGTTTGGCAATTGGGCAGGGCAATTAGGGGATGGTCGTGCTATCAATTTGACAGAAATAGCACATAAAAATAATCATTGGGCATTACAGTTAAAAGGAGCTGGCGAAACGCCCTACTCCCGCTCTGCTGATGGATTGGCTGTCTTGCGATCCTCCATACGAGAATATTTATGTAGTGAAGCTATGCATCATCTGGGAGTTCCAACTACCAGAGCATTATCTCTAGCATTATCCGGAGATCAAGTGCTAAGAGATGTGATGTATGACGGTAATTCCTCTTATGAAAAAGGAGCAATCGTATGCAGAGTTGCACCTTCATTTTTGCGATTTGGTAATTATGAGATTTTTACAGCAAGGCAAGACTATGATACCTTAAAAACACTCGTTGATTATACCATAAAACATTTCTTCATCCATCTTGGAGAGCCCTCCAAAGAAACATACCTTGCTTTCTTTGGGGAGGTAGTACAACGTACCTTAGACATGATTATCCATTGGCAACGTGTTGGTTTTGTTCATGGTGTAATGAACACCGATAATATGTCCATTCTAGGACTGACAATAGATTATGGGCCTTATGGCTGGTTAGAAGGATTTGATTTTGGATGGACACCAAATACTACAGATAGTCAACACAAACGATACCGTTATGGAAATCAACCCAACATCGGTCTTTGGAATCTCTATCAATTGGCTAATGCCTTATATCCTCTTATTGAAGAAGTCGAACCTCTGGAAAGTATTTTGGATCAATACAGAACTGATTTTGAAAGCAAATCATTACAAATGATGCGTTCTAAATTGGGGTTGACAACTGTAGAAGAGTCGGACAAATCATTGATTGAAGAGCTAACTGATATTTTAGAGCTTACAGAAACAGATATGACTATTTTCTTCAGACTTTTAAGTAATTTTAATGCTACTAATCCTACAGAAGGTA
The DNA here is from genome assembly GCA_947498455.1 of uncultured Aquimarina sp. Lineage (GTDB taxonomy): Bacteria > Bacteroidota > Bacteroidia > Flavobacteriales > Flavobacteriaceae > Aquimarina. The sequence continues at coordinate 333,199 of CANMKK010000001.1, forward strand.
TTGAAATAGTGCAAGAAGCATTTTATGACCTAACTGAGATTTCCGATGGCTTTAGTCAAAAATGGAAGGATTGGTTTTATCGTTATGCCAATCGTTTAGAGCAAGAAGGATTACCTGCAATGGAACGAAAAGAAAAGATGAATGCCATAAACCCTAAATATGTATTACGAAATTATATGGCTCAATTAGCTATTGATGATGCCAATAAAGGAAACTACGCATTGATAGATGAGTTGTTTCAATTATTAAAAAAACCCTATGATGAACAACCCGAAAATGAAAAATGGTTTGCAAAACGACCTGATTGGGCCAGAAATAAAATAGGATGTTCTATGCTATCTTGTAGTTCGTAATGGATTTAATAAACAACATACTCGATATTCCTAAAGGGTATTCAGAACTCCTATATAATCATAAAAAATATGGAGTAACCAGAACAGATTTCAATAACGGAAAGAGTATAAAGGTATATGCCAAAGAGCTTGGAGGTGTTAATTTTATAAGTTTTAATTATTACATTAAAACAAACGGTGAATTATTAAAGCCCTGCGAAATGCCTCAGGAAAAAGTAATACATTTTTTAGAACATTACCGAACAATTTAAATTATAAATAGCTTATAATACGATTTACGCATAAAACTTTCGCATATAGTTCGTTTCTTTTGCACTATATCTGCGTTATAAAATTCAACAATAGCTACTGCTATTCTTTAATTTTATGCCTTAGTCTAGCACAAAATAATTCAAACTCTTTATACGAACTTCTCATCCATAAATCGTATAGAACATTCTTAGCATTATAGATTCAATTCCAATAATTAAAGAACAAAAAAAATAGATTTTAACTAACAGTGAATATTAATACGATACAGAAACTAAAAAATTATTGTTGGAATGCTAATGTTGCTCTAAAATTTTAATCATTTTAAAAGATTTTAGGAGATGGAATAACCCGGGTAAAATAACCGCCCCTCCAATAATAAGAGAAATCCCTAATACCCTAATAACACTATCTGGAGCTATATGATCTAACAAGCTTATATTTCCTGTTGTAGTTATAATAATATATGGAAAATGTGTAATCAATGCTGCTAATAATATTAAAAACACCTGAAATCCTGCAAAAAATCGACTCCATATCTTATTTCCTCTTTTTATTGTGAACCATAATGGTACCAACAATAAACCCGAAAGCAACATCGCTCCTATTGCATATATATTTTGTAAAAAATAAGTAACAAAAGTATATTCGAAAATATATCCATATACAATAGTCACCAAACCTATCACGAAAACTACCACAGTAGCAATACCTGATTTTCGGACATAAATATTTTCTTGCCCTTCGTCTGATTCTCCTATAAGTAATACAGAAGATAAGAATGCACACAGTGCCGCAAAAAAGAAACCTACTAGAATACTAAAGCCGTTAAACCAAGGAGCTACAAAAGCCTGATAAAATGTTATGGATGCAACATCATCTACAATAGTAATTTTACCATTTATAAGTCCGCCAAAAACCATTCCTAAAAAGACAGGCGTAATTAAACTAGATACTTTAAACATCCTATCATACAACTGCTGTGAATTATCAATAATTGCATCATAATGCCTAAATACAAATGCAACTCCTCTTAATGTTACACCCAATAAAACAATGGTAAGGGGAATATGTAAACTAACCACTATAATATTATAATATACAGGAAAAGCAATCCATAAAATCACGATAAGAATAATAATCCAAATATGATTTGCTTCCCAGACCGGCCCCATAACTCTATAAATCGTCTTTTTAGTGATTTTTTGATTCTCCTCTGACGAAAATAACTCTACAATTCCAGCTCCGTAATCCGCCCCACCTAACAGTACATAAAGGTACAAAGAGAATATTAAAAAGAATAAAACAACATATAACATATACTATTTATTTAATTGCATTAAGAACTTTAATTTGACGTATCATAAGCCAGGTTACGGCAATTGATAAAGCGGTATATACAACAACATACATATAGAAGCTAAATACAATTCCCGGCATAGGTGTAACCGCATCTTTAGTTCTCATAATTTTATGTATAATCCAAGGCTGTCGTCCTACTTCGGTAACAATCCAACCCGCTTCTAGGGCTATAAATCCAAACGGTGCTAATACTATAAAGAAAATCCAATATTTGTTAGAGGTAAGCCATTTTTTCTTTTTTAAAGAAATAAAATAGATCATACCGGCTAACATCAATAAACTACCTATTCCTATCATTATTTGAAAAGCATAATGTACCATAGGGACATTTGGTCGTTCATCTTCAGGAAAGTCATTTAACCCTTTTACTTCTGCATCAAAATCGCCAAATGCCAAGAAGGATAACATACCCGGAATTGCTATTTTATAATCTACTTTCTGTGTTACTTCATCCACGATTCCGCCTATATATAATGGAGCCCCTTTTTCTGTATGATAATGTGCTTCCATTGCTGCTAATTTTACCGGTTGTCGTTCTGCAATATCTTTGGCCGAAATATCACCACTTATAGGTTGTAATATAGCTGCAATAGCTCCAAAAGTAATGGCTATTTTAAAAGCTTCTTTATGCAAGGCAACTTTTCGTTTTTTATATACCTGATATGCATGGATTCCCGCTACGGCAAATCCTGTAGCTGTAAATGCTGCAAGTGTCATATGCAATGCCTGTGTAAACCAAGCTGGGTTTAACATAGCCTGAACCGGATCTATATTAAGAAATTCTCCATCAATGTAATCAAAACCACTAGGAGCATTCATCCACCCATTTGCAGCAACAACTAATATTCCCGATGCTACTCCAGAAACTCCAATGATAATACCCGTAAACCAATGAAATTTTTCCGGTAGTTTATTCCAGCCATATAGATAAAATCCTAAGGCGATTGCTTCTACAAAAAATGCAGCTCCTTCTAGTGAAAATGGCATTCCGATTATGGGACCTGCATGTTTCATAAATTCGGGCCACAATAACCCCAATTCAAAAGATAAAGCGGTGCCAGAAACTGCTCCTGTAACAAAAAATATAGCAACTCCTTTCTGCCATGATTTTGTTAATGTTAAATACAGTTCATTTTTAGTTTTTAGCCATTTATAATGAGAAACCACCATAAAAAATGGCATTACCATACCTATACAAGCAAAAACTATATGAAATATAAGGGTAAAAGCCATTTGGAGTCTTGCAGCATCAAGATTTTCCATACACAAAATTTAGAGAAAGAATCAGTTATAATTTGATACTGTAAAGATACGACACAAAGCCTATCTTATAAAAGAAACATAAAGGTCTTTTCTCTTTAATCATTATAAATAAAAAATTATTATTAGCATCCGGAACTTTTGAGTCAAGATCGCTGTACTTCGACTTGGTTCAGCAACCACACTGCTAGAGACTAGAGTCTAAACAAAATGAATATTAGTATATTATTTTCAGTTTGCAAAAACTATTGAATTATGTATTAAAATGCTTTAGAAAGATACATTCATATAATACGATTTACGCATAAAACTTTCGGATAGTTATGATACCATTTCTTAAATAAAAACACAAAATAACACAAACTTGAAAAAAATAACCCAAAACCTGAGTTTTGGGTTATAAAAAGAAATAGCGTTTAACTAATTTTATTCAAATACTATCAACTAATTAATACTCTTTCTTTCTTTTTCTTTTATCCGTTTCCTTATTTTAGAATATTCAGACCAATTATATACCATTAGTATAAATAAAATAACCAATAATGATACTTGAATTATAATTAATATAATCATACTATACTGAGTTTAAAAAAATACCTTTCTCTCGTTTTATTACTGAATCAAACAGCTTCATTACTATATAACACATTGTAAATGATAAAGACTATACTTGCCATATTTTATATATCTTCCGGTAGATAAAATTGTATAATAATCCATCTAGAATAGCTCTAAACAAAATCAGGTATAAAATCGTTAACTTGTTGTATTCATATGACACAAAAAAGAATATATGGTCACATAATTTATGGGTGAAATTCAATAATAATACTGTAAACCCCTTTATTTACTAGATATTTAGTTTAATAAAAAGAACAAAACTAATAAACTTTACTCCAGAATTTCAATTTTTTTGTTCGCAATGGTCTTAACTGGGTATACTACCTTATTGCCGGTATTCCCTTCTAAAACCACATATATATTATCCATAGATATAACTAAACCTTCGAAATTATCAACCTTAATTTTTTGTCCCACTTCGAAGTTCTTTCTGGAGTAAAATCCTAAAAGCAATCGATAAACGATATCTCTCGAACCTAAGCCCAAAGCAATTGTAAAAGTTGCTAAAAAAGCTCCTAAAATCAATGACAGGTTATTCGTCACAATATCCGTATTTACACCTGCTTGATTAAGAGCTGTTATAGAAACAATTGCTACGATAATGCCAAATAAGATAGAACTTATAAGTTTAGAACCATTTAGATCAAAAGATCTTAACATCGTATAGATTGATTTCTTTATCAAAGAAGCTAAATACAACCCAAATCCAAAAATTATAATAGCACTGAAAATTTTTGGTAAATAGTCAATCAACCTACTTGCCTCATTAGAAACAATTGTTAAACCAAACATATCGGAACCAACAACTACGAAAACCAATATTAAAAACCATTTTAAAAAAGCTAGAATAATTTTTGTAGGTTCAATCTTAATGGAAGAGTTGAATAACGTTCCATTTTCACTAATCTTTGATACCAAAGCATCTATTTTAGTAAGTCCTAAAGATTTTCGAACAATAAAAAGAATTATTTTTAATAGGCTCCAAGCTATTATAAAAAAAAGAATGGCTCCAATAATATTAGGTAAAATCTCATATAATTCATTAAACAAATCTTCTATTATTCCAAAATCTAGTGTTCTTTCCATCATCAACAAGTGTTATTTAGTTTTTATCTTTCTTATCCAATAATCTTAGTAAATCTTCCATTGAATCAGGGTATTTTATAGCAAATAAATCAGCTAGGTCTAATGATAATTTAATAACCTCTATATCTACCATAACTCGTTTCTTAACGGAATCAGGTAATTCTTCTCTACCAATTATTTCTTTAAACGGGTTTTTCATTTTTTTTTAAATGCTATTGTATATAGTTATTAGTCTAGACTTGGCACGGTTTAATCTCATCTTAACCGCACTATCACTATTCATGTTAAGGGTTTCTCTAATTTCCTTAATCAAAAGGTCATCTTGATATTTCATCATTAAGATAATTTTATCGCTAACTTCAATTTTATTTAAAGCTCTTGATAATTTTTCTTCTTTTAGTTTTAAAATATCTTCATCTGGGATCTCTTCTCCTGGAAATTCAATTACCCGATCCGTAACCAGAATCTTTTCTCTTTTCTTTTTTAATTCTCTTTGTACATAGTTAACACAGAAATTATAAGTAAACGAATACAACCAGGTGGAAAACTTAGATGTACCTTTAAATGTTCTTAATTTTGCAAATAATAAAACAAATATATCATGTGTCAAATCTTGTGCTTCTTCTTTAGTTTTTACGAAGCTTAAACACTTATTATATACTGTCTTAGCATGTCTGTCATAAAGCACGGCATATAAATGTGCATTATTGTTTTTTACTATCCTAGAAACCAGCTCATTATCATCTATATTTTCTTTTGTTTCTTCACCCATGTAATTCCATTACGTATATTTCCCTAAGGAATAAGACACAAAGTTTAAAAAAAGGTCACTTTTTTTATTATAATTAATTTACTGTCCTTTATTTTCTCTATTTATTTTTTCACAAAAAAATAAGAGTTCCATATACTTATAAAAGTAAAAGCATAATAACCAGGCTTTAAATTATAAAATCTCTTGTTTAAAATTACTAATATGAAGTAAGGGTTTAAAAAAAATTTAACATTAATCCTATTCACCATCCTTAATGTACGGTAAAACAATATATTTTTCTTGCAAAAATGATAAGGTTGAAATATGATTGAACGTAACTTTCACTACTTATTCAATTCTCAATTGAAACAATGATACTTTTCATTGAACTCACTTTATAAAAAAGGGCAAATTTTAGTAAACAATTTTAAGTCCGAAATGGTATTATCAATATTCCTACTTTTGAATCAAAATCCAAAATATTTTAAATACCTGCACATTATATTAACTACTATCTATATAAGTCAATTACATCCGGAAAAACCCACGATGAAGGATTAAATTTGTTCTTTTCGCATGATGATCTTGATTGTCATAAGCTTTTATACTGTAAGATTACTCAGATAGATAATGCATAGGATTGTTTTGCTATCTCCAGTTCTTCATTGGTAGGGATAATAAGGATTTTCACTTTGGAAGAAAAAGTGTTTATTTCTCTGATTTCCTTAGACCTAACAGTATTCTTTTGATCATCTAATTCTATTCCCAGATGAGATAGGTCATCACACACTAACTTTCTAATTGTAGTAGAGTTTTCTCCTATCCCCGCCGTAAAAACAATAGCATCTAGTCCATTCATAACTGCCATATAACTTCCTATATATCTCTTAATACGATATGCGTTCATTTTCAATGCTTTATGACATTTTTGATTTCCCTTGTCAGCTTCAGATTCTATGTCGCGTAGATCGCTATAACCTGTAAGCCCCAACATCCCGCTTTTCTTTTGTAATAATGTATTTACTTCTTCTATTCCATATCCTAAATCATTCACTAAATAAAAAATTACAGATGGATCAATATCTCCCGATCTGGTACCCATAATTAATCCGTTCATTGGGGCAAAACCTAATGTATGATCTATACTTTTTCCGTTTTTTACCGCAGTCATACTACAGCCATTCCCTAAATGAATTGTAATTATATTAGATTGCTTTTTGTTTAGATATGATATTGCTTTTTCAGATACATACTTATGACTAGTACCATGGAAACCATAAGCTCTAATTTTATGTTCTTTTAAAAACATATCAGGAATTGCATACGTATATGCTTCTTCTGGCATGGTCTGATGAAAAGCTGTATCAAAAACAGCTACCTGAATCGCTTCGGAAAATATATTTTCTGAAACCAAAATTCCTTCTAAGTTTGCAGGGTTATGCAAAGGTGCTAAAGACGATAATTCTTTAATCTTTTGTTTTACTGCTTCTGTAATTTGTACCGTTTCAGAAAATGTACTCCCTCCATGTACTACTCTATGTCCAACCATTGCTATATCTAAGGTAGATTTTATAACACCAATTTCGGTATCTAATAACAACTCTGAAATCAACTTAAGCCCTACTTTATGATTTTGTATAGTTGCCGTTTTTTCTATATCCCTCGTAGCCGTTTTATAGCTTATTTTTGATTCCTCTAATCCTATTCGTTCTACCAGACCAGAACAAATAACTTCTTTCTGGGGCATACTAAACAATTGAAATTTTATGGATGAACTTCCTGAGTTTACAACTAGTATTTGCATAATTGGTATTTGATAATAAAATCTACATCTTTTTTTTAGGCTCTAAAGTCCTTGTGCCTGAATTGCCGTTATGATGACCGTGTTATAGACATCATCTACCGTACATCCTCTACTTAGATCATTTACAGGTTTATTTAACCCTTGTAGCATAGGACCAATTGCCAAAGCTCCCGTTTCTCTTTGTACAGCCTTATAGGTATTGTTACCCGTATTTAGGTCAGGAAATATCAATACGCTTGCTTTTCCTGCTACTTCAGAATAAGGAAGTTTGCTTTTGCCGATTTTTAGATCGACCGCAGCATCATACTGTATGGGACCTTCTATTTTAAGTTCGGGGTGAGTTTCTTTAACAATAGCCGTTGCTTTCCGGACAGTTTCTACATCTTCCCCTTTACCAGATGTTCCCGAAGAATAGGACAGCATCGCTATTTTAGGATCAATCCCAAATGCTTTAGCTGATTTTGCAGAAGAAATTGCTATTTCTGCTAATTCTTCTGCATTAGGGTTAGGATTAATAGCACAATCTCCAAAAACGGAAACCCTATCTTCCAGACACATAAAAAATATAGATGATACCACTTTTACTTCTGGTTTCGTTTTAATAAACTGAAGTGCAGGTCGTATTGTATGCTGTGTGGTGTGCACTGCTCCGGATACCATACCATCCGCATGTCCTTTATAAATCATCATAGTACCGAAATAGGATACATCGGCCATCATATCTCTCGCCATATCCATATTTACATTTTTATGTTTTCTTAATTCATAAAATGTCTGAACATAGTCTTCATAGTGAGGAGAATGTATGGGCAATACAATATTCACTTTTTTAAAATCAAGTTGTAAATCTAATTGTGTTGCTTTACTTTTTATTTTTTTAGCATCTCCAATGAGCGTAATATCCACTACATCAGAGGCTACTAATCTTTGAGTTGCTCTTAAGATTCTTTCGTCAGAACCTTCAGGTAATACAATATGTTTTTTATGTAATAACGCACGTTTTAATAGATTATATTGAAACATACTTGGTGTAATACTGTCAGATCTAAAAGTAATTAATGGATCTATCAAACGATCTGCATTTGCATAGTGTTCGAAAGTACTGATAGAGGTTTCTATTTTATGTAAATTATCTGCATAAATTCTTGACTTGATAGCACCAATCTTATTGGTAATAGAAAAAGTTCCTTGCAAGACAGAAATTATCGGTACAGCTAAAGAAACTCCTTCTATTAGCTTTAGAATAGGTTGTTCTGGCATAATTCCTCCGGTTAGTATAATTCCCGAAATCTTAGGGTAATTATCTGATATATGCGCCTGTAAAGCTCCAAGAATAATATCGGCTCTATCACCAGGAGTAATAACCAAACTATTCTCTTTAAGATGTGTGAGATAATTTCTTAACTGCATTGCCCCTACTCCAAAGCTTCCTGCCTGATTATTAAGAAATTCTTTTCCAAAAAGGACACGACCATCTAATAGATCACAAATCTCCCGTATTGTAGGGTTTATCAAGGCATCAATTTGTGGAATAACAATTTTTTCTACACTACTACCTAAATCTTCTACTAATTTGATTTTTAATTCACTTAACTGTTCCTTATTTACCTTATTTGCTATGACTGCAATTACTTCTACATCTTTACTATTAAATGTATCGTAGGCAAGCTTTAGATTAGCAGTAATTTCTTCTTTGGTTTTCTGAATTCCACTAGCTACTAAAATAGATGGAATCCCTAGATTTTTGGCAATCACGACATTAATATCAAACTCTATTATATTTCCTTCATCAGAAAAATCCGTTCCTTCTACAAGAATGAAATCAAATTTTTCTTCCAGACTTTTATACTTCTCTATAATACCGTTTATTATATCTGCCGACTTACCTTGATTATATTTCTGAAGTACTTCACTTCTCGTATATGCATATACATTTTTAAAATTAACATCCAACTCAAAATAAGTGGTCACCGTTTGGATATGATTATCGATTTCTCCTAACCTAGGATCATCTATAATAGGTCTAAAATATCCCACTTTAGCAACCTTTCCCAATAACATTCTCATTAGACCTAATACTACAATGGACTTACCACTGTTAGGTTCTATAGTAGCAATATAAACAGCTTTACTCATACAACTTATTTAATGACACTGATACTCAGCAGAAACAGTTTCTTATATGCGGTTTTGGAGAAATATAAGGAATCCATAACCCCAACCCGCGTAATATAAATAATATTCCAATAAGAATAACGACCATTAGAGTCAATTTTTGAATATATTTTGGTGCTCGTAAAGGAGCTATTATTTCCGATATAAACTACGGTAATCATGGAGAGTATAGTTAAGACACCAAATACAAACACGTAGATGGTGCTGCTAGCAATATTTTCTAAGGTAATAGCTGCAAAAAATGATACCCATAAGATAAGCGCCACTGTAATAACAATTTAACACTAACACTTCTCGTTAAAACTTGTTCATTTTTCGTTTTATTTTTTTAATCATATTTCCCATAGCTAAGGCTATGAAAAATAATCATAGCGGCATAAATCAAAAAAGTAACTTCGTTTTATCTCAGATGTTTTATAATCAAATTAGTACAAAAGCCAATAGTAAGAAAGATATCTGATGATTTTCTTTTAAGTTCTTCCACTAATCCACTTTGTCATCTTACCATAAATTTGAACGAAAAATATATTAAACTGAGTTTTCTAGGTTAAAAACCAAAAGATTTTTCTTGAAAATTTAAAATTAAAACATGATTGTGTTTTTTATAGATTGTTTAAATGTGGCCAATTAACCTAGAAAACATCGACTATGTTCTTAGAGTTGAAGCTTTTGCCAATTTATCAGAAAAAGAAGTTATTGATCTGTTAAAAACGAAAGGGTTTTATACCATTTTTGTTTTGAAATTACTTCAAAAAAATAGTAAGTGTTTTTTCAATATTGTATCATTTTTTTCATTATTTTCAGGTTTTTAAACAATAAAAAGACTATCCTTCGGGTTTAGTTAGATAATGGTTATGATTAATTAATATGTATTCTGGTGTTTAGCCTCAAAATACATACTTATAATCAAATCCTCCGAATCCTTTTGATTTGGCTTTATAATAAAAAGATAAAATAGAAAATTTTAGCTAAAAGTGCTTAATCAAAAGTTTACTGCTTTTAATTCCCGTACTAACCATAGCCATCGTTGCAAGTAATAAAGTAAAATACAGCACATTTAAAAATTTAAGGTAATTTACTTTTACTATACGAATATTCTAAATCTCATAAACAAAGGCATTATTCTTGACAAGGTCTTAAATTTTGATAAGAATAATATTTAGATTTTTGATTATCGGTAAGAAAATAAGTACAGTATAAACCTATTTAATTTCAGTAACTACAAGGTAAAGTTTATTTTTTCTATTTTACAATCAACTAATTACAAAATAACTAAAATTTTTAAATGATATCGTACACTATAAAAGAAATCAATACTATTTTAAAAGGTGAATTAATAGGTGATACTACTCACAGAATTGAAGGAGCCGAGGAAATACGAAAAGCTAGTAATACTCAAATCACCTTTATTGGAAGCAATAAATATGCGAAGTTTTGGGAAGATTCAAAAGCTAGTGTTGCTCTTATTAGTCATAATCTAAATATTAGTCATGGCGACAATCGTGCTTTTATTAAAGTAAAAAATGTCGATTTGGCAATGGCCCGAATATTGGAACTTTTTAGTCCTCCAGCACCTGTTTTCGAAACAGATATACATCCAACTGCCGTGATACATAAAACTGCAAAAATTGGTGATGGCTGTAAGATTGGTGCAAATTGTTATGTAGGCAAAGATGTTGAACTAGGAAATGAGGTGATTTTATATCCAAATGTTTGTGTATTTGATGAAACCCTTATCGGCCCTAAAACTGTTGTTTGGTCAGGAACTATTATAAGGGAACGCTGTATTATTGGTAGTCATTGTATTTTTCATAATAATGTAAGTATAGGAGCTGACGGGTTTGGTTATAGACCAAGTGAAGATGGCAGAGGACTTGTTAAGATACCTCAGATTGGTAATGTAATCATTGGACATTATGTGGAAATTGGTGCCAATTCATGTGTTGATAGAGCTAAATTTGGCTCAACTATTGTTGGTGATGGTTGTAAAATTGACAATCTAGTGCAAATTGCCCATAACAGTGTTATGGGACGTTCTTGTATTATGGCAGGACATAGTGGACTTGCAGGTTCTGTAACTTTAGGTGATGGCGTTATTATTGGTGGAAGCGCATCTATTAAAGACCATACAACTATACACTCTGGTGCAACCGTTGGTGCTGGCTCTGGAGTCATGAATGATGTAGAAGCTGGTAAAACTGTTTTAGGTTACCCAGCTCAAGATGCTAGAGATATGCTCAAACAATGGGTTGCAGTAAGACAGTTTATGAAAAAGAAATAGGTGCGTTTAATAAAAAAATACATGTTGATTGTTAAACCTATTTAGGTGTTTATAATAGAGACAATGAATTTAGTATGGAGTATAGAAACCAGAAAAATCGAGTAGGTTTAACATTGACATCTATTTTGAAACAAAACGGATTGATGATTTTATAGTATTCAATAACAAATTGAATTCAGGTATTGATTACTTAAAAAAGGCATCGAATATTATGCTTTATTCAGGTGAAGCATTAGAGTTATAACAACAAAACCAATGTATCATAACTACGTGCTAGTAAGACCTAATAATAGAAATACTGTTGATCAAATAACGGTACTCTTTGTTAGTATATATCATTAGCATCCAAAACTTTTGAATCAAGATAGCTATACTTAGACTTGGCCCAGCAACTATATTACTATAGACAAGTCAAAGACAAAATGAATATCAGTGTATTTATTTTCAATTTGTAAAAACTATTGAATTATACCTTAAAATGCTTTAGAAAGATAAATTTTTATAAGCTACCTGCTATAAGTTTTTAACATATTCTAGTAATAGAATGTTGCTATTAGCAAAAATACCTACCTATATAAAAAATAGAGATTACTATACCTCTAACTTATACCATAATCCTTGAACATTTGTTAATTTAATTATTTCATCACCACTTAATTTCTTTCGAAGCTTAGAAATATAGGTATCCAAGATTCTTCCAACAATCGCTCCGTTATCTATTCTACTCTTTTAATCAATTTATCCGCTTTACAACCTGATCAAATACCATATCAGCTATGTTTCAAAACTTTTCAACTGTAACCTGATCGTTTCCCCAATACGTTTCTGAGCAATTATATCAATACTATCGGTTGTTAATTGCAAAATTCTAGGATACCCACCTGTTGTTTGGCAATCTCTCATTAAAACAATCAATTTTCCCGATGGTGTCAGTTGAACCGTTCCTGGTAAAACAGGTGTACTAAACATAGAAGGAAGGTCATTTTTTAAATCATTATCTAAAGGTATTGCCATTCTATTTCGATCTTTAGAAATTATAAATTCTGAGTTCAATAATTGCTGATTTTGCCCTTCATTTAATTGACAATATTCCGGCCCTTTATATGCATAAATTATATCCGTTTCATTCCAAAAAATGGGAGCAGAAAGAGCAGCATATTGAGGTGTATATTTGATACTTTTTTCAAAAGGTAACTTGTCACTTTTTGACAACTTAACAAACTCCGTAATATTATTATAATAAGATCGACTATTTAATACAACACCTGTACTGAATCCTTTATATATTCCTACAAAACCAATCACCCCACCGATTACATTTTTTAGTGTTAAAACATCTCCCTTTTTGATATTAATTTGGTGATTCATTTTACACGGAATATCATTTAAAAAAGGTGTACAAATTGCACCAGTAACAGCAATAATTGTATCTCCATGAAATCGTAAAACAGGAGGAATAATTGTCCACTCGATGACGGCACAATTTTCATTATTATTTAAAATTGAATTCGCCAATAAAAATGATCTTAGATCCATTGGTCCACTTTTTGGGACACCATATTTACCATAACCGGTCCGACCCAAATCTTGTATTGTACTATATAAACCAGGTGAGATTACTTCTACTATAGCATTCATAAAATTGAGCTTTCTGGCTGATAAACCTTTGAATTTATCAATATACTTATATCGTTATATACACACTCATCAATCGATATAAACTGAATTTTATCTCCCGGAGAAACAAAACAAGGTTTTGAAACTGTAACATCAAAAAAGTTGACTGGGGTTTTCCCAATTCCATACCATCCTCCTGGGCTATCACATGGATACACACCGGTTTGGCTTCCACCAATTGCTACAGTGCCTTTTTCAATTTTTGGGCTCGGTGTTGATTTCCGAGGAGTCACTAATTCTTTATTCAATCCACCTAGATATACAAACCCAGGTAAAAAACCAATAAAAAAAACGGTATACAATGGAGTAGTATGTGCTTTAATTATTTCTTCTACCGACAGGGATTTCATCTCAGCAAAGTATGTTAATTCTGGAGTAAGTTTTGATGAGTAACAAACAGGTATTTTCCACAGGCGATTTTCGTGATCATCTAGCTTACCACCCTTCCGAGCTAGTGATTTAAGCTGCAAAACCTCACTATAGAAATTCTCTATAGCTGACACATAAATAACTAATAACCAATTAAAAGATAAGATTACCTCAACAATTACTTTATTGTAATGATTTTCAATTTTGTTTTTATAAAATAATAGCTCCTTATGAAGAAAATCATCAATTGTCGTCAATCCTTTAACTAAAATTGTATTTTCGGAGTAACGTATGTACTGAAATCGAATATCCTTTTTACTCATTTTAGCAAAAAATTTAAATCAGACAACTCCTTATATATATACTCCAATATCTGAACAGATTTTGGATTATCTCCATGCACACAAATCGTGTCAAAAAAAACTGAACGCTCCTCTCCTTCTATGGTCTTAACTTTTCCTTCAGAAATCATCCTAAAAACATGATCTAATATTTTTTCAGGATCAAACAGTACAGCTTTTTTTTCAGAACGTGGAACAAGTGACAAGTCTTTAGCATAGTTACGATCAGCAAAAACCTCGTATTTAATCCCAATTTCACCTTCGCAAAGATAAGAAAACGATGACTCTTTAGTAGATATTATAACTAAACTTTTATCGACATTTTTTACAGATTGGATTATTGCACTCGCTACCTCATCATTTTTAATCGCTTCGTTATATAAGGCACCATGTGGTTTTACATGATGTAATTTTACACCACTTTGATCTGCATACTTTTTCACTATTGCTATCTGATCAGTGAGCACAGAAACCAAATCTTCATATTTCAAAGACATTGGCTTTCTTCCAAAATTTTCGCGATCAGGGTATGAAGGATGCGCTCCAATTTTAACATCATGTGCTTGTGCTAGATCGATAGTTTTTTGAATTATTACGTCACCTCCTGCATGGGCACCACACGCAATATTACACCAAGATATATATTTCATAATCTGATCATCAAATCCTGCCTCTTCTCCTACGTCTGAATTTAACATTACCTTTCTCAAAACACCTACATTTAATAAAGTTTTTTCCTACATTTTATCAATAACTTTCCATATTCCAATATAACCTAAAAATATTGCAACAAAAAGAATGAATATTCCCCAAATATTTTGTTTCCATGAGTTTGTGAAAGCACCCAGAATTTTCTTTTGATTCATGACCCACAAAAGGAACCCTGCTATAATGGGTAATAACATGCCATTTGTGATCTGAGCAAACTGAATAATTTCAATGGATTTGATACCTAAAGATGAGAACACAACTCC
Organism: uncultured Aquimarina sp.; assembly: GCA_947498455.1. Classification (GTDB taxonomy): domain Bacteria; phylum Bacteroidota; class Bacteroidia; order Flavobacteriales; family Flavobacteriaceae; genus Aquimarina. Next base: position 348,502 of record CANMKK010000001.1, read on the forward strand.
GAGAATAAGTATAAACATCCAAACTGCTCTAAATTGTTTACTCTTTAATGTTCCTTTCCAACCTAAACAACCTTTTACAACATAAGCGGCAGCCAAAGGAGCTGTAATGGCAGAAGTAATCCCTGCAGAAAATAGCCCTATTGACAAGACATATTTTGCCAGAGATCCAAACACGGGCTCTAAACTCTTAGCCAAATCTGCCGCATTATTGATTTCTGCCTGCTGTATTGCCGCTCCAGAGATTATAATAGCCATTGATACTAATCCACCTAACACAATTGCTATAATCGTATCTTTTCTGGCTAAGGATAAGTCATTAGGTGATTTCCATTTTTCACTGACTATAGATGCATGTAGAAATAGATTGTAAGGCACCACAGTAGTGCCTACTAATCCTATAATAGTAAGTAATTTCTCTGAAGAAAAATCAGGGACAAATCCTGTAAACAATAATGAAAGATCGGGTTTGGTACTAATTGCTGTGATTATAAATGCTGCACTCATTACCAGCACTAGGACAATTAAACTACGCTCTAATATTTTATAATTTCCAATATACAATAGTACAAAAGCGATTACTCCAATAAGAATACTAAAATAGTTAATGGACAACCCTCCTATTGGAATCAATTTAGGCTCAATGATTGTAGACAACCCTAACACACCTCCGCTAATATTACCTGCTTCATAGGCTGCATTTCCAATAAAAATGGCTGATAAAATGATAAATATCAAAAACCAACGAATTAGCTTATTATCGAATTGAGATTTTAGCACTTCACTTAATCCGTTCTGAGTGACCACTCCTAATCTTGCGGCCATTTCCTGTAATACGACACAAGCGATAATCGATAATACCATTGCCCAGAGCAACGTATATCCGAACTTCACTCCTGCTAATATGCATACTGTAACGGTTCCTGGACCAATAAATGCAGCGGTTACAAGAGTTCCTGGACCTATATTGAAAAGCTTCTTCATTTCGCAGAATCGTTATCCAAAGCATAAATAGCAAAAGAACCTAGCCAATGCCCTCCTTCATAACTGTCTCCCACCAAATTAGGTAGCGAATATTTCACATGTTTATTTGCAACGTGAACAAGATGCTCAAATTCTGGATATTGATTCGCTAATCCATATAATACCCAAGCACGACTAAAATTTAAACCATCGAGATGTACCAATTTTCCATCTGTGCGATCAGATACTTCTCCTACTGCTATTGAAAATTCTTTATCCAAAAGCTGAGGCATAAAATCAATAATCCACCTATCAAATTCTTCTTTGGATAACACTCTACGCATTATATCGATTTCTTCAAAACATGGCGATAAAAAATCATAACCACTAGGCTCCCATTGAATTGGGCATCCTTTGTCTTGCTTATAAAATTCTTTTGCTCTCTTTCTTATGACCTCTGTTAATTGAGTATTCCCAACAGTTTTTGCATAATCCCAAGCAAAAGATAACCCAAAAGCAGTATTGGTATGCTCTCCTACTCGTATCGGATATTTTAGTTTTGGCAAGAATTCGATGTAGCGCTGTACTATAAGATCCGTTAATGGCTGTAAGTTGCGTTCTAGTGTTTTTGCAAAAGGGCTATCCCAGGTATGTAGCTCTTCTGCTAATTTTAATAACCAAGCCCAACCATAGGTTCGCTCATAAGACGTGTTATGTTTTCCCATAAAATAGGCAACCTCTTTTTCTATGTTTTCTTTAGTAATGGTATGGAATAACTTATCTCTCGCCTCTTTTTCTTTTTCCAATCTCGGAAATGTTTTTAATAATTTTATCAAAGACCAATGACCGTGAACTGAAGAATGCCAATCAAAACACCCATAAAAAGCAGGATGTAACTCATGAGGCTCTCCTATATTTTCCCTACCTCCTAATGTTTGCCCCAGTTTATTAGGATACTCTGTCTGGATACAAGCAAGTGGTAGTTCTATCAGATTATTGACTTGTTCCTCGGATAAACTCAGTGGTTTTTCAATTGGATTAGGATATGTTACTAACTCCCTGGATTTTGTCTGTTCTGGTGGTTTTTCACTTGTTTGTGTATGTTTTTGGCAAGCAATAAAAAGAACTAATGATAGTAAGATAAGTATTCGATTCATAATCAATATTTAAAATAATCCTTTGTATAGGGTATTCTAAAAATATCGATTTTATAAAGTAGATCTATCTATTTGTTAATAACATAGATAAATAGTTTATAAGTCGTCTTTTTTTAAGAAATTATACTTAAAAAAGTTCTTCAAACTTTTCCAATCACTATCAGAATGCTCTTTTTTACACAATTGAAATACAAAAATACTTCATACCAAAGGTGCTATAGAAAATACATCTATTTTAGATTTCTTAAGATTCCGTACTCTTTTCATAACCGCAATACCGTTTCTTGATCCTTGAAAATTAGTATTCCCTTCTATCGTTTCTATGATATCTCCATCTATCGAAACAATGATACCCGTGTGAGTCCAGTCCATTTTAGATTTCTGAATTAAAAAAATATCTCCTGGTTTTATTACTGAAGTATTTTCTCTAATTTTTTGATATCGGATTAATATTCTTTTCTCTAAACCTGTTGTTCCTACCGTATCACAACTATAAGTTAATGGCATGAGTTTTCTAAAATCTTTCCCTACAGTACTAGCTGCTTGATCAATTACCGCCTGAACAAAACCCATACACCAATACCAAATGGCTCCATCTTTTCCATCCATATAACTCCGAACCCAAGGCCCGCTATTAGATTCTCCTTTAATAGATAGTTCCAATGGATGATTTTTTAGGTGGTTTTCTGCTACTTCTACTACCAAATTTCTCAGATTATTATTTGACAATGATTTTTCGAAAGCTGCTTTCATATTTGCACATAATACACCAAAAAGAGATTGATCAACAATTCCGGTTTCTGGAACACCATTATGCTTTTGAAAATTCTTAACCGCTCTTTCTGTTGCCGGTCCAAAATCTCCATCAATTCCCGTAGCAGTACCACTACCAGAATTCCATTTAGAAAACAAAGTAAGCCAAGATTGAATTTTTAAAACATCTCTTTTATTATTTCCTAAACTGCCTCTTCGCTGCGTATTTTTTATCATCAACTCCTTTTGATACGATGTTTTCTTCATGATCTAATAGTTATACTTTATTATTCTAAATTTAATGCTATATCCGATCAAAATAAAGGGGTGAAACACTGTTTTTACCACAGTGTTTTAACAGTAATTATTTTTCGAATTGTATGATAAAAAAATACCTTCCTGAAAAAGGAAGGCATTCAAATAACTTGAATTATTAATATACTCATTGATCATCTGTGTCTTGGCACTCAACGGATATACCCGCTAATCGGTTTCTAAATTCTTAGCTACTGTTTTGTCGTATTTTTTAGTTAGAAATGTTCCGAAAAAATTAATAAAAACCACCTGAGCGCTACTTATACTTTTATATACACTATGAATTAATAGCTTTATATTTTACTCCTAATTATGATTATGCCGCTTATAATTATAATTTAATACAATTCAGGTTTTAAAATATTCATCCTCCAATTCTCTCTTTTGGAAAAGAGAAGTTGGAGGATGTAAAGAGTATTACAAACTTACGAGTTCTATAATTTCTAAATCATTAAAATCTACTTCTGACTTGCTTTCATAAGAGGTATACTTAATCTAGCATAAACCTGGCGAATAAACATCTCATTGCACAATAATTTTTCTAGATACTTTCTCTAATCCATCATTTGAAGTCATGATATATTGTCCGGCAGATAATCCTTCAGAACTCAATTGAATAGTGTTATGCCCTACTTTTCCTTGATGCTTAAATTCTTTTACTTTCTGGCCATTCAATGCATATATAACAAAGTGAATTGATTTTGAATCGTTTAGCATTACATCCATATAGATTAGCGAACCTCTTTTTATAGGGTTAGGGTAAGCCTTTATATGATCTACAATATCTATATCTTTAGTTAAGGAATTACTATTATTTAGTACGGTTTTGGGCGCTACAGATACAACTGCGGGATCACTATAAATTACCAATCTTGGAATAGCTGGGTTCCTGATTTCGCAAGAGTATGTATCGGTCGCTGTAACTGTAAACGATGACGCATTTGGTCCAGAAGGGTTCCATATATAATCTATTCCTCCTCCCACATTTACAGAAACTGTATTTCCAGATACTATTGTAGGCACATTACGTTGTGGATTATACGAAAAACTAATAGAGCCTATCAAACTACTATAAGGTAATAGATCATCAAAATGTAAATTATTATTTCTAACATGTAAATGATTTAATGTTCTCCCAGATCCAATTGCATTAAAAGGTAATATCAAACCATCAAAGAAATTATTTTCTGCATTACATAAAACAATCTTGGACATCATAGAAAGATCAAGTGTCCCTCCTATCTGATTATCTTTAATAATAAAATATAGCATATCATCATAGGTCCCCGACATTATTAGCCGGCTCAATCCTAATCCTTGTACTCTAAAATCCAATAGTTTTCTCATGCCGGAAATATCCATTGTTCTTCCAGAAGTAATAGGATTATTATAGAAATAAAAACGCCTTAATTCACTATTCACACCTAGATTGAAATCAGTGAATTGATTATTATGAGCGTAACATAAATCCAGATTAGGCATTCCTGAAATATCCAATGTTCCAGAAATTTGATTATCTCTTATAATAAAATATAACATATCATCGTATGTCCCTGACATTATTAATCGATTCAATCCTAATCCTTGCACTCTAAAGTCCAATAGTTTTCTCATACTGGAAATATCCATTGTTCTCCCAGGAGTAACTGGATTGTTATAGAAATAAAAACGTCGTAACTCACTATTCGTACCTAGATTAAAATCAGTAAATTGATTGTTATGAGCATAGCATAAATTCAGATTAGGCATTCCTGAGATATCCAATGTTCCAGAAATATGATTATCTCTGATGATGTAATATAGAAGGTTATTGTAAGTACCCGAAGTAATCACATTTGCAAGACCTAAACTTGAGGCTCTAAAATCAATCAACTGAGTCATTCTAGAAATATCTATTGTTTTACCGGGTGTAAAAGGGTTGTTTTGGATATGTACTCGCTGCAATAAATCGTTCCTGCCGAATTTTATATCCGTTAAATTATTATTCGATGCGTGTAGTGTAAGTAGTGATAGCATAGAACTGATATCTAAAACTCCAGAGATATCATTATCTCGCAAACTCAATCTCTTTAATTCTGTAAGATTCTGAAAAGAAGAAGGAATTACACCTAATATATTATTACCAGATAAGCGAAGTTCCGTTACTCTACAGTTTTCTACTTTAACTCCTTCCCATGTTTCCATTGGTCCCGTTAACCAGTTAGCATTATTTATCCAAGAAGAGCCATTAGTATTAGTATAAAAATCTACTAAAGCCTGGCGGTCACGATCATAATCACTGATACTTGTTGAAAAAATACTTAGTGTCACTGAATTGAGGAGAGGAACACTGTCCACAATGACATTGTAATCTCCAGCTTCAGAGCTACTAAAGTTACTTATAACCAATGTCGAAGAAGTTGCCCCACTGATATTCATACCATTAAACGTCCATTGATATGTTGTTCCCAAAACAGGAGAAGTTAAAGTTGTCGATGTACCTTCTACAACTGTAATATTAGAAAAAGCTATTGCCTGAACGGAAATGTTAGGTTGCCCAATAGTACATTGTCCGATCATTTCATTCGACATTGATAGCATAAGTATCAATAGTAAAAATATTGATTTAAAAAAAAATGATTTCATAGTTTTAGATATTTAAAGATGATTTATTCACCCTTTTGTACTGATTCTAGTTAAAAGGTTAACATCTTAATTTATCTATTTTATACTATTTCAATATTTTAGAAGTGATAACTACTCCGCATAAAAAAGCTGAGTACTTCTGAATTTTACTTTTAAAATTAGTAGGATTATATTTCTTTTGACTACCCCAACCAACCATCACGGTCTAAGCTTCTATATTGAATTGCCTCAGAAATATGATCTCCTTGTATAGATTCGGATCCTTCTAAATCGGCAATAGTTCGGGAAACTTTTAGAATACGATCGTATGCCCGTGCAGAAAGGTTTAATCGCTCCATTGCGGTTTTTAATAACTCTTTTGAAGCTGTATCTAATTCGCAATATTTACGGATTTGTTTTACTCCCATTTGGGCATTATAGTGTATGTTTTTTAATTCCGAAAATCTATTAGTTTGAATATCCCTCGCTTTGATAACACGCTTTCTAATCTCAACACTCGATTCTCCTCTTCTTTCTTCACTTAACTTATCAAAAGGTACTGGTGTTACTTCTATATGAATATCAATTCGATCTAATAATGGACCCGATATTTTACTCAGATAGCGTTGCATTTCTGCTGGTGATGAAGTTACAGGAGCATCCGGGTCATTAAAATATCCTCCTGGACTTGGATTCATACTAGCCACTAACATAAAACTAGAAGGGTAGGTAACCGTAAATTTCGCTCTGGAAATAGTTACTTCCCGATCTTCTAACGGTTGACGCATTACTTCTAATACACTACGCTTAAATTCCGGAAGTTCATCAAGAAACAGGACTCCGTTATGTGACAGTGATATCTCTCCTGGCTGGGGATATGCTCCTCCTCCTACTAAAGCGACATCACTTATAGTATGGTGTGGACTTCTAAACGGGCGTTGTGCCATTAACCCTACATTCTCTTTGATTCTACCAACAACGCTATGGATTTTTGTTGTTTCTAAAGCTTCTTGCAGCGACATTGGAGGAAGGATACTTGGTAATCGTTTACTAATCATAGTTTTTCCACTTCCCGGAGGGCCAACTAATATTATATTATGTCCTCCTGCTGCTGCGATCTCCATGCATCGCTTTATACTCTCCTGCCCTTTTACATCTGCAAAATCAAATTCGGGATTATCAAGTTCTTTATAAAACTCTTCTCGAGTATCTACAATTGTTTGTTCTAATTGTCCAGAGCCATCAAAAAAATCAATGACCTCTTTAATGTTATCAACTCCATACACTTCCAGGTTATCTACAATTGCGGCTTCTTTGGCATTTTGTATAGGAAGAATAAATCCTTTATACCCTTCTTCCCTTGCCTTGATAGCTATTGGTAATGCTCCTTTTATAGGCTGCAGACCTCCATCCAGAGAAAGTTCTCCCATAATCAAATAATCAGATATATTTTCTCCCTTTATTTGAGAACTTGCAGCTAATATCCCTAGTGCTAAAGTCAGGTCGTAAGCAGATCCTTCTTTTCTTAAATCTGCAGGTGCCATGTTTATCGTTATCTTTTTACCCGGTAATTTATACCCATTATTTTGTAATGCAGCTGCTATACGATAACTACTTTCTTTGATTGCATTATCGGGTAACCCTACCAAATGATATCCAATTCCTTTATCAATATTAACTTCTACAGTAATAGTTGTAGCCTCAACACCAAAAACAGCACTTCCAAAGACTTTAATGAGCATATTCTTTATTTTCTTTAAATGTAAAAAATAATGTTAAATAAGGGATATTATCTACTCTAAAAAGCATTAAATATTTATGTTCTTCAAGTATTGCTCTACTTTGATTTGATCTATATCAACTGATAAGCAATGTTTTAAAAATATCAGTACAACAATTGTCTAAAAAAACTAAACTAATAATCAACGAATTTTCTATATCATAACATTTCTCAAATGAAATTATCTTTTTTGCATCACACGAACCTTAAAAAATCTTGACTATTAACATATTAAAAATTTAAATCAGATTTCAACAATAATTTTAATATTTACTTATGAATACTAGTGGTGATAACTAAAAAAATCCCAGCCTTAAAAGGCCGGGATTTTACAAACAACAATTTTAATAAAGTAGGTTTAAGCTAATTCTAATAATAATATGCGGCTAACATAACTAAATATGTGTAAGCTTTCCCCTTACTTTTCTCATCAAATTATACAGCTGCTTCCTGATGAGAAAGAAACAGTTTCTCATTTAAAAATTTAAGCGTTTCTATTTTATCTTTAGTTTCTACTAAAATCGAAATATTGTTATTACTTCCTCCATAAGAAATCATCCTTACGGGTATATAATTTAAAATTTCAAAAAGCCTATGCGAGTTTTTATCATTTATCACAGATTCTCCTACGACACAAATAATACTGTGCTTATATTCCACTGTTACCTCAGCGAAACCCTCTATTTCTTTTAGAATTTCATCTATAAATGTTGTATCATCAATTGTTAATGAGATAGCAATTTCTGAAGTGGTAATCATATCAATGGAAGTCTTATAATTATCAAAGACTTCAAAAATCTTTCTTAAATATCCGTGTGCCATTAACATCCTATTAGATTTAATCTTAATAACAGTAATATTATCTTTAGCAGAAATTGCTTTTAATCCTTTGCTATGAATCTTACTTGAAATTACCGTCCCTGAAGCTTCAGGATCGAATGTATTCTTAAGCAATACTGGTATATTCTTATGTACTACCGGAGATACAGTTTGTGGGTGCAATATTTTTGCTCCAAAATACGCTAATTCGGCAGCTTCGTTGTATGTAAGATGTGCAATAGGATTTGTTCCATCTACATATCTGGGATCATTATTATGTAATCCATCAATATCAGTCCATATTTGAACTTCATTCGCTTCTACAGCAGCTCCAATAATAGTAGCGGTATAATCACTTCCTCCACGTTTAAGAGTGCTTATAGCTTGTAAGTGATCCTTACATACAAATCCTTGTGTTATATATATATTGGAATCATTACTACTTTTGATAATCTCTCCTAACCTCGCGGATACTTTTGATATATTTGGATTATCAACATTATCTACATACATAAACTCTTTTGCATTCAATAATGTATTTCCTACTCCTATTGAAGTTAAAAAATTAGAAAAAACATATGTCAACAATGTTTCTCCATAAGTTACAATTTCTGCACCTATACTTTCTGTGTAACTTTTATTCGATAGCTCTGTTATTTTTGTGATTATTGAAGAAATACCTTCCTTAAGTTCTACTCTTTTGGCTTGATCATCAATTAGAGCATCTATAACATCATTATGCTTGCTTTCTAATTTATGCAAGTTTTTAGTAATTGCCTCTTCTTCTTTTAATTTTATAAACTCTTGTAACTTTACCAGTTGATCTGTTACTCCAGACATTGCTGAGCAAACAACTATTTTCTTATCCTGATCATTAATAAGAATATCTTTTACTTTGTGTAAATTCTCAACTGATCCTACAGAGGTGCCTCCAAATTTTAAAACTTTCATCTATTTTTTTGATTAAATCCAAACTTTCAAACAAATTATTTTGTAAAACTTATACTGCATATAGTTCGAAAAGAAAAGTCAAAAAGTTTGTGGTTTTGGGTTTAATTAGTATTGACATAATTGTCATGACATCTATCGAATTTACTTTCGATGGTGCATAATTAGGCAATAAAGTATAAAGAATAAATATTTTGGTATAAATTACATATATTTGTACAGAATGTTAAATATATAACTAAATGAAAACCATTACTGATTGCGTTCATAACATACTGCGTCATCAACCATTTTTAGAAGATGCATTATCTAGAGATATTATTAACTTTAGTTCTTTAGCTACAGATATTTTACCTCTGGTAGAAAAAGAAATGCGTAAACCTGTAAAAGCTGGTTCCATTGTTATGGCGTTGCGCAGATATCATCCCAAGCGTATTAAACATTCCGAAAATCTAGGCAATTTAGGAGATATAGTTGTAAGATCAGGAATTACTGAATACACTTTTTTAAACTCTAATACCATCCTTACCAGTCAATCGAATTTATTGAATTCTGTAAAGGATAAAACGAAGACATATTTTACCTATTCGAGCAATTTTCAAGAAAGTAATATTTTGGTTTCTTCATCACTAAAAGATGTTGTAGAAAATCATTTTAAGGATGAAACTTGTATTTCTGTTACAGACAATTTATCATCGATGTCGATTGCGTTGCCTAATGATAGTTCAAAAACTATTGGTTTATATTTTTATATTTTTAAACTTTTGGCATATGAAGGTATTCCCATTTTTGAAATAATTTCGACTTCCAATTATTTCACTTTATTCTTAGAAAAAGAATATGTGAATGATGCTTTTTTATTACTAAATGAAATAAAAGAAAATTAATAAAAAACCTACAGAGCTAGAACTCTGTAGGTTTTTACTTTTACATATATATATGATATTATTGTTTACTCTACAATAATTTTTTTATTTATAACCGTTCCATTACCAGATACAATTTTTGCAAAATACATTCCAGCTTGGGCATTTGTCAATGTTATTTGTTTTTGTTCCGTAAAACTTGTTAGGTCTTCTTTAACTATCAGATTTCCTACTACATCAAAAATCAAAATTTCCTTAAGTACATCTTGCCCTTTATAACCTAACACAAAACTTCCATTGTTTGGGTTCGGTGTAATAAACATTTCATTATTCATTAATTCCTCATCTTGATTTGATAATGATGGTTCTATCTTAAATGATACATTATCTACCATAGCGGATGCAGCACCTGTATAATCATCAGGTATAAATGCCTTAATTTGAAGTATGATATTTTCATTAGGATAATTTTCAATCAAATAAGTAACATCTCTATAAAAATCAGTACCAGTTGCACCAGAACTTTGATTTATTCCGAATGAATATAATACTGAAGTATCAATTACATTTCTAGATTCATCTAATAGAGAAAGAATTAATTCCCTTTCTGCTGTTGGTGTTCCCATATCTATAACATAATCAATGGTAAGATTTAGTGTAATCCAAGCATTGGTTATATCATTTCTAAACTCTGGAAGCCTAATTACTTGTTCTAAAATAAATTCATCCCCAGCCATACCTTCAAAAGATGTAAACGCTGCAAAGTTTCCATTAGAAGGTAGTACCCCGTCAGACCCCAAACAAGTTGTTGATGCATCTTCCAAAACCGTAAAATTCATTCTACACTGCATATCAGAACCAGGCCCTGTAGATGTCCAGGAAGTAAAATCTCCACACTCAAAGCTTCCATTTTGTACGTACTCAAATGGGTCACTAGGTATTGGATCACAAATTGGTATAGTACTAAATTGATATGGTCCTACTTGCTCACTAAACCCACCTTCGTTACAAACTGTTTTTATATATACATCATAGGTGGTATTAGGAGATAAGTTTTCGATACTAACAAGATTCGTATTTGTATTTATAACTGTACCTGATTCTACATCAAATCCAGCAAGCCCATATTCAACTTCCCAACTGATATCACTACCAACTGCCATCCAGGCAACTTCTGCTCTATTCGAAAGAATATTTGTAAATACAATGGATTCTGGTGCATCACAATTAGGCATAGGTTCACAAATAACTCTGGCATCCCAACCTGCATATACAACACTACTATCAGAAGTAAATACAAAAGTTAGTGTTCCTGTTTCATGAGATGAAACAATCTCTCCAGGTGAAGAATTACCACTATAACTACCAATCAATGGAACAGATATATCCGGTCCATCATAGACTCTAAGATAATCCCAACCACCTTCTAACCTAAAGGAATCAAAAATCACACGTACTCGATCTCCTATGACATCTGGACTAATCACTGTGGTTTCATTTTCTCCATTTGAATAATTACCTTTCGCTCCACCGGAATCATAAAAATGAGCTCCGGCACAATAATCAGTTGTTGTTTTGAATGTTACTTTATTTGTCCAACGACTCACATCATCAGTACCACAATTAGCTCTAACATATACGTCATAAAATTCACCACTCAATAAATTATTTAGGCCAGGTGTCGCCTCTGTAACCGTTATTATTGTTCCAAAACCTGGAGTAAAACCAGAGATACCATATTCTATATCCCACATAGATTCATCTCCTATTGGTGTCCAATGTATAGTTGCAGATATTGTGTCTATATCCGAAACAGAAACATCATCAGGCGTAAAGCAAGTTGGTAACTCTTCTACTGTAACATCATCTATTAAAATATAATTATATCCAGAATATGCATTTTCCGTAATACCAAACCTTACTTTTATATCTCCAGTAATGGTGTAGGATGAAATATCATAGTAGTACTCCTTCCATCCGTTGGTAGCTTCTTCAAAAGTTAATAATGTATTCCAATTTACTCCATCAAAAAACTCCACAACCATTGTGCTATAATAATCATTTACAGCCTGATTACTATACAAAGAAAATTGAACCGATGGATTCGCTAAAGAAGATACATCTATAGCAGGAGTCATTATATATGAAGGCGTTTGTGTATACGAGTTATTATTCCACATATAATTCGTTTGCCCTCCAACAGTTCTATCAGGAATCTCCATACTAATATTACTATCATAGTACGTTCCATACCTCCAAGTTGAATTCCCTTCTTCTTCCCAACATAGCGGTCTTGCAGAAGCTATAAAAGTTTCTATAAAAGGAGCTTCATACGGATCACACTCTGTAGTAAATGTAATAGGGCCTACATAATTACTATAATCTCCAGCTCCACAATCAGATCTTATATACATTTGATATCTAGTATTCCCTATAAGATCTGGAATCGTAAAATTAGTATTGGTATCTGCTACTATTACGGATTCGGTTCCAGGTGCAAAACCATAAGGACCATAATGTAATTCCCAAGAAGATGCTATTCCTAATGTCTCCCAAGATACCTCCACTGAATCATTTGTTACATTGGAAAATGATAAGCCGTTAGGAGAAAAACAAGTAGGTAATTCCTCCACTTTAACATCGTCTATAAGAATATAATTATAGCCAGAATTTACATTCTCCGTAATACCAAACCTTACTTTTATATCATCAGTTATTGTATAGGAAGATATATCAAAATAATAATCTTTCCATCCTTGGGTTGCTTCAGAAAAAGTTAATAACGTATTCCAATCCGCTCCATCAAAAAATTCTACAATTAATGTTCCATAATAATCATTTACGGTTTCATTACTATATATAGAAAACTGAACTGAAGGAACTGTTAACGATGTGATATCTATGTATGGAGTAAGAAGGTATGAAGGGTTTTGTGAACCGTTATTATATTTCCAAGTATATTTTGTGGATACTCCAATTGTTCTATCAGGGATTTCTATATTTAAATTACCGTCATAGTATGTACTATATGCCCAATTAGCAGTACCTTCTTCTTGCCAACATTGTGGTCTACTATATTCTGTGAAATTTTCTATAAAAGGTACATCAAAAGGATCGCAATCCGTCGTAAATCTTAATGGCCCAATAAAATCACCATTATCCCCTATTCCACAAACAGATCTTAAGTACACTTCGTAATTTGTTGTGGGTTGTAATTCTGAAATCTCATATGGATTCTCAGTAACAATTTCATTTATTGCTGTTGATGGTGTAAAACCTTGTGGACCATATTGTAGTTCCCAGTTCGATTCATCTCCCGATACTATCCAAGATATCGTTGCGGACCTTCCCTTAATATTAGAAACTTCTAATTGATATGGATTAAGGCACGAAGGCATCTCATCGACTTTTATTTCATCTATAAGAATATCATTATACTCGGAATTACCTGGGCTATTTTTTGTTACAGTAAATCGTACTTGTATCGATCCACTGATCGTGTAAGCTTCTAAATCTATTACAACATCTCTCCATCCTGCCGTATTCTCCTGAATTTGTAAAATTATATTCCAATTTACTCCATCATAAAACTCTACCATTAATGTATTGTACGTATTATCAATGGTGTTTTTACTAAATACAGAAAACTGAATTGAAGGCTCTGTTAATGTCGAGATGTCAATTAATGGAGTACTTAATACTGATACTTGATTTTCTCCATTTGGATACGAACCATCTACCCAAGCATAATTTGTATTCCTAGAGATATTGCGATCTCCGGCTTGAGAAGCATCATAGCTTGCATTAAGATTATAATTCCAAGAATTAGCAGTAGACCAACATTCTGGTATATTAAACGCTTCAAAACTTTCTATAAATGGTGCTTGTGTAACTGAACATAAGGTTTCAAAAGTTATAGGACCTACCAAATCACTAACACCTCCAATTACACAATTACCTCTTATATACACATCGTATAAAGTTTTTGGTTCTAAATTAGGTATGGTATAGAAAAGATCATTACTAGTCACGACGGTTCCTGATCCTTCATCAAACCCTGAATATCCATATTCTAAATTCCAGGAAGAGGCTTGATCATCTGATAACCAACTTAATGTTACAGAAGTATCATCTACATTATTCAGAACAAACTCCGTTGGTTTATTACAATTAGGAAATGGTTCACAAATAACGGTAGCATCCCATCCGGGAGCAGATATTATAGAATCTGAGTAAAATACAAATGTTAAACTTCCAGAAGCATCAGAAGCTATAAATGTCCCAGGGTTAACTGTCCCTGTATATCCAGATCCTTCGTGTAATCTAGGATATGTATCATCTGGGCCATCATATATCTTCAAAAAGTCCCAACCGCTTTCTACATTAAAAGAATTGAAAACTACCCTTACTCTTTCTCCAGATATACTAGGGCTAATAACTGTTGTAGAAATTTCATTAAGAGGGTAATCTCCATCAACTCCTCCCGGGTCGTAAAAATGATCTCCCGCACAGAAATCGCCAGTTGTCGACACAGTAATTGGACCAATAAAGATTCCTGTTCCTCCAACTGTACAAGTAGATCTTAGATAAAAATCATAGCTAATCAATGAATTTAATTCTGTTACTTCATAAGACTGTGTATCTGCAGATACTCTTGTACCTGTACCTATTTCAAATCCTATAGTACCATATTCTATTTCCCAGGCTGAAGAATTTTCATCCAACCACTCCAAACCTATATATGTAGGTCCTGCAGAAACAGATTTAAAATTTTCTGGTGTCGAACATTTTGTAGTAAAAGAAAACACCTGAGAAAATTCGCC
Source organism: uncultured Aquimarina sp. (assembly GCA_947498455.1). Taxonomy (GTDB): domain Bacteria; phylum Bacteroidota; class Bacteroidia; order Flavobacteriales; family Flavobacteriaceae; genus Aquimarina. The sequence goes on from CANMKK010000001.1 coordinate 363,527, forward strand.
AACTCCACAAGAATTTATATTTCTTACTCTCCAATAATACTCTGTATCATAATTTAAATTCTGTGCTATATAGTTATTTTCTGAAATTATTGACGATTCTATAATTGTGGAAAAATTAGTAGTAGTGGCAATTTCGATTTCATAATTCTTCGTATTTATGTCTGCAGACCAAACAAAAGGTAATTCAATATCAAAACCGATTTCATTGTCTAGAGGAGTTTCTAATGTCGTAGGTATAATTGTGTTTTCGTACACTTCTAACGTCGCTTCAATAACCTTTTCTACTCCAGAATTAGAAATACCTTTTATTAAAAAGTTATAAGACCCAACTACAATATTTTCTGTATCAGTAATTGTAAACACTATCGGTGTTCCTTGTAATTGACTTCCATTTATTATAGGTGGATTAAAAGTTGCCTGTGCCCCTATTGGTAGATTTTCTACAGAAAAAGTAACTTCTTCATTAAAATCTAAAAATGTCAAATATTCTAAATCATAAACTCCATCAACCGATTGACATACATCCTGAGAAAAATCAGAAGTAGTAATTACAAACTCCGAAGCCTGAACTGTAAAATTAATAGCATTAACCGCAAAGAATATACTATTCGAAGCTCTTATCATAATTCTGGCAGAAGTAGAACTATCTACATTTGGTAAAGAAAAAGTTTGTGATCCATCATTTTCTGTATCATCCTGCAAAATATAAGGATAAGTATACCCTCCATCTATAGAAAGTAAAATATCAACTGTATCTGTATTTACAGGAGCTCGATCTGTATTCGCCACATCCCAATTAACAGTAACCTGATCGCCTACATTCCATGTCTCTACTGTACTTTGCGAGGTTACTATAAATGGACCTGCATTAGCATCTACAGTAATTTGCATACTATCGGTATTCGTTTGCCCGCCATTTAGAATATTATCTCTTACTGTTAGTTCGAACTGCATTGTTCTAGCTACAGAAGGTATTACCTCCCAAGTTGGTGTAAGATTCCCCATTAAAACATCATCCAATTGAGGCATATATCTAATGGGGGTATCAACAGGCAATTTAGACCTAAACAATGGTCCATTTACCCAATTAGATTGTGGAGCACTAGACGAAAATGTGTCTTCGGGATCGTTCTGTTCCCAGCAATAAGTTAAATTAGTATCCCCATCGCTATCTGTTGCAGTTCCTTCTAAAATAAAAGCAGTGGACTTAGGGATAACATAATCATTACCTGCATCTACTACCGGAACCGAGTTTCCTGTTGCAATTATTTCGGCACAACTACTGTTTGTGATTGTCCATATAGCAACATCCCGAATATCTACATAATTGAAATAATCATCTGGCTCGTTCTGAACGTTGGTTGGACAAATTCCCGCATACCCCATAATGGTACTTCCACTTCCCGGCTCTACTTCACTATTGAAACCACTTCTACAATTAGAACTACTTTGTACATGATATCCTCCAAATTGATGTCCAAATTCGTGTGCTACAATCATATTAAAATGATCCGAACTAGGGTCACTATGTGTGGTAAAAGCACTTCCTTTTTTCCCATCGGTGCAAACACAGGCGATACAACCTGCATTTCCATATATTGCATTTTCTGAATGGAATAAATGTCCTACATCATAAGCAGTAGTTCCAATTGTAAGGTCATTATCTATAGTATTTTGTAACTGATCATTGAGACTACTTCCTGTAGTATAAGGATCACTTTCCGGATCTAAAAATAGTAATGAATCATTTTCCGGAATGATTTGCATCGTAACTCCAAAATCTCTTTCGAAAATACCATTTACTCTATTTATAGAAGTTACCATTGCAGCCATTACTTTAGCTTTCCTTTCTACGTCATCAACTTCTGTCCCATCTAAAAAAAACTGTGCATACTCACCACTTACCGATAAAGCTAAACGGTATCTTCTTAAACTAGCATCATTAGCATTCTTATTGTATATCCTTTATTTAGTGCTAATCTTTTTTTACCCGCATCTTCAATTTGACAATCAAAATCTGAAATAAGATCCTCATTCTTGGAGTCATATAAAACATGAGATATTTTATTTGTTGGTTTAATGATTAACGTACTTTTTCCTGGTCGAACGATATTTCCACTTAAACCTTTTTTCGGATAATAACTAAAGCGTATTATCTCATTGGGGTTCTCGATTGAAACCCCTACAAATGTCTGAACTTCTGGATATTTAATTGACAATTGTGGGTGCATAACTTCTGTTCTCTGCACAACAAAATTTATAGCTTTACTGTTTTCATCAGGAAAACTCATTATATACTTCTGATTATTCTTTGAAAACCTATAAGGGACACCCTTTATAATGTTTTCGACTCTTTGAGGATTTATATCAAAGGTTATATGTTTACTTTGATCTGTAACTCCATTTTTGGCATAAGTACTTGTCGAGCTTCTCCAATAAATATCTTGTGCAGATATATTAGAACAAAACGCTAGTAAAAATAATACCCCAATACATAATTGCGAAGTAATTTTACTCATAAAAAACAATGTTTTAATTAAAAAAAATAAAAATTAAACTAGATTAACACATAGAAGGATACAATCCTCTTTTATGGATTTCCCCAAATTAAATCATTGCTCTTGCATAAGCGATGACCTAAACTGTAAGTAAATAGTTAGAATATATGGTTTTTTTATACCATTTATCAAATAAAATTACCGATCAAAATTGTTTCTTTTGGTTCAGATTACGGTAATCTTATATAAGAACTGGCATTACTATCTAATTACTTTAATCATGAAATATTTTATAACTTTTAGATCATTATTTGAATATTTAAAAAATAAGGGAAATTTCCTATTTAAAAAACAATCGTATTTTGATCTATCCATTTTAAAAACAATCATAAACATCCATTCATGTATTAGTGTTTTAAGGAATGAATTTGTTACCTCTAAAAAGCGTTTTTTTTATAAAAACAGAAAAAAGATTTGAGTAAACTCTAAATCAATACATAAAAAATATAATATCGGATCCTTGGTAAATTCATTTTTTAGGCTCAATATAATATGTTACTTAAGTAATCTTGTATCAAAATCGAATGGTTCGACTTGCACTAATTTTACTAAATCAAAATTAGGGTGTAATGGGTTAACAAGAAGATTTTGTTCTTTGGGTATGATAATACTTGGAACTTTTAACCCTAAGTATTTGTTTTCGGATATCCAATTCATTGCAAAATGTTGAATTCCTGTAGAAGGAGGAATTTTATTCCAATCTTTGGGCAATTCTTTTATGTCAATAGAAGAAATTAATTCATCTGGCACTTCGATAGAAGCCATTGCCATATCATTAGGGAAATAAGCAGCTGGTATATGTGCAAGTACTTCTAAAGCAGATAAAGCCGCATTAGTACTAGTATACAATACAGCGATTCCTTTAGGGTTCCATCTCCCTCCAACGGTTTTTGCTCCAATACCAGTAAGATCCCTTATATACTTCTGTTTGGCGATTCTATATACCAGCATTATGCAAAAATTCCATGCTCAATACGTACCAATTCTTCATTCAATAATTGAAATCCAAACGTAGTATCTAGTAATTCTTTTGGTTTTTTTGTTGCTAAAGCAATATTAGGATGCTCCATCCAACTTTTAAATCTATTAAGATCTCCAAAAATATTTTCACCTTTAGAATATAACTTAGCTAATTGCAATGCTTTGGAGCTTGCTTCGGTGCTTAATTTTTTGTTTAATTCATAACGCTGAATTGTACGTTCTGATAAATGTAATACATGCGCTAATTCACTAAGGTCAAAATCTATTGTTTTAGCAAGGTGCAATAATGACCTTTTATCTATTCCGTTTCGAGATAATTCTATAAAATCATAGACATTATGCAATGGAATATCTATATTAAGATATCTTAATAAACCTTTACTTTCGAAACTCTCAAAATCTAATGGCGATACTGCTCCCATGGTAAAATATATTTTGATTTTGACAAAAGTACAAAAAATAAAGACAAAAGTCCAAACCAATACCCTAAAATTGAAACTAATCAAAAAAATCTACTTGATTATATATTAATCATACATCTGTTGCCTGAAGAAATGTTATAATTTCGGATATATAATAAGAATAAAAAAACATTGATCAGATTATTAACCAACTCTCTTAGTAAAAGATCAGACCAAGTACTAATACGATTTACGCATAAAACTTTCGCATATAGTTCGTTTCTTTTGCACTATATCTGCGTTATAAAATTCAACAATAGCTATACTTCGACGTAGCTCAGCACAAGTGGCTATTGTTGAATTTTATGCCTTAATCTAGCACAAAATAATTCAAACTTTTTATACGAACTTCTTATCCATAAATCGTATAACTCCTGAAATAACAATAAAAATTTATACCAATTCTTATATGAAATTACAGAAACCTGAATTGAATTGTTTTTTGGGTTCATGTGAAAAAGAAAAAAAGAATCTGTAAATACATTTATTTACTATTCTAAAAAAGAAAAGGTTAGCAAAGCTAGAATTTAGTTAATAAAAATGAAAAATTTAACATATTCCTAGATACCAGTGTTTATGGGGCAAATGAGAGGTTTTAAAAAACCATCGCAAACAAAAGTACCTTTTAATAGCAAAAAAATATGATTTTAACGTGAAAATATTGTATCTTGTCGTCAAATAAGTGTTTTACATCGATAAAATACTTAAAAAAGTAAGATAAAACTTACTTAAAAATGACAGTTAAACCCTAAAACTGAGCTTATGAAAAAAATATTACTCTTATTAACATTACTTATCACAACATTAGTAAACGCAAATGTGAAAATTGATATTACAAGCAAATTAATGTTTGTAACCGAAGATACCATAATTGATGGTTTAGATGAAAATACGGAAGAAGGTGTAATTTTTATTACAGAATTTTTACACTTGGAACAAGGAGCACGTGTTAAAGTTAGAAACGCCTGTTTAATTATTCTTGGAGATATAACTGGTACTGGTGTTCTCGATATCGACGATACAGCTACTGTTACCTTAGAAGGAGAGAAACAAGGTAGATTCACATTCATTAATCGATTTTTAGCAGATGCTGCATGTCAGCAAAATACAGGGCTAAAAACTCTTAAAAAAATAAAAGAAGTACCACAAGGTCTAAGTTATAGTATTTACACATTAACAGGTAGACTATTAGATAGCGGTATTGTGGATGATTATATTCAAAATTATGTAGACCCTAAGACATATTTTATAAAAATTGAAGGATATAAACTTAGAAAAATAGTATTTAAAGGCTAATTCAATCATAAAAAGTAAGGTTTTATATGATGGCACGGCAATTTATTAGTCGTGCCTATTTTTATAGTCCAAATTGAATTTCGGAATTATAGGTTTCTTCGCTACAAAGCAATATTTTTGAACAAATAATTGTTTATGATTTCAGTGAATCAGGCCTTATCCATAATTTCTTCTGTAGCCTATACTCCTACTCTAAAAACCGTAGCGATAAGCGAATCCAATGGGTTACAACTTAGTAAGGATATTATCTCCCCTATTCATATGCCCCCATTTCGTCAATCAGCAATGGACGGTTATGCACTTAGCATACATAACGAAAATACATATGAGATTATTGGAGAAGTCAAAGCTGGTGATAATCTAAATTATCAACTAAAACCCGGACAAGGAGTTCGTATATTTACAGGTGCTAAAGTTCCTGATAGTGCAAATACCGTAGTCATTCAGGAAAAAATATCCAAATCAGAAAATAACATCATATTACAGGAAAAAGCTTTTAACGACAAGAACATTAGACCTGTTGGTGAACAAATTAAAAAAGGAGAGATCGCTTTAAAAAAACACACAATATTAACTCCTGCAGGTCTCGGATTTATTGCTGGTTTAGGTATTAACAAAGTGACTATTTATGCGCCTCCTCGAATAGCAATCATTACAACTGGAAATGAACTGGTACAACCAGGTAACGAATTAATAGAGGGAAAAATATATGAAAGTAATTCTATTCAGCTAGAATCTGCTCTTGAGCAATTACGAGTAAAAAATGTTACCAAATATTTGGTTCAGGATGATTATCAAAATACATTAAAAATAATAGACCTGGCAATTAAAAATAACGATTTGGTATTAATTAGCGGAGGAATATCTGTTGGAGATTACGATTTTGTAAAACAAGCACTCTTAGAGTTACACACTGAAGAACTGTTTTATAAAGTAAAACAAAAACCCGGTAAGCCATTATTTTTTGGAAAAAACAACAAAACCTTCATTTTTGCTTTACCAGGAAACCCTGCATCTTCACTTACTTGTTTTTATATATACGTAGTTCCAATCATAAAAAAAATGATGGGAATCTCTTATTCGGGTTTAAAAAGAAGTCTTAAAAAAATATCCACAGCCTTCATAAAAAAAGGAGATCGCGCACAATTTCTAAAGGCAATTGCAACTGATCAGACTGTAGAGGTACTTGAAGGACAAAGCTCTGCAATGTTACATACTTTTGCTATTGCAAATGCATTGGTATATATACCAGAAGAAATATCCAAAATAGAAGAAGGAAGCTTTGTAGAAACAATTTTGCTGCCCAATTATGTGTAGATAATAGCTTCCTGAAAATCACAAATATTTCAAAAAAATAGCAGTCGATTAAATTTTCGTTATATCTTTCTGGAAATAACGAAAATAATGTATCGCATAAAAAGTAGAATCTGGATCGAAGGAAAGGAAGGTGCTTTTCTGGGAGAAGGTAGAATTAGAATCCTAAAAGCTATTGCCTGCGAGGGGTCTCTTTCCAAAGCAGCTAAATCATTAGGCATGTCTTATAAAAAAGCTTGGAATTTGGTAGATTCTATGAATAAAAATGCTCAATTTCCTATCGTAATTACTAATACTGGTGGTAATGGTGGTGGTGGTACGGTTATAACAGAATACGGAATGAAAATGATTCATTCATTCGAGAAAATAAATGCGAACTGCTGGGAATTTTTGGATCAACAATTGAAAGAACATCAGTTATGAAAAAGAATGAGCTTCCAAACATTACAGGAATTATTCTTGCAGGAGGAAAAAGTCTGAGAATGGGAGAGGAAAAAGGATTCGTTAATCACAAGAATCGTCCATTTATTTCACATATTCTAGATGCAATAACTTTAATAACAGATCAAATAATTATTTGTACCAATAAATCAGAATATGAGGAATTTGGTTATCCCTGTATCCCGGATGAAATACCTAATTGTGGTCCTATTGGTGGTATTTATACCGGATTGTTACATTCTAAAACAGAACTAAACTTCATCCTAAGCTGTGATATTCCATTTATAACTACTTCTTTATTAAAAAATATTTTGAAACAACATTCAGAAAATTTTGACATAACACATTATACAAATAATCCTCTCATTGGTATTTACAACAACTCCATCACACAATCATTCCTTAAAAGTATGGAGGATAAACAATTAAAACTTTTAACATTACTCTCTAACATAAACGTACAAGAGCTTCCCGTAACAAAAGAGGTCACTCCATTATTAAAAAATATAAATACTCCTCAAGAATATAAAAAAGCTATAGGATGGAATTGAAAATTTTATATTTTGGAATGATTGCAGAAATTACCCAAAAGAAAGAAGAAATACTTTCTGTTCAAGAAAAATGTAGTTTGATCGAATTAAAAAATATCCTAAAAAACGAATATCAAGGACTTGGATCTTTGAGTTTTAAAGTAGCAATTGATAGAAAAATATCAACGGATTCTATTTTATTAGATTCAACTAATGAAATAGCGCTCTTACCTCCTTTCTCTGGAGGATAAAAAACATAGAAATAATGAAAAAAAGTAAAAAAGTATTTATCGAAGGACCTATTCCCCCATCTTTCATAGCCAATTCTATAGAAAAACACCAAACCAAAACAACTATTGGGGCTCATGATATATTTTTAGGTCAGGTACGTGCTGATAAAATAGAAGATAAAGTTGTACAAGCAATCGAATATAGCTCATATATAGAGATGGCACAAGATAAATTTGATGAAATACGAGAAACAACTTTCGATAAATTCGAAATTACATGTATGCATATTTATCATAGTTTAGGTATTGTAAAAGCCGGTGAAATATGCCTTTTTGTATTTGTTTCTTCTCCTCATAGAAAAGTGGCTTTTCGGGCTATTGAATTTCTTGTAGAAAAAATAAAAAGCGAAGTTCCTGTATTTGGAAAAGAAATTTTTGAAGATCAATCACATATTTGGAAAGTGAATCAGCTTTGATCTAAGAAGAATTTCAAATATAATTAATAAGAAAGAAAGTGAATAGATGGTTGATATAACACATAAAAATAACACATTACGCACAGCAGTCGCTCAGGCAATTGTTAAGGTTGGAAGTTCGAAAACAATAGACGCAATTAAGGCTAAAAAAATTCCTAAGGGAGATGTTTTTGAAATGGCAAAAACTGCTGGGTTATTTGCTGTAAAAAGAACAAGTGACATTATTCCTGATTGTCATCCATTGCCTATAGAATACACAAGCATTGAGTATACAATAAATAATCTGGAAATTATAATTGATATTACAGTAAAGACTATCTATAAAACAGGTGTAGAAGTTGAAGCTATGCACGGAGCATCTGTGGTAGCACTTACCATGTATGATATGCTAAAACCTATTGATAAGAATATAGAGATTAGTACCATAAAGTTATTACATAAAAAAGGAGGGAAATCTAGTTATAAAGACAACGGAAAACCATATTCAGCTGGGGTTGTAGTATGTTCAGATTCTATCGCTGCCGGACATAAAGAAGATAGAGCCGGAAAAACTATAATTACTAAACTTAAAGAATGTGGAGTACAAATTAACTCATATTCAATCATCCCTGATGAGAGGAGTGAAATACAAGAAAAAGTCAAAGATTTAAAAACTTCGGGAAATGATCTTATCATTTTTACAGGAGGAACAGGATTGTCCCCTAGAGACGTAACACCAGAAGCAATTGTACCTTTACTAGACCGTCGTATCCCGGGAATAGAAGAAACTATACGCAATTACGGGCAGAATCGCATGCCTTATGCTATGTTATCCAGAAGTGTGTCTGGTATTATAGGTGATTCGATTGTATTAGCACTTCCAGGATCTACTAATGGTGCTAAGGAATCTATGGAAGCAATCTTTCCATCGATATTACATCTATTCAAAGTTCTTAAAGGGGCAACACATGATAATATTTAAATGAAATTAGGTAATTGTGAATACGAGAAACAATGACATATTAACAGATTCTAATGGGCGTGTTCACTCATATCTAAGAATATCGTTGACTGATAAGTGCAATCTAAGGTGTACATACTGTATGCCCGCAAACGGTATTTTGGTTACTCCTAAGGAACACCTGATGACTGCAGATGAAATATACACTATAGCAAAACAATTTGTATCTCTTGGTGTGTATAAAATAAGGTTAACTGGTGGAGAACCTTTTGTCAGAAAGGATTTTCCTCGGATATTAGAAAAGCTAAGTAGTTTACCAATAGAAATAGGTATTACAACCAATGGCATATTGGCCGATCGTTTCCTATCATTACTTAAAAAAAATAGTATCAAAACTATTACTATAAGTATTGATACATTACATAAAACTAAATTTCAAAAGATTACTCGTCGTAATGAATTTGACAAAGTTTGGAAAACCATACAACTTTATCAAAATGAAGGATTTATAGTGAAATTAAATATTGTACTTATCAAAAACTTTAATGATAATGAAATAATTGATTTCATAAGTTTAACTAAAGATAAAAATATCATTATTCGATTTATCGAATTTATGCCTTTTGATGGTAATCAATGGAATTCGGATAAACTTGTTTCCCAAAAAGAAATTATTGACACGGTAAACTATGTATATCCCTTACAACTTCAAAAAATAGCAGATACGCCTAATGATACAGCTAAGAATTATAAAATTGAAGGACATCAAGGTAGTTTCGCTATAATTAGTTCTGTTACCAATCCATTTTGCGATACTTGTAACCGGATACGTATCACCGCCGATGGTAAATTAAAAAATTGCTTATTCTCCAGTGAAGAATTTTCGCTATTAACCCCGCTTAGGGCAAATCAATCTATTACTCCTGTAATCAAAGCCGCTTTACACTATAAACACACTACCCGAGGAGGTATGGATACCGAATTAAAATTACAAAATTCCGATTTACATTCTAAAAATCGAAGCATGATATCAATAGGTGGTTAGAATAACTTATACGAATTTCTTATCCATAAATCGTATTAATTAGAAAACATCACTTTTTTTATAAAAAAAATGTTATATTTAAAACATATCTCCCTAGCACCTTAAAAGACACAACTCACCTAATTGGGCTAATTAGTATAAATTGTCAACCAAACGGTCGTCTATGAATGATTCTCCCTGGTTTTTATCAGAAACTACTAAATTTGCAATCTATGGAGCATTATTTGGATTGATATTTCCTATTCTTGCTACCTGTATAGATATTTCCAGGCATGATTTAGAATTTTCTTGGGAGTCTGCCTTATTTGTACAAAACGCATACCCTGTTCATTTAATCATAAATACAGCCCCTTTATTTCTAGGACTATTTGCTTCATTTGGTGGTCGTATCCTCGATAAACTGAAACTAAAAAATCAACAAATAACTCAAGCTTCAAAATTTAAACAGGAGTTCCTTGCTAATATGAGTCACGAAATTAGAACTCCAATGGTTGGAGTCATTGGTATGATTGATTTACTATTTAAAAATACCGAATTAAATAGTTTGCAAAAAGAGTATGTAAACACCATTCATAGGTCTTCTTTAAATTTATTAGACATTCTGAATCAAATTCTTGACCTTTCTAAAATTGAAGCAGGAAAATTTAGTTTATCACCAAAAATAATTCATCTCAAAAATACAATTTATCAAAGCGTAGATTTATTCATAGCAAATAGTAGAGCCAAAGGAATTGATTTGAATATAGAATACCTCGACAACCTGCCTGAGCATATTTATGCAGATGACAATCGATTGATACAAATTCTTTCTAATCTTATCGGAAATGCCATCAAATTTACAAACCAAGGAACCATTAGCGTCAAAGCGTCATTACTCTCACAAAAAGAGGATCTCCTTATTATAAAAATAGAAGTTATTGATTCTGGTATTGGTATCAGCAAAAAAGCTCAGGAAGTACTTTTTAATAGATTTAGTCAGGTTCATAATGATGCTATTCTTGTTGGAGAAGGAAGTGGATTGGGTCTTACTATTTGTAAAAAAATGGTGGATATTATGAATGGAAAATTAGGAGTACATAGTGAAGAAGGAAAAGGTAGCAATTTTTGGTTTACATTTACCGCCAAGAAATCCAACACTATTCCTGTAACACCTGAGGTTTCTTATATTCAGAATCAAGATCACACTTTGAACCTTCATGTTTTATTAGTTGAAGACTCGGAAACTAACATACTAGTATCAAGACAGATACTCAAATATCTCGGATGTACTATGGATGCCGCCAAAACAGGTAGAAAAGCTATCGAAATATTCGAAGAAGGTATATATGATCTCATCCTTATGGATATTAATCTTCCTGAATTGAACGGTATTGAAACTTGTAAAATAATTCGCGATACATATAAAAATGTCCCTCCTATTATTGCAATAACATCTAATGCCCTTCCTGGTGATGCTGAGCGTTTTATTGCCAAAGGCCTCGATGATTATATTACTAAACCTTTTACCACAGAGATTCTAAATATAAAACTCCAAAACTGGTTTGGAGATCATAGTGATTATCACTAATTCTCTAAAACAAAACAATAGAGTAGCCACCTCATTTAAATCTGTATTTTAACTATTCTTCAATAAAATTTAAGTTAAAAATCATTATATTGTATATCAGACCCTTACCTATTAAAATAGGCGTACACTATTTAACGTAAATACTAAGTTATGGACAAAAAAAGTACAGTTTTATATACTATTATATCGCCACAATTATTACTCATATTTTTAGTACTGATATATTCAAGTACAATTTCAGCATTTGCTATGCTACAAGATATAGAAGATCAAACAATCGCAAATCATAATGAGTATAAAGGCTTTATAATCGATAGTCAATCTAATACTCCATTGGCATCTGCTACTATAGCCCTTGCTAATACAAATATTTCTACTATTACGAATGATGAGGGAAAATTTCTACTTAAAGTACCTAAAAATATTGAAAATGGAAAAATAACAGTCTCTTTTTTAGGCTACAAAGACAAAACAATTGCTCTTTCATCTTTTACGGAAAAAAAGATGAAAATACGATTGGATTTATCGGTTACTCATTTATCTGAAGTTAGCATTGACCCAAGAGATCCAGAAGCTTTGATGAGAGCAGTCATGAAAAACAGGGGTGCCAATTACCTGAATGATCATACGATTATGACGGCCTTTTATCGTGAAACTATCAAAAAAAGAAGAACCTATGTTTCGCTCTCCGAGGCTGTCGTGGATGTTTATAAAAACCCTTACGAGTCAGGAAAAAATGATGTAATGAAATTATATCGTGCCAGAAAAAGTACGGATTATAAAAAATTAGATACATTAACTCTAAAATTGCAAGGAGGCCCATCTAGTACCCTGTACATAGATGTTATGAAAAATCCTGAGTTGCTTTTTACCGAAGATATGCTCAATACCTATACATTTAGCTTTGATAAGTCTACAAAAATTAATGATCGCCTCGTTTATACCCTAGACTTTAAACAACGCCCTCATATTCAGGATTTATTATATTACGGAAAAGTGTATATCGATGCGGAAACTATGGCGCTTACCAAAGCCATATTTAGTATGAACCTAAAAGACAAAAATGAAGCCAGTAAAATTTTTGTTAGAAAAAAACCTCGTAAATCCAAAGTAACCCCTACTGTAGCAAAATATAATATTGATTACAGAGAAAAAAATGGTAAATGGTATTATGGTTATGGTAGAATTGATTTAGCATTTAAAGTGAATTGGAAAAAGAAACTATTTAATTCTAAGTACAAAATAAATATAGAGATGGCTGTTACGGATTGGAAAAAGAATATTGAAAACGAATCTCTAAAACCAAGAGAAAGACTTAAATCTTCTGTTGTTATTAATGATGAAGCATCTGGCTTTTCTGACCCAACTTTTTGGGGAGAATATAATGTTATAGAACCAGAAAAATCTATAGAATCGGCTATTAAAAAAATAAAAAAACAACTTCGAAAATTAAATTAAAGATAAAAATATAAAAGAACCGGATGCCTTGATGTATTCGGTTCTCTTATATTTTTATATTACTTAGCTAAGTAAATTTCTTTACCAAAACGTTCATTTTCTTCTGAATGAACTGGCGATCTATAAACCACTTATACAATTATAATTACTGTTCATACACTCAAAGCTACCTTTCATACATTTACAAAAAAACATCATACGCGTTTTGATATATTTGTTTACATAAAGTTCACAAACAGTTTAACTTACACGTAATTAAAAAAATCATGAAAAGTATCTTAATGAAATTCGTACAAGAAAAAAAGTCCTATAATTCGGTTACAATAATCAATAAAACAAAGAAAGCGTTACTTCTTATAACCATTTGTTCTATTGGTATAACTGGATGTCAAAAAAACGATATCCTTGTTGAAGAGGTTCCGTCAAGTAAAATAGAATTAACAACAGAATCACAGGCTATAACATCTTCTAACAAATCAGTAAACCCTCCTAATGTTTATGATACAGAAGAAGAAGCTTGGCAAAGAGTTAGACAATTAAAGAAAGAACGTGGCCCCGGTGTATGTGCACTAATCGTTGTAACTAATCTGTATTATGATTCATTAACTTTGATTGGTAAGCATGCGTTCCGTGGGAATTTTTATAATGCCCCTCCGATTACAATCCCATCTGGTAAGTCAGCCGCAATACTTGGGCAAAAAACAAGAGGGACAGCAACGGGTTTTATAGGTTACTTAACATATAACCTTCCTTTTAATAATTTACAAGGAGAAACGTATTATAAATATTTCACTATTGGAGCAAAAGCACCTTTTACCGGACAAAGAAAAATTACTGGAGAATGGAGTCCATATTTTGGAGGCCCAGATAGTTATTGGCCTATTCAAGAAAGTTCTATTAATAAAACATCATTTTCAAAAATAGGTCAATTTGGTAAAATAGAAGGAAAAATAATTACGGATAAACTAAGTCCAGAAATACACTATATAATAAGAGGAAATCACGCATTATAAATGTTTTACATTTTTTTGCTCTATTTAAAATCTACACTTCTATACCATATAAAATATCTGTTTATTTTAAAGAGCTTATGAAAAGGAAGTCGTCTAAAAAATATTTTTTAGACGACTTCCTTTTATTGCAGTGTTTAGGATATTGATTATATATTTGGTTTTATACCAACCTAACCATAATACTTCTCGTTAAAACTTGTTCATTTTTTAGAAAATGGTTTAAAATTGATATTATACGATTTACGAATAAAACTTTCGCATATAGTTAGTTTCTTATCCATAAATCGTATTATTCGTAGCAAATTGTGTTATCTTTATAATAGGAAAAACAAGTGATGTAACATCTTTCTTTTAATTACGTCTTTTATAAGAATACCACAATTTTCAATACATATATGAAAACTCATAATCTGTGTATTGTGCTTTTGATTATGATTTCGAGAATGAGTTTTGCTCAACAATATTTTTCGAATGAACAATTGCACGAGGATTTTACGATTTTAGAAAATATTCTAAAGCAGGGACATCCTTCTATTTATGAATATATTGATAAAAATCAATTAGATTCTATTTTTATTGACACAAAAGCATCTCTGACAGAGAAAATGTCAGATATAGAATTCTATAAAAGAGTAGTATCAGCAACTGATCAAATAAAAGATGGGAGCTTACTTGTTTTTGCTCCAAAAACAATAAATACTGAGCAATATTACTTTCCTTTATTACTAAAGATTATCAACACCAATTTTTATATAGATACTGATGATTTTGGAATACCTATCGGGTCAAAAATTCTAAGTATTAATAATAAAAATATCAATCGTATTCTGGAGACATTAAAAAAGTATGCTCCTTCTGATGGAAATAACCTCAACAAAAAGTATAGAGATATTGAACAAAAGTTTGGGCTTTATTATTTATATGAATATGGGATTCATCAAGAATTTACAATTCGATATTCAGAGCCTCAAGGAACAGAAAAAACGATTGTTTTACCCGCAGAATCATTCACAATTGTTAAGCATAGAAACACAAAACGTAGTTCATATTTTGCGAAATATCACTTACAAGAAAAAGGGAGTAATTTTTTTAATAAATACGTGAATTCACCTGTGCCATATGTTTTCTATAAAAACAATTTAAAAACAGCAGTATTGGTCGTTAATTCTTTTAATATCGAAGTCAATGTTTTTAACTCTAGATTAGCTTTAATCTTTGAAGAAATCAACAAAAAGAAAATCAAACATCTAATAATAGACATAAGAAATAATATCGGCGGTAATAGAGCCAATTCAATACGTTTGTTTTCATATATTTCTTCGACATTATTCAAACAACGCATTAATTCATTTGTATCCTCACTAGATATTCCCGAAAAGAATTACTTGATAAGGAAATATCTTAATGAAAAAGAGTTTCTAAAAGACAAATTTTATGGTCATCCGACATATAATGGTTGGAAACTAAATTTTGACGATCTCGAAGCTATTATGGTACCTCATAAAAACAGATTTCAAGGTAACATTTATGTCCTTACTGGTGGCAATACCTCCGCCACAGCTTCTGAATTTGCAATATTAGCGAAGAATGCTACGGAAATCCTATTAATCGGAGAAGAAACTGGAACAGGTTATTATTTTCACATGGATGAATTCCCTGTTTATTATGAACTTCCAAACTCAAAAATCGAGCTAATCATGTTTATGGAAAAAATCACTCATTTTGTAAAAGACAAGACCATATCTAATGGCTCTGGACTTATTCCTGATCGAAAAATCTCTCTTTCTGTACAAGATCTTATTGATGGGAAAGATACCCAACTAGACTATGTCTTAAGATTAATTGGTGGTTAACCATTAAAATGAATGAATCTACGTACTTTCACTCTAGTCATTTACCTTTTTCGCAGGAGTTAAATCCCCTTTGATATCAAGGGTTTTAAACTCTTGCAACAAAATCTTTTCTATTCTAATTTTGAAAAACATGACCTAATACCGGTTGACAACTCGAGTAGTACGGAAGTTTTATAGTACGCTTAGTTTATTTTCAACGGTACACTACCTATTCCTACTTAACATCACTTTTTTGGAATATATCTTTTAGAAATACTTATTTCGGATAAAGGCATAACACTATCTTCAATATAGTGGAATGGTAGTACCTGTATCATATTTCTTTGTACTTCTAATATGATACTCATAAAAGTGTTTTAAGCGGGAAAAAGTAAGAATCTCCTATAAAATTAGGATAAAAACAAGATATCTTAAAGCTAAGAAAATGAGTAACAAAGAAAGAATCAAACAACTTCAAAAAATTGCTAAACGGTTTAGTACGGATGAAAAAAGAGAATCCCTTTCCAAAAAAGAATGGGATGATCTCCATCTACACAGCACAAAATCAGGAACACTAAGGCCTTCGAAAAAAGAAAAAAAAGAGATAAGTCTTTTTTCAAAGAAACAAAAGGACATGGTTCATAAACCTTATAATATCTCTAAAGTACCTAAATGGGTCTATGCTCTGATAGAAAGTGGTAAATCTCAGGAAGAAGTATTTAATTATGTACTTAAACGAGCCAAAAGAGCTCCGGGAAGGCAATCACTACAATTGTTAGAGCATATTATAAATGATGCCGGAAGAAAAGGAAACGCTCCAGGTTTTGTCAAAAAAATGGTACCGCAAGATTTAGTAAGCGAGTTTATAAAATTAACCAACCCTAAAACAAAATAGCTATGTCATTATCATTTATAACATCCATTCATGATTATAACAATCAAGGTGGAACGTCTCAGGTATTAGGACTTAGTTCCAGTTCCAGATATAATAAAAGAAGAAGTACTGATTTATCAAGTGCCAACTTATTGAATGATATTAGTTCTGCAAGAGTATATAATTCATCTACCGTTGATGCCACTATGATATTGTTCAAACCTCCTTTTTCATTACCTCTTTATCCTGATTTTCATGGTGATTTTTTGCAGATCACCAATAAGGAGAACTCAGGATCTGCATTTGATGTAGATCAACTTTCTGCTCATAATTTTAATAACAATACTCATAGTATCATTCTTGTCGGCCCTAACAAAACAGGGACAGATATTAGGTTAAGCTTTCGGAGTATTTTTCTTAATAAATGGAAAACCACCCTAGATGGTACATTAAGTGGATCCAGAGCAAGTAGAAGCGGCAATCCAATACTAACTTGGGAAATGTGGCCGCAAGGTATTAGTCACCTTAATACTAATAACATGTACCTTAAAATACATCAAAAATTAAATATCGATATTCCATTGTGGCCAGATTATGATGCATCTATCACGTACCATATTTATCTATATCTTAATGGTGCTGGCACCTTACGAGGTCATGTATCCAGATGGGCATATTGGATAGAAGGAGGGATTAAATCTGGTAGTATCGAGGATCAATTAAGACCAAAGGTTATCGAAGGGATGGATACTCTAAATGATAAACTTAATGAAGAGCTTAGCAGTTTTTCAGCCTTTAGTTTTAAAGATTTATATTACTTACCAGGAAATCAAACTAGTAGTCCCAATACCGGAGTAATACAAGGATCCACTACTGATGATGTAACAATTGTCTTAAACTTATAGTTACTGACATATAATTTATATTTATGAAACGAGTTGTTTGTTCATACAACTCGTTTTTTATTTTGTTATTTACAATATACTTTGAAAACTTCATACTCCCCTCTTCTCTTTATTGTTAACATAAATGATTTTATATTAGATCACTAAATATTGGTTCAAAAATTTCTACAACAATTTATGACATTATATCATTAGATTACCTATTCTTCAATTCTGTATTTATTTTCCTCTTCATGGGCTATTTCTAACCGATGTTTTATTATTGACAGAAATTAAAAATTTGTTATAATACCAAAACTGAAAACAAGGGCATATTCCCTTTTTAATTAAGAAATATTTAACTTTTACAACAGCTACAACACCTCTCTAAACACTTCTATTTTAAACCTGATAAAACACAGTGTTTTATCATTCCTATCAAGTTATATTATCCTGAAAAACAATACTCTATAAAACCAAAATAAACAACTAATAATCAACACATTGATTAATTTAAAAATATTAATAAAGTAATCACACATATACTAAAAATTCACCCTATTACTATTATTTAAAAGTTTAATTTAAATTCTTTTTTTGAACCAAAATTAACATTTTATTAATATTTTCATTTTGCAAAAACATTTCATTTGCAGTGCCGAAAAAAGGCAGTCACTATAATTATTTCACATTAAAAATTCTTAACAAGAAAACATGAAAAAACAATTTACTTTATTACTAACATTATTACTGTCGGCACCATTTCTATTTGCGCAAGATGTGGATGTCACAATTTCTACGTCTAATGTAGATCCCATTATTACAGCAGGACAATATACCTTATTAAGTTGGTCTGTAAAAAGCAGAAACAATACGGCTGCTCCAGAAAGTAAGATTAAATTCTATTTGTCGCAAGATGATGAACTAACAAGAGATGATTTATTTTTAGGAGGTTCTGTTCTACCGAAACTGGAAGAAGGAAAAGAAGGGCCGGTACAATATCTTTGGGTTCAGGTTCCATCTGATGCTACTGCAGGAAATTACAAAATCTTTTTCTACGTAGATGCAGATAACGAAATTGCTGAAGTAAGTGAATCTGATAATGTAAAAGCAGAAGCCGTAGAAATACTTCCGGTTTTACAATCCGATTTAGTAGTAGAATCTACTGATTTACCTTTGATCGGTACAGAAGGAAATCAGTTAAAAATCGGATGGGCTATACGTAATCAAGGAAAAGCCCCAGCGATAGCGACCTATCTTACCGTTTATCTTTCAGAAACTCCAGAAATCACGGACGCATCAGTCAAAGTATTAGGAGTAAATATTGACCCTATTTATGAAGGGGAACGTACTACGGATAATGCAATTATTACCATACCTAGTGATAGTAGAATTGATGGTGGTGTAATCGGAAAGCGTTATCTTGTATTTGATGTAGATAGTAATCGACAAGAAAGAGAATCTAATGAAACCAATAATATTGATTTTAAAAGAATCGATATTAAAGGAACAGCTGATTTAGTTAGTTCGGCATTATCAGCATATGGAAGTATTGACTATTACGCTCCTCATACTAAGGGTGTTTTATATAATGTACAATTTAACATAGAAAATAAAGGGAATGATACTTCAGAAACTACAAGCACTGTAAAATGTTACCTTTCCAGAGATAATCAATTAGATGTCAATGATGAACTGATACGTACTATTACTAATATTCCTTCTTTGGATGCTAATGGAGGGACTTATGAAGTTAAATTTTCTGATCGATGGAATGGATATATTCCAGGTCCTGGAGGGTCTAGCTCATTAGAGAACAAGCTTCAGGAATTATTAAACTATACAATAATTGTAGTAGTAGATTCTGAAAATGTAATCTCTGAGTCTGATGAAACTAATAATACTGATTTCAAAAAACTGGAAGCAAAAGGAACACCTGACTTAACAAGTACTATTGTAGATACTTATGGTAGTATTGATTATTATGCCCCTCATGCAAAAGATGTTTTATACAACGTCCAATTAAAAATAGAAAATCAAGGTACTACTAATTCAGACACAATTAGTATTGCAAAATGCTATCTTTCTGTAGATAACACATTAGATGCTAATGATGAATTTATTCGTACTATTAATATTCCTGCTCTAGATGCCAATGGTGGTTCGTATGAAATAGATTTCTCTGATCGCTGGAATAAGCAGATTCCAGGAGGTCCAGATGGATCTATATCTCTAGAAGATAAACTTTATGAATTATTAAACTACTCTGTTATTGTTGTTGTTGATGCGGAAGATACTATAACAGAAAGTAATGAAAACAATAATATTGCAAGTAAAAATATAACCATCGAGCCTTTACAATCTAAGTTTAAAAGCTCAGAAAAAACGGAAACTACTTTGGTGTTTCCCGTTCCTACGAAAGATGTATTAAATGTAACTGTAGCTAATCATACTGTAATAACATTACATAATACATTTAATGGTTCTGCAATACTAACCAAAGAATTCGCAAAATCTGGAACGTATCAACTTAATGTTGCTCATCTAAAAATGGGAACATATATCCTAAAAGACAACAAGGGTAAAAACATAAACATCGTTAAGGAATAAAGGTTCATATCTCTTAGTAACATCTTACACTGAAGAGTAACACTTTATTTAGTAATAAATAATATGTTGCTCTTTAGTTTTTTATATACAATGTAATGTCCTTTCCACTTTTTTCGGTTGTATCTCATAACCTCACTTAAAAAAACTAAATTTGTCTTGTTGTAAATACGATACTTTATGTCAGATACAAAACTCACACAAGCATTCTCTCTTTTTGATGAAGCAAATAAAAAAGATCCAACCATAGAAACTATAAATGGAATATCAGTCCCTAAAGAGTTACGATATAGTCAATTGATGTCTGCCACATTAGAACAATTTGCCCCTGATGCTTCGGATGCCCTGAAACTAGCAGCCCGATCTCAACACATTTGTAGATGGGAAATACCTAGGGATAGTTATCCTATGGATAGAATTGGTTATTTGAAATGGCGAGAAGATCTAAAAAAGTTTCATGCGTCAAAAGCATCAGGAATTCTTGAGAAAGTAGGGTATGACGAATCTATAATTGCTAAAGTTTCCTTTTTACTCCAAAAGAAAAAACTAAAAAAAGACGAAGATACTCAAACCTTAGAAGATGTGATTTGCTTGGTATTTTTAGAATATTATTACGATGAGTTTATAGATAAACATACAGATGAAAAAGTAATTAATATTTTACATAAGACCTGGAGAAAAATGTCAGAACAGGGACATGCAGCTGCATTACAAATATCATTTTCAAAAAGAGGTCTGGATTTAGTACAACAGGCCATAAGTAATTAATTCACTTTTCTCTTCTTTATACTATAAAGATTCAAGATAACTAATGCTTCATGGCTCTAACCCCAATATTAAGCTAATACCATTTATATTTTGAATTTACTGGTATCATATATTTTGTTGAACCAATCACACGTTTTATGAATATCTTCATGTACTTTGCTAAGTTAATCAGGTAATCAAACTTGCGTTAGGGATAGGAACGGCATCCTTTTTTCTATATATCCTATCGCTTCGAGGGGTTAGGATATATAGAAAAAAGATATAGTGGATAGCCCGCTCGAACGCCCTAAAAAATAATATTAATATAGCCCGAGTTTTCTAAATTAAGGTTCTAGCATATTTTTATTATACCTAGAATATTAACTCATTATACTTGTTTTTTTTTTATAACCTCATTTCTATAATAATCAATAATTCCATCAATAGGCCTTCTTACGATGTTACCTATGGTCAAGGAATATGTACTAGCTACAGATTTTATTATATCTTCACTAAAATGAGCTATTGAGCCTATAAAATGAATCGGTACGTCTTTAGATTCAGGAAAACTTAAGACTCTAGTTTCCATAAACTCTTTAATGCCATCTTTAATTACTTCATAAAAATATTCGTTTCTTTCATTAGTAAAAATGAATTCTGCAAATGAAGCAAGATAGGTATTTGGGTTTTCTCTCTTGTATAAATTTTCCTTAATAATATCTGATGAAAGATCAAAGTTTTTCTCAAAATCCAACATCAATTTTTCAGGCATTCTTTTATAATAATAATCACGTATTAATCTCTTTCCGAAATAATTTCCACTAGCTTCATCCATTAAAATATATCCTAACGAATCCACATTCATATGAATATCTGTTCCATCAAAATAACAACAGTTAGAACCTGTACCTAGGATACATACAATTCCGGGATCTGTCGTAGCGGCATATACAGCTGCTATCATATCTTCTTTAACTGTTATTTTTGCGTTTACAAAAAATTCTTCGAAAATCTTTTTTAGCATCAAAGTTGGTTTTTTTGTTCCACATCCTGCTCCATAAAAATGTACCGTTTCTATCGATTTTTTATGAGAACTCAATTCCGGA
Organism: uncultured Aquimarina sp.; assembly: GCA_947498455.1. Lineage (GTDB taxonomy): Bacteria > Bacteroidota > Bacteroidia > Flavobacteriales > Flavobacteriaceae > Aquimarina. The sequence continues at coordinate 385,887 of CANMKK010000001.1, forward strand.
TTCTTTCGGATTCTTTCTTCTAATAATTGTTTCTCGAATACAGCAGGGTTTAATCCTTCTGTACGGGTTTTAAATACAATATCTCCTGAATCATCAAGAAGAATCCAATCACATTTAGTAGAACCTCCGTCGGCTAATAAAATCATCTAATTTTTTATTTATATTTAAGTAGTAAAACAGACTTCAGTATAATTAAACCAAAGCCTCATTCTTAGCGTACTCTAAATTACCTACATAAGTAGATAAATCAACTAATTTTGTGGAATATCCAAATTCATTATCATACCAGGCCACTAATTTAAAGAAGTTATCGTTAAGAGCTATCCCTGCGCCTGCATCAAATACAGAAGTTCTAGATTCTCCAACATAATCCTGAGAAACAACCGGTTCTTCTGTATATCCTAATATCCCCTTTAACTCATTTTCCGATGCTTTTTTAATTACATTTTTTAACTCATCATAAGAAACTGATTTTTTTGTTCTTACAGTAAGATCAACTACAGAAACATCTACAGTTGGAACTCTAAAAGCCATTCCAGTAAGTTTTCCTTTTAATGAAGGAATTACTTTGGTAACAGCAACTGCGGCACCTGTTGTAGAAGGGATTATATTATTGACAGCACTACGTCCCAATCTATAATTTTTCTTAGAAGGAGTATCTACTGTTGATTGAGTTGCAGTAGATGCATGTACGGTAGTCATCAAACCTTCTTCAATACCAAAATTATCATCGATAACCTTAGCTAAGGGTGCCAAACAATTTGTAGTACAAGAAGCATTAGAAACAATTGTATCACTGGCTTTTGCCTGGGTATGGTTAACTCCCATTACAAACATTGGGGCATCTGCGGAAGGTGCCGAAATAACTACCTTTTTTGCTCCTGCAACTAAATGTGCATTTGCCTTATCTAATGTAGTGAAAATTCCTGTGCAATCCATTACAACATCTACTCCTACAGCATCCCATTGTAGTGCTTCTGGATTTCGCTCTGATGTAATACGAATCTCTTTTCCATTTACTATCAAGTTCCCATTTTGTACATCTACTGTACCATCAAATTTTCCATGTACAGAGTCGTACTTTAATAAATAAGCCAAATGTTCTATATCCAATAGATCATTAATTGCTACAATTTCTACATTATCTCTTACAGAAGCTATTCTAAAGGCTATTCTTCCTATTCTTCCAAAACCGTTAATTCCTATTTTTAATATACTCATAATTTAATAATTTAGTGGTGTTTTTTTGATTCTAGTGGTGGTTATCAATCTATTAAACCGAAGTAATATCGGCTACTTTAATTAGTTGGTCATGTTTTTGTTTTCTCTTTTCTAAGGAATCTGTAAGTGGTACGATGGTTACTTTTTTATGTACAATGCCTACCATAATTTTATCTTTACCGTCTAATAATGCTTCTACTGCCCCTACTCCTAATTTACTAGCCAATACTCTGTCGTAACAACTAGGAGGACCTCCTCGTTGAATATGTCCTAAAACAGATACTCTTACTTCATAATCTTCAAGATGTTCTTCAACATATTCTCCTAGTTCAAAAATATTCTTACCCGATTTATCTCCTTCTGCTACAACAATGATACTAGAGGTTTTTCCTGTGTGTTTACTTTTTTTTAATGAATCAATAAGGCGATCCACTCCCATATTTTCTTCAGGGATTAAAATTTCTTCAGCCCCTGCCCCAATTCCTGCATTTAGTGCAATATCACCAGCATCTCTTCCCATCACTTCAATAAGAAACAATCGATTATGAGAACTAGCAGTATCCCTAATCTTATCAATTGCCTCGACTACTGTATTTAGTGCGGTGTCGTAACCAATAGTATAATCTGTGCCATTAATATCATTATCTATTGTTCCTGGAATTCCTATAACGGGAAAGTTAAATTCTTCAGATAGTTTTAATGCTCCGGTAAAACTTCCGTCTCCCCCTATTACTATTAAAGCATCAATTTGATTTTTAATCAAATTCTCATATGCCTTTTTTCTCCCTTCTTCTGTTCTGAATTCTTTAGAGCGAGCCGATTTCAAAAAAGTTCCTCCTTTATTTATTATATTTCTAACAGATCGGGCATTTAATTGTTCTATCTCATTATCAATAAGTCCTTCGTACCCTTTATAAACTCCATAACAATTTACTTCATAATAACTACAAGCACGAACCACGGCGCGTATGGCCGCATTCATTCCTGGTGCATCTCCACCAGAAGTTAGAACTGCTATATTTTCTATTTTGTGTGTCATTAAGATCAAATCTATTGTTATTGATCTTAATAACCTAATTGGCAAAAAAACTATAACGTTTTCGGTTAATAAGTTCAATGATTTCATTGTAAAACAGGTCTTTATTAATTGTAAAACGAGGTGAAATCCTATACAAAATTCAGTTTTGAATATCCCTATAGCAAATTCTCTGTAGTAAACTTTTATTTTTTTTGATTCAAAACTTTGAAAATTAAACATCTCAACAAAAAAATAACATGAATTTCACATACATCTCTCAATAAAAAAAGTATTGTTAAAAAGAGTAATAAACCAGATGTATGGGTCACAACCTTACAAGAGTATAAAGCAAACAGTTAGCTCTGTAAAAAAAAACTCACAATCAATCAGTTAGACTAGAATTATTTTGAATACAAATTACTTATTTCGCATAATAATTAGATCTTTTTTCAGTTTTTTACTTTAACTAATTCATTCATTTGTAATAAAAACTACACACAATGAAAACAAACTCAACAATCTTCGTAATGTGGACCTTTATCCTATTTACGACAATTACATTTGCGCAGACACAATCCGAAGTCTGGAAATCCACAACACAAGCTAAAACTCAACAAAAAGAAAAAACATTTCGAAAAACAGTTCCTAGCACATTTGAATTATTTGATCTAGATATAGACAAATTTTCTTCATTACTGGCCAAATCTCCATCCAGAGCATTGCAAAAATCATCAAATGTTATTGTAGAATTTCCTACAAAAAATGGAGTTTTACAAAAATTCAGAGTATTTGAAGCTTCTAATTTTGAAGAAAAACTACAACAACAATTTCCGAATATAAGATCCTATATTGCAGAAGGTATAGATGATCCATCACTGACAGCACGTTTTAGTGTTTCTAAAGTTGGAGTTCACGTTATGCTGTTATCTACAACTGAAGGTACAAGATATATTGATCCATATACTAAAGATTCAAAACAATATATTAGTTATTCAAGAAAAGATTTACATAGTAGTACCGAAGAATTTATTTGCCATGTAAAAGATACTCCTAGTTATAAAAATATTGATCATCAATCCGTAACACAAAAAAATGCAAATGATGGTACACTTAGAACTTTTAGATTAGCTCTTGCCTGTACAGGAGAGTATTCTCAATATCATTTAAATCAACAAGGGATAAGTTCAGGAGCTTCTGATCAGGCAAAAAAAGCTGCAGTATTATCAGCCATGAATACAACAATGACTCGTGTTAATGGTATTTACGAAAGAGACTTAGCCGTTACTATGGTTATTGTTAACAACAACACTGAAATTATTTTTCTGGATGCCAATGCCGATAGTTATACTAATAATAATGGTGGCTCTATGTTAAGTCAGAATCAAACGGTCTGTGATAACAATATAGGATCCAATAATTATGATATCGGACACGTCTTTAGTACTGGAGGTGGAGGTGTTGCATACTTAAATGCTCCTTGTACTAATTCTAAAGCTGGAGGTGTAACTGGTTTAGGTAATCCAATGGGAGATCCTTTTGATGTTGATTATGTAGCTCATGAAATGGGACATCAATTTGGAGGAGAGCATACCTTTAATAATTCTTGTGGAGGTAATAGAAGCGGTTCTTCTGCTGTAGAACCTGGTAGTGCATCTACTATTATGGGGTATGCAGGAATTTGTAACCCAAACGTGCAAAACAATAGTGATGATCATTTTCATGCATTGAGTATTCAACAAATGTGGAATAATATAAGCTCGGGAAGCGGTACTTGTGCTGCAAAATCAAACACTAATAATACTGCGCCCACGGCTAATGCAGGGTCTGATTTTACAATTCCTAAATCAACTCCTTTCGTTTTAAAAGGAACTGGAACTGATCCAGATGCTGGAAATATATTAACTTATTGCTGGGAACAAATGGATAACGAAATAGCTACGATGCCTCCAGTGAGCACATCTACAGGAGGGCCATTATTTAGATCCAATTCTCCTATTGCCTCTCCAGATAGATATATGCCGGCATTATCAACTGTAATTGGAGGACAAACCGCTTCTACATGGGAAGTCGTTCCATCAGTAGCCAGAAGTATGAAATTTAGACTAACAGTACGAGATAACGTAGCTGGAGGTGGTGGAAGCAATAGTGATAATACAGTGATTACAGTAGCAGGAAATGCAGGACCATTTTTGGTTACCTCTCAAGGAAGTAATGTTACCTGGGCTACTGGTTCTCAACAAACAATTACCTGGGATGTTGCAAATACGAATACGGCCCCAGTAAATGCAGCAAATGTAGATATTCTACTTTCTGTTGATGGAGGAAACACATTTACTACGACTATCATATCCGGAACTCCTAATGATGGTAGCCAAGTTATTACAGTTCCTAATGTAGCAAGCACCACAACTGCTAGAGTAATTGTTAGAGGTTCTAATCATATCTTTTATGATATGTCTAATACGAACTTTCAGATAACCGAAGGTACTACTGATACTGAAGCTCCTACCGCTCCAACTGGATTAACAGCTTCTGATATAACAGATACTTCTGTAGAACTATCCTGGACAGCATCAACGGATAATGTAGGTGTAACAGCATATGATGTATATCAAGGGAATGCTATCATTACTACTGTGACAGGAACTTCTGCTAGTATAACTGGACTAACGGCTGATACTTCATATCAATTTAGTGTAAAAGCAAAAGATGCCGCAGGAAATGAATCTGAAGCAAGTAATACTGTCAATGTAACTACTACCGGAGGTGAAGATACACAAGCTCCTTCTACTCCAACGGGATTAACAGCTTCTGATATAACAGATACTTCTGTAGAACTATTCTGGACTGCATCAACGGATAATGTAGGTGTAACAGCATATGATGTATATCAAGGGAATGCTATCATTACTACTGTGACAGGAACTTCTGCTAGTATAACCGGACTAACAGCAGATACTTTATATCAGTTTAGCGTAAGAGCAAAAGATGCCGCAGGAAATGAATCTGAAGCAAGTAATACTGTCAGTGTAACTACTACCGGAGATGTAGATACGCAAGCTCCTACTGCTCCAACTGAATTAATAGCTACTGATATTACTAATACCTCTGTAACATTATCCTGGACTGCATCAACTGACAATGTAGGTGTAACTGCATATGATGTATATCAGGGGAATGCTATCGTTACTACTGTGACAGAAACTTCTGCTAGTATAACCGGATTAACTGCTAATACTACTTATCAGTTTAGTGTAAGAGCAAAAGATGCTGCTGGAAATGAGTCTGAAGCAAGTAATACAGTCAGTGTAACTACTACCGGAGATGGAGATACGCAAGCTCCTACTGCTCCAACTGAATTAATAGCTACTGATATTACTAATACCTCTGTAACATTATCCTGGACTGCATCAACTGACAATGTAGGTGTAACTGCATATGATGTATATCAGGGGAATGCTATCGTTACTACTGTGACAGAAACTTCTGCTAGTATAACCGGATTAACTTCTAATACTACTTATCAGTTTAGTGTAAGAGCAAAAGATGCTGCTGGAAATGAGTCTGAAGCAAGTAATATTGTCAATGCCACTACTACTGGAAATGATGTTACCTACTGTACTGCAAATTCAAATAATGCTTCGGAAGAATATATCGGTCGAGTGCAAATAGGTGACATAGACAAAACCTCTGCAGGATCAAGTTCTGGATATAACGATTTTACCACTGAGTCGACTAACCTATCTAAGGGTGTAGCCAATACAATAATAATAACTCCAATTTGGGTAGAAATCATATATCATGAAACATATAGCGTATGGATTGATTATAATCAAGATGGTGATTTTGAAGATGCAGGTGAACAAGTATGGACACAAACTCCAACGCAAACAGCCCCAGTAAGCGGAAGCTTTACAGTACCAACTGGAGCCACTGAAGGAATCACCAGAATGAGGGTAATAATGAGATACAAAAACAGTTCATACCCCTGTGGTTCATTTAATTATGGAGAGGTAGAAGATTATACCGTTGTTATTGATAATACTGGAGATGATAACAATATAGATAAAATCTGTGATGGAATACCTGAATGGACATATTCAGAAACATATGAAATCGGAGATCAAGTGGTTTATTTTAATCATTTATTTATAAAAACAAGTACAGGATGGAAGTACTTAGGGTCTTGTGGAGCTGCTAATCATAATGATGTAAAAACACCTCCACTAAGCAATACTATGAAAATTGAAATATACCCCAATCCAGTTTCTGAAAATCTTACTGTATCATTAAATACTACGAAAAAAACCGCTTATTATGAAATTCTTGATCTTTTAGGAAAAACTATTTCTAAAAATACGTTTACTTCGACAATAAACGTAAGCAACTTAGAACAAGGTATTTATATTTTAAAAGTTTATGATGGTAACTCTAGTAGTTCTGTACGTTTTCTTAAAGAATAAATTCTAAGTAATGATATTTTATAAAACCCCAAAGGTTATTCTTTGGGGTTTACTATTATAGAAATATAGTAAACCAGCTTAATATGTATCAAATTGCTCTAAATTGTTTGTATCCAGTATGCAAAAGATAAAATGAATAATGGTTTTCGTAAAAGAGAGAGACAATATTTATACTATGAATTTTATTGTAATACCATTTCTAAAATAAAATTGTTTCTTTTTAATACATACCACAAGTATCAGAAAGTCTTGATAAAAATTATTTCCACACAAACCCAAAACACTGATTATCCATTATTTAAAAAACATAGTTTTTAAGAATTTATGACAAATTTAAAATGTAATTTTTTGATTATTAGTTGTTCTTGGTTCCTGTTTCTAGTAATGTGGTTACCAAGTCGAAGTATAGCGTTCTTGATTCAAAAGTTTCGGATGCTAGTGAGTACAAGTTTCAAAATAAAATTCAATTCAGGTTGTTCTAATTTTATATAAAATAAAAATATAAGTTTTTTTAAGGTAACAAAAGTCGTATTCATGACATTAAAGTATAGAAGAGAAAAGTAAAGAAATTGGAAATATAGTATAATCAAAAAGAATTACTTTACTTTGTGAATTAGTAAAAACACAGAAATCATTTTAACCAAAAAACTTAATGCCTAAGTTTCCTTTTTACAAACAAGCAGAATCTAAAGATTGCGGACCTACTTGTATTAAAATTATTGCAAAACATTACGGAAAAGTTCTAAACACACAAAATCTTAGAACATTAAGTGAAACAACCAGAGAGGGAAGTTCTCTTTTAGGGCTCAGTGATGCCGTAGAAAGTATTGGATTCAGATCCCTTGGTGTAAAATTATCATTGAACCAATTAATCGAAGTACCGTTACCTTGTATCGTACATTGGAATAAAGTACATTATGTGGTCGTATATGATATAAAAATTTCTCGTAAGGATAGAATGACTATCTATGTCTCCGATCCTGCACATGGATTGATTACCTATACCAAAGAAGAGTTTATTAAAGCTTGGATTGGTAATAATGCGGATCAAACAACAGAAGAAGGTGTTGCTTTATTAGTAGAACCGACACCAAAGTTTTATTCGGATAACTTAGATGAAAAAGAAGAAGAATTTGGCTTTAAATTTATTTCCAAATATGTTTTTAAGTATAAAAAATTTATTTTTCAACTTATTCTGGGGTTAACTGCGGGTAGTTTATTACAATTAATTACTCCTTTTCTAACACAAAGCATTGTAGATGTAGGTATTAAAAATCAAGATATTAATTTTGTATACCTTGTTCTCACTGCCCAATTATCATTATTTATTGGTAGGACACTTATAGATGTCTTAAGAAGTTGGATCCTATTACATCTTAGTACGAGAATTAATATCTCCCTGATATCAGATTTTTTTATCAAATTAATGAACTTGCCTATCTCTTACTTTGATGTAAAAATGACAGGGGATTTATTGCAGCGTATAAATGATCATAAGAGAATTGAACAAATACTTACCATGTCTTCACTAAGTGTGCTATTCTCTATGGTAAATTTAATTGTGTTTAGTATTGTATTGATTTATTATAGCCTTTCTATTTTTACTGTTTTTGCTATTGGTAGTGTTATTTACTTTGCTTGGATTCTCATATTCTTTAAAAAACGTAAAAAACTAGATTATAAACGATTCTCTCAAATTAGTCAAGAACAAAGTAAGGTGATTGAATTAGTTAATGGAATGCAGGAAATCAAACTCCACAATGCCGAAAAAAGAAAACGATGGAATTGGGAGTTTGTGCAAGCTAAATTATTCAGGATATCTATTGAAAACTTAGCTCTCGAACAATATCAAAGTGTTGGTTCCTCTTTTATTAATGAATTAAAAAATATATTAATAACAGTATTAGCTGCTGTATTAGTAATCGATGGAGAAATTACGCTCGGTATGATGTTAGCAATAACATCTATAGTTGGTCAATTAAATGCTCCTATCTCTCAATTAATTAATTTTCTGAGAGAATTACAAGATGCACAAATTTCATTAGAACGCCTTGGAGAAATTCATAATAAAGAAGATGAAGAAAAATCGGGAGATGAAAAAATTCGTGAAATTACAGAAAACTCAGGTTTTGAGATTAAAAACCTTAGATTTAGATATGTTGGTGCTGATAAACCAGTTTTAGAAAACCTAAATCTTACTATTCCTGCAAACAAGATTACTGCCGTTGTTGGTGTAAGTGGTAGTGGAAAAACCACATTAATGAAAGTCTTATTAAAATTCTATGAACCTGATGAAGGTCAGATATATATTGGGTCTCATGATCTGCAAAATGTTTCTCAAAAAGCGTGGCGTGATCAATTTGGAGTGGTAATGCAAGAAGGGTATATATTTAATGATACTATTGCAAATAATATCGCTGTAGGTGATGATTATGTAGACAAGAAAAAACTTGCACATGCCGTTGATGTTGCCAATATCAAAGAGTTTGTAGAATCATTACCATTATCATATAACACCAAAATTGGTATGGAAGGTGTAGGATTAAGTACCGGACAAAAACAACGGTTATTTATTGCCAGAGCGGTTTATAAAAATCCTAAATTCTTATTTTTTGACGAAGCAACCTCTGCTCTTGATGCGAATAATGAAAAGGTAATTATGGAGAAGTTGGATACCTTTTTTAAGGATAAAACCGTGATGGTCATAGCGCATAGGTTAAGCACTGTTAAAAACGCACATCAAATTGTGGTACTTGATAAAGGAGAAATCATAGAAATCGGTAATCACGATACACTTATCCAAAAAAAGGGTAGTTACTATAACTTGGTGAAAAATCAATTAGAGCTGGGGAAATAAAAGTACATGGATGAAAGTGAGAAAATAGAAATTCGAAATTAACAAAGAATGCCAGAAAATTTAGATGACATACAATTAAGAAGTGAAGAAGTTCAGGAGATTTTAACACGTGTCCCACATTGGATGATTCGATGGGGAAATCTTTTGATACTATCCTTGATATTTTTATTACTATTCCTTTCGTGGCTTATTAAGTATCCTGATGTAATTCCGGCAGAGGCAGTAATCACTACACAAATACCTCCCCAAAAAGAATATGCTAAGGTTGGAGGCAAAATTGAGTCTATATTAGTTAAAGATGGCCAAATAGTACCTGAAGGTACCCCATTAGCTATTTTAAGAAGTACGGCTAATTACCAGGATGTATTTACGCTAAAATCTATAATTGATACGATCCCCATTAATAGCCAATCATTTAGTTTTCCTATAAACGATATTCCTGTCTTATTTTTAGGAGATATCGAAACCAGTTTTGCCATCTTCGAGAATAGTTACTCAGAATATATACTCAACAAAGAGCTTAAACCCTATTCTAATGAAGTAATAGCTAATCAAATATCATTATCTGAATTATATCGCAGACAAGAAAACTTAAATGGACAAATAAGGATTGCGAAAACTGAATTAAATTTTAAGAAAAAAGATTACAAACGTCAGAAAGAGTTATTTGATAAAGGTGTAATTTCTGCTCAGGAGTTTGAAAGTAAGAAAATAGAATTTCTCCAAGCACAACGAAATTATAAAAATAACACCAATCAACTTTCCCAAATTAATGAGAGCATCAGTAACGCTACCAAAACATCAAAAGGTACTGAAATAAACCAACGAAAAGAAGAAATAAACCTTTATAATAAGGTCTTACAATCATTTAATCAACTTAAAAAAAGTGTTAAAGATTGGGAACTACAATATGTATTACAATCTGACATTACCGGACGTGTATCTTTTCTTAATTATTGGACTAAAAATCAAACAGTAATAGCCGGAGATCTTGTTTTTATTGTAATTCCTTCTGAAGATTCTTCATACATAGCAAAAATAAAAGCACCTTCTCAAAATTCTGGAAAAATTAAAACAGGGCAAAAGGCTAACATAAAATTAGAGAACTTTCCTGATGATGAATTTGGCATGCTACAAGGCACAATAAAGCATATTTCTTTGCTACCTAATAAAGATGGGTTATACCTTATTGACGTAGCACTACCTGAAAAATTGATTACTTCGTACAATAAAGAAATTGAATTCAAGCAAGAAATGAGGGGTATTGTAGAAATCATAACAGAAGATTTAAGGCTTATAGAACGATTTTTCTATCAGTTTAGGAATTTAGCAAATAAGTAAACAAACACTGTTTAAAACAATTGCTTTAACCTCTGATTAGACCCAAAAAAAGTAATTATATTTTTTTTTATATATTAAATTATAAAAGTTCTTGAATAAATGAATTTTAAAATTGGCACTATAAACTTTTACCTAAAAATGGTGAAACCTTTAAAACATAACTAGTATCAAAGACCGAGGCTTTTAATACACAAATAAAAATACCTTAGGTTTTCTAATCATAAATAGTTCGTGCTAAAATTGGAAATCATACAGGATAATCTTAAAAAAAGGAATACCTCGAAAACCTCAAAATAGAAATAATAAGTAATTAATCTTAAAACCTAATATTATAAAAATTGAAATTAACAGAGTAAAAAAAAATGATTAAAATTTTTATTCTCGCATTACTTGTTTCTTGCAATAATGACGATAACAATATTGTAAACAAAAATAACACTACCAATTTAGGCTATAATAAGCTCTCATCAGTAAGCAATATAGAATCAGTAAAAGCAATCGAAGATCTTGTAGCCTTTTGGGATTTTAATACATTGAGCTTAGATAGAAAACATTATGTTGCATATTCTAATATAGGTAGTTTCGACCCCAATTTATACCCTATTTATCTAAAAAACTTTTCGGATTATAGAACGAAGAACTATAACAACACGGAGTGGGGAATAACATATCCAAATATACCAATACATGAAGATAGTACCGGACCATTTGGGCATTCCCTAAAAATAGATGCCGGTAACTTATTTGCAAGAGTTCTTAGATCCGATTTTAAGGATAATGAATTAGGTAAAATACACGGAAAACAACCTTTTACCCTAATAGCATGGGTCAAATTCCATGGAACAAATACTCATTCGATTACTGGGATCTGGGATGAAGGAAATGAAGAAAACCCATCAAGAAAAATTTTCAAACAATATAGTGGTCAAAGGCAATTTTCTTTATTTACTAAAAATTTTGAAGGTCAGGCAAGGTTGTTTAGTCACTTCTCTGCAACTGGAGCAGCCACTTTTCCTCAAAGAACTAATCAATATGCCCAAGTACGTTCTATCGATGGGGGTAATTTAATGAACTTATCAACTGATAATTGGTATCAATTGGCCATGGTATATGATGGAGAGGAAGTAACCAGTTATATTAATGGTATTCATACTCCTTTTTCTTACCCTTCGGGTCATCAAAACAAAGCAGGGAAACTTATATATAATGACCTATTCGATCCTATGGCAAATCCGGAATCATTCGTTCCTGTATCAAATGAAAATAAGAATCATTTAAGTTATAGGGATACTGATTTTAAAATATACAGTCCTAATGATTTAATGATAAAATTTGATTATCAAGGAGATGTTTTCGAAAGGTATGTAAATGTTAAAATCAATGGAAATAATATAGTAAATATTGTATACGGATATATAGGAAGCAAAGGAATAGATCATGGATCTGGGTATAGTGTAAAATACCGTGTATATGACAAAAACTCAACCCAAAGTCAAATAGATCTGATCCCTATTAAAGATTTTACTATAAATTCCAATGGGATCGGCAGTACTTTTATAAATGAACCTATTAGTGTTGGAACTACGGTATTAGAAGTTTCCTTATATAAAAATAATACCCTCTTAAAAGGAGAAAATGTATCTGCTAATAGAAATCCCGAAGGAATGATAAAAAGAGTACTTGGTTCTGGCGGACATTTTTCATTCGGACAAGTAGTTCATTCTGGATTATGTAAAGGTACACAGGCTCATTTAGATGGGGTAGCAGTTTTTAAAAGAGCGCTAACTCCTGATCAATTAAGAGTTATAAGTTTCATTGAATAGCAAATGCCTAGATACCTCTTAAACTCATTGGTATCTATAAATTTAACAAAATTCATAAAAACAGTAAAAATCACATTTAACCCGGTACTTCGTGATGAGGATTTCTACACTAAGAAAACACTAGCTTTTGAAGCAATTGTAAGTTGTAATAGATATTCTATGTATAGGTCAGGTTTAAAAATGAGTGATTATGGTTAAATTGGTATGATACGATTTATGGATAAGAAATTCGTATAAAGAGTTTGAGTTATTTTGTACTAGATTAAGGCATAAAATTAAAGAATAGCCTTAGCTATTGTTGAATTTTATAACGCAGATATAGTGCAAAAGAAACGAACTATATGCGAAGGTTTTATGCGTAAATCGTATGAGATACTAATTCAGTTTTCAAATGAAATTATCGATCAAAATTGTTTCTTTTTAGTACATGTTTCAAAAAAAAATTAATTTATATTTCTGTAATTTCGTATAAGAACTGGTATAATATTTTTCAAAACATCCATCCCAACCTTCCTTCTAAGGGAGACTTCGAGTCCCTTCCCTTAGAAGGAAGGTTTAGAGGGATGTTATTTTTTTAAAATAAAAAAGTAATCTACTTTTCGTTTAAATCTATGGTAGGGTCATAAAGTAGTAGGATTAATTTAGACTTTCTAGTATTCGTATCTAAAAAAATATTCTACATGTGTGCAGTTTTACTTTTCACCCAATCATTAACCAACTCTTCAAGAACTGTAAGGGGTACTGATCCATTAGTCAATATCACATCATGAAATTCTCTAATATCAAAAGCATTCCCTAATATAGATTTAGCAGTTTCTCGTAAATCTAATATTTTATTCATCCCTATTTTATAGGCAGTCGCTTGACCTGGCATTACAATATGTCGTTCTACCATTTTTATAGCATCACTTTCTGCATTTGGCGTATTATCAATGTAATATTTAATACCTTTTTCTCTACTCCATTTCTTTTGGTGAATACCAGTATCAACAACCAATCTGCAGGCTCTCCATAACTCCATTGCTAACCTTCCAAAATCCGAGTAGGGATCACTATACATACCGATTTCCTTAGGAAGATATTCATTATACAACCCCCATCCTTCTATATAAGCTGTATATCCTCCATACTTTCTAAATTTCGGAATACCTTTTAATTCCTGCGCAATTGATATTTGCATATGATGTCCTGGAATTCCTTCGTGATACGCCAATGCTTCCATTTGATATATCGGCATCGCCTCCATATCATATAGGTTTGCATAATATGTTCCTGGCCTTGATCCATCAGGAGTTCCTCTTTCATAAAACGCTTTTCCTGCACTTCGCTCTCTGAATCCTTCTACGGCTTTAACTATAATATCTGCCTTTGGTTTTGTTATAAAAAGAGTATTTAATTTAGAATTCATTGTATCAATGAGTGCTGCAGCTTCCTTAAGATAAGCTTCTTTTCCTTCCTTATCATTGGTATAATAAAACCGTTTATCCTCTTTCATAAATTTGAAAAAATCCTGTAATGTACCGTCATATTTCACGGTCTTCATGATAGCTTCCATTTCTTTATGAATTCTTGCCACCTCATCAAGCCCTAACTGATGAATTTCTTCGGCAGTCATTGTTGTTGTTGTCGTTCGTTTCAGCGCATTATTATAAAACACATCTCCTTTAGGAAATTTCCAAGCCCCATCATCAGTAGTTGCTCTTTGTTGCTGATCTTCCAGTACAGTTATCAATTGATCATACCCTGATTTTACGCCTTGTAACATTGCTTTTTGGGCTTTAGAAACTAATGTGTCTTTTTCTTCCTGAGGAAGCTCTAATTTAGAGACCTTTCCCTTAAAATCAGCTAACAATGTGCTTTCTTTATTAGATGGATCAAAAGGTTTCCCTGCAATAAGGTTATGACAATCATTTAACACTTTTGCAAAAACAAATTTTGGAGGGACAATACCATTCTTTTCTCTAATTTTTATATTTTCTATCAATTGAGCGAATAATTCATCTACTCCATCAAGCCTTGAAATATAAGCTTCAGCATCACTTCTATTTTCTATACTATGCATGCTAATTAAAAAAGCAGGAATATCCGATTGCATCCCAAACATTTGATTTACCGGATACTGATAAAATCTAAATTGAAAATCCTCAATTTGATTTTCCAAACTTTGTTTCATCAACTTATAACTTAGAGATGTAGCAGGGTTTAATTTCGTAACATCAACTGAATCCTTTAAGTAAGTTAATTGCTTCTTTGCTTTTTCAAGGTCTTCTACTTCTTTTTTAGAAGATATGTCATCCCATTTGCCATAATCTTCGGTTTTTATTCCTAAATAGGTTTGTTCCATGGGAGAGTCCGCAACCTCTTCTTGAAATTGTGTTTCAAACCAATCATTTAGTTTTTTAGAGTTCTCTTCAACAGTATCGGTTTCAGAAATCACGTTGGTATTGATTTCTTTTTTTTCTTGCTTGCATCCTACTAATAAAAAAAAGAGGCAAAAAAGTGTTATGACAATTCTCATTACATTCATTCTATTTGGTTTAGGGTTATTCTTTTAATAAAGAAAATTCTATTTCAGAATCATAAAACACTTGGTGTGTATGCTTCTTAAAATCTTCATCTTTTGCCTTGAAAATATTTGGAACAAAAGTTTGAGGGTTCAAATCGATAAGAGGAAACCAGGTACTTTGTACCTGAATTTGTAATTTATGTCCTTTTTTGAAAGTATGATGGATATCCTGTAACTTAATAGTAACATCTGTCTTTTGATTTGGTATAAACGCTTCTGGTTTGCTAAAATCATTTCTAAAACGACCACGCATCACTTCACTACGAACCATCAAATGATAGTTAGACATTTTTAAATATTTCTGTGTTTCTTCTGTATCTTCGGTTTCATCTGGATATACATCAATTATTTTTACAATCCAATCGGCATCCGTACCTGTAGTAGCAACTTTTAATTTTGCCAATATCTCACCTGTTAATGTCATATCTTCCGTAAGTACAGGAGTTTCATAAACCAATACATCTGGGCGTCTAGCTGCAAATCGCTGATCGTCTGTCATATATTTTCTTAATTTATATTCCATTTTTATATCTTCAGAATATGGAACTGGTTTTTTAGGGTCACTAACAAATTGAGCGAATCCATTTTTAGAATTATCTCCTAATGTTCCGTTATCCGTTAAGAAAAAAGATTTTTTTTCTGTGTTTTTTGGTGGCCAAACATCATAGGAGTTCCATTCTTTTTTACCCGTATCAAATATTTTTATTTCTGATAACCCTGTATTTTCATCTCCCTTACCTTTAAGGAAGTGATTGAAGAATTTAGTTTCAATATCTCTTTGGTAAGCTATTGATAGATCATCTCCAAAATGTACATTTCCGATCGCTTGTCGTTTCTTAGTACCATACCAATCTCCATGTCCCCAAGGTCCAAAAACCATGATATTATAATTCTTACTACGCTTTTCTATATTTTTATATGCTTCTAAGGGACCATACAGATCTTCTGCATCAAATAATCCTCCTACGGTCATTACTGCTGGTTTTATATTCTCCAGATGCTGTATAATTCCTCTGGATTTCCAAAATTCATCATAATTTGGGTGCTCTGTTAATTGTTCCCAGAAAAAATTATCTTTAAAATGCCCATCAAGATTGCTTAATGATCCTGCTTTTAAGAAAAAATCATACTGATCTTTACTTTTTAGTTTAGGAAATTCGTACCAAGTTTCTTTTACTCTTCCTTCTTTCGGGTATCCAAAAACGGCTGTTCCTCTCCAATAACTTAAAATATAAGCTCCATTATGATGAAAATCATCAAAAAAGAAATCTCCAATAGGTGCTTGTGGTGATACTGCCTTTACTGCTGGGTGTACATCAAGTAAAGCACAAAGAGAATAAAATCCTGGGTAAGAAATACCATATACTCCTACATTTCCATTAAAGTTAGAAACATTTTCTACCAACCAATCTATACTATCATACGTATCACTAGATTCATCTATTTGTTTCCCTGTTTTATTAGGAATATATGCTCTCATATTATCATACTCTCCTTCGCTCATCCAACGACCACGAACATCTTGATATACAAATATATTTCCTTCCTCCATAAGGAATTTATTAGGTCCTAACTTAGATCTAAATTGATCTTCTCCGTAGGGTCTACAACTATAAGGAGTTCTCTGAAATAAAATAGGATACTTCTTAGAAGTATCTTTAGGGGTATATATTGTGGTATGAAGTTTAATTCCATCCCTCATCACAATATCTACTTCTTGTTTCGTATAATTATCTTTTACCTCATAGAGGTCTTTTTCGGCTTCTTTTGTAGTAGTTTCAGTAACTTCTGCTTTTGCATTGGTATCTGAATTCTGTTTACAAGATGGGAAAAATAAAGTAATACTTAAAAAAGTAGCTACAAAAAATATTCTGGTTAATCGCATTAGTATAGTTATGTTTATTTTATTGCGGAAGATAAAAAAAACATAACTCCAACTAATCTACTTTTAAGGAGACTTTAACAATATTAACTCATATTATTTTTTAAAATTTTTCAATCCTTGTTTAAGCCATTTTAGATATTCATTTTCATTAGGAGTATATGCTGTAGTAGTATTTAGTAAATTCATTTCTGAATCTATCAAAACATAATAAGGTTGGGAGTTATTTTCAAAATTTAATGTTTGAAAAGTAGCCCACTTATCTCCTATTGTTTTTATAGATTTCACATTTCCTGATGGTTTTAAATACTTAAATTGTTCGTCTTCTTTAAGTTTCTCTCTATCATCTACATATAATGAAATTAAGATATAATCATCTTTTAATATCTTAGTAATTTCAGGATTACTCCAAACTTGTTCTTCCATTTTTCGACAATTTACACAGGCCCAACCTGTAAAATCAATCATTATAGGTTTCTTCTGACTTTTAGCTGCAGCAATGCCCTTATCAAAATCTGTAAATGCGTTTAAACCTAAAGGCCCATGTGCTTCCTTCTCATAAACACTATAAAATAACGGAGGTGGAAATCCACTTAGTAATTTAAGATTCGCATGTACTGTATTGGTAAGCCCTGGAATTAAATAAATAACGAAGGCAATAATCAAAATTCCTAAAGTAGTTCTTACTTTACTTAACTTCTGTATTGGACTATCATGAGGAAATTTTATTTTCCCGAAAAGATACAAAGCTAAACCTATTCCTATTATTACCCAAATAGCTATAAATACTTCTCGTCTTAATAGCCCCCAGTGCTCAACCAAATCTGCATTAGATAAGAATTTAAACGCTAAAGCCAATTCTATAAAACCTAAAACCACTTTTACGGCATTAAGCCATCCACCACTCTTTGGTAAGGAATTTAACCAATTAGGAAATAAAGCAAAAAGACCAAAAGGTAATGCCAATGCCAAACCAAAACCACCCATTCCTATACTTAACTGAATTGCTCCACCATCACTACTAAGTGATCCTCCCAAGAGAGAACCAAGAATTGGTCCTGTACATGAAAACGATACTAATGCTAATGTCAGTGCCATAAAAAAGACACCTACCATACCACCAACACTAGTCGCTTTACTATCCATCTTATTACTCCAAGAAGCAGGTAATGTAATTTCGAAATATCCAAAGAAAGAAATTGCGAATATGATAAAGACAACAAAAAAGATGATGTTTAATGTAACATTCGTTGATATATTATTTAAAATCTCAGGATCTAAAGAGTCTAATAAATGAAATGGTAAACTTAATAGCAGATATATCGCAAATATGAAGAAACCATATAATATAGCATTTACTAATCCTTTTTTACGGTTTTTAGCTCCCTTTGTAAAAAAAGAAACAGTTAATGGAATCATCGGAAAAACACATGGTGTAAGTAAGGCAATTAGCCCTCCTAAAAAACCAAGAATGAATATTTTTAGATAACTCTTGTTCTTTACATTTTCTTTTGGAAATACATCCCAACCTTTTATGCCTATATTCAATGCATTAGATTTATCAATATCGTCTGCTGTCATTCCGGAAACAGCATTAGTAACTTTTACAGGATTTTTAGTAAGGTTTAACTCAAACTCCACACTATCCGGAGGTAAACATTTTTCATCATCACATAAACCAAAGTACACTTCGGCTTTTATGCTTGACACTGAAGCATTGAGTCTCTTAATTTTTTGAGAGAATATAGCTTTATCTTCGAAATACTTGATATCCATTTCGAATACTTTATCAAACTTCTGTATTCCATCCGGTTCTGTAGTTTCTCCAATAAATTCAAAATCGTTATTTGGATTATGGTATGTAAACTCTGTTGCAGTAGGTGCAATTTCTTCTGTTTCCACTTCTTTCTGTGAATATAAATGCCAACCTTTTTCCAAGGTTGCCTCAAAATAAAGTATATATATATCCTCAGATTCTTGTTTTATACTACTTTTCCATTTTATAGGGTCAAATATTTGCGAAAATGATGCAGTAGATAACAAAATTGTTACTACAAGTACTAAGAGTTTTTTCATAAGGTAATCGTTACTTTTACTATGTTTTTTGTTTGTGCGGTAATCTTAAATCTATCGTCTACTCTATAATCTATGACCCATACAATCTCTTGATCAGAACATAATAACCATACTCTTTCTTTGGCCAATAAGGATAATTTTTCATCTTTAAAATATTTACTTAACTTCTTTTTCCCTTTCATTCCTAGTGGATAAAAATAGTCCCCTTCTTTCCATTTTCTTACAATTAAAGGATACTTTAACTTTTCTTTATCAACATAAATCGTCTTTAGATCAATATTAGATAGCTGTGTAACCTCTTTAAATTTCAGCATACCAGCAGGTGTCATTATCATATTTTCTTCTTCATTAATATGATAATTTCTATCTGATGTTTCTTCTGGTATTGGACTTAATAAAAGATCGGCCCTATCCTTAATTAGTCGATATTTTGGTGAAAAAATCTGTTTTCCTGATTGTGCTGTCAATATATTCAATATATCACTCCAAGCCTTAAACCCATATTCTTTTAGCAAAAAATACAAATACGTTTTTGGGTCTTCATACTGCTGAAGCTTATAAATGGGTATTTTAATTACCTCTGAATCTAAATATTCAAAAATATCTTTCTTAACTCTATCCACTTGATTTTTCACAAATCTATTGGCCTGCTTTATATGATCTAAAGTAGCTTCAAAATTCTGTAGAAACTCAGGGTTTACAGATTTAAGTTCAGGGATTACCTGATGTCTCAATTTATTTCGAATATATTTAGTACTTATATTACTGCTATCCTCACGCCATTTTATCATATTAGTTTTGGCATATTCTAATATTTGATTTCTAGAAAACGGTAGCAAAGGACGTATATAGATATCATTAATTTCGGGAATTCCGGTTAACCCTTCAATTCCGGTTCCTCTAGAGATATTTATTAAAAAAGTTTCAAGGTTATCATCACTATGATGAGCTGTTAGTACATAGTCATATTGGTACATATTTAAAAGCTCTGAAAACCATTCATATCGTAATTCTCTAGCTGCCATCTGGATAGAAACTTTATTAACACTTGCATATTTTTCAGTTTCAAAATCTTTTGCATAAAACGAAGCCCCTATGCTATCGGCCATAGATTCTACAAAAATTGCATCTTCCTCACTTTCTTCTCCTCGTAATTTAAAATTACAATGTGCTATACCGATTCTTAAATTGAGGGTATGACAAATAGATGTGAGTACAATACTATCTAAGCCTCCACTACAGGCAATTAGTAATTTACCATTTCTTAGAAATGGTAAATTATCATTCATATGGTTTTTAAACTCTTGTATCAATTCTTTTTAATCAATTATGCTATTTTTTCAAATATACGATTTTGGGCTTCCATATCCTTATTTAACTAGATACCTCCTATCATATATTTATTCTCATTAGCATTCGAAACTTTTTAATCATGTCTTAGAATGCTTTAGAAAGATAAATTCTTATAAGTCACCAACAATAAGTGTTTAAAAACTTGTTTTTTCAATGTATCAATTTTCCAAAAAATAGACCAACCCAAAAACTTTTGGATAGTTGAGATATATTGTAATATAAAAACATGATTAATTTAGAAACATTAGCTGTAATTGATTAAAATATAGCGATTTTACACTTGTTAAAACCCTTAAAAAACATTGATTATCAAGTTTTTAACACAAAAATAATTTGATTTTATTTATTTTTAGAAAACTCTTAAATTTCACACATATGAATAAGATAGATGAAGTACCTACAAGTTATATTGAGGATAATCGTAAAAAAGAGTTAGGTAAAAAATTATTATCAGTAATTCCACATTTACACCCCTATGTAAAGCATCGATTATATATTGCAGAAAGTACAGGAATTTTACCTAGAAATATGTACTGTTCTAATGGAATCATCGATGATGCTATTGTAAAATTATACGATGAAGATTCTCTTGATCTGGATATTGACACCTTATCATTAGAACTAAAATTGTTTAGAATATCTGATCATCTTATTGATGAACTTTATATTAATGAAGGTTGGCATCAAGAATGCATTAGCACTAATTTCTTACTCAAGGAAGAACTCAAAAAACTCGAAGAAAGTTATACCTATAGTGCGGGTATGGAACTAATCATGAATGAAGATTTAAATGATATATCTTATCATCAAAATTCAGAAAACAAGCAATTATTTATCTACGATGATACGGATTCTGCTATTTTAAAAATAATCAAGTCCGAAGAATCATCTGATAACAAAAAACAAAAGTTATTAGGTAAATTTTATAGCTGGTTGCCTCTGGAAACTTCTAAAATTATTGATCTATTCGTTTTCGGAAAATTGAATTTTCAGGAAATAGCTCAAATCAAAGATATAAGTGCTCAAGAAGTTAAAGAAATTATTATTGATGTACGTAAAAGTTTTAGAAGGAATCTTATTTAAATTCAAATAATATCAATTTGATTATAAAACATCTCAGATAAAACGAAGTTGCTTTTTTGATTTATGCCGCTATGATTATTTTTCATAGCCTTAGCTATAGGAAATATGAGTAAGAAAATAAAACGAAAAATGAACAAGTTTTAACCAGAAGTATTATGGTTAAATTGGTATTAAATCTTCAATAAGGGATTAAAAAATAAAAAAGGGAAATTAAATGTAATCTCCCTTCTTAATTCTATAAACTGCTATTAACCGTTATTTAAAGATCCATTCTTTTTTTCATTATTTCTATGTTTATAGCATTTTTATGCTCACGCGTTTTTATTCTAGATGGTATCATGACATCGTTTAAACTACGTTCTGTATGACCTGCTCCGACTACATGAGCAAATTCATGAGCTACAGTATAAAGACCAGCATCAGATGCCACAAAACTTGCACTTTCATATCTTGGGCTTCCTCCACATCCAGACCAAGAATGGCCTCCTGCCAATCCTCGAATTCCATCATTCCATATTTTACCAAATAATGCCCCAAAAACATACTCTCCCAAACGATCTGAATAGTATTTTTTATAAAAATTATTCAGTTTAATTTTCTGATCAGATGAATCATCTGCAGCAGAATCATGTGCAAAAGCATTAGTATAATCACTGATTCTCTCTACAAATTCATCTACTGCTTCAGGGTCATTCTCTAAGATATCCATCGATTCTTCAAGAAAATGTGGCCCCGAACTTGTTATATCTATAAAAAATTCACCATCCGTAAATTCTGCAATACTCTCTATAACATTTGTAATCGCCTTCTTTTTAAAATTCTTTTCTATATATATAAAATCTAATTTAGGTCTTCTTCCTTCTTTAGTATCAAAAAAATCACACTCTGATGATAAACTTTTCTGGTCATTTAACAATTCCGTTTGACATTTATAAGTATCAATTGATTTATGATCTTGTAATCCTACATCAACTAATAAATAATTTGCTTCTGAAGCATTTTTAGTTTCATTTATAAAAACCGGATTTAAAAACTTATTGATCATATTTTCATCAAACACTAACTTTTTAGATCTATAGCCATCTTTAAGAATTTTCATAATATAGCTTTTTTTACTACTAATCCTTTCTATATTAGATTTCATAAGATAATCATAACCAAAATCTAATCGACCATTCTTTTCGATTTCATAAGGTTTTCCATCTTTAGTAAAAGAGAGATAAAAACCATTTTCTCCTAGATACATAAAAGCATTTTCAGTAATTCCTCCGGAAGTTACTGTACCATAAAGCACTCTTTTTTTTCCAAAATACTGTGCTTTTTTGCTACTAAGATTAAATAAAAGTTCTTCATCTTTCTCCGTTAGTAAAATAAATTTTCTTTCTTCTCCGTCTACACTAATTGACCTTGCAAATTCTGGTATTTCTGGGAGTTTAGATATTGAAAAAGATGCAACGTTTTGCTGAACATTTATTTTATCATCTTCTTTAGAGCAAGAAATTATACTCACTAAAAGTAATGACAAAACAACCAATCTTAAGGTTTTACTTTTTTTCATTATAATTATAATTTAAAGTTAATAAAAGCAAAAATACATTTAAAATATTATGAAATTTCCCCAATTGTATAAAGTGTATGTTTGAGTGTATAAACGTACACTTTTAATGTATGAAATGTATTTTCCCTACATTAAATACGATTTCTCAAATGAAATTACTGGCTTAAATTGTTTCTTTTTAGTAGGTGTTTGAAAATAAAATGCATCGATAGCGCTGCTATACTTGAAATTTTCTTTTTCGTCTGAACCAAAAACACAATTCATACAATTTATGGATAAGAAATTCGTATGAGGAGTTTGAATTATTTTGTACTAGATTAAGTCATAAAAATTAAAGAATAGCCATTTGTGCTGAGCTTCGAAGTATAGCTATTGTTTAATTTTATAACGTAGATATAGTGCTAAAGAGATTTCAAAAACTCTCATGGAGTTTTATAAAACTTTCGGAGCGAGTGTTGTTAAATAAAAAAATTTAATACCATTTGTCATTTGAATTTACCGTAATAAAATGTTCTTTTTTGTACCTCAATTTCAGAATAAAAATAAAACGTAGCCCAGCTATGCTTAATTTTTATTCTTCATTGAAACAAAAAAATCTTTATTTTCTTTTCAAGTAAATTCAAACAACAACTGGTATAAATAGGATAGATTCAATGGGAAAAATTTATGTCTCGCTTTATAAAGAGAGAGATTCCCTAACTTTATTTCTAAATATAATGTGGAACACATACGAGAAAAACTAGTTCGAAAATATCAAGTAAAACTAAAATCTTAATATTATTTTTTGATCTCATTAGTACAAATATTTTAATATTGCAATATCAACATCACTGAATTCGCCATCTTCTGTACCTTTGAAACAAGAGATCATAAGAGAACTCGCTCCATAAATATCATATTTTTCTTTTTGATTTATTGATTGTATTCCCGGGATATTAATGGTTTCTATTACATCAATCGTTTTATCATTTGTATCACTATCACAAGCTCTAAAAAGATAATCAGTATGCCTCAGACCAATTGCGTGACCAAGTTGGTGAGTAATTATATGTTCATTCATATTATTGCTCAGTTCTTGGTTTCCTGCAAAAAGTTGAACAAACCTACCCGGTATTCCACTAAAGGGAAATTCTGCCATTCCACCAATATCACTGTTATTTCCCTTAAAAAAAATAATATCTCCATTAGTATCATTATGACTATTAAACACATCATGATTACTACTAAACAATAATTTAAATTGAAGAGAGGTATTCAACCTATTGTAATTATGTACCGCCCATCGCAATCCTGTTTGCATTCTAGAAGTAAGTCCTAAACCAACTCCTGTATATCCAATAACATTGATAACTCTATTAGACTCATGTATTAAGTTATTTGAACCATATTTTTTTGATATGCTCTTTCCATCCGATAACGCATATTTATCTAATTTATCTACCCGTAGTACAATATCCCCTACTCTAATCACTTTATTAATACTTCCATCTAAACGCTTGATAGTGTCATAAAAAGCATTGCTCGGATTTACACCTGCTTTATGTAATGCTTTGATATGTGTTTCAGAAATATCTTCAGAGACATCAGGTTCTGGTTCGAAAGAAGTGTTTTTTTCGCAAGATAGTGTTACCCCCACCAATATAACACCAAGTAATATTACTTTAATCTTTTTCATTTTTAAATTTATAAGTAGTCATGATTTTAATAATAAGCTTGACGCTTTGATCCAATTAATATTTACACTATTTCTCTTTTGAATTTGCTCTAATAAGTCAACAAATTTCTGATAACATTTTGAAAATAATACAAATAAAGCTTTATATCGTGTATCTCCAATAGTCCAAAGAATAAAATAATTGTGTCATAAATATACATTCTAAAACGGTAAACTACACTTATGATTATTTGAATGACATATATCAGTGTATAAAATGCATGTTTTAATGTATAAAGTGTATAATTAGAAAATCAATATAATTTAATGTAAATCTATAGATTGTATTATTAAAAATTTTGATAATTAGTACATTACTTATCTCTATTTAAATTCCCTCTAATACTTCACGCATTGCTTTAGCTTTAATCAGACATTCTTCATATTCTTTATCTGGGTCAGATTTCGCTGTAATTGCACCACCTACAGTATAGGAAATATATTGTTTTTCTTCATTATAAAGAATACTACGAATCACCACATTAAAATCAAAATCTCCGTCTGGTGTAAAGTATCCTAAAGCTCCACTGTAAAGACCTCTTTTAGACTCTTCTAGATTTTCAATAATTCGCATGGCTGATATCTTAGGTGCGCCAGTCATACTACCCATAGGGAATGATTTCTTAATTACATCAACCGGAGATGTTTCTGCATCAATTTCCGAAACGACTGTAGAAATCATTTGGTGTACTTGTCTAAAAGAATATACTTTACACAATTCCTCCACCTTTACAGAACCTTTTATAGCAGTTTTGGACAAATCATTTCTAACCAAATCTACAATCATAATATTTTCGGAACGCTCCTTGGGGTCATTCTTTAATGTCGAAATTAATTTATTATCTTCTTCTTCTATAAAAGATCTTTTAGCCGTACCTTTAATTGGTTGTGAAATAATTTTATTCCCTTCTTTTTTCAAATACCGCTCTGGCGAAGCGGATAGTAAATATTTCTGGTTCATTCTCAGAAAAGTGGCAAAAGGAGGTTTCGAAATTTGATTTAGATGAACATATGTTTCTAATGGTGCAATACAACTGTTTTCGGCAAAAAATTCCTGACAAAAATTAGCTTCATAAATATCTCCTCGGTGAATATGAGCCAGCATTTGCTCTACCTTTTCTTTATACACATCTTTGGTTATCCTAAGGCTAATCTTAGTCTTTCCGCAGGGACCTTCTTCATTAGAAATATGAATGGACGACGAAAAAGAATGTATTAAATCAACATCTTCATCCATTTCATCATCCACCATTCTTAAGTATCGTACTTCTAAAATATCTTCACTTAATAACAATATTTTTTTGGGCTGAAAAAAATACAAATCCGGAAAATCCAATGTATCTACATTGTTAGACACTAAATCTTCTACATCATTTTTTAGATCATACGAGATATACCCAAATATCCAATCTCTGGTCTTTTCTTGATATTCTTTTAGTTTATCAAAGCCATTAATATAATCCGTGTTAATTAACGTAAAAGCGTCTACAGCCAATATTGCACTATAACTAGAATAGGCATGAGTATATTCGTTAGAATCTAACCAGGTAACTTCTTCGAACTGTTGCGCCCATTGAAGCATTTTTATTTTAAAATCAGAAGGATTATCTATTTTGTATTTCTTAGTACTTCGCACTTATATTATTTGATTTGCTGCGCAAAAGTACTGAGAACTTCTCTTAATCCCAATAAAAGTGTTTCTTCTGTAACCTCATTAAGTTCTTCAGAAAAATTGGCTTGAAACGACGGAAAACTAAAACTTTCAATAATCTCTGCTCCAAACCTAGGTAATAAATTTTTAGCATATTCTAATGCCCCAATACCGCCTCTTTGACCTGGAGAAGTACTCATCACTAAAACCTTCTTTCCTGCCAAAAAATTTCGATCCAATCGGGATAACCAATCTATTACATTTTTAAAGAACGCACTCCAACTTCCATTGTGTTCATTTATAGAAATGATTAATGCATCAGCATCTGATATTTCCTGTTTTAGCCCCATTGTCATACCCGGAAATCCCTTCTCCTTTTCTATATCTTCACTATACATGGGCATAGGGTAATTAACAAGTTTTAGAACTTTTACTTCATGTGCTACTATTTCTGAAGCTATATATTCGACAAGTTTATGATTAATCGAAGTACTACTATTAGAACCTGCAAAGGCTAGAATTTTTTTCATAGATATTAAGTTTATATTCAAATGTAGTTAAAAACAAAACAGTCGCAAAATAAGGCTACCTTTGTAACCTAATTTATGTAAAGTTGACTTTTAAAGATTTAAATTTAAGTACACAACTCCTTAATGCATTGGATGATCTGGAGTTCGAAACACCTACCCCAATACAGGAAAAAGCATTCTCTGTAGTCATGTCCGGAAAAGATATCGTTGGTATAGCACAAACCGGAACTGGTAAAACATATGCTTATATGTTACCAATCCTGAGGATGCTAAAATATTCTGTACAACAAAATCCTAGAGTTTTGGTACTTGTACCTACAAGAGAATTGGTGGTTCAGGTAGTAGATGAAATTGAAAAACTTGCTACATATATTAATCTTCGGGTGATTGGTGTATATGGAGGTACCAATATAAATACCCAGAAAGAAGCTGTGTCACAAGGATTAGATATTGTAGTTGCAACTCCAGGCCGTCTATATGACTTGGCAGTGAGCAGAGCTTTACAATTAAAATCTATTCAGAAAATTGTAATTGATGAAGTCGATGTTATGCTAGATTTAGGATTCAGGCATCAGTTAATGAATATCTTTGATATTCTTCCTGTGCAACGACAGAACATAATGTTTTCTGCTACGATGACAGATGAAGTAGATTCAATGATTACTGAGATTTTCACACATCCACAACGAATATCTGTTGCCAAAAGTGGTACACCCTTAGAAAATATCAAGCAGTATACGTATCAAGTTCCAAATTTTTATACCAAAGTAAATTTATTAGAAGAGCTTCTTTCCGACTCAGATACGTATCATAAAGCTTTAGTTTTTGTAGGATACAAAAAAATGGCTGACCGTTTATTCGATCGATTAGATACATTTTTTCCAGACCAATGCTGTGTAATACATTCTAATAAAACGC
Source organism: uncultured Aquimarina sp. (assembly GCA_947498455.1). Taxonomy (GTDB): domain Bacteria; phylum Bacteroidota; class Bacteroidia; order Flavobacteriales; family Flavobacteriaceae; genus Aquimarina. The sequence continues at coordinate 413,941 of CANMKK010000001.1, forward strand.
AGAATTATAGGTTAAGAAGTATCGAACAATTCGAAAGTGGAGAAAATCGTATTCTAATTGCTACAGACGTAATGGCTAGAGGATTAGATATTGATAACATTAGCCATGTGATCAATTTGGACACTCCGGAATACCCTGAAAATTACATGCATAGAATTGGTAGAACAGGGCGAGCAGAAAAAAAAGGGGTTTCTATAGTACTAAGTACAGAAAAAGAGCTAGAATATCGTGAAAGTATCGAAGCACTTATGGAAATGAAAATTGAGCAACTTAATATACCTGCTACGGTAGAAATATCAGAAGAGTTGACTCCAGAAGAACAGCCTAAAGTAAAAGAAATAAACAACCCCAATAAACGCACTAATGATGAGGAAGCTGGTCCGGCTTTTCATGAGAAATCAGCTAAAAATAGTAAAGTCAATTTAGGAGGAAAATATAAAAGGGAAATCGCAAAGAAATATAAAAAACCTAAAACCAAAGGAGATAAAACCTTTAACCTAAAATATAAAAAGAAAAAAAAGAAATAGTTAGCAAGAATATATGATATCATTATTACTATCTAAAATAAAAGAAAATTGTATTGGGCAACGCATAAAAAAAGTTGCATATAGTGAAGTTAATAACCCTGAAAGTGATTTTTATTTTCGCGGATTTCATGCTTTTGATTATGGAATTCTTATAACCATGGAAAACGGGTATCAATGGCATATTTCCTGGAAAAACGACCACTTTTTTGGCATCGAAGAAGGAATGTATTCTTACAATCAAGCCTTTGAGAATACTATTAAAAATTGGGATGCCACTCAGGAATGGGAATCTTTTTTAGATCAGGAAATTATTGATATTAAAATACAATCAGAAGATCCTAAAAGACAAATATTCTCAGAAGGCACTATCTCATTTGTTAATGGAGAACGTATAACAATTCTTATTGGCGAAGAACTTAATATCGATAACACAATTCCTAAACCTCTAAAATATCAGAAAAATGGCGAAATTTATGTGTTCTTCGATCAGCATCTTTTATCAAAAAACAAACAATCAATTGCCATTAAACAAAATAGGTGATATATATTTATGACTACATATCAACGAAAAACTCCTATCAAAAATGATTGTAATATAGAAAAAGCTTTATTGGTAATTTCTGGCAAATGGAAACCTGCTATCCTTAGTGCTCTGTTAAAACAAAATCTTCGATTAAGAGACATGCAAGCTGGATTACCAGAAGCTACAAAAAGAGCTCTCACGCAACAATTAAAAGAAATGATTGAAGATGGTCTCATTACAAAAAAAGATTTTCAACAATTCCCAAAAAAAACAGAGTATTCTATGACATCATTAGGGAAAAAATTAACCGTTGTTTTTAAAGAATTAGACCATTTCGGAAATCTATTATAATATGGTGTATAATTCACCCCTTATTGGAGTGAAAAACTTCTTAACTTACCTTTGGGTCATAAATAAAAAATATGGATACGAAAGGAGTTATCATTCAGGCAAGTGCAAGAAGTAAAGGAAACACGAATAAAATTACATCACTCATTCAGAAACAAACTGGTTACGAACTTATTGATTTAAAAACTAAAAATATAAAAGATTTTGATTATGACTTTGTAAATAAAAATGACGATTTCATTCCATTAATCAAAGAAATTGTTGATTCATATGAAGTAATAATCTTTGCAACTCCTGTATATTGGTATGCCATGAGTGGGTTACTTAAAACATTTTTAGACAGAATTACGGATTGTTTATTAATAGAAAAAGATACTGGTCGTAAATTTAACGGTAAATATATGGGAATGGTAAGTTGTGGTTCTGATCAAGAATTGAAAGAAGGATTTACTATGCCTTTTAGAGAGACTGCAAATTACTTAGGTATGACATATATCGGAGATATACATACCTGGTTAGAAGGCACGGAAATCCCTGAAAAAGTACTTTCTAGCGTGACAAATTTTACAAAAAAATTACTATTCAATAAAATTATGAATATATCAATCAACAACCTTGTAGCAAGTTCACAAGGCATCGAATGAATACATAATCCTTGGCTATAATGAGGCAGTTGTTTCGTTCACCCAAGATAGCTATCTTGATGCAAAAGTTTCGTGTGCTAAGAGATAAATGATTACAAAATCTCATTACTAATTATGATAAAAAAAACTATTATCTATGTACTCTTCTTACTACCATACATCATTTCCTCTCAGGAAATAAACGAGTGGGTACATACCGAAGGTGTTATAAAAAATATAGAAATTAAAAGATCCGGTAGAAAAATAAGAGAAATTGCTACTGTAGAATTTCAGAAGGAAAACGGTGATACTATTGAAACTTTTATCGAGCTATACAGAATACCTTTCTTAGGAAGTTTTAAATCGAAGGAGGACAATATCAAGGTTCATTATGATAAAAATAATCCTGCTAATGCTAAAACTAATACTGGCAAATTCATTTCTGAATATGGTTTGTATATTTTGATCGCATTAGGCATTTTGTTTTCCGCAAAGAATATCTTGAAAGCGAGAAAGCTAAAATGAAATTATAATACCTAATAGATCCTAAAAAAACAAGCTAAAATGCGAGGTTACTTTTTTTATTTGAAGTGATAAAATTTTTACATAGCCACACCTACGGAATTTTTCGCAATGAAAAACAAACAAGTATTTTAGCTTACTCCTGTTATTTAAAACACTCAATACTAACAAAATAGAAACTCCTCTATTAACGTATTTTTATATGAATCCGAAAATTATTTTTATAATCTACCATTTCCGGCTTCAACTTATCTTACAAAGATACAAGCTTTATCATTAAACCAAACATTCATTCATTGCTGAAAATTAACCATTTACACAATAAAAGACACCATTCATACAATCAAACATACAGTTCATACAATAGGTCTAAAAAAAACTTCCTAAAATAGTATGTTTACATTAAGAAAGTAAAAACTACTTTCAATAACCAACTTAATGTATAACATGAAAAAGTTTGTAGAGAAACTCTAATAAGCTTTTATTCTTAGAACTTCCAAGTCTAGGAGTAACGCCATTTATCTTTTGAAAGTTACTGTAATAAAAAAATCTCGTTTTCTTTTATTGTTAATTCAAACAACGCCTGGTATAGCATATTTTTTTGATCTATTAATTTTTCGCTAAACACAAACAATAAAAATGGCATAGACAATAAAGTCTGCCAAAAACTGTGAATACATATTTTTATTCTCAAACTTTTAAAACCTAATTACCTATGAAGATATCAGGCCTAGGAGCTTCATTTCCTTCTATACATTTTACCAATGAAGATGCTATACACAAATTAGAAAAAGACTCCAAAGATAAATTTAATTATAATTTAGGATCCAATTTTGATGATCTTTTATGCAAATTAAATTCTACAGGAATTAAAAACAGATATTGGCTAAGAGAAAACGAGAGTCATATTGATATAGTTAGTGATGCCGTTCAAAAGGCATTAAATGATGCTTCTCTTTCTAAAAACGATATTGATTTATTAATTTATTCTAGTGTTTTTAGACAATTTATTGAACCAGGAGAATCATTTTTCATAGCAAAAGCATTGGGGTTTAAAAATATCGAATGCTTTGATGTATTAGAGGCTTGCAATAGTTTTGTAAGAGCTTCTAATATTAGCAAATCTTACTTAAACAGTGGTCAATATAAAAACATCCTAGTCATAACTTCGGAGTTCATGCCGCATCAAAATAATTATAAGCCAAGTTTTGAGATGAAAGATTATTCAAATGTAAACTACCTTTTTTCATCACTAACAACAGGAGAGGGAGCCTCTGCTACTATTTTTACCGATGATCACAAAACTTGGGAACAAGAAATTATAGCAAAACCTCAACATGCCAACTTTTGTTATCTCCCCATATCCAATATTCATGACCAAGAATTAGATTTATATGGTTTAAATAGTGAAGATGTTTCCGATTATAAATTTGTTTCATATAGTTTAAAACTACATAAAGAGGGCTATCATACCTTAAAAGATATGATACTAAAATATATAGATAGGAAAGGAATAGATGATATTGTTCTTCCGCATTCTCATAGTCTTAATGTGTGGAATAGATTTAATAAAGAACTCAAAGAAATTATACCTTATTATCATATTTTCCCTAATTATGGAAACCTCGTCACGGGCTCATTTCCTACAGCCCTATATCTCGCAAAGAAAGAAGGTAAGCTAAAAAGAGAAATGAAAGTAGGTGCATGGATGGCAGCCGCAGGTATGTCTTTATCTATAACCAATTTTGAATTTTAAAAGAAAATGAAAAATGAAAAAACTACCACGGTTTTATAAAAGTGTAGGCCTATATAAAAATGCTCATGGGTTCTTAAAAGAAAACCTAGAAAAACATGGTAATTTCTACCAATATAAAGGCTTGATTGATTTTTACTTTTTAAATGACCCCAATGAAATTAGAAAAGTACTACTCCAAAGTAATACAAATTATTCTAGAGTAACCAAAGTGAATAAACCCCTTGCGAGTATTATCACAAAAAATAATATTCTTTTTGATGAGCCCGAAGATTGGAAACGAAAAAGAAGTATAATGAATTCTTTTTTTGAGAAAAAAAATTTAGTGCAGTATTATGATTTAATGAAAATTAAAGTCACTGAAGTCACTTCTGAAATTGAAACAGAAATAGGTAACCGCAATTCTAAAAGTATTGATATCTATCATTTCTGTAGCGAAATCATCATAAAAATAATTTTCGGAGCCTTCTTTAGTAAAAACCCTAAAAAAGACGACATAGAAAAAATGATGATGTGGATTGATGAAATTAAAAATTATACATCACAATCTCCTATCCCAATTGTTTCTAATATTATTTTCAACACCAAGATAAGAAAAGTTCAAAAAAAATTTGATCAATACATCAAACATATAATTACAGAACGAAACACTATTACAATAGATACTAACCATCGTGATTTGCTTAGTTATATGATAAAAATATATTCAAAAAAACTACCAAACGGAAGCTTAAAAATTGATAAAAAAGGTATTACAAAAGAAACACTACTTATGATACTCTCTGGATATGAAACATCTGCATATACAGCCACTTCTATCTTCTATTTTTTAGCACAAAATCCAGATAAATATAAAAAGTTGCAACAAGAAATAGATACTACTTTTAATGGAATAGATCCTTCTCCCCAGACGATAATGGAATTAAAATATGCGGATCAAGTATTGAATGAAGTTTTACGAATTGATCCTGCCATATGGATCACAGCAAGAAAATCAAATAAAGATGTACAGATATCTGGAGAAGCTCTAAAAAAGAACTCAACAATTCTATTGTGTCCCCATTTTGCACATCTCGATGAAAAGTACTGGGATAGTCCTAATGAATTTATTCCAGAAAGATGGGAAGATGAAAAAATGAAAAATATAAATAAAAGCAGTTATATACCCTTTGGTTCAGGGCCAAGAAAATGTATTGGTATGGAATTCTCTATAGCAGAAGTCAAAATTATTATGGTACTAATGCTGATTAAATTCGAATTTTCGATTGACCCTAGTTTTAAACTCAAAACTAACTATGGAGTAACAGCATATCCCGATGGAGGTCATAAGATGATCTTGAGCATTAGAGATTAGCACTTCTTTTTTTTATCTCCCAAATAGGAATTATTCCAAAAATCAAAATATCAATAATTAATAACGTTCCGAGATCATGTTTATATTCTTTTTCGAACCTTTTCCAATGAACAATATGTAATATAAATATTAACAAATAAACACTAACTGCGAAATAAAAATTAACCAAATCAAATTTAACTACAAAAAAACCAGCAACATACAAAACAAACACAATGCACCGAAGTAAAATATATAACATAGTAATCTGATTATAAATGAAAAAAATAAAATTAGATAAAAAGAATATTTTTTATGAGTTTTATCAAAATTATCTTTCAAATCCTGAAACTGATGTTTTCCGTATTCAGAAAGATAAAAAAGAATATAACGCTCATTTCTTTGAGAAAATTACATATTCTGACTTATTTAATTCTATATTGATTTATGACATAAGTTTAAAAAAACAAGGACTTATAGGTAAGCGAGTTATTATTCTTCACCCTCCTAACAAGGAAATTATCAGTTTGATTTTCAGCATGTTTCACATAGGAGTGATTCCAGTATTTATAGATCCTAATGTGGGTATCAAACATTTGAAAACTTGTATTAAAAACAGTAATGCTGAAGTAATTTTAACAACAGTAGTATTAGCTCCGGTCATTTATTTCTTAACCATAGGGACATCTATAAATAAATTTATTTATCCTAAAGGTATTAAAAAGCTGAATACTAAACCTGATACGGATTCAATCCATATTAAGCCTTTAAATAAAAATATTGCAGGGATTTTTTACACAAGTGGTAGCACAGGAACCCCTAAAGGGGTAATATGGACACATCAAAATATTAAAGGACAATTAAGCTTACTAAAACAACTTATCGGTTCAGGAAAAGAATCTGTTAATCTTGCCTTGTTTCCATTGTTCCTTATTTATGGGCCTTTGTTAGGAAACATAACGATTTGGCCTAAGTATAATTTATCAAAACCAATAAATATTTCGTCATCCGGAATCATTAAATTCTTAAAATTAAATAAAGTTGATTACACCTTTGGATCTCCAATAATTTGGAAAAATCTTTTGTCCTATTGTCAATCAAATCAAGAAAGCATTCCAAATATACGTTCCATTCTATGTGGCGGAGCGCCTTTGAGTCACGAGGTAATGATGAAGATCCAACAAAAAATGGTCTCTGGAAATTTCTATATGACATATGGTGCGACTGAAGCGTTGCCAATAAGCTATTCTTCAATTGTCAAAAAAGAATTAGATGGTACAATTTTAGGAAAACCATTTATAGGTGTTGATGTTAGAATTAAACCAATAACTAAAAACATAAAAAATGTCCCCTCTTGTAATTTTGAATTAGGTGAAATTACAATTAAAGGACAGCAGGTAACATCTGGTTATATCCATGATGCTAACAAGTTAATCAATGCACAGTTTGAAACTACATCTATACATAGTACTGGTGATTATGGGTATTTAGATAATAATAATAATTTATGGTATTATGGACGTAAAAAACATGTCATTGAAGATGGAGGTTTTAGATATTTTCCAATTCCTATAGAGAAACAGATCAGAGTTGTTCTAGGAGAAATTTTATGTACAATTTATGTTGCTAATCAGAAAATGTATTTGATCCTGGAAAAGAAAACTTTTTTATCTATGATGATAAGTAAAAAGGAATTAATAGCAAGAATTAATGAACATATTCTCAAAATGGATTATACCTTTTCTGATCTTCTATGCTTTCCAAAAAAATTCCCTTTAGATAAGAGGCATTACTCTAAGTTAGATCGTACAACAATTCAAAAATGGGCCTTTAACCAAATAAAATGATAAAAAAAGCTTTAGTAATAGGAGGTACAGGTTTTCTAGGAAAACACTTAGTAAATGAATTAATAAAAAACAATATAATAGTATCTGTTTTGTGCAGAAACAAGCCTAAAGATTGGAGTTTTAATGAAGTAATTTTTTTCTACGGAAATATCATAGATCAGGAAATAGTACATAAGGCTATCGAAGGTGTAGACTGTGTTTTCCATCTTGCATCTATGGCAGGTATTTGGGGCTCTTTTAAAAAATATTACGGACCAAATGTCTTAGGAACGCAAAATGTGATAGATGCATGTAAAACTCATAACATTCCTAAGTTAATTTATACTTCTACTCCTAGTATTGTTACTCTAAATAAGTCAATCAGAAATGGGAATGAAAGTATCAAAATACCAGCTTATTTTTATAACAATTATCAAAAAACAAAAAGCATAGCCGAAAAAATAGTACTGGACTCCAATTCATTGGATTTACAAACAATCTGCATTAGGCCTCAAGCAATTTGGGGAGATGGAGACAAACATATATTTCCCAGAATTTTAAAAAAATTAAAAAAAGAGAAACTTTCGATTGTAGGAAATGGAAATAACAAAACGAGTATATCCTATGTTAAAAATGTTGCCTGGGCTCACTTTCAAGCTGCTAATTCTAAAAACATAGGAGGTAATGTATATTTCATAAATGACCAAATACCTGTAAAATTATGGGATTGGATAAATGAATGTGTACAATCTCTGGGCTATAAATTGCCTAACAAAAAGGTACCGTATAAATTAGCTTTTTATCTAGCAATAATTATTGAATTTTTTTACAAAATTAGCAACACATCTTCTGATCCTCCTTTTACGAGGTATACAGTATGTAAAATAAGTAAAGAACATTATTTCTCAATAGAAAAAGCAAAAAGAGATTTTGGGTATTATGAAAAATATGATATCCAAGAAGGAAAAAAGGAGTTTCAAGAATATTTAATCAGAATACAAAAAAATATTTAAATCCCCCATCTAAGAACTTAGTATTATTACCTTAAAACCTTATAAAAATGAAAAATGAAATAGTACAATCAGGCCTTTTTCAAAACATTAATTATTGGATAGCATATTTATCAAGATATTATATAGGCAACCAATGGTCTCATAAAAAATTCGAAGCAGCTGAAGCTTCTTTAGTTAAATCATCAAAACGTTATAATGATGGCGAGGTGCAAGAAATTAAAAGAATACCGTTTAATGATATAAATCTTACTGATTTTAGAAAGAACTTTTTAAACAAAAATCAACCTGTAGTTTTAGAAGGGTTTGGTAATAAATGGGAAGCTATAAAAAAATGGAATAGTGCCTTCTTTTTAGAAAACTATGGCGAAGAAATTATACCTATGCGAATAAACACAAGTGTTATTAGTGAAAACAACATAGAATTTGTTAAAACCAAATTCAAAAATTTTATCAAGCATTTAAATGACGGAGAAGATGTATATGCCTCAAGTATTGAAAACATTGCCAATAATAACCCTGAATTACGCACAGATCTTAATATTAAACAATTAAGTGACTACACCCATTTAAGATCTAATAGAAAAATTTTGTCAACTCAATTTTTTATTTCAAACTCTAAAGCGAGAACGGGACTGCATTGTGCTGTTTCTACGAATATGTTTACTCAGATAACAGGGCAAAAAAAATGGACTTTAATCGACCCTAAATATTCTAAATGGCTTCATATCATAGAGCGAAAGAATATGTTATATGCAGGATCAGTAGTTGATTACAATAAGAGTAATGATGAATTAGAAAAGGAAGGGTTTCCATTATATCGCTATGTACCTAAGATTAAGGCTACTCTTAATCCGGGAGACGGACTATTAATTCCGCAATGGTGGTGGCATAGTGTAGATAATGTGGGATTTTCAATAGGTGTAGCTAGTAGAGGTGTAAACTATAGAAATATTTTTAAAGGAAATACCTTATTTACGATACAAGCTCTTGGAAGTAAAAAAATATGGAATTTTTTAGCAGCCATTCGAAAAAATGGATGGGGCACAGATGAAACTTCACCAGAAACAGCTTATATTGAGAAAAAGATAATATCCAAAACTCTTGATTTCTGAAATTTATCAAAGATAATAACTACATATAAAAAGAGATTGTCTGAAAAGCTACAAAAAACAGTTAGATGTCAGTCAGAGCCTGTAGAAGCTTTGAATATTAACAGATTAAAAACTTCTACAGGCTTAGTTTGACAACAGAATTTTACTTTTCAGACAACCTCTTTAATAGTAAATAAAAGATTGGTAACCCAATCAGTTTATTACACTATATCAAACCTATCCAGGTTCATTACTTTTGTCCAAGCCGACACAAAATCTTGTACAAATTGTTCTTTAGAATCCTCACACGCATATACCTCTGCTATAGCTCTTAGTTCTGAGTTTGAGCCAAAAATAAGATCAGCTCTGGTACCTGTCCATTTTAGTTCACCAGTTTTGCGATTACGGCCTTCGAATACACGATCATCTCCTGAGGTTGCTTTCCATGTAGTCTCCATATCCAAAAGATGTATAAAAAATTCATTTGTAAGCGCTTCTGAATTATTTGTAAACACACCATGATTCGATTGATCATAATTTGTATTAAGCACTCGCATCCCTCCTATCAAAACTGTCATTTCTGGTACGGTAAGAGTTAGTAATTGAGATCTATCAACTAACAGCTCTTCGGCGGAAGCGGTCTGATCACTTTTCAAGTAATTTCTAAACCCGTCTGCCACTGGTTCTAATATTGAAAAAGATGCTACATCTGTTTGTTCCTGTAAAGCATCTGTACGACCAGGAGTAAAAGGTACAGTCACCTTATGACCAGCATTCTTAGCTGCCTCTTCAACCCCTGCAGATCCTCCAAGAACAATTAAATCTGCAATCGAAACCTGCTTCCCATTTTTTTGAGAACTGTTAAACTCTTCTTTAATGCCTTCTAATGTTTTTAAAACTTTAGATAGCTCATCTGGATTGTTTACTTCCCAATCTTTTTGCGGAGCAAGACGGATTCGTCCTCCGTTTGCACCTCCTCGTTTATCAGATCCACGAAAGGTAGATGCCGATGACCAAGCTGTAGACACCAATTGGGAAATTGAAAGTCCAGACTCGATAATCATACGTTTTAAAAGTATAACATCATTATCATCAATTGTATTATAGGTAGCTACAGGAATAGGATCTTGCCAAATCAATTCTTCTTTAGGAACTTCTGCTCCAAGATAGCGAGATACTGGCCCCATATCCCGATGTGTTAACTTATACCAGGCACGTGCAAAAGCATCAGCAAATTGCTCTGGGTTTTCATAAAAATGCCTTGATATTTTTGCATACGCGGGATCTTCTCTTAGAGAAAGATCTGTAGTTAGCATAATAGGTGTATGACTTTTAGAGGGATCATGTGCATCCGGAACTGTTCCTACTCCTTCCCCATTTTTTGGTTTCCATTGAAAAGCGCCTGCTGGACTTTTTGTAAGTTCCCATTCATAACCAAACAAATTTTCAAAGAAATTATTACTCCATTTAGTAGGTGTAGTTGTCCACGTACCTTCTAATCCACTGGTAATAGTATTACCTGCATTACCTGTACCAAATGTGTTTTTCCATCCTAAACTTTGCTCTTCAATACCAGCAGCAGCAGGTTCTCTACCTACATATTTATCTGGATCAGCAGCTCCATGAGTCTTTCCAAAGGTATGCCCTCCAGCAATAAGTGCTACAGTCTCTTCATCATTCATTGCCATACGACCAAAAGTTTCTCTTATATCGTGAGCTGCAGCGATAGGATCAGGAGTTCCATTAGGTCCTTCTGGGTTTACATAAATCAATCCCATTTGAACGGCTCCAAGAGGATTCTCTAATTCTCTATCACCGGTATAGCGTTTGTCTCCTAACCATTCTGTCTCCGCTCCCCAATATATATCTTGCTCTGGTTCCCATACATCTTCACGTCCCCCTGCAAAACCAAACGTTTTAAAATCCATAGATTCTAATGCACAATTCCCAGCCAGAATCATTAAATCGGCCCAAGAGATTTTCTTTCCATACTTCTGTTTTATTGGCCATAATAATAAACGTGCCTTATCAAGATTTCCATTATCAGGCCAACTATTAAGTGGAGCAAAACGCTGCGTTCCTGAACTAGCTCCTCCTCTACCATCAGATATACGATATGTACCTGCACTATGCCAAGCCATTCGGATAAAGAACGGCCCATAATGACCATAATCAGCAGGCCACCAATCTTGTGAAGAAGTCATTAAATTAATAATATCTCTTTTTATAGCTTCTAGATCGAGACTTTTAAACTCTTCTTTATAATTAAACCCCTTATTCATTGGGTCAGACTTTGAAGAATTTTGCCTAAGAATATTTAATTTCAACTGATTGGGCCACCAATCTTTATTAGAAGTTCCACCTCCAGCACTTTCTCTTTGTGCTCCCCCCATAAAAGGGCACTTACTGATATCACCCTGATCGTGACTAATCTTAGTATCCATATTTCAACTTGGTTTTTTAAACGTTACTTGATCAAACTTACTTAAATGCTTAGTTACATCAATAGATTTACAATATATTTAAACAAACAAACTATCAATAATTTCTATTTAATATTTTTATAACTCATTATATTTCTTTTTATTATTTTGGGCATGAATCCATCAAAAATAATATAATATCCTACGAATGAAACTAGTATGTAAATTAGTGTAAAAAAACAACTTAAACAACCTTCTAATTTTTTGATACTATACAACTATATATAGAACATCTCTATTTACTTATAAAGACGTCTCTTCATCATATTTTTAATAATTTATAGATCTTTACTTTCTGATTACACATTGATTCAGGGAAAAAGTTCTAAAAAACATATGATGATAAAAAAATAATCGACAATTTAGCCCTGTAAACAATTTAAATATATGGCTTCAATATTTGGACATGCATTTACGGCATTTGCTATAGGAAAAGGATTTTCTGAAAAAATAATCAATTGGAAATTTTGGGGTTTGGGAATTCTATGTTCAATTTTGCCAGATGTTGATGTTATAACTTTTGCTTATGGTATTCCTTACGAAAGTTTTTGGGGGCATCGTGGTTTTTCACATTCCTTAATTTTTGCTCTTTTAACAGGAACTCTTATCACTGGTATCTTTTATAATAATTCATTATGTTTTAAAAAAGGAATGCTACTTATCCTATATTTTACGCTGTGTACTGCTTCACATGGTATCTTAGATGCACTTACTTCTGGTGGATTAGGTATTGCTTTCTTCTCTCCTTTTAATGATGCACGATATTTCTTTCCTTGGCGACCAATACAGGTATCTCCAATTGGTGCGGGTAAATTCTTTAGTGTTTGGGGCATTAAAGTATTGTTAAGTGAATTGATATGGATAGGAATACCGGCAAGTATTTATATATTAGTAACTAGACTATTCCGAAAAAAAAATGAAAATTAATTTTAACAATAAGAAATTCTTACTTATCGAAAATTCAGAAAATGGAAAAGTAAATACGGATACTATTTTCGAATATAAACAGGACGGAAACCTTGTAACGGCGAATTATTACGGTGGGACAATACGATATGGAAAAATCATTGCTTTCCTAAAAGATAAACAACTGGATATGGTATATCAATGTAGTACTATAGACGGTGAATTAAAAGCTGGAAAAGCTATCGCTGATATATCCCTAGACGAAAACAATAAAATAAAACTAACTTTAAATTGGGAATGGTTAAATGATACAAACGAAAAAGGAATTTCTGAATATTTGGAATGTTAGGATACTAAAAAAAGTAGTTCAATTTGCTGTTTTATACTTTTTGCTGATATATGCCACTTCTTGTAAAAAGTCTTATACAGAACAAACCATTAAAATATCAGACAGTTTACAACTAACCAAATTAACCGATCACTCTTATATCCATACTTCCTTTATTAAACTAGAAAATGGAACAGAATTCCCTTGTAATGGATTCATATATATAAACCAGAAAGAGTCCTATATATTTGATTCGCCTGCTTCGGATATGGCTACGATAGAATTAATTGATTGGTTACAAAACAAAAAAAAAGCAACCATCAAAGGGGTTGTTTTTAATCATTTCCATAATGATTGTGTTCAGGGTATTGAAATTTTTCAAAAAGAAAATATTTCGACAATAGGAAGTAAAAAAACTTCAGAATTATTACGCAAAGACGGATATCCTGAACCAAACTTAATTTTTACAGATCATTTAAAACTAAAACTGGGAACTAAAGAGATCATAAATACCTTTATGGGAGAGGCACATACTTCTGACAATATTGTTTCATTTTTTCCAGATGAAAATATACTTTTTGGTGGTTGTATGATTAAAAGTATAGGAGCCAGAAAAGGAAATCTTAAGGATGCTAACATTAATGAGTGGTCTCAGACAGTTGCTAACATAAAGAAAACCTACCCTTCATTAGAAACTGTAATTCCTGGTCATGGAAAACACGGAAATACTACACTATTAGATTATACTATAAAGCTATTTAAAGATGAAAACTAAAGTATGAAGGAATTTCAAAATAAAAATACTTCTAAAAGAGGAAAAAAATCAAAAGTGACCATTGGCAAAGCTTTTAAAACCATTATTTGGCCCAAACGTAATTTGGTTTTTATTGGATTGATATTAATTATTCTAAATAGATTAGCCGGACTTGTATTACCCTGGAAAAGTAAAACATTACTTGATGATGTAGTACCTAGTAAAGATACTAATCAATTATATGAGCTATTAATCATTGTTGGAACAGCTATATTGATTCAAGCGACTACCTCCTTTTTGTTAACAAGGATATTGAGTGTTCAGGCACAGTTTTTAATTTCTGAACTTAGAGCTCAGGTACAAAAAAAAGTATTATCCCTACCAATAAGCTTTTTTGACAATACGAAATCCGGCTCATTGGTATCTCGAATCATGAGTGATGTAGAAGGTGTTAGAAATTTAATAGGTACTGGATTAGTTCAAATGATTGGAGGTATTTTTACTGCAATCGTATCCGTTGTATTATTAATCGACATTAATCTATGGATGACACTCTTCGTACTTGCACCCGTAGGTCTTTTTGGTTTTGTTGCATTAAAGGCTTTTAAATATATCCGTCCCATTTTTAGAGTTAGAGGAAAAATTAATGCCGAAGTAAAAGGTAGACTTACCGAAACATTAGCCGGTGTACGCGTGATTAAAGGTTTCAATGCAGAAGAACAAGAGAATAAAATTTTTGAAAAAGGAGTCGATAAATTATTCCAAAACGTAAAAAAGAGTTTAACCGCTACAGCTTTAATGACAAGTTCTTCTACCTTTTTATTAGCCGGAATAGCCTCTACCGGAATCATGGGAATTGGAGGATATTATATGATGGAAGGGAGTTTAACAACTGGTCAGTTTTTATCATTTACCATGTATCTTGCTTTTATGATAGCCCCAATTGTGCAAATGAGTAATATTGGTAGTCAATTAACAGAAGCTCTTGCCGGTCTGGATCGTACTGAAGAATTAATGAATATGGATCCAGAGGAGGATCCAGAAAACAGAACTGTTCAACTAGGACATATTAATGGAGATATCGTTTTTGATAATGTCTCTTTTTCCTATGAAGAAGATAAAGAGGTATTACACGGTATCAATTTTAAAGCTCCATCAGGCACAGTAACAGCCTTAGTGGGAAGCTCTGGCTCCGGTAAATCTACAATAGCCGGATTGGCGGCTACATTTCTTAATCCAAAATCAGGTAACATTACCATTGATGGACAAGACATTTCTAAAGTTAATCTTAGTAGCTATAGACGAAATCTTGGAGTTGTATTACAAGATGAATTTTTATTTGAAGGGACCATAAAAGAAAATATTCTTTTTCCAAGACCTAATGCTACAAACGATCAATTAATAAGAGCGGTTAAAGCTGCATATGTACATGAATTTACAGATCGATTTGATAATGGGTTAGACACTTTAATCGGTGAAAGAGGTGTAAAGTTATCTGGTGGGCAACGACAACGTATTGCTATCGCGAGAGCTATTCTGGCGGATCCTAAAATTATTATTTTGGATGAAGCCACTTCTAATTTGGATACGGAAAGCGAAGCTTTAATTCAGAAAAGTCTTGCAGAATTAATGAAAGGTCGTACTACTTTTGTCATAGCACATAGACTAAGTACCATTAAAAAAGCAGATCAAATTCTTGTTATCGAATCCGGAAATATTGCCGAACGTGGTACTCACGATGAACTCATTGCTACAAAAGGTAGATATTTTGATCTCTATACCTATCAGGCAAGGATATAATCACTAGTAATAAAGATAAATTGCCTCCATCGTAAAACAAATATACTATAGAGGCAATTTAATGAACAATATCAATTAGCATTTAATACGATTTCTCCAATGAAATACATCGATAGCACTACTATCCCTGAATTTTCTTTTTCACATAAACCAAAAAAATAATTCAATTCAGATTCCGGTAATTTCATATAAGAGTTTGTATTATATAAGTTCTGGTTTTTTCTGTAGAAAAAACCAGAACAACAAAAATTTGTCAATTATTCAAATTGACTACAATCAAAACCATTACAGTTATAATAATTCTCTAAAATAGGAAATTGCCCCAACCAGAATTCTTGAGATCTGCTAATTCCGCAACAAAAATCATCCTGAGCTGGAAAACCACCTCCTTTAAGAGTTTTCATTTGTGAACGATTTAAAGACTGAAGTGAAGTCTTTGGACTATTATTTTTCATTTTTATTGTACTTTATTTTAGTATTAATTTTTAATCTATTTCACTCTATCAAGTATAGTACAAATGAAAACTTGTACTCTTATGTGAAATAAGACTCGTTAGAATTTCACTTTTCTATAACTACTTATTATAAAAGCTTAATCAGCTGACTCGCAACTAACAGTAAGACAATTATATCTTTCAGCTAAAAAAGGATAATCTTCTAACCAAAATGACTGAGGTCGAGGACCACAACAAAAGCCAAAAGGAGAAGGTACTCCACCCCCTTTTAGCGTTTTCATTTGTGAACGATTTAAAGATTGAAATGAAGTGTTAGAACTATTATTTTTCATTTTATATTTATTTGTTATTCATAAAAAATATCTTTTTTTATCTGTCGATTAGGTAAGATTTTAAACCTTTTTTACCACTGTAATAAGTTCTTATTACTTATTCTATTAGAATCAGTATTTAGTTAGAGCAATCAACGGGGTCACATAAAAGATATAGTAATTCTGATTCAGAATTATTATATTGAGCCAACCAAGACTCTCTATATGCTGAATCACAACAAAAAAGATCTCCATCTGGTAGAGCACCACCTTTAAGAGTTTTCATTTGTGAACGATTCAAAGACTGTAATGAAAGATTAGAACTATCGTTTTTCATTTTTTCTTTATTTGTTTGTTATTAAAATATGTTATCTTTTTATCTATCGATTAGGTAAGATTTCGCACCTGCATGTTTGGCCAAACATTATTTTTATACCTCTACTGGTATTGTATTCTCTAACTGTATTGGGGTATTCTCATAATATTCCGATAACTCTGGAATTAAGGAAGCTAAATTTTCCAAATTATATTCCTCTGGCAATAAATGTCCATTTATAAAGATTGTTGGGGTTTTTACTATTTTAGATTCACGGAACCATAAAGATTGTTCTCTTTCTATAGATTGGACTGTATTAAGTAAGCTTCCGATTTTTAACGGATATAAATACGTAAACTTTTCTAAATCCATCATTTCATACCAGTCTTGTAACATTTCTAATGCTCTATCAGTAACATTAGAGGTTTCATATATATTTTTAAGCCAATAACCTAAAATATACTGACTAGGGGTAATCCTACCATTCTCTTCATTACTTTGTAAAAACCTTATGGACACTTGTATTTTTTCTGGATAGGCCATCAATAATTCATCAATAATCTTATGTTGGAGTTTGCAAGGATTACAATATAAATTACTCACCATAATAATTTTAATCGGTGCAATAGAGTTTCCTAAAGCTATTTCTCCTTGAATAGGTGTAGCTCGTACCATTCTCTGTCCGAGTAATAAATGAAGAAATACAGAAACAGATTGCACCACTCGTTTATATGTAAACTTTTCTGTTTTAACCCTTATTATAGTCTTCTGAGCCTTCTTTACTAATATAGTAGATCCTAAAATGGTTGTAAATAATGAGATTGAAAAAATAATTTTTATGAATTGTACATCTTCAATATACAGACCTCTAATCGATTGGTAAGTAATGATAAGGGCTTGAATTATTAAAATAGCATCAACAATTAAACATAATTGACACCAAGCCTTAACTTTAAAATATTGATAGTACAATGAAAAAACTACAATAGGAATTAGGATATAACTAATAATTGCTAAAATCGAATAAAATGAAGAAAAATGATTTGATAAACCCAGTACTACTATTTGAAAAGAAAAATAAGTAATCGTAAGATCAGAAAACGTAATATTCCCTAAAAAATTGACTTTATTCGAATTTAGCATTGCATCGCAGCCAGATTTCTTTCTCTTTACCGAATAACAAAAACTCTTTATTGAATCATATTCTATTCCAACATCTTTTGCTACTAAAAAATAACCTATAGTTATTCCTACAGCAGCGGTCAAGGATAATAAACCCATACTCCAACTTATATCAGATATCCCAGCGAAAAACACAATTATACCTATTGATATCAACAAACAGATTAAAGTATGTTTTGTGAAATTTTCTTCTTTTATGAGCTCCTCATTCGTTTTGTTGTTTACTATTTCTTTTGAATATATTTTTATAACCGTACCACTCCAGTTTTTTAATTTTTGTTCATTTCTATCCAGATCTTTTTCATTTTTCACAAAAACCAGATCTCCTTCTTTTTTGTCTATATGTAGAACATATGGAAATTCTAAATTTCTCAAACTTTCTTTATTAACTTGTCCTATATCGTGACGTATGGAGAGTCGTTCCAGCACATCAGAAATACTAAGTAAGGATGGGAAATTAGCATTAGAAACCACTAATTCCTCAAAGTAGTTTTTTGAAACATTTAAATTGAGATACTTTAAGTATTTGAAAATAACACTATGCATATTTTTTCTTTTGTACGGGTCAAAAATATAGAACAACAGGTATTATTTCCCCACCCAAAAAGGGTAGTTATCACATATATTTAATTAAATTATGTTAAAATATCATTCATTACTAATAATTAGAGATGAATGAGAATAGAAGAATACGTACCGATGATTTTAACCCGCTTTATGCATTAGAAAACCTATTACAACTCACAATTACCTAAAAAAACAATACTTTGCTTTATTTTTTTTTAATTTAACCATAGCGGTGCTATGCTAAAACTAAGAAAACACTAGCTTTTATTACATTTGAAAATTTCATTACGAAGTTCCAATACATAAAGCGGATTTAATGCAACATATTTTGAAGGCAATAGTCTTTTGAAAAAATCAAAAACACATTTACATGAAAAATTTAATTTTACCTATATTACTAACTATTACATTTTGTTATTCCTGTAATAATGATGACGATAATGCCAAAACTACCTATAAAGAGTTTTTGTTAGAGGAAGTAAATAATTCTGGAGTCAAAGGTATTGTACAAGTTATAAAATCCCCATCTGGTAATAGTTTTATATCAATTTCGTTAGAAGGTACTAATTCGGGTAATACATATTCTACTAATATTTATAATAACTCTTTATCCGAAGGAGGAGATATTGCTTTTTCATTATCCAATATAAATGGAGAAGACAATAAAACTGTTATATCCTCTACCTCATTAAATTCTATGTATTTTCATGATCCTGAACTAGATATTACGTATGATCAGTTACTTAATTTTAATGGACACATAAAAGTTCTCAACAATAAAAGTGATTCAACAATATTAGCTCAAGGCAATATTGGAGTTAATATTCAGTAAAAGTAAATTCTAAAAAACATCAATATAAAAGAGATTGTCTGAAAAGAAAATTTTAGCAAAATTCAGTTGAATTATTATCTGTTATTTCTATTAAAACTTAAAATATTTTCAATAAACACTTGATTTAAATCTTATTATTGAATCATTCACAACAAAAAAAGAGAGTGTTTGACTTTTCAGACACTCTCTTTAACTTTTGTACAATTAAGGAATCTTGATCCGTTTGGGTTACCCGCAGCTTCCATCGCCAATAGGGCATCGACAACCCCCAAAAGCTCTGGAACATCCTGCAGTTCTACCTCCATCAATGGAACAACTACCGCAAGTATCTGCTCCTCCTTCCAATTCTAAGGCAGCTACACCTCCTCCTATTAGGTTCTTCATTTCTGTACGATCTAACGATCGAAAAGATAAACTAGAATTATTTATTTTCATTTTTTAACATATTGATTTGCATTACACCTTTTTAACATCTAAGTTAGGTAAGACTATTAACCCTTTTTAATTATAAGTACTATATACATACCTTACTTTATAAGTAAGGCGAGTTTCTTTCTACTTTATACAATGTACTTGGCTTAATAGAAAAAATAGAATTTCAGTTAACCACAGCTCTGTGATTGCCATAAACATCTACAATTCCCATTAGTAGATCCTCCACTTTGTCTATAACACCCATAGTTTCCCGAGCCTCCACTTGGGTTCTTACAACTTCCACAAGAAGTTCCTCCACCCATACCAGGGATACCACCACCATTGATATCTTTCATTTCAGCACGATTCAGAGATTGAAATGAAAGAGTCGAATTAAAGTTTTTCATTTTAAAAATTTGTTTTATAATTTAAAGAAATACCTATTTCAATCATTTTATGATTAGGCTAGATTTCACCTTATGTTCGGCCGAACATTTTTTTATGTTTCTTCTAATACAGTGTTATCAAGCTCCATTCGAGTATTTTGAAAACTCTCTACTAATTCTGGGATTAATGATGCTAAGTTTTCAAGGTCATAATTGCTGGGAAGCAAATGTCCATTAATAAAAAATGTAGGAGTTCTTTCAATTTCTGATTCATTAGCCCATTCAAAATATTTTTCTTCTATTTTTTTGCTTTCAGCATTTAAATCTTCTTGATCTAATGGGTATTGTTTTTTAAATACTTTCAGATCCATAGTCTCAAACCAATCATGCAACATCATCATTGCCATCTCTGTAGCATTGTCCTTTGTATATATATATTTTAACCAATAACTAAGTATGTAGTGACTAGAAGTAATTTCCCTATCTATATCTTTTCCACTCAATAAAAACCGAATGGAAACCTTAACTTTATCTGGATATGTTCTTAATAAATCATCTATTATTTCATGCTGAGTTTTGCAAGGGTTACAATATAAATTACTAACCATTGTAATTTTAACAGGCGCTTTGGCGTTTCCAATTGTTATCTCCTTAGGTATAGGGGTTGTTTTAACCATCCGTTGTCCAAATAACAAATAACTAAACACCGATACAGATTCTACAACCCGCTTATATTTAAAAAAATGTATTTTATTATCATTCATTTGTTTTAAATTCCCTTTTATTAATGTGATTGCAGTAAAAAGGATCAAAAAAAGTAAAACAGAAATAAGAACTTCAATGAGTTCCATGTTTGAAGTATTAAAATCTTTAAAAAATCGGAAACCTAATACAATGGCCTGCACTCCCAATATAGCATTTACCACAAGGCATAAACGACACCAACTTTTTACTTTGTAATATTGATAATATATGGAGAACAATATAATGGGTAAAGTTGCAATACTTAGACTTGTTAAGATTAAATAGGATGATGAAAAATAGGATGAGATACTAATTAGTAGTATCTGAAAAGAAAAATATGAAAGTACTAAATCCGAAAATTTAATACTTCCTAAAATTTGCGCGGCATCAGAATTAAGTACCTCTTCACAGCCTGATTTCCCTTCTTTTTCTGAATGACAAAAATTTTCAATAGAAGCATATTTCACTCCTACCTCTTTAGCTACTAAAAAATATCCTACAATAACACCTATAATAGCGCATAAAAGTAATATGCTATTGATCCCTATTGAATAGAACGCTCCAGAAATGAACAATAATGTTATTATAGAGCCTAAAAACACCAATGCTACTTTTGTTCTAAAATTCTCTTTTTTTAAGGATTCATCATTCATTTTATTCTTAGTCAACTGATTAGGATAAATCTTTAGTATCGTTCCCTTCCAAAACCGTAATTCTTCTTTATTTTTATCAAGATCTTTTTTGTTTTTCACAAAAAGTAAATCCCCTTTTCTATTATCGATATGTAATACATATGGAAATTCTAAGTCGGTAAGGCTTTCTTTATTTATTTTTCCTATATCATGCTGTATTGAAAGTCTTTCTAGTGCATCTGCAACACTTAGAATAGACGGAAAATTGGCATTAGAGATTATCAAATTCTCTAAATAGCTCTTTGATATATTTATGTTATGATACTTTAGGTATTTAAATATAACTCTATACATTTCTTACTGTTTTAATAGTATCAAATGTATTGGATGAATCTTGGTATTTTCTTACACAAAAGGGTAGTTTTATCTAATTTTATATTAATAATTCTAAAAAAAAGAGGTATTGACACAAAAATAAATGACTTTATAGATTCTCACTTTCCAGAGCTTGTACCATTTTATTTAAAATCAATCTTAATGTAAGATTTGATATTTTTAGGATTCATAAAAATAAAGATGATGAATAATAATAAAAGAGGTGGTGATGCACCTATACCTTGTCAATTACAGGCAGATAAAAATTATGCATGGTGTACTTGTGGCCATAGCGAGGATCAACCATTTTGTAATGGAAGTCATAAAAAAATGGGAGGTACTCCTCCAACTATATTTAGTGTAGCCGAGAATAAAGAAGCTTATTTATGTACCTGTAAACAGACAAAGAACCCACCATACTGTGATGGATCACATAATGGTTAATAAAATAACCTCTATTCTAAAATAATATTAGAATAGAGGTATTTATATGATTCGCGAATAAAAATTTCGCATATAATCACATTCTTTTTCTACTATATTTTATTCTCTTATAAATTTAGATTGTTTATTTCCAATATCTAATATCATTTCATTTTGATTAGTATAGAACTTCATCTGTACTGCTGCCTTATCTGATTTAAATATATCTTTTTTATATGCATCCAATCGAAAATTTGGTCCATCTTTAATATTAGCCATTAAAACCGTATCATTTTTAACAATAGTAATCTCAAACGGAAATTCATCTCCTTTATACACACCTGTATAATTATCTAATTCATCAGGTTTTAATTGTAAACCTGATTTAAAATCAGGAAGTTCATAATCTATATTTAAATATATCTTTAATACTCCCATAAGTATACCATTTAATGGTAGTTCAACACCGTTAGAAAGATAGGAAATTCCAATTTTTTCTTTTGGTAGATACATAGTCATCGATTGAAATCCATCAATAGCACCGGGATGCCCATAATTCTCTATATCTCCAAAAGGGAATTGCATTAGGCCAATCCCAAAATTATTTTTTAATGTTTTCATTTTTTTTAACGATGCAGCAGAGATTAATTTACCATAAAACAAGCTATGAAAAAACATATTCAAATCTTTGGGAGTTGAAACAATAGCACCTGCGCCTATAGGTACACTCATATCTGTTCTAGCATTTTGCACATCCCACTTTGATTTTTCTAAGAGATATGGCAAAGCTTCTCCATTATTTACATTTATTTTTTGACCATAGTATGTATTCGTCAATTTAAGTGGCTTACTAATTCTCCTTTCTAAAATTTCGGAATAGGTACTTTTTTCAATTTTTTCTGCTATATATGATAAAAGCAAGTAATTAGTATTAGAATATGCTCCTTTTTCATTAGGTATGAATATCGGTTTACTATCAATTATACGTTGAAGCATCATTTCTCTTGTCTGTGGCAAGACCATCCATTTGTTAAAATCACTCGTGTCGGTAAGATCATGCAATCCACTGCTATGTCTTAATAAATTATCTATGGTAATTCTAGTTGCATTAGGGACTCTAGGAAAATAATCACTCAATAATGTTTGGAGTGTCAATTTATGCTCATCTATTAACTGCATAATTATAGCAGCTGTAAAGGTTTTGGAAATAGAACCTATTCTATATTTTGTGTTATAATCAGTTTCTACATTATTTTCTACATCTGCATACCCTATACAGTTTTGGTATATCTCTTTGCCGTTTTCGAATATGGATATACTCCCCATCCCTTTATTATTGGTTTCAATTAATTGGAATAACGCTTCCAATTTTGTTTTATTAAATGTTTGGGCTGTTACATTATAGCTCACCAAAAGAATTAATACTACTACTTTTTTTATCATGTTTTCTATTTTAATACGTTCTCTTTATTAGTCTGATTATCCATTGTTTTTGTTCATTTATATTGTTTTCTTAGCGCCATTAATGTGGTATTTAATGAATAATATTTTTTATATTCCCCATTAGCATCTACGATAAAATGTATAGGTATTGCTCCTATTTGTAACAAGCGCTTTGTTTCTTTTTGATTTTTAGATATAAGT
The DNA here is from genome assembly GCA_947498455.1 of uncultured Aquimarina sp. Taxonomy (GTDB): domain Bacteria; phylum Bacteroidota; class Bacteroidia; order Flavobacteriales; family Flavobacteriaceae; genus Aquimarina. The sequence goes on from CANMKK010000001.1 coordinate 438,052, forward strand.
TGCATTCCCAAGGGTTCTTTTTCTTGGATAAAATGTTTCCATTTATCGACATCTTTATCAAGGGATATATCAATGAATTTAATTTCTGGATTTTGAATAAATTCTTTTTTAAAATTTTCTAACCTTGGTTTTTCTTCCATACAAGGTGGACACCAAGTTGCCCAAAAAGTGATCAAATATGTTTTTCCTATATTACTTTTTAAGTTAAACTCTGTGTCATTTAGATCGTATACAATGTGATTAGGAATACGTAAGATTTTATCTTCTTCAAAATTCCAGATAGTCACACTATTAACTAATCTTCCCTGATCATCCATCTGAGAATTCTCTTTTAATACTATCAGTGGTTGTGAAAACATAAAATATAAAAGAATAGCAAGAACTACTATTCCAGACAAGATCCTATGTAATACCCTAATACCTGTTCGCACTACTAAAAGAGCTCCTACTCCTACAATTAAAAGAACAAAAATAAAAGGAAGATAAAAGAAACTGAATAAGTCAAAAATGATATAGGGTAAAAAAAGAAACGGTAGAAATTTAATTGGTGTTTTTCTATTAATAATTCCACTAAAAAACATGCCCATGATTCCTAGAAACAAAGGAATCCATTTCAGTAAATTTTCTTCATAAATCTGTAATGGATTCAAAAACAGAAATACATAAAAACCAATAACCAGTATAACAACGGTAATTAGTATTCCCAACAATATTTTTATTACTATTTTTTTCAATTTAGATATATATTTAGAGTAAAATCAATTATACCAATTTGATTATAAAACATCTCAGATAAAACGAAGTTGCTTTTTTGATTTATGCCGCTATGATTATTTTTCATAGCCTTAGCTATGGGAAATATGAGTAAGAAAATAAAACGAAAAATGAACAAGTTTTAACCAGAAGTAGTATGGTCTAATTGGTATTATTTATAAAATGAACAATCTGATTCTAATACACATAGCTTTAGTACTCGTGTATGGAAAAGTTATTTAGCCGGATTTATATTTTACAACTTCGTTATAAAGCTTTGAGGTGTCATAAATATTATAGTTTTCTTAATTTCAACGTAGCACCCGTACTTCTAGTAGCTCAAAGATGTAGTAGAGGTTTTCTAATAAAGTAGGATGTAAAATTGAAGAAATAAAAACATAAGAAAATTCGTGCTACTATCCCCCTTCTTGTCGAATCCAGATAAAGATTATTGAAGCTATTCTCGAAACAATAAAAACAATAAAACCAAATACTGGTGGGAGTGCTGACACTTTTAAACCGCCGGCAAAAACATGAGCAGAAATCTCACCAATCATATCAACCTGATCAAACACTCCTATAACGCCAATTAACTGCCCTAACATACCCCAAACTACCGCTAGTAAACCTATAGAATTAAGAAGTCGAACATTTTTCTGTAACTCAGAATGTCTTTTACGCATTCTTAAAACACTTTTTATTATTAAAAAAAGTACTAGCAATAGCATACTAAAAATGGGGAACATAAAAAACATTCCTCCTTCTTTCATTCGGTCAAATAATTGTACCAAGAGTAATGGATTGTGAGTCAATTTTACAATCAAAGAAATCATAATTACTTTACATTTTTAGGGTTATATATACCCAAAACTATTTCTTAATATCGTTTCAATTATTTTTTTACGTCTGTTAACCAGATTAACTCTAATTAGAGCTAGATTAAAGCTGTCTTTTGATAAAGGTATACCTATTTTGCCAAACGAGGTATTAAACCGGTTATTCATCTCAAAAAAAGTATTTTAAATATAAAAAAACGGATATTGTAGCCTTATATGACCTCTAAGAAATTTATACTCGCCAAAATTACCAAATTAGTATTGCACACCATCTTTTGGGCAATAGTCTTGTTTGGTTACACCTACTTTTTTGGTTATAACACAGAGAATATCCATTATGTATTTTCTTTTTCTCTATTCCTAATGCCAGTAACAATTGGTACTACTTATATTGTTACTGATATTTTAATACCCAAATATCTGATAAAAGAAAAATACCAGTTTTTTATACTCTATTGTATTTACACCCTCATAATTTCTGCTTATTTTATTATTTATTCCTTTTTTTATGGATTGATTTTTTTAACAGATGTCAGAATTGGAGAAATGGCTCCTATGACACGCAGTCCTTTGTTTTTATTTGTTGCAGTTTATTTTATTGTTTTCATCGCCAGCGCTCTAAGCTTGGCTCAACATAATTATAAATCTACCTCAACTAATCAAAAGCTAAAAACCAAAATTCTGGAGGCACAACTAAAACTCAAAGAACAAGAGTTACGATATCTAAAAATGCAAATTCACCCTCATTTTTTATTTAATACACTAAATACTATGTATGGTTTTGCTTTAAAAAAATCTGAGGAAACCCCGGAAATGATTCTAAAACTTTCTAACCTATTAGACTATCTATTATATCAGGCAGATAAACCAACGGTATCCCTAAAAGAAGAGTTAGATCATATTAAAGATTATATATCTCTGGAACGGATGCGTTTTAGCGATACGTTAGAAATAACTATGAATTTTGATGAAGTGGATGACGGTATTATGGTTGCTCCGATGTTATTTATTCCATTTGTAGAAAATAGTTTTAAACATGGTCAAATTAAAAATAAGAAATTATCTATTATAATGGAATTGGTTTATCAAAATAATACAATAAATTTTAGTATTAAAAATTCAATACATCATAGTACATTAGAAAATGATAAAGATGGAATTGGTTTATCCAATATTAAAAAAAGATTAGCATCATTATATCCCAATACTTATGAACTTATCATTTCTAAAAACGAAAATTGGTATACTGTAAACCTAGTTCTAAACACTTAAAAAAACGAAATGAATACTAAAATTTCTTGTATCATAGTCGATGATGAACCTACCGCTAGAGAAGTTATCACATCACATTTGTCTAAAATTGATCGTATTCAAATAATCCGTAGCTGTAACAATGCTTTAGAAGCTTTTAATTGTATAAATAATGAAAAAGTAGATCTTATTTTTCTAGATATTAATATGCCGGAAATATCAGGAATATCTTTTGCTAAAAGTATTAATTCAGATAGTAAAATAATTTTCACTACTGCCTATAGAGAATATGCCATAGATGGATTTGATCTTCATGCAGTTGATTATTTATTAAAACCTATACGTTTTGAGCGACTTTTAAATGCTGTAAACAATTATTTCAAAGTATATCACGATTCAAAAATTCAAAAAACAGAAGCACCTCAACTAAATGATTTCATTTTTGTAAGATCAGATAGAAGAATGAAAAAAGTAAATTTTATTGATATCTTCTATATTGAAAGTTATGGTGATTACGTTAAAATACATTGTCAATCAAATGCTATTATTACTAGAGAAACCATTAGCAATATTGAAGCTAAATTACCTCAACACCAATTTATCCGTATACATCGTTCTTTTATTATTTCTATTCCGAAAATAGATTCTTTCTCTAATGAAGAAATTATTCTGAATAATAAATCCATTCCGATTAGCCGGAATTATAAACCTGAAGTATTAGGAAGGTTAGAAAATATGTAAACCTCAATATGAATACACAAAGAAAATATTATAAGAAACAACACTTATTGAAAAATTAAAAACCCTCAAGATTTTTAAATCTTGAAGGTTTTATAAAAATGTTTTAAAGATTATACGTCCTTACACGTGTAACGCTCTATTATCTGTAGCCGCTAATGCTGCTTCTTTTACTGCTTCTGTAAATGTTGGATGTGCATGTGACATTCTAGAAATATCTTCAGCAGATGCTCTAAATTCCATTGCTGTAACTGCCTCGGCTATTAAATCTGCACAACGAGCACCAATCATATGCACTCCTAACACCTCATCAGTAGTTTCATCTGCAAGGATTTTCACAAATCCATCCAAGTCCGCACTTGCTCTAGATCTACCTAAAGCTCTAAATGGGAATTGTCCTGATTTATATTTTACACCAGCTTCCTTTAGTTCTTCTTCTGTTTTACCAACTGCTGCAACCTCTGGCCAAGTATATACAACTCCAGGAATCAAATTATAATCGATATGTGGCTTCTGTCCTGCAAGTGTTTCTGCGACGAATACTCCTTCTTCCTCTGCTTTATGAGCTAACATTGCTCCTTTTACTACATCTCCAATCGCATAAATATTAGTAGTAGATGTCTGCAAATGGTCATTTACTTCAACTTGTCCCCTATCGGTAAGTTTTACTTCTGCAGCTTCTGCATTTAAACCATCTGTATAGGGACGACGACCTACAGAAACTAGGCAGTAATCTCCTTTAAACTCTACAGGCTTACCTTTTTTGTCATCAGCAGTTACTATAACTTCTTTGTCAGTTCCATTTACACCAGTAACTTTATGAGAAGTATAAAACTTTACCCCTTGTTTTTTCATTACCTTGGTTAATTCTCTGGATAATGCTTTATCCATTCCAGGAATAATTCTATCCATAAACTCTACTACAGAAACCTCTGCACCTAACCTTCTATATACTTGTCCTAATTCAAGACCGATAACTCCTCCTCCAATAATCACTAAATGCTTAGGAATTTCCTTTAGCTTTAATGCTTCTGTAGAAGTAATTACTCTCTTCTTATCTATAGTTATAAAAGGCAAAGTAGAAGGTTTAGAACCTGTAGCAATTATAGTATTCTTTGCTTCTAATGTTTCTACTGTTCCATCAGTTTTTGTAACATTGATATGAGTAGCATCCTTAAATGCTCCTACACCTTCATACACATCAATCTTATTTTTTTTCATCAAAAAACTAACCCCATCACAAGTTTGGTCTACAACCGTTTGCTTACGGGCAATCATCTTCTCTAAATTGATCTTTACATCTCCAGGAACTTCGATCCCATGATCTGCAAAATGCTTTACAGCATGTTCGTAATGGTGAGAAGAGTCTAATAAAGCTTTACTAGGAATGCACCCTACATTAAGACAGGTTCCACCAAGTGTTGAATATTTTTCGATTATTGCAGTTTTCATACCCAGTTGTGCGCAACGGATAGCTGCGACATATCCACCAGGTCCAGAGCCAATTACGGCTACATCATATGTACTCATAAGAGATTATTATGTTGACGTTTTTAAATAGGCAACAAATGTACAAATGTTTTGCGTCTTACAGAAGGGATGATCTTGTCAAATTTTTATTAAAAAAGTAATAATAGTACTAATTAAAAAGTTATACATTTAGTCTTTTATATAAACCTTTAGAAAATCTATCCCTTTTCTGGTTTGATATTCTAGAATATTTCAATAAAAATAGAAACCAAACAATGCGTTATTTATCTGCTTTTCTTCTACTTGCAATCATTATTTTATGGAGTTCTTGTCGTAATGATTTCGAATCTTCGCCAAGTACAGGAAATTTACAATTCTCTAAAGATACTTTATTTTTAGACACTATTTTTACCAATATAGGCTCTAGTACCTATCATTTTAAAGTATATAATCGCACAAATGAAGATCTAACAGTTCCATTCATATCTTTAGAGCGAGGTGAAAGTTCTAGTTACAGGCTTAATGTAGATGGAGTTCCGGGAAAATCATTCGAAAATATACAAGTGCTGGCTAAGGATAGTATTTTTATTTTTGTAGAGACAACTACCGATATTGCCCAACAGACAAATGAAGTTGAGTTTTTGTATACGGATCGCGTAATATTTGATCCTAATGGTAATCAGCAAGATGTAGATTTAGTTACATTAGTAAAAGATGCTGTCTTTTTATTTCCTTCCAGAAACAATCTTACAGGAGAAAAAGAAACTTTAGTATTAGGAGAAGATGATAATGGGGAGGAAATCCGAATAGAAGGTTTCTTCTTAGAAGATGATGAACTAAACTTCACTTCAGAAAAGCCTTATGTAATATATGGATACGCAGCAATACCTTCGGATAAAACCTTAACAATTGATGCGGGAGCTAGAGTACATTTTCATAAAAACTCTGGAATAATTGCTGCGAATAATGCTACTTTATTAGTTAATGGGGAGCCAAGTGCAGATCCAGAAGCAATGGAAAATGAAGTAATTTTCGAAAGTGATCGTTTGGAATCCGCTTTTAGTGATGTACCAGGGCAATGGGGACTCATTTGGCTTACCGCAGGAAGTACAGGTCATGTGATCAACCATGCTACTATAAAAAATGGAACCGTTGGTATCCTTATGGATTCTAATGATGGTGGAACAGACCCTACACTTACAATTACAAATACTCAAATTTATAACAATTCTGCCTACGGAATTTTAGCACGAACAGGGAATATACTTGGAGAAAATGTAGTTATCAATAATTCCGGGATATCATCTTTATACTGTTCTTTTGGAGGAACATATAATTTTGATCATTGCACGTTTGCTAATTATTGGAATTCTGGTTTTCGGGATACTCCTTCAGTATTTATCGATAATATTTTCTCTGTCAGAGATGATAATGGTACCATTACCGAAGTACTTGAAGAAGACCTCACCGCTGCTAATTTCACAAATTGTATTATTTATGGAAATGAGAATTTAGAATTAGAATTTTTAAAAGGTGAACAAGGAAAAAATTTTAATTACAATTTTAAAAATTGCTTAATTCGTTTCAACGATTTTAGCAATCAATTCGATGATAATGAACTATATGATTTCACTAACACCTCCTTATTTGAATCTGTTATTTTAAATGAAGATCCCGATTTTAAAGAACCTTTTGATAATCTATTAAATATTGGAGAAGAATCTGCTGCTAATGGACAAGCTACTACTCCGTCAATGGGTGTTGATATTTTAGGAACTATGCGAGATACTTCTGCACCAGATATCGGAGCCTATGAAAGTGTTATCTTTGAAGAAGATGATAATGGCAATTAATAACAATACAGTATAGAAGACAAAAGGTCGTTTATGCTATAAAGAAAGAACAATGTATAAAATATAATTATAGAAATTACATCTATTATTAAATGTACCATATGCTATATGTAATCATAAAAGCCTATTCATAATGAATAGGCTTTTATGATTTTCGCAAAACTCATTAATCAGTGATTATATTTCCTTTTAAATCAATTCTGATTTAAATTTATTAATAAGAAAAGTACCAGATTTTTGACTTAGATAAAAAAATCAAGCATAGTACTTGTGCTGATAATCGAGTTGTATTTACTAGACAAAAAATGAAGCTTTAATGGTAATTTCTAGTTAGAAATGGTGTAACAAAGTATTCTCCATTCAATACATTATATTTACCCCTGTAATATTGATTCTTTTTACTTATTTATATTATGTATACATACCTATTTACCTCAGAAAGGTTAGGCTTTCGTAATTGGATCCTTGATGACCTTGATCAACTTGCGGATATCAATAATGACGAAGAAATAATGGAATTCTTTCCGTTTAGGCCGTCTAAAGAAAATACTAAAGATTTCATCCTTAGAATGCAACAACAATATTCTGATAAGGGGTTTTGTTATTTTGCAGTAGACGTTTTGGAAACCAATAAATTTATTGGATTTATCGGACTTTCTGAGCAAACATATCTAGATGACCTTGGTTCCTTTGTGGACATTGGCTGGAGATTACATAAAAACTTCTGGAACAAAGGATATGCTACCGAAGGAGCCAATGCTTGCTTAGATTTTGGTTTTGATACTATTCATTTAGATAAAATCTACTCTGTAGCTCCAGAAATTAACGTAAAATCAGAGACAGTTATGAAAAAAATCGGAATGCAAAAAGTAAAAACATTCCAGCATCCTAAATTATTAAATGACAAAAGATTAGCAAATTGTGTTTTGTATGTAAAAGATAATGTTTGAGCCTATCTATCCCATAAAAACAATATCTCTGGCGCTTCTTATTTTTTTAACTGGTATCCTGTATGTAATACGATTTACGCATAAAACTTTCGCATATAGTGCGAAATAATTCAAACTTTTTATACGAACTTATTATCCGTAAATCGTATAACAGCTCAGAAAAACGAAGCACTGCATCATAAGATTAATAAAAACATATATGAAAACTTTAGTAAAGCATATAGCTCTTAGGATTATGATTTATTTGCTTCTATACATAGCCCAGACATGATATGAGTTTCTGGAAATAGTGGAGAAATAAAAGATGGAGGAACCTTACGAGAAAACCTTTTCCAATTAATTTTAGACCTTTTTGAAAGAATCATATCCAATTCATTGATATCAGATCGTGCATTTATAGAGTCGCATACACTACAGATAAAAATCAAACTTTACACTGACAATTCCATGCACTTTTGAGATTAGAAAACGATTCTTATAAAATAGTCATTGACTATAATTCTGATGAAAACAATACCGTAAATCAACAAAGTTATGAAGCCGCATTTGAGATATCGGAATATGCAAAGTATTGTAAAAACAAAAAATAATGCTTAATAACTGCTACATTATAGATAATTACTCGTTAGTATGGCTATATGAAAGAACTAACGAAACAAATCAGGATTATACTTATATTATCACTGATAGCTACAAATATTAGCTGCGATCAGATTTCTAAAACTATTGTTAGGCAAACAATTGATACAGATCAAAAAATTGAAGTTTTTAAAGAAAATTTAATTCTTACCAAAGTAGAAAATCGAGGAGCTGCATATAGCCTTGGAGCCAATCTTAGTCCTGTTTTAAAAATAATACTTCTACAAATAGGCCCAATATTGGTCCTATTGTATTTACTGAAACAAATACTAATCAAAACAGAATATTCCATAGCAACTATAATTGGTATGACATGTATAATAGGTGGAGGAATCAGTAATATACTTGATCGAATACTATATCAATCCGTAACGGATTTCCTTATTTTAGATATAGGAATTATAAAGACGGAAATATTTAATATGGCAGATGTTTCTATAATGATGGGTTCTTTAGTTATTATAACAACCACTCTTTTAAATAGAAACGGATCATTATTTAATAAAGTAACTAAAGAAGAAAAATGAGTTGGATCAAAGAGATATCATACGAAAGTGTCGCTTGTCAAATCAACAAACTTGGATCAAGTTCACGGGGTATACTTCTGAGACCATCATTTTCTTTTCAAGGCAAGCATTGGAGGATTAAACTCTTAATGAGAGATTAAAAAAAATCTTTAATCGTGTAATACCAATTAGACCATAATACTTCTGGTTAAAACTTGCTCATTTTTCGTTTTATTTTCTTAATCATATTTCCCATAGCTAAGGCTATGAAAAATAATCATAGCGGCATAATTCAAATAAGCAACTTCGTTTTACCTGAGATGTTTTTATAATCAAATTGGTATAAAAGGATCTAATACGATTTACGAATAAAACTTTCGCTTATAGTGCAAAATAATTCAAACTCCTTATAGCGAATTTCTTATCCATAAATCGTATAACAACACTATTGATAATACACTATCTATTCACAGTCTATAACCTCATACACTATTATCCTCTTATAATAGTAATGATGCGGAAAATTGGAGTGACTCATAAAACAAAATACGTGTAACCTAATTTATAGATTACACGCATTTTTATACATATAAGAATTCTTCTATTATTTAAAGAATAAACTCTCAATGAAGGATTAAGCTGTTACATTCGCTACAAATAATGGTTTATCTGCCATCATAGCATTTACATCATCCGCAATAGCGTGTAATGCTTCTTCATTTTCTACATTAGTAATTACTCTGTCTATCAGTTCTACAATTTCTAACATATCATTCTCTCTTAGTCCACGAGTAGTAACTGCAGAAGTACCTATACGAATCCCAGAAGTTACAAATGGTGATTTATCATCAAATGGTACCATATTCTTATTTACTGTAATTTCTGCAACACCAAGCGCTTCTTCAGCTTGTTTTCCTGTCACCCCTTTATTACGTAAATCAATAAGCATCATATGATTATCAGTACCCTGAGAAATCACTTCATATCCTTTCTTTACAAAAGCATTCGCCATAGTAGCCGCATTTTTCTTTACCTGAACCATATAATGTAAAAATTCATCGGTCAAAGCCTCTCCGAATGCAATAGCTTTAGCAGCAATAATATGTTCTAATGGTCCTCCTTGATTTCCTGGAAATACAGCACTGTTCAGAATAGAAGACATCATACGCTTCTTACCATTCTTTAATGTAATCCCGAAAGGGTTCTCAAAATCTTTCCCCATAAGGATCAAACCACCGCGTGGTCCTCTTAGCGTTTTATGAGTAGTAGTACTTACTATATGGCAATGAGGAACAGGATCGGCAAGAAGTCCTTTAGCTATAAGTCCCGCAGGATGCGCTATATCTGCAAAAAGGATAGCACCTACACTATCTGCAATCTCTCTAAATCTTTTATAATCGATTTCTCTAGAATATGAAGAAGCACCTGCTATTATTATTTGAGGTTTTTCTACACTTGCAATTTCTTGAATCTTATCATAGTTTAATCTACCTGTTTCCTTTTCTACTCCGTAAAAAACAGGGTTATATAATTGACCTGAAAAATTAACAGGTGATCCGTGTGTCAAATGTCCACCGTGAGAAAGGTCGAAACCTAAAATCTTATCTCCAGGTTTCAAACAAGCTGCAAATACTGCTGTATTAGCCTGAGATCCAGAATGAGGCTGTACATTAGCGTACTCTGCTCCAAATAACTCTTTAGCACGATCAATAGCAATTTGCTCCACAACATCCACTACAGAACATCCTCCGTAATATCGTTTTCCAGGATACCCCTCTGCATATTTATTTGTTAGTACAGAACCAGCGGCTTCCATTACTTGTTCACTCACAAAATTTTCTGAAGCAATAAGTTCTAATCCGTTTATCTGACGCTCTTTTTCGTCCTGAATTAAATCAAAAATCTGTTCGTCGCGTTGCATGTTATATTGTTTATTAAAATAGATGCCCAAAAATAGAAACATTCCTTCAAATAAGCCGATGGAATATTAATAAATTTGAACATTTTCTTCACATTTAAAAATATCCCGTTTTTTCTAAGTAATTTTCTTGCAAATAAAATATCTTAGAGGTTCTAATATTTTATATTTGACAATACGATTTTCCAACAACGAATTAAAAGAATAACAATGCCAATAACAGCAAATAATCCCAATAGAAAAACTTGGCTTAAAACTTCTCCTAAGACGGATTTTCCCATTCAGAATATACCTTTTGGAGTTTTTTTAACAAGAGACGATATTATTACCATTGGAACACGAATAGGAGATACCGCAATAGATCTTGGAGCACTTCACCAATTAGGTTACTTTGATGGTATTCCGCTAACCGATGACATATTCTTACAAGACTCTTTAAATGACTTTATTTCCGATGGAAAAAAAACATGGAGACTGGTACGAAATAGAATTGCAGACATTTTTGATGAAAAAAATAATACACTAAAAAAGAATATAGAACATAAAAAAATTGTCTTATTCAGATTAGATGAAATCGAAATGCAACTGCCTGTAAACGTTGGCGACTACACAGATTTCTATAGTAGTATGGAGCACGCCACCAATGTGGGTAAAATGTTTAGAGATCCGGAAAATGCTCTATTACCTAATTGGTTGCATATACCAGTAGGATACCACGGACGTAGTAGTTCTATCATTCCTTCCGGAATACCTGTGCATCGTCCGCAAGGACAAAAACTAATTAATGGAACAGATAAACCTATTTTTGGACCTTCCAGATTAGTAGATTTTGAACTAGAAATGGCTTTTATCACCACGGATGCGAATCAACTAGGAGAACCCATACCTATTAAAGAGGCAGAAGATTATATTTTTGGTCTGGTATTATTTAATGATTGGAGTGCACGAGATATTCAGAAATGGGAGTATGTTCCTTTAGGCCCTTTCCTTGCCAAAAACTTTGCTTCCTCTATTTCACCATGGATAGTAACCTTAGACGCACTAGAACCCTACCGTACTGCGGGTCCAAAACCCGTAAAAGAACAATTACCATATCTCCAGTACGAAGGCAATAAAAGTTTTGATATTAACCTAGAGGTTGCCATAAAACCAGAAAAAGCAGCAGAAACTATAGTTTCTAAAAGCAATTTTAAGCACCTATATTGGAATATGGCCCAGCAATTAACACATCATACGGTAAATGGTTGCCCCGTTAATTCTGGTGATATGATGGGCAGCGGAACAATCTCTGGTCCTACTCCTGATTCTTATGGTTCTATGTTAGAATTAAGTTGGAGAGGAGAAAAACCAGTGCAGCTTAAAGAAGGTGGTAGTCGTAAATTTATAGAAGATAACGATACCGTGATTATAAGAGGTCATTGCGAAAAAAGCGGAATAAGAATTGGATTTGGAGAAGTTTCAACTAAATTGCTGCCTGTTTTTAAAAAATAAATAGTTTAATTTTTAGCTATTCAAAACCTCAAAAAAATACTTTTGAGGTTTTTTTTATTACCTTTTGGCATCAAAGTTGAATTAACACCCCAAAACATACACCCTTTATTATGAAAAAATATCTACTATTATTTTTTACTACTATCCTAATACTCTCTTGTAGTAGTGTAAAAAAAACAGAGAAAGCACTCAATACAGGAAACTATGATGAAGCAATCAATATCGCATTAAGCAAACTAAGAACCAATAAGGATAAAAAAGGTAAGCAACCCTATATACTAATGCTAGAACGAGCTTTTGCTAAAGCCGTTACGAGAGATGTAGATGCTATTAGCTTTTTAGAAAAAGAAGGAAATCCTGCTAATTTAGAGAGAATATACAACTCATATAATACCCTTAAAAAACGGCAACAGCGAATCAAACCTTTACTACCATTATATCACGCGGAACAAGGACGAAACGCTAATTTTACAATCGTTAATTATGATCAAAAAATTCTGGATACTAAAGAAAAACTCTCCAGATATTTATTTGATAACGCAAAGTCATTGCTTACTAATGCACAAAGAAAAACAGATTATCGCAACGTATATGACGATCTTATATATCTTAATAAGATTAGTCCTGGCTATAAAAACACTAAAGAACTTATAGAAGAAGCGCATTACAAGGGAACTGATTTCGTAAAAGTACTTATGAAAAATAAAACTAATGTAATCATCCCCAAACGTCTGGAAGCAGATCTTTTGAACTTTAGCACCTATGGATTAAATGATTTATGGACAGTTTATCATAGCCAACCTCAGCGATCTATAAAGTATGATTATTTAATGGAAGTTGCTTTTAGGGAAATTAACATATCTCCAGAGCAAATTAAAGAACGACAATTAGAGAAAGAAAAACTAATCAAAGACGGATGGGAATATTTATTAGATGAAAATGATGAATTCGTACTTGATGAAGAAGGAAAAAAAATCAAAGTGGATAAAATGGCAAAAGTTAGATGTGAGTATTATGAATTTACTCAATTTAAAGCTACCAATATTGTAGGGAATTTAGAATATAGGGATTTAAACAGTAATCAATTACTAGATGCTTTTCCATTGTCTAGTGAATATGTCTTTGAACATATATATGCTAATTATAGTGGAGACAAAAGAGCACTAGATAATGACTTAGTTCGTTTTTTAGGATTACAGGCAGTTCAATTCCCTACAAATGAACAAATGGTATATGATTCTGGAGAAGATTTAAAAAACAAATTAAAAGAAATTATAAGAAGATATCAATTTAAATAACAGTTTTGATGTTTATTATTTAATCTATTAAGTAGTGCTAAATGATCGATCAGAATATTTTAACCGAAGTAGGTGCTGTCTTAAAAAAGTATGCAAAAAACGAGCTACTTTTCCAAGAAGGAGAAATCGCTCGTTATTATTATCAAGTTCATATCGGTGAGGTGAAAATGAATAATTATAATGACGAAGGTAAAGAGTATATACAAGGGATATTTGGTAGCGGTAAAAGTTTTGGTGAACCTCCTCTTTTTGCGAATTTTAAATATCCTGCTAATGCCGAAGCCATCACCGACACTAAAGTATGGCAATTACCAAAAGATCAGTTCTTAAAACTTTTGGAACAACACCCTTCGATACATTCTAAATTTACAAGTACACTGGCATTACGACTATATTATAAAGCTATGATGGTTTCAGAAATATCAACTCAGGAACCAGAACACAGGATTCTACGCATTTTGGATTATTTTAAGAACAATGATCAAAAAGCTATTACAAATACTTCCTCCCTATATAAAATTAAACTTACCAGACAACAACTTGCTGATCTAACGGGTTTACGGGTAGAAACCGTGATTAGAACCATCAAAAAGCTAGAGCAAAAAGGCGAATTAACTATAAAAAATCGAAAAGTATACCGCTGATTATACATTTATGACGCTTTATGATTTAGATCATAAACTAAAAGCCTATTCTCGAATATCTTTGAATAACATTAATAACAACAGTTATGTATTCAAGATTATTAAGAGATTTTAAAGAAATGTATATGGCCTACATACCATTAATGATCATTCTTTCTAGTTGTTTGGGATCCGTTGCAGCGATGTTCATCCTAATGCAAGAAAGATCTTCTATACAAGTAATAGAACTTACATTATGTGTAATTGTTTGTATGTCATTTAATGCTTCGATCCTTGCGCAAATGAAACCAAAATTTGTTTTCAATTTACTAATCGCTAGTTTAGTATTAAATACATTCTTAGTAGTATTTAATTTTGGATATTATTATGCTTAAGTAAAATTTGTTTAACACCAATAACCCTATGAATAAAAAGGATATACAAAATAGAGAAGATATTTATAGATTGGTTTCTTTATTTTATTCCAAAATTCGAAAAGAAAAAATACTAGGTCCAATATTTAACCATATAATACAGGATTGGGAAGAGCATATAGAACGATTAACGGATTTCTGGGAAACAAATTTGCTATTTGTTGCTAAGTTCAAAGGAAATCCTATAAAAGCGCATCAAGAAGTTGATAACATATGTGGTGGAACTATTACTGAAAAACATTTTGGTATTTGGTTGAATCTCTGGTTTCAAACAATCAACGACTTATATATAGGAGAAAATGCAGACACGGCTAAGAGAAGAGCCCGAAAAATGTCTACCCATTTATTTATAAAAATGTTCGAATCGAGAACTTCTAACAAAACGAAATGCCCTTTTTACAACTCTAATAATAATTAAATATTCCATACAAAGGTGCTTTCCTTGCTCTAAAAATGAAAAATAATAGCATCATTTATTCAGTAATTTTTGATAATTCATAAAACTTATTGAATCATCATTGATGATAGTTTTTAGTTACACACAAACAAATATTGTTTACTTTTTTTAAAAATAATTCCAAAAAAAAAGATTTTTCACTCAAAGCCTTTTGACATCTAATATAAAATACACCTCCTTTCTTTTTCAGCCTAAAGTCTACTAATCAAACACTTTCTAATTCTTCAATATCTTTTGGCAATTTATTAGTAGGATTATACTGAAAAATATTTTACGGCTTTATCGTACAATAACTATTCTTTTAACCCGTTCTAAGGAAATAATAACAATAAAATAATTTCAAAACATTTCGCATTCAAATTTTTATAATTAACAAATTCAATCCACTTTTAAATTCACTTTTGTAAATACAAAACCTTTTAACGAAAGGTGATGTAATACATTGACGCATACAAATGAAATCATTACAAAACTTTAATACACTAGTACTTCTACTTTCTTTTTTATTCTTTTTTAATACATCATTTTCTCAAGACGATGATTTATTTAACGAATTGGATAATATCACAATAAACAAAAAAACTAATAATGAAGTCATCGCTACTTTTAAATCTACACGTTTATTATTAGGTCAATCTATAGAGCGCGTTAGAAAAGGTCAATTGCATTTCAGGGTATCTCATGTATTTAGTAAGATTAAGGGTATTGACAATTTTTTTGGGCTTGATAACCTCAATAATATGCATTTGAGTTTTGAATATGGTTTGACAAACTATATTCAATTCGGCCTTGCCAGATCTAACAAACCGGATAAAACTTATTCTGGGAATCTTAAACTAAGTCTTTTAAGACAGAAATCAGGAAAACGAAAAACTCCTCTTTCTATTTCTTATTATGGAAATGTCGATTATAAGTCCAGAAACTATGCGCCTGAGGAAAGGGATAAAAACTTTGAAGGAAGAATTGATTATATCAATCAAATCCTATTTAGTAGGAAAATGGGAGATCATTTATCCTTACAACTTTCTCCTACATGGGTTCATAGAAATTTAACCGAAGAAATTGACGATCCTAATGAAATATATTCAATAGGTGTTGGAGGACGATACTTGCTTTCTGGATCTATTTCCGTCAATATGGAATACTTTTACACTTTACCAACTTTTGATAGTTATGATATCAAAAAAGATACATTCTCTATAGGTTTAGATATAGAAACAGGAGGACATGTATTTCAGTTATTCTTTACCAATGCTTTTGCTCTGCATCCTGGTAAGTTTGCCATCAATCAGAGTGGTGATTTTTTCACTAATCGAGATATCAATTTTGGCTTTAGCCTTTTACGAACTTTTAAAATATAAAACTCATATGAATTTTAAATATGCATAAACTCAAAAAATAAACAATCAGAAACGTATCTACTCCCTTAGAGATGGATACAGATTAAAGACAAAATTCAATAAATAATAACATAAACTCAAAACACAACAAATTATCATGAAACATTTAGTAACATTCGCATTTATACTATTAATATCAGTAGCTACATCTGCACAAGAAAAATTAATCACTAAAACAGGAAAAGTAACATTTTTATCAAAAACTCCTATAGAAGATATAGAAGCAAAAAACTCACAGACTGCTAGCATATTTTTAGTAGACAAAAAAACCATTGCTTTTAATGTATTATTAAGGTCTTTCAGATTCGAAAAAGCATTAATGGAAGAACATTTTAATGAAAAATATGTTCATTCAGATAAATACCCAGCCGCCAAATTCAAAGGAGTAATACAAGATGATATTGACCTAAAGAAGCCCAACACATATAATGATGTAACCATCGATGGTGAGATGGAATTTCATGGAGTTGCTAAACAAATAAAAGTAAATGCTAGTATTATCGTAAATGGAGATGGTTCTATAGAATTTGCCTCTATGTTTTCATTAAATCTAGAAGAGTATGAAATAGAAGTGCCTAGCCTCGTAAAAGATAAAATATCGCCAGACATCCAAGTTAGTGTCGCAGCAAAATACGCAAGCAATAAATGAAAAAGATAAAATTATTCTTTTTGGAGTGCTGTATTTACTTGTACAGTTTCTTAAAAACTCTACTGGTAAACGAGCCTTTTAAGAATATTTCAAAAACTAACTTAATTATTTCTTTAAAAGAATTAATCAACAAATTTAATAAGATCTTGTTTAATAAATTAAAATATCGATATAGTAGCATACCAAGTATGGTAGTTGTTCTATTATTATTAACCGGATGTGTATCAGAAAATGCCGAAGAACTTTTTCCTACTAACGATGTGGCGGCTACTGCTATATATGATAGTAGTTTAAAATCAATTATAGAAAATAAATGTATTAATTGTCATGTCTATCATCTAGAAGGAACTAATAGATATGATACTTATGAAAAAACGAAGTCTTCTATTGGTCAAATGTTGGAAAGAATTAATGCTACTTCTAATATTTCAATGCCTCCGGACGAATCTCCACAATTAACGGAAGAAGAAAAGTTAGTATTCCTTGACTTTTTTAATGTTTTAAATTCTGATGATGACTCAGAAGATGATGATGAGATAAAATTAACTTTTACCGCCTATAAGTATCCCATATTCGAAGAACGTGTTGGTGTGAGTGGTACCTTTAGAAACATACAATACCAACTTAATGAGGATTATACAGAACCTATACATATGTTACAAGATGCTACGGTGAATATTGAAACAAGCCTTATCGATTTAGATGGTCCAGAAGGGTTACGGACTATGAATATAAAAAACCACTTTTTTGCATTCTTTAGTCCTTCAATTACAGGACAGGTAATAAGCTATAATGAAACAGAAGCTATTATTAGTTTTACAATGAATAATAATACTCATGATGTTAATTTTAATGTTTCTATTGAAGACGACAAATTGGTGCTAAAAGGAACAATTGATGATCTAAATCTTTTTAACTGGACAGATGCTTATGATGAATTAGAGGTCGTTTGTGGTGAGCTTCATGAGAACAAAGTATGGCCTGATTTAGATTTGGAAGTAGTCTTTCCTATTGATTAAATAACTAATACTTAAAATATATAATCCCCCCATTATATATTATATTATTTATCATTCGTAACATCTCCTATACAAGAGTTTTGATGACTCAAGTATTTTTACACAAATCACTAATACACTAAAAAAATTCCTCTTTTTAAAATAAAACTCTATTCAATTCTATACATCAGGGAGCAATGAATATGTAATATAATCATATCCATAGGGTTTGGATTTTTGGTATCAATGGTAGCTTGCCGAGGTAATCGATTAATGGTTTTTACTTATATAAACTGATGTAAAACTTGCGGTGTAATCATACTATGCGAAGCATGGTGAACAGTTTCTCCATTACGAATCACAATAAACTGAGGAGATTCGTGAAAAACCTGAAACTTTGCTGCTATTTCTGATGAAATATCTCTATGATTTAGTAAATCTAAATAATACAAATCAACTTGGTCTTCTGTAAGATCAAAACTGCTTTCAAAATTATTTATGACCATTTTACTAATTCCACACCTTGTAGAATGTTTAAAAATAGCCTGTGTTTTAGTCTTAGAAGTTTCGACTATGGAGTTTAACTGCTCTACAGTTGTTATTTCTTGCCAAGGCAACGCCTGTTTCTCTTCTTTAGACTCCTTATTTTCAGTTCTAAATATCTTTCCAAATAATCCCATATCTATATCCTTAAAATCATTACAAACTTAAAAAAATGATCTTTAAAAATTTAATTAATATACAGTTATGTTATTCTTTTGTCGCAAGAGAGTCAGCAACTTTACACAGCGTCAAAAAGTCAGTAAAATTAGCGCTTTTAAAGACATTTTGACACACTGAATAAATAGGAATATTATTTGATTTATAATCTCAAAAAAGAATATCACTATGAATTTTAATAATTTCACTATAAAATCACAAGAAGCCATCCAGCAAGCGCAACAGCTTGCACAAGGATTTGGGCATCAGCAGATAGAGAACGAACATATTTTTAAAGCAATCTTTACGGTTGATGAAAATGTACTTCCATTTTTATTAAAAAAGCTAAACGTAAACATTACCTTACTACAACAGGTTTTAGATAGTACACTAGAAAGTTTTCCTAAAGTAAGTGGAGGAGAATTACAACTTTCCCGTGAAGCTGGAAAATCCCTGAATGAAGCTAGTATTGTTGCTAAAGGGATGAATGACGAATACGTATCTATAGAACACCTGGTGATTGCCATTTTTAAATCCAAAAGCAAAATATCTCAAATACTTAAAGATCAAGGAGTAACAGAAAAAAATTTAAAAGAGGTTATTCAGGAAATTAGAAATGGAGAACGTGTGACTTCTCAAAGTGCGGAAGAAACGTATCAATCTCTAAGTAAATATGCTAAAAACCTAAATGAGCTTGCTGAGAATGGAAAATTAGACCCTGTAATCGGTCGCGATGAAGAAATCAGAAGAATTTTACAAATCCTATCACGTCGTACCAAAAATAACCCAATGCTAGTGGGAGAACCTGGTGTGGGTAAAACTGCCATTGCAGAGGGATTAGCACATCGGATTATCGCAGGGGATATTCCGGATAATCTAAAGGATAAACAAATTTATTCATTAGATATGGGAGCTTTGATTGCCGGAGCTAAATTTAAGGGAGAGTTCGAAGAGCGTTTAAAAGCTGTTGTTAAGGAAGTGACCTCCAGCGATGGAAATATCGTATTATTTATAGATGAAATACATACACTAGTCGGTGCAGGAGGTGGTCAAGGTGCAATGGATGCTGCAAACATTCTAAAACCTGCATTGGCTCGAGGAGAGTTACGAGCTATTGGTGCTACTACGATGGATGAATATCAAAAATATTTTGAAAAAGATAAGGCATTGGAGAGACGATTCCAAAGAGTCACTGTAGATGAACCAGATACCGAAAGTGCCATTTCTATTTTAAGAGGTATTAAAGAAAAATACGAGACACATCATAAGGTTCGCATCAAAGATGAAGCAATTATAGCAGCTGTAGAATTATCACAGCGATATATTACCAATCGGTTTTTACCAGATAAAGCTATTGATTTAATGGATGAAGCTGCTTCTAAACTTCGTATGGAGATTAACTCTAAGCCTGAAGAATTAGATGTGCTTGATAGAAAAGTTATGCAACTCGAAATTGAAATCGAAGCTATCAAAAGAGAAAATGATGAAACAAAACTTAGATCATTAAATGCAGATCTTGCCAATTACAAAGAAGAGCGAAATGAGATTTTCTCTAAATGGCAAAGTGAAAAAGAAGTTGTTGACGCCATTCAGAATGCCAAAAAAGATATTGAAGAATATAAAGCGGAGGCAGAACGTGCAGAACGTAATGGAGACTATGGAAAAGTAGCAGAGCTACGTTACGGAAAGATTAAGGAAGCGCAAGAAAGTTTGGAGATATTACAAGAGCAGTTACAACAGCAACAAAGCACATCATCCTTGATTAAAGAAGAAGTTACGAATGATGATATTGCAGAAGTTGTAGCAAAATGGACAGGAGTTCCGGTAACTAAAATGCTACAAAGCGAACGAGAAAAATTATTGGTTTTAGAAAAAGAATTGCAAAAAAGAATTGTTGGGCAATCCGAGGCGATACTTGCAGTAAGTGATGCTGTTCGTCGAAGTCGCGCAGGGTTGCAAGATCAGAAAAAACCAATTGGTTCTTTCCTATTTTTAGGAACAACCGGAGTTGGTAAAACGGAGCTCGCCAAAGCACTTGCAGAGTATTTATTTAATGACGAAAGTGCAATGACACGTATCGACATGAGTGAATATCAGGAACGCCATGCTGTAAGTCGACTAGTAGGAGCTCCTCCAGGATACGTAGGGTATGATGAAGGTGGACAACTTACAGAAGCCGTACGTAGAAAGCCATATTCTGTAGTTCTTTTGGATGAAATCGAAAAAGCACATCCCGATACATTCAATATTTTACTACAAGTATTAGATGAAGGCAGATTAACAGACAATAAAGGAAGAACAGCCGATTTTAGAAATACTATTATCATTATGACCAGTAATATGGGAGGGCATATTATTCAGGAAAAATTCGAAGTCTTAAATGATATCGATACAGCAATGGAAAGCGCTAAAATAGAAGTATTAGGATTATTAAAACAATCCGTAAGACCTGAGTTTTTAAATAGAATCGATGACATCATTATGTTTACGCCTTTAACGAAAAGCAATATCCGTGAAATAGTAAAACTTCAGTTAAAAAATGTTGCTGCTATGTTAGAACAACAAGGAATAACATTGGATGCCACCAATGAATCGATTACATTTTTGGCTGAAAAAGGATACCAACCAGAGTTTGGTGCCAGACCTGTAAAACGAACCATACAAAAAGAAGTATTAAATCAGTTATCTAAAGAAATACTGGCAGGAAAAGTTTCTACTGATAATATTATCCTGTTAGATGAGTTTGATAATACTCTTGTTTTTAGAAACCAAACGGACCTAGTATCCTAAATACGTCGAAATTCTTAATTATATCATATATAAAAAGGTAAGTTTTCTGTTGATAACTTACCTTTTTTGTATCAGGTAAAAATATCAAAAATCGCTGGTCATTTTGAAATACAACAAAGTAAGGTAAAACCGTAATTAAATTATGTTTAATATATAAATAGTTAATAACTATATCTTAAAAAAAATATCCTTTTACGTATATTGCTCCATTATGAAACCAACTATATTACTCCTTTTTTACATACTTGGTATGGCCATTTCTTATGGTCAAAATAAAGAGGAAATACTATCATTTATAGATAATAAAAACTCAGTTATTAATGAGCTTATTGACGATGGGGGACTAAGGCAATATCATACCTGTTATACAAATGAAACATCATTAGAAAAAGGTACCCTGGTATTCTATTATAATAGTAGTGAATTAAAACATATTCTACATCAATATACCATAGGTCGCGTAACGTACAAAGACGTATACTATATCTGGAATGATGAATTATTTTTTCAATTTTCTACACATACAGTCAAATATCAAGAACATCTTGCTAATACAAGTAATACTTCTCTAGTTTCTGAAGTTGCTTTGACACTTGAGGATCGATACTATTTTCATAATGGAGAACCTATTAAATGTGAATTTAGCAGTATTGAAACCCGAAGTAATCGAAATAAACCATCTATAAAACACAATATCATTGAAGCTGTGGATTGTAAAATGGTAGAAAAAATTACTAAAAAATATACATCATTATTGCAATATCAAAATAAAAAGGTCAAAGATCCCTGCGATTTATCCAGAAGCATTTCTAGTATTATGCCAGAGCATATTTTTAATGGTAGTTTGGGTAGTAATTGATTTTTTATTTATTAAATGTAGTAACTTCAAAAAGAGTAGATAGAACATCTATGCATCACACCAACAACCTAAGTTATACCAGTTGTTGTTTGAATTTACTGGAAAAGAAAATAAAGATTTTTTTGTTTCAATAAAGAAGAAAAATTAAGCATAGCTGGGCTACGGTTTATTTTTATTCTGAAATTGAGGCACAAAAAAGAACATTTTATTACGGTAAATTCAAATGACAATGGTAGAAGTTTCAGACTTACCATAGCATCTAATTTTTTATTCCTAAGTTAGCATCAAACAACAAATCTGTTAACTTTATATGAAAGCTGCTACAGTAAGAGAATTGAAACTAGAATTAAGTAATTGCTCACATCAGGAATTGACAACACTCTGTCTTCGATTATCTAAATTCAAAAAAGAAAATAAAGAATTACTTACCTATCTATTATACGAGGCCTCTAATGAAGATAATTATGTGGCAGAAGTACAACAGGAGATCACCAAAGAGTTTAACCTTATTAATACGAGTAGTTATTATTACATCAAAAAAAGTGTCCGCAAGATATTACGTATTGCTAAAAAGTATATTAGATATTCTGGCAAAAAAGAAACAGAAGTAGAGATACTTATTTATTTCTGTACAGAATTAAGAAATATGCAACCCTCTATCAGAAACAACAAAGTACTGTATGGCATCTATGAGAGACAAATCATAAACATCAGAAAGATTATTTCATCCCTACATGAAGATCTAAAATATGATTATGAGTTAGCCTTACAATCAATTGATTAAGCTTCTTTTTTTTATACCATTCTTATAATTTACAACCAAGAGTCAAAACTATATACAACATATAGAAAATAATGACATTACTGATATACCATGATTATGCATGTAAAAGTAGACATTGCTTAATTCCGTACATCACTTACACGACATATCAGCTATAATTTTCCAATGCCCATCTATCTTTTTAAAAATGATCATAAATATACCATTGGCATCCCCCACTTTTCTGGTTAAGTGATATGCTCCCATTACCCAGTACGAGTTATGTTCTATCTTTGACATATCCTGGATTGTAAATT
The DNA here is from genome assembly GCA_947498455.1 of uncultured Aquimarina sp. Classification (GTDB taxonomy): domain Bacteria; phylum Bacteroidota; class Bacteroidia; order Flavobacteriales; family Flavobacteriaceae; genus Aquimarina. The sequence continues at coordinate 461,744 of CANMKK010000001.1, forward strand.
GAAGAATCCCAGAATGATCCTTGGTAGGATATCCTTTTTTATAATTATCCAGAGTTTGCTGCCATCCTAGTGTCAGTCCCTTACTACCATAAAACTTTAGGGAATCATTTTTCCAGTACCCCTTCATAAAACCTTCGAGATCGTTATTGGACCAGGCTTTTTCTTGCAGTTTTAATACCGTAAAAATTGCCTTTTTATCTTCCGATTCGTTGGTTTGAGCTATACAATTACTTATAAAAAGAATACAGGCGATATACATTAGTTTTTTCATCAATTTATATTTTTTTAGTTATTTACATTGACTTAGCTTGATAGAAGTATGAAATTATCTAATATACAATAATGTATTAGTAACTGTTCTATCAGGCTTACATAAAATTGTGATGCCTATATCTTGGATTAAGACTTTGGTTCATTTTTAACTTTGATTGCCAGCACATTCCCTATAATTATAAGTCCCATTCCTACAAAAGCGTAGATATCTGGTTTATACCCTTCGAAAATAGTAGAAATGATCAATGCAATTATGGGAATTACAATAATAGTATACGAAGCTTTTCCTACTCCTACTCTACCAATCAGTATAAGATAGGCCGTAAATGCTATAATAGATCCAAACAATGCCAAATAACTCAATGAAAAAATATAAGAAGAAGAGGTGTCAAAAGTTATCGATTTCCCACTAATTAAGGCTATTACAAACATCGCAATGGCACCGTATAGCATTCCAAAACCATTTGTCTGAACAACCGGTAATTGAAAAGTACGTTGATTGTACGCCGATGTAATATTTCCTAGAGAGGCAAAGATTAGCGAAATAACACAGAATATCAACCCCTTAATTTGATCATCCGAAAATTCAATCCTTCTGAATTCTGCCTGGTATATTAAAACCGTACCTAAAAGACCAAAAACAGCACCTATAATAATGTTTCTTTTGATTTTTTCGCCTAATAAAAGGGCTCCAAAAAAAATATTAAGAAATATTAGGGTTGAAAATGCTACGGCCACTAACCCACTACTAAGATATAGCTCTGACATATATACCAACCAATAATTGGTCCCGAATAATAAAACTCCCTGTAATGCGATAAAAAAATGATGCTTCTTAGTAAAAGACAAGGGAAGCTTTCTAATTTTTGAGTATCCAAGCAGTATAACAGCCGCTAATCCAAATCGATATGAAACCGATAATACTGGATCCACAACACCTAATTGATGTTTAATAATATACCAAGTAGAACCCCATATCAATGCGGGAATTATAAATAATATGTAATTAGATTTATGCATTATGGAAAAAGGTGAAATTAATAGATCATTCACCGTAAATATAGATCAAATTAACTCCATTGATATATGCCCGAAATAGAAGAAGTACACCATTTATCAACAATATTTCGTTCCGAAATTATCTTTTTTTCGGCTTGATTTTACATTTATATTTCGCAAAAGATCGTTTTAAAGTTACACTTACATTCCCCTAATGTGCATTGGGAAAATACACCTTCAATATTAGATTAAAATTTTGTTAACCTCTTAATAATAAGTCTTCATATTAGAAAAAAGTAGTAGATTAATCCTCAATCACATAACACAAAAAGATCTAATTACTTACCTGAATATTTATTAATCAAATCATTATAAAAACATGAAAAAATCACTTATCAATCTAGGAAAAATTCTACCTAAAGCTCAACAACGAACTATTAATGGAGGCGGATATACGGAATGTGTTACCAGTTCTGATTGTCCCAATAATATGATGTGCTGTTATATTGCATACTACCGGACCGAAATATGCACATGGGAACAGTTTTGTTAATAGTTTTTAAAAATATAACGCGGACTACTGTTTAAAATTAAAGAGTATGTGACGTGATATAAATACCGAGAAATCCACAGTAACTTCTTACCGTGGATTTTTTTAATGAGAAACTAATATCATCTACCTTGAAATTCCATATTAAAATTTGTTCTTTTTTGTTTATTTTTCAAAATAAAAATTAACCGTAGCTAAGACTATACTGGATTTTATTTGAGAAATTTCAAAGCAAAAACAGTATAAAAAGTTTGTAACTAATCAGTTTCTATTTGGTTTTAAGAGAATAATGTCTAATTGTCATGATTTCGTGGCATAAAGTCATGTGTTATATTTTCAAATCTGAGATTGGTTTATTTACTTAGCCTTATGGATAACAGCTTATTATTACTAAGGCTTGAAGCACTGGAATTTCGTTTAGAACTTTTAGAGAAAGAAAATGCTGAATTAAAGGAGCGCCTATCTAAATACGAGACCCCTAAAAACAGTATCAATAGTTCTATTGCCCCTTCTAAGGATGAGAATCGTCCCAGACCCAATCAAAGCCTACGTAAATCATCAGGCAAGAAGCCCGGAGGTCAATCAGGGCATAAAGGTAAAACATTAGAAATGAGATCCACCCCTGATCAAGTTGTAGATTTGTTTGCTGATTACTGTTTAGAATGTGGATCTTCTTTATCGGATATATTACCCGTAAAAGAGCAATCCCGCCAAGTGATCGACATCCCTGTTATAAAAGCTGTTTACACAGAATATCGCACCTATAGCAAACAATGTTCCTGTGGGTGCAATACCAAAGGGGAATTCCCTGAAAATATAAAAGCGCCTATAAGTTATGGGGCAAATATAGAAGCACTTGTAGGGTATTTTCATACCCGTCAATATATTCCTTTTTCTAGAATGAAGGAAACCTTCAATGATGTGTTCAACATATCCATTAGCGAAGGAGGTATCCACTGTTTATTAAATAGGTTTGCAACTAAAGCTACTCCTGTATATCAGCAGATAAAACAACAAGTATTCAATAGCTCAGTAATTGGAGCAGATGAAACAGGGGCTAAAGTAGATGGACAGAAGCACTGGATGTGGGCTTGGCAAACACCTAATGCTACTTATATTGCCCACTCAGACACCAGGGGAAGTGCTGCTATAGAAAAAGAATTTCCAGAAGGTTTTGCTCATAGTATATTGGTAAGTGA
>CANMKK010000002.1 GCA_947498455.1 uncultured Aquimarina sp.
AAAAACAGTAAAAAAAAGTAAACCTAAAAAAATGAAAAAAGCTTTATTAGAAGATAATTACAGAGAAACAGTCCTAAAAATTTAAAAGCGTTTGCCCTGGATTTATGGTTAAGAAGTTCGTATAAAGAGTTTGAATTTTATAACGCACATATAGTGCAAAAGAAATGAACTATATGCGAAAGTTTTATGCGTAAATCGTATAACTTCTGATCTAAAGTCCATTTTTTATATTTCATATCTCAAATGTATTTTTTTGAAATTTAAAATATCACTCCGAACTTAAAAGAGGCTAAACTACATAGATCTAACCATTCAAAGTTTGCATCACTAAAAATATGAGGTATTAATACATTTTCAGACAAACTTTGTTTTATATTTATCAAAGTTTTTTCTTAAAACTTATTATCGATTACATAGAGGAATGTTATCTTGCAAATTGTAAATCGTAATCCCTTTGAGTTTAGAATATTTAAGATCGATAGTATACAAAAACAAAACGATAGTTTCTAATTTTTCATACCTATCTGTTGTACAGATTTTTAATCTCATTGTACCTTTAATTGTATATCCCTATCTTATAAATAAACTGGGTTCTGATACTTTTGGTAGCGTAATTTTTGCTCAGGCAATTATAAGTTATTTTGTCATTTTTGTCAATTTTGGTTTTAATATAACTGGAGTAAGTTCTATAAGTCAAAATAAAGAAGATACTACCAAAACGTCAATGATATTTAGCAGTATTTTTTTTGTTAAGATAGCACTTTTTATAGGGTGTATTTTGATGCTTATAATTGGAATCTATGTTTTTAATATAGAGCAATCAGAAAAAACCTTATTGATACTAACATTATGGATGTGTATTTACGAGATTGTACTTCCTGTTTGGTATTTTCAAGGGATAGAACGAATGAAATATATTACATTTCTCACCTTTATATCAAAAATGCTTTATTTGATATTAGTTTTTGTTTTTATTCATAATTCTTCTGACTATATTAAAGTCCCCATTCTTAATGGTGTTAGTACTATTGTTTCTGGAGGAATCGCATTCTATATTATAATTTTTAAACATCATATTCGGATAGTTATTCCTAAAGCAATTTGGGTACGTCAGGAAATTAAACAAGCTTTTCCCATCTTTATTTCTAATATATCAATACAACTATATATAGCTTCGAATAAGGTCATTGTTGGAACTTTTTTAGGAATGAAAGAAGTAGCATTATATGATTTGGCAGAAAAAGTATTAGCTGTCTTAAGAATTCCTCAGGTGATTTTTACACAAACTATTTTTCCTAAGATTAGTAGAGAAAAAAATCTAAAATTCATAAAAAAAATATTTAATATATCGATCATAGTCAGTGTTTTAATTTTTATTTTAGGATTTTTAGTGGCAGACTATATTATCGATATCTTAGGAGGCACTTCTTTTGATCAAGGTAAAACAGTATTGAGAATTCTTTTAATAACAATTCCAATCACGGCGATGAGTAATGTTTTTGGGGTTCAAGTATTAGTTCCATTTGGATTCAATAAAGAATTTAGTAAAGGTATAGTCGTTTCTTGTCTATTTTACTTTACACTTCTTTTAGGAGTTTGGAGTTTTTTTGGATTTACATTGTTTAATGTATCCTATGTAAATGTTGCTACAGAAATATTTGTAACGTGTGTTTTGTTTTACTTTTGTAAAAAAAATAGATTATGGTGAAAAAGGTTGATTATCTAATTGTAGGAGCTGGATTATTTGGTTCAGTATTTGCACATGAAATGACAAAAAGAGGTAAAAGATGCTTGGTAATAGATAAAAGGCCTAATACTGGAGGAAATGTATATTGTGAAAATATAGAAGGGATCAATGTTCATAAATACGGAGCACATATTTTTCATACCAATGATAAAAAAATATGGGATTATGTCAATTCATTTGTGACATTTAATCGTTATACGAATTCTCCATTGGCTAATTATAAAGGTAAGCTTTATAATCTTCCTTTTAATATGAATACGTTTTATCAACTTTGGGGTGTAAAATCACCAGAAGAGGCTAAACAAAAAATAAAGGAACAAACGGACATATTAACTTTTAATAAACCCTCAAATTTAGAAGAACAAGCATTATCCTTAGTGGGTAGGGATATTTATGAAACTTTTATCAAAGGGTATACAGAAAAACAATGGGGAAGAAAAGCGACCCAATTACCACCTTTTATTATCAAAAGACTGCCTGTAAGATTTACTTTTGACAATAATTATTTTAATGATACATATCAGGGGATACCAATAGGAGGGTATAATAAGTTAATTAATGGATTACTGAAAAATATTGAAGTAAAGGTCGCTATAGATTATTTTGACAATAAAGAATATTGGGATACTATTTCAGATAAAATTGTTTATACAGGGAAAATAGATGAATATTTTGAGTATTGTTTTGGTAAATTAGAATATAGAAGCTTACGTTTCGAAAATACAATGTTAAATCAGTCAAATTATCAGGGTAATGCAGTTATCAATTATACTGACAATGAAACTCCTTTTACTCGAATAATAGAACATAAGCATTTTGAATTCGGAAAGCAATCTAATACTGTAATAACTAAAGAATATCCTTTAGAACTGAAGTCAGGCGCAGAACCATATTATCCAATAAATGATAAAAAAAATAATGATTTGTATAATAAATATAAGGATCTTGCGTCTAGTAAAGGAAATATTGTGTTTGGAGGAAGACTAGCAGAATATAAGTACTATGATATGCACCAGGTAATCGCGTCTGCATTGCAAAAGGTACAATTAATAGCATCTAAATGATAGAAGTTTATAGAAATACAAAAATTTATGTCGCTTGCCCTGCACAGGTAGCAACCGGAGGACCAGAATTATTACATCAATTAGCATATAAATTAAATACGTTAGGAGTACAATCTAGTATGGTGTATATGGATGAATTAACTTTTACCAGATCCAAAACACTTAGTAAAATAACAAGATACTCACAGCCGGTACACGATTTTTATAAGCATTATAAAAATCGATATACATTACTTCGAGATATTGAGGATCATAAAGATCATGTGTTGATAGTACCTGAAACATATTCTGGTATGGTATATATGTTTAAGAATATAAGAAAAGTAATATGGTGGTTAAGTGTAGATAATTATTTTCTGAAACAAAAAGAAAAAAAGTATAAACTAAAAAACATGTTATTTTTAAATAAGCCCTTCAATTTTAATAGTAATGAAGGAATATATCATTTAGCACAATCATTTTATGCCATTGATTTCTTAAGAAATAATGGAAGTGATAATACGAAGATTAGTTATTTGTCGGACTATTTAAATAAAGCTTTTTTGGACGATAATAGAGATTTGGATTTAAGTTCTAGAAGTAGAAAAAATAGAATTCTATACAATCCCAAAAAAGGGTTTGAAATAACTTCAGAATTGATAAAATTAATGCCTGGATATAAATGGATACCCATAATAGATATGACACCAAAACAGGTTAAAGATCTTTTAAGTAGTAGTAAAGTTTATATTGATTTTGGTACACATCCAGGTAAGGATAGATTTCCCAGAGAAGCGGCAATATGCGGATGTTGTCTAATTACGGGAAAAAGAGGTTCAGCAAAATTTAATGAAGATGTAACCATTCCAGACTCTTATAAGTTTGAAAACCCAATTTATGAGATAGAAAAGTTTAGACTTATGATAGAAAGCTGTTTTGACAAGTTTGATATTCTTTCTAAAGATTTTGATGCTTATAGGGAAAAGATTTTTAGAGAAGAAGATAAATTTGAAAAAGATATTGAAGAAATTTTTGTGAACTCTATATAGCTAAAATTGTTTTCAATTTTTTAGTAGACTAGCCTTTTTAAATAAGAATCAAAAACTAGCCTTAGAACGTATATAAAGCTTCTTAAGTTTGTGTGTTCAGTACAAATAGATAAAATAAAAATTAGATTAATTTTACAGTATAATAATAAGTCTATTCAATTACTTTGAAAAGTAAACTACATATAATTCTTGTCAATTATAAAGGTTTTAAGGACACTATAGAATGTCTGGAATCTATATATAACTCTATCGATCGAGATTTTCAAATTATCATAATAGATAATAGTGAATGGGATACAGATATACATAACCTAAAAGCATGGTCAGAAATAGAAAAAAAATTTCAAACTGATACTGATTTTTCTTCATCTGCGAAATCTTATACTAAAAAGCCATTGAGTTGTGTTGTGTGTAAGGAAGAAGACTTATATAAAAAATGTTTTGATCAAGAACTTCTGATTGTAAAAACGAGTAAAAATAAAGGTTTTGCAGCTGCAAATAATGTTGCTCTACGGTATATAAATAAATTTGGAGGTGTTTATGATTTGATTTGGTTATTAAATAATGATACTGTAATTGAATCAACTACAACGCATAAAATCAGAACAGCACTTGTAAAATTCGATCTAAAAAAAGATACTATATTGTTTGGCACTCCTTTATTAGAATATAATGACCGGAATAGTATTCAAGCTATTGGAGGAAAATATAATAAAAATTTTGCAATCACAACACATGTCGGAGTAGGGCTTAGAATGGATAATAATATTGATACAAGTCGTTATAAAGTAGACTATCCTATAGGAGCTTCTATGGTATTTTCATGTAATTTTCTTAAGCGGGTTGGATTAATGAATGAAGAGTATTTTTTGTTTTTTGAAGAATTGGATTGGGTACAGAGGTTAAAAAAAGTTGGAGGTAAAGTTATAATTTTGCCTATTTTTGGAGTATATCATAAACACGGGAAATCGACTCTTTCAGATAAAAAAGAACAAAAATCAGAATTTATAGATCTTCTTTCATTAAAAAACAGAATGCTTTTTTCAAAAAAATTTTATAAAAGACATTTATGGTCGGTAAAACTTTTTATTTTAACTATTACCATTCTTAAAAGAATAATTTCTGGTAACTTTGATCGAATTCCTAAGATTATAAAAATGGTAATTAGCACATAAAACTTTGGAGAGGAAAAATACGATATTCAATACATTGATCCTTTTGTTGTTAACTTTTTGTATTCAGTTTACTGACCTAAAGATTGGTTTAGTAAAAATTACAGAGTTTTTATTATTGGGATTAGCCCCATTAGTTCTACTAGGGAAATTACATAGATTTGTGATTTATTTTTTGGTGTTTTTTACAGCTATGGGAGCAATTTCTCTGATTGTAACCAGTAATTTGGATTTTTCTTACATCGAACCATCTTTACTAAAAAAACCATATTGGATAACTCTAGGTAGATATGCAGAAACTGTTACATGTGTAATCCTTTGTAATATCTCGTATATATTTTTTCAATCCATAAAAAAAACAGGGGAATACGATTTTTATATATCGAGATTTATTGATATTAATATGATCATAACTATAGGTTTTGTTTTTGTATACCTATTGGTAGTGTCTAATTTAATTTCGATAGATGCTACACGTCTAGTATATGATTGGAATATAAGATTGAGAGGGTATTTTGCAGAAGGAGGGCCTTATGGACTAATGCTTAGCTTTTTCTTTATATTATCAGGTTTATTACATAATACCACAAAAAAGATGAGTATCAGAATTTTTCTTTTTGTAGTAATATCAATAATGGCACAATCAAAAGCAGGAATTTTATGTTGCATAGTATGGATTGGTATTGAAAATTTTGAATTTTTCAAAAATAAGCTCAGAGTGTTGATGTTTCCAATACTTATTGCAGCAGCTATTGGTTTTTACTTTTTATTTACCAATCTAAGTAAAATGTATATACATGAGATAGATAGAATTAAAATTGCAGTAAAAGAAAGACCTAGCGATCCTAATCTTATTATGGGTAGGATTTCTGGGTTTTTCATCACACCTAATCTTATAAAAGAGAACCCTGTTTTTGGTATAGGAACAGGAAATTATCCGTTGATTCGAAATAATAAAGAATATAGAGGTTTTTTCCCGTTACCTCAAAAAAAAATCAGAAATTTGGATGCTCATGGATATGGTGGTATGGTGGATATTATGGTAGATAATGGTTTGTTAGGATTGTTGCTGTTCTTTTTAATTTTAGGTAGAATTTTTATGGATATTCGAAGGGAACATAAAAAAAAGGTGTATCTATTAGGTTTTATAATACTCTTTATGTTCGGTGTGCAAATTTATTTTATGTATCCGTGGGTTCTCTTAGGAATATTATTGGTTAAAGATGTAAAAGAATGAGGTTAGTAGCGGACTTGAGATTGATAAATAGCTCTGGTATAGGAACATATATCAAAAATGTATTTCCTTTATTACTAAAAGAATTTGAAGAAGTATGTGTGTTGGGAAATCAGGAAGAAATTGAATTGTTTTGCTGGAGAAAGCAGGTCAAAATTGTTCAATTTAGATCAAACACATATTCCTTGACCGAACAATTTATGTATCCTTTTAAGATACCGGTTTGTGATGTGTTATGGATACCTCACTTTAACACCCCTTTATTACCTGTTTTAACAACAAAAAGATTGGTAACAATACATGATGTAAATCATCTATCAAATCCAAAGTATTTTTCAACTATAAAAAGGATTTGGGCAAAAATATTGTATAAAAATGCAGTAAAAAGAAGTGATCTTATATATACAGTATCTGAGTTCTCTAAATCTGAAATCCTAAAGTTTTTTAAAATAAATGCAAATAAGATACAAGTCGTTTATGGAGGAGTAGACCGTAATTTTGGTAAAGAAAATGACAATCAAATTAAAGGGAATGTTCCTAAAGACTATTTTTTGTTTGTAGGGAATGTAAAACCTCATAAAAATTTGATGACTTTGTTAAAGGCTTATAATTCATTAGATCAAGAAATAAAAGCGACATATAAACTCGTTATTTTAGGTAAGAAAAAAGGTTTTATCACTGGCGATTATGAGGTTTTTAAATATATAGAGTGTAATAACTTAGATAAAAATATTCACTTTACAGGTTATATCACAGATGATAAGGTACCTATAATATACAGAAATGCTAAATTGTTTATTTTTCCGTCATTATATGAAGGTTTTGGATTGCCTTTATTAGAGGCGATGGCCTGTGAAACGCCAGTATTGAGCTCATATAATGCTAGTCTAAAAGAAGTAGGAGAAGATGCAGTAGTATATTTTAATCCACATAGTCCATTAGATTTAAAAGAAAAAATAGGAAAAGTACTAGCCAATGAAAATTTGCAAGTACAATTAAAGCGAAAAGGATTGGAACAAATCAAAAAATTTAGTTGGAAGAAATCTGTTGATAAACACATACAAGCCATAAAACAGCTGAATGAAAAATAAGATAATATCATATTATGGGCAAGCACAGTTTTATTTGATGTGTTTGTTAGCTTTATTTCCTGTTACAGGTAGAGGAGTGCATAGTACATTGATTATAATAATGGGGATAATCGCGGTATTTTATTTTTTTCTTCAAGGAAGAAAAGTATGGACAAGACGACGAACATTGTATTTATGTTCTTTAGGCTCTCTTTTTTTAATATATACTATAAGCTTACTCCATTTAGGCGATTTTACATTAGGAAATAAAATGATTATTCGAACCGTACCTATTTTATTGTTGCCATTGACTTTTTTGAATAATGAAGTAATTGTCTGGACTACACAAAAGCTAAAGATTATATTATATATCTATATAAGTTCTGTTTTTTTATTACTCTGTTATCTTCACGTAACTTATTTTGAAGAAATGTATAAAACTCAATTCTCCTCCTGGGAATTAAGAAGTCTAATTGAAACATTTCTGAAGATACATGGTACTTATTTATCTATGTGGATAGGTATGGCAGTCATAGCATCATTACGCGTCTTTTTTTATTATAAAAAAGTAGTATTAGCATTACTATTAAGTGTTTTTATAGGATATTTCTTGTATTGGCAATATATATTAGGTGCCAGAATGCCTTTTTTTGCAACATTGTTAGCATCTGGATGGTTTATTTTATCATTTTTCAAAATTTCTACAAAAAAGATTTTGATACTATTCAGCATATTATTTTTATTAGGGTCAGTCATTTTCTGGAAGCCAATTATACATAAAATTGATGAATTGAATAATTATGAAAAAGCCATTCCGGAAGGTAAATATGAAAATACGAATCCTTTAATATCTAATGAAAATATTAGAAGTGTAGTTTATTACTGTGCGATACAAAATATTAAATTGAAGCCTTTATTAGGATTTGGTATTGGGAATATTGATAATCAGCTGCAAGAATGCTATGATTCGGAGTTTAATCATACTGATCTTTTTACCAGATTTTTTTTTAATGCACATAGTCAATATTTTCAGGTATTGTTAGCTGCTGGATTATGTGGGTTTTTGATTTACCTTTTATCCATTATATCTTGGATTCGATGGTCTTCAGGTAATCTTTATTTACCGTTTTTGATATTGATGTTTTTTTGTTTTATGTTCGAAAATATATTAAGTAGACATGATGGAATTGTTTTTTTTAGTTTCTTTAATTCAGTATTATTTTTTTCAAATGATAAAACATCAGAATAAGTTTAAAATAGGCTATCCTAAATACAATATTTTACCTATTAATAGATTATTAAATAAGATAAACTACTTGATATAGATGCTAGATAAAGTTAAAAAAGCAATAATACATGATTGGTATGCACAATATAGAGGTGGAGAACGTTGTGTTGCAAGTATCACCGATATTTGGTCAGATTTTGATTATTATACATTGGTTAATACTATGGATAAAGAAGGTTGTGATAAAGTTTTTAAAGGGAAACAACCATATACTTCCTTTATTGAAAAACTTCCTTTTGGAAAGAAAAAGTATAGATCCTACTTACCATTTTTCCCTTTAGCTATTGAGCAATTTGACCTAAGTGATTATGATTTGATTATATCATCGTCATCATGTGTCGCTAAAGGCGTGTTGACCCGTCAAGACCAACTCCATATCAGTTATGTCCATTCACCTGTCAGATACGCATGGGATTTGTATTTTCAGTACTTAAAAGAAAGTGGTTTCAATAAGGGACTAAAAGGTTTGATAGCAAGATATTTTTTACATAAACTTAGAATTTGGGATGTAATAACAGCCAATCGACCGGATTTTTATATAGCAAACTCGAAATATGTAGCAGGTAGGATAAAAAAAGTTTATAATAAAGAAGCCAAAGTTATTTATCCACCTGTAGAAACTAATATGTTTGATATTTCGGATGAAACGCAGGATTATTATGTTACGTGTTCATCATTGGTTCCCTATAAAAAAGTAGATATAATAGTACAAGCATTTCGTGAGATAGGAGAAAAATTAATTGTTATTGGTGATGGGCCGGAATACAAGAAAATTAGTAAAATAAAAAGTAAGAATACTGAATTAGTAGGGTATCTTGATTCCGAAAGTAAAATTGAGATTTTAAAAAAGGCAAAAGCTTTTATATTTGCTGCAGATGAAGACTTCGGAATATCTCCTATAGAAGCGCAAGCTTGTGGAGTTCCGGTTATTGCTTACGCAAAGGGGGGTGTTTTAGAAACAGTTAAAGGTTTTTTTGCTTCAGAAAAAGTAGAGATAAGCGACAGAACAGGTATTTATTATAAGGAACAAACTGTAGAATCATTATTAGAAGCGATTCGGTTTTTTAAAACAATTCAACAATCCTTTAACAAAAAATCAATTCGGAAGCACGCTGAGTCTTTTAGTAAAGAGCGGTTTGAACAAGAATTTAAAGATACTATTGAGGAGCTATATGCTCAATCAAAAAATGATAAATAATTCCATTTTAATGTCTTTGATGTGATATATTTACAAAGTTTACGAACCAAACATAGGCAAATGCAAAAAAGAAGATACTCTAAATTTATCAGACCATTCTTATATAGTATAGACTTATTGATAGTATCTGTTTTAAGTTATTTGTTTTTATCCAAAAATATTGTAGATATTGGTTTTATACTTCTTTTTTGGTTTACTCTTTCTGTATTAATATCAATATATGCAATTTATCGGTTTACAAAAATTGTCAAAATCATAACACTGTTTTTTAAACAAACAATCTTACTTACGTTATTCATATTTACTTATTATTATATCAAAGGAGAATTTATACCCTATGATAATATAATCAAGTATTTTATTATTTTATTAGTAGTAATAAATGTTTGGAGACTTTGCCTGTTTCAATTCTTTAAGAAGTATAGAATTATGACAGGTAGTAACAACGTTTATGTCGTAATCATAGGAGTAAACGATTCCACTAAAAGATTAAAATCTTTTTTCATGAATTCTCCAGAATATGGCTATAGATTCGAGGGATACTTTAGTGATAAAGGTGATCCCTTAGTAACCGGAAAAATAGAAGATAGCTATGATTTTATTCTTAACAAGAATATTGATGAGGTATATTGTTCTATAAAAGAATTAACAGATGATCAGATTAAAAAACTAATAGTTTTTTGTGAAAATAATCTTAAAACAATACGATTTATTGCAGACGATAAAGAGTTATTTTCAAAAAACCTTCAATTAGATTATTATAATCTTACTCCTATTGTTTCTTTACCGGAAATACCATTGCATAATCCTTTAAAAGCAATAATTAAAAGATTATTCGATATTACTTTTTCTTTAGTGGTGATTATTCTGTTACTTTCTTGGTTGATTCCTATAATTGCCATATTAATAAAACTAGAAAGTAAAGGCCCTATTTTTTTTAAGCAATACAGATACGGTGTTGATTATAAACTTTTCTTGTGTTATAAATTTAGGTCAATGATAGCAAATGAGAATTCAGATAGTCAACCGGCTTCAAAAAATGATGCGAGAGTTACCAGAATAGGAAAATTTATTAGAAGAACAAGCGTTGATGAACTACCACAATTCTTTAATGTGTTGTTTGGAGAAATGTCAGTAGTAGGACCAAGACCACTATTAATGAGGCAGACAGAAGATTATAAAGATAAAATAAGAAAATTTGTGGTAAGGCATAATATAAAACCAGGAATAACAGGATTGGCTCAGGTAAGTGGTTGTAGAGGAGAAATAGAGACTAATAAAGATATTATTAATAGAGTAAAGTATGATATCTTTTATGTAGAGAATTGGTCATTGCTTTTAGATATTAATATAATTTCTCAAACTGCTTTGGATATATTAAAAGGAGATGAAAAAGCATATTAACTATGGTTTAATCCTTCAAGGTAATTCTTGAAGATAATATGATTTTTTGGAAGTATACTTTTTTAAATTTGCTGCGAAGTTGTTGATTTACGTGAAAAGATATTTGTGGTTTAAAAGCAAATCCTAAGAATTAAATTTATATGTTTTAAATGAAAATATCAGTAATAGGAACAGGGTACGTAGGATTAGTAACTGGAACCTGCTTGGCGGAAACGGGAAATGAGGTCGTTTGTGTTGATATAGATGAGCAAAAAGTTCAAAAAATGCGTAATGGAGAAGTTCCGATTTATGAGCCGCATTTGGATGTCTTGTTCGAAAGAAATATAAAAGCGAATCGACTCAATTTTTCAACATCCCTTAAAGAAGGATTGGATTTTGGAGAAATTATCTTTCTGGCTTTACCAACTCCGGAAGATGAAGATGGATCTGCAGATTTATCTTATGTTTTGGGAGTATCCGATAATATAGGTCAACTAATTACAGAGTATAAGGTAATTGTCGATAAAAGTACAGTTCCGGTTGGTACAGCAGAAAAGGTAAGAGAAACGATTGCTAAAAATGCGAAATGTGATTTTGACGTAGTTTCTAATCCAGAATTTCTGAGAGAAGGCTTTGCAGTGGATGATTTCTTAAAGCCAGAAAGGATAGTCGTTGGATCAAGTTCGGATAGAGCTACCGAATTAATGCAAAAACTATATAAACCATATGTTAGATCGGGTAATCCAATTATTATTATGGATGAAAAATCTGCAGAGCTTACTAAATATGCTGCAAATTCATTTTTGGCAACTAAAATTACATTCATGAATGAAATTGCAAATTATTGCGAAAAAGTTGGTGCTGATGTGGATAAAGTGAGAATTGGAATGGGAACAGATTCTAGGATTGGAAAGCGATTCTTATTTCCAGGAATTGGATATGGAGGTTCATGCTTTCCAAAAGATGTTAAAGCATTGCATAAATCTGGTAAGGATGATAATTATGATTTTCATATACTAGAATCAGTAATTAAAGTTAATAAAAACCAGAAAACAGCTTTAATCCCAAAAATTAAAGAATATTTTAAAAATAACATTAAGGGAAAAACCTTTGCAATTTGGGGATTAGCTTTTAAACCAGAAACCGATGATATTCGGGAAGCACCGGCATTAGATATTATAGATACTTTATTAAAAGGAGGAGCAAAGGTAAAAGCATTTGATCCAGAAGCTATGGATAACGTATCTAAAAAATATGGAAATGCGTTGGATTTTGGTACATCTATGTATGATGTTTTAGAAGGTGTGGATGCTTTAATTATTTGCACAGAGTGGAGTATATTTAGGACACCTAATTTCGATAAAATTAAAGACAGAGTAAAAGAACAGGTAATTTTTGATGGAAGGAACTTATATGATACTCAAGATATAGAAAAGGAAGGACTATCATATTTTTCAATAGGTAGAAAAGAAATAAATTTTAATTGATTCTGGTTATAGTTAATAATAGTTGAGAAATTAATCAGAGTGATCCAATCCATATTTAAAGGGAAGTTATTTTACTCCATTTGAAGGAATGATTGAGGATGAATGTTCTAATGAAAGAATATTTTAGAAACCATAAGATTTTCAATTCTTTTGGTTTTTGTTATTATTTTATGTTTGCCTAATCAGAATCCTTAAATTTGAAAAAAAAAGAATTGAAAAAGATATTAATAACAGGAGCAGCAGGTTTTTTAGGATCTCATCTTTGTGACCGATTCATCAAAGAAGGATTTTATGTAATTGGTATGGATAATCTAATTACAGGTGATTTAAAGAATATTGAGCACCTTTTTAAGCTTGACAATTTTGAATTTTATCATCATGATGTAACCAAATTTGTTCATGTTCCTGGAGAGTTGGATTACATTTTGCATTTTGCATCTCCGGCTAGTCCGATTGATTATCTTAAAATCCCAATTCAAACACTAAAAGTAGGTTCTTTGGGAACGCATAATTTGTTAGGGTTAGCAAAAGAAAAGAAAGCGAGAATATTAATTGCCTCTACAAGTGAAGTATATGGAGATCCCTTAGTACATCCTCAAACAGAGGAATATTATGGAAATGTAAATACAATAGGGCCACGCGGTGTATACGATGAGGCTAAACGTTTTCAGGAGTCAATAACTATGGCGTATCATACATATCATGGTTTGGAAACTCGAATAGTTCGTATTTTTAATACATATGGCCCACGGATGCGATTAAATGACGGACGGGTGGTTCCTGCTTTTATTGGGCAGGCATTACGTGGAGAAGATCTGACGGTTTTCGGAGATGGAGCACAAACACGCTCATTTTGTTATGTGGATGATCTGATAGAAGGGATTTACAGGTTACTTTTTAGTGATTACGTATACCCTGTGAACATTGGTAACCCAAATGAAATTACGATAGGAGATTTTGCCGAAGAGATAATTAAACTTACTGGAACGGATCAGAAGGTAATATACAAGCCTTTACCAGTTAATGATCCGTTGCAACGACAACCCGATATATCCAAAGCAAAGGAAATTTTAAACTGGGAACCGAAAACAGGAAGAACCGAAGGAATGAAAAAAACACTTGAGTATTTTAAAAGCTTATCCGAAGAGGAATTGTATAAAAGCGAACATAAAGATTTTTCATCATATTCTTAATGTAAAATGCACCACAAAAGAGGAGGATATTCATATTTAATACGGCCAATACTTATTGTACTTGATCTTATTATATTGATAACCTTTTCATATTATTTTATTACTCCTTTGGTAACACTTCAATTTGGAGTGTTCTTATCTGTAATATGGTTAGTTTCAGCATATATATTAAATTTCTACGAAGTATATAGGTTTACAAAAGTCATTACTATAGTTTCCTTATTGATACGACAAGCTATTTTGATGCTTATTCTTATGTATGCCTATTTTGGGTTATTGAGAATTAGCAACATATCATTTAAGTATAATTCCAAGTTTATTTTTCTCACCGTATTGACAATTGGAGTTATAAAAGTAATAATATACTATGCATTAAGAAGGTATCGGGCATATTTAGGCGGAAATAATAGACGAGTAATTATTATAGGAAATAATAAAAGTTCGCAACAACTCAGTACTTTTTTTAACAAAAGAAAAGATTTGGGTTATAGAGTGCTAAAGGTATTCTCAGATAGCCTTCCCGCTACTATAAATGATAGTTTTGAATTTCTAAGGAAGGAAGAAGTTGATGAAATATATTGCTCCATTGACGAAATTAACGATGAAGTGGTAAATGAATATGTAAAATATGCAGATCAGAATTATTGTGTATTGAAATTTATTCCGAGTTCTCAACGGATATTTTCTAAACGGCTAAAAACGGATTATTACGAATACTTACCTGTTTTATCTATACCAGAAGTTTCTCTGAATAATGCTACGAATCGAGCTGTTAAAAGAGGATTTGATATTATTTTTTCTTTACTGGTTATTGTTTTTATTCTTTCATGGTTAATTCCAATATTATATGTTTTGATTAAAATAGAATCACGGGGGCCTTTAATCTATAGTCATAAACGGAATGGGATTAATTATAAAGAATTTGTTTGTTATAAGTTCCGGTCTATGAAGAATAACGATCATTCGGAATCTCTGCACGTTAGAAAAGAGGATGAGAGGGTCACCAAAATCGGAAAGTTCTTGCGTAGAACGAGTATTGACGAATTACCTCAGTTTTTTAATGTACTTTTTGGTGATATGTCTGTTGTTGGTCCAAGACCACATATGATTTCATATACGAAAGAGTATGCCAAAAGAATTGATAAATATAATTTTGTATTTCGTCATTCTGTAAAACCTGGTATAACAGGAATGGCTCAGGTAAAAGGGTATAGGGGGGAAATAAAAAATATTGAAGATATTGTAAATAGAATCAAATATGATATTTTTTACATCGAAAATTGGTCATTATTGCTAGATTTAAAAATTGTTTTAGATACAATGCTCAATGTTATAAAAGGTCAAGAAAAGGCCTACTAGTCGGCTAGGTTTTTATTGACTTTATAGGAATAGAGATTAGAATGTTTTCTTAAATTAAACAGTGAGGTTAGATAAAAAAATAGCACAAGTTTTAGGTATGTTCTATAAAGATGAAAGGGATAATTGGATCTTAACTATCTTTTGGAACAGTTTATATATTGCATTTCTTTTATTACCCTTAGGAATTAATTTACCAACTCCTTTTTTTATTATTTCGATAGCTCTTGGTTGTATAAATATTTTTAGATCAGAGAAAAGGTTTATTTCGGATAATAAGGCATTATTGCTTTTGCCGTTATATTTTATGGTAATGTCATTAAGTTTGATGTATACAGACCATATGTATGATGGATTTGATTTAATACAGCGATCACTATCTTTATTATTATTTCCTATTATTTTTTTATTTGTAAAAGAAGATGCTTCCACGGTAAAAAAACTATTTGACTTTTTGTTATTAGGATTAATAATTTCATTTTTCATCAACTTTTTTTTTGCAGTATATAGCGCAATGATAGTATCTAAGGGAAGTGTCATTTTTGAAATTTCGCTAGAAGGAGTGAATTCATGTATAAAAGCTTTTACGAATGGACTAAATTATTTCGTAGGTGATGAGTTTTCTACATTAATAAACCCTAGTTATCTATCGCTTTATATTTTATTGGTACTAAGTTATTATCTTAAGAAGAAGTTAGATTCTACATTGAGAACAGTTATAGTTTTTATATTGTTCTTATACTTATTTTTATTGGCTTCCAGAGCAGCGTATTTGATATTATTGATTATGTCTTTACTTCTAATTTTTAATATTTCAGATAAAAGCAAGAAAAATATGATGGCTATTATGTTTTTTCTTGGATTACTAGTTTTCTTAAACAACCCAAGAGTTTTTGATTTTTATACTAAAGTTAAGAGCTATAATAGTATGGTGTATGATAATTCAACATCAGAAAAATCAAGAATATTAACGTGGGATGCCAGTATAAAATTGATAAGAGAAGCACCTTTTTTTGGCTATGGTGTTGGTGATGCAAATAATATTTTAATCCAAAAATATAAAGAACTAGGATACACTTATAATTATGAGAATAAGTATAACGCACATAACCAGTTTTTACAAACGTTACTTCAAACGGGGATTGTTGGATTCTTGATTTTAGTAAGTGTTTTTGTATTATTAGCTCTAAGAATGAAACGGAGTAGCAATGAGTTTTTGGTTTTCTTAATCCTGTTTATATCACTCATATTTGAGTCTATGTTGGTTCGGTTTAATGGAATTGTATTTTTTTCAATAGTCATTCCTTTATTACTAAAAAAGAGAAGTATTCTTAGTAGTAGGATTATTAGAAATACTACTACTAAGAATATCTCTTGATTTAATATTAGCCATTTTTCCTTAACAAGTTTAGAATAATTAAACTCCACAGTGTGGATTAAATAGGCGAAGAAATTATTAGCAAAGAAATAGACAAAGAACTATTTTTGGAAACTCAAAAGTTATTTATAAAACACCATTTAAAAAATGAATATTTTAGTACTAGGATCAGGAGGAAGAGAACATACATTTGCATACAAAATTGCTGAAAGTAACTTATGTGATAAACTTTTTGTTGCTCCTGGAAATGCGGGAACATCTGAGATTGCAATAAATGTACCTATTTCGGTTACAGATTTTGAAGGAATAAAAGAGTTGGTTCTTAAAGAAGAGATTAAGATGGTGGTTGTAGGACCTGAAGATCCACTAGTTAGAGGTATTAGCGATTTCTTTTCTCAAGATGTTGATTTAAAAGATATTGGAGTGATAGGTCCTTCTAGTGAAGGAGCAAAGCTTGAGGGAAGTAAAGAATATGCAAAAGAATTTTTGATTAGACATAATATTCCAACGGCGGCATATCAAAGTTTTACGGCTGATACAGTAGAAGAGGGAAAACAATTTTTAGAAACATTGAATTCACCATACGTACTTAAAGCAGATGGTTTAGCAGCCGGAAAAGGAGTACTAATTCTAAAAGATATTCAGGAAGCTAAAGATGAATTAGAAAACATGCTGACCAATAAAAAATTTGGGGCAGCAAGTGAAAAGGTTGTAATTGAAGAGTTTCTGGACGGTATAGAACTAAGTGTTTTTGTATTGACGGATGGAAAGAATTATTTAACATTACCAACTGCAAAAGATTACAAAAGGATAGGAGAAGGAGATACAGGACTTAATACGGGCGGAATGGGAGCTATCTCTCCAGTTCCGTTTGCAGATGAGGATTTTATGAATAGGATAGAAGAGCAGGTTATCAAACCTACGGTAGAAGGACTTTCTAAAGAAAAGATTGACTATAAAGGTTTTATTTTTATTGGCCTGATTAAAGTAGGAAATGAACCTAAAGTAATAGAATACAATGTACGAATGGGAGATCCAGAAACTGAAGTGGTGCTACCTAGAGTAAAAACCGATCTAGTATCCTTGTTTAAACACGTTTCTGAGGGGACATTAGATAAAGCAAGTATAGAGATTGACCCAAGAAGTGCAACTACTGTAATGGCAGTGTCTGGAGGATATCCAGAAGCCTATGAAAAAGGAAAAGAAATAAGTGGAATAGATAAAGTATCCGATTCATTAGTTTTTCATGCAGGAACGAAAATAGATAATGATAAAGTTGTAACAAATGGAGGAAGAGTGATTGCTATCACTTCGTTTAATGATGATTTTAGAAAAGCATTGAATACATCATATGAGAATATGGAAAAACTTCATTTTGATAAAATGTATTATAGAAAAGACTTAGGTTTTGACCTATAATTGGCTTAATGCTAAATTTTAACATAACGAACACAGCTTTTAGAGCTGTGTTTTTTTTTACGTAAAAATCAGAAAGTTGATTAACCTTACCATTTATACTTAAAAACAAGTGAGTTACAATAAAAAGATGTAGTTTCGCGCCTGCAATAAAAAGCTGGGATATGAAACGTATAAATGAATACAAGAAGTTATTCACTATTGAAAAAGAAATTGACCTAAAAACTTTAAAGAAAAGCTATAGAAATTTAGTTAAAGAATGGCATCCAGATAAATTTCAGGATGGAGACCCTTTGAAACAAGAAGCTGAACTAAAAAGTAGAAAAATAATAGATGGTTATCATTTTTTGGTAAGTATTGCGCCAGAAACAAGGGATGCAAACCTTGAAGAGTATAAGATAACCACTTCCCAATCTGGTATTGTAGATTATCATCACAAAGGTATGTTGTTAGAGATTTCATTTTTAGACGGAACTACATATGAATATTTTGGAGTTACTAAAAGTGTTTATATAAAAATGGTTAATTCTGATAAGCTGTATAGGTTTGCAAAAAGAAACATTTTTAATTCGTATTTATATAGAAAAACGAAGAAAACACTTCAAGAAGCATAAAATCATAAACATAACATTCTTAACGATTCACGATAAAAGAGCAGTTATCTTTGTTTAAAACTATTATATGTCAAAACAGTTTTTAGAATTAGGTATATCGGAACAAATCCAAAAAGGATTAGAAGATCTTGATATTAGTATACCAACTGATATTCAGAAAAAAGCAATTCCGATTTTATTAAATCAAAAAGAAGATGTTGTCGGTTTAGCAAAGACAGGGACTGGTAAGACTGCCGCTTTTGGATTACCATTACTACAACTAATCGATATAGAAAACCAATCGATTCAGGCTGTAATTGTTGCGCCTACAAGAGAATTAGGGCAGCAAATTCATGCTAATTTAGTATCCTTTGCCAAGTATGTGCCCAATATCTCTATAGCATCTATCTGTGGAGGGATTCCTATTAAACCACAAATAGAACGATTAACTAAAGCTACTCATATTGTAGTAGCAACTCCTGGGCGTTTAATCGATTTGATTAAGAGAGATGCTATTTCTATTAAAAGTGCTACATATTTAGTGTTAGACGAAGCAGATGAGATGGTAACCTCATTAAAAGATGGTTTAGATGAAATCATAAAAGAGCTTCCTAAGAAAAGAAGAACTTTTTTGTTTACAGCTACAATGCCAGGAACCATAAAACAGTTGATACAGAATTATATGTCTAAACATGTAATCCAGATCAATTCTGAAATGAAAACCATAGGGCATCAAGGGATCGATCATCAATATGTTGTCGTAGAACCTATTGAAAAACTGGACGTTTTAATGCATTTTTTGACTTCGAAAGAAGGGAAGAGAGGTATTATTTTTTGTAAAACAAAAGCTGCGGTTAATAAATTGGCAAAAAAATTGGCAATTCATAAATTTTCCTCAGGAGCACTCCATGGTAGTTTATCACAGCCAATTCGTGATAGGATTATGGGACAGTTTAGAGAAGGTCATGTCCAGATATTGGTCGCTACTGATTTGGCAGCAAGAGGAATTGATGTAAAAGAAATTGAATATGTAGTGCATTATCATTTACCAGATGTATATGAAACCTATGTACACAGAAGCGGAAGAACAGCAAGAGCAGGAGCAAAAGGAATGTCTTTAACAATACTGCAAAAAGAAGAAGAGCACGAAATTTCAGATTTTGAATATGAATTAGGAATTACTTTTCAAAAATATAAAAAGGCGGATGCTCAGAGTATTGAAGAAAATAATACACTATTATGGGCAAAAAAAGTATTTAAAACCAAACCTAATCGAGAGATTTCGTCTAATTTTAAAGAAAAAGTGCATACTGTTTTTCATCACCTTACCAAAGAAGAGTTGATTGATAAGATTTTAGCAAACTATTTAGAACAACATAAAAGTATAATTTCTGTAACTGAGGAAATAAAACCCTCTAAGAAAAGAAAACGCTAGTTTGTTCAAAAACAAAATTGATGGCCAATACAATTAGATCACAAGTTGAGATACTGAAGAAATTAGATATCGAACAGCTAAATCCTATGCAGGAAGAAGCGATTTCAGTAATCAAAAAAACTTCCAATACAATAGTACTTTCTCCAACGGGAACAGGGAAAACACTTGCGTTTTCATTACCGTTAATAGATATATTGGATTCGGAATGTAAGGATGTTCAGGCATTGATTTTAGTGCCTTCCCGAGAGCTTGCCATACAAATTGAGCAGGTATTTCGAAATATGGGTTCTGGTTATAAAGTAAATGCAGTTTATGGAGGAAGAGCAGCATCAAAAGATAAAATAGAGCTACAACATGCTCCGGCAATTCTTATTGGTACGCCAGGAAGAGTAGCAGACCACTTAAGACAAGAACGTTTTTCGACAGAACATATAAAAACATTAATACTTGATGAGTTTGATAAATCTTTGGAAGTAGGTTTTGAGGTAGAAATGAAAAATATTATCCAATTATTGCCTAATCTTTCTAAACGGATATTGACTTCTGCAACACAAGGTGTACCTATTCCTGGTTTTGTGAAATTGGATCATCCAAAAACAATAAATTACCTAAAAGGAAAAGTTTCTAAATTAACGTTTAAGACTGTAATCTCTCCAACAAAAGATAAGCTGAATAGTCTTTTAGAAATTCTGAACCACATTGGGGATCAACCAGGGATTATATTTTGTAATTTTAAAAATAATATTCAGGAGGTCAGTACATTTTTAACCCGAAAAAGTGTCAATCATGGTACTTTTCACGGTGATATGGAACAAAAGGAAAGAGAGCGTTCCTTAATTAAATTTAGAAACGGAACTCACCAGATTTTACTCGCCACGGATTTAGCTGCTAGAGGAATTGATGTACCCGAGATGAAATTTATTATTCATTATCAGCTTCCTTATTCCGAAGAAGAATTTACACATAGAAATGGAAGAACAGCCCGAGTTAACGAAAAAGGAACGGCTTATATTCTAAAATGGGAAGAAGAAATGTTGCGTGATTTTATTCCAGCGATGGAACCAGCAGATGTTACTACACGAGTAGAGCGCAAACCTCCATATTGGGAAACCTTATTTGTTTCTGGAGGAAGGAAAGATAAAATCTCTAAAGGAGATATTGCAGGCTTGTTTTTTAAACAAGGAAAACTTACTAAAGAGCAATTAGGTGTAATAGAGCTAAAACAAGATTGTGCTTTTGTAGCAGTTCCAGTAACTATTGCAGAAGAATTAGTAGCCAATTTAAACAATAGTAGGCTTAAGAAAAAGAAAATTCGGATTGCAATTATTTAGTTGTAATAACTAGCATCCGAAAGTTTTATAAAAACTCACAAAAACCTTTGGAATCCCTTTAAAGATAGTAGTGAAATACTAAATTTCATGAAATTATCTTTTTTACATCAAGTGACACCTGTCAGGTTTTAGAAACCTGACAGATACTGTGTTGACTCTTAATATATTACAAATTGAAATCAGATTTCAACAATAATTTTAATGTATACTTTCGGATGCTTGTGAGTTGCAATCCCATTTTGACGTTAGAATTACCTAAAAAATAAGCTCCTATTAAATTCATTATAATTTAATAGGAGCTTTACTTTGTATACTTTACCACCCTAAAAATTCCTTTTTAGGGAAATGAATTTTTAATTTAGAAATGAATGAGCCTTAGGGTCTCTATCCTCTTCATTATTATCATTATATTTCTTAAGTTCTTTCATCCAATAGAAAAAAGCAACAAAACCAATAGCCATAAACAACCAGTTTACAATACTAGCACCAGTCCAGTTTTCTAATTCTAAAGCTCTAAAAATATCGTAAGGGTAAAGAAGGATATCTACAAAAAGATATTCAATAGCCTCAAAAAACTCTTTCATAACAAAATATTATTTTTTCTTTATAAAAAGCTGAAAATTAATAAACTGAAAACTTTTTATAAATTCGTTATATTATAATAAAAAAACAATGATATATTGTTTCAGGCAAAAATATAAAAAATAGTAGTGTTATCAAGCTTTTTTAGTAAATCAAAACCGATTAATTTTATAATCGTTGCATTGTATATGCTTACTTTGTATATAATTGCGTATTATAAAAAAGGTTTTCATCTGGAATACGGCCCTGTTCTTATATTTATTGGGGGGTTTATAGCATATGTTATAGCGATGTTACTACTCAATTTAATAACACAGAAAAATGATTTAACAAAAAAAAGCACGAATACGATATTACTTTTTGCCTTTTTTTCTGCCTTACTGCCAATTTCACTTACGAGTCCAGATATTTTATTGGCGAATCTTTTTTTGATTTTGGGAGTTATTTGCGTATTGAATTTAAAAGAAGGAAAACAAATTAAGTCCAATGTATTTGATGCTTCTTTATGTATCGGATTGGCGTCATTGGTTTATTTTTGGAGTATAGGATTTATTATTATTGTATTTTTAGGGGTATTGTTTTTTGAACCTAAAAATTATAGGAATTGGATTATTCCAATAATAGGGTTGATGACTATTTATGTGTTAGCGAACTGTTTCACATTAGTGTTTTATGATTCATTTTTTGTTATAACGGATTATATTGCCCCTGTTTCATTTACTTTTGATAATTATCTAAATAGAGAAAACCTTTTTCCTATTGGTAGTATAATGCTTTGTATTATTTTCTTCTTTTCAGTGTATCTGCTTAAATTTAAAAGGAAGTCTGCTAAATTAAAACCAATTCTAAAGCTTATTATAGCACAGTTAATAATAGCGATTTTAGTAATCATTGTAGTTCCCAATAAGAATACGGCCGAAATACTCTTTATAGCTACTCCATTGGCAATCATAGGAACAACTTATTTAGAAATGGATCATGATCGATTGATAAAAGAAATTAATATTTGGGTATTTCTACTACTGCCATTTATGATGCTATTATTTTGATAAAACCAGATTTAGATACTATAGAATCAGAACTTCAGCATAGGTTGTTATATAAATATGTGTGGTATCGAAAACAGAACGACCAATGGGATGGGTATAGTGATTTTATATATACGATTGTAAAATTTGAAGAATTGATAACCAAAATTTCTGAAACAATATCGAGGTTAAGACTGGATAAACACGAATTCTTTTATTATACTGTTAATAGGTGGTATAACTATTGGAGTGCAGTGGCTGTAGAATCAATATTTTGTGCATTGGATGGTGTAATTCCTGTAAAAAACAAAAAACATAGGCTAGTAGATTTTTCATTATTTGGTGAAAATTTTGATCATAAGACAAGTGTTTTTCCTAAAGGTTTTAGCAAGTCAATCGGATATGCAAAACGACATCCAGAAGAATTACTAAAATGGTTATACGCCAACCAAAGTCAAGGAAAAAGGAAACATTTGGAAAACAGAATGTTCATTATTGTTTATGCGAATGATGGGGCGCATTGGAAATTAAAATCACAAATTACCTGGCTTAAAGATATTATTTCGACATATGTTACTACATTTGACGATTCAAAATTATATAGGCTACAATTGCAACCAGATAAAGTAACCAAAGCTGGATTAATCTGGGCTGTAATGTAGGTAAACAAGTTGTTTAGCATACATAAATGAACTACATAGGATCAAAATATAAGCTTTTAGATTTTATAAAAACATCAGTACAAGGTGTAGTGGGAGATAACTTAAGTGATAAAGTATTTTGTGACTTATTTGCCGGTACAGGGATTGTGGGAAGGAGTTTTAAGCCTTATGTAAAGCAAGTAATTGCTAATGATCTGGAATTCTATAGTTATGTGTTGAACCGTAATTATATTGGTAATAACGCTTATATAGACACATTATCATATCTTTTTGAATTAAATCAATTAACAGGAAGAAAAGCATTTATATATAACAATTATTGCCAAGGCGGAGAATCGGATAGACAATATTTTAGTGATGAGAATGGTCAGCGAATTGATGATATAAGGTTGCAAATTGAAAATTGGTATACCACTGGTCGGATTAATGAGAATGTTTATTTTTTTTTACTAGCCTCATTATTGGAAGCTGCTGATAAAGTTGCAAATACGGCATCAGTATATGGTGCTTATTTAAAAACACTAAAAAAAACTGCCCAAAAACCGCTTACATTGCTTCCTGCCGAATACGAAATTACCGATGGCAATCATAAAGTGTATAATAAAAACAGTAATTCTTTAATAAAAGAGATTGAAGGCGATATACTATACCTGGACCCACCATACAATGCAAGACAATATGGAGCCAATTATCATATGCTGAATACTATTGCAAAATATGATACCTTTGTACCTTCTGGAAAAACAGGTTTAAGGGAGTACAACAGGTCTGATTACTGTAGAAAAGGAGAAGTAGAAAAAGCTTTTGAAGAATTAATTAAAAATTCTAAATTCAATTATATTTTCTTAAGCTATAATAATGAAGGATTGATGTCGGAAGACAAAATAAGGCAAATTATGCAGCGTTATGGAAAATATGACTTGGTTACTACGGCATATCAAAGATTCAAGGCAGATAAAACGGAGAACAGAAACCATAAAGCGAGCTCAACAACAGAATATTTACACATTTTAGAAAAATAAGAATAATGTTTACAGATAAAGCAAATAAGATATTTAAGGAAGTTATAGAGATGTATCATGTGATTGATCGAGTGGATCAGGAATTTTCCAATCCTTATGATAGCAAATCAGAAGTTATAGAACATCTTTTATATCGTAAATGTTGGATAGATACTGTACAATGGCATTATGAAGATATTATCCGTGATCCTGAAATCGATCCAGTTGCCGCGTTAACATTAAAAAGAAAGATCGATGCTTCTAATCAGGATCGTACAGATATGGTAGAATACATTGATAGTTATTTTTTAGAAACCTATAAAGATGTAACTCCAAAATCTGATGCTACAATTAATACCGAAAGCCCTGCTTGGGGAGTAGATCGATTGTCCATTCTTGCACTAAAAGTATATCATATGTACGAAGAGACCATTAGAGAAGGAGCAAGTGATACACATAAGGCTGCTTGCCAAAAGAAATATAATGTATTGTTAGAGCAACAGATTGATCTTTCTACGGCTATTGATACATTGTTAGCGGATATTGAAAATGGAGAAAAGTATATGAAAGTCTATAAGCAGATGAAAATGTACAATGACGATGAGTTAAATCCAGTATTAAGAGGAGAGAAGTAACCAAGTTAAATACAATGCTCACTTCGTATCATAAAGAGCAGGATTCGCAAGCTCATATTTTAGTTATACGTCTTTCTGCAATGGGGGATGTTGCCATGACAGTTCCTGTATTAAGAACGTTTCGATCAACATATCCTGATGTAAAAATTACTGTATTGACCAGAAAGTTTTTTGAACCCATATTTTCGGGAATAGATAATCTGGAGGTATACTATGCTGATGTAAATGGTAGGCATAAAGGAATTTTTGGGTTATCAAAATTATCAAAAGAACTTAGAGGATTAGGGATAACAGCTGTTGCAGATTTACACAATGTATTACGATCTAATGTGCTAAAAAAGTTTTTCTTGTTAAGAAGCCTAAAAGTAGGACAGATAGACAAAGGTAGGCCAGAAAAAAAGGCATTAACACGAACAAAAAATAAGGAGTTTAAGCAATTAAAATCGACACATGAGCGATATGCAGATGTGTTTGAGAAGCTTGGATTTCCTATAAATATAAGCACGCATGTTTTTCCTGAAAAAGTAACCTTAACTCCAGAAATACTGGAGATCACTCAGAATTCGACAAAAAAATGGCTGGGAATTGCACCTTTTGCGCAATACGAAAGTAAAACCTATCCATTAGAATTGATGGTTGAGGTGATTGAAAAACTGAATGAGCAGAACGATTATGAGATTTTCCTTTTTGGAGGAGGAAAAAAGGAAATAGATATCCTTAATAATCTGGAGAGTAAATATGAGAATGTAATCAATGTTGCCGGTACGTTATCTTTTGAAAATGAATTAAAGTTAATAGGCAATCTAGATACAATGTTATCGATGGATAGCGGTAATGCGCACTTAGCTGCTATGTATGGAGTCCCTACTGTTACTTTATGGGGTGTAACACATCCATTTGCCGGTTTTATGCCTTTTGGGCAACCAATAGAAAGAACTATTTTACCCAATCTAGCAAAGTATGATCAAATACCAACCTCAATCTATGGCAATAAAGTGCCAGAAGGGTATGAAAAAGTGATGCATACCATCAAACCAGAAATGGTTGTTGAGGTGATTAGTAATCTATAGTTAATCATTTAAATAACTTAGCATAATGAATAAACTTTTATTGCTAATATTAGCTTTTTTATCAATACTTGCCTGCAAAGAGGAAAATATTGATGGAATTGTAATTGGAGATACTTTATTCGTTCATCAAACAATTAAAGAAAATAGAGAGATTAAGAAACTAATAAAAGAAGCATTAAATAGAGATTCTAAAGCAATAGTCAATCTAACTAATTCTAATTGTGGAGGAGGAGCAGGATGTTATGATCTAGGGTATATAATTACTCAAATTGTTTATAGACTTGGTGAAGAAAGCTTTATAAAAATAGTTGCGGATATAAGCACTGAAGAAAAAGAACAGCTAGAATGGTTAATTCTAGCTGGGTTGGAGTATGGTGATAATAATTATGATAGCAAAAAAGATAATAAAAGATTGAAAAATGAATTCCCAAATCTATATATGTTGTTAAGATAATGTCTAATCTTACAAAGTTTTGGGATGATATATAAGATTTAACTTATTTAAAAACACTTCTAACTACTAGCCTCTCAATACTCAATACTAGCCAACTAATTACTAAATCACACATCATCAAAATCCACTTTAATCTTAGCAGTAGTTGGATGTGCTTGGCAAGCCAATACTAATCCTTCCGCAATTTCTCCGTCTGTTAGAATGCTATTTTTTTCCATAACTGCAGTACCTTCTGTTATTTTACAGATACAAGAACTGCAAACTCCACCTTGACAGGAATAGGGTGCATCAATATCTTGATCCAATGCTGCATCCAGAATTGTTTTTTTCTGATCCATAACAAAGCTACTTTCTTCATCATCTACCAGAATGGTAATTTCAGTTTTTCCATCCAGACTGGCATCAATTTCAGTTTTTTCTGTACTACTGGTAAACAATTCGAAATGTATTACATCTTTAGAAACACCATTCTCAACCAGAACATCCGTTACTGTAGTAATCATTTGTTCAGGTCCGCACAGGTAAAAAGCTTTAAAGCTAGTATCTTTAAACTTGTTTTTAGTGATGTAATTAATAGTAGACTTTTCTATTCTTCCAAAATGAGCTCCTTCTGCATCAGTTCTACTATAAAAAAGTTCAAGAAATAGGCGATTTGGATAGGTAGCTTGTAATGCCAAAAGTTCCTTCAGAAATATGGTTTCCTCAGGAGTTTTGTTTCCGTATACCAATACAAAATTACTGTTAGATTCTTCTTCTAATACAGTTTTAATCATACTCATTACAGGAGTTATTCCACTACCCGCAACAAAAGCTGCATAGGTATGCGTTACAGTTGCGTTAGGAGTGAATATAAAAGAACCCTCAGGTGTGTGAACATCTATAGTATCTCCTATTTTTAAAGTTGTATTGGCATAGGTTGAGAAAACCCCATTTTCGATTTCCTTTACCGCAACGCAAAGCGAATTACTTTGAGGAGCACTGCAGATTGAGTAGGCTCTTCTTACTTCCTTTCCTGAGATTTCAGTTTTTATAGTGATATATTGACCCGCCGTAAAAGAATACGCATTTTTTAAATTTACGGGAATTTCGAATTCTATAGAAACAGCTTTTGATGTTTCTCTAATAATATTTTTTATAGATAGTGTATGAAAACCTGACATAACAATTAAATAATATTCTAACCGTCTTTTAAATTAATTTAGATTAGAATGTTGTGACCTTGAGTATGAGACCCTTCTTCTTTTTTTTTTGCAAAAATAGCAAATGCAGCATAGCAGTAAAGAGTTTTACGGTAAAATTATATGCATAAATAACTTATGTATAAGAAACTTATGTGTACATTTGCTCCAAATTATGTAACCTATGAGTAATTCTAAATTATATAAAGGGAGTCTTAATACTATTATTCTAAAGCTTTTAGAAGAAAGTGATAAAATGTATGGATATGAGATTACCCAAAAAGTAAAAGAGATTACTAAAGGAGAGTTAAATATAACAGAGGGAGCTTTGTATCCTGCATTACATAAGCTAGAAGCCGAGGGGTTGTTAGATGTAGAAATGCAAAAAGTAGATAACAGAGTACGTAAATATTATAAACTTACCGAAAAGGGAACAAAGGAGACTGCCAATCGATTATCAGAATTAGAAGAGTATATCAGAACTATGCAAACGATTATTAACCCTAAATGGAGTATAAGTTAAATGAAAAAACTTACAAAGGAAGATATTCAATTTATAGATAGGTACTTATCGAATTCTGGTATTCATTATGAGGATGTAAAAATTGAATTGATAGATCATGTGGCTTCTGCTATAGAATGTAGAATGAATAATGGAGATGAAAGAACTTTCTATTATGTTTTTAAAGAGTATATGATAGAAAACAAGGCGTTGTTAGAGAAACAAGGAAAACCATATCAATGGAAAACGCTTAAAAGTGTATTAAAGATGTTTATATCTAATTTGTTTTCAATCAAATCTTTAATCGGTGGGTTGCTTCTTTTTATTGGGTTATGGTTCTTCAATAATTTCTTGTATGAAAAATATACTTTTACAGCACTTTCTATCTCTTGGACACTATTTATAATTTCTATAATACCTTTTGTTAAATTACGTAAAAAGAAGTATTCCTTTATAGGAAACCTACTATTATTCGATGCACTTTTGTATTATTTAGGGTTTTGTTTTTTGGATACAGTAGAGTATAATTCTACGGCATTTTATATAGCATTATGTATGTTATCCTTATTTTGTGCGACAAGTTTTAAAACCATGTCTTATTTAATTACATTCTACAAAAAACGATTTCAACTTATATGAAGTTGTCAGGCACACAAATTCAGGAACTTCAGAATTTGATAAAAAGTAATGGAGTCAAGTACTACGATGTTCAGATGGAACTTTTGGATCATTTTGTAATAGCATTAGAAGAGGAAACAGAAATGTCCTTTAATAATAAAACAAAACTAATTTTTGAAGATTTTGGAGGAAAAGAAGGATTGCAACATATTGTAAAAGAGAAAAAACATGCAGTAACGAAACGATTTTTACGTTATACTTTCAATCTTTCAAAGCATTTTTTTCATTACCAAAAGTTATTTTAACGTTAGCAATATTTGCGATTTTACAGTTTGTTTTAAAAAACGTTGAATTAGATAGTGGGATGTATAGTCTAATTGCACAATTATTAAACGCTGCATTGATAATTCAGACATCTTTTAGGAAGGGCGTTTTTGAGAAATCATATACAAAAGGGAAGGACTTCTTAATGCTAAAAGTGCAAGAATATTTTCAAGTGGTAATAGCTATTCCTATTTTTCTTTTGATGATTTTTGAATTTGATTTATGTAAATTTATCCCTTCTGTTTTTGTTAGTATTTCTATCACCATATCTATTATAATGCTATTGGCTTATGCTACAATAAGAAAACATCTTATAAAAAAAATGGTGGAACTCTACCCAGAAGTAATTTAATTGGGTGTACGAAAAATTCTCCTTTTGGCATCAACGAAACGAACTATATGCGAAAGTTTTATGCGTAAATCGTATAATAGTATTAATGGTAGTTATGGTGGGCTTATTAGTTTCTAACTGAAATATGAATAAAAACTGAATGCTCATAATTTTTACGGATAACAATTCTTTCACTTTTTTGTAACAAATACCACTTTTTGAATACTAAATAGTACAAGGAAGTCTACTCGGCTTTTTTTAAATCAATTCAATTCATGTTTAAACATTTTATTTCACTACAGTGGAAATCCTTTTGGAGATCCGCCTCATTATCATCTGGGCTTTGGATGAAGATATTTATGGGGTTTTGGGCAGTCTGGTTTGTTTTAATGATGATGGGAAGTAGCTTTATTGCTTATAAATATATTGAAAAAGAGTTATTCTTAAATCCTTTGGAGGTGGTAAATAAATTCTTGATTTACTGGTTTGTTTTAGATCTTGTATTCAGGTATGCCTTGCAAAAAATGCCCGTTATTAATATCAAACCATTATTGATTTTACCCTTTAATAAAAATAAGATTGTATCTTTTGCTATAGGTAAAACTGCATTATCTTTCTTTAATATTATTCATGGGTTTTTCTTTATTCCTTTTTCGATGCTCTTAGTGGCTAGTGGAGATGCACCATTATTAAATGTTTTGCTATGGAATATTGGACTGATAGCGTTGATTTATGGTAATAACTTCTTAAATATTTTAGTAAATAATAAAGGTTACCTTGTTTATATAGTATCAGGAATTATAATTATTTTAGGAGGGCTTCATTATTTTGGATATTTTGATATAACACAATATACAGCACCATTTTTTCAGGGGCTATATGACTCTAAGTTTTTAGTACTGTTACCTGTTTTAATTATGATAGCGCTATTTGTAATCACATTTCGATCTTTTAGGAAAGATTTGTATCTGGATTCTGGCTTAGCATCTAAATCTAAAAATGTAAAAACAGAAAATCTGGAGTGGCTTGATCGATTTGGAAAAACAGCCGTATTTCTTAAAAATGATATCAAGTTAATTAAGAGGAATAAGAGAGCCAGATCGACAGTAATAGTAAGTATATTATTCCTTTTTTATGGGTTATTGTTTTTCACTGGAGCAGTGAAGGTTTACGATGGACCTGTGTGGAGAATATTTGCAGGGATTTTTGTTTCAGGAGGTTTTCTAATGAGTTTTGGACAATTTGTTCCGAGTTGGGATAGTTCTTACTATCCTTTGATGATGAGTCAGAATATACGCTATAGAGAATACCTTTCATCAAAATGGTGGTTGATGGTTATAGCTACTTTGGCTTCTACAATTCTGGCTTCGGGATATTTGTATTATGGATTAGAAGTCTATTTAGCAGTGCTTGTTGGAGCGATTTATAATATGGGAGTGAACTCACATGTAGTGTTATGGGCAGGAGCCTATGTAAAAACACCGATTGATCTTACCAGTAACAAAAAAGCGTTTGGAGACAAACAAGCATTCAATATGAAAACATTGATGCTATCACTTCCTAAGCTAGCATTACCTATGGTATTATACGCAATAGGACATTATGCTTATAGTCCTTATGCTGGATATGTACTTGTAGGAGTAGCAGGAATAGCAGGCTTTGCTTTCAGGAATATAGTTTTTAATAAAATAGAACAAATTTATAGAACGGAAAAGTATAAAACGATTTGGGCGTATAAACAAAAAAAATAGGGGATGATAGCAATATATAATATAACAAAAACATATGCAGGGAGTACAGTTCTCAATATCGAAGAGCTGGAAATACCAAAAGGAGATAGCTTTGGTTTAGTAGGTAACAATGGAGCAGGAAAAACAACTTTATTTAGCGCGCTCTTGGATTTAATTAAACCAACAACAGGTTACATAGAAAATAATGGAATTGTAGTAAGTGATAGTGAAGAATGGAAATCTAGTACTTCGGCATTTATAGATGAGTCATTTTTAATAGGATATCTGACGGCTGAAGAATATTTTTATTTTATAGGAGAACTTAGAGGGCAGAATAAAGCCGATGTAGATGCATTGCTTACTGAATTTGAAGATTTTTTTCACGGTGAAATTCTCGGTCAAAAGAAATATCTAAGAGATCTTTCTAAAGGAAATCAAAAAAAAGCAGGTATTGTGGCTGCATTAATCGGTAATCCCGAAGTGATTATTCTGGATGAACCATTTGCTAACCTGGATCCTACTACACAAATCCGACTAAAAAAGATTATCAAAGAATTGGCTGCAGACCCTAATGTAACGGTTTTAGTGTCCAGTCATGACCTGATGCACATTACAGAAGTCTGCGAACGTATAGTGGTTTTGGATAAAGGAGAAGTGGTAAAAGATTTAATCACTTCAGAAGAAACGTTAAAAGAACTCGAAGCTCATTTTAATAAATAGTTGTTCTACGTAACAGTACTAAATAGTCTTAATTTTGTTTAACAAATTTAACGGTTTGTACGGTATCGTTTTTGCCAAATATTCGTAGAATATATACACCATTTTTTAATGGAGAGATAAACAGATTTGTTTCTGATGCCCCGGCATTTTGTTCTAAAAGTAATTTCCCATCTAATTGATAAATTTGGGTGTGATCAATGTATTGATTAGAAGTAATTTGTAAATAATTTCTTGCTGGGTTAGGGTGTAGTTGTACGGATGCAAAAGTTTCTTTTGGGATGCTTAGTTGTTGTTCTACAAAGTAACGCCCCATCAAAAAACCATCTTCATTCTCTCTAAAGCCAGATACAAGTATTTTTCCATCGGATAATTCTAAAGCATTCGAAACTAAATCTTTAATAGAAACCCCTGGGAAATCAATAGGAAGAACGCCACTATTAGCAAAACTAGTATCTATAACACCGTCTTCACTTATTTTTAGTACAGATACCTCATTTATACTATTAGAGCCTAAAACTAATATATCTGAGTCTAATTGAGTGGTAAATAATTCATCCATTTCAAAATCATCATTAACCAAAGAAAGTAAACCATTCGTTCCAAATGATGTGTCGATCGTTCCATCGCTATTTAATCGTACCAAACGATTGACAATACTACAATTGATTTCATTATCATTACATCCAGAGGTGGATAAAAGTATTTTATTGTTAGGCATTATATAAGATGCATATATATCAGCTTGCGAGGTGGTAATGTCATAATAAATGGCTATTCCATTATTCCCAAAAGAATTGTCAAGAGTTCCGGAAGGAGTTACTTTTACTGCAAATTCATTATACTCATAGGAACCAGAAGGTGTTCCATCTTCAGGTAATTCTATATCACTGGCAATAAAGATACTATTGTCAGAAAAAAAAGAAAGATTAAATCTACCTTCATTACCTATCTCTTCGTCAGTAATGATACTGCTTACATTGATGGTTAGTAGGCCATTATCTCCGAATGATGTATCTATATTGCCATCGTTGCTAAATCGAGCAATAGCAAGTTGATTTTCACTATTTACTATTCCCGTGCCTGCTACCACAAATTTATTTGTAGCATCTATTTTGATAGTATTCCCAAAAGAAACAATATTCTGATTTATTGTAACAATTCCATTAGTTCCAAAATTGGTAAGTGTATTTCCATTAGAGTCAAGACCAAGAATCCCCATCCTAAATGTTATAGGCGAATATCCTGATACATAAAGGTTGTTATTAACAGCAACCAAATCGAATCCTGTAAAGTTTGATAATTCTAAAACACCATTGGTTCCAAAATTCATATCTAAACTCCCATTGCTGTTATATTGTGAGATTACCGTAATTTTTTCATCACTTGTGTTAATGCCTAAACCTAGATTTACAATCTTCCCTGATTCTGTAATGCTAAAACCATGATGTTCTTGATTTTCAAAAACTAAATTCGTAATTCCTATATTGCTAATGCCATTAATGCCAAATGAAGTGTCTATGTAATTGGATTGAGCTAATGATATTGTAGTAAAGCATAGTATAAATAATGATAGTGTAGTTTTCATTTTTTTATATATAAAGGTTAGTGTAATTGATTCAAATATAATGATTTTGAGGTATTTATGTAATTTTAATAAGGGAAATATCGTCTTTTTTTGTAAAAACGGATTAATTGAATACTCGAATGTTTCTTTCTCTCTTATGAAAATATGGTATCCTACTGAATATTTTATTTAGAAAATTGAAAAGCAACAATAATTAAAGTCTAAAGGAGAAAATCTAGACAATCACCCTTTTTTTTACAGAAAGAAGTGTATTTTTACACTTACTTTGTTGTTTTATGGGGGTTGGATACACTAAAACACAAGATTTTAAGTTATCAGCGTATAAATTATACAGATTTTGGGCAGGAAATTATCACAGATCATCGTTCTACTTCTTTTGGCACTTATGGTGTTTAGTTGTTCACGGAAAAAAGACAAGTGGACGAATAGAACGTGGCATAATGTTACCACAAAAAATAATACATTATATAATGGACGAGTTGCCTTTGAAAAGGGTAAACAAGATATCGTTCAGACATATAATGATAATTTCTGGGAATTATTGCCAGTAGAAAGGTTGATTGTTAGCGAAGATGTTCGTTTGCCAAATGAGGTATTGAATGCAAATTTTGATAAAGCCGAAGAAAAAGCGGTAAAAGCGATTCAGAAGCATAGTATGCTTATTGATGATAGAGAACGTAATCCTAAAATGGATGAATCTTTTTTATTGTTGGGAAAAGCAAGGTATAATGAACAACGTTTTATACCAGCTTTAGAAGCTTTTAATTACATACTATATAAATATCCAACGAGTAATAATATAAATCACGCTAAGGTTTGGAAAGCAAAAACGAACCTAAGACTGGATAATAATGAAAAAGCAATAGAAGACCTATCTAAAATGATTGAGGAAGAGTTCATGGAGCCTCAAGACTACTCCGATGCAGTTGCTATGATTGCTCAGGCGTATATCAATTTAGAGCAAAAAGACTCGGCAGTTACCTATATCAATAAGGCAGCAATCCATTCTAAAAATAATGAAGAAAAAGGAAGGTATTTCTATATCAAAGGGCAGTTGCTAAATCAATTAGGGCATAAGGATAGTGCTAATTATGCTTTTGATCAGGTAATTGATCTGAATAGAAAAACACCTAGACGCTATATGCTAAATGCATATATGGCAAAAGCTAGAAACTTTAATTATGAAACAGGAAATAAAGAAGAATTTCTTGAATTGTTAACTGACCTTGAAGAAAATCGTGAAAACAGGCCTTTTTTAGATAAAATTTATAATCAGAAAGCGGTTTATTTTAAAACATTAGACTCTATTGACCTTGCAGTAGCATATTATAATAAATCATTACGCACAGAATCTGAAGATAAGCATTTACAATCGTTAAATTATATAACATTA
Organism: uncultured Aquimarina sp.; assembly: GCA_947498455.1. GTDB lineage: Bacteria > Bacteroidota > Bacteroidia > Flavobacteriales > Flavobacteriaceae > Aquimarina. The sequence goes on from CANMKK010000002.1 coordinate 35,187, forward strand.
GGGAATATTAATTTTGATGCTAAAGAGTATGCAATTGCCGGAGCGTATTATGATAGTACATTAGAGCGAATGGTTGTAAATTCTAAGAAATATCGAGTATTAAAGAAAAAAAGAGATAATCTGGATGATGTTATTTTATATGAAGGAATTGTAAAAACCAATGATAGTATACTTAATGTGGCAGCCATGTCACCAGCGGATAGATTAGTGTACTATGCTGAGTATACCGAAAAAATTAAAGCCGAAGCGATTGCTGCTGAAAAAGCTGCAGAGGTTAAAAGAATAAAAGAAGGGTTGCCCGTTGAACAGCGATTTAATCAACCAAATACTGGTTTAGGTAGTAAGACGAGTGGGCCGAATCCAAGCGGAGGAACTTTTTACTTCTATAATCCTACCACTATAGCTTATGGAAAAACTGCGTTTAAGCGTACATATGGAAATAGAGAATTACAGGACAACTGGAAACTAGCAAGTATAGTTTCTCCTAGTGCCGTAACATCAAAAGCTGAAGAAGAGATAGAGGAGTATTCAATTGATAAGGATCCGGTTTTTGACCCGCAAACTTATATTTCTCAATTACCAACAGACCCAAAAGTATTGGATAGTCTTGGTACAGAACGTAATTTTGCATATTATCAATTAGGGGTGATTTATAAAGAAAAGTTCAGAGAATATGAATTAGCCACGGATAAGTTTACTAATTTACTAAAAAACAACCCGGAAGAACGCTTGATAGTTCCTGCTAAGTATAATCTATATAAAATATATCAGGTACAAGGTAGTAAGGTAAAAGGAGATGCCATGTTACAGGATATTATTAACAATCATGGAGATTCCCGTTACGCGAAGATTTTGCAGAGCCCTGAAGAGGCTTTAAAAGATGAAAATAGCCCTGCGTCAATGTATAATAGATTATATAAAGATTTTAAAAACCAAAAGTATGCATCTGTAATAAAGGAAAGTGATGAGCTAATTACTAAATTTGGAGATGAGGACTTTGCACCAAAATTTGAACTACTCAAAGCACAGGCAGTAGGTAGGTATAATGGGTTTACAGCATATAAAGAAGCTCTCAATTATATTTCTCTGAATTATCCACAAAGCCCAGAAGGGAAAAAAGCACAATCCATACTTAGAGAAGCAATCCCGCAGATGGAAAATAATAGATTTTCCACGGATGTAGATAGTTTAAAAAGCCAGAAATTAGTATACTCTTATTCTATTTTTGGTGAAAATCAAGCGCAAGAACTAAAAGAACGATTAGGGCTTATTATAAAAGAATTAAGATACACCAAAATGAAAGTCTCTTTGGATAAATATACTAAGGATACACAATTTGTAGTAGTTCATACCAAAAGAGATAAATTAGGAGCAGAAGGATTAGCAGAGCTGTTGTCCATTGGAAAAGTAGAAAATACAGAAGGTGTAGACCTTACAAAATGGAATAGAAAAAAGAAATATTACGAAAAGGTTGATAGAGAATATTTTATAGTAGAGTCGTCTAACTATAGGATTATCCAAATTCATAAAAATTTAGATGTATACTTACAGTCTATATCAGAATCAGAACAATAAATTAATCCCCCGTAACAATTATGTTTTCAGATAATAAAAAAGGAAAAGACCAAGGACAAACAGATTTTTCCAGAAATCAGAACAAAATTTCAGAAGGAACTAAAATAGTAGGAGACGTAGTTTCTGAAGGAGGTTTTAGGGTTGAAGGAACAATTGAAGGAACATTTAAGACAACCGGAAAAGTTGTGGTTGGAAAATCAGGATTTATTCAAGGAACATTAGAATGCTCAGATGCAGATTTCGAAGGAAAGTTTTCTGGTAATTTAGTAATATCAGGAACATTGTCTTTAAAACCAACAGCACATATCGAAGGAGAAGTGTCTGTGGGTAAACTAGCTGTAGAACCAGGAGCAACCTTTAATGCGTCTTGCGTAATGAAAGGAGGGATCAAATCTCTAGGAGGTAAGCAAGATGGACAAAAACAACAAGGGAAATCAGCTTAGGAAGTATGTTGCCTTAACTGGTGTGGCTTTTCAGATGGGGGCTACTATTTTTCTTTGTGCGTATGCGGGAAAATGGTTGGATGCTCACTATGAATTGGAAAAAAAATGGTTTACCATGGGCTTGGTGCTTTTTGGTGTCGCCGCTTCTTTGTATCTGGTTATTAAGCAGCTTAATAGAATTAACAACTCTGATAACTAACTTGTTTCTCTAATCTTTAGGTATTTACACTGTCTTGCATTATAGTTTTTCGTTGTTACTTTTTTTCGGAATTGAGATATGTAAGATGTATCCTAAATAAAGTTTTCTAAGTACTCTTATGTTTACTAACTTATTTCGTTTTTTAATTCTATTTATAGGAGTATTAATAACTACTTACTTTATTCATATTTGGTTTATAAAGTATCTTTCAGTACAAAATAATTCATATATACTTGATTTTTCTTACATCTTTAATGGGGTGTATACAATTTTGTTGTTAGTGGTCATTATTGCACTAAGTAAAAGACTTCAGGATCAGATCGGTTTTATTTTCTTGGGAGGTAGTTTGGTAAAAATGGGAGTGTTTTTAGCAATTTCAAAATTTCAAAATTTTGAAATTGACAAAAGTGTCTTTCTGGATTTTTTTATACCATATTGCATTAGTTTGGTTTTAGAAGTATACTACGTTTCTAAATTACTTAATTCTATTAAATAATTGAAAATCAGTATTTTGGGTATATTTAAAATATATTGAACTTATTTGTTAAAAATAGTTTAAGAATCTAACATAATTATGTACATTTGCACGGAAATTTAGGAACCGAAATCTGACCTAGAATGCAAAAAAATAGTGTTGTTAGAATTTTTATGACTTTTGCCTTGATTCTCACTTCTATGAATCTCGCTGCAAAAGATAACGAAAAAGTAGAAAACGGAGGAAAAGAAGGGCTAAGAACAGAGATAAAGGAATTTATAGCGCATCACCTTCAGGATTCACACGATTTTACATTTTTTTCTGATGAGAAGGAACATAAATATTATGGATTTCCATTGCCAGTGATATTATGGGATGAAGGTTTAAAAGTTTTTTCTTCTTCAAAATTCCATCATGGTCAAACTGTTGCTGAGGTGGGAGGTAGTTACTACAAATTATATCATAGTAAAATTTATAAAACGGATGCAGAAGGGACAATCAATTACGATGAAAGTCATCATGCAACCAATGAAAAGCCTTTAGATTTTTCGATAACAAAAAATGTGGTAAGTATGCTGTTAATTGGTTTGCTTATGTTTTTTATGTTTAGAAGCTTGGCTAGATCATATAAAAAGAATAACGGGATGCCATCTGGTGTAGGACGTTTTTTAGAGCCATTAGTGCTTTTTGTTAGAGATGAAATAGCAATTCCTAATATAGGAGAAAAGAAATATAGAAAGTATATGAGTTTTTTACTTACTATATTTTTCTTTATATGGTTTTTGAACCTTTTGGGAATGACACCATTAGGAGTAAATGTTACAGGTAATATTGCAGTGACATTTGGATTGGCATTACTTACATTCTTAATTACGAATTTAACTGCAAATAAAAATTATTGGGGTCATATATTTTGGATGCCGGGAGTACCAACATTTATGAAAGTAGTGTTGGCGCCTATAGAATTGTTAGGGGTGTTTATCAAACCTTTTTCATTAATGATCCGTTTATATGCGAACATGACAGCAGGTCACGTTGTGATTATGAGTATTGTGGGTATGATGTTTTTATTTAAAAGCTGGATAGGAAGCCCATTGTCATTTGGATTGGCATTTGCACTATCCATATTAGAATTATTGGTAGCCGCTTTACAGGCTTATATATTTACGATGTTGGCAGCGTTATATTTCGGTATGGCAAATGAAGAAGCACATCATTAAAATTTTGAACGTTTAATTTTTAATTATATAGTTATGACAATTCCAAACATTGTAGGAGCAGGTTTAATAGTAATTGGTGCTGGAGTAGGTATCGGTAAAATTGGTGGATCAGCGATGGAAGCTATCGCACGTCAACCAGAAGCTTCAGGTAAAATTCAGACAGCTATGCTTATTGCTGCCGCTCTTATTGAAGGTATTGGATTTGCTGCATTATTCGCAGCTAATTAATCCTTTTAGAAAAAGCAAAGGTTATAACGGTTGGTTCTAACCTTTGTTTTAGAAAAATATTAAAAATTAAAAGAATAATTAAGATAGGACATGGAAAAGTTATTAGATCAGTTTTCGTTTGGATTGTTTTTTTGGCAAATATTAATATTTGTTGGGTTGATCTTTTTGTTAAAGAAATATGCTTGGGGACCAATTCTAAAATCTGTAAACGATAGAGAAGAAGGAATTAAGAATGCATTGGAGTCTGCTGAGGATGCTAGAAAAGAAATGCAAAATCTACAAGCAGATAACGAACGTATCTTAAATGAAGCACGTGCAGAAAGAGACGGAATGCTTAAAGAAGCAAGACAGCTTAAGGAAAGTATGATCTCTGATGCAAAAGAAGAAGCACAAGCAGAAGCAGATAAGATTGTAAAGCAAGCACAGGTTACTATAGAGGGTGAGAAGAAAGCTGCAATAGCTGAACTTAAAAATCAAGTAGCTGGACTTTCTGTAGAGATTGCAGAAAAAATGGTAAGAAAAGAATTATCTAACAATGATAAGCAACTAGAATTGGTTGAGTCTATGTTAGGAGACGTTACTTTAAATTAATAAGGATAATGAGTAGAGCAGCAATACGTTATGCTAAGGCAGTTTTGAGTTTAGCTCAAGATAAAAGCGCTACTGAGGATGTTCAGAAAGATATGCAAAGTATTATCGCTACTGTTAGCGATAGCGCTGAGCTTAGAATGGTGTTAAGTAGTCCGTTAATCAAAAGTGAGGTAAAGCTAGCTTCTTTACGTGAGATTTTTAAGAGTTCAAGTGATTTAACACAAAAACTTTTTGATACATTGATTCAAAACAAAAGAGTAGATTTGTTGGCAGAAGTTGCTAAAGAGTATACTGTTTTATTTGATCAATTAAATAATACGCAAGTAGCTAAAGTTACTACAGCGGTTGCTTTGGATAAGGCTTTAAGTGATAAAGTTCAGGCTAAAGTAAAAGAGTTGACAGGTAATGAAGCTACTATAGAAAATGTAATCGATGAAAGTATCATCGGTGGGTTTATTCTTAGAGTTGGAGATTTGCAGTATAACGCAAGTATAGCAAATAAGCTTACCACCTTAAGAAGAGAGTTAAGTAATTAGTAATTACGCAAAAAATAAATTTAATAATAAGAGGCTGAGCATAGGAACCTCAATCTCTCAAACTATTATATAATGGCAGAAGTGAATCCTGCTGAAGTATCAGCAATATTAAAACAACAATTATCTGGATTTGAAGCTACAGCTTCATTGGAGGAAGTAGGTACTGTATTACAGGTTGGTGATGGTATCGCACGTGTATACGGATTGTCTAACGCTCAATACGGAGAATTAGTAGAATTCGAATCTGGTTTAGAAGGAATCGTACTAAACTTAGAAGAGGATAATGTTGGGGTAGTACTTTTAGGTTCTTCGACAGAAGTTAAAGAAGGTGTAACAGTAAAACGTACACAACGTATTGCATCTATCAACGTTGGAGAAGGAATTGTAGGTCGTGTAGTGGATACTTTGGGTAACCCTATCGATGGTAAAGGTGCGATCGAAGGTGAAACTTTCGAAATGCCATTAGAGCGTAAAGCTCCTGGGGTAGTTTTCCGTCAGCCGGTAAACGAACCATTACAAACAGGGATTAAATCAATTGATGCAATGGTGCCAATCGGTAGAGGACAACGTGAGTTGGTAATCGGTGACCGTCAGACTGGTAAGACAACCGTATGTATTGATACCATCCTTAATCAAAAAGAATTTTATGATGCTGGTGAGCCTGTATACTGTATTTATGTAGCAATAGGGCAGAAAGCATCTACTGTAGCTGGAATCGCTAAAGTATTAGAAGATAAAGGAGCATTGGCGTATACTACAATTGTAGCTGCTAACGCTTCTGATCCGGCTCCAATGCAAGTATATGCTCCGTTTGCAGGTGCTGCTATCGGAGAGTATTTCCGTGATACTGGTCGTCCTGCATTAATCATCTATGATGATTTATCTAAGCAGGCAGTAGCTTACCGTGAGGTATCATTATTATTACGTCGTCCACCAGGTCGTGAAGCATATCCTGGAGATGTATTCTATCTTCACTCTAGATTATTAGAGCGTGCTGCAAAAGTAATTGCAGATGATAATATTGCAAAAGATATGAATGATCTTCCGGATTCTTTAAAATCTAAAGTAAAAGGTGGTGGATCATTAACAGCATTACCAATTATCGAAACACAAGCTGGTGACGTTTCTGCATATATCCCGACTAACGTAATTTCGATTACAGATGGTCAGATATTCTTAACATCAGATTTATTTAACTCAGGAGTTCGTCCTGCAATTAACGTAGGTATTTCGGTATCACGTGTAGGAGGTTCTGCTCAGATTAAATCAATGAAAAAGGTAGCAGGTACTTTGAAGTTAGATCAAGCTCAGTTCCGTGAATTAGAAGCATTTGCTAAGTTTGGTTCTGATCTGGATGCAGCTACGCTAAACGTAATTGAAAAAGGAAAGCGTAACGTGGAGATCTTAAAACAAGCTCAGAACGATCCATATACAGTAGAAGATCAGATTGCGATTATCTATGCTGGATCTAAGAACTTATTAAGAGATGTTCCTGTTAATAAAATTAAAGAATTCGAAAGTGACTTTATAGAGTATCTTAATGCGAAGCACAGAGATACACTAGACACTTTGAAAGCTGGAAAACTTACAGACCAAGTAACAGATGTGTTATTATCAGCTTGTAAAGAGATTTCAGCGAAGTATAAAAATTAGTATTGAGTACAAAGTAGTGAGTCATTAGACTCGCTACTTTGTACATCAAAAAGTTGAATATTATCAAGTATTGAAAAAGAGGTCTGAGGACTAATTACTCAATACTCAATACTAAGAAAAATGGCAAATTTAAAAGAATTACGTAGTAGAATTACCTCAGTATCATCAACGATGCAAATTACGAGTGCCATGAAAATGGTATCTGCCGCTAAGTTGAATAAAGCACAGATGGCGATTACTGCAATGCGTCCTTACTCTGATAAACTTACCGAACTTTTACAAAACTTAAGCGCTTCTTTAGAAGGGGATAGTGCTAGTGCATATTCGGAACAACGCGAAGTAAATAAAGTACTGGTTGTCGCTATAGCTTCTAATCGTGGTTTAGCAGGAGCATTTAATACTAATATCATTAAAGCTTCTAGAGACTTGTACGAAAATGTATATACAGGAAAACAAGTAGACTTTGTTACTATTGGAAAGAAAGTAAATGATATTGTTTCTAAAACACATACAGTAGTTGCAAATAAGAGCGAGGTATTTGATGATCTTACATTTGCTAATGTAGCGACTATTGCCGAAGAGTTAATGGAGCATTTTACTAAAGGTTCTTATGATAAGATCGTAGTTGTATATAATAAGTTTAAAAATGCCGCTACGCAGATTGTTACTACTGAGCAATTTTTACCAATTGTTCCTTTAGAAGGTGATGCCAATGTAAATCAGGATTATATTTTTGAGCCATCAAAAGAAGAGATTGTAGAACAATTGATTCCTAAATCGCTTAAAACACAATTGTACAAAGCAATTCGTGATTCTTTTGCATCTGAGCACGGAGCACGTATGACCGCAATGCATAAGGCTACTGATAATGCCACAGAGCTAAGAGATGCGCTTAAACTGTCTTATAACAAAGCAAGACAAGCTTCTATTACTAATGAAATTTTAGAAATCGTTGGTGGAGCGGAAGCGTTGAATAATTAAAGAAATAGAAATTCAAATATTTCGACCTCATTTGCTAAATCGGCAAATGAGGTTTTTTTATGCTTTAAACTGAATATAATTCATTCAAATGATGGATATAATGCCATTTTTCAAATGATATTATCGACTAAAATTATTTCTTTTTAGTACATGTTTCAAAATAAAATGCATCGATAGTACTGCTATCCCTGAATTTCCTTTTTCATCTTAACCAAAAAACAATTCAATTTAGGTTCTTGTAATTTCATATAAAACAGGTATAAATTATATTTCTTATTAACACTTTAAACTTACTGTAATAGCATATTTTATAATATATTTCGATTATCAAAATGCTTTAATTTTCGAATTCATGTAAAGAAAAGCCATCATCTTCTTCTAGAATAGATTCAAAAGAATGGTAAGTAGTATACAATGTTTTTTTTTTTTTTTTACTACTTAATCTTTTGATTAATTGATAGTTGTAATTAATTCTCTTTTTTTTTCTAAATAATAGGGTAACAAATTGTCTTTTTAAGACATATATAATAGGGGTATATACTCCCTGAAATTTAGTTTGAAAATAGAATAAAAATATTGTTGCGCAATAATTAGGTGGATACCGAAAAACCTTAAAAAGAGTAGGTGTTAATTTAAAATTTTTAAAAATGAAAAAAGACAAATTAGATGGCTTATCATTTAAGAAAAAAACAGTTACTAATTTAAACAAAAAACAATTGAAACAAATACAAGGAGGAGGTCCTTCCTGGTCATGTTCGAATTTGTTGTGTACTGTGGTTTCTGTTGGGGATCATTGTACTAATTGGTCTATCTGGTGTGATTCTGATGGAGGAGCTGGTTCTCCTGGGCAAGATGGAGGAGAGGGCTCTCCTGGCCGAAACTAAGTAATAGTCTATTAGATATAAATTCTCTGAGGTAGTTAACCTCAGAGATTTTATTGTGATTAGTAAACGGGATGGACTAAATAAAATTCTTTGTAAAAATGAATAAGCTTTTATTAGTAAAACTTGAAGAGATAGATGATTATTTAACAAATAATTATGAGTGTATTTCTAGTATTGGAGGGTTAACAGGTCTTTCAGGAATTGCAACCTTCCATTTTCATTATGCTAGGCTGTTGAATAATGAGAAGATAGAAAATCACGCTTATAAATTAATAAAATTATGTGTTGATAAAATAGATAATGGATTTGATTCTTTTAACTACACCGAAGGTATTTCTGGTTTTGGTTGGATATTAGATAGGTTAGAACAAGATAATTTTCTTAATTCTCCGAATGATTCATTATTAGCACCTCTTAATGAACTTATTTATTCTAATATGCTATTAAACAATAAGATAGGTAATCTAGATTTTTTAGCTGGGACAATAGGGCATAGTATGTTTTTTTTAAAAAGGTATGAATGCACAAAAGATTCTGTGTTAAAAAATAGATATAAGGAGTATCTATTGACTATTATTGATCATATAGGGAAACTACGCCGTAACAATAATAACAACTTACTCTGGGAAACTATTATAAATAGAAAAACTTTAGAAAGAGGGTGTAATTTAGGATTGTCACATGGTATTTCTGGAATATTAATCTTCTTATCCAAACTATATGGCTTTAGTGACTTTCGAAATAGAGTCGAACCAATGATTATAGAAGGAGTTAATTATTTAATTAGCAAAAAAGGAAAATCAAGTGATTTTTCGTTTTTCCCAAATTATATTAATGAGTCAGGTGGTCAAGATGAAAAAAGTAGACTAGGTTGGTGTTATGGAGATTTGGGTATAGCATTGGCGATTTGGTATTGTGGAAAAGCATTAAGCGATACTAAAATTAAAGATGTTGCAATGGAAATCTTACTCATTGCAGGGAAAAGAAAAGATGTAACAGAAACTTTTATAGTAGATTCAGGGTTATGCCATGGAGCATTTGGAGTGGCTCAAATTTATAATAGAATGAGCGTCGAAACAAATACAACAAAATTTAAGGAATATGCAGAGTTTTGGATTGCAGAAGGATTAAAAATGGTAAAATCAAATGTTACTACTCATGCAGGTTTTTTACAATTTCAAGGCCAGGATTCCAAATGGAAAGGAAAGCAAAATCTTCTCGAAGGCATTGCTGGGATAGGACTTACAATTATTAGTCAATTAACGAATTTAGAATCTAATTGGGATGAATGTTTATTAATAAGTTAAAAATGAAAAAAAACCCATATCAAGTATCAAATACTTTTTTTTTAAGAACGCCCATTTTATCATTGGACTTTTATAATGACCTTACTAGTGAAGAAGAGATTTCAAATGAAAGGATAGTGGAAATATGTAAATCAGATATTATACAAGAAGCTTTATTTTTAGCTTCTCCTTCCTTATTTAAAACTTTAAAAAAATGGTTTAACGGAGATCTAACTGATAAGAAAAAAATTAAAGCACTGAAGCTTTCACTGTTTAAATATTTAACAAGAATGTCTTCTCGTTGTATTCCATTTGGAACTTTTGCAGGAATGACAACTGGCAATTTTATTATAAGGGAAAGCGAGTTGGTTATTGATAAAGTAGAAAACCATCAAAAACATACACGTTTGGACATGAATTATTTGGTTGCTCTATCTCAAAAGATTTCTGACATTCCCATAATAAAAAATCAGTTATACTTTTTTCCGAATACAAGTATGTATACCATAGGAAATGAAATTAGATATGTTGAATATTTTTATCAAAAAGGAGAAAGAAAACATAATGTAATGTCTGTAAGTAATTCAAAATACTTGCAAAGTATTTTGAAAAAGGCGTACAATGGTAGAAAAATAAATGATCTCATATGGGATCTAATGGAGGACGATATTAATGAGGAAACTGCTCGCAATTTTGTATTTGAATTGATAGACAATCAGTTTTTGGTGAGTGAAATAGAGCCTTCTGTTTCTGGAGATGACTTTTTATCGCAGATAAACCAGATAGTATCTAAATTACCGGGAGCAGAACAAATAAAATTTGTTTTAGACGAAATAGAAACTAATATAAAAGAGTTAGATAGACATATTGGGTTAAAAGAGAAGCAATACTCAGAATTAGTAAGGCTTATTAAAAAAATTGATATAGATTTTGATATTAAATATCAATTTCAAGTTGACTTAAAAATAAACACCTTGAAAAGCTCTTTAAACGCTAATTATAAAAAAATGGCTTTAAAAGCTTTTAGTGTTTTAAGAAAAATAACACGAAAACGAACAAATGGAAACCTTTCAGATTTTGCTAGATCATTTAAAGAAAGATATGGAGATAAGAAAATGGATTTGGCATATGTTCTCGATCCTGAGATAGGAATAGGTTTTTTGCAAAATCAACTACTGGGGGAAGGAGATATTAATCCCCTGTTAGATGATCTGATAATAATTCAAGAGCCTAAAGTAGAAGACTCGACGTTAAAATGGTCTATATTAAACACTATTGTTTTAAAGAAAGTAGAAGAAGCAAAACAAAAAAAACAACATTCTATTTCTTTGACTGATAATGATTTAGAGTATTTGGATGCTCAATTAGATTGGGATGATATTGGTTGTAGTACATCAACCATAGCCGAAATATATAGGTTAGATGGTAAACAAATGATAATGATTAACGGTATAGGTCATACCAGTGCCTCCAATCTTGTAAATAGGTTAGGTCATATAGATAAAAAAATTTTAATTGAAATTGAAGAAATCTCTGAGATAGAAAAGGAATATTATAATGGAAAAATTGTAGCAGAAATTATTCATTTGCCTGAAGATCGAGTAGGTAATATTTTGATACGTCCTACTACAAGAGATTTTGAAATTCCATATATGGCAAAATCGAACTTAGACAAGAAGAAACAAATAAATATTAACGATATACAAGTATCTGTAAATTTAAAGAATCGGGTAATACTGACCTCTAAAAAACTTGGTAAAGAAATTATTCCCTATCTATCAACAGCTCATTTTTACAATCATCATGATTCCCTTCCCGTATATCAATTCTTGTGTAATATTCAGTCTCAATATTCACAATCTCTTACTTTTAACTTTTTGCCCATAGAAACTCAGTTCATTCCGAGGATCGAATTTGAAAATGTAATTTTACAAAAAGCTATATGGAATATCAATAGAAAAGAAATTGAAGAGCTTAATGAGATTATAGTAAATAAAAACGAAAAAACTAAGATTATTGAGAAGTGTAATGAATTTAGGATTAAAAGAAATTTGCCTCAATATGTTTCGTTAGTTGAGGGCGACAATGAGCTTTTGATAAATTTTAAAAATATTACATCCTTACAAATGTTTCAAGGAATTATAAAAAATAATTTTACAATACAATTAAAAGAATTTCTTTTTAATGAAGACACAAATATGGTATTGGATTGTGATAATAATAAATTTTCTAATCAAATATTGTTAACGTTTTACAAGGAGAGATAAGGATTATGAGTGAGTTAGTTAAAAGAAATTTTATAATAGGAGATAATTGGGTTTATTTCAAAATTTATACGGGCTATAATTTAAGTGATTCCATTTTACTCGTTGATCTTAGAATTGTTATAGAGAAATTAAAAAAGTTAGGAGTTATAAGTAAATGGTTCTATATAAGATATGCAGATCCGGAATATCACTTAAGAGTTAGGTTTTTTGTAGAAAATAAAGAGGATGTTTTTTTAGTAATTTCAAAAATGAATGCGCAGTTCAAATGGCATATTGATGAGGGTGTTATTTGGCGGTATCAAATGGATACTTATGAAAGAGAGATTGAAAGATATGGAAATCAAGTAATTACAGAATCTGAGACACTTTTTTATTATGATAGTGAACTTGTTTTAAAATTAGTAGGCCTTGTCGAAGAGTATCAGTCTGAAAATTTAAGATGGTTATTGGCAATAATGTCTATTGATTTTTATTTAGACTGTTTTGGTCTGCCAGAGGAGAATAAAATAAATTTTACAAAAGTATCAAGAGACTCATTAAATAAGATTTATAGTGGTGAACATAAATCATTAACCCCCCAGTTAAATAAGAAATATCAATTGAAAAAGGAAGTAATTAAAGAGTTTCTGAATTCAAATATATTTCAAGGAAATCATTTAACCTCAATAAAGGAAATTTTTTCCGATAAACGAATAGAGCATGTAACAAAGCGTATTATTATTAAAAATGGAGATAAGAATACAGAAATTTCGTCCTATATCCATATGTGCTTAAATAGGTTGTTTAAGACAAGAAATACCTTTAACGAATATATATCCTATGATTTTTTATATCGTTATTATATGAGTGAAAAATATGCTAAAAAAGATAAATAAAGATTTACCAAAGAAATAGATGCTTTTGTGAATCTGGAACTATAGATGAGCTTATTTTTTTAAGGATTTCATTAAAAAACTGTATACTAGATTAATTTTTAGGAATAAAAATGATTTGATAGCCTTACTCTTCATATTCTCTTTTGTTCAATACGAATTCTGATCAATTCTGAACGAATTCTTTTCCAAGAGTCGCGATTACTAATAAGTTGTGCAGTTATACAAAGTGTTGTGCTATTTTTGCACTCCTGATTTTCGTTTTTTGAATACAACTAATGTACACACATTATTTATAAGTATTAAATGAAAATTATGAAACAAACCTCCCACTTTTATTAACAAAATTTTTATTATGAAAAGATCTATTTATTTTACTATGTTACTTGTTATAGTAACTAGTGTTTATGGTTATGGACAATACACATTTCAGGATTGTTACGATGCATATAATCAGGAGAATGCGCCATTTAACCAAGGAGACAAAGCTTCTCTAGATGGTATTAATTACGAAGCTAAGTATTGGGTTGATACTCCGCCTCCAGGCGAAGCTTGGAGTAACAGTGGAGCTTGTGGGGATGCTTCTGGGGTAATTGGACCTGAGTTTGCTGGAAAAAGAAGAGTAATTGGGTATATGCCAACCTGGCAAGAAGAGTATGATTTTTCTACATATGATCCTTCTAAAATTTCACACGTTATTGTTTCTTTTTTAGATTTTAAAGCGGTGGATATAGGAGATGTATATGATAATATGGATTATACGAGTAATGATTTCGTATCAGAAATTAAATTTTCTGAAAAATCTGTAAAAGACGTTGATTCCGTATTAACGCATAGCAGTACCAATCTATTAAGTGTTTCTAGAGCAGCGAATACCAAGGTTATGGTAGCTATAGGAGGTGCAATTGATTATGGTTTTTTATGGTTAATGAATAAGTACTATGATGATGATCAAAAAATAACACAAATAGCACAGTTAATGGTAGACTATGTAGAGTCTAGAGGATTAGATGGTATTGATTTAGATATGGAATGCTGGTGGGTTGATAGCAATGTTAACAAAACAGTCGAAGATGGTGGTAGATTAAGAGGGAGTAATTTTGGAGGTGAAGATCAAGGGCCTCATGTAGCAGGGATAGGTATTACTAGATTAGCCAAAAAAATCAAAGAATTAAAACCAGATATTCTGTTGTCATCTGTTGTGTTTGGTACAGCGTGGTACGGAAACAATTATGATGAAGAAATGGCTGATTATTTAGACTGGATCGGAATATTCACTTATGATTTTACAGGTTCTTGGAATGAAACACCATTTGGACCACATGGAGCATTGCGTAAATTACCATTGGATACTTATACACATCAAAGTGCAGATAATCCAATATATTCTGGAGAGGAAGTTTTGGAATATTGGATGGGGATTGCAGCTCCAGTTTGGAATCATGATGGAGGTTTTGATATAGAAAGAAATAAACTATGTATTGGTGCACCTTTTTATGGGTATGATTTCTCTACAAAAAAACCAAATGGTGGTAATGGATATGAATTTGAAAGATATGCTGATATTGTAGCAAAATATCCAGATGCTCCAACATCTTATGATCCTAAATCTCCAGGTGCTTTTAATGGTAATATTAATCAGAACGGAGAAGATATATACTATGAAACCCCAATGCGAATTCGTGAGAAGATGAAATTTGTGTATGACTATGGGCATCAGGGAATCATCATTTGGGAATTAACACAAGATTTAAATCCAGAGCATCAACACAGTTTATTGAAGCATATCGCTGATGAAAATGAAATACAATGTGCTAATGCAGGATTAAGTTGTGATGCATCCTTATCGGTTGATACTTTTGATGAAGTAATTAAAGAGGTAAAGTTGTTCTTTAGTAACAATGCGATACACTATGATTTTTCACTTCTTCAGAACAACCCATCAAGTATCGAAATTTTTGATTTAACGGGTAGAAAAATAAAATCAGAAGAAATAAAGAGTAATAAAGGTAGTTTTTCGTTTAATACTACAACAGGAATATATGTTGTTAAAGGAACTAATGTGTCTAAATTGATACATGTGTATTAATGAACTACTGTTTTAATAACAACTGGTAGAACTCATCAACTATATATTATAAATTCCCTAAAAGCCTTATTTGCATCGCAAATAAGGCTTTTTCTATAAATAATAGAGATATTTTATATGATTTACAGATGAGAATATAATAACCTGAGTTCAACTGTTATTTAGCTAAAAATCAGTCCGCTATGTTTTGTTGTCAGATCGAGGCATCCGACAAAAATTTTATCCAGTGTTTGTGTTGACGTTCCAAAGCAGGGCTTTGAAAACCTTTTTTCACCAGTATAAGATTTATTTTGCGTTAAAAAATCTTGAAGCCTTGGAAAGATTTTAGCAAAATCAATCTGGTTTTGTCGAAGACAAAAATACCTTGAAAAAAGCGCCTTTTCTTTTGTTTTCCAACGCGCCAGCTGGCGCACTCTTATCAGAGCCCCCTTTGGGCGAGCAAAGAAAATGAAAAAAGTTAAATCAAAGAATATAGGATTAAATTTAAATACCAGTAAATATTTGAAAAACAGATTTTTATAAAACACGTCAATGGTAGCGCAATCGAGATCTATTGACTTGATAGATAAAAACAATCTATCGATTGCGCTCTAGGAGATAAAACAGGAGCACAATACAATAATATTCTGGAAATTAAATGTTTAATAATCGACCTCAGGTTAATAGCAAAAGAAGCAATTTTAGTCCGTAATTTCATTTGAGAAATGGTATTAATATTTCACAACCAACCAAAAGTTTTCAAAAAGACAACTTTTTTCAAGTATAACACATTGATTATAATTATGTTATAAGTTTATAAAGTCTGGTTTTTGAGAATTTATCTTTTAAAGTATTTCAAGATATAATTCAATATATTTTATTAATTAAAAGTGTAATTCAATGATAATCAATTAGTCATGGTTCTTAACTCTAGTAGCGAAGCGATCTTGATTCAAAAGTATCGGATGCTAGTGCTAATATTTTTAAATACAGTATCCATACTTTTTTGGTATTAATTTTGTTTTATATTCGTTGAGAAGTATAAACAATTTTGAAAATTGTAAAAAAATAATGATGAGACATCTTAAATCTATATGTACTAAAATAAGCATAGTTGGCATATTAGCTATATTCACACAATGTGCCACAAGCCAGAAGATAGATAAGGCTGCTCCGGTATCTTTTAAGTCACCATACTTCCAGAAGTGGGTTGCAGGTGTGCAAGGTGGTGGATCTGGTTTTACAATATATCTTCCGTTAAGTTCCGAAACTGATATAGAACTAAATGAGATTTATTTTAAAGGTAAAAAAGTGGAGCTATTACTAAGAAGTGATAAGCCTATTTATGTAGGACGGTATACCGATCCAAATTCGATTAGAAGAGATCTGGTCATGAGTAGCGATCCTAAAGAAGAGTTTAAAAATCAAGTTCCAATTATAGAAGATAAAATACCTTTTGAGTTAAAAGGGAATGAATGTGTAATTGCTTATACGAAGGACGGTAAAAAAGGGTATTTTAAATTTGATGGACTAAAAGAAAAAGAAATACTGGCATATCCATCAGCACCAAAACAATAAAAGTGTACTTTTAGAGTCACAATTAAAATTCTGAATTGGGAGTATTTCAAAAACTTTTTAGGCAAACTTTTATCTATGGATTGGCAACAGTGCTTCCGCGTATGCTGTCATTTCTTTTGGTAATTGTTCATACGAGATATCTTGATGGGCCAATATCGTATGGTAGAGTTACCATTTTATTTTCTTGGATTATTGTATTCAATGTGCTATTAGCATACGGGATGGAAACTTCTTTTTTTAGATTTTTAAATCTGGATAAATTTAAAAGTAAAGTTACTAGTACATCTGCAATTTCTGTTGTGTTTTCAACATTGTTATTTCTTGTATTAGCATTTCTTTCTCGTGACTTGATTTCTCCCTTTTTGAATATCGAAAAGGAATTTTTAACCTACGTTATTTCAATTCTTGTACTAGATGCATTAGTAATCATCCCATTTGCTAGTCTAAGAGCACAAGAAAGACCTATTCGATATGCGGTTGTAAAAATTATTAATGTTATAATTTTCACTATACTTAATGTTTTCTTTTTAATATTTTTAAAGAGATGGTCTGAGAATATAGAATGGCTTAAGGTTATTTATATAGAAGATTTTCAGGTTCAATATATTTTCATAGCTAATGCAATTGCAAGTGGTGTCACTCTTCTGTTAATGTTACCTTTTTACTTTAGAATAAAGTATCAATTCGATAAAGTGCTCTGGACAAAAATGATATTATATGGGGCTCCTATTTTAATTTCAGGTTTGGCATTTGCTATCAATGAACATTTTGATAAAATATTTCTTGAATGGATGTTAGGAGAAGAAAAAGGATTATTTGATTCGGGGGCATATTCGGCTTGTTATAAATTAGCATTATTCATGACATTGTTTGCTACTGCTTTCAGAATGGGAGTAGAGCCGTTCTTTTTTAGTCATGCTAGAGATAAAAATGCACCAAAAACATATGCTATCATTACAAAATACTTTGTCATTATCGGATCTTTAATTCTGATGGTGGTGATCGCATTTTCACAATTACTAAAAGTATTTATGATTAGAAAGCCAGAATATTGGGAAGCAATGGTTGTAGTACCTATTATTTTACTAGCCAATTTCTGCTTGGGAATTTATCATAATCTATCTGTTTGGTATAAAATAACCGATAGAACTAGGTTTGGAGCTTATATTTCTGTAATTGGTGCTGTAATCACTTTGGTTCTTAATTTTCTATTGATTCCCAAATATACATATGTAGGATCGGCTATTGCTACTTTAGCAGCCTACGGAATAATGATGGTATTATCCTGGTACTATGGGAGAAAATATTATCCAATTCCATATGATCTTAAAAAAATAGGAATGTATATGATCGTATCCATAGGTTTTTCTATCATTTCATTTTATGTTTTTGATAGTAATTATATGATTTCTATCCCTTTATTACTTGGGTTTTTAGTAATTTTGTATGTTTTTGAAAAAGGGGAAATACAACAAATTTTAAAAAAAGAATAAACTCCTAAATACGGAAGTTTTTTAATACACATATGCAAGTACACATTATCAATAAATCAGAACACGATTTACCGAATTATGAAACCATTGCTTCTGCAGGAATGGATCTAAGAGCCAATATAGATGAAGCCATTACTTTGGCGCCTTTAGAACGGACAATTATTAAAACGGGATTGTTTATAGAATTGCCTATAGGTTATGAAGCACAAGTACGCCCTAGAAGTGGATTGGCTGCAAAAAAAGGAGTTACAGTATTGAATGCTCCAGGTACTATTGATGCAGATTACAGAGGAGAAGTAGGCGTTATACTGGTCAATTTATCTAATGAAGATTTTACTATAGAAAATGGAGAGAGAATCGCTCAGATGGTGATAGCAAAGCACGAAAGAGCAGAATGGGTAGAAGTTACCGAATTGTCAGATACCTCTAGAGGAGCTGGAGGTTTCGGAAGCACAGGAGTAAAATAATACCAATCATAAAATAGAAATAATTAGTATCTAATAATATAACAATGAAACGAGTCATAACAAGATTTTTGATAAATGCAAGAATGGTTCTTTGGCACGTTTCATGTCATATCTAAACAATATTATAACACATGAAAATTATCGTACCAATGGCTGGAAGAGGTTCTCGATTAAGACCTCATACACTTACTATACCTAAACCTTTAATACCCGTTGCTGGAAAACCTATTGTACATAGATTAGTCTCTGATATTGCCAAAGTTTTAGGAGAGCCTATCGAAGAAATTGCTTTTATTTTAGGAGACCCTGCTTTTTTTGGAGATGACGTGGTTAATAGTTTAACAGAATTGGCAGAGAACTTAGGAGCAAAAGCATCTATATATAGACAAGACCAGCCTTTAGGAACAGGACATGCGATTATGAGTGCTAAAGAATCATTATCTGGCCCTGCCGTTATTGCGTATGCCGATACATTAATCCGAGCAGATTTTAATTTAGATAAAGAAGCAGACTCCGTAATATGGGTAAAACAAGTAGATCAACCGGAAGCGTATGGAGTTGTAGAATTAAATGAAAAGAATCAGATTGTAGAACTGGTAGAAAAACCAAAAGAGTTTGTGTCTGATTTGGCCGTGATAGGAATCTATTATTTTAAGGATGTTGCGGTACTAAAAGATGAATTGCAATACGTGCTTGATAACAACATTATTAACGGAGGAGAATATCAGATAAATGATGGTATTAAACGAATGATGAGTGAGGGTAAGGTTTTTGTAACTGGAAAAGTTGAAGAATGGATGGATTGTGGCAACAAAAATGTTACGGTAGAAACAAATAGTAGAATGCTAGGTTTTCTAGAAAAAGATGGCGAAAAACTAATTGAAGATTCTATCACTAAAGAAAATGCTACGATTATTCCTCCGTGCTATATAGGAGATGGAGTAACTATTAAGAATGCATCGGTTGGTCCTAACGTATCTATAGGTAGAGGATGTATTATAGAAGACACCACAATTAAAAATAGTATTGTGCAGAATGAAACTATTATAAAAAATGCTAACTTGGACAATGCTATGATAGGAAATCACGTTCGGTATGATGGAAAGTACACCACCATAAGTATTGGCGATTATTCTACCTTAGAATAGTTTTAGAATATTAAATCATGGATTTATGATTATTAATCAGACATATAGGATGATTGCAATACTATTTGGTTTTGTGGTGCATCTAAATAGTATAAACGCTCAGGATTTAGAATCTTTGAAAAAAATAGAGATTGTAGATGACTTGGGAGATGTGTCTGATGCGTTTATGGAAAGTTTTTTCGAAGCATTAAAGCAAAAAGCAATCACAAATTATGATAAAGCTATTGATGCGTTAGAAAGGTGTATTTCTATTAATCCAAAGCCCGTTGTTTTATATTCTGAATTGGCGAAAAATTACTTAGAATTAAAATTATACCAGCAAGCAGAGACTAATTTTAAAAAAGTATTGATTGAAAGACCCAATGATCGTTATATACTAGAAGGATTATTCGAGGCATATTTTGAACAGCGCAAGTATACAGAATCGGTAGAAGTTGTAGAAAAATTGGTAACTTTTAATACTAGATATAAAGAACAATTAGCGAACCTATATTTTTTGGAGAAAAGATACGATGATGCCCTTACTCTTGTTGATGATTTAATAGAAGAATTAGGTCCAGATCTATATAGAGAAAGACTTCGAAAAAAAATCACTCTAAAAATTAGCAACCCAAATTCCCAAATTTCAAGGTTGGAGCAGAAGATCGCTAATAGCCCAAAAGAAGAACAGCATTATATTAATCTTATTTATCTGTATAGTAGAGATAATCAAGTAGAAAAGGCATTCGAAACAGCCAAGCGACTTTTAAAAGAGCGCCCAAAATCAAAACTAGCACATTTAGCATTGTACAAACATTATTTGGATAATGGAGCTATAGATGATGCAATAAAATCTATGAAAATAGCATTGTCTAGCGATAAGCTCGATAAAGATGCAAAGTATAGAGTGATACGGGATTTTTTAACATTTTTAGATGATAACCCCGTATATGAGCCTCAGCTTATCGATGTAGTAAAAGTTTTTTCTAATGATTCCGGAAACACTAAAGTGTTTACAGAGATAGGAAACTATTTCTATGAAAAGGAAAAGAAAGAGTTAGCCCTTAATTATTACGAAAGAGGAATAAAAGACAATTTCACAAACTTTGCTATTTTAAGAAAAATACTACTGCTTCAATTGGATCTGAAAAGATTTGAAAAAGCAAAGACGGGAAGCGAAGCAGCCATTGAGATGTATCCTTCTCAACCAATTTTGTATCTGGTTTGTGGTGTATCCCTAATTAATCTTAACAATTATGAAGAAGCAATCGATACTCTAAGTATTGGAATGGATTATATCATAGACGATTCTAAGATGGAATCAGATTTTTATGATCAGATAGGAGAAGCCTATTTGAAAAAAGGAAATCAGGCAAAAGGAGCAGAATACAAGGAAAGATCAATTGAACTTAAAAAAAATATGAAAAGTAATGAATAGAATATTTTATGCGTTATTTTTTTTCTTAATATTATTCCATTCCTGTAAAGGAACCAAAGCTGTGACAGGATCGGCGGTTAAAAAACTAAAAGCAGAGAAAGTCATAGCCAATCATTATAATAAGGCTTTTAATTTTACTACTCTCAATGCTAAAGTTAAAGTACAATACCAAGACGCTAAGCAGTCCTTTAGTCCCAACGTTACCTTACGTATCGAAAAAGACAAGAGAATATGGGTAAGTGCCAAATTATTGGGAATTACATTAGCAAAAGTATTGATAACACCAGAAAAAGTAAGCTACTATGAGAAGGTGAATAGCACGTATTTCGAAGGAAATTTCGAGTTGTTAAGTACCTGGTTGGGAACAGATTTGGATTTTGATAAAGTGCAACAATTACTATTAGGACAGGCGATTTTTAACCTTCGGGATGATAAGTACACGAGTGCAATTCAGAACGGAAAATATACATTACAACCAAAAAAACAATTAGAATTATTTGAACGGTTGTTTTTAGTGCATCCAGATAGTTTTAAAATGGCAGTACAACAACTTAAGCAGGCAGAAGAAAGAAGGGAGTTAACTATTTCTTATAACAATTATCAAAAGGTAGGAAACCAGTTTTTTCCTAAAGAAATACGTATTGAAGCCTCAGAAGATACAGAGAAAACCTTAATTACTATGGATTATCGTATTGTAGACTACAATGCCAGGGTAAGTTTTCCGTTTAAAATACCATCAGGATACGAGCAAGTTACTATAGAATGAGATTAAAAAAAGGGATATATATAATCGGGTTGCTATTGATAAGCATACCGTCATTTTCTCAAAGTAAAAAACAACAACAATTAGAGGAAGAACGACGACAACTAAAAGAGCAGATCGAACAAATGCGTCAATTGCTTGCTGATACTAAGTTAAAAGAACGATCTGTTTTGGATGAAGTAGAGACACTCAACTCCCAAATAAGCACACGCGAGAATCTAATAAAGATAACAAATCAACAAGCCAATCTCTTAACCAGAGAAGTGAATTCTAATCTCAAAAAAATACAATCATATAGAGAAGAACTTATCGTATTAAAAAAGGATTATGCTAGAATGATTGTAAAATCATATAAAAGTAAATCTCAGCAAAGCAAAATTATGTTTTTGCTATCGTCATCGGATTTTGCACAGGCCTATAAGCGCTTGCAGTATATGAAGCAATACAATGAGCATCGTAAAGAGCAGGCAGATCAAATCCAGAAGCGTGCAGAGCAGCTACAAGCATTAAATTTGGAGCTAGCAGAACGTAAAAAAGATAAACAACAATTATTAGATGAAAATCGAGAAGTACAACAACAACTAGCAGAAGAAAAAAAGCAACAACAAGTATTGATGACTTCCATTAGAAAAAAGGAAGGTACGTATAAAAAGGAAATAAAGAAAAAGCAAGAAAAAGCAAATGCTATAGATAAAGCGATTGAAAAGTTAATCAGAGAAGCTATCGCTAAGGCCAATAAAAAAGCTGGTAAAAAGGCATCTAAAAAAGGGTCAGCAACAACATTTTCATTGACACCAGAGGACAAAAAGCTGGCAGATGGATTTACATCAAATAAAGGAAAGCTTCCATGGCCAGTAGGAACAGGAAAATTAACAAAGAGATATGGACAGCAACCCCATCCTACTTTGCCTAATATAAAAATCAATAGTAGTGGTGTAGAAATAGAAACACGCCCGGGAGAAAAGGCCAGAGCTATCTTTGAAGGAGAAGTAATGGCAATCCAAAAGCTTAAAGGTGCCGGAAGATTGGTACAAGTACGTCATGGTAATTATATTACAGTATATTATAATTTAGAAAGTATAAGTGTTAAAGAAGGACAAAAGCTAACTACAAAACAAAATATCGGTCAGGTTCGCACGAATCCTGCTACTGGAAGGGCTATTATGAAATTTTTAATTTTTCAAAACGCTAAAAAACAAAACCCACAAACTTGGATTTATAAAATGTAACAAGCCATGGAAATAGTTATCATTTCGATCATTGCTTTTTTGGTATCTATTCTCACTTTTTTTTCGGGATTTGGTTTAGGTACTATAATGACCCCGGTTTTGATGATTTTTTTTCCAGTTGAAATTGCCATAGCATTAACGGGTCTAGTTCATTTTTTTAATAATGTTTTTAAACTGTTTTTGGTTGGCAAAAATGCAGACAAGGGAACATTGATACGCTTTGGAATTCCAGCGGTAATTGCTTCATTTTTTGGAGCTTGGGTTTTACTCCATATACCAGATATTGAACCTCTTTTTGTATATCAAATGTTCGGGAAAACATTTGAAGTATATCCTGTAAAATTTACGATTTCCATATTGTTGATCATTTTTGCCAGTATGGATTTGATACCTTTTTTTAGTAAATTACAATTTGGGAAAGATAAACTTCCGTTAGGTGGTATATTAAGCGGTTTTTTTGGAGGACTCTCTGGGAATCAAGGAGCCTTACGAACTGCTTTTTTGATTAAAGCGGGTCTTTCTAAGCAAGCTTTTATAGGAACGGCAGTAGTGGTATCAACTTTTGTTGATTTTACCCGACTTAGTGTGTATGCTTCCAGAATTTCTAAATCTGGTATAGAAGAAAACATAACTTTAGTAATATGTGCAACCCTTTCTGCCATTTCAGGTGCGTATATTGGTAATATCTTATTAAAGAAAGTTACCTTAAAATTTTTACAGGTTGTTGTTGCTATTATGCTAATCCTAATTTCAATAGCATTAGGAGCAGGGTTGTTATAAAAAACTGGAATTACGGTTAACTTGAATGCTTTTTCGTTACAAACGTACTTAACCTGTCGAATACAGAACCCCATCCGTTCATAAAGCCCATTTTCTCTTGTTCTCTGCAATATTCTTCTGTTGGATGAATTACTTGGAATGTAAAATTGGTGGTATCACCATGTGCTTCAAATATAGCCAGTATTTCTACCCCTACAGTCATAGGTTTAAAATCCGCAGAAGAATGTATTTTTTCTAATTCAATGATTTCTAAATATGTCCCTTCACTTATAAATTCATTACCATTTGGCATAAGCATGCTGTATTTCCAGATACCACCAACAGTAAAATCATGTTCAATTACTTTGGTTTCCATTCCTTTCGGTCCCCACCATTGCGCAATATGTCCTGGCTGTGTCCAAGCATCCCATACCAATTGGACAGGTGCATTAAACGTTCTTTTTAGAGTTAGTGTTCGATTGTCTGTGTTACTCATTATCTTTGTTTTTGGTTTGTAGTTTTAATAAATATGATCCAAAGGAATCTAGCTTATCTTCCCATAATTGTCTATACTGTTCTATCCAATCCGAGACAGGAAGTAAGTTCTTTGGTAAAATTTCGCAGTAATGCTCTCTCCCTTTTTTATGGATTCTAATGATTCCGCATTCTTTTAAAATTTTTATATGCTTTGAAATTGCAGGGCGGCTTATTTCGAAGTTTTCTGAAACATGGGTAACTGTAAGTGATTCGTTTGCTAATAATCCGATAATATCCCTTCTAACTGGATCTGCAATTGCCTGAAAAACATCTCTTCTCATAGTATTTTAGGTAACTAATTGGTTACTAATATAAATATAACCATTTGGTTACGCAAATTATTTTTAAATTTTTATTTTTTTAAAGCCTTGTTTAATAATGTTTTAGTGTGCGTTTGTGACTAATCTACTTGGTGTTACGTGAAATTATGGAGGGATGTTTTTATACGATTTACGCATAAACTTTCGCATATAATTCGTTTTTTTTGCACTATATCTGCGTTATAAAATTCAACAATAGCTATACTTCGACGTAGCTCAGCACAAGTGGCTATTCTTTAATTTTATGTCTTAATCTAGCACAAAATAATTCAAACTCTTTATACGAACTTCTTATCCATAAATCGTATTATACGATTTACGAATAAAAATTTCGCATCTAATCACATTCTTTTTCTACTATATTTTCTTCATAAAATTAAACAATAGCTATGGCTATTCTTTAATTTGATTCATCAATCTAGCGAAAAATCTTTGTAATTATTTTTACGAAATTCTCATCCGTAAATCGTATTATTTCCATTCATTGAAACAAAAAAAATCTTTATTTTCTTTTCCAGTAAATTCAAACAACAACTGGTATTATTATGAATTTATAAAGAGTAGTTTTTGAGAATTTATCTTTTAAAGCATTTTAAGATATAATTCAATACATTTTATAAATTAAAAATGTAATGATAATCAATTAGTCTTGGTTCTTGGCTCTAGCAGGGTGGTTGCTGAGCTTGTCGAAGTAAAGCTATCTTGATTCAAAAGTTTCGGATGCTAGTGAAAATTGTTATGTAAATTAATATGAATTCCATTTAGTCGAACTGCGTAATTTTCTACTATTTCGAAATTAATTTTCATTTCTTTAACCCAGATTATGTATTGGATATAAACTGAAGGCTTCCGAAGGCATAACTCGAGAACTTACTCCGAGGTGTTGTTGATTTGAGAGGGAACGTTATTATTACACAAATAATGCTTTTAACTCAGTGGCATCATCAGGTTTCATTTTTCCTGCCAGTACCAAACTTAGTTGTTTTCTACGTAATGCAGCGTCATATCGTTCTTGTTCTAATTCCGTTTGTGGGGTAATTGGAGGCACACTAACTGGAGCGCCTCTTTCATTTACGGCTACAAAAGTGTATATAGCTTCATTAGCAGGTGTTTTATCACCAGTTTGTCTATCTTCTATCCAGACATCAATAACTACCTCCATAGAGGATTTAAATGCACGAGAAACTTTAGCTTGGACAGTAACAACACTTCCTAGTGGGATCGCCTTATTAAAAGCCACGTGATTTACAGAGGCTGTTACTACAATACGTCTGGAATGTCTACCCGCTGCAATACCCGCTGCACGATCCATACGAGCCAAAAGCTCACCTCCAAAAAGATTATTTAGTGGATTTGTTTCTCCTGGTAAAACAAGGTCTGTTAAAATAGTTAGAGATTCTGAAGGGTATCTGGCTTCCATGTACTATTGTAATTTTTTGGTAAAGATAATCAGCTATATCAAACAATATATCATGTGGATACAGAAAACTGATTTACAGTTGCATTATGGGAACGAAAGAATCTTAAATATTTTAAGAAAAAAATAAAAGATACCATATACAAATGATTCCATAGCGATGTAAACTCGTGAATATTGCTCAAAAAGCCTCGAAATTAGTATTAATGCTATTCGTACCATTTCCAATTTGAATCAGAATTAGTGTACAATGTTTTATTTCACTGATAATATAAAGACGCTACGGAACATTTTAATTAACAAGTATTGACTTTTTTAATGAAAAAATTCTAGTAGTTCTATTGTCTTCAAAAGATAAGATGATAGAGAATATGAAATTACAATTCTTTAATTAACAACCAAGCATTAGAGTCTTGTTGTTTCTTAATCTTGCTAAGTGCAAGTAAAGCTTCATTTCTATGCGCATAACTATGATATACTACTTGATGAAGTCCAAATTTGTTAACACCAATAAGTTCAGAATTAAAACCAAGAGCTTTTAGCTTTTGAACTTTTTTCTTAGCATTAGCTTTAATTCTATATGCACCGGCAACTATATGATATTTGACTAATAAAGAAGTGTCTTCATTAGTAATAAGTTGAGTGTCTTCCGTTTTTATGGTGGTTAAATTAATAGCAGGAAGCGGGCTCGAAATTTCGAAAGTAGCTTGCTGTATTCTGTTTTCAGCTTTATTGTCTGCTTCTACTATTAAATTATCATTGTACGTTTTATTATCGCTATTGATTTTAGACAATCCTAAAAATCCTCCAATACCCAAAGCAATTATAGCAATAGCGGCGTATTTCATGTAAGGGCGTTCGCCACGTTTTTCTGGAGTAAACGCAATAGGAGTAGTCTCTTCCAGTGCTTCTACCTGTTCTTTATATGTTTCTCGATTAACTTGCGAAAGTGCTACTGGTATTTCTTGCTTTTCTCTTAGAATAGAAGGAGAAATAAAAGAGCTAAGACCAAAGGCTTCAGTAAGATAATTAACCTCCTGAGAAGGTTCAAATTGTAAGGTGTTTTCTGTGGAAGAATAAAAAGAACCTATTCCTTCGAGAACGACATGTTTTCCTTGATCAATTTTGTTATGTAATGACAGTACATAACGTTGTATTTTTGCAACAGCATCCGTATATGAAATGTTTTCGGCTTGTGCTATATAATTGGCTAATAGGCCATCATTATTTTGCAATTGACTATTAAAAGAAATCAGTTTTTGAGGAGGAAAAAAAGCATGGGTAAATTCTTGAATTGATGCCGGTTGACGCTTAGTTAAAAATGCACCAAAGCCAGGTATGATTACACATTCATATCTATATAATAATTCACTAATATACTTCGCTGTAATATTCATTGCCCCTTTCTAAAAAAAATCTCTTTCGTTTAATCTAAAATTTGTTGAAAACTTTTACTAAAAATAACACGAGTGTTCAATAATTAAAGTAGATCAACCGTTTTAGCTTGCTCATTTATAATGATCCAAAGGTATAGAAAAATGAGAATGAATTTTAACTAAACCCTTTGATTTTATTAACAGTTTTGATTTTTTTCGTTTCTTGTACTGACTTAGAATAGATTAGATGACTACAGAAAAATTAATTGCCTTACTTACGCTAAAAAAAGCCCCTAATCTGGGAGATAGTTCTATTAAAAAACTGATACGAGAAGTTGGATCTGCTGAGGGTGTTTTGCAGGAGAGGGCAGAAAAGTTGTTGGCAATTGATGGAATCGGTTCTGTGAAAATAAAAGAATTACATAATCCTGTGCACAGAAATGAGGCAGAAAATGAGTTGCGATTTATAAAGGATAATAGTATTAATTATGTAGGATATGATGAGACTTCTTATCCTGATAAATTAAAATACTGCCTTGATAGTCCCGTAGTATTATTTAGTAAAGGGAATATTGATTTAAAAAATAAAAAAATGCTTAGCATAGTTGGTACCAGAAAAGTTACGAGCTATGGTGTGCAATTTTGCGAAGAATTAATTGAAACAATCGTTCCGTTTAACCCAGTTATCGTTTCTGGATTTGCCTATGGTATTGATATAACAGCGCATAGGGCAGCGGTTAAGCACGATTTACAAACAATTGGTTGTCTTGCTCATGGATTAAATCAGGTATATCCTAAGGTGCATAAAAAATATATGCCTCAGATCGAAGAGAATGGAGGGTTCTTTACGGATTTTTGGAGTACTGATACATTCGATAGAAAGAATTTTTTAGGGCGAAACCGAATTATAGCCGGTTTAAGTGAGGCTACTATCGTAGTAGAAAGTGCGGATAAAGGAGGTTCGTTAGTTACTGCTGAAATTGCAAACTCATATAACCGGGAAGTCTTTGCGGTACCTGGTAGAGCTGGAGATCCATTTAGCAAGGGGTGTAATACATTAATTAAAACCCAACGAGCCCATATGTTGACTAGCGCTGCGGATCTAATATATATGTTGGGTTGGGAATTAGAAGAACGGCAGAAACCATTAGTACAGAAACAACTTTTTGTAGAGTTAGAAGAAGATGAGAAGAAAGTTTATAGCTTTCTTAGTGATAATGGGAAAGAATTGCTTGATATTATAGCTTTAGAATGTAATATACCAACTTTTAAGGTTGCCTCTGTTTTGTTAAATATGGAATTAAAGGGAGTGATACGACCATTACCTGGTAAAATGTTTGAAACTATATAATTGCATTTGAAAAATGATATTCATCCTGCCTAGTTTGTCCTGATATAATTGATTCTAAATGTTTAAAATTGTAAAAAAAGCCTGTCTAAATTTTATTATAGACAGGCTTTTATAATGATTACATTAATTATAAAAACGAAAGGAAGTAGTTATGGACTTAGTATGTTCCATTACAATTTTTTCATTTAGTATTTAATTCATTAGTTCTTTTGAATTTTGCCATTCATTTTTATTCCTTTTTCTGCAATAGAAATAGTATATAAGTAAAGTCCTGACTCTAATTGAGAAAGATCAAAAGTTTTAAGACTGTTACCACTTTTTAGTGAATTATTTGTAAAACTTAATACTTTTGCCCCACTGACTGAATAAATTTTAAGATTAAAATTAGAATCAGATAAGTCAGACTGAATAGAAATATGTAAAGTATTATTAACTGGATTAGGATAGGTTCTAAAGGCGATCGGTGAAGCACTTTTTGCACCAGTACAATCCCCTGATTTAGACCACGCACTTTGCCAGTGAATTCCTGTTCCGGGAGCATATGCCCATGCAGCGCTAGAAGAACACCATCCTGGGATATTACAAGTATACTTGCTACCTTCATTTTGCACTTCTTGATTCTGATTATATGAAGTCCCTGCTACATACTGAGTAATTCCAGTACATCCGTTAGTACTACCAATTACGGTTACCGAGACAGTAGAAGAAGTGGTTGCAGCATTTTCATTATCCGTAGCTTTAGCACTAAGTGTATAACTTCCTGCAGCTGCATTGGTAATAGTATAACTATAAGGACTTGTCGTATCTTCACCCAATTTAGTGCTACCATTAAAGAACTCCACTTTAGTAATAGTACCATCAGAGTCAGAAGCACTAGCTGTTATAGCAATAGAATCCCCTTGATTAAAAGAAGTACTATTAGTAGGAGATGTGATGCTAACCGTTGGAACTATATTTCCTTCATTAGTACAAGACCCTATGTTTTCCCATGGTAGACCTTCTC
Source organism: uncultured Aquimarina sp. (assembly GCA_947498455.1). GTDB lineage: Bacteria > Bacteroidota > Bacteroidia > Flavobacteriales > Flavobacteriaceae > Aquimarina. Next base: position 65,323 of record CANMKK010000002.1, read on the forward strand.
CGCTATGTGTATCAGGAGTTTGATTAAGAGTCCACCATTTAGCTCTATATTGTGAATTACTATATTTTACGGTTTCTCCTCCAGAATAAGTAGTAGTAGATGACCACGCTGGTATACCGTTACAATCATCATCTTCGTCGCATGCTCCTGTAGAGTTATAGGTCGTTTGACTACAAACAATAGTAAAATTGCCTATTTGATTTCCTAAAGTATCACGGGCTTCCCACTGACTTCCGATTGTGGTATTTGCAGTAAAAGAGCTTCCTGTATTGGCGGATCCTTGCAAAGCATTATTCTGATAATATTGTAATGAACAATCTGTATTGTTGGTAAAAGTAATGCTTACTGCATCACCAGTAGTACAATCATTTCCTTCATTACATTCTCCAGAAGAAACGTAAGTTGTTTGGTCACAAATAACAGTAAAGTTATCTATCGGGTTTCCGGTGCTGTTTTGTGCTTCCCACTGACTTCCTATTGTAGTGTTTCCGGTAAAAGAACCTCCTGCATTAGCAGATCCTTTAAAAGAACCATTTTCATGATATCGTAATGTACAATCAGTATTATTAGAAAAAGTCGCGCTTACAGCATCGCCGGTATTACAATCACCACCGCCACCTTGGACTAATATATCACTTACTGCATAAAATGCTTCATGACTATGATTGTAATCTCTTTGCCATATACTTACTAAAGCGGCTCTTTTACCTGCATAAGAATCTGGAATAAAAGACCTAATCGTAGTGAATGATTCTGCAGGTCCTTTTCCCACGTGACCAATTTCTATAAGGTCATCCCATCTTAATGGCTGTGTAGGATCCCAACTTAATTGAGTAATATAAACCTTATAATATTCAGTCGTATGAGGTGCGGTATTCTGCCATTTCACATCAATATATCCATGGTTAACTGTTGTTGCTGTCCAGTCAGTAGTTAAAGCATCGAGACAGCTAAAATCTACAGCACTACCATTACCACCACTGGCAATTTGACCATCCGGAATCAAAGCTCGATGATTGCCAAAGTTAGTATCTGGTTGTAAAACCCCCATCCAATCATAAATCGCGGTACCACAAGAGCCACAAGGAGAGTCAGACGGATTATTATAACAGTTGTAAATCCTACTTGGAGGGTAAATCACAGTACCATGTGAGAATACGGGTTGAACTATACTCAGCAAAAAGAGTAAAAGTCCCAGAAATTTTAGAGTTTGTTTCATAATAATTAATAGTTATAGTTGATAAATGAGTTAATATTTTTAGGGTTTCACCCTGAGAACTGGAAAATCCAAACCAGAAGTATTTATATAATACCCTAAGCATAAATAGCATAGTTTACTCATAGACTTTTTTCTAGTCTAGAAGTGCTTTACGTTATGTTTACTTGTATTTGGAGTTTTCGTGTGAAAAAAAAATATTTTGTTAATAGATTTCATAAACAAAATAAGATTCCTTCTTGTAATTTGTAGTTCTTGATAAGCCTAAATTTAATTGGTTTATTGATTTGCGTTATTATATCAAAAAGGATAAATTAGAATCACCTTTTAAGTATTACAACTTGATTTTGCGCTTCTATTTTTGGGAAAATGAGTTATAGACTAATCTATTGCTAACATCTGAAAATGGAGTAGCAATTATGCAACTGCTATATTTTCCATGAATAAACCAAAAAGCTTCAAGAAATTCTGGGAGTAGTTTTTTCATATTTAATGAGTTTGTGTGTTTTAGTTGCCGTAAAAGTACTAAATTATAGGGAGAAAATTCAGTTTTTTGAGGATTAACAACAAAAAATTTACATTCTAGGCAAAATTATTGCTTAGTACTAGGAAAAACATTCATTACGATATATTCGAAAAGCTCAAAAAATACCATTTAAATATGCAAACTACTCATAAACATGAAGGTATAGATTGTTGGTGTAAGTGCTTTGTATACCGAGAATAGAATATGAATCATATCATTTCTCAAGCGAAACTACCGACTAAAATTGTTTCTTTTTAGTACAGGTTTCAAAATAAAATGCATTGATAGTGTTGCTACTCTTGAATTTTCTTTTTCACCTGAGCCAAGAAACAATTCAATTCAGGTTCTGGTAATTTCATATAAGAGCTTGTATTACAGGGATTACAAAATTTAAGACATACACTACTTACTGTATATTCAATATAAAACTAGCAGTTAGATGTTGCTTTTTTATAACGTAGGGCTTTACCTAGGCAATAAGTAAACGAAATCCTTCATCTTTTGCCTCTTAACAATACAGGTCTTTCCTCTACATAGATAATTCGTAGTACTCATAAAAAATAAATAGAATGCACTTCTGAAGAATAATACGATTTATGGATAAGAAATTCGTATAAGGAGTTTGAATTATTTTGCACTATACGCGAAAGTTTTATGCGTAAATCATATAAATCTTTATGTAATTGATGATGGTTAAAAGATGATCCCTCCACAAACTTTTAATCTCAGAATTTTCTTTATCGATTGCTGCACTTGTTTTTTATATGAACTATCAGTTTTCATTGCCATAAGAATAGAATTAATTGTTTTTTCTTCGTCTTGTGGCATTAAAATAAGATCACAACCTGCTTTAGAAGCTAATAAAGGCGCATTGTCAAGAATAGTCACTGCTTTCATAATATTCAATGCATCAGAAACAATAACCCCTTTAAAACCCATTTCTTCTTTTAGTAAATCGGTAATTATTTTTCTGGAGCAGCTAGAAGGCAAACCATTAGTGTCATATTTTTCGTTATTCTGGATGGTAATATGTGCAATCATTATAGATAATACTCCATCTTCTATGATTTTTTTGTAGTTGTCCACTTCTTGTAAAGCCCCGTCAATATATACACTTTGTTTATGTGTATCTCCTTTTACAAGTCCATGACCTGGAAAGTGCTTTGCAGTAGCTATAATACCACCTTCTTGCGTGCATTTTATAAACTGATTGGCTAGGTTAATAACCGAATCTTTGTTATTACCATAACTTCTGGATTTAATCGCCTCATTATTTGGACTAATATCAAGTACAGGAGCGTAGTTATGATGAACACCAATTTCTTTAAGTTCACTATTTATTATAGCGACGACCTTGTCAGATTGAGCTTCTGTTTTAATATCAATAGTTTTCCCAACGTCTTTGGCACCCTTTATTCTACTAGCAAATAGGCTCGGTTCGGCATCCATACTAAAAAGAAGGGGAAGTGTATTGTTTTTAGTAGAAATTGCATTTAATGCAGCAATACTTTCTGTATGTGTTTTTTTTGTGCCTTTAAGGAAAACCACTCCTCCAATAGCATTGCTAGTAGTAAGTTTTTTTACAGTAGTCATTGGTTTTCCTAATTCTCCAGCAGAAGTAATAATCATCTGGGAAACTTTTTGCCGTTCACTAAGTGTGTGGTATATAGAGTCTACAGTGTATTCCAGCTCGGAATTATAGGTGTAAAAATCCTGTAAGCCAAATTTTTGAGATTGTGCATTTATATTAGGAATGTATAGGATAGCGATAAAAAATAATACAGAAAGAAACCTCATAAATAAGTTAGAGTTTAATGAGTTAATAAATTAACAAACGACAGGAACATTTTTTAATTGTCCCCATTCACTCCAGGAACCATCATATACCGAGAGATTTTTATATCCTGAAAGTTTAGCGGCTAATAAAATGATGCAGGCCGTGATACCAGAACCGCAACTAAAGATCAGTTTTTTATTTTCAATATCAAAATCATCAAAAATCTCAATTAATTTCTGAACTGGGAGCATTTTTCCATGATTCAGTACTATGGTATACGGTAGATTTATAGAATTAGGAATATGTCCACCTTGTAGACCGGCTCGTGGTTCTGGATCGATACCGTTAAACCTTCCAACAGAGCGAGCATCCAGAATTCTAACATTTGGATCATTCATTCCAGACAAAACTTCTTTAACAGAAACCATAGATATGGAACGATCGTTTATTTTTAAATCTCCTATGCCATAATTTTCAATAACTTCTATGTTTTCAGTGGGATAGCTGGATTTGATCCATTCTGGTAATCCTCCATCCAAAACGGAGACATTATCAATTCCCATAGCTGTAAACATCCACCAAGCTCGTGGGCTGGAATATATCCCTAGTCTATCATATACTACAATTTTAGAAGTAGATTTGATCCCTAGTTTTCTGGAATTCTCCTCGAAAACCTTTGGAGAAGCTAGCATATTAGGAATATCAGTATGTAGATTAGAAAAAGAGTTTTTAATGTCAAAAAAGCGTGTTCCTGGTATTTGTAGATTATTATTGTCTGAGTTCTTGCCAGAAGATACCTTCTTGATACTTGCATCTAATACGATAAGATCTGGATGATCTATATGCTCTAATAACCAGTCAACCGAAACTAAAGGAGTAGTAAGATGTATAGGAGTCATATATTATTCTTGAAATTTAACGAGTAACCGGTTGGTTTGTTGTTGCAATTTTTTCTTAAAAAAACTAGTGCCACCTAGTAGTTTACCTTTCCATCCAATTGCTTGCGAAGCCCATCGGTGAAGATTAAAATGATCCGTATGTTTTATTATTTTACCATCCTTAAACTCGAATTGTGCATCAATTTTGTTATGTACTTTTCTTCCTGTTTTACTAAATGTATAGTGGGCTTCCCAATGTGCAGATCCATGTTGATCGGTAGCTTTAATATCAGAGAACTCAATTGTTAGATCCTGTGCATTTTTGCATAGCATTGTCCACATTTTTTTGGCATCTGTAGCTTTTAGCTTTCCAAAGGCAGGGTCTTCAAAAATTACATCATCGTGATAACAAGAAATCATCTTTTCTGCGTCTTGCTCTCTAAAACCACTGTAAAAAGTTTTTATAAGTTCTTTCATATTCAATTTGATTTCTAAATTACAATCAGTTTTTTCCTCAAACCTCAAACCTCAAACCTCAAACCTCAAACCTCAAACCTCAAACCTCAAACCTCAAACCTCAAACCTCAAACCTCATTAGTCCAGTTTGTCCGCAAGTTTTTTAAAGACCTTTTTTGGATTTTTGTTTTCATACAAAACATCATGCACGGCATCAATAATTGGTGTTCTGGTAGATTTTGTAGCATCTAGTTCATAGGCAGTTTTAGCAGCATAATAACCTTCAGCAATCATACTCATCTCCATTTGAGCGCTTTTTACCGTATATCCTTTACCAATCATGTTTCCAAACATTCGATTACGCGAAAAAACCGAATACCCTGTAACTAGTAAATCACCAAGATATGCTGAGTTATTAATATTTCGCTTCATTTTATGCACCTTTTTGATAAAGCGTTTCATTTCGCGAATAGCATTACTCATTAAAACACTTTGAAAATTATCTCCATATCCCAATCCATGTGCAATTCCGGCAGCAACAGAATAGATATTCTTTAATACAGCAGCATATTCTGTACCGATAATATCATCACTTACTTTACATTTTATATACTCACTACTTAAATTATCTGCCATAATTTTGGCCTTTTCTTCATCTCTGGAAGCAATAGTAAGATAGGAGAGGCGCTCGAGTGCTACTTCTTCTGCATGGCAGGGACCTGTGATCACACCAATATTATTAAAAGGTATTTTATAGATGTCATGGAAATGTTCGCCAACGATCAGACCTGTTTCCGGAACAATTCCCTTAATAGCCGAAAAAACCACTTTATTTTCTATGGATTCCGTGAGGTTATCAAGTTCTGATTTTAAAAATGCAGATGGAATTACGAAAATTAAATAATCTGCATAGGCTACAGATTCATTAATATCGTTAGTGAGTTTCAGTTGATCGAGGTTGAATTCTACTGAACTTAAATAATTGGGATTATGTTGTTGTCTCTTTAAATGTTCTACAGCATATACACTTCGCATATACCAGCCTACTTCATGTAGGTTTTCAGTAAGCATTTTTACAATTGCAGTAGCCCAACTACCACCACCGATTACGGCAAATTTTAATTGGTTATCCATGTAATAAAATTGTGGACTCAAAAATACACAAAATAGACCTTAAAACATATATTATAATATCAATTAAATGATTTTGGCACGTGTTTTGGTTTCTTTTAAATGAAATTGATAAACACATACCTTATGAAGACTTTAAAATTACTTTCGGCTTTTATCATAGGTTCTTTACTATTAACCTCTTGTATAGCAGAAGTTGTTGTGGAAGATAACATTCTTATAGATGAACCTTCGATTACTTTAAACCAATTATTGAATACCTATGAAATCTGGTATGTTGATATAGAACGTACACAAGGAAATGGAGAAATACCTTTTCTTCAGAAAGCATTTACAGTTTCATTTAAAAATGGAGTTTTTTATGCCAATAATAACTTAGTTGGTATGGGAAGTAATGGAAACGGCTTTGGAATGGATGTAGGGTTTTATGATACATCTGGTATGGTAGTAGATATTGATCATGATATTGATGGGGTGTATGATTTGGTAGTAACTCAGTTTTCTGATAACGAAATACGCTTATTTGATGGGGTTACTAATACGAGCTACTATTTAATAGGATATCAAAGAAGTACATTTGATTACGATCAGGTTTTTTATGATAATATTCACTACTTCCTCCATGAGTATGAAACTTGGGAAAAAGTATATACTAGTGAGTTTGGAGCATTAAACGAGTTTGATAACGAAAATTATTTACAGTTTTTGTATTACGGGTCTGGAGATAATTTTAAAAGCTCAGAAGATGATAACGGGATTAGTATCAATGATATATACTATGATTATAATGGGTATTATGAAGTAAGGGACATTGCTAATATTTTTGATAAGAAAATTTTAACACTTGATTACGATTATTTGGGCAATGAATATTTTGAGTTGACCGTTATCAATGATAGTAAGATAGAATTACTTCATTCTGATTCTGGGACAATATATGAATTTATAGGTAGAGGAAATATACGGTTTAAAAAGACTGGTAAAGGAAAAACGTCTCAAAATACTAAGAAAAGAATAAAAAAAGCGGATTTTATGAAGCTTTCGGAATAAGAATTGTACTATACAATATAAATTTTTTTGGTTGGTTATTTAGTTGGAAATCGTTCTACAAGAGAAATCTTGTCTGAGCGATTTCTTTTTTATTAAAAATATCATACTTAAAATTAAATTGTATTATATTATTTCTTTCGGTAATTACGTAATTTTATATCTCAAAAATTTAAAATATATGGCTATCCAGAAACCTTTTAATCTTAATAGATGGATTGAAGAAAATCGCGATACCTTAAAACCACCAGTTGGTAACAGGAATTTATATAAAGACGCGGGAGATTATATTGTAATGATTGTTGCTGGTCCTAATGCCCGAAAAGATTATCATTATAATGAAACGGAAGAACTGTTTTATCAACTCGAAGGAGAAATCGAAGTACATATTCAGGAAGATGGAGTGAAAAAAACCATGAAATTAGGTCCTGGAGATATGTATCTGCATCCTGCAAAAGTGCCACATTCACCTGTTAGACACGAAGGGTCTATAGGCTTGGTGATAGAGCGTAAACGTGTTGATCTGGAGGCAGATGATGGCTTGTTGTGGTTCTGTGATACTTGTAATGCAAAATTGCATGAAGTGTATTTTAAGTTAGAAGATATCGAAAAGGATTTTCTAAAGCATTTTAAGCATTTTTATGGCAATCAATCATTAAGAACTTGTGATAATTGTGGCACAGAAATGCCTGTGGACAAACGATTTGTTACAGAAAACTAAATAGTCAGTTAGCCTTATATTAAAACATTCAATAGTCAAAATGACTTATTTATATCTTTTTTCGAATAAAATGATGTAAAATTAGACGAATAGGATATCAAAATTTATAATATCTGTAAAACGCAGTATCTTTACCTTTTTAAAAATTAATTCTTATACTATGGCAGCAATAGCAACAGATTTCGGGATAGAAGAAGCATTAAAGCAGTTAGGTGTTTCTGATCTTAATAAAGGAACTTCTACAGGTTCTGATTGGTTTTCATCAGGGGATGAAATTTCTTCCTATTCTCCGGTTGATGGAGATTTGATAGGAAAAGTATCAACAACTACTGCCGAAGATTATGAAAAAGTGATGGAAAAAGCAAAAACGGCTTTTACATCTTGGAGAGTTTTGCCGGCACCGCAAAGAGGAGAAATGGTGCGACAGTTCGGAGAAGAATTAAGAAAAGTAAAAGAACCACTAGGAAAATTAGTTTCGTATGAAATGGGTAAGTCCTATCAAGAAGGCTTGGGAGAAGTACAGGAGATGATAGATATCTGTGATTTTGCAGTTGGATTATCAAGGCAATTACATGGGTTGACTATGCATTCAGAACGTCCAGGGCATAGAATGTATGAACAATATCACCCGCTTGGTGTGGTAGGTATTATTTCTGCATTTAATTTTCCGGTAGCAGTGTGGGCATGGAACACCGCTTTAGCATGGATTTGTGGTGATGTATGTGTATGGAAACCTAGCGAAAAAACACCACTTTGTGGGATTGCTTGTCAAAATATTATAGCCAAGGTATTAAAAAATAATAATCAACCAGAAGGAATCTCTTGTTTGATTAATGGGGATTATAAAGTAGGGGAGATGATGACAACGGATAAACGTATTCCTTTAATATCTGCAACTGGTTCTACTAGAATGGGTAAAATTGTCGCTGCAACCGTAGGACAACGTTTAGGAAAATCATTACTGGAACTAGGAGGGAACAATGCAATTATTGTTACTCCAGATGCTGATATTAAAATGACTGTAATCGGAGCAGTTTTTGGAGCAGTTGGTACTGCGGGACAACGATGTACATCTACCAGAAGATTGATTATCCATGATTCTATATACGATAAAGTAAAAAATGCAGTAGTCGATGCATATAAGCAATTACGTATAGGAAATCCATTAGATGAAAACAATCATGTAGGGCCACTAATTGATACGGATGCGGTAAGAGGATATCAAAAAGCATTAGAGAACGTAGTTGAGCAAGGTGGAACAATAGTAGTAGAAGGAGGTGTATTATCTGGGGAAGGATATGAAAGCGGTTGTTATGTAAAACCAGCAATTGCCGAAGCTGAAAATACGTTCGAAATTGTACAACATGAAACTTTTGCACCAGTATTATACTTATTAAAATATAGTGGGGAAGTAGAAAATGCAATTGAGGTACAGAATGGTGTAGCGCAAGGGCTATCTTCTGCTATTATGACTAATAATCTTAGAGAAGCGGAGCGATTTTTATCACATGCAGGTTCGGATTGTGGAATCGCCAATGTAAATATAGGAACCTCTGGAGCTGAGATCGGTGGTGCATTTGGTGGAGAAAAAGAAACCGGAGGAGGAAGAGAATCCGGTTCGGATGCCTGGAAAGTATATATGAGACGTCAGACAAATACCATTAATTATACAACAGAGCTTCCATTAGCACAGGGAATAAAATTTGATTTGTAAATCAAATTTTATTCAACATTTTTGATATTTTTTAAGGAGTTAAAACTTTCAAAAGGATAAAAAAAAATCAAAAAGAGATTGCTGTAAAAAGTAATCTCTTTTTGATTTTTAATCCCCAAGGATTGCCTTAAAAAGAAACAAATGTAGTCGGTAATCCCATTTTGAGGATGGTATTAGAGCTAAAAGTAAATTTTATAGTCAATAGATATACATCAAATGAGTTCAATATATATCTTAGCAATAGAAAGACGCAACCACAAGCTTATAATTACATCTAAAAAATAAAGAATCAATTTAGAATACACCTGTATGAAGAAAATAATTGTTGTAATGATGCTAATCATTTGTTCTGCTTGTAATCTTGATGAGAACGATACGGAAGACCCGATTTTTTGTACAACGGAGGCAGTTCCTGGATTGGAAATAAAAGTAAAATCTAAAACTACAGATGCGTTTTTGATAGAAGGAATAACGGTGATTGCTAGAGATGGAGATTATATAGAGACTTTACTAAATATTGAAAATACAAATACATTTATAGGAGCTTACGAAAGAACAGGGACTTATTTTATAACCGTTAGCGGTTCGGGATATGAAACATTCACGACCGAAAACCCGATTGTTGTAGAAAAAGATATTTGTCATGTAATAACCAAAATTCACGAAATAATTTTGGAAGCGAAATAAGAAAGAATTTTACATTAAATATCGTAAGTTGTTTTAATAAATTGATCTTGAGCTGATTTTTTTTGAAATCTTTTATAATCAGCTTTATAATAATGAAGCCAATCTATAAATTTGGGGTGAGAAAAATCACCGGCTTCGGTTGTTAAGATAAGGATCATAAATATTATTTGCTTTTACATTGTACAAATAACGAATCTGGGAGCGGTGCTAGTCCAATTACCGCTCTAACCGAATCAGACTCTCTACGGAATTTTTTACACGGTTTCCCAAATTGAGAACCATATAGCTGTCTTCTGTTACCAAACTCATCTCTTCGTATAGCATAGTACTTATCTAATATTAATGCTAAGGTTTCTTTTTTTAGAGTTTCTTTATTCGTTTCTTCAATAAACACATCCAGATACTCCTTGTTATTCACTAATATATGAGGGGTATGCAATAATATTGCAATTGCAGAAGCTTGAACGCATTCATGAGAATAATTTTCTTGACCTAGTATTTTCTTGTTCGGAAATCCATGAGTTTTTGTAAAATCTAAAATTTTAAAAAAATTAATAGAATCAATAGGAAGCATAAAATTCCATTTATTGGGCATACCTGGAGATTTTCTAATACCTTGATCTAACCCGTATATTTTGCATAATTCGAATGCTAAACTGTCTTGTCTTTTCCTTATTACATCAGCGGAACCCTTTATATCAGTGCTTTTACAAGTTTGCAAAAGGAATAAAACAACACTTAACAGGGTAAGCGTTTTCAAATACTTCATAAAAATAATATGTTAAAAATATAACTGTACTAATTAACTTAGTACAGTTATGAAAAGTGTTATTATTAGCGACCTGGAGCACCTGGGAATTCAATAGTACCAATAAACGTATCTCCATCATCTCCATCAAATTCACCATTTCCATTAGTATCCTCCCATTCATTTTCGGCATAACCAACTACAGTGACTAAAGTTGTAGTTGTACCACCATTTACTGAAGACAATTCATTAGTTTTTAATTGTAACTTTTTAAGGTTTTCAAATTTTTGAAATTTCATGTTTTATGTAATTTCAAAATAACGCCTACTTGGACAAGGCATTGACTTTCCTTAGTTATAACTTTTTCAAAAATCATAATAAATTACAAGTAATACAACGTAATTATGGGGAAATATTCGTTTTTGTTGGGGTTTTACCCTACAAGTTTTGATTTATAGGAAGTTATCTTTATGGACTTAGATAAGAAAATTTATACTGGTTAATTTTTACTAGAAAACTGTATTTCTTCGCTCCGTTGTAAAAAATCACTCAATTTAATAGCTTTTCTAAAATAAATATTTGCATCGAGTTTGCCTTTCCATATCCGCGTTTTAGCTAGTTATAATGTTTTTTACTGAAAAGAAGATTCTGTAAATTAAGAGTGTTTTTTATTGTAATTATCAAGTAATATAGTGTTAATTAGGCATACTGCCCTTCATTTGTATACCATACGATAGCTCCAATAATTACTATAATCAGAAGAGAAAAGAAAAATATTTTCCAAAAAGAGTAGGGTCTTTTCCCAGAAATATTTCCCGTTTGCCCGTTTACAAAGAAATTGTATTTTTTACCATTATACTGATATGCACTAATGTATACAGGTAGTAAAATATGCTTAAATGTTTCTTCGGATAAACTCATATTAATAGAATGCACCCTTTGTGTATCACCACCAATATCATGACGTGCCCAGGAACGGGCAATATGCTGGGCTTCTTGTGTAGAGGATAGGTGTCCATCCTTTAGGGGAATGGTATATTTCTCTGTAACAAAACCTGCTAAATAGCTAGTGTTAAAAGGTTTCAAAGCCTTTAGATTCCAATGTGCAATTTTAGAAGGAATAGGATTTTTACGCTGATGAGAAGCCTTGATTAAAGTATCATCTACAAAACCCTTTACAACACCACTTGCGGGAGACCATCGCGTTCTTTGCTCTTGTCTGGTACGTTGTACCGTTTTACCATTTACGGTAGTAGTATAAGGAACAGAAACATAATAATAATCTCCACGTTGCCCCGTATAATTAGCATATAACTGAGCATCAAAAGTCCAGTAAGGAAGGTATAAGCCTTTGGTATGCTCTGGATCTAATGCAGCTTTCTTAAGATTATTTGGAGCAAACCACAAACCTTTTACCCATTTAGAAAATATCTGATGCGATTTTTTTTGATCAAATTGAAAAGGTAGCACAGCTCCTGGTAAAATCCAATCTTCCTTATAGGCATCTTCAATCACTAGTGGCATCGTACAATATACACAGTGTAATGATTTGTAATTTTCTTCGATATGTTGATTCGCACCACAATTTTTGCAATGCAGCATCATAATTTCTTCAGAATGGGATAAAGACCCCATCTCTTCCAGATAGGGTTTTAACTCTAATTCCTTAAAACCATCCAGATTTGGTACAATGGTTTCTTCGTGACCACAATAATCACATTTTATTTCAGTACTACCAGGTTTATATGTTAACTCAGCACCACAATTGACACATGATTTTTTTTGTTCTGAAAATGCTTTTTTCTCTTCGTTCTCCATAGAATTGTCATTCAGGCGGAAACCAGAATTTCGTAAAAATAACTATATGTTTCTAATAGCTGTTATCAATCTAAATTTATGTGATAAATAATATTAATTACCTGGTAACGGAGGAGGAGTATTACCTCCTAAAAATGATTTAAGTTCTTCAATATCTTTTAATGCAGACCAATTAGCCATTCCTTGTTTCCAGATAAGGGAATCTTTGTTCACTGTTCTATTGGCAAAAAGAGCCTTTAGTTGATCAAATGAGACGGGTCCGGATTGTTGTCCATTAGAGGCATAAAAATATTGAACCTGAACAGGCATTGGAGGAGGGGCTAAGGGCGAATTCTGTTGGGTATGTACTTGTTGTTGAGTAGCCATAGGATTCATCATACCACCCATTTGCTGAGCAAGCACAAATCCCATTCCCATTCCCATTCCAGCACCAGCGGTACCACCTTCGTTTGCCGCCGCGGCTTCAATTGCTTTGGCAGTTTTGAACTTAGTTAACTTATCCAAATCTAATTTATCAATTCTGCTATATTCGAAGATTTCTTTCTTTAATTCTTCTGGCATAGATACATTCTCGATGAAGAACTTTTCTAAAGAAATCCCAACAGAATTGAATTCTGGTTGCATTACATCTAAGCAAGTTTCTGATAACTCATTGGTATTGGCAGCATACAACTCTATAGGCAAGTTTGCCTCTCCAATGGTATCCGTAAAACGAGTGGCTATTAAGCTTTTTAGATGCTCATTTATTTCATAATTGGTAAAATTGGCATCTGTCCCAACGATATCTATAATAAACTTCCCAGGATCATTGATCTTAAAAGCATAGGTTCCGAATGCTCGGATTTCTACGAGTCCAAAACGCTCATCATTTAGGGTAATTGGATTTTTTGTACCCCATTTTTCATCCGTAAATAAATGTGTGTTAACGAAATATATTTCTGCCTTAAATGGGCTATTAAAACCATATTTCCAACCTTTTAATGTTGTTAAAATAGGAAGGTTTTGAGTGTTCAATGTATACGTTCCTGGTTCAAATACATCTGCTAATTGACCTTCATTGATAAATACGGCAGTCTGACCTTCTCTAACAATTAATTGGGCACCATTCTTTATTTCATTTTGGTAGCGTTCGAACCTATGAACAATGGTATCATCTGTATTATCTAACCATTCTACAATATCTATAAATTCATTACTAAGCTTTTTCTTTATTTCGTCAAAAATTCCCATTGGTGAGTCGATTTATAATTTGTGTTCTAAAACTACAAAATAGTCTGCTTCTTAAAAAAAATAATTAGTATTAAAATAAGATAGATTTAGATCAAATGCACATATTTTCAGATATGTTGTTTGTTCTAAAAATAATTCTTAAGAATCTTGCGTAATGGATATGATCATTATTGGTGTTATTTACAACTATTCAACCTACTTCTTATGTAGAATTTCCATTCGCCTATAGAAATCATTTGATTCATCTAAAGATTCAAGACTTTGATCCTATTGGAATGGGGAAATAAACTCATAAACTATACTTTTATATCATAGTTCTTATAATCGTATTGTTTGTATGAAACATAAAGTAAGTAGCTTTAGGTTACCAATAAAAAGAAACATATAAACTATGCCTTTATTAAAATAGCTTTTAAAACTGAAGAATTATACTTTAATGTAGAGATAAGTGACAGCTGAGGACCGTAGGAGAGGTTGTCATAACAATAATTTTCTGTGCTTTTTATATAATAAAAGAAACAAAATCACTTAGATTTTCATAATTAAAAAGTACTGTGTTACTTTGGTTATTCCAAACAATGTAAGGTTATAAAGTGTGTTTTAACTAAAACTGTAATCTTAACTTTCTGTAATGTGGAAAGATATTTATAAATTCTTTAGACATAACTAATTGACTTCGTTTATTGTTTTTTTACTTTGCAACACAAATTTAAAATATGGAATTTATCCAAGTAAAAGGTAAAATAGGTATTCCGAAATATAAGCAAATTGTTATTTCTATTGAAAAGGCAATTGAAGAAGGCAAGTTAAAAAAAGGAGACCCATTACCATCTATAAATGGCATTTGCAAAAAATTTAACCTATCAAGGGATACAGTATTAACTTCTTTTAATGAACTAAAAATTAGAGGTATCGTATATTCTATTCCAGGAAAGGGATATTATATTAATAGCACCGTTACCAATTATGTGAAAAAAGTATTTTTACTTTTTGATGAATTAAATGCATTTAAAGAAAAATTATACAATTCATTTATAGAAAATTTAGGAAGTAATGTTAAGGTAGAGATTTTTTTTCATCATTTTAATGAGGCAGTTTTTGAAAAGAATATTAAAGAAAGTATAGGAGATTATTCTACATATGTTGTTATGCCTGCAAACTTACAGAATATCAAACCTGTTTTAGACCTGATCCCTAAAGATCAACTTTATATTTTGGATCAAAGCAGTGAGCAATTACAGGAGTTTTCAGCGATTTATCAAAATTTTAGTAAAGATATTTATTTGGCGTTGAAGGAAGCAATTGATTTATTGTCTAAATATGATAGAATCACTTTGGTGCATTGCCTTAAAAAGCAACCTATTGGAATGAGACAAGGGTTTAGTAAGTTTTGTAAAGAGATACATATAGATCATGATATCATAGAAGTATTCGATTTGGATCGTGAGATTTTGGGAAAAGAAGTATATGTGGTTCCCTATGATGAAGATATGATTCGGGTAATTAAAAAAACAAAACAGGAAAATTTAAAAATTGGTAGGGATGTAGGTATTATTTCTTATAATGATACGGACTTAAAAGAAGTAGTTTGCAATGGAATTACAACCATTTCTACAGATTTTGAAGAAATGGGAGCCATTTTAGCAGATATGATTATAAATAATAGTTCTGATAAAATTGAAAATAAAAATAGATTAATTATACGGAATTCATTGTGATTGATTGTGAATTCTTATTAGTATAAAGACATAAAAAAACAGCCACTTTAGTGACTGTTTTTTTGGTGCTTAAAAGTTAATCTTATCATACATCGAATACAAAAAAAGTAAAAGTATGAATCGAAAACAAGCTTTTTTACCCAACATAACGACAAGTGCCATTAATAACAATGCAGGCGATCTCGTCATACGGAGGACAGATAGGATTGCTATAGCAGTGAATAACTTTTCCTCCTTTAATGGTTCTTTGTTGTTCTTTACTAAGAACATTGCCTAATGATTTTACTTTTTTCATGAGTATTGGTTTAAGAGATATTTCCCCTAATATAAGAGTTTTTAGTTATGAGTTCTTTTAAAAAAAAGCTAATTATCAGTTTTTTAGGTTTTTACCAATATATTTTTAGAAAGCATTGAAGTATATTTTTGTTAAAATACATTAAGATATGTTCGGAATTAGATTTAATATAAATAGAGAGGATAATTTTTGAGTTTTCGAAAAAAGAAATACTTTTGCATCGCAATTGTCAAAAAGACAGTTGTATCTAAATAAAAAACAAAATGTTCGATTTACATACATATCAAATAAATTCAGGAGTGCACAGGCATCTCAGGGTAAGATATTGTAGTTAGTGAACATTCACCATACTTTTTCAAGAAATGAAACCCTGAGTACACCAACACAGGGTTTTTTATTGCGCAATAACCAAAAAATCAAATTTTAATGAGCAGTATACAGGATATAAGTAGTTCATAGTAGGCTGAAAATACAAGTAGTGTTTCCAGTCATAAAAATTTAAAACAACATATATGAAATCATGGAAACACTATTACAAGCTACAGTTCAAGAAGCTGTACCTCAAATAAAAAACTCACAGATAAGACCCGATAAATATACCTTGTTGGTTGAAGAGATTTATCAGGCTCATAATAAACCACAGAGATATAAGGGAACGATAGCATCCATGTTGTGGATGTTCTTTTCTAAAATGAGTAAAAAAAGAAACTCTTGGAAAAGAGGTACATTTAGAATGCTCTTATTACACTTACATAGTGAAGGCTGTTATACGATTCTTAGAAAAATAGAATATGTCGAAGTATTGAGTAATATGAGTTCCTTTGGTAATAGGTTGGTAAGAGATATTAATGATTGGAAAAAGGAAACACATGAAGCAGAAAAGCAGTTACAGTCATTAATAGAGTTTTGCTTTGCTAAATATTCAACTCCCGAGTTTTTAGTTTCTTCTTTTTATGGAGGTTCTAAAAAGTACATGTTATGGTATGTTCAGTTAGGTAAGGGAAGTAGTGTGAAAGAACTGAGTGGTATGGAAATAGAACTTACATCCAGAATGGCTCATGAATTTAAACGAACGCCAAAAGGGTATAGTGTGCCTCAGGCATTACGAAGAGCCCAAGCTATAGGTTATGGAGCGAACAAAGTAATAGCAGAAACTATCGCATGGTCATCATTATCAAGAATGTACGGAAACGAAGTTTTTTGGAATACAGTAGTTCATTTTTTTGCAAAACATGAACAAGTACCTCTGGACAAAATGGGAGAAGTATTGGATTATTTGTCTTTTTCTATTAGAGAAAACCAAATGTATTCTATGAAAGGTAGGGCATTAAATGCGCTGATACGTCAGTCTGATCAATGGCATAGAAGAATGTATATGCAACGCAATGCAGAGAATTATGTAGCATGGAAATCAAGTAAAATCAAATCATTAAATTATAAAATAACCAGAAATGATGTAGTCGTACACTATAAAACAGTAGAATTGCTTAACTCTCAGGAGTTATATGAAGAAGGATATGATATGTGCCACTGTGTGGCACCTATGTAGATGAATGTAGAAATGGTGAAAGCGCGATTTTTTCATTAAGAAAGTATATAGGAGGCTCTTTTGAGAAGTTAGCAACCATAGAAATTGATCCTAGTTCTAAAGAAATACTAGAAGCACAGGCTAAGTACAATTCGGTATTAAGCAAAGAAGCCGATGAAGCCGTTAAAGTATGGAAAAAGCAGGCAGGGATCAAAGCAGAAAATTATGCATCTCCAATTGTCCAAGAATATCGCCCCCAGCATAACGGAGGGAATTATATTCAAGGATATGAGAGATCGAAGAAATACTAGACAAGAAACCAATAATGATATAGAAATGTTGGCTAAGGTAATCGTATTTATAGTGTATATTATTATACGAATACTTATGTCTGGTGTATTTTAAAAACTAATAGTACGCAGTAGTGATATTGCCACTGCGTATTATTGAATATTTAAAAAAATGGCAAAATTAAAGTTAAGAGGGAAAGACCTCATAGCAATAGGATATCCGCAAGGAAAAGTAATTAGTATTGCAATAGAGACTATGTTACGTTATCATAAGCGGGATCGAAAAGATAAAGTATTACAACGGTTAAAGACAGTTTTGAAACATCCTGAAAAATACCTTGGAGATGGAGTCATGGGTAGAGTTGCTGAAGAATTGGTACAACCAATAGTGGTTGAGGCTCAAAAATTAAACATAAAACGAGCACCTTTCACAATTTTTGGAGAAAATGATATTCAGGAAGAGGCAAAACATCAATTGTATACAGCACTTAAATTACCAGTTGCAAAAGCAGGGGCATTAATGCCCGATGGACATGCTGGTTATGGTTTGCCCATAGGAGGTGTACTAGCTACCGAAAATGCGGTAATTCCTTATGGTGTTGGAGTAGACATAGGATGTAGAATGTGTTTAAGTATCTATGATATCAATGTATCATATCTGCACGGGCATAAGGATAAATATGTCCAGATGTTAGGAGATCATACTAAATTCGGAGGTTATGAAACGCATAAGAATATTCCAATGCACGATATTTTCGAGCATCGAGCATTTAGTGAGATTCCGATGGTAAAAAAGCTAAAAGACAAAGCTTTTAAACAATTGGGGAGTTCTGGTGGTGGAAATCACTTTGTGGAATTCGGAAGTGTGGAAGTTACTGATCCTGATAATGAGTTTAATGTTCCGGTAGGTAAATACCTAGGTATTTTATCCCATAGCGGATCGAGAGGTTTGGGTGCCAATATCGCGAAACATTATACGAAGTTGGCAATGAAGCAGAATCCAATGCCACAAGAAGCAAAAGATTTAGCTTGGTTGGATCTCAATTCTCACGATGGTCAAGAATATTGGATGGCTATGAATTTGGCAGGAGATTATGCATCGGCTTGTCATGATGATATTCATAGGCGATTGTCCAAGGCATTAGGATCAAGGCCTATAGCAATTATAGAAAATCACCACAATTTTGCTTGGAAAGAACAGGTAGAAGGAAAGGAAATGATTGTACATCGTAAGGGAGCAACCCCTGCAGGGAAAAATGTATTAGGGATTATTCCAGGTTCGATGATTGCTCCAGGGTTTATTGTTAGGGGCAAAGGTAATCCGGCATCCTTAAGCTCTGCATCTCATGGAGCAGGCAGACAATTATCTCGTCGAAAAGCTAAAATGACGCTTACAGGTAGTGAAGTAAAAAAGATGCTTCAGGATTATGGAGTAACTGTTATAGGAGGTGGATTAGATGAAGCCCCGATGGCTTATAAGGATATTCATAAAGTAATGTCTAATCAGACAGAACTTGTGGAAGTAGTAGGTAAGTTTACACCAAAAATTGTACGGATGGATAAGAACTAAACTCAGTATTAAGAAACTAAAGAAGTGAATATTTTTATATCAAGAACCAAGATATACAAGCTTGGTTCTTGATTTTTTGTAGTAACCACCAATCCGTGATTGTAAAGAAAACAACCAACTATTGCTAATGGACTGTTTTTTTATCTTTATTTCTTACTCATACCCGCAAAGCTTGACGTCACCCGAAAGGATTCGGGCGCTAGCTGGGGATTGCCCGTAAAATTGCTGATATACTTGACGTTTCTTTAGATTATCTTACTGGTAAAGCTGATGTGCAGATGGATAAAAATACGCGTGAACGCATTTTAGAGGTTTCTAAATTTGAACAAGAAGACCGCGAGCATATCTTCTCTGTGATTGATGCCTTTATTGCCAAAAGAAAAATACAGTCTATTTTATAAAACATAAAAATACAGCCAACTATTGCTAATTGACTGTTCTTACTATTTATTTTATTACTCCTACCTGCCAAGCTTTGACGGCACCCGAAAGGATTCGGGAGCTAGCAGGGTATTTATACTTATTATTTTGATAAAATACTAGGTTTAGTTTCCCGTCTAGTTATTTTATAATAGCTTAAATATCCATCTAAATATTCATTTTCAATAAGATTAAAGCTTTTATCAAAAGTAAGTTTTCGTTTAACCCCATCTGTAATTAAAGTCTGTTCAGTAAAAATCAAACTATCTTTTCTCTTTAATAGACAAGTCTTAATTTCGTTATTCCTATCAATTAAATTACAATTTTGATCATCAATAATAAGGTAAGGATATTTGTTATTGTTAAAATCAATTTTATATAAAGTATCTTTTGACACAATATATTTCTCTATCCTTTTTTCCTTTTCATCTCCTTCTAAATTATACCTTCTTATAGTATCAACCCTTACTTTTTCCTTTGTTGTGGATAGTGTTTCATAATAAGCAACGACTTCCATTTTCGAAGAGTAAACATCATAATAAAAGGTTTCTGTCATTACTTCCTCTTTGTTACAACTTGTAAAGTATAAAAACATAGAAGCAATAATTATTATATTGTTTAATCTCATTATTTTTTAAGGTGTTTGAATTTATTATCGTGTTCAATTATAGCTTGTCTCACAGCCTTTGGATTCAAAATTTGCTTTAACTGAGTTTGATATGTTTTCATTCTATTATACCTACGATCACCATTGATATATTTCTTATGATCTTCGTGATTTGTAGCGCTATTCCGTTTTGATATTTCTCTTTTTTCAGCAAATAATCTATCTACTTCATCCATATCTCCAGAGTCGTATGCTTCAATAAGCTTATCTAAATAACGTTCAAAATGAACAAATACTTCGTGACCATTAGACATTGCTAAGTTCTCAACTTTTTTCAATTCTCTTTTACTTGCATTATTTACTGCCCATTCAAAAACTAGTTTACCATTCTTATTTTTAACATTAGAAGAACCATCAGGAGCATACCAATAATTTGTTTCCCCAAAAGCTAACTCGTGTTTTGAGTATTCCCCATCTTCACCAAATTCTACTTCTCCCACTTTATCTCCTTTTTTAGCAAATTTTGATAAGAACTTATTTCCTATATCGGTTTTTGCAAAAGCCTCTAAAGATTTTTGTGTTTTTTCATCTAACTCATCATAGGTAGCTGTTTCCCATTTACTTGTTTCACTATTGTATTTCCAAAATGAAATATCCATTCCTGTTGGGTCTACAAAAGATATAGGATTGTTAGCAAAAGAAACATAAGGAGATATTGAAAAGTAATTTTCAGAATGTGGATCGATATTCATCCATCTGCCAAGTGATGCATCGTAACTTCTAGCGTGGAAATCTAACCACCCTAAACCTAATTCATTGTTTTCTTCCTTACCATTAAAACCATAGTTATGCGGCGTTCCTCTTCGGGTATCATTGTATCCTTTATGTTGTAGTCCAAAAGGATAATAATTCTTCTCCTCCAAGATTTCCATATGGTTGTCACCATCGCCATCGACATCTACATTGTTTCTAAGAACGTCAACTTTCCCGTCATTGTCTTTGTCAGAGTATGAGAGCCTGATGTTTCCTAAATGGTCTTTATACTGATAAATATAATCGAAACCGCCACTGCTTTTAGGTTCTGTATATCCCTCTGGATGACTAAAGAATTCTAGCGAAAATTCTAAATCCTCGGGTCTTGGAGGTTGTCCTAGAGATATTGAATTTTTATAGATAAACCCTCCTACGTAATGTGTAGTATTTTGACTAGGATAATCAGTTACTTTTTTGGATAATTTTACCCCGGTAGCATCATAAACATATTGTATGGTCGATGAAAAACCGGTGTTAACATTTTCCACTATAACTCTTGTAGGTAAATTCAAATGATTATAACTAATGTTACTAATCCCTTTATTTTTATCTTCCGTCATATTCCCATTAACATCATAGACATAATCATCTCCAGAAGTGTTTCCGTCTTTAAATCCTTCTTGACTACCACTTCCATCGATCACATTTTTTAGTTTGTTACCTGTATCGTAGGTGTATGCTAAGTTATCCATCACTCCAAAATCATCAGTATTTGGTTGTCTAAGTCCTTGTCGCTCTAAGGTACGGATATTTCCATTTTTATCATAGGATACCCCTGTAAGATTATAATGACCAGTATTGTCTGTTGCTGCGGTAATACGGTTTAGCGCATCATAACTATAGGTATAGCTTGTACTTATTGGATTACCTGTGCTAGGGTCTGTAACAGTGCCATTAGCAGTACTCCAACTGGTCTGGCTGATATTTCCATTAAAGAGTTTCTTACTTGAATCGGTTATATCATTATACTTGATGCTAAAATTAAAGAGATCATCGTCATTCTTAGCATCATTATTAATGTTAGTTAACCATCCTCTAACATTATAGGTATAATCTACTTCTTGTAATCCTCCACCGACTTCTTTAGTTACTAATTGTCCTAATTCATCATAGGTGTTGGCAACAATCTGTTCGGTTGTTTGTGAATCTATTTTCTGGTTTTGTTCCAGCAACCTTCCCATATGATCATAGGTAAAGGTGTCTATGGTTACAATCGGAGTGTTATCATCCTTGATATGCGTAGTTTTGGATTCTAGGGCTTTTACGAAATCCATCTTAGTTTCTGCAATATCTGTAGTGTTTAGGTATTCATTTTGAGAAACGATGTAGATAGGTCGTGCTTTATGATCATAATAGGTAGCTGTGGTAATCCAAAAAGAGGTGCTTAATACCTTTACCTTAGATCCTGTTGCCAGAGATTTGGTGTTAGGAGTGATGTTTTGATTATATGTTGTACCTGGATTGTTAAATACAGTATCTTCACTATCCAAAAATGAATAATCATCATAGTAATTAATGGTCAGTACTTCTGCATTTTGTGCATTGGGATATCCTCCATTATCGTAATACATGGTTGCCCCACCGATTAATACCGGTGCTCCTGTTGTTACCCATAGATTACCCGTCAAGGCATTGGCTTCTGTTTGTATTGCATCTCTATCGCGGTTATCAGAGATTTTACCTGTATAGGCAACTCTACCAAAGGCATCATACTTGGTAAAGAGCCAGGCAGCCCCTGCCTCTAAATTAGCATCCTGGGTCATCACAGGTTGATCCAACTTGTTATATACGATATATTCTTCTCCTTTACCAGGTATTTTCTTTTTAATCAATCGGTTACGGTGATCATATACATATTGATAGCACAGTTCGGAAAGTTCAGTGTCAGAGACACCTTCTGTTGGACTTACTGTTACTTTTGGAGGAATCACATAGGTAAGATTTCCAAAATCATCATATACATAGTAAGTATCATGAGCTTCTGGGGTTGCTGAGCCTGTCGAAGCATAGGTTCTTTTAAGAATAACTCTTCCTTGTTTGTCCTTAAACTCTTCGGTGGAATGTGCTGTGCCAGAAGTATGATTTTCATCATAGGTAACCGTTTTATACAGCTCGTTTGCTCCATAAAAAGTAGTACCTCCTGTTAAAGTGGGTACTTCTGTATCATCATTGGTAAACGTTATGGTAAACAAACGTACTTCTGTTGCTGTATTAGTTTCGTACCCAAATTCTATTTCATGACCTCCATCCATTCTCCAATCATGTCCCGGAGCGGCTTGTTTTAGCACTCGGTTCAGTGGCGATGGCTCAAAAGCTGTTTCTGAAAAAGGATTAGCCGTATTTTGATATTTTGGTTCGTTGTAGAAAGATTCGGTAGCACTTTCTGCATTGGTTCTATAGCTTCCTAAGGTTCCTGTGGCTTCATAAGGGAGGTATTCTTTTTCTTGTCGCCCATACTCATCGTAGTCTATAAAGGTTACAATATCCTGTTTGTCATTAGAGGCTTTGATCCCGATCTGCTGCTTTGGTCTTCCTAACCCATCAAAATAAGTAACTCCCTCAATGACATCTTTGTTGTTAATGATCCCACTTGGTGTACTCATTTCAGTTTGATAGCTTCTGGTAAAGATATAGTTTTGCGTATCGTCTAGTGATAGATTAATATACGGGTCTGCACTGATAACGGCATGGAAATTACTTCCTGCTTGTATCAGGGTAGTCGGCTTAATGATAATCGACTGTGTCGCTGCCGGAAGACGGTCTGCCTCTGCACTGGAAGCTGAAATAGTCTGGTTTTGTATGGTTACTACAGCCTCTACCTGTGCATTCATACAGATCCCTACAAAAAGTAAGGCTATAACGATATATTGTGATATATTTTTCATCCTTGCTTAGTTTTTGTAGTTATACTTATTTTCTGATATCAGATTCCCATCAGCGTCTTTTATAAATTCTAATCGGTTGAAATCATCATACTGGTAATATATCGTATATCCCTTTGGATCGGTCATACTGGTAACTCCAATTAGCGGGTCATAGGTATAGGTAGAGGTCATTGCATTGGGGAGAGCGTCTCTAAGATCTTGTAAGGTCTCTCTAAGGATTTGTTCTTTACAGGTTACTGCTTTACAATTATCGTTATCTGCATTGGATTTGGTCTGTAAATCGGCTACATAAGATTGCACTTGACTATAGGTCGCATTTTCGATCTTAGCAATTGGATATTCTTCATTATATCCCCATATATATATGATATGGGTTCCATCGGTTTTAGAAACTTCTTTTACATTTCCGTTAGAATAGTAGCCGTGGTATTGTATTCTGTTTTCTAATGGATTTGTGGTTGCATTATATGCTCCTTTTAGAGTCTGGACAAATTCTGGCTGTGTACTATTTGTCCAAGTTTTATATAAGGTACGTTGAGTAGATTTTGAACCATTATTATTTGTAATGGTTTGTATAGGTGTCCCTATTCTTGATTCGAGCTTTCCTGTTTTTAATTTATCAATAGCTTGAAATTCATCAAATGTTAATGTGTTACCTCCTAAGGAGGTAGTTTGTTCAACATCATCCGGATAGAACACCTGTGTTTCTATTGTATTTCCATCACTATTAGTTATAATTGTTTTAGAAGGTAAGCCAGCTAGGCCAGACTCATATGAATAATTGGTAGTTGTAGAAAAAATCTCTTCACCTTCGGTATCATACTTTGTAGTTATGGTCGATTCATGACTTTTCCACCTTGAAAATATTGGGTAATAATTTATGTCAAAACCCTTTCTCCCAGAAACATTATGTACATCTCTATATGTTGCAATAGTAACATATCTTTTATTTCCTTGGTAACCGTGTATTCTTATATCTTTACTTTCATCTATAAGATATTTATTTTCTTCTTTTTTTGTTATTACAAATAATCCATTTTCTTTTTTTAAAAAGATTTGTTCTAATAAATCTCCATCGAATAAAGAAGAATTTACTAAGTTCATGTTACTAAAAGGCTGTCCTATTAGTAAATTACCAGAAACATTTCTATTTGCTAAAAACCTCTTCTCGATACCGCCATTTTCAAAGTTTTCCCCCTTGCTAATGGTTACAAATGAATTATGAAAGTCACTAATAAATGGAGAATAGTTGAACTTAATACTATTATCAGATAATAAAGTTTCTGAATATTCTCCCATATCACTACCACCAGGGTTATTACTTGAACAAACGAGCAATTTACTATCTTTTATAGCATAATTGTTAATAGTTAGTTTTTTCAGCGAATATTCGGATATATTTTCTTTCTGGTTGTAATAATATCTTATAATTTCTTCGGGTGCATTCTCAGATGCTTTATTGATGACTCTTTTAATGCGTATCCCTGATTTATTTTGAGGGTCTACTTCTTTAAATGTTTCGGTAATATAATTAAAGTCGATAGAACTTTCTACAGCAGATAGATTAGTAATATGGAAATTGGTAATTATAGTAAACCTATATGTTTGGTCTTTTTTGAGGGGTATAACTTTTTTTAAAGAAAGATGTTCAACATAATGTCCATTGAATATTTCCTCTCCTGAGGTTATGTTTTGAACAATTACATCTACAAAAAACTTATCTCCTCCTTCTATTTTTACATTTAATTCAATATCGTGATTGTAATTAATTTGGATATCGTCAGGAAGTGTTTTATTGATTATTTGAATAGGACCATTTGTGTTATTAATAGGATCTACATTTGTATTTGTTTTTAAAAATACTGGTGTCGTTACATAGCTTTTATTATTTGTAATAATTTCTGCTACAGGCTCATATTCTAATTTAGTATATCCTTTAGTTGGATATACTACTTTGTTTAATATTCCTTTTTGAACAAAATCTAAATCAGCATTTCGATCTCCTCTTATAACTCCTTCAAGCCCGTTAAATTCTCGACCCATAGTTTCTGGTAAAAAGCTCTTATTTATCTTACCATTATAAAACCCTAAAAAATCTTGAGAATATGATAATCTAGGAGGTAAATCTTCGGGACTATTATATTCAAAAAAATGTATTTTTCCATTAACAGGGCTTTGATTGATGTTAAGTTCCTGAATGCTTGTTAAATAGAGGCGATAGAAATGATCTGGAGATTTAACTGTTTCCAGTTCATGTAAATACGATTTATTACTGTGTATATCAGAATAGTTAAATTTATAACCTTTAATAAAATTACTTTGATTATAGACTTTAATGCTATCTAGTTCATGATTTCCATAAATGTCTTTTCTAGTTTGAGTTGAGGTGAAATGAATTTCATTTGTAGATCGGTTTGATCTAATCTTACTTAGAACTTTTCCTCTTATGTCGGTATTAAATACACAGGTGCTTTTTCCTGATTTAGGGAATGGACAAGTTCCATTATCATTTATAGGGTCTATATAAACAAATGATTCTGAAAACCCTGAAAAATAACGATATGAACTCTCAATATAATCTAAGTATACTTCATCTCCTTTTGGGTGTTTGATTTTATATAGATACCATGCTGTTTTTTCAAATTCAGTTCCTCCTGACCCCGAACATGTATTTTTTTGTTGTGTATATTCTATTTCATTATTTCCAAAATAATACTTTACCCCATTTGGTGTTGTAATAATAAATTCTCGATATTGATTTTGCTCGATAATCAAAGAGTTTTCTCTTGCCAATAATATTGGATTATGATTTTCATCTATTATAAAACTCCCAGAATAACCACTCAATTTAAAGTTAAATATATCAGGTTGTGTCTCAATATTAACATTCATTGGGACATCATAGAAAAACCTAGCATATTCTAGCGGGTCAGTATTTACTAAATTATTAATATAACTAATGTCTGGAAAATGTGTAGGGTATTTATCATCAGGTTTACCTTTAACAGTTCTAGTAATTACCCCACCAGCATTAAGATTCCATCCCATACCTGTCCAGGATGCAACTTGATCCACTTTTATGCCTGATGTTGCATAACTTAAACTTATGGGAACTTCTAAATTAGAAGTTTTATAAGTATGTAGTGGAATACCTATATTCGCCATGCCAGTTGCTTCATTAACTGGTATATTTCCGTACTTTCCTAATTCATAGGCTGTTGGTGAAGGAGGAATTATACTAGGCAATTCAATTTGTTCTTGGCCATCCTGTGAAAACACAGAAAAAACAATGAAGCACATAATTCCAGTTAAAAAAATCTTCATATTCTATATTTTGCTTTTTTTATATTATTTCTTCCTACTTAACAAAGCCTCAATCTTTGCCAATCGAGCTTCTAATTCAGTGTTTTTGGTTTCTAATTTCGTATTTCTATTTTCTTGCTCTTTGATTTTCTTTTCCTGAGCAATGGTATATAAGGTCAACTCTTCTATTTTTTTCCAGAAGTTTGGCATTCATTTCTCCTAATAGAATACCATTTTTTTCAACTTCTGCGGCTGATGGGATATTGATCAGATGTCCATTTTCTGAGATATGAAGTTCTACTTGTTCAAGGGTTGGGAGGTTGTAGCTTTCCTCGAAAACGTAATCTGGCCAGTTGTTGTATAAGGCTACTTTTACTTCTTCTGCGGCTATTTTTCCTTTTACGCCTAGTTTATACCCTTTGGTGTCTGTGGTTCCGATGCCTACATTGCCATTTCTGGTTATTCGCATACTTTCTGCAATTGGACCAGGACCATCTATTCCTTTAGTGAAAAAAGCAATCCCTACATAATCACTGTCAGTATGCTCACGAGTTGCAACAATGGATGCCCTCCTTCTTCCACCTGATTTCCACGTAACCCCTCCAAAATACCTTCCATTTCCAGGGTCATTAGAAACCAACGAAATATGATCTTGGTTTTGAGCTTGCATTTCAGAATTAAATGGGTTAGCATTAAATATTTCTAGTCGCTGTGACGGGGTTGTAGTTCCAATACCTACATTGCCATTCGTTTTAATCTTAAAAAAAGAAGTGGAAAAATCGTTAATACCAAAATCAAAACCGTAACCATCACTAATTCTTAAACCAAAAGTATTTTCTTCTATATTATTGCCTCCGTGTTTGATGGATAGATAATCTCCTATTCCACTGATCCATCCAGTTTTTAGGACTGGTCTATTATGTAGCCCATCTGTAAGGTTAAACGAAAAATCTGTTGATATTGAATTAACCCTTCCTGAAGAAGAGGTGCTAACCTGTCCAAAGGCACTAACTCCCAAAACTAACACGCCAATGGTAGTTACTATTTTTCTCATCACTAAAAACTTTCTATATTAAATTCTCTTTTGTTAAAAAACTCCAAAAAAACAAGCGGCAAATATACTGAAATTATGGTTATTCCGTAGTTTAAATACATTGTTATTAATTTGATAATGTTTGCACTACAACAATATAGAAATGATGTAATAAGTACTTGTTCCGCTATATTTCTTCTTCTAATTTTTATAGTTTGTTTCCATTAATGTCATTACTAATGAATATGTTACCCCTAAAAGCTGATTTTTTATTTTTTTTAACATTTGAGATAAAAAGTACTAAGTCCTAAGTATAAGGCATTAAGTAGTTAGCTCGGAGTTTTTGAGTGGGTGAGTCTTTGAGTGAGTGAGGATTTTGGAAATGAGATTTGTGTAGATTTAATCTCTGATGTTGTATTTTGTGTTTTTCCGTTTTAACTCTAGACATTCTACTTCATATCTAACTATCTCGTATTTCGTTTTTCACGTTTCGTATTTATTTCAACATCAAGAATACTGCTTAACACCAACTGCCTCGTACTTTGCACTTTCTATTTCGTTTTTCATATTTTTCTATTTTGATTTTTAATATCTGACTTTTGATATTGATAAAATCAAAATAGATTGAGAGACTTTCGGAGTTCATTGTTAGATCGATGAATTGTATTGAGAAGCTTTTGGAGTTCATTTGGATATCTACGAAGTATGTTCGAATAGTTTTACATCGAGTTTTATAGAATCATTCTACTTTGTCATCTTAGATTTTTAAAAACATCCATCTCAACCTTTCTTCCAAAGAAAGGAGTTTTGAAGTATCCATTCCTAAGTGAGATTTAGAGGGGTGTGATTTTTAAAAATAAAAGCATACTATATGTTTCGTTCAAATCTATGGTAAGAGCACAAAGTAGAAATAATAAAGGGTGTTAATCAGTAAAACTAGATTATAACAGAATAATAATATTTCTGTAACAATCAAAAATTGTTTGAAGACTACATTTGTTAGATTTTCTAAATATAGAAATTGAAGTCAGGAATTTTTTATAGATTTTATGAAACAATTGCAAAGGCATATATATCTATTGTATATAGCTACCATTAGTATTTCTTTTCAGGTATCAGGACAGTTTACACCGGTTAAGGAAAAAGAAAAAAAAGAAATAGATACCAAGTTTTTGGCGCTAAAAAATGGGTTAGCTGTTTCTAAAAAAAAAGGAATCCCTTCCTTAATTGCTCAAGAACATTTTCAGTTGGGTACTTTTTATCAGCATGCAAGAATGTATAATGAAGCTATAGAGCAGTACAATAGCGCTCTTGTTTTGGTAAAAGAAGAAGATACCCTAAGAGTATGCCTAAACCATGAGATTGGAAAAATATACCTGTCATCAAAAAACAATGACAAAGCCAAAGAATATTTTAATGAAAGCATTGCGATTTCTTTAGCTTCAAAATATGTTAAAGGAGAAGCTATTGCAAAAGGGCTTTTAGGTTCTTGCTATGAAAAGGAAGGAAAATATTTAAAAGCACTGTCATACCAAAAAGAAAGTATGGAGCTATTTAAGGAATTAAAAGATCAGGAAGGAATAGCAGCTGTACAAGAAAACATTGGAAGTATTTATGAGGATTTGGAGCAATATGATCTAGCATATAAATTTTTCGAAAAGGCATATACATATTTTGAAAAAACGAAAAAAGTAAGAAGAATAAACGTTTTAAATAATTTGGGTGATGTGAATCGGAAAACTGGTAAATATACACTGGCACTAGAGTATACTATAAAAGCATATCATTTGGCAACACTTAATAAGGATATGTATCAGTTAAAAAGTGCTCATAAGGATTTATCAAAAACATATGCATTGATGGAGGATTATCAAAAGGCATTCGGTCATCTACTAGAAAGTGAGCAGATTAACGAAAAATTAATTTCATCTCAAAATATACGTCAGTTGAATACCCTCCAGACCGTTTATGAAACAAAACAAAAAGAGGCTCAAATCAGTTTACTGTTAGAACAAAAAAAAACGAGTAGAGCACATCAGAATTTGTTGTTAGTTGGTTTAGGAGCTATACTTCTTCTTTCTGGTGTTTCTTTGCTTTATTATACTAGAAAAAGAAGAGAACGCTCAAGATTACAAGAGTATAAACAAAGAACACTAAAAGCTGAATTAGAGAAAAAAGCGATTGAAGAAAAGAACTTACAACGTGAGGTGCATCTTAAAACAGCTACATTATCTAGATATAGTCTTCACTTATCACAAAAAAATAAGATTCTATCTGATCTTTCTAGTACATTGACCAATATTGCTAGCCGAAAAAGTATGGATGTACATCATAATATCAAAAAGCTGGCAAAAGAAATTAATTTTGATTTAAGACAAGAAAAAGAATGGGATGAACTTACTAACTTTTTTAAGGAAATCCACCCTCACTTTATTAAGAAATTATCTTCGTTATCCAAAGAAAGTTTATCTCCAGCAGAGTTAAGATTGGGAATGTTGTTACGATTGAATTTATCATCTAAGGAAATAGCATCAATCCTAAGAGTAACTCCGGATAGCGTGAGAGTTGCCCGGTATCGGCTTCGAAAAAAACTTCCGATAGGCCAAAAAGAAGAATTGGTCAATTTTATGATCGCCTTATAGTTTGATATTGTATGAATTTAGGGAGCTCATTTTGCTATTGTTATTGTAATGTAAATAAATCTTAATTGTTGCCTTATTGTTTCCCTGAACTTAACCTAATGTTTATCCTTTGTTGCTGTACGTTTTACCCTTAAAATCTTGTGTTTATCTAGTTTTGACTTGATTTTTAAATTAAAAAAAATGATACCATCTAGATTTTTAAAATTACTTTTTGTAACGTTTATAATTGGTATATGTTCTGCCAATTTGTATGCGCAAAATGGTTCTGTAAAAGGAATTATAACGGATGAAAACGGTATTTACATGCCCGGTGCTTCCGTAGAGATCAGTTCGATTAATAAAGCTACCATTTCAGATTTTAACGGAATGTTTACGCTTGTAGATGTTCCCGTGGGAAACCATATGGTAAAGGTAACATATCTTGGTTTCTCAGATACGGAGAAAGAAGTAACAGTCGAAGCAGATAAAACGGCTTTTATACCTATTATTTTGGCATCTCAGAGTGAGCAATTAGAAGATGTGACAGTAATAGGGTATAGTGCCAGTGGACAATCCAGAGCATTGAATACTCAGAAAAATAATATGAATATTACCAATGTAGTTTCTACGGATCAGATAGGAAAATTTCCTGATGCCAATGCCGGGGATGCTATAAAACGTATTCCCGGAATTACCATGCAGGTAGACCAAGGAGAGGCACGGAATATTATTGTAAGAGGGCTTTCTCCACAGTTAAACTCGGTAACATTAAACGGAAGCAGAATTCCTTCTGCCGAGGGTGATAATAGAAATGTCCAAATGGATTTAATCCCTTCGGATATGATTCAGACTATAGAAGTTAGCAAAGCGGTAACACCTGATATGGAAGGAGATGCTTTAGGAGGTTCTGTAAATCTAGTAACCAGAACCGCACCACAAGGATTCCGATTATCTGCTACAGCAGGTTCCGGAATAAACTTTATTACAGATAAAAGAATACTAAACGGATCTGTATTGGTCGGTGATAGAACAAAAAATGGGAAATTTGGCTGGATGCTTTCGGCATCAATAAACGATACTGATTTTGGTTCTGATAATATTGAGGCAGAATGGACAGATGAATTCGAATATAATACAGGAGTACAGGATACTGACGGGGAGGATATTCTAGAATCTGTAGACGTACATCCTTACACAAACGAATTTCAAATACGTAAATATTTGGTACAGCGAATTAGAAGAAGTTTTGCGGCAAATTTCGATTATAAATTCAATAATAATCATTCTGTGTATGTAAAAACAATGTATAACTGGAGAGATGATAGAGAAAATAGATTTCGTCTGGAACATGAAATGCTGGATGCCGAAGATATAGGAACTGATGATTTCACAGTTACTAATGGATCTCTAACACGTTTTCCTGTAGAAGTAAAGCGTCAAACTAAGGGGGGTATTGATAATAATCGTAATAAAAATACACGATTAGAAGACCAGCGCATGCAAAATTATAGCTTGGGAGGAGATCATTTATTAGGAAATATTAAAGTAGATTGGATGGCTTCTTTTGCAAAAGCATCAGAAGAACGATTGAATGAGCGTTATGCAGAATTCGAATCTGAATATAGTATTATTAATGATAATTCAGATCCTAAGTTTCCAATCTTTACCCCAGTAAATGAAGCAGATTCAAATGATCTTTCTGCTTTTGAATATGGAGAGATTACAGAAGAAAGCAGGTATACAGAAGAAGAGGATATTAACTTTTTTGCCAATATAGAAGTGCCTTCTGACTTTTTTGGAAAAGGAGACGGGATAGTGAAATTTGGTGTAAGAACACGTTTTAAGAATAAACATAGAGATAATGATTTTTTTGAGTACGATCTGGAAAGTACTTTTCCTACACTATCAAGTATCAATACGAGAAACTATACAGATGCTGATTTCCTTGCAGGAGATAAGTATCAGATAGGTGATTTTGCCGATCAAAATAGTTTAGGAGCGCTGACATTACAAAATGGAGAATCGGTGCCAGATGAGTTTTTAAGAGAAAATTTTGATGTAGAAGAAGATGTATTTGCCGGATATCTAATGGCTAATCAGAAACTATCAGGTAAGCTTAGTATTTTAGCTGGTTTAAGAATAGAACATACAGAAATTAGAGCTACTGGAAATCAAATTGCAAATGAAGATACGTTAGAAGGAGAGGTAACCGAAGAAAAGTCATATACCAATTTGTTACCAGGAATACATCTAAAATATGATGTATCATCTCAGACGATCTTTAGATTTGCTTGGACCAATACCTTGGCTCGTCCTAATTATGTTGATTTAGTACCTACCGTAGATATCATTGATGATGAAGAGATTTTTATAGGCAACCCTGCATTGGAGTCAACAACCTCTATGAACTTTGATGTGATGGCAGAGCATTATTTTTCTTCTGTTGGGATCGTATCAGGAGGATTGTTCTATAAAAATATTGATGATTTTATATATACATCAAAGGGCACTACAACAGATGATCGGTTCGGTGCAGGGACGGAAGGACTCGATATTTTTCAACCATTGAATGGAGGTAGAGCCTCTATTTTTGGAGTTGAAATTGCTTTTCAACGTCAATTAGATTTTTTACCTGGTTTTGCAAAAAACTTTAGTGTATATCTTAACTACACCTATTTGACTTCGACTGCCGATGGAATTCGTACGGAAGATGGAGATGAACGTACAGATGTAGATTTACCCAATACAGCTCCGAATATATTTAATGGATCTCTGGGATATAATGATGCTAAGTTTAGTATACGTCTATCTACTAATTTTTCTGATGCTTATATAGATGAGGTAGGAGGAAATGCTTTTGAAGATCGCTACTACGACAAGCAGTTTTTTATGGATCTTAATGCGAGTTTCACGATTACAAAGAACCTTAGTATTTATGCAGATCTTAATAACATCACAAACCAACCATTGCGATTTTACCAAGGGATTTCTGAGCGTACTCAGCAGGCAGAATACTACGAAAGAAGGTTGACTTTTGGTTTAAAATATGACCTATTTAAAAATAACTAGATAAAACAAAATTAGAGTATGAAGCGTATTATTTTTGCCGTACTATGCAGTATGGTAGTAATTTCTTGTGATAAAAAATTACCTCCTATAGACCCAAATATTATATCAGATAAGGTGCAGTATGATACAGATGATCCAGCGATATGGATTCATCCTATGGATCCATCAAAGAGTATTGTTTTTGGAACAGATAAAGATACCAATGGAGCCATCTATGCGTTTGACCTACATGGGAAAGTAATTAAGGATAAAGTAATCCATAATATTAAGTACCCTAACAATATTGATTTGGAGTATGATTTTAAACTAAATGATTCCGTTACAACAGATGTTATTGTATTTACGGAAAGAGAACGCAATCGTATTCGTCTTTTTTCTGTACCGAATATGAAACCCTTGGATAATGGCGGATTTCCTGTATTCGAAGATGAAATTGATTTAGAGTTTAGAAGACCTATGGGGATCGCTTTATATAAAAACCCAGAAAATCAAATGATTTCTGCTATTGTTAGTAGAAAAGTTGGACCCAAAGAAAATTATTTATATCAGTATAAATTTATAAGCGATAGTCTAGGCGTAACATCAGAATTGATCAGGAAGTTTGGTAAGTTCAGTGGTGAAAAAGAAATTGAAGCTATTGCCGTAGATGATGAGTTAGGATTTGTGTATTATTCAGACGAAGGGGCTGGAATCCGAAAATACTATGCTGATCCGGGTAAAGGGAATGAAGAACTGGCATTTTTTGGTGGTGAGTATTTCAAAGATGATATTGAAGGAATTGCAATTGCTGTAAAGCCTAATGAAGAAGGAGTGCTTATCGTCTCGGATCAACAAAAAGGGCAATTCAATATTTTTTCTCGAAAAGAAAATAAATTTATAAAGGCTGTCAATCTTGGAACCTTAAAAACAGACGGATGTGATGTAGTAACTACTCCATTAAATGCAATGTTCAAAAATGGTCTTTTTGTTGCAATGAATGAAAAAAAAGATTTCTATTTCTATGATTTGGAAAAAATAGGTCTTTAGAATTTTAAATGTTAAAGCAAATACAAAAACCGCATAAATTATTATGCGGTTTTTTAATGGCTAATTATAGTAATACGATTTACGCATAAAACCTTCGCATATAGTTCGTTTCTTTTGCACTATATCTGCGTTATAAAATTCAACAATAGCTACGGCTATTCTTTAATTTTATGCCTTAATCTAGTACAAAATAATTCAAACTCTTTATACGAACTTCTTATCCATAAATCGTATAATTTATATAACTCAATTCAGAAAATAGTTTTCAACTTCGTTATAATTACCAAAGTTAATACCACTTACATCATTACCTTCTACCAACACGAATCGGAGTTTAAGGTTAGATTGAGTAAAAGTAGCACGTAATGTGGCTTTTCCCACTTCAATTTTATCAATTTCCAGTATAATTTGCTGACCAATACTTAGTGGTAATACTTCCCAATAATCATTACCAGTCACCGTTACATAGGCATACACAATACCAGTATCGTATATTTCCTGAGTTAATGCAGGGATATCAAAAACAGTATCCCCATCACTTATAGTTTGATTTTCGAATAAGAC
Source organism: uncultured Aquimarina sp. (assembly GCA_947498455.1). Taxonomy (GTDB): domain Bacteria; phylum Bacteroidota; class Bacteroidia; order Flavobacteriales; family Flavobacteriaceae; genus Aquimarina. The sequence continues at coordinate 101,014 of CANMKK010000002.1, forward strand.
AGAAACTACATTGGCATTTCCATCTTCTCCGGGATCTCCAGTTTCTCCTTGTGGCCCAACTGCTCCATCTTCTCCTTCACAGGAAACTGTTGTACATACGAATGCTAAAATCATTAAGGAATAGGTCAAAAATTTAATCGTTGTTTTCATCATGTTAAGTTTTATTATTTACCTTTTGTGTAGATTAGAATGATGAGGTAAACATTTTTAATAAAAAAATGTATCGGTAAACCAACTTAAAAGTTATAATTAGGGGAAATAATTTTATCTATTGAATGACAAGGTACAGATACGTAGATTTGTAGAAATGCTTAATTCCCTTTTGGGATGGCATCGATAAGTTTTTTGGTGTATGCTTTTTTCGGATTAGCATATATCTTATCAGCATCTCCTTGTTCTTCGATTTTTCCCTTATTCATTACTAATAATTGATCCGACATATATTTTACCACGGCGAGATCGTGAGATATAAAAATATAGGTAAACCCAAATTTTTCTTTGAGTTCATTTAGTAGGTTTAGAACTTGTGCCTGAACCGATATATCCAATGCACTTACAGACTCATCACAGATAATTAGTTTAGGTTGTAGTGCAATAGTTCTAGCAATTCCAATTCGTTGTCGTTGACCACCACTAAATTCATGTGGGTATCGGTGGAAATATTCTTTAGCTAAACCTACTCTTTCGAGTAATTCTATTGCTCTTTGTTTTCGCTCTGCAGTATTGGAATATAGTTTGTGAGCGTTCATAGGCTCCATAATTGCTCTACCAATTGTTAAACGTGGATTTAAGGAAGCATATGGATCTTGAAATATGAGTTGAATTTCGTTTCTTAAACTTCGTATTTGTGAGGATGATAATTTTGTAATATCTACACCTTTATATAAAACAGCACCTTTATCCGCTTTGCTTAATTGTAAAATTATGTTTCCAAGTGTCGATTTACCACATCCTGATTCTCCAACAAGACCTAAGGTTTCTCCTTCATATAGTTTGAAACTTACATCATTGACAGCTTTAAATTCTTTTTTATCAAACAAACCAACTTTGGTAAAAAATGCTTTTTCTAAATTTTGTACTTCGAGTAATGGAGGTTTGTTATATAGCTTCTCGTGACTACGTTTTCTTTGTTCTGATGTAATAATTTCTCTATTTTCTTCCTGATCGTTCAGGTAGTCATTTATCGTAGGAAGTTCTTTAAATCTAACATCCAGAGAAGGCCGTGCGTGTATTAAAGCTTTTGTATATTCTTCTTTTGGTGATTTAAAAATTTGAGCAGTAGATCCATATTCAATCATCTTTCCCTGATACATGACTAAAACGGTATCCGCAATTTCGGAAACTAAAGACAGGTCGTGAGAAATGAATAAGATGCTCATTTTATACTCTCGTTGAAGATCCTTAAGTAAATGTATAATCTCTTTTTGGACAGTTACATCAAGCGCCGTTGTAGGTTCATCGGCAATCAATAGTTTTGGCTTGCAGGCAATTGCCATAGCAATCATAATACGTTGTTTCTGACCTCCACTCAGTTGATGTGGATATGAATTATAGGCATGTGATACATCCGGGAGTTTTACCTTTTCGAAAAGAGAAAGAACTTCTTTTTTTATTTCAGGTTTTGATAAATTGGTATGTTGACTAAGAATTTCTGAGACTTGTTTCCCGCATTTCATGGAAGGATTTAAGGAGCTCATTGGCTCCTGAAAAATCATGGCAATTTCATTGCCTCTTATAGCTTCCATTTTTTTTGTATCCAGATGCATAAGAGATGTACCATCAAATAAAATACTACCAGAAGCAATAGTGGCTATTTTTTTTGGCAATAAACCTAATATAGAAAGAGATGTTACCGATTTACCACTACCTGATTCTCCGACAACTCCTAATATTTCATCAGGATAGATATCAAAAGAGATATCATGAAGAACTTGATTTTTTCTTGATCCCGAAGAAAAAATAACATTGAGATTGCGAACAGATAGTAAGGAAGTATCAGCCATAAATGTAAAAACGTAGGTAAAGTTAATGAATTTGAAGACATAAGTGATTTTTTAATCAACAACCTAGGAACAAGCTCACGGAGTATGCTTCCGAAACCATCATTTTTCTTTTCAAGGCTATACGATTTACGCATAAAACTTTCGCATATAGTTCGTTTCTTTTGCACTATATCTGCGTTATAAAATTTAACAATAGCTACGGCTATTCTTTAATTTTATGCCTTAATCTAGCACAAAATAATTCAAACTCTTTATACGAACTTCTTATCCATAAATCGTATTAAATTCTCAATGAGGGCTTAAATCAGATATCTCAACTATCCGAAAGTCTTGAGAATGCTCATTTTTATTTTTTAGGAAATTTCATCATACAATTCAATAAGTTTTACAAGTTGAAGAATATAATGTATCGATATTCATTCGGTCTTGGCTTTTTATTCTGGTAGCGTAGCGGTCTTGATTCTAAAGTTTCTGATACTATTGATTTTAGAAATATAAGAAAGGAGGGTAACTTGTTCAACACTTTTTTGGTGTGATATTTGTTATATTTACGTTTCAAAAAAAGCAATGAAGCTGATACGACTATCTCTACGAACACGAATTTTTATTTCGATGACATTACTAGTGTTTGTGGCTTCAATACTTATTGCTACGGTTACTATATATCAATATAGGGAAGAAGCGCAAAAATATCATCAGGAAAGACTGGAAAGGAAAGAAGAACGTATTAAGATAGCTATTAATAATGTTTTAGGAAGAACTACCTTTCCGGTAAATGAAGAAAATATTACAGATATCTTTAGAGAGGAAAAAAGGATTTATCAAATATCCGAAGAACATACTTTACCTATAAATATATATAGTTTAGAAGGGGAACTATTGATACAATCGGTAGAAACTTTTACTAATGATACTATCGATAAACAATTAAAGAAACTTATAATCGATACACTAGCTTCTTCTTATGATAGAAGATATTTGGTAAAATTGGAGAGGGGAGGAGAGAAATTCACATCTTCTTATACCTATGTTTCAGATAGTAGGGCAAAACCTCTTGCTATTCTCAATCTTCCGTATTTAGAAGATGATGAATTGATAACCAGAGAATTGCTAAAATTCTTAAGAAGATTGGGAGAGGTGTATTTGTTGATGTTGTTAATCGCAATAGCATTGGCATATTTTCTTTCAAAATATATTACAAGATCCCTAAAAACAATTTCCGAAACCATTGATCAAACACGTCTGGATAAACGTAATAAGAGAATTCAGATAGGAAATGCAAGTGATGAGATTTATTCATTGGTAAATGCTTATAATAGTATGATTGATGAATTAGAGGAAAGTGCAGCCATGCTGGCAAAAAATGAACGGGAAGCTGCTTGGCGTGAAATGGCTAAACAAGTTGCTCATGAGATTAAAAACCCGCTGACACCTATGCGATTAACTGTGCAGAGTTTTGAAAGAAAATTCGATCCTGAAGATCCAGAAATTAATCAAAAAGTACAGGAATATAGTGATACATTAATTCAGCAAATAGATACGATGAGTTCTATAGCATCTGCGTTTTCTAATTTTGCTAAGATGCCGGCACAGAAAAATGAAACATTAGATGTGGTCAAAATTGTTGGGTTGGCATTAGATATTTTTAATGAAGATTATATTTTTTTTCCATCAGAGAAAGAAGAAATTATAGCCATATTTGATAGAACACAATTAATAAGAGTGGTTACAAATTTAGTTAAGAATGGTATTCAGGCAATTCCTGATGACCAAATGCCTAAAATTATTGTAAACGTATTTTCTGAGGAGAATGACGTAGTAATTACTGTGGCGGATAATGGAGTTGGAATTACCAATGAAAATAAGAAAAAGATTTTCGAACCTAAGTTTACAACAAAAACAAGTGGAATGGGATTAGGACTTGGGATGGTTAAAAACATTGTGGAAACCTATAAAGGAAGTGTTACCTTTACATCCCGAGAAGGAAAAGGAACTGTATTTAAGGTTAAGTTCCCTAAGAAATAATAGTTTTCCAACAGTAATAAATGGTATTTAGTTTGAAAAAAATATTGAATTCTTATTAAAAAAAGAAATATTCAAATTGATTGAGATATGTTTGGTTTACTTCGATATGAATAAAAGGTTTAACTATCTTAAACAATTGCCTCATTAAAAAATACAAAATAGTATGTACACCAATATTCTTACATCTTATAACAACGGAATAACGACCATAACTGTTAATAGACCATCTAAGTTAAATGCGCTAAATAAAGTTACTATTCAGGAATTGCATGCTGCTTTTGATATAGCAGATAAAGACACGAATACCAGAGCAATTATTGTAACAGGTAGTGGAGAGAAAGCCTTTGTTGCAGGTGCAGATATCAGTGAATTTGCAAATTTTTCTATTGATCAAGGAAAAGAATTAGCAGCAAAGGGACAAGAGCTTCTTTTTGATTTTGTAGCGAACTTATCGACACCTGTGATTGCTGCTATTAATGGTTTTGCTTTAGGTGGTGGACTAGAATTAGCAATGGCAGCACATTTTAGATTGGCCAGTAATAATGCAAAAATGGGGCTACCAGAAGTTTCATTAGGAGTAATTCCGGGTTATGGGGGAACACAACGATTATCGCAATTGATTGGAAAAGGAAGAGCTATGGAAATGATTATGACTGCAGGTATGATTGATGCCAATCAGGCATTGGCCTACGGATTAATAAATCACGTAGTTTCCCAAGAAGAATTAGTACCGTTAACCGAAAAATTGGCCAGTAAAGTTATACGAAACTCCTCTGTTGCTATTGGTGCAGCTATCAAAGCAATAAATGCAGGATATGAAGATGGGGTTGATGGTTTTAAAACGGAAATTTCTGAATTTGGCAAATGTTTCGGAACTGAGGATTTTAAAGAAGGTACTACTGCTTTTTTAGAAAAAAGGAAGGCAGATTTTCCTGGTAAGTAGATGAGACCTTGCCTGGAAATTTGCAAATTTAGTATCTATTGAATATCATTTGGGTTTGTCTCGAGGTAGTTGACTTTTTCTACTATGATTTATAAAAATTCATTTCGTCAATATATTCCCATACTGGAGTAGATAGTAATGGTCTTATATTTTTTCTTTCAGAAATAGCTTTACGGATAAATGTAGATGATATTTCCATAATAGGAGCAGCTATTCGATGAACTCTATCGTTTTCTTTAAATGAATTTCCGATAACTCCTTCAGAAATGCGAGGGTAAATATAGACATTATGATTTTCTATGATGGATTCATAGTTTTTCCACTTATGCAGGTTTTTCAGATTATCTTCACCCATTATTAAACTAAACTGATCATCTGGGTATTTTTCCTGGAGATAAACTAGTGTATGTATTGTATAATTGGGCTGAGGTAATTTAAACTCTATGTCGCTTGGTTTAATTTTTGGATATGATTGCGTTGCGCGATATACCATTTCTAACCTGTGATGATTGTCTAATAAGGAGCTCTTTTTCTTAAAAGGATTGTGTGGGGTCACTACCATCCATATTTCATCAAGTGCAGAATATTCTGCCATGTGATTAGCGATCGCTAAATGACCGATATGTATAGGATTAAATGTTCCGAAGTATAATCCAATTTTTTTCATAAAAAGGCTTCTTTAATCCACATTGTGGAATTTAATTTTTCGAGACTTACCTCGAAATTCAAAAATTTTGGGTTTGCCGAATGCCATCCTGGCTTACCCTGAGGCAGTCAACTTTAATAGTGTTATCTATCCTAAAATAAACTTCTTTACTAATTGATACACCTCTGCTTTTGCTTTTTCTAGATCATCATTCGTAACAATAGCGTCAAATTGAGGTGCGGTAGCTAGTTCTGTAGAGGCTTTAGACACACGCATATTTATCTTATCTTCAGATTCGGTTTTGCGTTTTTTTAAACGAATTTTTAGTTCTTCAATACTAGGAGGTTTTACAAAAATTGCTAAGGTTCTATCTGGATATATTTTCTTAATATCCAATCCGCCAACAACATCAATATCAAAAATCACATGCTTTCCCTTATCCCAAATACGTTGTACTTCGCTCTTTAGCGTACCATAAAAATTATCGCGATATACTTCTTCCCATTCTAAAAATTCATCAGCTTTGATTTTGTCTTTAAACTCTCTAAGCGATAAAAAATAGTAATCTTTTCCATGGATTTCTCCTCCCCGTGGCTCTCTGGAAGCTGCAGATATTGAGAAATCTAAATTTAATTCTTCTTTGTGTAATAAATATTTAACTAAGGTAGTTTTCCCACTTCCAGAAGGAGCGGAAAGAACAATAAGTTTTCCCTGTTTCATCTGTTTATTTTTTGTTGTGTTCCAATGGGTTTAAGGTGGAATCGCAATAAATAATCTCTTCATATTTTATTTAAAAAACTAAAACATGATCATGTCATAGTTTTTTAAATAAGTACGTATTACTTTTTTAGAGAATATTAAGCAATTGTTCCTTAATTTTTTCTAGCTCATCTTTCATTTGCACTACTAGTTGTTGCATAGGAGCGTAATTAGATTTACTACCAATAGTATTTATTTCTCTCCCTATTTCCTGAGTTATAAATCCAAGTTTTTTTCCGTTAGAATCTTTCGTATTTATAGTAGTGGTAAAATATTCTAAATGATTTGATAATCGTACTTTTTCTTCAGTAATATCAAATTTTTCGAGATAGTAAACTAATTCTTGTTCGAAACGATTTTCATCTACTTGTTCTTTTAGTTCAGAAACAGCTTTGTGCAATCTTTCTCTAACTGCTTTGATTCGTTCTGGATCTATTTGGATCACTTTTTCAAGTAAATCCCCTATATTATTAATACGGATTATAAAATCTTTTTCAAGAGCTTTTCCTTCATCAATCCTATAATTTTCAATAGCTTCAAGAGCATCGGACAATCCGCCTTTTATAGCGTTAAACTCCGTTTCATCAACTTCGGCACGTATAGTTTTTAAGGAATCAGGCATTCGAATTGCCATTTTCAATAACTCTAGAGTTTCAGAAGTGGAATGAATCGTTTTTAATTGTTTCATATAATCCTGAACCACAGCCTCATTAATCTGGGTTGATGTCTCTTCTGCGGTAATTTCTACATACAGACCGAAATCGACTTTACCTCTCTCTAAAGCTTTTGCAATAGTATTACGCATTTCTAGTTCTTTTTCCCGGTATTGAGAAGGAATTCTTGCGTTGAGATCTAAGTTTTTGCTGTTGAGGGATTTTACCTCAATGGTAATTTTCTTTGTAGGGAGCTGAAGAATAGACTTCCCAAAACCTGTCATGGATTTAATCATATACGTATAACGCTACTCGTTTAAAAAATTATACGAAGATAAGTAAAAGTACTGACCTGAACGTGTAAACGCTAATTTAAGAATCACAACTAGTGATTACCGTGCCTTTTAAACATTGATAAACATGGTAATCTTATCAATATATGTTTCATTTTCATGGAAAAACCCAGGAATCCTACCGGACTCTTGGAATCCTATTTTCTTATATAGTTCTATTCCGGCGGTATTGGTGGAGTATACTTCTAACCAAAGATTTTTTAAAATTTGATTTTCAATTGCCCAATCAATGACATTTTGCAAAAATAAAGTGCCCACACCTTGATTTTGCCAATCGGTGTGGATTCCCATTCCAATTACTGCTGTATGTTGCATTTTTTTTCTCCAGCTACCTGTAAGGTCAATATTGCCAATTATTTGACCGTTGTTTTCTGCAACTAACAAGGTGCTATTCCTTTCTTTCTGATATTTTTTGATCAAAGTTTCTTCTTCGGCTATAGAATTTGTGTATTCATAATCAAAAAGGGGAATAGAATTGGTTTCTTTTAAATATTGAAGTTTTAACGCTAATAATTTTTTGCAATCTTTACTAATAGCTTCCCTAATAATAATGGATCGATTTAATTTTGTCGTAAATGTGTTCGGTAAAGGATTCACGGATTTAGATATTAAGCATCTGGGTTTTTTGATCTAATTCTTTTATAGAGTTTGATACCTAGCATTAATGCTATAGAAAGTGAAACAATTCCAACAACCCCAAAAATCCAATTTACTGCATCACGGACAATCACAAGAAATATAACAGAAAAAAGGATGATGGTTGATCCTTCGTTCCATATTCTCATTTGATTAGAAGTCCATTTTACAACATCCATCTGTAATTGCTTATAGATTTGATGACTTTTAATATGATAAACAAAAAGCAATAGTACAAAGACTAGTTTTACTTGCATCCAAGGTAACTCCAGAAAAATTGGATGTATGAATAATAAACAGATGGCAAAAAGTGTGGCCAGTATAGCAGAAGGCCATGTGATTATAAACCAAAGGCGTTTGGCCATTAATTTAAGCTGCTTACCTAGTATTTCTTTCTCAGGAGAAGCTTTGTGAAAAGCTTCGATCTGATATACAAATAATCTGGGCATATAAAATAAACCAGCAAACCAGGTAATCACAAAAATTAAGTGCAAAGCTTTTATGTAGTTATAGTATTCTAGCATAAACTGATAAAAAAGTCAATGAAGGTGCAAGGTATTGATTTCTAATATAAAGGTTCAAAATTTGTTGAAAAAATAATTTAAACGGGGAAAAATCACCTAAAAAGAAATAATTTTAGCCGGTAATTTCATTTGAGAAATGGTATGATGAACGAGCAGTGTTCTAAAAGTGAAGTTGTAATGCTTCGTTTTTGTTTTTTTGGCAGCAATAATTTAGAAAACTAGTAATTACACTAAGTTACATCTGCATTGGTCAATGTTTTTCGTACCTCTTTATTTAAATAATACCCTGTAAGAATAGTAGAGAGTACATCGGCTATTGGAAAGGCGATCCAAACACCATAAACTCCAAGAAAAGGAGGGAGTATTAATATAAGAGGGATTAAAAAGAACCCTTGTTTGGTTAAGCTTAATAATAACGCTGGTACTGCTTTTCCTATAGATTGGAAATAGGCAGATCCTATCAATTGTATGATGATAACAGGAGTTGCTAAAAACACATATCTTAACGCAGAAGGAGTGCGTTTAAGAATTTCGGCATTATTGGCAAGGGTTTCTGCATCCAGATTATCTTTATTACTAACAAAGAGTAGTACAAAGTTTTCTGGGAATATCATAATGATAGTGAATATACAAATTGCCAGAATGCCGCCATATGTAATAGAGGTATTAATTGCTTCACGTACGCGTTGGTATTTTTTTGCTCCATAGTTATAACCTGCAATGGGCATAAAGCCTTGATTTATACCAATCACCGGAAATAAAGCAAACATAAGCATCCTACTAATAATTCCGTAAGAGGCTACATCCAGCGCATCACCATATCCAATTAATACATTATTTAGTAGAATAGTTAGTACACTTATAGTTGCCTGTCTCGCTAAAGTGACAAAACTTAAAGAGCTTATTTCTTTTACAATTTTTTTCTTAAGCTTAAAATATTCCGGAACTAAGCGCAACTCACTTTTTGCAATAAAAAACCAGGTAATAAAACCAAAACAGATCCCATAACTAATAAATGTAGCCCAAGCGGCTCCTTCCATTCCATAGCCTAATAGGTTAATCAGAATATAATCCATAAAAATATTACCAATTGCAGGTAATATCATGGCAATCATAGCAAATTTGGGTTGCCCTTCGGCTCGTATCACACTATTACCCATCATTGCCAATGCGAGCATTACAATACCATATAACACAATACGGTAGTAAGAAAGGGCTAAATCTTTAAAAGAATCGTCTGCACCAAAAAATTCAATCAGATAATTCTGAAATAGTAATCCCAGAATAGCAAGTAAACCCGAAGATAGAAAAGTAAGGGTAATTTGATTCCCAAAAACGCGTAAAGCTTTGTCTTTGTTACCCGCGCCAAGTGCTCTTGATAGTACAGAACTACCTCCGATTCCTACCGCCAATCCAATTGCACCAATAAAAAATGTAATGGGAATCACTACTGTAATTGCAGAAATGGCAAGAGGCCCAATCCATCTTCCCAGAAAGATAGTATCTACAATCATGTTTAAGGACATTACCAATATACCAATAGAAGCAGGAACAGCCTGTTGCACAAGTAATTTACCTATTGGTCGTGTTCCTAAAGCTTCAGAACTGATTTTGGCCATTACACTTTGGCAGTTTTAACAGAAATCCAGTCATTAACCCAGTTGGCTAACACATCAGCCCAATCATCGCGATCATTGATACAAGGAATGGTTGTAAATTCTTTTCCGCCAACCTCATGGAATATTTCTTCGCCTTCCATAGCGATTTCTTCTAAAGTTTCCAGACAATCTGAAACAAAAGCCGGAGTAACAATTGCCATTTTTTTAATACCTTCTTTTCCCATTCTTTCTATAGTACGATCGGTATAAGGTTGTAACCAGGGATCAAAACCTAATCTGGATTGAAAAGAAGTAGAATAAGTACCATTTTTGAGGCCTAATTTTTTGGCTACTTGTACTGTTGTTATCTCACACTGATGACGATAACAGAACTCATGCTGCACGGATCCTTTTTTAAAGCAGCATTTTCCATCCATTTTACAGTTCCCATTACTAATATCACTTTTTCTAATGTGTCGTTCTGGGACTCCGTGATAAGAGAACAGTAAATGTTCATAATCTAAATCTTTAATTTTTTCGGCGATACTGTTAGAGAGTACTTCAATGTATTCTTGTTTATTGTAAAATGCAGGGATATCAGTGATCTGCATATTAGGAAAAAACTCTTTTCTCAATTCTTCGGCAAGTACTAAAATAGTCTCAGTAGTTGCCATGGCAAATTGTGGATACAATGGAATAATTAGCACCTCGGTTACTCCTTGATCGTGTAATTCCTGAAGTCCTTTTTTTATATTCAATGATCCATAACGCATTGCTAAACCTACAGGAATGGAGGTTCTATCCGAAACTTTTTTCTGAAGCCTTTCGGAAAGTACAATTAGAGGCGAGCCTTCATCCCACCATATTTTTTTATAGGCAGCTGCAGATTTCTTAGGTCTGGTATTAAGGATTATTCCTTTTACTAATAATATTCGAGCCCATAAAGGAACATCAATGACTCTAGGGTCCATTAAGAATTCACCTAAATATTTCTTCACATCTTTAGGGTTTGTGCTATCAGGAGACCCTAAATTAACGAGAAGTACGCCTTTACTCATAGTTTTTGTTTTAGCAGCGTAAAAATACAAACTATTCTATGGATTGCTCATAAAAATATAATAAGACTTAATGATGGTAATATCAAGAACTTTGACCTTGGTGGGAAATAAAAGAAGGGTAGAGGTAAAGTTTGTTAAAAGAAGCTAAGAAGGTGTTTTCAACGTTAAATTCTTACAAAGGTAAAATTAAGGTGTCTTATTTTTTAGTACTTTTATAAGTATTAAAAAGCAATTAGATGAAACGTATTATTGTAGATGTCGAAAAAGATAAGTTACCTTTTATTTTGGAATTATTAGAACATTTTGAATTTGTATCTGTTTTAGGAGGTGCTGAAGATGAAAATAAAGGTATGTATGATTCCATCGTTTCCTTACAGAAAGGTGTGGGGATTCCGGTAAAAAAATAAGTAGAGTAATTATTAACTTAGATTCATCACATATTTTTTTGGAGTAGTTCCAAACTTCTTTTTAAAAGCTGCTATAAAGTGGCTCGCGGTACTGTAGCCAACTTTTAACCCCACCTCATTTACATTGTGTGCGCCAGAAGCTAATAATTGTCGCGCAACTTCCATTTTATAATCAAAAAGAAAAGCATAGACAGGTTCTCCATAAATTTGCTTGAATCCATCTTTGAGCTTGTTTAAAGGTAGTCCAATTTCTTTTGATAATTCTTGTAATGTAGGAGGTTCGGCCATTTTGGAAATAATAATCTCTTTCGCTTTTTTTATTTTAAGTACGTTTTCTTCATCTACCAAAAACGGGCATTGTTCGATATCCGCATCTTCGGGTTTATTGAAATATAGGCTTAGTAGCTCATAGGCTTTTCCTTTAAAATATAGTAGTTTAATCGATTTATGGAGATTGTAGTTTACTATTTGGTTGAGTACAACCACCATAGATGGATGGATATCGGCATCAGTATAGTATTTTTTATCTCTATTACCTTCTCCCAAGAAAGGAATGTAATCAGCTTCTTTAGAAAATAGTGAATGAAATTTTTTTATCGATATAAGTATAGAAATTAATAAAGATTTTTTTTCCATTTCCAGATTCATTGGAAGATCTCTCTGAGGGTTATAGAGTAGTAGTGATTTATTTTCTTGGAGCGGCAATGTATAACTCCCATTATTAAAATTAAACTGCATATTTCCTTTTAAACTAAAATGAAACTGGATATAATTGCTGTTAATATCACGTATAATTCTTTGATTATCAAGTGTTTTGTTTTGGAACGTAAGAATATGAAAACCATCTTCGATCTTGGTTTCTTCTAAAATTCCTGGAGCGTTATTTTTTAATTGAAATTCCATAACTGTTCTGATTATTTATTTAGAATTAATCTATATAATGAATATTGCAATCACTGAGACTACTACAAAAATAGGTGTTTTTACCTGTTTTCACATATTTGGCTGCATAAACTACTCTTTTCGTTATTAAAAAATCTTCCAGCGTTATTTTTTAAAGTCTATCTGGGATATTTTTGCTACGGAAAAATCGTTAACTGGATGGAGCCTCACCTACGCGCAAAAGGAACTAATTTTTATGCAATCGGACTTAGCTATAAGAAAGCTGATGCCGAAATAAGAGGTCATTTTAGTATAAACGAAGAATCTAAAGCACTTATTCTTAGTCAAGCCAAGGAAGAGGGAATAGAAAGTCTTCTCGTGATGTCTACCTGTAATCGTACAGAACTATACGGTTTTGCCCAGCATCCATTTCAATTGATAAAATTATTGTGCGAGTACACTTATGGTACTGTCGAAGAATTCGAGAAAGTAGCTTATGTACATAAGAATAGTAAAGCTGTTGCACATTTATTTAGAGTAGGAACAGGCTTAGATAGTCAAATTCTGGGAGATTTTGAGATTATTGGCCAAATAAAGTCAGGTTTTAGAGCTTCTAAGAAAATAGACATGATCAATCCTTTTTTAGAACGATTGACCAATGCTGTCATTCAGGCAAGTAAGCGGATTAAAAATGAAACAGAAATTTCCTCGGGAGCTACATCCGTAAGTTTTGCGGCTGTACAATATATTCTGGCTAAGGTCCCTTATGTATCGGATAAAAATATTTTGCTTTTTGGAACAGGAAAAATAGGACGAAATACTTGCGAGAACCTGATAAAGCATACTAAGAATGATCATATTATCTTAATTAATAGAACAAGAGATAAGGCAGAGAAGGTAGCTGGGAAATTTAACCTTGTAGTTAAGGATTTTGATAACCTAAAAGAAGAAGTTAATAATGCGGATGTATTGATTGTGGGCACAGGAGCTCAAACTCCAACGGTTACAAAAGATATAGTAGAAACCGATGAGCCATTATTGATTTTAGATTTATCGATCCCCAAGAATGTAGATACAGAAGTAGGCGAATTACCTAATGTCACATTGGTACATATGGATCATTTGTCTAAAATTACAGACACTACCTTACAAAGAAGAAGAGAACATATACCACATGCAGAACGTATTATTGAAGAGGTAAGGTCAGAATTTGATAGTTGGTTAGAAACCAGGAAATTTGCCCCTACTATAAAAGCGTTGAAAAATAAATTGTCATCTTTTAAAGAAGCAGAAATTAATCTTCAGCGAAAAAAAATAACTGATTTTAATGAAGAACAGGCAACAATCATAAGTGATCGCATCATTCAGAAAATTACCAACCATTTTGCCAGTCACCTTAAAGATGAAAATACTTCTGCAAATGAAAGTATAGAATTGATTCAGAAAGTGTTTCAAATACAAAATAAATAGTAATAGTGGCTAAAACAATTCGTATTGGAACCAGAGATAGCGAATTAGCGCTTTGGCAGGCACATACCGTACAAAAGCAGTTAGAAAATTTAGGATATACTACCTCATTAGTTCCAGTAAAATCCACTGGAGATATTGTATTAGATAAACCTTTGTATGAATTAGGGATTACCGGGATTTTTACCAAAACCTTGGATGTAGCAATGATCAATAATGATATTGATATTGCTGTACATTCTATGAAAGATGTTCCTACTGCTTTACCATCTGGGATTGTAGAAGCTGCAATTTTAGAACGAGCCAATGTGAGAGATATTCTTCTACACAAGGGAATTCAGTTTTTAAAAGGTAATGGAACAATTGCCACAGGAAGTCTAAGAAGACAGGCGCAATGGTTACATAGATACCCAAATCATAAAGTAGTTGATTTACGTGGAAATGTAAATACCAGAATGCAAAAACTAACCGATAGTGATTGGAATGGAGCTATTTTTGCAGCAGCAGGATTAGAACGTATTAATCTACTACCTAAGGAATATATAGATCTGGATTGGATGATACCTGCTCCAGCTCAAGGTGCAATGTTAGTCGTAGCAAAAGAAAAAGATAGTTATTGTCGGGAAGCTTTATCTAATCTTAACCACAAGGATACGGAGATATGTGTACATATAGAAAGAGAGTTCCTAAGGGAGTTAGAAGGAGGATGTACAGCACCAATTGGAGCTTTGGCTACGATCAAAGATGATCAGATTGACTTCACTGGTGTACTATTTAGTATTGATGGTAAAACTAAGATAGAAGTTACAAAAACTAGTACAGTGGCAGATAGAAAAGGTTTTGGTACAATGTGCGCTCAGGAAGTATTGACCGGCGGAGGAATAGAATTGATGAGAGAAATTAAAAAGGAGCTAAAATAAAATAATTGAACTCTCAATCCAGCATACTGTCCACAAAGATATTATCAATAGCTCAAAAGGAGTTATTACTAAATGCAGGTATTGGATTTGTGGAATATAGCGCTATTGAAATAGAGTTATTAGATGATAACTTTTATCCCAAAATAGAAAATGTAATTTTTACGAGTAAAAATGCTGTAAAAGCTATACGGAATACAGAATTCAGAACTCAAAACTGTTTTTGTGTTGGTGATAAAACCAAGAGACTTCTAGAGGAAAATGGTCATAAAGTTATAGAAGTGGCTCAAAATGCTTCGGAACTGGCCGAGAGTATAGTAAAAAAGTATAAAAAAGAACACTTTCTGTTTTTATGTGGGAACCACAGGAGAGATGAATTACCATTGATTCTAAAAGAAAATAGTGTGCAATTAGAGGAAAGAATAGTGTATAAAATGCACAAAAAACATAAAAAATTTAACCGATCTTTTGATGGGCTCTTATTTTTTAGCCCATCAGGAGTAGATAGTTATTTTTCTCACAATGATACAGGTAAAAGCGTTGCCTTTTGTATCGGAAATACTACAGCTTCAGAGGCTAAAAAATATACTAACAATATTATTGTTGCAAACAAACCGACTGTAGAGAATGTAATTGTTCAGGCAGTTAAATACTTTGATAAACGGATATGATAAAAAACGATTTATTTCTTAGGGCGTTAAAAGGAGAAACAGTAAATCGTCCACCAGTTTGGATGATGCGTCAGGCGGGAAGATATCTGCCAGAGTTCATGGCATTAAAACAGAAATATGATTTTTTTACACGATGTAGAACCCCAGAATTAGCTTCGGAAATTACAGTACAACCAATAGATATTATAGGTCCGGATGCTGCTATTTTGTTTAGTGATATTTTGGTTATTCCACAAGCTATGAATATTGAGGTACAAATGAAAGATGGTATTGGTCCTTGGTTACCAAACCCAATACGATCTCAGGCCGATGTGAATCAAGTTATTGTACCAGATATTGATGAAACGCTTGGGTATGTGATGGATGCTATCACAATGACTAAAGAGAAGTTAAATAACCGAGTTCCATTAATAGGTTTTGCAGGATCTCCCTGGACGATTTTGTGTTATGCAGTGCAAGGACAGGGGTCAAAGAATTTTGATAAGGCAAAGGGATTCTGTTTTACACAACCAGAAGCGGCACATCAGCTACTTCAGAAAATTACGGACACTACTATTGCATACCTAAAAAAGAAAGTAGCAACAGGTGTAAATGCTGTGCAGGTTTTTGATAGTTGGGGAGGGATGCTATCTCCAGTGGATTATCAAGAATTCTCGTGGAAATATATTCAGCAAATTGTTGATGCTTTAAAGGAAGAAACAGAAGTCATCGTTTTTGGAAAAGGATGTTGGTTTGCATTACAGGAAATGGCTACATCGGGCGCTGCTGCACTTGGAGTAGATTGGACTTGTTCTGCAAGAAATGCTCGCTACCTTTCTGGCGGAAAGATAACATTACAAGGTAATTTTGATCCTTCCAGATTATTATCTCCTCCATCTGATATTAAGAAGATGGTTAAGCAAATGATTGATGAGTTTGGGAAAGACAGATATATTGCTAATTTAGGACATGGTATTTTACCAAACATTCCTGTAGAAAATGCCAAAGCTTTTGTAGACGCTGTAAAAGAATATAAGGTGTAGGCAATGAAAATTAGGAGTATTGTTCAGAGATTTAATTTTTGGCAATTAATTAGATTGGCTTTTTTGATGCTCCAAAGACCCACTTATATTTTTCCAATTTTGTATGCTACGAAGGAGACCATGTCTATTTGTAATGAGCTTTACGGAAAGGAGCATCATAAAAATGGAGTTGAAAATGCTTTTAGACATGCATTATGGAATGTTTTAATCTGTAAAAAAGTCTTTGAGTCCTGTAACAGTGTTACAAAATCCATTATTTGGGCTGAAAAAGTAACCGATTTACATGAAAAATTAGCTCCTAATAAAGTATTGGCTACAGCAATGGACTTGCATAATAACAGAATTGGAAGAGGTTATTTTAGAGATATAAAAAATTATTCTCAGGAAGAAATAGTAACATTTCTAAAAGAACAGATTCCTTCTGCGAAATTTGTTGCTGCGATTGATGATATTGATCGATATTATGAAGAATTAGTTTTTATTGAGAGTTAATCTATAAAAATCTATGATCTTAGTATTTCTTATATGTTTATTTGATAGGTCCTAGTATAAGCGAAAAACCTGGCATTTCATGATTAAAAAACTTAAACCATTTTTATTTTTATTATTAAGTATTGTTTCCTGTACCAAGCAAGAACAGCAAAAAGTAATAGAAAGAGATAATCAAACACTTAAAAAAGGTATCGAAGTAGGGTTAATTGACTCGTTATATTCAAAAATACTTGACCAAGAGAGAAAACTTGTAATTTACCTTCCAGAAAGTGCGAAAAGTTCTAAACGGCGAAGAAATCAATATCCAGTGGTTTATTTATTAGATGGAGACTATAATTTTGTTTCTTTTGTAGGAATGCTCAAGAGATATAGTGAAATGAATGACACAAAAATTCTTCCGGAAATGATTGTCGTAGGAATTGAAAGCATTGATTCTAATAGCAGAATGATGGACTTCTCTCCAACACCAGAAGGAAATCCAGAACAGTTTGGAGGAGGAGACAAGTTTTTAGAGTTTATTAAAACAGAACTTTTTCCATACGTAGAACAAAATTATTTTGGTTCTAAAAACAGAACGATTATAGGACATTCTTTTGGAGGATTGGCGGTAATGAATGCATTGACAAATCATCCGGAAATGTTTAATAATTATTTGTTAATAGATGGTAGTCTTTATTTTGACAATAACTTATTTCTTAGTAATCCAAAGTATAAAATAGAAGGAAAAGAACTGAAATATAAAAATCTTTATGTTGCCATAGCTAATACCGCAACTTATCAAACTGATTTAGAAAGTATAAAAAAAGATACAATTCGAGCTAATCGGTATGTGCGTCATTCACTTAAGCTTGTGGAACAAATAAATAGTTCAAATACTAATTTGAATATGAAATGGAAATATTATGAAAATGACACTCATGGAAGTACTGCATTTCTCGGAGAGGTAGATGGATTACGTTTTTTTTATTCTTGGTTCGAGTTTAAGGCAGAACATAAGTACCGAACTAAATATTTTATCCCTCAAGTACCAAAAGACAGATTTGCTAATTTGGTAAAAACACATTTTGATTCTGTATCTAAAAGGATAGGATATTCTTTTTATCCAGATGAAGAATGGATTAGTTCTAATGCGTATATGTTATTGAATTATCATAAACAACCTAATCAAGCTAGAGAAGTGTTTGAACTGAATAAAGAATATTATCCAGAAAGTGCAACTGTGTATAAAGATTTAGGAGATTTTTATTTTTCTCAAAAAGATACAATAAATGCGATTTTAAATTATAAAAAAACTTTAGAGATTAAAGATGATTTTTCTGTAAAAGAGATATTGAGTAAAATGAAATAAAATAATACTACGGGAATATACTTGTATAATTTTTAAAAATATAACATACTGGTTGATATATAGAGGGTAAAGTCTAAGTAATAACTGCGATATGGAACTATTTTTCAAAAAACATCAATAAAATTTTTGCGTCTTTGAAACGAAAATCATTAATTAACTACTAATACCATTGTAATCAATCTATAATTATAATTATTATGATTAAAAATATAATTAATGGAATTAAGGCTTATTTTGGAGCATTTGGTTTAATATCAAAATTAGGGTTATGGAAGTATTTTACGATTCCGATTCTAATTAGCTTTATAACAGGAATTATTTTTTTGGGTCTATCATGGTTTTTATCAGATCCTTTGGGAGCTTTAATTGCCAAAGCTTGGATATGGGAATGGGGTTCAGAGACATTTGGTGTTATCAGTAAATACCTTAGTATTTTTTTAATATTGGCTATAGGGCTTGTATTGTATAAACATATTGTAATGGCATTATCTGCGCCTTTTATGAGCCCGGTTTCAGAAAAGGTAGAAGCTCATCTTCTGAATCATCAGAATCATTCTCATCGCAATACTACTTTTAGAGAGCAATTAATGAGGGGTATTCGAATCAACATCAGGAATCTATTGAGAGAATTGGTTTTTGTAATTCCACTGGTTGTCTTAAGCTTTATTCCAGTGATTGGAATCGTTGCAACAATATTAATATTTTTAGTACAGGCATATTATGTGGGTTTTGGTAATATGGATTATACTATGGAACGACACTTTACATATAAAGAGAGTATTGATTTTGTAAAAAGACATAGAGGTATGGCAATTGGTAATGGTATTGTATTTATGGCAATGTTGTTTATTCCAGTACTGGGTTTTATTATAACACTACCAATTTCAGTAGTAGCTGCCTCCACAGAAACGATTAAGATTTTGGATAAAGAAGGAATATTTTCTACGGAGACTTCTTCACAAACCTCGAAAATAGCTAAAGAATAGAGGGTAAACTAATGACTAAATACATGAAAGAAAAGTTTTATCAATATATACAGGATTTACAGGATACGATTACCTCTAAATTAGAGGAGGTTGATGGTAAGGCAACATTTTTGGAAGACCTCTGGAAACGTAAAGAAGGTGGAGGAGGTAGAACGAGAGTAATTGAAAACGGAGATGTTTTCGAAAAAGGTGGCGTAAATATTTCTGGGGTTCATGGAAAGTTGCCAAAAGCGATGCAAAGTTATTTTAATGTGGGAGATGTGGATTTTTTTGCTTGCGGTTTGTCGCTGGTTTTACACCCTAAAAGTCCAATGGTTCCTACAGTACATGCTAATTGGAGGTATTTTGAAATGTATGATAAAGAGGGAACAGTTGTAGATAGTTGGTTTGGTGGAGGACAGGATTTAACACCATATTATCTCTTTGATGAAGATGCGATGCATTTTCATCAGATATGTAAAACTTCTTGTGATAATCATAATTCAGAGTTTTATCCTTTGTATAAAAAGAAATGCGATGCGTATTTTTATAATGCACATCGGGAAGAAGGACGTGGTGTTGGAGGCTTGTTTTTTGATTATTGTAAGGCCACATCAGAAATGTCTATGGATAATTGGTACGACTTTGTTACCGAAGTTGGAAATAGCTTTCTGGAAGCATATGTACCCATAGTAGAAAAAAGAAAAAATGAAGCATATACACAAACTCATAAGGATTGGCAGGAAATCCGAAGAGGACGATATGTAGAGTTTAATCTGGTCCATGATAAAGGGACATTATTTGGCCTAAAAACAAATGGAAGAATAGAAAGCATTCTTATGAGTTTACCTCCGAATGTTCAATGGAGATATGATCATCATCCAGAGAGTGGAAGCGAAGAAGAACGATTAGTTGAAGTACTGAAAAAGCCAATTAATTGGGTGTGATTGGAGGGCTGAAAAATAGATTTTCGATACTGATTTTATAAGATGTAATGTTTGATTCACAAAATGTTTAATTTTTCACATGCATTGACAATGATAATATAGTACTTAAAAATGATAATATAGTATTATAAAATACATTGATATATCATATAAAACCTACAAAACCAATGAATATAACAGCTGAAACGACTTAAAAACACGATTAATGGTTGTATTTTAATATTTTTTCATTACCTTGCTATCATCTTAGGGGGCTTGTTACTAGTATGTTAAACTGAATTAACACCTATATCCTTATGAAAAAATTTTTACTATTCCTTGTTTTGATTTCGCTAATTGGATGTGACAATCCTTTAAGTGGAAAGAAAAAATCGAAAGCTGCTAAATTCTCGAAGAGCAGCATTATTGAGTTTCGAGAGAATACCATTTTGTTGGCAGATGGTTATTCTAAAACATCTCCAGAAGAGTTTAAGAAACGATTAGACTCTCTTGATAAACCTAAGTTTAAGAATATTGCTCTAGAAGAATTACAAAAAATCGAAGATAAAAAAGTAGAGTTTCAAATATTTGTCGATGATAAAAATGTAGAAAATTACGTATTTATTTATGAGTGTATTTATTATCAGTTAGATGAACAGAGAGCTGCTATTGTAGTTGATGTACTAAGTAAAGAATTAAAAGACGAATCATCTAAACAGGAAGTAAAATTTAAAAGGATACATGGTAGATTTTTCTTTACACCAACTTCCAAAATTGTTAAATTAAAATATCTGAAAGCTCATAAAAAGAACAAAAAATATGAGACCGAATATATTGTTGCTCATAAAACTGGTGGAATAGGGTTGTTAGTGAGTAACATAGCGAATGTAGATTTCGAAAAATCAATTAAACGATTATTAGCAGCAAACTAGAAAGTTCTATAAAAAATAAAGAATTAAAAGGAGCATTGGCAGATATGCGTAGCCAATGCTTTTTTTATGCTCTATAATTCTCGTATTCCAAATTATAATTTTGATTGACAGAGTAAAAAAATAGTAATACATTTAATACATAATCGTTAACCATCCTTATATAAAACTACTGTAATCTGAATTGAATTATTTTTTTTCTGAACTAAAAGGTATAATAATCTTAATCAGTCATTTCTTTTAAGACCTGGTATTAAAACGAAAAAAATCAATTATTATGTATAGAATACGCTTCGCCTTTTTCATTCTTACTGCTATTAGTTGTGTCCGTGAGGTAGCACCTAATGTAGATACGATTAATAAAATATTTGCTTCTAAAGATTTTACCTTTGAATTTCATAATATAAAAGGGGATAAGGAATCACTTAGTTTTAGGCAAGATTATCTCGTATATAAAAGCGATAAACCGACCGTTAGAAGAGAAGTAACGTATGATGAGGTACTTCTGATCAATAATTTTATACAAAACATAGTAAATCTACATTCCAAGAGTTTGGATAAAGAAACTCATTCGTATTATGTCATAAAGAATACAGCATATAAGTCCACGATTATTCCTGAACAAGAAGATTTTTATTTTGAGGCTTTGATAAAAACGCTTAAGCTTAAATAGTTGCTATTGTTCTTCTTCTTTTATTCGATACCCTTTAATGGCCGCATTTGGTTCTATAATGGTATGTCCTTTCCAGAAATTAGGGTCATAACTGGATAAGTAAGTAGATTTTACATTTTTATTTTCTTTACTTGTAGTATATGCAGTTTCTGATATCGTTTCGGTATTAAAGACAACAACCTCATATTTATTCTTTGCATAGCTTATGATGTCTAGAGCTAGAGATAATTGATTTTGTTTTCGCTTCCCTTTTACATGTTTGTTTTTTTCAATAATACTTAGGGGTCTATCAATGCCAAATTTGTTTTCAGTTATTTTTTCAATAAACCGTACACCGTATTTTCCATCTTTTCCTTTAGAGAAAATAGAGGTGCCTCGATATCCGTTTTCTTCAAAACTAACACCCAATAAACTAAACTTCCGTAATTGTTTTACATTTTGATAATCAATTCTAATAACCGCAAAATCCTCTGTGTTGACATATAAAGTACCTTTAAAATCTCCTCGTCTTTTAGGAGAAAAACGGATAACATAGACTCCTATATCATCTAGTATTGTATAGTCGGCATCTTCAAAAATATACCTCCCAGATTTACGAATTACGTTTAACTTAGCCCCAGACTGGAAGAATGTTTCTTCGAATAAGTTTTTAAGGTTCATTTTTCTTGATCTAAAAAAGAAATTTTCCTTAGAATCATCCAGACCATCCACAATATCCGAAGCATCTTCATTTGCTGTTAGGATTGAATCAACTTGCACTTTTTGACTAAAAAGTCCCGATCTAATTTTTAGATAAGAATCTGGTTTTACATTGGCCCTGAATATTTTTTCCATTTTTTTGAAAATGGATTCCATGGATCCTCCATTATTTTTATCATATAATCGAGCTCCTTTAATAACGTGTAGTTTTTGCTTATCCACATTTCCATAATAATTGCATAGCGCTTCAGCATAGAAAACCGAATTTCTTGGTATTACTCTGGATATACTATCTACTAGTTTTTTATCAATTTCCTGAATAGTAGACTTTTTAAAATTGAGATTTAATTTCTTAATATAACTGGTATTGGTTTCCCTAAAAAACAGCTTGGTTTTAGTAAGGTTGTCTCGATAATTCTTTTCTAAATTATCTTCTATATGATCAATGATTTCTTCAGTGGTAAGGTTTTTATTAGAAATAAATACACTTTTTAACTCGATTGCTTTTGGTTTTATGTAAATGATGCTATCCGTAATACTTTGCAGTGAAATGCCTACTTTTTCGTATCCCATAGAAGAAATATATATGGAATCTGTTTCTGATGTGATTCTATCAAGTGCGATACTAAAATCTCCTTCTTCATTCGTTACAACACCCTGATGTTCTCCTATCTGTACAGTAGCATAGGGGATGGGATTGTTTGTTTTTTCATCCACCACCTTAGAACGAATCGTTTGGGCTATAATGGGTATTGATGACATCAATATCCATATAGGGAGTATTAAAACTTTAAAGACATTCATGTTTTTTAGCATTATACTAGTCTTTATACATAACATACTACTACAAGTATACTAATTAGCTACTAATTTTATACCGTATTCTTAGATTTTAATAAAGAATACATTGTTATATCATAAAAATTATTATCCCATCGCATCCAGTGTCTTAAAACTCCTTCTTTTCTAAATTGTAATTTGGTGAGTAGTTTTTCAGAGTTTATATTTCCGTGCATTATTTCTGCTTCTATTCTATGTAGATCGAATTGATTAAATCCATAATGTAGTATAAGCTGTAGTGCTTCAGTCATGATTCCTTTTCCCCAATATTTAGGTTGCAAATCATAACCAATTCTGCCTTTATGTCCAGTAATTATTTTATTATAGCCTAAAGTTCCAATTATTTTTGTTTGGTTTTTTAAATTTATACCCCAACGAATTCCAATAGTATCTTGGAAACGTCTTTGATAAAATTTGATCTCTTTTTTGGCCTCTGTTTTATTTTTTAAAGGAATTATATCCACATATTTTGTGACCTCTTGGTCGCTATATAATTCAAATATACTTTCTAGGTGAGTTTCATTGATTTCAACTAAATCAAATCTATTCCCTTTTAAAACGGGAAAGCTTTTTAGGTTTATCATTTTAAGTTTATATTAGTTTTATACGATTTACGCATAAAACTTTCGCATATAGTGCAAGATAATTCAAACTCTTTATACGAACTTCTTATCCATAAATCGTATTAATCCCTTATTGAGGGTTAATGAATAAAAATTTCGAGAAAAAATCTTTGCAATTATTTTTGCGAAATTCTTATCCGTAAATTGTATGATTTTCCAAGACTTGTCTTGAAAAGAAAATGATGATTTCGGAAGCTTATCTTGTGAGCTTGCTCCGAGGTTGTTGATTGATGATTAACGCAAAGACAAATAGTATTAAAAAATAATCATTAAGAAAAATGATGACAGATATTTGTATTCTAAATGGAGTATACTAAAAAAAATTAGCTTTCCTCTTCTTCCGATGTAAACTGTTTTATTGCTGTATTTGGTTCAATAATATTATATCCTTTCCAAAACTCCGGATCATATTTAGAGAGGTATTGCGGTTTTATAGTTTTATTTTCTTTACTGTTATCATATTCGGTTTCTGTAAGCGGTTGAGAATCAAAGACCACTATTTCGTTTTTGGTAACCTGAATTGCGCCAATATCCAAATCCAGAGATAATTCATTTTGTTTACGTCTTCCTTTTACGAATTTATTTTTTTCAATAATTTTTAGAGGTCGTTTGAGACCAAAAAGGTTACCTCGTGTCTTTTCCATATATCTAAGACTGTATTTACCATCTATTCCCTTCGTAAAAATTGTTTTTCCTTTGTAGAGATAATCTTTATAACTAATCCCTAATAATTTAATGCTTTTTAGGTTTTTAATATTTTCATAATCAGCTCTAATAATGGCAAAATCTTCTGTGTTTACGTATATGGTTCCTTTGTAATCAGCTCCTCCTTTTGGCGTAAAATTGATGATATATACACTATTATCATCAATAGTCGAGTAGTCTATTAATTCAAAATTATACCTGTTTGATTTTTCAATAAAATTTAGTTTAACATCTTCCATAAAAAACATACCACAGAAAAGATCTTGTAATCTAGATTTTCGGCTTTTAAGAAAATAACTTTCTTCTTTTTTATTTGATGTATCCATCCCATCTTTTACGGCTGCAACTTCTTCATCATTTTCAAAAATAGAATCCATTTGTACTTTAGTACTCAATATCCAACCAGATTTGATCTTTAAATAAGAGTTAGGCTTTACATTTTTTTTCAGGATACTCTCTACTTTTTCCGATAAGGCATCCATAGACCCATCATTACTTTTATCATATAATTCGGCTCCTTTTATGATATTAAGTTTTTGTTTTTCGAAATTGCCATATAAATCGCACAGCGTTTCTGTATAATAAGCAGATTTCTTAGGGATAATAGAAATGACACTATCAATGAATTTTTTATTAAATTCCTCGATCGTTGATTTTTTAAATTCGATATCAAATTTATTAAAGTCACTAAAATCTGATTGTCTGAAAAAAAGTTTTTTATGAGAAAGGTCTTTGCTATAGTTTTGATCTAGCTTTCCCTCTACATTATCCATGATTTCATCGATAGTAAGATTTTTGTTAGAAATAAATACTCCTTTTAGTTCAATAGCTTTAGGAGCGATATAGATGATGCTGTCGGTGATGTTATTTAGAGCTATTCCAACCTTTTCATAGCCCATAGAAGATATATATACAGAATCTGATTTAGATAATTGTTCATCTATTGTAAAACTAAACCTCCCTTGCTCATTTGTTATAATTCCATTATGCTCTGATAATTGTATGGTAGCATAAGGTATGGGCTCATTTGTGTTTTTATCAACTACCTTGGAGGATATGGTTTGGGCTTGTAATAATGAGATGAATGAAAAAAGAAAGGGTATAATGAATGTATGATATCTCATAATTAATTTGATTGATGATTAACTTCTACTCTTATAGACATTGTTTTATAGGATAAGGTTGCTTATCTGAATGATTATTATTCAGAAGACGAGGATTAGAGGTCGTTTGTTACAAATAATGGAACATTTTTATGCCATACTATCCCTAAAATTATGCCAAAGTAATGTTTGTTGGATTGGATTTATTTATTTTTTAAAGCCAGTCGTAAATAAATTTCGTGCTCCTTTAATACCACATTTTTGATATTTATGATACGATTGGGCAGCTCTTTCGTCTATTTGTTTCCCGGTTTCATTATGTATCCACCCATCTATGGCAGCTTTTAATGTATATGCCTCTGGAGCCATTAAATGTGTTGTCCATAGGATAGGGTTTGCATTAGCTTTTTTGATTTCTGGAGAGAAATAGAGTCTACTATAGCAAGCTAATATGATAACGTCCCTCTTTTTTGAAGGAGTCTTATTATAGGTTATATCCACTTCAAAATCCATCAACCCATCATGGCCTACATATGCTAATAAATCCGCAGCACCTCCAAAAGATAATTCTTTACTACCTGTATTGATTTTTATTGGGTTTTGAGTATTAGAAGCTTTTAAAAAGTCCTCAATACATGATTTGATTTGTTCACCATCATATGCATCTGCCAGTAAATAAACTTCTTTGGTAGCATGTTTAAACACTATTCTGTCTAAAATATAAGGATTGGAAGATTTTAGTTGTTTTACTACTTTCCAATCTTTTGTTTTTAATCTAAAATATGATTTCACCCCATATCCTGCTCCCCAATATAAATTGAGTTTGGGGTCTTTTCCATTTCCAATTTTTTCTGGGACAGGAACTATTCCTTGAAATTTGTTATCACATAGAGCTACGAAAACATGGATTGTTTTTAGTCGTGAATAACTGGTAATTGATACTAAGAATACTATTAGGAAGAGGATGTTTTTTTTCATCTATATGGTAATGATTACGTTTCCGATCTTTTTTTCTGAGAGAACATATTCATAAGCTTCAGGAATAGTATCTAATGAA
Organism: uncultured Aquimarina sp.; assembly: GCA_947498455.1. Classification (GTDB taxonomy): domain Bacteria; phylum Bacteroidota; class Bacteroidia; order Flavobacteriales; family Flavobacteriaceae; genus Aquimarina. Next base: position 127,938 of record CANMKK010000002.1, read on the forward strand.
TATTCTCTATCGATTAATGGAGTGAATGTATTTTTAGTTAATAAGTTGGATATATAGGGCATTGTTTGTTTAATACGAAATGGTTTTGGAAATATTACTTTTTTATTACTAATAATAGGGGTTGTTAAGGCAAAAAAAATATTTTGCGCAAAAGAACCAACTTCCGAAGATATATAAATACCATTGTGTGTGAGTAGAGGCTTGCATTTTCTAAAGGTACTTTTGCCCACAGCATCAAATATAAAATCATACTTTTCCTGATCTTTAGTGAAATCTTCTGTAGTGTAATCATATATTTTATCCGCTCCTAGAGATTTAATGAGTTCAATATTTTCTTTATGACAAGTTGCAGTTATTGTTACATTAAATTGTTTGACAAACTGTAATAAAGAAGAACCAATAGCTCCAGTAGCTCCATTAATAAGAATTTTTTGCCCAGGTTTAATAACTACTTTATGGATAAAAGTGTATGCATAATGAGCTCCTTCAATACTTGCGGCGGCTTTTTTATAATCAATATTCTCTGGTATGGGTAATATGTTTCCATCTTTGGATACGATAATGTACTCTGCTTGAGAACTAGCACCCATATCATCGAATCCGAATAGTTTATCTCCAATATTAAATCGTTTTACATCGCTTCCTTTTGCAATAACGCTACCAGCAAAGTCAGTACCTAAAATTGTTTTTCGGGGTTTCAAAAAACCTAAAACAAATCTCATAATAAATGGTTTGGCCGTTAGATTGGCACAATCCGTCCTATTCACAGTGGTAGCATGAACTTTAAGTAAGATTTCATCTTTATTAGGTGTTGGGATATCACTTTCCATAATTTTAATGGTGTCAGGAGAACCATATTTAAGACGAATAGCGGCTTTCATTTTTTTTAGTTCTGTTGTAGGAAATAATATTTAAAAGCTAAGTTGGTAGTGTGTAATTTTGTTTTCAGTTAAAAATAAGTATTTATTTTTACTTAGTAAACTTCAGTAGTGTGATTAACAGTTTTGTATATGTCTATAAACATCTCACATTTAATCCCTATTTACCCCATGACTTGCCTTGAAAGCAAAATGAAGGTTTCGGAAGTATGCCTCGCGAGCTTGCTACAAGGTTGTTGATTAAAACACATACTTATATAATAGACCATGATATAAAAACAGAATAGTCCAGTAGTGTGTTACGAGATTATGGGAGCTACTAATATATATCTTTGCAGAATATCATAAAAATGGGAAATAATGAATATTAGAAAATTAGAAGTAACTGACCTTGATTCAGTTTCAATATTGTTTGATCAGTATAGAGTTTTTTATAGGAAAGAATCTGATATAGAAGGAGCAAAATCATTTTTGTCCGCAAGGTTATCACAAAAAGATTCTGAGGTTTTTGTATGTGAGTATGAAGGTACACTTGTCGGATTCGTTCAGTTATATCCTCTGTTTTCTTCTACCAGAATGAAAAAACTCTGGTTACTGAATGATCTGTTTGTAAACTCGGCGTATAGAGGTAAGGGAATATCTATAAAATTAATTGATAGAGCAAAAGAATTGGTTCGGGATACGGGTGCTTTTGGGATGTTTTTAGAAACAGAAAAATCAAATGATATAGGAAACAGCTTATACCCTCGTGCAGGTTTCGAATTAAATTCAAGTTCTAATTTTTATGAATGGACTAAGTAGATTTTAGTCATTTGTATTATTATAAAAGAATTCTGATGAGTAGTCTTATCCATAAATCGTATAATACAATGACTAGGCTTTTTTCCATAAGTTATCTAAATAGATTTAATACAAATATATTCTTGAAAATTAGGATTTACACCACTCATATAGGGTAGTTTATAGAAGTCTATACATCTTTAGAAAAGAAAATCACGATAGAAACAGCGCATTCGTATCGTGATTTTCGGAATTTAACTAACTAATCCTATTTTTAAAATAGGATGTACCACTATGTTTTATCTTCTACTCTTCTTAGATTGTCGTTAGAGTTTCTATCGATTAGTTTATTATATGGATCAATACCTGCTTTTTCAGGTTTTTTATCTGTAATAATTGTAAAAACATTTTCTCCTGGTTGCAGCCATTTTCTTTTTAGATAATAAGGATTTTTTAATGGTACCTCTTGATCATCTAAGATATCTTCTCCAAACAATCCAATTTCAATATAGTTTGTTTTCGTATCTGTACGTTTTTCTTTCCCTTTATCGTCATAGTAAATCTTTTTAGAATCTACAGTAAAAGTTGTTTCATAGGTTTCATTGTCCAGTTTTTTGGTGGTTGCTTTGGTAATTCTGTTTTCATATAAAACAATTTCTTTAAAACCATCCTCTACTGCATATTTTAGGGAATCAGGTGCTACATTGTATAATACTTCATATAAATTCTCAGAGGTAGGATATACGCCTTTTTCATAGTTTTTATATTCATTGACAAAATCGCGCAAGGCAGCATTAATTTTTTCTTCTCCTATGATATCCTGTAATTCGTACATAATCATAGACCCTTTACGATACCAGATATGTTGACCAGTTTCTACATTGAGTAAAGAACGTTCTGGTTTAAAACTAAACGCCCTACCTCTTAGATAGGCATCAAGAGAATATTTAAGGAAATTCTTGATACCATTTTCTCCATATTCTTTTCTCATAGTCATTAGAGAAGAATACTCTGCTAAGGTTTCTGAAATAATATTAGCTCCGGATGTTTTACTTGGGGTTACCAAATGTCCCCACCACTGGTGTGCTACTTCATGTGCAGTAACTCTAAATGCATAATTAAAATCCTCTGCTTTATCAAAATTAGCTGCGAAACCAAAGTCTTCTGAATACGGAATTGTAGTTACAAAGGATTGTGCAAATGTAGCATATGCAGGAAACTCGACAATACGGATTACAGAATTGGGATATTCATAGAAATTCTTAGAGCAATAGTCCAGAGCAACTTTGGTACCGTCGATAAAATATTTTAAGTTCTTTTTATGCTTAGGCGAATGATAAATCTCTATAGAAACTTCTTTGCCACTCGGTACGGTCCAACTTGATTTTTCTACATCATAGCGTGCCGAAACGACATTAAAAAATAAATCGGTTTGAGATTCTAATTTATAATTAAAATATGCCCTGTCATTTTCTTTCCATTCTTTTACTAATTTTCCGGGAGCTAGTGCAATCTGATCCGATGCAGTACTTACTACTGCTTCAAAATTAATATAGTTTGCATCTTCATTAAAGAGGTTTTTCTTTAAGGCAGTAGAGTCTGTACGTGGAGGATACAGATAATCCAATTTTTCTAACCCGTATTTTTTGCGTATCCCATTATCCATTAGACTTCTATCAAAGTGAAACCTTGGGAAAATATCGTTGTTTAAAAAAGTACCGTTGTATAATACCTGAGTTTCCATTTGATTTGCAAAACCTTTAGTATCTGCGGATACTGAAATTGTAAGTTCGGCTCTTTCATTTGGTTGTAACGGTTGTGGTAGTTTATAAAAATACACTCTAAAGATAGAATCCGTAATAACAGGTTTTAATTCAGTACCATTGTAGATAATGTTTTCCAATTTCGTTTCAGAAATGGGATATTGAACTTCTAATAATAAAGTGTCAATTGCTGTTTTGTAGTTGTTAATTAGTTTAAACTCTCCTTTGGCTCTAACATTTCTTTCTTTAGGAAATACATCGATATAAGCTTTTAGATCTGTTACCTGAGGATGTGCCTGATTGATATATTTCGAATATTTCTTTTCTGCATCTGCTGTTACTTTATTATAATAATCCCCGTCTACAATTCTATTAAGCACTTTTAAGTTATAATAACTATAACCGGCGATTGATGCAAAAGCAATAACTGTTATAGTTAATGTAGCAATCATTTTACTATGTAGACGCCGTTTGGCAAAGGTTAATCTTTCTTTTGCCGTAGAGAAAAATCCACGTGTCCAGAATAGCTTACCAATAAGCATAAGTATAGTGGTAAGTAGTATCCAGTAAAGATTCAGTGCAGTTGTACCTTTGAGATAATGTCCAAAGCCATTAAGATCACTAAGGAAAAATGGCGTAGAATCACCAAAAATTACCATTGGATTATTGCTTTTAAACCCTAAAGACACTAATAAAGGAAGTCCGATATATAGTAGGATAACAATAAAATGGCCTGAGAATTTATTGTTAACCAGTACGTGGATAAAGAAAGCTAATAGTGTTGTAATCAAAAAATTAGGAAAAATCAACCCAAAATTATATATAATTGACATACCCAGATCATAATTGAAATGCCCTTGGAATGTTTGAAATAAAACACCTATGACAATATTTGCAAAAGTCAATACGATAGAAATCCCTATTAGAGAAACAAGTTTAGAGAAATATAAACTACCATTACTTATGGGTAATGCATCATAGAAAACAAACGTTTTATTTTTACGTGTTCTATGGACTGCTTCTCCAGCGTATATTACCAAAATGATAATAGAAAATAAAGAAAGACCACCGGCAATAATCTCGATCACAAATCGTGTTAACGGAAGATTAGGCGTTCCATAAGTGTCATTGTCCATATAAAGGCCAATAATGGACATTACGATACCAATTATAATTAAAATAATAAAAACAGTATCCTTAATAATCGATAGAAACTCAATCTTTGCTAGAGAAAATAAATTTTGTCTAGCCGTTTTATTGGTAAATACCTGTTGAATTGAAGTATAGTCAGAAGGAGTGTAAGTATCATTACTTACCTTTTTTGTTTTGCCTCCTGAAACAAGGAATTTTTTATAATCAAATTTTAAAAAAGTAATTATAAAAAGAAGAAATCCAATTCCTAGCCAGATCATTCTATTCAGTAAGAATTTACCGTGGACAGGAAGTTGATTGTTATTCAATTCATTTATTGACCAGTATTTTTTAACAAAACTAAATGCTCTTGCTCCGAATGGATCAAAATATATACTTAGCCATTGATAATCTATGTCCTTTAGTAAATTTCCAGATAGTGCATATAGTACCAAAAGACAAATTCCGCCTAAGTAAATAATGGGCATTTTTCTAAAAAAAGCCATCAGGCAAAAGAACAATGAGCCAACAAGCATGGCATTGATTTGTAATAAGAATATAAATGGAAGTAAGTAAGAAGAAAGGTTGAATACATCATATTCGCCATAATCAGGCCTGTCTGCTAACACACCCATAGAAAACCCAATAATTGCGCCAATTACTATAAAAAGATTAAGTAAAGTAACAATGGTATAACTTCCTAAAAACCGTCCTAAAACATAATATTTTTGTTTGATAGGAAAAGTAAAATAGGTTTGTGCTGTTTTATGTTCCTGATCCCTATAAATAGGTACTCCCATGATAGCTGCATAAAAAAATATGGAGAATATCGATATGGGACCAATAACACCAGCAATACTATTGGGACTGTTTACGAATTGTGCCGTAGATGATTGCTGAAAATATGCAAATAATCCCGCCATTAGAATGCCCAGTCCAGCATATACCCAAGTTGCGGGTCTACGAAGGCGATATTGGAGTTCGAATAAGAATATTTCCTTCATACTTAAGCCTCTTGTTCCTGATTAATACTATAAAAATAGAACTCTTCCAGCCCGTTATTGACCTGTTCAAAATTACTGCCGGGAGCACTATCACTATATATGTTTACAAAAAACTGACCCCCTCTTAAATAATTAGAAAGTACTGTATACTCATTTTGAAAACGCTCCAATTCAGATTTTTCAATTTGCGTTTTATAGATTTTGCCATTTAATGTATTGGATAGTTGTTGCGGATTTCCTTCTGCAAGTATTCTACCTTCATTAAAGACAGCCATATGTTTACATAAGTTTGTCACATCATCCACTATATGTGTAGATAAAATCACCACTGCATTTTCTCCTAATTCACTTAATAAATTATGAAATCGATTGCGTTCCAATGGATCTAGTCCCGCTGTTGGTTCATCAACAATAATTAATTTAGGATTACCTATTAATGCCTGAGCAATACCAAATCGTTGTCGCATACCTCCAGAATAATCACCTAGATTGCGAGTTCTGAATTTGTATAAGTTTACCTTATTTAACAAGTCTGCAACATATCCTTTTCGTTCACTTTTATTAGTAATACCTTTTACCTTGGCAATATGGTTAAGCATCATTTCGGCAGAAACCTTAGGGTATACTCCAAAATCCTGAGGCAGATATCCTAATACTTTTCTCAGTTCCTCAGGTTGTTTAAAAACGTCAATACCATCAAAATTGATAGATCCAGTATCTGCCAATTGTAATGTGGCAATAGTTCTCATTAAAGTAGATTTTCCAGCACCATTAGGCCCTAACAAACCGAACATCCCTTTTTCTAAAGTGAGAGTCACATTATTAAGTGCTTTAGTTCCGTTAGGATACGTTTTATTAAGATTTTTTATGTTAAGCATAGGTTCTTAATTCAAATAATATTTAGGTCAATTCCTTTTGATCTTTAGTTTAAAAATAAGACCAAAATGAGTCTACTTATTAGTTAGTAGATGATGTTAAGGTTTTGTTACAGAATTGATATAATATTTATTAACGCATCATTATGGTAATTAGTTCTGTGATAAAATCTGAATCAATAACGGATATATTGGTATATTTACGCCTCTTATAAATGAGTTCATCAAAAGAAATTCATGTATCAATTACGTAGAAATAGAAGGTTAAGAACAACAGGGGCAATTCGATCCTTGGTTAGAGAACAAGTTATTACACCAAATGATTTTTTAGTTCCTCTTTTCGTTGTAGAAGGTAAAAATGTAAAGCAAGAAATTGCTTCAATGCCCAATTATTACAGATATAGTCTTGATCTCCTTAAAGGCGAGGTTAAGGAATTATGGAGTATGGGATTAAAAGCGGTATTACTTTTTGTAAAAGTACCGGATAATCTAAAGGATAATAAGGGCACAGAAGCAATAAATGCAGACGGTCTAATGCAGCGAGCTATTAAAGTAGTAAAAGAAGCCGTGCCAGACATGTTAGTGATGACTGATGTAGCATTAGACCCATATTCTTCATACGGTCATGATGGTATTGTAGAAGAAGGGTATATTGTAAATGATCCAACCTGTGAAGTATTAGCTAAAATGTCATTATCTCATGCACAAGCAGGAGCAGATTTTGTCGCTCCAAGTGATATGATGGATGGTAGAATTCTTGCCATCAGAGAGTTATTGGAAAAAGAAAATTATAAGAATACAGGCATTATGAGCTATAGTGCCAAGTATGCTTCTGGTTTTTATGGGCCATTTAGAGATGCATTAGATTCTGCACCAGGTTTTGGAGATAAGAAAACATATCAAATGGATTTTTGTAACCGTGATGAGGCGGTGAAAGAAACTATAATGGATATTGAAGAGGGCGCGGATATTGTAATGGTAAAACCGGGATTGGCTTACTTAGATATTGTAAGAGATGTACGTGATGCTGTGGATGTACCAGTTGCAGTATATCAGGTAAGTGGAGAGTATGCTATGTTAAAAGCAGCTGCAGAAAAGGGCTGGTTAGATCATGATACTATCATGATGGAGCAGATTATTGCTTTTAAAAGAGCAGGGGCTACAATTATTGCTAGTTATTTTGCAAAAGATGTAGTAAAACTTTTAGGATAACATTTATAATATAGTTCGTTTTTTGAAGGTTTGTATAGTATAAGCTTATAAAATATTGCTTATAAGTTTACCCCAAGTATAGTATTGTAAATAAAAAAAGTGTAGTATGGTAAGCAAGGAAATTTTGTATCGAACTTTTGGAGAATTGCTATATGTAATTGCAATGAGTGATGGGCTTATACAAAAAAAAGAAGTGACAACGCTAGAAGAAATTTTGAAAGCACATCCTGAGGGGGAAAAGATAAAATGGTCTTTTGATTATGAAAATAGAAATCAAAACGATATAGAAACACTCTATAAAAAGGTGATGGAAGTGTTTTATGACAATGGACCAGACAAAGAATATGATTTTTTGATATATGCATTAACTAAAATTGCAGAGGTTAGCGATGGAATTAGTGCAAAAGAAGAAAAGGTCATAACCAGTTTCTCCAGAGATCTATTGGAGAGGTTTAAGAGAGACATCGATAAGCTATATAAATAAATTCATGTTAATTTTTATTTACTAAGAATTTGAAAATAGAGGTAATGAGGAGTAGTATACTATTTGTATGTGTAATGACACTGATGCTATTGAGTTGTCAATCCAATAAAAAACCAGATAAAAAAAGTATTATGATCGGTGGTGAAAAAAGGAAGGTATCTTCTGAGTTTTTACTGGGAGAAAAATTATATAAGGGCAAAGGAAACTGCTATTCCTGTCATAGAGTAGATAAAAAATCTATAGGCCCCAGTATTAAGGAGATTGTGAAGATTTATAAAGAAAAAAATGGGAATATAATTAATTTCCTACGTCAAAAACAAGACCCAATAGTTGATCCAGAAAATTATGCTGTGATGAAAACAAATTTCGTGCTTTTAGAAAGGTTTAGTGATAAAGAATTGAAAGCATTAGAAGTATATATGAACGATGTAATTAAAGAATAATGGTATATAAAAGTTTTTTATTTTTCTTACTTATAACTGCTCCTGTAGTATCTCAAGAAATAACACCTAAAAAGGCTTTTCTCGAAAAATGGAATAATTCTAAAGAATACTTGATTAAGATGGCAGAATTAATGCCAGAAGATCAATATGATTATAAGCCTACAGAGCGTGAGATGAGTTTTAAAGATCAGTTGGTTCATATATGTGGAAATATGCTGTGGCTAAGTACTACCTATTTTTCTAATGAAGAATTTGACCGTAAAGCATATAAAGAGAATCCTCCTACATCCAAAAAAGAAGTAATTGAATTATTAAATACGTCTTTTACTAAGACCTATAATTCTGTAAAGAATAGTGAAGAAAAAGATTTGGAATCTGTAGTCGACTTTTTTGCAGGACCAAAATCAAAATTACAGATACTTAATCTGTTACAAGATCACGTCACGCATCATAGAGGACAACTGATTGTTTACTTAAATCTTAATGATATTAAACCTCCTAAATATGTAGGATGGTAATTACGTTTTTCTTATAATGAAATCTGTTTTCACCATAATTTTAAAACCGGATGGACTATAGAATATTTGGATGGTCAATATGAAATGGAGCTTAATTTAAAAAGTATATTTCTTTTTTTCTTCTATGGAATGACGGTATATTTTATTAATGTATATCTAAGTAACAGCTTTACTAATAATTTTTTAGATTTTCTAGTGGCTACTATGATGTTACTTTTTTTAGGAACGCTTTTTAGTTTGATCTTGCATAAGATAAATATATGGCTAAAAGGGACAGCCAGTTTTGCTGATACATTTTCGATATTATCTCACGCCACCATTCCAATTACAATAAGCCTAATGGTTATTTTCTTTTCGAAATATATGTTTCTTAAAGAAATATACTTTAATTGGAGTATTATTTTTTACATTGGGTTGACGATTGGATTTAAAATTTTGATTCAAGGTTTTTTAAAATATAATCATTCAGAATATTCCAGAACAGTTATAAATATAAGCCCAATTATTTTATTATACTTAGGCTTTTTTGGAGTCAGAATTTATGATGCTTATTTTAATTATTTAGTAATTTAGCAAAAAACAAATCCTAATCACATGGCCTTACTTATTGTATATGGTGTAGTATCCATTTTCTTTTCATTTCTATGTTCTATTTTAGAAGCAGTGTTACTTAGTATTACACCGACATTTATTAATGTCAAGAAAAAAGAAGGAAAGGCGTATGCCACAACTTTAGAGCAACTAAAAAAAGATGTGGATAGACCACTAATTGCTATTTTAACATTGAATACAATTGCCCATACAGTTGGGGCAATTTTAGTTGGAGTACAGGCAAAAGTCGCATATACCGAAATGTATGGTTCTGCAATACGCACTTTTTTGGGAGTAGAAATAACAGAAGACTTAATGGTTGGTATTGTATCATCTATAATGACAATACTTATTTTAGTAGCTTCAGAAATTATACCAAAAACAATAGGGGCAACCTACTGGAAACAATTGGCTAATTTTACTTCTAAAGCATTAGGAGTACTGATCTGGCCTTTAAAATGGACTGGAATATTATGGATGTTGCAATTAACGACCAAGCTAATAGGGGGTAAGGGGCATCACGGGTCTGTATTGAGTAGAGAGGATTTTACTGCCATGGCTGATATTGCAGAAGAAGAAGGAGTTTTCGAAGAATCAGAATCTAAAGTAATACGAAACTTATTGAATTTTAAAGCCATTTTTGCTAAGGATATTATGACACCACGGAGTGTGATGAAAATTGCACCAGAAAGTCAGAATATTCAAGACTTTTTTGAGGCAAATAAAAATTTACGCTTCTCCAGAGTTCCGGTATATGCCGATAATCAAGATAATATCACGGGGTATGTGTTAAAAGATGAGGTGTATAAGGAGATGGCAGAAGATAAACATGATAAGAAACTGAGCGATCTAAAAAGAAAGATATTTGTGGTAGATCGTAATTTAGCGGTTCCAAGCCTTTTTGAGAAACTAGTCGAACATAAGGAGCATATGGCAATGGTGGTTGATGAGTATGGTTCTATTAGTGGATTAGTGAGCATGGAAGATGTGATAGAAACATTACTGGGACTAGAGATTATGGATGAGAGTGATAAGGATTCTAATATGCAGGAATTGGCACGAAAAAACTGGGAAAATAGAGCCAGACGTTTAGGGATTATTGAGGATAATGAAGAGTAGTGTTGGAAACTATTTTTTTTAAAACTCCTCTTGGAGTTGCTACCGTAACGGGTGATGAAAATGGAATCACTAAAGTGTCGATTACAGAAGAATCAAATATAGAGGTGTCTACGGAGATTCCGAATTATTTAGAAGCCTCTGTTACACAATTACAAGAATATTTTAGAGGAGAACGTACTGATTTTGATTTAGTATTAAATCCATCAGGGACAGATTTTCAGAAAAAAGTTTGGGAGGAACTCCTAAATGTCCCTTTTGGAAAAACAGCAACGTATCTGGATATTGCCAAAAGATTAGGAGATGCAAAATGTATTCGTGCAGCCGCGACAGCTAATGGAAAAAACCCATTATGGATCATAATACCTTGTCACCGGATTATTGGTAGCGACGGCTCACTTACTGGATACGCTGGTGGTTTATGGCGAAAGAAATGGTTATTAGATCATGAAAACCCCGTAAAACAACAATCTCTATTTTAAGACCCCAACTGTTAGATTAACCCGTAAAATTCAGGGTTTAGTATTGGAATAAGAATAAGCGTGAGTTTTTATTCATAATTGGTATTATATTACATTTTCGCTTTACATTAGTTATAGAATTAAAGAGTGTACTGTTTTAAAAACATAGATTCTCAAAAATTACCCTTTTATAAATTCGCGGCAGACGATTCTTCAGTATATTATTTTTTGAAAAAAAAGAGAGTTACAAAGATTTTTGCTTAATTTTTGTTTAACAAATTTTTAACATTTACTTTTTAGGGAATTATTTTCCTAACATGTTTTATATATACATATCATAACCCCAAACTATATATGTACCCCCTGACATGAAGAACCTAAGTTTTAAAATTAGTTTAGCAATACTTCTTTTTACATTGAAAATGAGTGGGCAGGCAATTCAGGACGCCCCAAATAGTTTTCCAACGACTTTCTCAATTGTAGATTCAATACAAGTTTTACTAAAACAAGGAGACAGCTTATCAGGTATAAGAGAGTACAATGATTCAAAATCTAACTATAAGAAGGCATTTGAACTTTCAAGAAGAAAAGCATATAAAGATAAGTTTCTTAAATCGGGGTTTAAACTCGCATCTGAGTACGGTAAATTAAGAGAATATGAAGAGGGAGAAGAAGTATTGAAATTCATACAATCGTATTGTGAGAAAATAAATGATACCCTTTGTTTAGCTGAAGCTAAGAATATTTCTGGGAAATTATATCATGGAAGAGCTAAATACATCAAGGCATTAGAATCTTATAATGAAGCATTAGAGTTAGTTAAATGTACAGATAATGATAGCTTGCATTATTATATTTTGACATCTAGAGGTCTTTTATTTCTTGATTTGGAAAGTTATGAAGAAAGTAAACTTGATTTTAGAAGAGCATTAGGTCTTTTTAGTGATAAAAATTCGAAAAATGGCAGTAGTTCGTATTCTAATCTTGCCGCCGCACTAGGGAGAGAAGGTAAATGGGATCAAGCAATTTTTTATTTAAAAATGGCTGCGGAATTTTGTAAAAATGATAAAGTATCCAGAATCTGTAATAGCTGTTATAATAATATAGCATACAACTATTTAAAAAAAGGGATGCCGGAAAAAGCTCTTAAAATAATTAAAGAGAACATAGACCTAGATAATATAGAGAAATATCGAGTGTATAGAGTGCATTCTGCGCTAATGCATACATTAGGATCAATCCATTATAAAATGGAAAATTATAAAAAAGCATTAGAGTGCTATCAAGTTTCTCTTGAAAGTGCGATAGATCGAAATGAAATACATACAATAATTTTAGTTAAAGAAGATATCTCCAAAACATACGAAGCACTAGGAGATTATAAAAAAAGCATTTCTTATTTAAAAGATATTAAATTTTTAGAAGCCACACTCGATAATTTAAAAATCAGAAAAGAGATTGCTAAAACTCAAATCAAAAAAACACTTGAAGTAAGTAAAATCAGAATTTCTAGTCTTACACATGAAAATTTTAAAAAAGGAGAGGAAATAAGCAAAGTAAGATTATTTAGTTATTTACTGGCGTTTTTTTTAGTAATTATTTTATCCACCTTATTGTATAACGAATATAAAACCAAAGTTAGGTTTCATCAAATAAATGAAGAATTAAGTTTAAATAGGTTTAAGTCCCTTAGGTCGATGATGAACCCTCATTTTTTGTTTAATTCTTTTAGCACATTGCAGAATTATATTTTAAAAAAGGAAAACACAAGAGCTGTTGAGTACATGACCGATCTTTCTGGATTAATTAGGAATGTATTGTCAACTTCAGATAGTATTTATACAATTTTTAGTAAGGAATTGGAACTTTTGAAGTCTTATATAAAAATTGAACAATGTAGGTTTGATGAGAATTTTGATGTTGTCTATACTATTGATAAAGATATACTTGAGACAGACCCCACTATTCCTTCTATGATTATTCAACCATATATAGAAAATGCCATCATACATGGATTTTCTCATTCTGAAAAACGAGGATTGCTAGAGATCACTTTCGTTCAAAAAGAGGAAGAGATAATATGTTCGATAATGGATAATGGGATAGGTCGAGGGAAAGCCGAGATTATAAAAAAAGAAAGAAATAGCGCTTTTCACCTATCAATAGCAACAAGGAATACAAAGGAAAGACTAAGAATTCTAAACAAAATAGGAAAGCATAACGCAGGAGTATGTATCAATGATAAATATTATGAATGCGGTGCGCCAAAAGGAACAGAAGTAGTAATAACATTACCTATTAACCAAAAAAGAAACAAATATGAGTCAGTTACTTAAATGTATTATTGTAGATGATGAGAAAAAAGACAGAGAGAATATCCAAATACTTTTGGATAGATACTGTCCTCAGGTACAAATTATAGGAGAAGCTCATGATAAAGAATCTATGCTTACGGTTCTTACTGAGCTGAAACCAGATTTGGTATTTATGGATATTCAATTAGGAGCGGTATCCGTGTTTGATGTTCTGAATGAATTATATAACCTAAGTTTTAATATTGTATTTGTATCTGCACATGATAAATATGCAATTAAAGGATATAAATACGATGCAATCGATTATTTACTGAAACCAATAAACCATAAATGCTTAGCAAAAGTAGTAGATAAAACACAACAGTTAAAAGGTGAATCTATTTCTAAAAATAATATCCTGAATGGTTTCAAAGAATTGTATTCTAAATCGATAGAGGCTCCTAAGATATCTATTGCCGATGGAAAAGGGGTACATATGATCAAAACTGATAATGTGCTGTATTGCAGGAGTGATGGTAATTATACAACTTTCATTATGGATAATGAAGGTGAAATAGTAATTTCTAAAGGCCTAAAACATTTCGAAACAAAATTACAAGAATATAATTTCTTGCGCATACACAAATCATATATTGCTAACCTGGATCACATAGATTTTTTGGTTAAGGAACAAGGAGGTTCTGTGATTATGAAGAATGGAAAAACATTGCCAGTATCGAGAAATTGTAAAAGAGAATTGTATGAAAAAATGAACATTATTTAGAATACTGACTTTATAAAACCGATCACAATTATCTGGCAGTTTTTATAACAATCTTTTTATTAAAATTAATATAATGAAAAATAATTTGTTAAAAACAGATAGAAGGGAATTTATCTTTTCAAAATACTACAAGATGTAGTTTGATAAATTTTGCGAATTTTAATTATAATATACTGATATTCATTAATTTTTGGTTCTTGATTCAAAAGCTTTGGATGTTAGTGAAAACGATATATAAAACCAGAATGGTTTTTGATTTTATAACACAAAATTAAATTACACAATAATAAGGTTGCAGAAGATTTTACTTAGATAAATAAGCTTAGTAAATTTCCCGAGTTAATTTCATACTTTAGTGGATAAATAATAGCTAAGGCATTAATAATTTAACAAATTCATTCTGTGAGAATTATCAAAAAATTTCTTAAAGGATTATTTTTACTAATCCTATTTACCATTCTATTACTGTATATATTTGATTATGATTATATTCTAAAAGGAGTGCGTGTCGTGTATATGACAGGTCATTCTACTGCATATATTGACGATCATACCTATTTTGATAATAGAGAAATAAAAAAAGGAGATATTATTATTCCATGGCAATTACATCAAGATTATAATAAAGTACAAACCACTGATCGATTAAAAATAACAAATTCAGAGTTGGGAACTGTAGCTTTTATGATAATCAAAAATGATAAAATTTGGTATGAGAATTATGCGGATGGGTATAATACGGCCTCTAAAACCAATTCATTTTCCATGGCCAAAAGTATTACTACTGCTATGCTTGGTAAAGCAATTAGCGATGGATATATAGAAAGTTTGGATCAACCTATTGGAGATTTTTTACCCAAATTCTCTAAAGGCTTGGCTGCCAAAACTACAGTTGGAGATCTTTCATCAATGTCATCAGGATTAAATTGGATAGAACATTATACAAGTCCTTTTTCTATAACTGCCCGAACCTATTATGATCCAAATATCAGAGATATAATGCTAGAGTTAGATATTATAGACACTCCAGGAAAGGAATTTAAATATTTAAGCGGCAATACACAATTGTTAGGAATGGTCATAGAAAAGGCAACTGGGAAAAAATTATCAGAATACCTAAGTGAAAGTTTTTGGAAACCAATGGGTATGGAACAAGACGCCTTATGGCAGTTGGATAGTGAGGAAAGCGGAATGGAGAAAGCGTATTGCTGTATTGCTAGTAACGCTAGAGATTTTGCACGGTTTGGCGTATTGTTTAAGAATAAAGGAATGTTTGAGGGGAAGCGTATTTTGCCAGAAGATTTTGTAGAATTAGCAACAAAAAAACGTTTTGAGAATGGCAATGAGTATGGATATGGACTTTGGTTATCTGATCATTTGGGAAAAGATATATTTGCGATGAGGGGAATTTTAGGGCAATATGTAATCTCTATACCAGAAGATGATGTGATAATTGTTAGGCTAGGTCATAAAAGAGGAAAATTTAGTAATGGAAAGGCTTTTACTGAAGACTTCTATATTTATATAGAGGAGGCGTATAAAATGTTAGAAAATGCTTCATAAAATTGATCTTGAACATATCTTATTTTTAGATATTGAAACGGTGCCTGAACAGGAAAGTTTTGATGTTTTAAGTGATGAAGTCAAATATTTATGGGCCGATAAAACAAAGTACCAAAGAAAAGAAGAATTCACACCAGAAGAATTTTATGAAAGAGCCGGTATATGGGCAGAATTTGGTAAAATAGTTTGCATTTCAGTGGGGTATTTTGTTTTTAGAGGAGAAACAAGATCTTTTAGAACCACTTCTTTTTATGGAGAAGAAAAACAGTTATTGGTAGATTTTAAAAACCTATTAGAATCTCATTTTAATAGACCACATCATTTGCTTTGTGCTCATAATGGTAAGGAATTTGATTTCCCTTATATAGCCAGAAGAATGATTGTTCATACTATAGAATTGCCTTTTAAGTTAAATTTATTTGGCAAAAAACCATGGGAAGTTCCGCATTTGGATACATTGGATCTCTGGAAATTTGGAGATTATAAACACTATACTTCGCTTAAATTGCTTACCAATATTTTAGGAATTCCATCTCCTAAAGATGATATAGATGGTAGTCAGGTAAGACAAGTATATTATGAAGAAGGCGATCTAGATAGGATCATCACTTATTGCGAAAAAGATACGGTAGCCGTCGCTCAAATCCTTTTACGCTTGCGACAAGAAGAAATATTATCAGATGGTGAAGTAGTTTCTGTATAGTACCAATTTAATTAAGAAACTTTATAGAAAGTTAATTACATTTATTTTCAACTAATAGTATACCATTTGGAGTTATGGTATCATTATTAATGCATAGATACTGATCAGCTCCAGTTGGTTCGGAGATTGTATTATTGGTAATGTTGGTATTGTTATGAGTACCAAACAAGCGAATCCCGTCACTCTCATTTGGTTTAATGTTATTTAGGGAAACGTCAATATTCTTAGCATTCCCAATTTCCATACCTCCTATTATTTCATTACGTGTGAATGTAATTCCATTGGTGTTGGAGAAAGTTACTCTTCTTGTACCTAAAAAGGAATTGGAATCAAATAGTATGTTATACTGATCATGATCTTCACTTGCGTTCATGTGAACGAAATATACATGAAAACTACCGGATGTGATTGTATTTCCTTTTATCTCTATAGTGTTGCTATATGTATTGGTTCCTTGGATTCCATTTTTTGAAACCGTTATTGTATTATCATAAATACGTGCTTTGGTAGCCTTGTTAAGTTGGATTCCTGATCCACAATTCGCAATACTATTATCGTGAATGTAAGCATCTATAGATCCTGTTGCAATGCCTAAAGAATATCCTTCGATTATATTGTGAGCTATTTCGTTATTGAAAACGGTGACACCAGTACCTGCGGCAAAAATTGCCCAACTATCTACTGCATGATCTAAAGCCTTAAAGATGTTTTTAGTAATTTTCACACCAGAAACAAAAGAATATACCACTCTGGTTCCAATATTATTTTCTGTGACAGTAATATCTTGACCAATAGTTAATGTTAGAAAACCACCTCTACTACCTCTTTCTGTATTTCCTTTAATCAGAACGTCAAAAACCTTCTGACGCTCCATAAGTACTCCATTATCGTCTCTAAATCTATCTGGTTCTATATTGATTGCATAGCCAACTTCTCCGCCATCTGTATTCACAGAAGGTTGCCCTACATTAATAAAAGTATTTCCTTCAATTACAATATCGCGACCATCGGTCAGTGCAATAGCCATTCTTCTGGAATTTTTAATCACACAATTTTTTATGGTAACATTCATAGTTGGATTATAATCAGGATTAAAAGAAAAACCAAATGAGTGTATAGCAAATGTTCCAGCTGAGCCATCTTCAAAATTAAGTCCGTCAATGATAATGTTTTTTCCAGAGTGAATTATAAAAAGGTAACTGCCTTCTAATCCATTATCATCCGGAGAAAATACGCGTTGATCTCGGTCTCCGTGTAAATTCCCTCCCGATACAGTAATATTAGAAGCATCCCTAACAGCAAAGATCGCTCCTCCGATTCTATTATGTGTATCTCCTGGGAATATACGAAGATGAGTATTACCAGTCATTATTAAATGAAAATTAGACGGAATATTTATGGCTTCAAGGGATGGGTAAAAATTTTGATTAGAGGTAGTGCTGGTTACTTTGGTTACTTCGAAAAAGGCATCGAATTTATCTACCTGAAATGTAGTTGCACCTAATTGATGAGTTAAGAACAGTACATTTTCGAACTTTTCTGTATTTTGTAATGCTATCTCCGAAGTAGTGTTTCCTTCTTTGATGTCCCATCGTACAGCATAAAACCTAAAAGTAGAATCTTTTAGTGTAACATCACCTTGTATATTGAGTTTATAATTTAGAAGTCGTCCATCAATTGTTCCACCAGAAAAATCGAGAGTTCCGTTAATAATATCACCGCCATTGAAGTCAAAATTGACATTTTTGGGCAAGGTAATGTTCGATCCATTGAGATCCCATAAGCAATCTATAATAATAGTAGTGTTTTCTGTAATGCTCGATATATCGAAGTTGCAAGGCGTGGTGATTATGTTTTCGGGTTGATCAACTTCTATCTCCGGAGAATTATCAAAATTATCGTCATTAACACAAGAAATAATGGATGAAATAATAGTACAAAAGAAAAAGTATTTTAGATTCTTCATAATATCGTTTTATGTAAAATGAATATAATAACTGTTATAAGTTAATGTCTTGAGACTCCAAAATGTTACTTTTTATTATTGCAATTCCCAGTGTTATATATAGAGATTAAAACCGTTATGTTTTCGAAATAGTAATTAAGAGAATAAATTCAATAGTATAAATCTACTTATCAATTCCTCCCATTTTCATTAGAGTATAATGTATAAACAGGATCTGTTTGCCAGTATTCCTTAGTAGTAATATCAATAGCCGTAAGAGGGCCCTTAAAAGCAGCACCAGTATCTATGTTCCAAACGCAAGCAGCATTTATGGGAACCGTCTTATTTATTCTCGTTACTGGAGTATGACCGATATAAATTTCATTAAAAAGTAACAATCGTTTAGGGTAGGTAACGGCTGTTTTTTTGAGGTTAGGATCTACAGATAATGCAGTTTCCCATAATGTTCTGTCCCAATAGAATAATTTATCAAAATACTCTCTATGTGGTCCATGAAGATTCGTAAATCCAGCATGCATAAATAACCTATTGTGATCATCAATATGATAATTAATAAGATTTTTATAAAAAATTATATGACTTTCGATTACTTCTTGAGAGACATCTCTATAGGAATCTATTGTAGCTTGCCCTCCGTGTTGAAGCCATTCTGGATTATGATTATTTTCTGTTAACCATTCATAACATAGCTGATCATGATTACCACGAATAAAAATACAATTGTGTGTTTTTTGCAGTTCTATAAGAAACGAAACCAGAGCAGCACTATCACTCCAGCCATCTACATAGTCTCCTAAAAATATAAGTTGGTCATTTGTGGTGATTTTTGCTATATCGATTAGTTGTTTTAGAGCTTTTAAGGCTCCATGCATATCTCCAATTACTAGAGTTCTGTTCATTGAAATCTATTTTTATTTAGTATTGGTTGTGAAATCCGATTTCCATTTGTTCCAATCCTTCAGGTAATAATCTAAAATAATAGGGTTGTCTAAAGTATTGATTTTGGTGGTTGCGATTGCAATATCTTTTGGCATATCAAATGAATTCCTCGCCTGTTCAGTAGAAAGATATTGGAGGTTCTGGTTATCAATATTAATTTTTTCAGAAATGAACGGCTCGTTCGTAGCAATAGTAAAACCCCAATCTCCAAAGGAAGGAATGTATGTGTGGTAGGTTTCCACGTTTGCAAAAACCTTTTTTAAAGTCCGATTGATACAACTAAAGACAGTATTCGAAAAATAAATTTCTCCAGACTGTGTTACAAAAACCCCGTTTTCATGCAACACTCTTTTAGCCATTAAAAAGAACTGTTTGCTATACAGCCGGGCAATAGCCTCTGTTGTAGGGTCGGGAAGATCCGCAATTATTATATCGTACTTTTCCTCACTGGTGAATAAGAAGGTAAATGCATCCTCTGCAATTAGGTTAACTTTGGGATGTAATGCAGCATTTTTATTTATTGTAGTGATAAAAGGATTTGTTTTTGCCAAGTGAAACATGGTACTATCAATATCCACGACATCAATCCGTTCGATATCATGTTTTAGAACTTCTCTACTAGCCAAGTTTTCGCCTCCTCCAAGGATTAGTATTTTTTTCGCATCTTGCCGTAATGCAAAAGGGATGTGGACTAAACTCTCGTGGTATCGATGCTCATCAGCAGAAGAAAATTGTATGACCCTGTTGAGGTATAAGCGAACGTCTTCTTGTTTTTTAGTTAAGACAATTTTTTGATATGGGCTTTGTATATTTAGAACAATAGGGTGTTTGTATATTTTTTCATCCCAAGTGTTCAATAATTTTCCGCCAAAAACTACCAGAATAATAAGAATCGATAAAGAGGCAAATCCAAGTAAAAAATTCCCTTTTTTATTTTTGAAATATATTAAATTCAAGAATAAGCCTAAAAGAATATTTACGATTCCAAAAAGTATTGAAGAATAGTAAAGTCCTACAAAAGGAAGTAGTATAAAAGGAAAGAGAAGTGTAGCAATAAGGCCACCAATGTAATCTAGAGAAAGTACATTGGATAAGTTGTTTTTAAAATCAGTTTTGTTAGAGGCAAATGTAAGTAGAGGAACTTCCATTCCGGTAAGCAAACCAATAATAAAAACGGTAAGTAATATTAGTAATTGAAGTGTAGTAGTCCCGACATTAACGAATAAGAAGTATAATAAAGGGACCGAGATACCTCCAATAAACCCTAAGGCGTATTCAATTCTGATAAAGAATAGTAGCGATTGGTTTTTAAAAAATTTAGAAAGATAAGCGCCAATTCCCATAGAAAAAAGATAAACTCCGATGATAAAAGAGAATTGTCTGACCCCATCACCCATAAAATATGTGGCGGTCGTACTAATCAAGAGTTCATAAATAATTGAACACAGACCAGCTATAAATACTGCAATGGGGAGTATAATTTTTTTTTCCATAAATTTTAAGTATGTTTGATACACTAATACCACCAAAACCCTTCAAAGATGAACAAAAAATTCATAAACGCCTTTACCTTATCAAAAAAAATGGCAATTGCGGGTATTGTTTCTGCGACTGTTGTAGTTCAAAGTTGTGGGGGTGATAATTCTCCTAGAATTGTAGATTCTAAAGAAAAAACGATCTATGAATCAACAAAAGGGGTTATAACGGAAGTCGAAGAAGTGGAGCCGGGGGATCAATATAAGATTATTGATGAGCGTATTATTGATGAAAAAGAAAAATCAATAGCAATTGTTCACACTTTAGAAGGAACTACGGATACTTTGTCCCTACGAAAAATGAAAGATGGACATGAAAGTTCATATAGACATGCCGGTTTACAAGGTATATTATTGTATTCTCTTGCAGGTACTTTTTTTAATAGAAATATGGGGAGTGTAAGCCCTAATGCCAGTAATTATAAATCTACGAGTGCATTTAATAAATCTACAGGTTTAAAAAATGATTTAAGAACTTCTGCTACTTCAAGAAGAGTACGAGTACCAGGAGCATCATCTACAGGATATGGTAAAGGAAAATCATTTAGATCCTTTGGAGGATAGTCGATTTAAAGAAATTAAACGACTTAAAAAAAAGCATGTTCCCCACCAATTGCATTGGTATCTAAAGGAAGATTATTTTTCTGAGGAGCTATTGGGGATTTATACATCAGAACTTCATCGGTTTAAACAGACGTGTATTGAAGCTTTTGATATATTTGAGAAAGCAACAGAACAAATCTTACAACGTAACGAGTTACATGTTTTAGGAATTCCCTCTTTTTTTAAGGATTGTATACAATATAGTTGGGAAAACCGCGAAAAGCATTCCTGCCTATATGGACGATTTGACCTAAATGGAGGTTTTAATAATACCAGAGCCAAGATCATAGAGTTTAATGTGGATACGTGCAGTACACTTCCAGAAACACTATTATGGCAACCGTTACAGCTAGAACATTTGGGAGGTACATTTCAGCAATTCAATTCATTGTCAGATGATATTGCAAGAACACTTTCTAAAATCAAGAATAAACTAGGAGTGGAATCTCCGACATTTCTTTCTTCTACATTTGGATATCAGGAAGATATCATTAATGCCAATTGTATTAACGATATTGCGTATCGATCCGGATATCAGCCTTTTTACTGTGATCTGGAAAAAGTTGTTTTTTCTGCAGAAGAAGGAATTTTTTATGAAATAGGAGGGGAACACCAACCAGTAGATGTTTGGTTTAAAATTATTCCTTGGGATTGGATGTTTAGTGAGGAACCAGAATTAGCAAAAACAATTTCTAGGATTGTGCAAAAAGAATTATCTGTAGTTTTAAATCCGGCGTATACAGCTATATGGCAGAATAAAAAGTTCTTAGCCTATATTACAGAGCACTTTCCAAATAATGTTATCGCAGAGACCTATCTAAATGCTAAGACAAGTAACTATGTGGCTAAACCAGTATATGGAAGACTTGGTGAAAACGTTAGTATACAAACTGCTAACTCCATTTCTTCTAAAGGAGATTATGGCAATCAAGATAAAGTATACCAGCAATACTATCCTTTGATAGAAGATAAGGAAGCATACTTTTATCAGACAGGAATGTTCTTTACTGATAGGCCTTCTGCAATTAATTTCAGAACTCAGGAAAGTCGTATAATAACAGACGATTGTGAATTTATGTCACATTATCTAATATAGAGCCTAGTTTCTTGATTCTGATAGAGAAGCGATTTCGTCTCCGATTATGGTAACTCTAGGGTACGTCATTAGATGATGTAAACCTTTCTTTAGGCGCTCGATGATGAGTTTTGCCGTGGTAACTCACCTCTTTTTATAATATTAGTGGTTATTGTATCCGAATTTAATAAGGAAGCGAGTACTGATTTGACCATATCAACATCAAAATCATTACAAGAAAATACATCTATAGCGGCATAATTATGCTCCGGCCACGTATGAATGCTAATATGACTCTCTTCTAATAATATAAAACCTGTAACTCCAATAGGTTCGAATTGCTTAAAAGCTTCTTGTATTTTTCCTAACTTTAGTTCATCTACAACCTGATGAAGTACATTACGGATATAAGGAACAAAGGAAAGCTTTTCCGTATTAGCGTTATATACATCCCACGTACAATGCAATCCTATGTGTTGTTTCATCTTCTAGGGGCTTTTAGAATTATAGAAATGATTTCGTAATAGGTTTATTCCGCGTTTTCTTCCTCTTTCGACCTATTAGCATACTGTTGCATAAGTTCATAGGGATCTGATAATTTAAGCAAAACAGTATATGCTTCTCCTTCATCTACTTCTACCATTTCGGGTAAACTTTCTCTAGGTCCATAGTCCCAAGTTACTTTGTTAATTACATCTCCAATAACTTGATACCTCCCTTCGAATTCATTGCCTAGAAAAGTAACTTTTTTATTAGGTAAAAGTCCAGTATATGTATTTTGATATGCAGCGCTCCCATAGTATTGCTCCGTTACCAAATATTCGGTCAATGTAGGGTTTACCATATACATTCGTTCTGTAAAATTAAAACTAACCACACTATCATTGGCTAAAGTAATCTTATGTTCTCCCTTTCCCATTTCTACCCATACTACCTCTTTTGCAGGGACTTCTACGCGCAATGTATCTACAGTAACTTCTACAGGAAATTCAGTAGGATTGTCAATAGCTAAATCTACTTGATTTCCACAGGAATACATCAATATAGATGCCATGATAAGGAGAGAGATTTTTCTCATGATAGGTTGGATATTTGGTTATAGTCATGCAATATATGAAAATTATTGAGAAAAGCTTATATGACTGGTACTATGACATAAATGACCCAGAACAGGGTGTTTATGTTTTCTTAAACTCGCTTGCTACCCTGTCAAAGCGATCTTAAATCCTTATCTGGGGCTAATAAAAGAAAAACTTAATTATTATATTACGAGTTATACCTTATTTTTCGTAGTATCCTCATGCTTTCCTTATATAGGATGTATACTTTGTCATTAGGATAGCTTTTTAGTGGAGGTTTTGCTTCCTCTAATTTTTCTTTTGCTTCATTAAAATCATTAAAATAGCATAAGAGATATGTGGCAGGTAGATTTATAAGATCTTTTTCTTCCTTAGGAGTTAAAGCTGTACCTTTCTTTAATTTTTCAATCAATGCATTGTTGTTGTTGTATAAATGATATAGTGTTTTTTTGTCAAATTGCGGAGGGTCAAATAATAGCCTACTTTCAATATCATAGCTCACATTGTTTTTGAACTTAATGATAACTTCTTCTAATGGATAGTAATCATAGGAGTCCTGTAATCCTAATTGCACATACTCTACTATTTTAAATTCTTCATCCGTTATTGATATGGTAATTTCATCAAACTGAGAGTAAAATAGTTTCACTTGCTCATTTATTAAAGCAATATCTACTCTAGAATAATATACTTCTCCATTTACTCGCTTTTCTTTGGCTGCCCAACATACTACAAAGTATTCCTTAAAAACCTTATAGTTAGGGTTATAATCTTGTCGGGAATTCATAAAATCAAAAACACCATCTAATGTTAACTCTATATTATTTTGAGCGTGACTTTCGATAGAGCTAACAATTTCAGAATTTACATCCTTTATTTCAATGTCAAATACTTTTGGCATACTGATACTACCATCTCTAAAAAATACAGAACCACCATAGTATTTCCAGATGTTTTTTCGAAGTGAACATAGTTTTCCTTCTTGAGAACGAATGGAAACTAAGCCAACAACTTTATTATCTGATAAATGGGGGAACGGAATATTCTCATATGCAACTATTGGTGGATTGGATAGGTAAGCATTAACAAGGTTCTGAATCTTGCTATCATCAAAAAAATCAACTCCAATAATTTGATTATCCTCATCTTCAACTCCAATAACAATATATGAGTTATTTTTAGGGTTCGAATTTGCTAATGCACAGATATGTTTTAAAAACTTGGCCTTCCCTTCTTTTTCGCCAATATTGAGCTTAAGTTTTTTGTCATAAAAACTATTCTCATCATTATGCGCAAGCAGATTTTTAATAAGTAGGCGTTTGTTAATCACTTTTTATTGCTTTTCAAACAGCAAGGTTATCAATATCATCATTTCTCGTTTATAGTGTTTAAAAACGTATAAACGAGGAATCAACATGATGAAACGTCATAACGAAACAATTTGCAAGATTTACTTTTCTCTAGATAAACTTACTTAATTTTATTGGGCTGGCAATATCTTCTGAATAAAGAAATTATAAAGTTTTATGTACTATGGTACTATTAGCCTGCGCGGTAGGAAAAACAACAAGATCAGCAATATTCACATGATATGGGCGTGTTACAACAAAGGATATAATATCTGCAACATCCTCAGGACGCAAAGGGTCGAAGCCATTATAAATACTGTTTGCTTTGGCTTCATCTCCTTTAAACCGGACATTGCTAAACTCTGTTTCTACCAGTCCAGGATGAATAGCGCCTACTCTGATTCCATATTGGTTAAGATCTATCTGCATACTTTTATTAATGGCGTCAACGGCATGCTTACTAGCACAATATACGTTTCCGTTAGGATATACCTCTTTCCCTGCAATAGAGCCAATATTGATGATATGTCCAGCTGAGTTAGTAATCATTTTGGGAATTATTGCCTTAGAAACATACAATAAACCTTTGACATTAATATCTAGCATTGCATCCCAATCATCTATGCTTCCAGTCTGAATTGGTGATAATCCGTGTGCATTTCCCGCATTATTGATCAGTATATCAACAGAACTGAACTCGGTAGGTAAGCTATTAATTTTCTTAAAAACCTGTTCTTTATCGCGTACATCAAAACAGAGTGTATGCACGTTAACTTGTTCGTTTAATTTATCTTGTAATGTAGTAAGGCGATCTTGCCTTCGTCCACATAAAATCAAGTTTATATTATGTTTAGCGAATTCAATAGCTGTGGCTTTTCCAATACCGCTAGTAGCACCAGTAATTAAAGCAGTTTTCATATAATTAGGAAGTTTTTTTTCTTTTAAAAATTTTAACCAGAATAAATGCCAAACCAATTATTGTATAAACGCACATAGATTCATATTCTCTATTTCCATATGCACCATAAGCAGCAAAGAAGAAAAAAGCAGTAATGATATATGAAAAAATAGATAATTTTTGCATTCAGATTTATTTTTTTTGCAACACTATAAAGTGGCTCTCGTCCTTTGGTTATATCATCGCGAAAGTCGATGAAAGTTGTTACGTCCGCTTTTTCAGTAAAATGATCTAAAGATACTGTAAAATTTGGGCGTACATATATTTAGAATAGATACATTTAACCTATAATTAACAACATAAAGAAAAATAATTCAACAATTTGCAATGTTGGATCATGAGTGTTAAATTCACGCCTTTAAAAATAAAAAATAGATGGAAGAAAATAGTTCTATTGATATTGCTTCAATCAATGAGAAAATTCAGAAAGAATCTGCCTTTGTAGATTTACTTACTTTAGAGATGAATAAAGTAATTGTAGGCCAGAAACACATGGTAGAACGATTACTTATAGGATTATTAGGGCAAGGACATATCTTACTTGAAGGAGTTCCTGGATTAGCAAAAACGCTTGCAATTAATACATTGTCTAAGGCAGTTCAGGGGAGTTTTAGCCGTATTCAGTTTACACCAGATTTATTACCCGCAGATGTAGTAGGTACGCTGATATATAATATGAAGGTAAATGATTTCTCTATTAAGAAAGGACCTATTTTTGCAAACTTTGTACTAGCAGATGAGATTAACCGTGCTCCGGCAAAGGTGCAGAGTGCTCTTCTAGAAGCCATGCAAGAGAAACAAGTAACGATAGGAGATGAGACTTTTATATTAGACAAGCCGTTTTTAGTAATGGCAACTCAGAATCCGGTAGAACAAGAAGGTACTTATCCGCTACCAGAAGCACAGGTTGACCGGTTTATGCTAAAAACCGTTATCGATTATCCTAAATTAGAGGAAGAACAATTAATTGTTCGTGCGAATCTAAAAGGATCTTTCGAAAAGGTAAATCCTGTAATTTCTGTAGACCAGATTCTTAGTGCACAAAAAGCAGTGAAAGAGGTTTATATGGACGAGAAGATCGAAAAATATATCTTGGATATCATTTTTGCTACTCGTTATCCAGAGAGATACGGTTTGGATGAATTAAAACCATTGATAGGTTTTGGAGCTTCACCAAGAGGAAGTATCAATCTGGCAACTGCGGCAAAATGCTATGCATTCATTAAGAGAAGGGGGTATGTAATCCCAGAAGATGTGCGTGCTATTGTACATGATGTATTGCGCCATCGTATTGGTATTACTTATGAAGCTGAAGCAGAAAATGTAACTTCCGAAGAGATTATAAATAAGATTATTAACGAAATCGAAGTACCATAGTAGATAGATGCTTTACATCATCAGTATTAGGTATAAAGAAATTAAGTATTAAGTTCTTGTGATATTTGATTGAACTAATAATCGTTTACTATTTACTACTTATGACTGCGTACTTATTATTTAATACTAACATATAATACTAACGAGCCAAAAGGCGAGTACATGGATACCAAAGAATTACTAAAAAAAGTCAGAAAAATTGAAATCAAGACACGGCGCTTGAGTGATCATATTTTTGGAGGAGAATACCATTCTACTTTCAAGGGTAGAGGGATGACCTTTAGTGAAGTTAGACAATATCAGTTTGGAGATGATGTTCGTAATATTGATTGGAATGTTACTGCCAGATATAATGAGCCGTACATAAAAGTTTTCGAAGAAGAACGAGAACTTACGATGATGTTAATGGTAGACGTTTCAGGATCACAATTATTCGGAACAAAGCAACAATTCAAGAAAGAGATTATTACCGAAATTGCTGCTACCTTGGCTTTTTCTGCCACACAGAATAATGATAAAATAGGATTGATTCTATTTACAGATCAAATAGAATTATTTATTCCTCCCAAAAAAGGACGATCACACGTACTGCGAATTATCAGAGAGCTGTTGGAGCACGAACCCAAAAGTAAAAACACTAATATTACTGAGGCTTTAAAGTTTTTATCTAATGTGATGAAGAAGAAAGCAATTGTTTTTATGCTATCTGATTTCATTACAGATGATTATCAGCAAACTTTAAAAATTGTGGGTGGAAAGCATGATGTAACTGGGATTAGAGTGTACGATAAAAGAGAAGAAGAAATTCCAAATTTAGGAATGGTTCAGATGGAGGATGAAGAATCTGGAGAATTAATGCTTGTGAATACAGGTTCTAAGAAAATAAGAACGAATTACGCCAAATATTATCAGGAACGAGTAAATTATTTTAAAGATAGTTTTACCAGGAGTGGAGCGGGATCACTAAGCAGTAGAGTAGATGAGAGTTACGTAAAAAAATTATTAGGATATTTTAAACGAAGAGGATAAGGATAGGTACGAATGAAGAATTACGAATTACGAATTATAGATACAGAGTTGATCAACAAAATCTTCAGATTTTGTCTCTATATACTATTTCCCCTTTACGAATTAGGAAGCTATGCTCAGGTTTCTACAACGATAGATTCTACTACCATAGAGATTGGCGAGGAAATTCGCTATAAAATGCAGGTAGAAGCAGACTCTACGCAGATTGTGGTTTTTCCAGAAGGTCAAACCTTTATGCCATTAGAGGTTATAGAATCATATAAGACTGATACTACCAAAAATGCAAATAAATTCAATTTGATTAAAGAATATGCATTAACGCAATTTGATTCTGGTAGTTATACGATACCCAGACAAAAAGTAATGATAGGGAATCAGGTCTTTTTTACAGATTCATTACAAGTCGAAGTACGTGATGTTTTGGTGGATACTACCAAACAAAAAATGTATGAGATCAAACCATTGGTAGAAGTGGATGCTTCTTTTTTTAATTGGAAAAAGTATCTATGGTGGTTTTTAGGAGTGCTAATACTGGCAGCAGTGATTGCTCTTTTGCTTTTTAGAAGGAAAAAACGAAAAGAAGCAAAAGAAGAAGAGCTTCCACCCTATGAAAGAGCTATTTTGGCATTAAAGAGAATAGACGAATCACATCTTTTAGAACAAGATTCTCATAAAGAATACTATTCGCAATTAAGTGATACAGCTAGGAAGTATATAGATGAAGAGGTATATGATCATGCGATGGAAAGTACTACAGATGAGCTTATAGAACGATTAGATCAGGAAATAAAAACCGGATCATTAAAACTAGATAAGCATACCATCGAAGAACTTAAAACGGTGCTTAAAACAGCAGATATGGCAAAATTTGCCAAATCTAAGCCAGATATAGGAACTGCTAAAGCCGATCGTAATGTAATCGAAAGAGTAATTAATGAAACAAAAGAAGCGATCCCAGAACCAACAGAAGAGGAATTATTAGCTGACGAAGAATATCGGAGAGAAGTAGCTGAAAAAAAGCGAAGAAAGAAAATCATAATAGGAAGTCTTGTTGGTATTGGTACCATTATGGTAACCTTGATGATTTTTATAGCAATAAAAGGATACCATACGGTAAAGGATACCTTACTAGGGCATCCTACTAAGGAGTTGGCAGAGACCGAATGGATTAGTAGTACCTATGGATCACCTCCTGTTACTATATCTACACCCAAAGTGTTGATTCGTAATAATTTTCAATTGACAGAAGAACAAAAGCAAATTCTTATGGGAAATGAAACTTTTGTATATGGTAGCTTATTAGGTAATTTCTATATAGCCGTAAGTACGATACAATTTAATCAACCACAACAGGAAGTAGATTTAGAAAAAGCTGTAGAAGGAGCTATAAAAGGTATGGAAGGTCAGGGAGCTAAAAATATCACTTTTAAAACCGATGAGTATGAAACGTTGAAAGGGGCAAAAGGTTTAAAAGTTTTTGGTGAACTTGAAGGAGAAAATCCAATTTCAAAGAAAACACAAAAAGCAGAATATTTAATGTTATATTTTGGAGAAGGTGGAGGTTTTCAGCAAATTATTGTTGTGTATTCTAAAGAAGATAGATACGCCAAAGATGTCGCTCAGCGCATTATTAATTCTGTAGAACTTAAAAATGCCGAATAACTATGTTTGAAAATTTCACATTCGAGAATCCACAGTTTTTTTGGTTGTTTTTAACCTTACCATTCGTAATCGCTTGGTATATATGGAAACGAAATAAACAACAAGCAGAACTTAAAATTTCCAGCATCAAAGGATTTAAGATTTCAGGTAGCTGGCTATCTAAACTAAAACCATTATTACTTTTATTTAGATTGATTGCTTTATCATTGATAATAACTGCAATGGCAAGACCTAGAACAGTTGATGTATCTACAAAAACCAAAACAACAAGAGGGATAGATATTGTAATGGCAATAGATGTTTCTGCCAGTATGTTAGCAAGGGATTTACGACCAAATCGACTAGAGGCATTAAAGAAGGTTGCTGCAGAATTTGTGCAAGGTAGACCGAATGACCGAATAGGATTAGTATTATATGCCGCAGAGAGCTTTACTAAAACACCGATAACCAGTGATAAAGGAATTGTACTAAGTGCCATGAAGGATATTGAGTACAATAGCTTATTAGAGAATGGAACAGCTATCGGGATGGGATTGGCTACATCTGTCAATAGACTAAAGGACAGTAAGGCAAAAAGTAAAGTCATCATATTACTAACAGATGGATCTAATAATTCTGGATTTATTGATCCTAAAATCGCTTCAGAATTAGCGGTTGAGTATGGAATCAAAACGTATACAATTGGTATCGGAACTAATGGCAATGCATTAGCACCAGTGGCGATACGACCTAATGGATCTTTTCAATATGGAAATGTAAAAGTAGAAATAGACGAAGAGTTATTAAAAGAAATAGCCAAAGTAACCAAAGGAAAATATTTTAGAGCAACCAATAATAAGAAGCTCGAACAGATTTATGAAGAGATTGATAAACTGGAAAAAACGGATGTAGAAGAGTTTAAGTTTTATAACTATGAAGAAAAATTCCGACCATTAGTTTTATTAGCAGGTTTTCTATTGCTGTTTGAATTCTTATTGAGGTTTACCGTATTTAGAAGTTTTATATAAAAAAGAGTAGACCTGATAGGTTTTAAAAACCTGTCAGGTCTGGAAAGTTTAAAATAATTCGAATCACTTTATATAAGAAAAGATAAAGTATAAGGCTGCGTCGTATTAATTAGAATTATAGGATAAATAAAATGTACTTATTAGAAGAGAAAATATATTTCTGGCTGTTATTAGTAATACCTGTATTAATAGTACTCTTTTTGGGAGTATTAATATGGAAAAAAGCAACACAGAAGAAATTTGCAGATAAAGACTTATTAAAAAGGTTGAGTCCTAATCAATCCGTTTTTAAGTCTATATTAAAAGTAATTATCATTAGTTTGGCACTGGCGTGTTTTGTAATTGCTTTGGTAAATCCTAAAGTCGGAACTAAATTAGAAACCGTAAAGCGAGAAGGAGTAGATGTTGTATTTGCAATAGATGTTTCTAAAAGTATGTTGTCCGAAGATATAGCACCAAATAGATTAGAAAAATCAAAGCAATTGGTAACTCAGATTATAAATAATCTGGCTAGTGATAGAGTAGGGATTATAGCCTATGCAGCCAGCGCATTTCCACAGTTACCTATTACTACAGATTATGGATCTGCGAAGATGTTCTTACAATCGATGAATACAGATATGTTGTCTTCTCAGGGAACAGCAATTAATGAAGCGATAGAACTGGCAAAAACATATTACGATGATGAAGAACAAACCAATAGAGTATTATTCATTATAAGTGATGGAGAAGATCACGAAGGAAATGTAGGATCGATAGCCGAAGAAGCCGCAAAAGAAGGAATAAAAATATTCACTATAGGTGTCGGAACTACCAAAGGAGGTCCTATACCTATAAAGCAGAACGGAATTGTACAGAGTTATAAAAAGAACCTTCAGGGAGAAACTGTAATTACTAAACTGAATACAGCAATTTTGCAGGAAATTGCTAACGAAGCAAATGGTGTCTATATTGATGGGAGAAACACAAGCGCAGTAGTCGAGAATGTAACAGAATTGTTGCAAGGAATGGATAAAAAAGAATTTGAAGCCAAACAGTTTGCTGATTTTCAAGATCAGTTTCAATGGTTTCTTGGAGCAGGATTTTTATTGTTATTTTTGGATGTTTTCTTGCTAGAGAGAAAAACATCCTGGGTTAAAAAATTAAACCTCTTTAATGAACAGTAAGCTACTTCGAGGGAAACCTCAGATTATTAGATCTCACAAAGTGAGTAAAATTTTGAAATAAAATAGTAAAAAATGAAGCAATTACTAATGATACTATTATGTTTTCAGATCGGAATTATTTTTTCGCAAGAAGATAATAGAGAAGAAATAGAAGCAGAAGCAAATCAGTTTGTTGCTGCGGGAAATGAGGTATTGATAAAAGATGGTAATTTTCCGAAAGCAGAAGGAGAATATAGAAAAGCCATTGCAAAAAATCCGGTAAATCCAACGGCAAAATATAATTTGGCAAATGCATATTACAATACAGAAAAATATGATGAAGCTTCTCAGCGATATACCGAAGCCGTAAAAACTGCCAGCTCTAAAGCAGAAAAACATAAGGCATTCCATAATCAAGGGAATACCTATATGGAACAAAAGAAGTATAAAGAAGCAGTAGAAGCTTATAAAAGTGCATTACGAAATAACCCCAAAGATGATGAAACCCGCTATAATCTAGCTTTGGCAAAACAGAAAAAAGAAGAACAGCAAAAGCAAGACGACCAAAACAAGGATAATAAAGATAACAAAGACGACAATAAAGATCAGAAAGATCAAAACAAGGATAAGGAAGGAGAGGATAAAGAAGATAAAAAGGAGGATAAAAAAGAAGGAGAAGACGATAAAGAAAAGAAAAGAGATGAAGGCGAGGATAAAAAGGATGAAAAAGGAGAAGATAAGAAAGACGAAAAAGGAGATCCTAAAGATGAAGGAAAAGATAAGCAAGAAGATAAAAAAGAAGGAGAAGGAAAACCAGAGGAACAACAGCCACAGCAAGTACAAGGGCAATTATCTCCTCAGCAAGTAAAAAGCTTATTAGAGGCTATGAATAATGAAGAGAAAAAAGTACAGGATAAGATCAATGCAAAAAAAGCAAAGGGAGCAAAAACAAGAACAGAGAAAGATTGGTAGATATATCTTCTAAAGTGTATGTCTAATATGAAAAAAGAAAAAGATAAAATGAAGCTAAAATTAATCTTCTTAGTATTATTTCTAGCAGTAGCACAATTTGGTATTGCACAGGTAAAGTTTGAAGCAAAAGTAAGTAAGAAGAAATTAGGTGTAAACGAAAGATTGCGCGTTGATTTCGAAATGAATAAAGATGGAGACAACTTCAGGCAGCCTAGTTTTAGTGGTTTTACAGTTGTAGGAGGGCCTAACCAATCTATAAGTAACTCCTGGATAAATGGAAAACGATCTTATGCCAAGACATTTAGTTATTTTCTTTCTCCAACCAAAAGAGGAAAATTTACAATTGGGCAAGCAACCATAGAGATTGATGGACAGACGTATAAAACAGTACCTGTAGCAGTAGAAGTAACAGCCGCAGTAGATAAACCCAAAGATGGAAACAATGCAGAGTATGTGGCAAGCGAAAATTTACATCTCGTAGCAGAAGTATCTAAATCGAGTCCTTACCTTAATGAGGCTATTACGGTGGTTTATAAATTATATGTAAGTCCTAGAGTACAAATCAGTAATTTAAGAGAGCTTGATAATCCTAAATACAGTGATTTTTGGAGTCAGTCGGTTAAAATAGGGCAATTAAAAGTAGAGCGGGGAACATATAAAGGAGAGCCTTATAACTTTGTGGTTTGCGGAAAAACGGTATTGTATCCACAAAAAACTGGGAAACTAGAGATCGAACCATTAACATTATCCATCGCGGTAGATGTACCTACCAATCGAAGAGATATATTTGGAGGAAGATTGTATTCTACTGTAAATAAGACAGTAGCAGCAGGCACAAGAACTATTAATGTAAAACCATTGCCAACACAAGGGAAACCTGATGATTTTACTGGAGCAGTAGGATCTTTTAATTTTAAAGTAACTCCTAATAAAACAGAATTAGATGCTACAGAATCTCTAGAAGCAAAAGTATTAATTTCGGGGAATGGTAATTTAAAACTTTTTGATATTCCAAAACTTACAGTGCCTAATGGTTTGGAACAATATGAACCAGAACATTCCGAAAAAGTAAGAACAAATCTGGCAGGGATGTCTGGAAATATATCAGATACTTATACATTGGTGCCTCAGTTTAAAGGAAAATATCCTATCCCTCCGGTTTCATTTTCGTATTTCGATCTTAAAACCGAAACCTATAAGAGCATTATATCAGATGAAATCATAATCAATGTAAAAAATGGTCCTGATGGAGGTAGTATAGCTACAACTAATACAACAACTGCAGGAACAAGTAAAAGAACTGTAACGCAAACAGGAAATCAGTTTAGGTTTTTAAAACCCAATGCTAATTTGCAATCAATTGATAAAAAATACTTTTTTAAATCAACCCCATATTGGGTAGCATTAACTGCACCGTTATTGGCGATACCATTGTTTCTGTTTTTTGGTAAAAAGAGAGAAGAGCGATTAAGTGATGTGAGTGGTAATAGAGTGCGAAAAGCGGATAAGCTAGCCCGAAAATACCTTTCTGAAGCTAAAAAGAATTTAGGAAATCAAAAGGAATTTTATATCGCTATGGAGCGCGCATTACATAATTACTTAAAGGCAAAATTACATATCCAGACCAGTGATATGAGTAAAGATCGTATTGAGCGATTATTAAAAGAAAGAGGAGTGGAGGATCAAACAACAATAGAATTTATAGCGCTGTTGGAGAGCTGTGAATTTGCAAGATATACACCATCTTCTACTTCGGCAATGCAACAGGATTATGATAAAGCATCTAGAGTTATAGCATCTATTGATAAACAATTATAAAAGAACAAAAAGTGAAGAAATTAATAGCGATACTTGTTTTTATAACGAGTAGTTTTATCAGTACTGCTCAGCATGAAGAAACTTTTCAGAAAGCGAATGCATTATACAATCAAGAAAAATATCAAGAAGCTATAGATGCATATAAATCTATTGTAGATCAAGGAAAGGAATCTGCGGAACTATATTATAATTTAGGAAATGCCAACTATAAATTGAGTCATATAGGTCCAAGTATCTATTATTATGAAAAAGCGCTGGAATTGGCTCCTAATGATGCTGATATAAAGAATAACCTCACTTTTGCTAATAATGCAACTATAGATGCTATAGATGTAATTCCCGAAGGAGTTATTTCCAGAACGATTAACAACTTTACCAATATGTTTAGTTTTGATGTCTGGGCGTGGATTTCTATAGGATGTGTATTGTTGTTTGTAGTATTGTTTATCATGTACTATACAGCAAGAGTTTCTTCAAAAAAGAGATTGTTTTTTATAGGATCATGGCTACTGTTATTTGTGGGTTTGGCAAGTGTTTTCTTTGCGTTTAAGCAGTACAGTTTTATAAAAAATAATCAGTATGCCATTATTTTTGCACAGGAAACTACAGTAAAAAGTGAGCCTAATTTGCGGAGCGAAGAAGTATTCGAACTTCACGAAGGAACCAAGGTGAAAATTACCGAAACCGTAAATGACTGGAAGAAGATTAGGCTTACAGACGGTAAAATCGGATGGATACCAGCTACAGATCTAAAGGAGCTATAGTTTTTTTACATTACTGAAACTTTTTTTGATTGAGATAAGCGGCGGGTTTTATATGAATCCTACAATACTCTTACCACGTATTCTAATACGATTTATGGATAAGAATTTCGTATAAAGAGTTTGAATTATTTTGTGCCAGATTAAGGCATAAAATTAAAGAATAGCCATAGCTATTGTTGAATTTTATAACGCAGATATAGTGCAAAAGAAACGAACTATATGCGAAAGTTTTATGCGTAAATCGTATAAGTCCATTTTTGTAATAAATTGACATTACTGCGAAGTTTTACCTCACAGTAGCTGATACGTATTGGACTACTAAATAAAAGCCGTATGAATTGAGAGGTTTACGTACGGTTCTGTGAGAAGTTATGAACCTCCCTTTTTCCTAATCGACTACAAAACGTTTTCTTTAGTCTTTTACTTTTATTAATATAGGGTTTTCTGGGTCAGTTACTTCATAATTTCCTTTTTTAAAAGGAATTTCCATATCTAAAGAGCAATCTTCATGAATTTTAAATTTAATCTGCATTTTTTTACATTTTTTTTGAATAGAAAGTATTAGATTCGAATGAAACTTATCAATCCAATTAAAATTTCCTCTATAATTAATAGCAATATTTTCTTTATTAACACTAATTTTATAAGGCACATTCTTATTTGCTCCAATGATAGTAGAACCAGAGAAAATATTATTTTTATAATTGTTTGTAAAAGCATTTAATTTAAAATTACCTTCACTAAAAATAGTATCTAGAGTTTTATTGGAAGATTTAAATTTCAAGAAATCAGCTTTGTACTTTATTTTTAATGATAGCCTAACATATTTACTTTCCTCTCCTGTTGGCTGCGAAAAAACTTGAAAAAAAAATAAAAAATTAAAGAAGAAAAATATTAAATACTTATTCATGACACTATCTTTTTGGTTGGTTTGATAGGTGCATTCTTTTCATTTATTAAGAGAGTTTTCTACTTGATTGGGCTTTCGTTTTTATTTATTTCTACCAAATCTTTCGAATTAATTTCAAAATTTTTGGCTTTTCATTTTTGGTATCTTTTTTACTAGCTTCAATTTCTTCCATAGTTACGGTTCGATAATTTGCTCTGATATAGTCAAATTCGTCCATATCAGGCTGTTTCAAATCAGAACCACCTTTATGAGGGAATTCAACATAATCTTTAGGCGGTTTGGGTAATTTATGTTCGCATTCTTTTGAACATAAATTAGCAAGCATTGGTATTGTATCTGTTCCAACGTGTGCAGTAATCCACATTTGATTAGTTGTTTCATATGTTAATTTCTTTTCACATACACTACATTTTAAATTACCACCAAAGTGCCTTACCGGATTATGGTCAAGTCTTGGAAAACCCATTCGGTTTTTGTAATTCCCATAAAGTGCTCTTGTGCTAATTCGACTGTCTTTTAATTTTTTACACTTATAAATCT
Source organism: uncultured Aquimarina sp. (assembly GCA_947498455.1). Taxonomy (GTDB): domain Bacteria; phylum Bacteroidota; class Bacteroidia; order Flavobacteriales; family Flavobacteriaceae; genus Aquimarina. Next base: position 165,266 of record CANMKK010000002.1, read on the forward strand.
CGAATGGAAACCAACTTAAGTCGTAAGAAGTATATGGGTCGAAATATTCAAGTGATTCCATTTGACCAATTTCGGGTGGAATTCTCTTTAGATTACTTCCATAAAGTCCGATTTTCTTTACTTTTTTAAGTTTTCCGATTGATTCAGGAAGAGTAAAAATTTGAGAAAATAATTCGTCTCCAAGAGCTTCTCTCGGAATAAATTCGTCAGAACCATTTTCAGCAACTTTATCAACATATTCACACAACTTTTTCCAAGCGACAGAATTTCTGTCTTGGACATTATTTGGTATTTTTGAAATTCTTTTATTCATTCTTTTGGTATTGCTTAAGTCTAACAATGTGTGTGCCTTGAATGCTAAATATAGTTCATTTTTATGGACGTCCCAAAGGGTCAAATTCACTTATGCACGGAGTCGTGTCCGTAAGCAAAGCAAGTGGTAAATTACCTCTATTATAGACAGAGCCGTCTCTCGATTGGCAGTAACTATTTATTCATAAGTAGCGAATTGCCCTCTATTTCCAAACATAGAAAATGAATATCCTAATATGCTTTCAGAATTATTTCTGTCGATAGTTTTAGGAATTGGGTGAGGAAGATTATATTCTAAAATATGACTGTGAATTAAAAATTCTACAACTTTAAATTCAAAGAACGGGTCAGATTGGTCAATTTTACTATCATCTAAAACGATAAGGTTAACATTAAATCCTTTTTCTGTTGGGATATAATTTGAAAAATATACCATTTCGCCTGTCCAACTGCGAACAAAAAACAGAAAATTAGCATACTTATAAATATCCCATTTTTCTTCCATTTTCTGTGCTTTAAACACTACTCCATCAGGGATTTGTTTTCCTTTTGTATCATAACTCAAGTCCACTTCACATTTTGCTCCGTTTTCAGGAAACATTCCAATATATTCTTTACCATCACTTTCTCTCAATTTCAAGAATTTGGCAGCAATATCTGAGTTTTGAGTTGTTGAAGTCATATTCAAAGCATATTCTCTACAATCAAAAATCTCCATATTGTATGGGTTTTCGTTTGGTTTAAGCCATTTAGGCTGATATTCTTTTTTTTCAACATTGGGTTCTCCAAAACTAATTGTATCTCCAACTTTTAATTTATCTAAATCTGATTTAGACATTGTAGTTGCAGCAAACGAAGTTTTATTATTTGTTCCAACTGTATGTTTTTTTTCGTTTGGTTTTAAGCCAAATATTTTTTTAAAAAAATTCATATTGATTTAGTTGCGTTAATTACTGCCAACACTAAGTGTATGTTCTTGTTTGGTGATAATCGTTTGCGCAGCGATAGCAAAGACAAACTATTTGCCAAATGGGAACATACATGATATGTGTGTCTTGAATGGTAAATATAGTTCATTTTTATAGACGTCCCAAAGGGTTAAATTCCCTTATGCGCAGAGTCTTATCCGTAGGCAAAGCATGTGGCAAGGTGGTTTGGAGTAAGCCAGACTGCGTGGTTGGTTCTGAGGTTTCACAAGTAAGGAGGAGACAGAAGGTATAATCAGGTCTGGATTCGTATAGGAATATAAATGGTAAGTTTGTATAGCCTATATCTAAAAAGGAAGTTTTCACGAGGAAAAAAATAGTGGGATAGAACGATCTATCGAACTACTGCAAAAATAAAGAATGTTGATAAGCGTTCGATAAAAAAAATATGTTATTTATCTAGGGCTTACCATATATCAATGAACTACACTTTTAATAACATTTTTTATTGGATGAATTGTTATAATGTTCTAATAAAGATTTTGTTTTTTGTAATAGCTCCTTTTTTTTTCTTTGATCATTTTCAATTCTAGATTCTTCAAATAATAACTTAGTTAACATTTGTATTTTATCAATATAACTTTCTTCTTTTTCTTTAAAGAAATTGACAATATCTTCTACTTCTTGTGTATGAAAAAAAATATTTTTTTTCCCTAAAAGTGTATATGTATCTTTTATCAAGGCTCTAGCATCATCAATGTCTCCCTTATCGATCTTATTAATTATTTGATTTATAGCATCAAATGCCATTTGTATCAATCGCATTAAATAGTCTTTTTGTATCATAAGATAATATATTTATAGTTGGTTAATCTATGCTTACAATTGGTTTAATAGTTTTATGTTGTTAAATGTTTTTCTGTATGTTCGTTTTTGCATAATTTTTTTAATGTATAACTAATTAATACGTCCCTTTTTAAGACGAGTTATTTAAGATATTGAAATTTATGATCTAAAATCAATAGCAATCTCATACAATTTACACATAAAACTTTCGCATATAGTTCGTTTCTTTTGCACTATATCTGCGTTATAAAATTCAACAATAGCTAAGCTATTCTTTAATTTTATGCCTTAATCTAGTACAAAATAATTCAATCTCTTTATACGAATTTCTTATCCATAAATCGTATAAAATAGTTCCCTGAAAAGTCAGGTTACAAAATCTGCTATGTTGTAATACTTATAATAAAGGCTCGTCTTATATTAAAAGGAACTAGTAATTAGTTGATATGTATTCTAATACAAGTATGTTTTTTTTTTGAGATACAGGCTTGAACCAATAATTTCTAACCAACTTAATTTTTACACAAATTGAATATAACTATATTAGATTTAACAATTATCGCAAGTGGAATTGTAGGATACTTTATAAGTATCTCGTTAATCACTATTTCCTTTTATAGGAGTCGAGCAAATAACTATCTCTCTTTATCCTTATTCTTACTCTCTAGTTTAACTTTGTTAGATTGGTGTGATATAGAAAATTTCATTTTGCAATTTTTCGTTAATATCAATCTAGAATTGCTAGTGGGGGTTACACTATTCACTTATTTTCTGATTCAGATAGAACATAAATGCCTTAAAAAAAGTTGGTATAAATGGCTTTATGCCCCCTTCTTTTGCTCTGTTATTATTGAAATTTCTATTACTTTTTTACATGCTGTTTTTGACCTTTACGATATAGGCTTTGATAGTCTTGTGTTTGAGATAAAACTTTTATTATCAATTGGATATAGTATATTTTTAATTTTTTTGGCAAGGAGCTTAATAAAAAAATCGAATACTATTTCAAAAGAGAAAAGACGATGGTTATTAAGGCTAAACCTTTTTATTATCTGCATTATTATAAGTTGGATTTCATCTAATATCGCAGTAGATGTATTCGATTCAGAATATGTTACAAATTTTCAATGGATACTGCTTTCTTTTTTATCGTGGTGGATATTGTATTATGGAGTGTTTCGATTACAAATAATAGTACAAAAAGACGAAATACATCAATATTTAGTGTCCAAAGGAGAAAATGATATTCGGATAAAAAAGAAAATAAAGGAAACTACTGTTTCTAGTATCATTACCCAATTGTATATAGTAATGGAAGAGGAGAAGTTATACAAAAATCCTCTTTTAAGTAGATTAGACCTGGCAACTCGACTAGGAACCAGCGAAGGATATTTGTCACAGATTATAAATCAAGAAACTGAGAAAAGTGTGATTCAGTTTGTAAATGAATATCGAATTGAAGCCGCCAAAAATTTATTGCATAATCCTATATTTAATAAATACTCTATTGAAGCCATTGGTATGGAAGCTGGTTTTAAATCTAAGAGTGCTTTCTATAGTGCTTTTAAAATAAATATGGGAATATCTCCAGGAGCTTTCAGGAAGCTTCAAAAAACGTCCTAATTCGTGTAATTCTGTTGTTTTAGTACTTCTCCAGGCTTAAAATCCCTCTTTTACTTTTTTGATACGTATACTTTTACATCAATACATCAAAATAATAAAAGGGTGATGATAGCCCTATGTATTCTTAATTAGTAACAATTTTCAAAATTAATGTGTAGTATGAAAAAAGTAGTTTTTGTTTCATTGTTTTTATCTAGTTTTTATTTCGGGTTTTCGCAAAATGCAGAAAAAGCATCCGTAGAAAAATCAGTTTTTGGAATTCAAACCGGAGTTTTGGGTTTATGGGTTCATAATGAATTAAAACTATCCAATCAAATTGTTTTACGAAGTGAAATAGGAATAGCGGTTGTAGGCTTGTGGTTAGATGGTAATGGTAAAGAAAATTATCAGACTTCATTACCCGTATTAGCATTAGAACCTCGTTGGTATTATAATTTAAACAAACGTCTAAACCAAGGCAAAAGAATAGATGGTAATAGTGGTAATTATATATCGCTGCGAGGTAGTTACTATTCCTATGACAATTCCGATACGGATAGACACAATTTAAACCAACCATTTTTAGCGGCAACTTGGGGAATTAGAAGAAATATTGGAAATCATTTTAATTATGAAGCGGGAGTTGGTGGAGGACTTGGATATGGAAACGATAATGGCAGAAGAATTGGCTTGACACCTTATCTTAATCTCAAAATAGGGTATCGTTTTTAGATACAGCCCTATAACAACGAGGTTCAACTTTCTTCAACATTAATATAGTGTAAACTTACACTTAATACACAAGTTATTTTTAAAAATTTAAAAAACTAGAATCATGATAGTACCTGCAATCAAAAAAGAAATCTCACTTTTATCAATACCAAATATATGGTATCTATGTTTTCCGATATTTTTTACCTTTTCTTGTCAAACCGATGATAATACTACTCTTCCACCGGCAGAAGGCTCTATAAATGGCTTTTGGTTTTCAGAAGCACTAGGATATATTTTGGAGTTTACAGACGGAAAGGATGCAGTTTATAACATAAATTCTGCAGGATGCTCAATTGCAGATGATGATTTTGAACTAGAAGATTTTGTTCCAAATCTAGTAAGTGCAAATGAACTGATATTAACTACTGACTTAAATGAATCTGATTTTGAATTTACTCGATTATCAAATCAAAACCCAATTTGTGTTCCTGGTCAGATTGCAGCTACAGATGATCCAAAGGTAAATTTTGATCATTTCTGGAATATCTTTAATGACTATTATGCTTTTTTTGACACCAGAAATATAGACTGGTCTCAGTATCAGGGTTTACAAGATCAAGTTACTGCAGATAATTTTTATGAAACAATAGAAGATCTAATAGTTTTATTAGAAGATGGGCATGTGAGTATCTATGATGAAGAGAATGGTATTGAAATTGATTCAGGGTTATCAAAATTATTAGAAAGATTAAACGCGAACTTAAGTGGAGATTTTATTGCAGAAAGTGAAGACGATTTAGGAGATCTTTTTAATCAAAAAGCCACAACCATAGTCACAGAATATTTAGGAGGAGATTTTGAAATAGATGAAAGAGACAATATCGTATGGGGATTGATCAATGATACGGTAGGGTACATTAATATTTTAACGATGGCAGGATACGGAAGTGACTTTAGTAATGAAATGTCAACATTGAATATTATATTAGACAGAGTGATGAACGATCTTAAAGAATCAGGAGTTTCTAAACTGATTATCGATATACGTTTTAATGGAGGGGGACATGATACAGCAGCTTTGGATATCGTATCTCGTTTTATAGATCAAGAGCGATTATTATATACTAAAAAATATAAGTTAGGTGATAGTTTTACAGAAAAAAGAGCTGTTTCTGTAGGACCAAAAGGAGATTTTCAGTTTACGGGAGATATCATATTACTCACGAGCCCTGCATCTATAAGTGCAGCAGACCTTTTTGCTTTATGTATGAAAGATTTACCCTATGTAACGATTGTAGGAGAGAACACAGCTGGCGCTTTGTCTAATGTTCTTAGTCATACATTACCAAATGGTGCGGAAATTGGTGTATCTAATGAAGTATATGAAGACCCACGAGGAGTCGTTTTTGAAGTGGTGGGAATTGGACCTGAAAATCAAGAAAATCGAGTACCATTTTTATCAACTTCAGATTTTCAGGAAGAAAAAGATAGTGGGATAGAACGATCTATCGAACTACTGCAAAAATAAAGAATGTTGATAAACGTTCGATAAATGACATATTATTTATCGAACGCTTATCATATATCAATGAACTACACTTTTAATAATATTTTTTATTGGATGAATTGTTTTTTAAAAGCTGATTCACCTTAGTAATTTTTTGATGTACATCAAAGGAAAATTCCTTAGAAGAATTGTTATAATGTTCTAATAAAGATTTTGTTTTTTGTAATAGCTCCTTTTTCTTTATTTGATCATTTTCAATTCTAGATTCTTCAAACAATAACTTAGCTAACATTTGTATTTTATCAATATAATTTTCTTCTTTTTCTTTAAAGAAATTGACAATATCTTCTACTTCTTGTGTATGAAAAAATATATTTTTTTCCCCTAAAAGTGTATATGTATCTTTTATCAAGGCCCTAGCATCATCAATGTCTCCCTTATCGATCTTATTAATTATTTGATTTATAGCATCAAATACCATTTGTATCAATCGCATTAAATAGTCTTTTTGTATCATAAGATAATATATTTATAGTTGGTTAATCTATGCTTACAGTTGGTTTAATAGTTTTATGTTGTTAAATGTTTTTCTGTATGTTCGTTTTTGCATAATTTTTTTAATGTATAACTAATTAATACGTCCCTTTTTAAGACGAGTTATTTAAGATATTGAAATTTATGATCTTAAATCAATAGCAATCTTAAACCTTTATTAGCCATTAATGAGGAAAAATTACTTTTATAGGTAAAAAAAAGAGTGGGATTGTGAGTTATGATCTTTAACGAATTTTAAATTAGCCTACCAAATATTTATCCTTAAGAAATCATAAAAACCCCACTCTCTATATTATATTTTTTTAGTAGTTAGAAGTTAAAATATTTTAGACTTCCTTTCATCAGTTTATTATTAATGTCATAACTCATTGATTTGTTACCCTATTTTTTTTAAAAAAATCAATAATTTATCAAAAGAGTATCTTTATTAGTCACTGAATTTAAGAAGGTAAATAGTGGAATTATTTGAAAATGAACATGTTAATATTGTTTTTACGATGCTTTTGAAATCTTGATTACTAAGTAGAAAAAAGGACTAACCAATCAATAAAGCTTCTTCCCATTTGGTATCAAAATCCGCTAGATAGGAAATAATGGAGAGCCCTATTCCTGCAGTACCTTCTAGTAGATTTGCTTCCGATTCCCAGGAATCTCCAGCATGCATTTTATATCCTGCATGTCCATTTTGATGTGTTGCTATTTCTAATGCTTTTGTAGCCCAATAGGTAGTAGCTTCTTTGAATATTGTATTTCCTGTTTCTTTATATACATATTGATATATCCTCATAACCCCAAAAGCACCATGACAGATTCCTCCATCTTTTATGAATGTTTCTTCTAGATCACGTCTTTTTGTAGTATGTTTTAAAATGGATACTGCCTGTTGTAAGAGAATATGATCTTCTAAAATTTTTCCTGCTCGTAATAAAGATATGCCAATTCCCAAATCACCATAACACCATGCCAATCTAGAATTGTAATTATTAGACTGTTCTGGCGTAATCCAATTGGGAAATATAGAGGTTAATTCTGATTTTGTGTGTTTGCAGCCTAAAATGTAATCTGTTATAGGTTTTAGTAATGGCTGAACCTCTGCATAAAAATCAGGATATATTGCTAACCGTGATAAAAAATTAAGGATACTGGATATCCCGTGCGATAATCCTAGATTACATCCTTCAACTTTTTCTTCACCCATTCTGATTTTAGATTTCCACCAAATACCCCGAGTATCTCTAATAGCAGTTTCTTTTAAAAAGAAAATTAAGCTGTCAAGATACTGTTTGTACCTTTTTTTTGAATCTTTATCTATAGCGTACTGATAGCGTTTTAAAAAGTAAAAACCATATCCCATAGCACCGTGTAGAAAGTCATAATTGCCAGCTCGCATATCGGCATTCATCTGTTCGAATAAATGATCATCTAATTCTGGTGTAACAATGTCTTCTTCGAGTATAATAAACTCTTCTTCTTTAAGTAATTCTAGTACCCAGAAGGCCCCGGCAATACCATCACAAAACGTCGGATACGAATACCCGTTCTGAATGCGATCAAAGGCTTCTGTAATGATGTCAGACCCTTTATCCGTATGCCGATTATCATCCAGAAATTTTCCACAATAAAAATGAAATAATGCTATTCCGGAGATGCCACCTAATACTCCAATGTCTTTATTTTTAGAAGTTTCTTCTAATAGAATAGAGCTTATTTCGGTTAGTTTAGAACGTAGTGTACTTTTTAAATTCATTTTTCAAATATAACAATCAAGAATCCCTGAATAACTGCTTCGAAAATAAAACTTTTTTAGGAGTATATTTCTAAAACGTAATTCGTGAGAATTGAATATAATATATTGATTCTTGTAGCGAAGTGATCTTGATTCAAAAGTGTCATATTCGAATGGTATATAATCAAAAAAAGGTTATTAATATACCATTGACTTGAGAATGCCTAAGGTGTACTAATAACCAGTCTTGAAAATAAAAAACGCTTTTTTCTCTTACATAGCAATTTTATAGTTCATCAAGGATAAAAGAAAATCCAGAATCTTTCTCCTTTAAGAACACACAAAATTAAATATTAAAGAAGAGAATTTGTAAGAAATACCCGCAATTAACAGTTGATATTTCCCTCATTTTTAAAAAGTATTTAAAGTAATTCATACCAGTTGTTGTTTGAATTTACTGGAAAAGAAAATAAAGATTTTTTTGTTTCAATGAAGAAGAAAATTATGCATAGCTGGGCTACGGTTTATTTTTATTCTGAAATTGAGGCACAAAAAAGAACATTTTATTATGGTAAATTCAAATGACAAATGGTATTAAATCCAATTAAGGGGAGTGTTACTTCCTATTTTAAAGAAATGACATGGTAGTTTTGGTATTATGTATATAATTTCATTGCCATATCAAATATGGAGTGAATTTTTTCAATGGGAATATCTTTTTCAGGATCGATCATCAGGAGTTTGACAAAAGTTCTATTTCCCTGAATAAGGTCAGGATGTTCGATCTTTATTCCCTTTCCAATAGCAATATATGGAAATTGTGTTTTCTTATCGATCCATAAATAGCAAAAAATCTGATTTTGATATATGAAACAAGGAAGACGATATTTCCATTGAGGAGCAATAGCATCATTATAATTACAAATAATGGTTCTAAGCGCCAATAAACAACTCTTTATAGGCTCTTCTTTATTTGCATAAAATGTATCGATTTCTTTCATATATTTTATGGAGTAGCAATAAAAATTTCTACTTCTGCATTTTCAGAGTTTTGCGTTTTTTCTGCATAAATTTCGAAATCTGTAGTATATCTTCGGTCTAAATCAGCGTCCCAAATTTTCAACCATTCTGCATAAACAATTCCCTTGTTTAGATCTCCTTTTGCTACAAATTTTGTATAGTTTCCACCACCACATATTTTTGATACCATTCCTTTAGGAATGATGTCTAATGTAGATACTTTGCAACCTAGAATGGTTGTGTATGGTTTGGTATAATCGCTTTCATAATCTGTATATATAGCATATACAGATGTATCTATTTTATTAGGGATTTTGTCGAGAATTCCTTCTGTGATAAATCGATTCCATAATGTTGGGATATCCTTTGCTGCCTGATTATTTTCATTTGTTGTTTGTACTGAAATTCCTATAATTTTAAAAGGTACTATTTCTAAGTGTTTCATGTATTGTTATTTTCTTCAAAAATATGCCACCTTTATGACAGATCATGTCAGAGGTGTAAAAATATATGTATTCATATTCCTGAGATAAGAAGTGTTTTAATTGATATTTTCGGATGTTTAATGAGTGTATTCTGATCGGTGTATTTTGTAGTAGGCTGAGTTTTCAATGCCTTTACAATTATCGAATTTCCAGAAGTTCATGCCTAATTTTTCTAAAACACGTATAGACGCTTTATTGTCAACAGATGCACGACCAATAATTATTGGGATATCCAATGTAATAAAACCATATTCTAAAGATGCTTTAGCAGATTCAGTCGCATATCCTTTATTCCATTCTTTTCTGAAAAACCTAAATCCAATATCTACTAGATTTTCTTCATTTAGTTTTAGACCACACCAACCTAAGAACTCTTTAGAGTCTTTAGAAATAACGGCCCACCGACCATATCCATTTTTCTGGTAATCGGTATAGTTATTCAGAAACTTCTGAGTATCCATTATCGAATTAAAAGGAGAATCACCAGTATGTTTGATCACTAATGGATCGGTATTTAATTCATAAAGATGTGTAGCATCTATAGTACTAAACTCTCTTAGTATCAATCTATCTGTTTCCACGATTATATTCATGTATCCGTAAATATTATAAATCCTTTTAAAAACTATAAAGTTATATCATTTATTATAAGAATTTACCGAATGAATTAAAAAGGCTTCTATCTAACAGAAAACCTTACTGAAGATGAATTTAATGCATTTTTGTCTAAATAAGTGGAGAAAATTCGGATTATGGTGTAACATTTTACCAAGTTATTACATAAATATATAATAACGGTTTATACTTGATTGGATTTTGAAAAATTCAGAAGGCAGGAATCTTTAAAAACTTAAAAAAAGAGATACAATGAAACAAAATTTACTTCAATTAATTACGCTACTTACTTTTTCTATTATACAAGCACAGGGAACTTGGACTGTATACAATACGTCAAACTCGGATTTAACTTTTAATGAAATTGGTGATATAGAATTTGATAGCCACGGGAATATATGGGTTGCTTCTGATTGGAACTTCAGTAACGTTAGTGGAATCGCAAAATTTGACGATACCAATTGGACACTGTTTAACACAGAAAATATTCAGAAAGGTACGGATGATATTCATAAAATAGAATTTACAACTGGAGTGTTGCAAAATTGGGTTTCTGTTTATGCTACAACAGTAGTTCAATTTGCTGATGGTACACAAGCAACCATAGAGTCTTCGCACGATTATTCTACCAATAAGCTGCAAGTAGAAATACCTGTCAATGCTACTAGTCTATTAATAAATTATTATATAGAAGACGCTTCGATGGTAGAAATGAAATTTTATAATGTTGCTACAAATGAAACGGTATCTGAAGGAACTTTTTCAAACAACATGGATTTTGAATTTGGGCATACATTTTTTCAGACTATTTCTATAGATAACATTGTTGATATTGCTATTGATAATTTGGATACTAAATGGCTAGGGACTTCTGATAAGGGATTGGTTAAATTCGATGATGTAGATTGGACAAATTATAGAACCTCTAATTCAGGGTTGCCTAACGAACGTATTAATTGTTTGGCAACAGATAGCAATAATACGATCTGGATTGGAACAGAATCGGGTCTAACAAAATTTGATGGAACAAATTGGGAAACATATAATACTACGAATTCAGATTTACCTACAAATGCTATAATTTCAATTGCAATTGATGCAAATGATCATGTATGGATATCTACGGCTAATGAATTAGTTCAATTTACAGGCGCTGTTTGGAATATATATAATGATAATTCAGTCGGAAATTATTTTGGAAGACCTAATTCTTTAGTTATTGACGGAGATAATAAAAAATGGATGAGCTCAGGGTATGGTATCAAAAGTTTTGATGGTGTGACTTGGGAATATTTTAATTATTTAGACGATAATAATACTTCTTGTTTATTGGATTGTCAGATAACTTGTGTAAGTGTAGATACAAATAATGATATATGGATTGGAGCACACCAGGAATGTAATAATGGGGGTTTGTTGAACTTTAATGAATGTAATGCCTATGTAAGTTCTAATTCAGAGTTACCCGATAATTCAATCATTGCTTTGAATATTGACAAGGATGGTGTCAAGTGGATAGGAACATATAATGGTTTAGCAAAATTAGATGCATCGTTATTGAGTATACAGGATCAAAACTATGATGAACAAAAAATAATGCTTTACCAGCATCGTGCTGCTGATTATATTACTATAGAAATAGATAACAATCTTATCCGAAATGAATTTATCATATTTGATAGTACTGGAAAAAAAGTTAAAAATGGAGTACTAGAAAATAATAGTAATTCCATAAATATTGCAGATTTAGGTAAAAATATCTATTTTTTCATAATCAAAGGTGGTGCTAAAGATTTAGAAACAATAAAATTTGTTATATAATCAAAATTAAATTTTATTATCTTAGAATAGAGAACTATAGGTTTTAAAAATTGATTTGTAAAATGAGAACTTTGCACATTCGGAAGTATGCTCAATAGGAGTAAGAAAATACTTCCTATGTGCAAAGTTCTTTTTTGGTATTTATATAACAAATTGATAGTTTTTTGTTATTTATGAGACTATAATAACCAACTAGTTTTAAAATAGGGTTGAAAATTCTAAAAATCTATAGGATTTGTATAAAATTAAAACTGTTTTAACAGCTTATATAAGGAATACTGTTATTTTTGTCTCTTGAAAAAATAAAATAATTTTCTATTGGTAAAAAAACGTCAAATAGCAAGATGTCTAATCATTTTTGGCTTTCTAATAAGTGTAGCCAATTATGGTATACAACTATTTGACATGTATAAATGTGAAAATACTTCAATGATCCTGAATCTGGATGACTCTGAAGAAAAGTCAGAATCCAAAGAAAATGATTCTTCAGAAAAAGAAGATAAAAAGGAAAAAGACAAGATCAATCAACAAAATACACTAGACCCATCGGGATTAGCCAGTTTATATGTTAGCTTATATCCTGATTTTTACACACATAATACTTCAGTGTATCTAGAACAAAACACTCCTCCACCAGAGTTTTCGTAAAGAATTTATCGGCGCCAAAAATGTATACAGATACTTTATAGAAAATAAAGTGTTCGTTCATTCCTTTTGGCAATTTTTAAAATTAAAATATTGTATTTAGATATATTAAATGATTATTGTTATGAGTTTTTTTAAAACATTAAAAAATGATTTACCGGCAAGTATTGTCGTGTTTTTTGTGGCACTACCTTTATGCTTAGGTATTGCCCTTGCTAGTGGAGCCCCTTTATTTTCTGGATTAATAGCAGGAATTATAGGAGGTATTGTCGTAGGAGCTTTAAGCGGCTCTCAGATTGGAGTTAGTGGTCCGGCTGCAGGACTTGCTGCTATAGTGTTGACTTCTATAGGAGCATTGGGAGGTTTTGAGAACTTTTTGGTTGCTGTAGTTTTAGGAGGAGTGATTCAAATTGTATTAGGACTATTAAAAGCTGGAGTAATAGGGTATTATTTTCCTTCTTCAGTAATTAAAGGGATGCTAACAGGTATTGGGATTATAATTATTCTAAAACAAATTCCATACTTTTTTGGATATATTCCAGCAAAAGGAGAAGGCACTTTTCTACAGATTTTTAATTCTTTTACAGGATTGAGTATAGGAAGTACTCTAATTGCTTTGATCGGCTTAGGGATCTTGATTCTTTGGAGTAATGTGCTAACCAAAAAAGGAAAAATTTTCCAAGTGGTACAAGGGCCTTTGGTTGCTGTTGTTATTGGGATTGTTTTTTATAGTCTATTTGGTTCTTCTGGTAACTTAGGGATTAATGCCAAAAGTTTGGTAAGTGTACCTATTCCTTCCGATATGTCTTCTTTCTTAGGACAATTTAGTTTTCCTAATTTTGCCGTAATTACGCAAGGGGATGTATGGTTAACTGCTTTTACCATTGCTTTAGTAGCTAGTTTAGAAACCTTACTTTGTGTAGAGGCTACGGATAAAATTGACCCTGAAAAAAGAGTTACGCCTACAAATAGAGAATTATTAGCTCAAGGAACAGGTAATATCATTTCAGGGATGATAGGAGGATTACCAATTACACAAGTAATTGTTCGTAGTTCTGCAAATATTCAATCAGGTGGTAAATCAAAACTTTCTGCTATCGTTCATGGATTCTTTTTACTTATTTCGGTAATTGCGATTCCAAAACTATTGAATCTTATACCACTTTCTGTATTGGCATCTATACTATTGATCGTAGGCTATAAATTAGCAAAACCAGCTACTTTTGTAACTATGTGGAAATCGGGGGGGAAACAATTTGTGCCGTTTATGGTAACTGTATTAGGTATTGTCTTTATCGATTTACTTTGGGGAATTGGATTAGGATTGATGGTAGGAATTGTTGTCATTTTATTTAAAAGCTACCAAAACTCACATTTCTTACATATAGAAGATGAAAAGAATGGTAAACGTAAGGTAAAAATGACGCTGGCAGAGGAGGTGACATTTTTCAATAAAGGAGCTATCTTAAAAGAGCTTGATAGTCTGGCAGAAGATACTTATCTTACCTTGGATGTTAGAAAAACACGTTTTTTGGATCATGATATTGTAGAAATTTTGGAAGATTTTTCTGAAAAAGCAAAAAACAGAAACATAACCATAAATCTTATCTCAGAAAGAGGTGTAGTCGAAAATCCGGAGAGTTACATTAAGTTTTTTAAACTTAGATCTAAAACCGCATAAATTAAAAAAAAAGAAATAAACCATTTATTGATAAGTTGCAACTAATTAGATTGTTAAATGGTAAATTTTCATCACACAATGTAAATTAATAAAAAAAGAACAATGAAAGCGCATACTAAAGAAACACAGGCTGCAATTACTCCGCAAATTGCATTGCAATTGTTAAAAGAAGGAAATCAAAGATTTCAGCAGAAACATATGGCAGATAGAGATCTTTTGGATCAGGTAAGTGATACCAAAGGAGGTCAATATCCTTTTGCTACGATCCTTAGCTGTATAGACTCTAGGGTTTCTTCAGAATTGATTTTTGATCAGGGTATTGGAGATATTTTCAGTGCTCGTGTGGCCGGTAATTTTGTTAATGAAGATATTCTGGGTAGTATGGAATTTGCCTGTAAACTTGCAGGAACAAAACTAGTTGTAGTGCTAGGTCATACTGCTTGTGGAGCTGTAAAAGGTGCCTGTGATGATGCCAAGTTAGGAAACCTTACAGCTTTATTAAGTAAAATTAAGCCTGCTGTTGCAGCAATTGCTGAGCCTGCAGATGCAGCAGAGCGAACTTCTAAAAACATAGATTTTGTAAATAATGTTGCGATAAAAAATGTAGAGATGACTATCGATAATATCAGAAGTCAGAGCGAGGTACTGCGTGAGATGGAAGGAAATGGCGAGATTAAGATCATTGGTGGTATGTATGATATTAAGGATGGAGTTGTAAAGTTTTTTGAAGAATAAGATCATCTCCTAAAGTTTTATTAAAAAAAAACCGATATTTTTAAGTATCGGCTTTTTTTTTAGTATTTTCTTCAAGAGTTTTAACTAAATAAAACGACAATAAATGAAAGGATTTTTTAGTAATTTAAAAGGAGATGCCTTTGGTGGATTAACCGCAGGTATAGTAGCGTTACCACTGGCGCTGGCTTTTGGAGTGTCATCAGGCTTAGGTCCAACGGCTGGGCTATATGGTGCTATTTTTATTAGTTTTTTTGCAGCTCTTTTTGGAGGTACTAGCACGCAGATTTCCGGCCCAACAGCTCCTATGACTGCCGTAAGTATGGTGGTTGTCGCAGGAATTATAGCTGCAAATGATGGTAGTGTAGAAAAAGCCCTTCCTGCAATTCTGACAATTTTTTTGCTAAGTGGATTGATGCAAATCGGATTAGGGGCAATTCGTTTGGGAGAATATATTAAGTATATTCCTTATCCCGTAGTATCTGGTTTTATGACAGCTATTGGGGTTATTATTTTACTTACGCAAATACTACCATCTCTTGGGTATTACCCTAAAGAAGATATGGTATTTGTAGAGAAGTTTAAACCTGAAGCAGAAGAGATTATGTTAGAAAATATTCTCAAAGAAGAAGCTGCAGAGGATATACTGGTACTTGAAGATTTTAAAGAAACGATATCCAGAGCTGAGAAGATTACTCAGGAAGATATTTTAAAGGAATCCCAGACACTTGCAGCAAAAGAAGCTTCTGGGGCTTTGGGAGCTATTAAAGTGCTTCCTCGAGTTTTAAGAAATATTAGCTGGTTAGAACTATTACTTGCACTAGGTACCATTATTATAATATACGGTTTTAAGCGAATTACCAAAGCTGTACCCAGCACACTGGTTGCACTGGTTGTGATGTCTGGTATTGCGTATGGTTTTGGGTTGAATTACAGACCTATTGAGGAGATACCAAGTGGACTGCCTATCCCTAAATGGGAGATATTTACCGGGTTTAGTTTGGCAAGTATTACTCCTTATATTTTTACAGCGTTTACGCTGGCATTGTTAGGAGCAATAGACTCATTATTAACTAGTGTGGTGGCGGATAATATGACCAAAACTAGGCATAAGCCTAATAAAGAATTAGTAGGGCAAGGAATAGGAAACAGTATCGCTGCTTTATTTGGTGGAATTCCGGGAGCAGGAGCTACTATCAGAACTGTGGTGAATATTAACTCTGGAGGTAAAACAAAACTATCCGGTATGATTGCCGGGTTAGTGTTACTTATAGTAATGTTGGGATTTGCTCCAGTAGCATCAAAAATACCAGCTGCTGTACTTGCCGGAATATTAATTACCGTAGGTATTGGAGTAATGGATTATAAAGGGTTGAAAGCGATACCAAGTATGCCCAAGGATATTAAACTCGGTCCTATTAGGTTAAGTTCCGAAGTAATGATTATGCTAGTAGTGCTAGTGCTTTCTACTTTCTGGAATCTGGTATATGCAGTAGGAATTGGATTGGTTATTGCCTCTCTTATGTTTATGAAGCAAATCGGAAAGCTTACAGCAGAAGGTTCTGATGTAAAATCACTCAAAGAAGAAGAAGCCTGGAAAGATGAAAAGAGTTTTCCTACTAAATTAAAAGAAGAAGTGTTTATAAAGCACCTTAAGGGACCTTTATTCTTTGGCTCTACCAGTGATTTTCAGCAATTAGCAGATCAGATACCGGATACCTCTTCTGTAGTAATTATGCGATTGAATCGAATGCAATATATGGATCAGTCTGGTTTATATGCCATGGAAGAAATGCTCCTTGGTTTAAGAGAAAGAAAAGTCAAAATACTTTTTGTTGGACTATTAAAACAACCTAGATATATGATGGAACGAATAGGAATAATTCCTGATTTGGTTTCTGAGACTTATATCTTTGACGATTTTGATAAATGTATGGAGTATATTACTAACAAAGTAGAAGACATTGTATAATGTCTCTAAGAATATAAATTATACCAAAGGATTCCTATTTTTACAGAAATCCTTTGGTATATATACAAATTCTAGTGTTTAAAAAGGACTATCAAACTTTTTGTTCTTCATTATCTACATCCTCCAGAATCCCTGGTAATACCATAGGAGCCAATTTGCGTACAGGCTTGTATAATATAGAAGAATCCAAGGTTTCCTGTTTAATAAAAGTTATCTTTTGGTTTACCGCATCTACAAGCATCAATATAACACTAGCGATAAAAGCAAACTTAAGTACTCCAAACGCAGCCCCCAGAAATTTATTAATAATCCCTAAAGCCGCATAATCTGCAATTTTGGTTAATAACTTGCCAGCCATTGAGATAAGAATCACCACAATTATAAAAGTTATCGCAAAAGCGACCAGTTTCATAATACCCTCTTGCCAATCAACAAATTTTTGCAAATAGGCACCTATAACATGAGAGAAATGAATGGATACATAAATTCCTCCTACCAGAGCTACTAACGAAGCCATAGAAACAAAAAAACCTTTCATAAGCCCTCGGATAAGTCCCCAAAGTAATAAAACCCCTAAAATGATGTCAATGTAATTCATAAAGTATAGATGCTAGTGCTTATACTATCAAATATAGTAGATTTTAAAGGATTTTATTGTTTTCACTCTACAAGCTATTCTTAGAAATCGATCAAATGCTCTTCTTTTGGTTCTTTGCCACTTTTAATATATAGGTGGCAACGATATCTCCATTAACTTTTAAATGTGTGTCATAGGTTCCTCTATACCTACTCTTATAATAAAATGAAATGATATTATTCTCGTTTTTAAAACCGTATATTTTTAACATTTTTTCTTGGTTACCCTTATAATAAACAAGTGATACATTGTTGTTTGAAATACTTTTTGTCATTTTAAAACTAAACTTAATCTCATCATTCTTAGTGATAAATACTTCCATATTTTGTGGATAGAGAGGGGTGATAGTATGCTTAAAAGCTTCTCCGTATATTAATGGTGCAGTTACAAATGTAGTAGCAGTTATGTTTTCATTAAGTAACCATTTTTGATCTAATGGAAGGTGGTTTTTTGCAAATAAAAGAGGAGATGCCAGAAAATAACCATCATTATAATCTTTCATAAAAATATTTCCTTCTACCATATACCCGCTAGACCAAGTAGCATCACACACATACCATTTTTCTTGTAATTTCACGGCATTCCAGGAATGGTTTGCAATTTCTAGCTCCTTAACATTAGCATCTACAGACCTTCCATAACCGTCGATAATTACACATTCTATACTAGCCAGGTAGCATAGTTCCTTAATTAAATATGCATACCCAGTACACATGGTTTTCCTGCGCTTTAGCAGTTTTTTAAAAGCGATCTTTTTGTATCCGTTGTTCCATTTGGTAAATGCAATACTATCATTTTTTAGTTTTTTTATTTTGTTACTTACTGTAGTGTGTTGTGTATAATCTCCTATGATATTGTGACATACCCAAAAATAAATAGCTCTAAACTTTTCTACCTGTGTTGGTAGTGAATAAGTAAGTTTATGTGCTAATAATGGGAGGTTGTCCAAAGAAGCATCTTTATGCAATCTGGCCGTATTATCTGCCCGAGTAAAATCAATGGATTCAAAATCTGAAACCTGAGCGTACAAGCAATTATTGAAGATAAGAAACATTAGGAGATATAGGCTTTTTTTCATTGTATATTCTTGTTTTTAAAGAGTATTGTCCGATTAAAATAAATCAGGACTTATTGAACCTTTTTAGAATAAAGAGTTTTTAATTTTTTGGTATTCCAATGGTTACATTTTTTACTTAAAAAAAATACATCTTACACATGTGGTCTTGATTCTTTTTTCTTCAAACGACAGCGATCTCGAATCTTTATCAGAGATCACTAATTTGATTTATATACCTTTTTCACAGCTACTTTTCCCATTAATATACAGGCATCCATTTTTAGGTTGACTTCCATAGTAACGCTTTGAGCAGAATTTTCATTTTGGACCACTATTTTTTTTGAGTTAAAACCAATATAGCTGACAATCAATACATCACCTTTTTTTAGTTTTTCTGGAAATTCAAAATTCCCATCAAAATCAGTGCTCGTCCCAATAGTTGTGCCATTCAGAACAACACTAGCGCCGGGCAAAGGAATGCCGTCTTCGGTTACAGTACCTTTTACGGTAATATTTTTTTCCTGAATACTGTCTTGATAGTTTGGTGAAGTTTTGTCAGGTGCATTAGTTTGGGTTTTTATGTCCTGAGCCCGAATCTTCCCAAACGAAAAAAGAGTTAAAAGAGCAAATCCTAAACCGTGTAAACGATTCACTTTTCTTCTTTTTATAATGGTCGGTGTGTAGGTTGTTAATTGTTTATTTTTAAATCTTCCACAAGTGTTTTGTGTCGCATGATTTTGAAAATAGGTAGTGATTTCCTGAGAATTCATACTGGTAAAATCGATCACCTCTTTAGTACATGAATCGCAAAAACCTCCTTTTCTGGTGGTAATAAAACGATCAAAATTTTCAGAACAAGGACTGCTGATCTTTAAGCTAAATTGATTAGTCATAGTGGTGTTTTTTATAAATTATACCATAAAACTAGTTCGCTACCGCTTTATATAAAATGCAGAATGAGTTAACAGGCCATTTCAGTTAGTAAAATGGATTTTTGAAGAGGTAAAGGAAAAATTAGAAGAGTGTAGATATATAGGTTTCATTTTACGTCCTAATTTTCATTATTTACAATTTCAAAATACGGATTATTAGTAGTGTATAGTACGCTTACGTGATTTTATAACGCTGATATAGTGCAAAAGAAACGAACTATATACGAAAGTTTTATACGTAAATCGTGTTACCTCTTCTTTAATGTAATTATCATCTTCATCTCCGGGACTTGGATTAGACTTTTTTGTAGCCCCCTACAATTTTGGTGTATTGTGGCAATTTTAAGATTTTTCTTAGAATGACGGTTATTTTTTTGTGAAGCATTACTTTTGTAGCGCTTAACTTTTTTGGGATATAGAAATATAACTTTTAAGATACTGTATCGAATTAAAGTTTGAAAAAAGAGATATCATAAATTATGGCTAGAGACGAGAAATTAAAAGAGCGGTGGGAAGAATTGGTAGAGAAACTATCAAACCAATTTGCAGATGGAGATCCATTAGATCTGGATGCTATAATATATCTTATTGGAGTTCAGGAATTAGGACAAATTCATCGTTCGTTTAAAAAAGATGAAAAGTTGGATTTAATGCATATTGCAATTTGTCGGCTATTAGAACCCTATGGTTACTATGAATTTGATTATTATGATGAACAAGGCTGGCCTCATTATAAGATGAAGGAGCAATTACCTAACCTAAAATCGGGTGAGCAATCTGTGTTAATGAAAGAAGCAATTGTAAACTACTTTTTAACCAGTGAATATATACAGTAAGGGGACAGTATATATATTATTTAAGTAATATGTTTTTAAACCATATTTTCTAACTTTAAGTCAAAAAGAAGATATGACCCTAGATTTTATACATGATTTCAATCTTCCGAATGATAGTGGCCCGATTTATAGGGAAACAATAATGGGAAGATTGCCTGTGGAACCATTTAATACTATTAGTAACCTTGTCTTCCTTGGAATAATTATTTATTTTGTAATAAGGGTATATAAGAATCCAAAACAACATTCTTTTTTAGCTTTTTGTTTGCCAATTTTAGCGATAGGTTTTGTTGGAGGTACAGTTTTTCATGGAACCCGAAGCCATCAAATATGGTTGTTTATGGATTGGATGCCAATTATGATTTTGTGCTTATCTGCGGTGATATATTTTATTTTCAAGTTATATGAAATCTGGTGGAAACGTATACTGACCATTTTTATCATTTTTGGAGTTTCGTTTGCGATACGGATGCTACCAATACCTATTTCTGTTAGAATTTCACTAGGATATGTGATTACCGCAATCACAGTTTTATTACCAATCACGCTTTATTTAATTAAGACGAAAGGGAAACATAAAGAGTTGATTATTGTTGCGTTTTTATGCTTTGCAATTGCAGTTGGTTTTAGAAGTGCTGATCAATTTTGGGAAACAGACTTTTTGTATATGGGAACACATTGGTTATGGCATGTGTTCGGAGGTATTTCTGTATTCTTTTTAATGCTATATGTTTATAAGGATAAGCTGAAAAAGATCTCATAGATTAAAAATGCAATGATTTCTTATAGTTTCTCCTAATCAATTATGTAAATTTGCTCCTCTCTATTAAGATAACAATGATGATAGATAAGATTAAGGAGTATATTGCAGAAGTCGAGGATTTTAAGGCTAAGACTAAAGATGAGGTAGAAGCATTCAGAATTAAATTCTCTGGAAAGAAAGGGTTGGTTAATGATTTTTTTGCAGAATTTAAGAATATTGCAGCGGAACAAAGAAAGGAATTTGGACAAACAGTAAATGCGCTTAAAAATGCAGCAGAGGAAAAAGTTAGATTACTAAAAGAAGAATTCGAATCCAAAGAGGAGGAAAAAGGGACATATGGTGACTTAACAAGGCCTGGAGAACCAATTTCTTTAGGTTCTAGGCATCCAATATCATTAGTGAAAAATCAAATTATAGATATTTTTTCCAGAATTGGTTTTAATGTTAGTGAAGGCCCGGAGATAGAGGATGATTGGCATAATTTTACAGCTCTTAATTTGCCTGAATATCATCCGGCAAGAGACATGCAGGATACATTTTTTATCCAAACGGATCCAGATATTTTATTACGTACACATACGTCATCCGTACAGGTACGCTATATGGAAAATAACCAACCACCGATTCGAACAATTTCTCCAGGTCGAGTATATCGTAATGAGGCTATATCAGCGAGATCACATTGCTTTTTTCATCAAGTAGAAGGACTATATATAGATAAAGACGTATCATTTGCGGATTTAAAACAAACACTTCAGTATTTTACTACTGAAATGTTCGGAAAGTCTAAAATACGTTTGCGTCCGTCTTATTTTCCATTTACAGAACCAAGTGCAGAAGTAGATGTATATTGGGGACTGGAAACCGAAACAGACTATAAAATGACCAAAGGAACGGGTTGGTTGGAGATTATGGGATGTGGAATGGTAGATCCTAATGTGCTTAAAAATTGTAATATCGATCCAGAGGAATATAGTGGATTTGCTTTTGGTATGGGAATCGATCGTATCGCTTTATTACTATACGGAATATCGGATATTAGAATGCTAAGTGAGAATGATGTACGCTTTTTAGAACAATTTAAATCTACCTTATAGTTTTTAATTCTAGAAGAGCATGAAAAATGATGTTTAATGAATAATATTACTTTCTTTTTAGAGAGAGTTTATGCGTGATTTATGAAGAAAGATATTGAAATACCTGTAGTAGAGAATGTGTATATAGCTGTGATTAAAGAGTGGAATGAAGAGTTTTTAGCACAGAATTGGAATTCGTATATTATCAATGATCAGGACATACCAATCGAAATGGTATTGGTAGTAACCAAAGGATATGATCAGGATAGGAGAACATCATTATTAAGACATAACATAGGGACAGTAGAAGCTAAGTCCTTTGCAAAAATAGAATTGTTACAGGAGGAGTTATTTTCTATGAATAATGAATTTTCTGTAACTTTCTTTGCAGATGGCAAATTATATGACAGGAAGTATGTTTTTAGAGAAAATACTATAAACGAACGAGCTTTTCGAGATATACCTGTAATGGAAACACGAGGAGTGTTAGTGAAGTAAAAATTTAAAACTACTCTTCATACCGTTTTTTTAACCTTTCTATATTTAATCATTTACTTATAAAGTTTAAGAGCTATCCGATAGTCTTGAGAAGGATCATTTCTGTTAAAATCAATATATTGAAAAGTAGCTTATTATGAATTTATAAAAGCATGATTTTTGGGAATTTATCTTTTTAAAACATTCCAAATGTAATTCAATAAATTTCATAAATTTAAAGTATAAAATGCTGGAATCCATTTAGTTTTGATTCTTGATCCAAAAGTTTCAGATGCTAGTGATAAAGTATTACACAAGGTGTTGTTTTTGATTTTTTAAAATGTATTTGTATAAGACGACTATGTTAAAAATACTTGATAAACATTTATTTTTGAGTATATTAACGTAATAAATCATTAAAATCTATAAAACATGGAAATAATTATTACACTTATTATTGGTGCTATTGCGGGTTGGTTAGGTAGTACAATTTATAAAGGAGGTGGTATGGGTATCATCGGAAATATAGTTGTAGGAATAATAGGAAGCTTTGTTGGATACTGGCTTTTAGGCAAGTTGGGTATCCATTTAGGGGCAGGATGGATAGGAGCTATTCTTACCGGAGCAATTGGGGCAATAATTATTCTGTTTTTACTCAATTTAATAATGAAAAAGCGTTAGCAATTAATTGCTTTTTTAAATCTAAAGAGTTCCACATACTATATAGAACAACTAGTATATGGAACTCTTCTTAGTATATATCTTGAACACTAAACTTATTGAAATATTATTTTTTCTTTCTGAAATATGCTTTACGAATGAGAAATACATATATGCCAATTGGTAGAAATAGGCATATAATAACAGAAGAGAGCATATATGTGCTTCCTGTACTGTTAAAAAGATTCAGAAAATCTACGGATAAAAAGAATAACCAATTAGAAAATGTTCTAAAATCATTAATTAATAATAAGATAAATGTACTGATAATACCAAAACCGATCTTATAATAATGTTTTGAGAAAATTTTGTCAAGTAAAATCATCCAAGTAAATGGAATGATAAAAAACCAAATAATAATATTGATTTCATTATATGAGAAACCGGTTAACTTTTCTAAGAATTTCAAAAAATCATAAGTAATTTTAAAAAGATACTCCATAGAAAAGATTTAAATCAACGGATTAAAAAACACTATTAGTATCCAATTTTATCTCTTACTCTTCTTAGTACATCATTAGCAACATCTGATGCCTTTTTTGCTCCGATTGCCAAGGCTTTATCTACCTCTTCCAGGTTGTCCATATAATAATTATAACGTTCACGCTCTTTAGAGAATTTATCAATTATTACTTCATAGAGTGCTTGTTTTGCATGACCATAACCATAATTCCCGCCTAAATAATTAGTTTGCATTTCTTGTAATTGCTCAGGAGTTGCCACTAGTTTGTATAGAGCAAATACATTACAAGTATCGGGGTTTTTGGGTTCTTCCAGAGGAGTGCTATCCGTTTGGATACCCATAATATTTTTGCGTAGTTTTTTATCTGGTAAAAATAAGTTGATGGTATTTCCTTTGGATTTACTCATTTTACCACCATCTGTTCCAGGTACATACATAGTTTCTTTTCTAAATTGAGCTTCAGGTAAAACAAATATTTCACCTACCTGATTATGAACTCTAGAAGCAACATCTCTGGTCATTTCGATATGCTGCTCTTGATCTTTACCTACAGGAACAATTTCTGCATCATATAATAAAATATCTGCAGCCATAAGCATTGGATATGTAAATAAGCCTGCATTAACATCCTCCAGGCGATCTGCCTTGTCTTTAAAAGAATGGGCTAATGTCAACCTTTGGTATGGAAAAAAGCAACTTAAATACCAGGATAATTCTGTAACCTGAGGGATGTCACTCTGACGATAAAAAACTGTTTTTTCGATGTCCAAACCAAAAGCTAACCAAGAAGCGGCAGTAGAGTAAGTGTTTTCTCTAAGTGTTTTAGCATCTTTAATTTGGGTTAATGAATGCATATCTGCAATAAACAAAAAGGAATCATTCTCCGGTTGATTTGCCATTTCTATAGCTGGAATAATTGCTCCTAATAAGTTTCCTAGATGAGGTGTTCCTGTACTTTGGACTCCCGTTAGAATTCTGGACATAGTAATTTGATAGTTTAGCCACAAAGGTACTTTTTTTGCCCACATAGCTCAAACCAATTATGTATTTTTGCTAGTATGGTTATCCTTAGGTACATTTTAATTCTTCTTTGGCGGATATGGTTTTATATCATGATGGGTGTCCCGATAGTGGTTATGTTTCCAATTTTATTAGTATTAACTTCTAGGGAACAGTGGTATCCTCATTTTTTTGTGTTCGCAAGACTATGGGCTAAGATTGTGTTATACGGATCAGGTTTTATTCCAATAGTAAAAAAAGAAGAAAATGTCGATGCTAATAGAAGTTATATGTTTGTTGCAAATCATACATCTATGGCGGATATTATGCTGATGCTATATTGTGTAAAAAACCCATTTGTTTTTGTGGGGAAAAAGGAGCTAACAAAAATCCCGATATTTGGATTCTTTTACAAGCGTACCTGCATTCTTGTGGATCGTAATAGTCAAAAAAGTAGAAAAGAGGTTTTTGACAGGGCGCAAGCTAGATTGAATACAGGAGTTAGTATTTGTATATTCCCAGAAGGAGGTGTTCCCGATGATGAGTCTGTAGTATTAGACGAATTCAAGGATGGAGCTTTTAGATTAGCAATTGATCATCAGATTCCAATACTTCCGCTTACCTTTTTAGATAATAAAAAAAGGTTTTCATATACTTTCTTTAGTGGAAGTCCAGGAAGGATGAGAGCTTACATTCATCAAAAAATAACAACAGTTGGACTGACTCAAGATGATAAAAAAAACCTGAATATGCGTGTGAGGAATATCATTTTAGAGAAACTAAAGTCAAAAACATTATAATTCTAACGGCAAATTGATAACGTTCATATTATAGTAAAACAAAAGCTGTTCCTCCTCAGAAACAGCCTTGTCATCATTGCTTTTGAGCAATAATTCAACCTAACCAACTAAAATTACCTAAAGCACATTAGGCATTTTACTGTTTTAATTTTTAAAATCTAAAACTGATACCGGTATATACACCGAAATAATAAGGTTTAAAATTTTCTACATTTTCTTTAAACCCATTGAATTGGTATTTAAAAATGGGTTCCATATTGATTTGGAACTGATCTGATAGCTTATAGTCTAACCCTAATCCAATATTTCCGCTAAAACTTATATTATTAACGGTTTGATCCCTTTGCACATTGTCATTTTTGAAATTACCAGCAATGATAGAAACTTCTTCATTGTCTAGGAATAGTGTACTAATCCCTCCAATCATATGAACACCCAATTTATTTTCGGTTAAAGCATATGTTAATTCTAGTGGAACTTCAAAATATCCTATACTGTGATTTAATAATCCGGGATTTTGGGATTTAACCAGAATTCCATCATTGATATCAGAAGGTGTGGTACTTGTACTAACAGAATTAAAATCAGAGACAATAATATTTTGCACATTTGAGGTGTTATTACTTTCATTATCAATAGTACTTCTGCCTATTGAAGAAATTCCAAACCCTACATCCTCAGTATTATAGCCAAGATCAACTTTATTTATTCCGGATCGAACACTTAATTTTTTATTGATATTATATGCTACCTGAACACCATAGCTTAGGTTAACCTGCCCTTGTTTTGTGTTATCAGCAAATTTTTGGTCAATAGAAGAGCCATTACCAAAAGTATCATAATAAACAGGAGCAACATTCGGAGCTATATTCCATCTCTTAATTTTTTCTGTTTCTGTTGCTGCAATTTCTGTACTTTCCTTTTCTTTGACAGCATCAAAAATTGATTTTTTCTTATGTTTCAGACTTTCATTAGAAGTTTCTTCTGGAATTGAATTTTCTTCGATATCAGTTTGAGAATTAAGTTTTGTTATTGCTTTTTTAGGATGTGATGAATCCGTTTTTGGAATTATAAAAGTATTGTTTTTATTTTTAGGGGTAACAGTAGTGCGTTCAATTGAATCATCAATATTGTTCGTTATTTCTGATCTTGTGTTGAGAATTGCTATGTTTTTATCTTTTAGAAAGTTCAATTTTTCATCAGCTTCGTTCCTTTTATCCAAAGGAATGCTCGTAATATTTTCCTTTGAATCTTGATGTGTATCTAAAGAATTATTTTCGTACGCTAGGGTTTCTTCTTGATCAGAATTTATATCCAAAGTGTTGTTGTCTGGAGCTTTATCTTTAATAGAATTATTAGTAGCTACTGCTTCGTTATTAGTGTTTGTACTTTCGGTAATATTATCTTCACTTTGCGATTTCTGTCTTTTAGATGTAGTTACAATAGCGTCAGGAGGACTAATTTTTTTCTCCTTGATTTCTAAAGAGTTTTTGTTTACATTTTCTATTTCATCTATAACCACAATAGCATCTTCTTTAGTATCATCTGAAACAAAAATGGAGCCTATAGAGAAAAGTATTGCAATTAGTGCTGCAGCACCAGCAATTCGATACCAGAAAGGTAAAATAAGTATACGCTTACGGTCATCATCCTTTTGTGCTTTAATTTTCTTCCATACCGCTTCATTAGGAGTAACTTCAAAATCTTTGAATTTTTCCTGAAATAATCTATCTATGCTTTTCTTATCATTCATCTTCATCCTTCAATTGACTGAACTGGTTGTTCTTTATTGGATTCTATTTTTTCTTTTAATATATATCGAGCTCTAGCTAAATTGGATTTAGATGTCCCTACTGAAATATCGAGCATTTCTGCAACCTCTTTATGTGAATAACCATCTAACACATATAAGTTAAATACCAATCGATATCGATCGGGTAATTGCTGAATTATTTGTAAAAGATAATCTAATGAGACGTTATCTTCATCAATTTCTATTGCTACTTCTTCAATTTGTTCTTCATTAATAATTTCAAATACTTTTTGCTTCCTATATTTTTGTAATGCTGTATTTATAGTTACGCGTTTAATCCATCCTTCAAACGATCCTTGCCCTTTGTATTGACTAATTTTAGCAAAAATCGTAATAAAAGCATCCTGCAAAGTGTCTTCAGCATTGGCATAATTATTAGAATATTTAAGACAGATAGAAAATAATTTACTGCCGTATAACCTATATAATTGTTCCTGCGCCTTGGCATCCTGCTTTTTACATTTTTTTATGAGTTGGTCTAAACTCACTAATAACTTTTATTTTAGTTAACTTAATTAAACTATTATTCTACAACTGGAATTCTCTTTATTAAAAATTGATTTTCACCTTGATCATTGCGACCTTGCCAAAACCTGAAAATATACGAATCTTCTAAACCAACACTAAAATTAAAAGAAGTGTTAATTAAATCTGTCTTTTGTAAGTCTTCGCAATTACTATTTTCAATAACGACATTAAGAACAGATACGGTTCTTTCATTAGCTAATCCATCATAATCAAAACCATTGAAAGAATGACAGTCCGTAGGTCTGTAATAAGATACGGTAATTTTAAAAGTTTCTCCTCTTTTAAATTCATCTGGGATATCTACTTGTTCAACAGGTACTCGTTCATAAGAAAAACGAACGCCATCATCATCACTTAAACAACTTGTAAAACAAGTTGATAGCACCAACATCGTAATTATTAGTATCCTTTTCATAAATAATAGCCGATATAATTCTATATTAGTAGATGCAGTTATATAGATTTGGTTGCGTTTTTTGTCAAAATTTTTTTGTAAATGTACCGCATATAGGGTGTTTGATAAAAATAGTATATGCACAATTCCTAATAATTAGGAAATAATACCATTTGTCATTTGAATTTACTATAATAAAATGTTCTTTTTTTGTGCTTCAATTTCAGCATAAAAATAAACCGTAGCCCAGCTATGCTTAATTTTTCTTCTTCATTGAAACAAAAACATCTTTATTTTTTTTCCAGTAAATTCAAACAACAACTGGTATAAGAGATTGGAGGATATAAGATAAAAAAAATCCTGAAAAAATCAGGATTTTATATCTATTGCTATCTTTTTTAAAAGAATATAATGTTAGTATGAGTTTGAATCAGCTTACTCACTAACAATCTTAATGGCTTCTTTAATTTTTTCTTCAAGTTCTTCCATTAATTCAGGGTTGTCATTTAATAAAGATTTTACAGCATCACGTCCCTGACCTAATTTGGTATCTTGATAGCTAAACCAAGAACCACTCTTTTTAACTATCTCATAGTTTACACCAATATCAATAATTTCTCCAGTTTTAGATATTCCTGCTCCATACATAATATCAAACTCTGCTGTTCTAAACGGAGGAGCCACTTTATTTTTTACGACTTTTACTCTTGTTTTATTTCCTTGTACTTCGCTATTACTATCTTTAATCTGCGTGGATCTGCGTATATCCAATCTCACAGAGGCATAAAACTTAAGTGCATTACCACCAGTTGTAGTTTCTGGATTACCAAACATTACCCCAATTTTTTCACGAAGTTGGTTGATAAAAATTACCGTACAATTTGTTTTACTAATAGAGCTAGTTAATTTTCTAAGTGCTTGAGACATTAATCGAGCATGAAGCCCCATTTTAGAATCTCCCATTTCTCCTTCAATCTCACTTTTAGGAGTTAGAGCCGCTACAGAGTCAATAACAATAATATCGATTGCACCTGATCGGATAAGGTTATCCGCAATTTCTAAAGCTTGTTCTCCGTGATCTGGTTGAGAAATAATTAAATTATCTATATCGACACCTAGTTTTTGGGCATAAAAACGATCAAATGCGTGCTCTGCATCTATAAAAGCTGCTATTCCACCAGCTTTTTGAGCCTGTGCAATCGCATGGAGTGTTAGTGTCGTTTTACCGGATGATTCTGGGCCAAAAATTTCTATTACCCTACCTCTGGGATATCCGCCAACACCAAGAGCTAAATCTAACCCAAGAGATCCTGTAGAGATAACTTCTACCTCTTGAACGGCAGAATCCCCCATCTTCATCACAGCGCCCTTTCCGTAGGCTTTGTCTAATTTGTCTAAAGTTAGTTTTAACGCTTTTAATTTTGCATCTTTTTCTTTATCAGTACTCATGCGCTTACTTTCTTTTGTGAATGATTTTGGCTAAAATACTACAAGTTTTTTGCAAACTCATTTTAAAAACTATTCTTCTGCAAGTAATTTATTAACAATAATCTTAGATGTGTAAAAACAAGTATTTATTTTTTTGTTTTGTTGACGCAACCCTTTTCTTTTAATAGCATCTTGATATAAAGCAACATTGAATATGGACAAATTGTGAAGGAAGGAGAAGAAGATGAAATTTCTTAAAAGAGTCGTAAGACACAACCTTAGCGGGTGTACGGTTGCTAAAATTAGCAGTTGTATAGTTGAAGGTTGCTAGCTTCGTTATTTAAATGTTTTAGTCAATTAGATTAAGTTATTAAATAACGAATTAGCCAAAAAATGCCTTGAAAATTAATTCAAGGCATTTTTTTATTATATCTCCTTGTATTTGTACTTTTGCCAAAATAATTTTCTTTAACTTAAAAATGTAAGTATAGCATGCAACTGTACAACAAATTAAGCGCAAAGGA
This sequence comes from uncultured Aquimarina sp., assembly GCA_947498455.1. GTDB lineage: Bacteria > Bacteroidota > Bacteroidia > Flavobacteriales > Flavobacteriaceae > Aquimarina. The sequence continues at coordinate 195,872 of CANMKK010000002.1, forward strand.
GAGAGCTGCTTTGATTGATGAAGCAGGTACAGATCGACTAACACTCTCTTTCTACAAGTATGCGCATATCAGAAACATAGAAATTTTTAGAAACCACCTTTTTATTCATTGGGATGCGCTAGATGTGCTCGGAAGGATTTATGTAGCAAAAGAAGGAATTAATGGGCAGTTGTCTGTTCCCGCACCAAATTTTATTGCTTTTAAAAAGCACTTGGATAGTATTTCTTTTTTAGAAAATGTAAGGCTTAATATTGCCAGAGAACAGGATGTGAAATCTTTTCTAAAGTTAAAAGTAAAGATTCGCAATAAAATTGTAGCAGATGGATTAGATGATGGAACTTTTGATGTTACTGATAAAGGAGTACATGTAAATGCTGTCAAATTTAATGAACTCATCGAGAATCCAGATACAGTTTTAGTGGATATGCGTAATCATTATGAGAGTGAAATAGGTCATTTTAAAGGAGCTATTACACCTGATGTAGATACTTTTAGAGATTCTCTGGATGTTATCGAAGAAGATCTAAAAGAACATAAAGAAGATAAAAACTTAGTAATGTACTGTACTGGCGGAATTCGTTGTGAGAAAGCAAGTGCATACTACAAGCATAAAGGATTTAAAAATGTTTTTCAGCTAGAAGGAGGGATTATTGAATATGCCCGTCAGGTAGAAGAAAAAGGTTTGGAGAATAAGTTTATGGGTAAGAATTTTGTTTTTGATCATCGTAGGTCAGAGCGTATTACCGATGACGTAATTGCTAATTGCCATCAATGCGGCAAAGAATGTGATACTCATGTAAACTGTGAAAACGAAGCTTGTCATTTATTATTTATTCAATGCCCGGAATGTGCGGCAGAAATGGATAATTGTTGTTCTATAACTTGCAAAGAGATTAACAGCTTGCCTTATGAAGAACAAAAAGCATTGAGAAAAGGTAAGGGAAATAGTAATAAGATTTTTAAAAAAGGTCGTTCAGAAGTGCTAAAATATAAGCAGTAATGCTAAAATAGTTTGGCATACTATGGATTTAAAAGAAATCATAGTATCTTTATCGATTAAGACGTTAGGTATATCGAATATCTAACTTGAGTAAGAACCATATTTGCTGTGTTTTATCGCAAGCAAATTTCAATATAGTAAAGAGGATATGGGGTGTAGTAGTTGTTCCTCCGGGAAAGACGGACAACCAAAGGGATGTAAGAATAATGGTACTTGTGGTACTGATGGTTGCAATAAATTAACAGTTTTTGATTGGTTATCTAATATGTCACTCCCTAGTGGTGCGACACCGTTTCATTGCGTAGAAATACGTTTTAAAAACGGAAGAAAAAGCTTCTTTAAAAACACAGAAAATCTTTCCTTGAGTATTGGAGATATTGTAGCCACAGAGGCTTCTCCGGGTCATGATGTAGGCATAGTTTCCTTAACAGGCGAACTGGTGCGGATACAAATGAAAAAGAAAAAGGTCGGTGTAGATAGTGAAGATGTTAAAAAAATATATAGGAAAGCGTCTCAGAAAGATATAGATATATGGCAAAAAGCCAGAGATCGCGAAGAGACAATAAAAGTACGATCAAGAGAAATTGCAATTCGTTTAAAATTGCAAATGAAAATTTCCGATATTGAATTTCAAGGAGATGGGTCTAAGTGTACTTTTTTTTATACGGCCGAAGATCGTGTTGATTTTAGACAGTTGATTAAGGAGTTTGCACAAGAGTTTAGTACAAGAATAGAAATGCGTCAAATTGGCTTCCGTCAGGAAGCTGCCAGATTAGGAGGAATAGGTTCTTGCGGTCGTGAATTATGTTGCTCTACTTGGCTTACAGATTTTAGATCTGTGAATACTAGTGCGGCAAGATACCAGCAGTTGTCATTAAACCCTCAGAAACTTGCAGGACAATGTGGGAAATTAAAATGTTGTCTAAACTATGAATTGGATGCATATATTGATGCACTAAAAGAATTCCCAAAGACAGAAATAAAACTAAAAACAGAAAAAGGAATTGCTGTATGTCAGAAAATAGATATTTTTAAAAAATATTTATGGTATGCTTATGAAGGTGAGTGGATGAACTGGCATAAAATCTCTACAGAACATGCTAATGAGATTATAGAAGCAAATACTAAAAACGAAAAAGTAGCAAGTCTAGAGGACTTTGCCTCGGAATTATTAGAGGATACTAAAGTAGATTTTGAAAACGTTGTAGGACAAGATAGCTTAACTAGATTTGATCAGCCGAAAAGGAATAATAGAAGAAGAAAGAAAACTAGAAGTAGAGGAAAAGCAAAAGAAAAAGTTGTTCAGGAAAAACCAAAAACGACGGGAGATAAACCAAAGGACGGAAAAACAGGAAATAAAAATTCAAATAAAAGAAATAATCAGCGTAATAAAAAGCGTAAACCACAACAGCGTAAAGACAATGATAAAAAGTAAATTTTTACTGTTATTTTTTTTAGGCATATATATATTGGTTTCTTGTGATGAAAAACGAGTGTTTGATCAATATGAATCAGTATTAGAATCTTGGGATCAAAATGAAGAAATTGATTTTACACTCCCACAACTCGATACAACAAAAACGTACAACCTTTTTATAAATGTGCGTAACAACAATGAATTTAAGTATAGCAATTTGTTTTTGATTAGTAAAATGAAATTTCCTAATGGCAAAGTGATTGTAGATACTTTGGAGTATGAAATGGCTGCACCTGATGGGAAATGGCTGGGTACGGGTTTTGGAGATCTAAAAGAAAATAAACTGTGGTACAAAGAAGAAGTGAGTTTTACTGAGGAAGGAGAATACACCGTGCAGTTACAGCATGCAATGCGAAAAAACGGAGAAGTGTCTGGAATAAATTCACTGGAAGGAATTACGGATATAGGTTTTAGAATAGAATTTGTACAAACCCCCTAGATATGGCTAAAGCAGCATCTAAATCAACAAGAAAAAAAACAACCAAACCTCAAATCAGCGTACTGAAATATATAAAGTGGTTTTGGATCACTTTTGGAATTGGAATACTCTTTATTGCCTTGCTATTTCTTTTAGCAAGCTGGGGAGCATTTGGAGAAATGCCCGATTTCGAGGAGTTAGAAAACCCGCAGAATGATCTGGCTACTCAGATTATTTCTTCAGATGGAGTACAGATCGGTACTTTTTTTAAGGAAAATAGAACCCCCGTTAGCTATGAAGATTTATCACCTGATTTAGTACATGCCTTAGTGGCAACAGAAGATGCACGTTATTATGAACATTCGGGAATCGATGCTAGAGGAACATTGCGTGCGATTGCTTTTTTAGGGAGTAAAGGAGGTGCAAGTACGATTACACAGCAATTGGCTAAACTCCTGTTTCATGGCGAAAGAGCAAGAGGTTGGCAAAAGTATACGCAGAAAATTAAGGAGTGGGTAATTGCTACTCGTTTAGAGAGACAGTATACTAAAGATGAGATCATGACTATGTATCTCAATAAATATGATTTTTTAAATCAAGCAATAGGAATTAGTTCAGCATCGCGTATCTATTTTAATAAAGGTCCAAAAGATTTAAAAAAGGAAGAAGCAGCTGTATTAGTTGGAATGTTAAAAAATTCGGCACTGTATAATCCGATACGAAGACCAGAAATGGTTAAGGATAGAAGGGACGTGGTATTACATCAAATGGCAAAATATGAATTCATCACTTCTGAAGAAAAAGATAGTTTGCAGCAATTACCTCTTAAACTAGACTATGCTCCAGAGGGACATTCAGATGGAATAGCCACCTATTTTAGAGAATATGTGAGAAGCTGGATGAGGAAATGGGTAAAGAATAACCCTAAAGGAAAAGATGACGAAGGTGAAACAAAATACTATAATATATATAGGGATGGATTAAGGATTAATGTAACTATTGATTCTAGAATGCAAAAATATGCCGAGGAAGCAGTCCAAGAACATATGTCTAACCTCCAAAAAGAATTTGATAAGCAAGAGAAAGATAATAAAACAGCACCTTTTAGGGATCTTAATAAAAGTGAAGTTGCTGGAATAATTAAAAGAGCTGTGCGGAGTTCTGCCAGAAGGAAAAAGATGCTTTCTCAAGGAAAAAGTGAAGCAGAGATTCTAAAATCTTTTGATGTAAAAACGGAGATGAAAATATTTTCTTGGAAAGGCTATATTGATACAATTATGACGCCCAAGGATTCTATTTTGTATTACAAAGGGTTTTTGAGATCAGGTATGATGTCTATGGAACCACAAACAGGGCAGGTTAAAGCTTGGGTTGGAGGAGTAGATATTAAACATTTCCAGTATGATCATGTATATCAGGGAGCGCGTCAGGTAGGTTCTACATTTAAACCTTTTGTATATGCTACAGCGATTGATCAGCTTAAGCTATCTCCTTGTGATACGTTGCCAGTATCACAAATAACAATTCCTGCCGGATCACATGGGGTTACAGAAGATTGGACACCTAAGAATAGTGGGGGAGATTATACGGGTTATATGAGTCTCAAAGAAGCATTGGCAAAATCTGTAAATACCATTTCGGCACGTCTTATGGATAGAATAGGGCCAGAGCCAATTGTGAGACTGGCAAAAAAATCAGGAGTAGAATCAGAAATAGTAGAAGTAGCTTCTATAGCCTTAGGTTCTGTAGATCTTAAGCTTTCAGAAATGGTGGGAGCATATAGTACATTTGCTAATGAGGGAGTGTACAATAAACCAGTGATGATCACTAGTATAGAAGATAAAAATGGAACTACATTATATCAGTTTGAACCTGAGACACGAGATGTAATCAGTAAAGAAGCAGCTTATGTTACACTAAATTTAATGGAAGGGGTAACACAGTCGGGATCAGGAGCACGTTTAAGAAGAGGACCATCCAATAGATATGATTATAAGAATGTAATTACTGGATATCCATATCAGTTTACCAATCCAATTGCAGGTAAAACAGGAACAACGCAAAACCAAAGTGATGGTTGGTTTATGGGGATTGTGCCTAATTTATGTACAGGAGTTTGGGTTGGAGGTGATGACAGGGCTACACATTTTCAATCAGTACGTTATGGACAAGGAGCCGCGATGGCACTACCGATTTGGGCACTGTATATGAGGAAGTGTTATGCAGATAAAACACTAAAAGTTTCTAAAAGTGCTTTTAAAAGACCAGGGGAGTTGACAATTGAAGTAGATTGTAAGGCATATAGAAACGCAATTCCAGCAAAAGATGTTGAAGATGACGAATTAGGGTTTTGATCGACTTGTTAAAAATATAAGAAGATAAATTAAGAGGTTAAATAGATTGGATGTCTAATAGTAGCAAAAGATATATAAAGTGGTTTTGGGGCACTTTTACTTTATTTATTATGCTATTATTCTTTTTATTTCTATTAGCAAGTTGGGGTGTTTTTGGTAAGATGCCGACATTCGAGCAGTTAGAAAACCCTAGAACAGATCTTGCCGCACAGATTATTTCTTCAGATGGAGTACAATTAGGAACTATCTTCAAACCAAATGAGAATAGAACACCAATTAGGTATAAAGAATTACCAAAACATCTGGTAGAAGCTCTTATAGCTACAGAAGATATTCGTTTTTATGAGCATTCAGGGATTGATCCTAGAGGTACCATTAGAGCACTTAGTTTTTTTGGAACAAAAGGAGGAGCAAGTACTATCACACAGCAATTAGCAAAACAATTGTTTACAGGAGGTTCTCAAGACCTTTGGGAACGAATGACGCAGAAAATAAAAGAATGGGTTATTGCAATTCGATTAGAACGACAATACACCAAAAATGAGATTATTACCATGTATCTCAATAAATATGATTTTACACATCAGGCGATAGGTATCGGATCGGCCTCCAGAATTTATTTTAATAAAAATACCAAAGATCTCACTATAGAAGAAGCTGCTGCTTTAGTTGGAATGCTAAAAAGCGCTACAATCTATAATGTAAAAAGAAAGTCTAAAAATGCTGTCGATAGAAGAAATATTGTATTACATCAGATGGCTAAATATGGTTATTTAACAAAAACAGAAAAAGATAGTTTGCAGAAACTACCATTGGGGCTAAGATATACACCAGAGGGGTATTCTTATGGTACTGCCACCTATGTAAGAAAACATATAAAAAAATGGGTTGAAAAGTGGATAAAAGAGAATCCAATTAAAATAACAGATGATGGAGAAACTGTATACCACAATATTTATAGTGATGGACTTAGGATTTATGTCACAATAGATTCACGTATGCAGCGATATGCTGAGGAGGCTGTAGCGGAGCATCTAAAAAACCTTCAAAGGGAGTTTAATAGACAAGAAAAGTACAATAATACTTCTCCATATAGGGATATTTCTAACGAAGAAAGGAATGCTATAATGAATACTGCAATAAGGCTTTCTTCAAGAAGAAAAAAGATGATAGAAAATGGGAAGAGTGAAGAAGAGGTTCTTACTTCGTTTGATCAAAACACAAAAATGAAGATCTTTTCTTGGAAAGGGGTAGTCGATACGATTATGACTCCAAGAGACTCTATATCATATTATAAAAGATTTTTGCATTCTGGATTGCTTTCTATGGAACCTCAAACAGGCGAAATTAAAGCTTGGGTTGGAGGGATTAACCATCGATACTTTAAATTTGACAATGTGAATCAAACCAAGAGACAGGTTGGTTCTACATTTAAGCCATTTGTATATGCTACAGCAATGGATCAATTGAGGCTTTCTCCTTGTACAAAAGTTCCAAGATCAAAAATTACTATTCCCGTTGGGAAGCATGGTGTCTCAGGAATTGATTGGACACCAACAAATCCAGATGAAAATTATATGGGGTCTCTTACACTCAAAGATGCGTTGGCTACATCTGTAAATACAGTTTCTGCCCGATTAATGGATAGAGTCGGGCCAGAGCCGATAATTCGATTGGCGCGAAGAATGGGAATAAAGTCTGATATCAAACCGGTTGCATCTATATGTTTGGGAACGGAAGCACTAAAATTATCAGAAATGGTTGGTGCCTATAGCACATTTGCTAATGAAGGAGTGTATACAAAACCTATTGTTATTTCAAGAATTGAAGATAAAAATGGAGTCTTGTTGTATCGCAGTATACCTGATAATAGAGATGTAATTAGTAAAGAAGCTGCATATGCCACTATTAATTTAATGGAAGGAGTTACAGAAACGGGATCGGGAAAGAGATTAAGAACAGAAGAACCAATGAGTAATGTAATTACAGGATATCCATATGGTTTTACAAACCCAATCGCAGGAAAAACCGGAACAACGCAAAATCAAAGTGATGGATGGTTTATGGGTATGGTGCCTAATCTATGTACCGGAGTTTGGGTTGGTGGAGAAAATAGAGCTACCCATTTTCAATCTGCCGCATATGGAGCAGGAGCAACAATGGCATTGCCTATTTGGGCACTATACATGAACAAATGTTATGCGGATACTTCGTTGCAAATATCCAAAGAAGAATTTCAGAAACCAGAAAATTTTTCTACCGAAACATATTGTGAATCATACGGTCAAAGTGGTTCTCCGATGAATGGAAACTGGGATGAATTGACGTTGGATTAGCTTCCTTTCTTAAATATGTACTAAAAGAAATATTGAATCTGTGTTTTAACTACCTTTTTAGTACTTTTAGATACCTAAATTGAAAAGTATGATCAATAAAGTAGTATCTGGAGTTATTGAAGCTACCCAGGGAGTAAAAGATAATATGACTTTTATGCTTGGAGGTTTTGGTCTTTGTGGAATTCCAGAAAATGCAATAGGAGAACTGGTAAAAAAGAATATTAATGGATTAACATGTATTTCTAATAATGCAGGTGTAGATGATTTTGGGTTAGGGTTGCTACTTCAACAAAAACAAATAAAGAAAATGGTTTCTTCTTATGTAGGTGAGAATGATGAATTCGAGCGGCAAATGTTAAGTGGAGAACTCGAAGTAGAACTAATTCCTCAAGGAACCTTAGCCGAACGATGTAGAGCAGCCCAAGGAGGATTTCCTGCATTTTATACTCCTGCCGGTTATGGGACTGAGGTAGCAGAAGGAAAGGAAACACGAGAGTTTAATGGCAAGATGTATATTTTAGAACAAGCTTTTGATGCTGATTTTGCATTTGTAAAGGCTTGGAAAGGTGATGAAGCGGGGAATCTTATTTTTAAAGGTACGGCTAGGAATTTCAATCCATGTATGTGTGGAGCAGCAAGAATTACTGTCGCTGAGGTAGAGGAGTTAGTACCTGCAGGAACCTTAGATCCTGATCAGGTGCATATTCCAGGGATTTTTGTTCAACGTATTTTTCAGGGAGAAAAATATGAAAAAAGAATAGAGCAACGTACCGTAAGAAAAAGATAGTTTACCGTGCAGATATAATATTAATAAAGTAAATATAGGATATGGCAGTATTAAGATTAGGAGATGAAGCTCCAAATTTTACAGCAGAAACAACAGAAGGACAGATTAATTTTCATAATTGGCTAGGAGATGGCTGGGGTGTTCTGTTTTCTCATCCAGCTGATTACACTCCCGTTTGTACCACAGAATTGGGAACTGTAGCAAAATACACTGAAAAATTTAATAAACGTAATGTAAAAGTTGCAGCATTAAGTGTAGATGGATTAGAATCTCATCATGGTTGGATAAAAGATATAAATGAAACTCAGGATACCACAGTGAATTTTCCAATTATTGCTGATGAGGATCGCAAAGTATCAGAGTTGTATGATATGATCCATCCGAATGCGGATAGTCAGTTAACGGTTCGTTCTGTTTTCGTAATCTCACCAGATAAAAAAATAAAATTGACCATTACATACCCTGCTTCTACCGGACGTAATTTTGATGAATTAATAAGAGTCATTGATTCTCTTCAATTAACTGCGTATCATAAAGTGGCGACTCCTGCCAATTGGAATCAGGGAGATGATTGTGTAATTGTACCTGGAGTTAGTAATGAACAAATACCAGAACTGTTTCCAAAAGGACATAAAGAAGTAAAACCATATTTAAGGTTAACACCACAACCTAATTAGAATTAATATACATTTTTAATCGTTCTTATATATGTGTTTTAGGGCATATATAAGAACGATACTAGTAATAACTGTGCTATGAGATTAGAATATACTTGTTCAGGTTGTAAGAAGCAAAACAACTATACTCCTGTAACTGTTACCAGAGGGGATTTACAAATGAAAGTGGGAGATGAAGTTACTGTAAATTGTTCTCATTGCGGAAAAATGGATAAAAAGCATATCAACCGTATTGATGCGGTAATTGATAATCGAAAAATACTGATCGCTATTAGTATCAGTGCTCTGGTAGCAATTGTTTTATGGAATTTGTATGGAGGAATAGGTGCTTTGTTCTTTACAATTCCAATTATAGTTTGGATACAAGAAAGTAAAGCGACCAATGACTTCAATTCATATAAAATTAGAAGAAAATAATTATGCTAGATAAGAATGGAATAGCTAAGCGCATAGCTCAGGAACTTCAGGATGGATATTTTGTGAATCTAGGGATCGGTATTCCTACATTGGTTGCAAATTTTATTCCCAAAGGTATAGAGGTAGAATTTCAGAGTGAAAATGGAGTACTAGGCATGGGACCATTTCCGTTCGAAGGAGAAGAAGATGCCGATATTATAAATGCAGGTAAACAAACTATTACCACAATGCCAGGAGCATCTTTTTTTGATTCTGCGACAAGTTTTAATATGATTAGGGGTAAACATGTCGACTTAACTATTTTGGGAGCCATGGAAGTTGCGGAGAATGGAGATATTGCTAATTGGAAAATTCCGGGTAAAATGGTTAAAGGTATGGGTGGAGCTATGGACCTTGTTGCAAGTGCAGAGAATATTATCGTTGCTATGATGCATACCAATAGAGCAGGAGCTTCTAAATTGCTGAAAAAATGTTCCTTGCCTTTAACAGGGGTGAATTGTGTGAAGAAAGTAGTGACAAATATGGCGGTGATGGAAATAACTGAGAAAGGCTTTAGGTTACTGGAAAGAGCTCCTGGAGTTAGTGTCGAAGATATCAAAAAAGCCACTCAAGGGAATCTAATAATTGGGAGTAGTATACCTGAAATGGTATTAGATTGATTAAATCAAATTCTATTTCAAAGTTGACGTATATTTACTTGTAGGTTACGAATAATAAATAGATAAAGACTTCGTTATCTATTTAGAATGCCTTAAACCAGTATTTTTGAAGGAAAAGTACTACATTGTTATGGTTAATCCGCAATTTGTAGTTCTTTGTTTACCCTGTAAAAATAGTGCTTTTGCTAAAAAATGTTAAAATTTTGTGTATTTGGTCTATTTTTTCGTGTAGTTAAACGTTTTTTTGAAAAAATTTTGGATATTAGCATTCCAATCAAAATAACCCTGAGCTATTTTGATGAGTAAGTAAATTAGTTTTAATCACACACATTGCCCTATTATGAAAAAGCGTATGAATCGTTTTCAGAAATCATTAAAACCTACAATTGAGTTGATTTCTAATTGTATGTATTTAGCTAAAAAGGTATTTTTATTTTAATAAAAATCTTTTTACTGAACTTAATTTTTAAATGTTAATTAAATTTTCACAACCTCCCCAAATTGTGATGAAAAACCTATTAGTCTATTAAGCTTAATAGGTTTTTTTTATGCTCATAATTTTTGAGGTTTGATAGAAATCTTAGAGGTTGTTGTATTATACGATTTATGGATAAGAAGTTCGTATTACAAGGTTTCTAGTTCATATAGCATTAGATCTTCTGGATCATTAGGAATGTTTATGATCTTAATAAAGATAAAGCCTAGTTTTTCCAGTAATTTTTGCGAAGGAATGTTTTGAGGTAATGTAACTGCACTCATTTTCTTAATTTTGAATAAATCAATTGCAATTTGTTTAATTTTATTACTACTCTCATAGGCATAACCTTTCTTTTCATATTGTGGTAAAAAAGCAAAACCAATATCTAGACCTTCTACACCTTCTCTATCATATATGCCACAACAGCCTATTTTACTAGAGTCTGATTTTCGCATTACGGTGTAATTAGAATATCCTGATTTTTCAAACTGAGGAGTTATTCTATCGGCAATATAATTTTTAGCATCTTCAATGGAACGTATATTTCTGTCACCTATATTTTGTATCCATTTAGGAGTGTTAAGTAGTTCCAATAGAAACGAAGCATCTTCCTCGGTTGTTGGCTTCAATAGTAGTCTCTCTGTTTCGAATGTTTGATACATTAATCAAGTAATTTTAATAGGTTAAACGATATAGTTGTAAGGTAGAAAAATTTTCAAAATATTTAATTTATGATTTTCAGATCTTTTTTGGGTTAAAAACAAACAAATACTATGACAAATAATAAACTAGCATTAAAATGTCTGACATTTTGTTTCTAAAAACGAGAATCTCGGCTATAAAAATGAACATGGTATCATAGTTGCTTTTTTGCGTAGGACGAATTACCAAAAAATAAAGTTCTATTTTTACACCGAGTTACCAGTGTAGAGCTATAAAATAGGGATGCTATCTGGGAAATATAATAGTAAGATTCAATGAATTATTTAAAGAAATTGTCGAGGTTTATTGTGCCGTATAAAAAATATGCTATTCTTAATATCATATGTAATATTTTTTATGCTTTGTTTAGTACGTTAGCAATGTTGTCTTTGATGCCAATGATTAATGTATTGTTTAGTGATAATGAATGTGATGAAAGAATTACAACAAAGCCAACCTATGAAGGGATTACCGAAATAAAATCTTATTTAGAAAAATCATTAAATTACTTTGTCAATTCTGTATCTGAACAAGAAGGGCCACAACAAGCACTACTGTATATAATTATTTTAGTGGTTAGCTTATTTTTTTTGAAAAACATTTTTAATTATTTAGGGCTGTTTTTTATTACCTACTTGAGAAATGGTGTTTTAAAAGATCTTAGAGATAGCATTTATAAAAAAATAATTGATTTACCAATCTCGTATTATTCAGAAAAAAGAAAAGGAGATGTAATTGCTAGGATATCTGGAGATGTAAATGAAGTTCAGAATTCTTTGTTGTCTGTGTTGGAACTTATCGTAAAAGAGCCTCTTACAATTATTTTTGCCATTGTAGCAATGTTTGCAATAAGTGTAAAGCTAACAATTTTTGTGTTTTTATTTATTCCTATCGCAGGGTTTATAATTTCTCTAATAGGCAAGAAATTAAAAAGACATTCCCAAAAAGTACAAGAAGAACAGGGGTTGTTTTTATCTACATTAGAGGAAACATTAAGCGGATTGCGGGTTATCAAAGGGTTCAATTCCGAGCCTTACTTTAATAAAAAATTTCAGGATTCTACACATAGATTTTTTCGTTTCTCTAATACATTAGGCCATCGACAGAATTTAGCATCACCGACAAGTGAATTCCTTGGAATTGTAACCATTACTGCATTATTATGGTATGGAGGGATAATGGTATTGGTAGATCATACATTACCAGCTTCAAATTTTATTGGTTATATGGCATTATCTTGGCAAATATTGACTCCAGCTAAAGCCATTAGTAAAGCGAGTTATAGAGTTAAATCTGGAAACGCAGCAGCAGACAGGGTGTTAGAAGTGTTGGATACGGTTTCTCCATTAGAAGATAAGGCGAACGCAATTATAAAAGAAAGCTTTAATAAAGATGTGTCTTTTGAAAATATATCGTTTAAATATCAAGATGAATATGTGTTAAAAGATTTTTCATTGAAGATCGAAAAAGGAAAAACAGTTGCGTTAGTAGGACAATCCGGAAGTGGAAAATCAACTATTGCTAATTTGATTACTAGGTTTTATGATGTTAATAAGGGTAGTATAAGAATTGATGGAGAAAATATTGAAGGACTTACCAAAAAATCATTGAGAGATTTAATGGGTTTGGTTACTCAGGATTCGATTTTGTTCAATGAAACTGTAAGGAATAATATTATGCTGGGCAAGGAAGATGCAACAGATGAAGAAATCGTTGATGCATTGAAGATTGCGAATGCATGGGAATTTGTAAAAGAATTACCCAATGGAATACATACGAATATAGGTGATGCTGGAGGTAAATTATCTGGAGGCCAGAAACAACGTTTAAGTATAGCAAGAGCAGTACTAAAGAATCCTCCCATTATGATTTTGGATGAAGCAACTTCTGCATTGGATACAGAAAGTGAACGATTAGTACAAGATGCGTTAGAAAAAATGATGAAAAATAGAACATCAATTGTTATTGCACATAGATTATCTACAATTCAGAAAGCAGATACAATTGTTGTTATGCAAAAAGGAAAAATTGTAGAACAAGGGACACATACGGAGTTACTTGCTAAAGATGGGATGTATAGAAAACTGGTAGAAATGCAAACGTTGTAAAGAAATATATTTAAATCAGAAATGATGTGAAATAAAAAAGAGCCAGAAAAATTGATTTTTCTGGCTCTTTTAGATAAACAATAAACTAATTATTTCCCACTTTTTATGACAGTAGAAATTTTAATTGCACTTTTAGATTCTATTCTTATCAAATAGGTTCCAGAATTCACTTTAGATCCGAATGAAGTTATTCCCGGATTTTTATCATATCTTTTACTATAAACTTCCATCCCAAGAAGATTATATGCACGAACTGTAATAGCTTCGTCACCAATACTAGAAAGGTCTATGCTTACTGAATTAGTAAAAGGGTTAGGGTAAATAGATATATTCTCTCCAAATTCTTTTACAATACCAGGAGTTATACCACTATTTCTAGAAGTCGTAAGGCTTTGACCAGCAGTAGTATTGTATGCATAGTCTAAGATTGTATATGAAGCTCCATCATTGGCTACTGTAGCATAGAACCAACCATAATGTATTGCTTCATTAATCTTAAAGTTAAAACCGATATAACCAGATTTTCCGTTCCAATCTGTATAAGAAGATGAGCTTACAACAAAACTGTTGCTGTTTGCTACAAAGTTACTTGAAGCTCCTACCTGTACTCCTTCACCTAATAAAGTTATATTGCTAGATGTTCCTTCACAAACAACATCTTTGCCATAGGTTACAAGTCTTAATGTGTTACCTGAATACCAAGGGCCAAAGTACTTTTCATCTCCCACTTCTATTCGGAATGGTAACCAAGTAGTTGAAGAATTTACAGTTTTATCTTCTATATCCACATACACTACAGTCCCATTATTAGAACAAGGTTCGCAATCAGGGCCACCACAGTCGATTCCAGTCTCATTTCCATTCTGGATACCATCTGTACAGGTTGAATCTGTTGTACAAGGTTCGCAATCAGAACCACCACAATCTACACCTGTCTCATTTCCATTTTGTATACCATCAGTACAAGTAGGTGTTGTTCCGGTTCCTATCGATACTGTATAATCTTCTACCTCACCATATTTAAAGGATTCACAAGGAGTTGGTATTCCATTGTATTTCATGGATATCCTCATACGTGTATTACCATCTGTAGCAGTATCCGGAACTGTAAAGCTTCCACTTACTGATGTGTCTTTTGATGCGGTCTTTGTCCATACTTGTTCTCCGCTATCTGCAAAATCACCATCTTGGTTATAATCAATCCATACGCTATAAGCTTCGTCATATACAGTACCTGTCCATGTTGGTGTAATAGTTATTGTATTAGAAACTCCTTTTGATAATGAAGTTGATATAGTAGTGTAATCTCCATATCCATCACTAGATCCTGTTGATGTGTTATTGATAGATCCTAGTTGTACATTACTGATATACTCATCAGAGATGCTTTGTCCATTAGAGTCACAATATGTAGTAGTACCTGTATCATCTAAGGTTGTAGCAGTGGTAGTGTTACTAAAACCAGATACGTTACCTGCGGCATCCTTAGCTTTCACTCTAAACTCATATGCAGTGTTTGCAGTTAATCCTGTAACATTATAAGATGCACTAGTTGCAGTGCCAATTACATTATTTCCTTGATATACATCATATCCTGTAACACCTACATTATCAGTCGAGGCAGTCCAAGAAAGGGATAGTGTCGTTTGTGCAATATTGGAGGCTGTTAATCCTGAAGGATTAGAAGGAGCTTCTGTGTCATCACCAGTATCAGTTCCTGCCAATGGTGCTTTCCATATACCTCTACCATAAGTTCCAGCGATTACGACCTTGTCTAGATAATTGATCTCTAAATCACGAACGGCAACAGTAGGTAAGCTAGGGGAATAATCTTCCCAAGCATTATCGCCATTTTTGTGATATACTCCTAAGTAAGTACCTAAGTAAATAGATTCAGTACCTTTTTGATGTCTTACGATAAATTTACCTTCACTTGGTAAATTCTCTGAGATGTTAGTGAAATTTCCTCCTTGGTTAGTAGATTTAAAAACTCCACCATTAGAAGAGCCACTAGTAGTAATAAATATAATATTACTATTGTCATTATGTACTTCTATTGATGTTATATCGGTTTGAAAACTAGAAACCTGACTCCAGTTTATACCTTTGTCTGTACTACGATATAAATTGTAATCTCTTGCAACATACATATTGTTTTCATTAGAAGGGTCGATTTCTATAAAATCGATTTTACCTCCAAAATTAAAGTTACTTTGTTTTACAAATGCATTATTTACCAGTTTATAGAAGCTAGAGTATCCAGCATATAAATCCCCGTTACTATCAGATACTAATGGGGTTACCCAGTTACCAGATTCGGGACCTGTTGTCACGAAATTTTGATTAGCACCTCTATCAGTAGTTCTATATAATTGTCCACCGCTTTGTATAAACCCATAATATGTATTAGGATTATTACCACTTACAGCACAATCCATCCCATCAGCTCCGTAATAATTATACCAAGTAGAATCTTTTAATCCATATCCTCCATTATCCTGTAACCCTCCAACAAGGTTTGTCGAGCTAGCATTAGATGCTACGGAAATTCTATAAAACTGACCAATTTGTAATCCCTTGGTACGATCAGCAAAACTAGTACCATTATCGTCTGAGATATATACTCCACCATCACTACCACATAATAATCTACCTTTATGATATCTCAAGAAATGGATATCTGCGTGTGTATAAGATGCTTGATTAGGCGATGACCAGCTATTAATTTTTGTAAAATTATCTCCCCCATCTGTAGATTTCCAAACGTTGATACAACCGACAAAAATTGTATTGGCATCTTGATCAGAAACACCTAATGCAAGGTCATACCAAGCTTGTGTGCTTTCGAATATATCAGATGTTTCTACAGTTTTGGTAAAACTAGTTCCACTATTGGTAGATTTATACACTCCTTGAAAAGTATAATTGGCTGCAGCACTAAGTACATATACGTATTGTGGGTTTGCTGGTGTAACATCAATAACTAACCTTCCCGAATTAGACGGTAATCCACTTTGGATTTGAGAAAAGCTATTCCCTGCATTTGTTGATTTGTAAAACACAGTAGAAGTGGCTGCATAAATTGTGTTAGAATCACCAGGCTTTAATTTGATATCCTTGATGTTACCACTTAAAGTTTTTGTCCAATTGGCACCAGCATCGGTAGTTTTATATACCCCAACACTAGTTGCAATCCAAAGAATACTAGAGTTATTAGGATCTATATATATGTCATTACTGGTAGTGGAAGTATTGGTAAATTCCAAACCAGTTTTAGCCCAGGTAATTCCTCCATCTATTGACTTAAGTACACCAATACTATAACTATCACTTGCATCATCATCTCCTGTTGATATGTATATAATGTTAGAGTTATTAGGATCGATAGCGATTCCAGAAACACCAATTTGAGGAAGATCATCAATAAGTGGTGTCCAAGTTGAACCGCCATTAGTTGATTTCCAAATACCTCCAGCTGGAGCACCGATATAAATAGTACTATCATTATTAGGGTCTATAGCGACAACATTAACCCTTCCTTGTCCAGGAGACCAGGAGTTTCCTTGATTATGGTCAAATGGTCCCATGGGAGTCCAATTAAAATTAGCTTTATTGTTGTTAGCAAGAGCCATTTTTTTCTTAATTCCCCATTGATTCCATATAAAATCGTTTGTAGGGAGTGTTCCATCTGGTTGGATGGAGTTTTGATGAAATTGTTTCCATCTCATACCAGGTTTGTAACCACTTCCCTTGATTTCATGGTCACGGGTTTCCCAATATTTATCAAAAGCATTAGAAATTTCCTGATATTTAACAGGGCCTGTAATACCAGTTTCATTTCTGGATTTTTCTACTTCTTTCATCCATGGGGATGGAAGTTGTGCTTGAATGTTGTAACAAGCAAACAATAGCATAATAATGCAAATTTTTTTCATTTTTGTTAAGTTTGTGTGTAATTAATTTTCTAGTTAATGTGATTTTTCTAAAATAAATCTAACTATAAAGTTATCTCTGTTAAAGTAAGGTGTGTGATTTGATAATCAGTTATTTTGCTAATCATAGCAGTATCAAATACAAATGAGTAGATTTTCTTTTCGCGGAGAATTTATAGCTTCCTGTGAAAATGAGAAGAGAAAATACGCAACAACTATAATTTGGTTAAATATAGTTCGAACTTCAACTTTTAAATTACTTATGAGTTATAAGGTACTCTATAGTTCTAATTAGGTTGAATAATGGTAATTTTTCATAAGAATAAGTGGTGTTTGTGTTAAAAAAAGTAGTTTTAGTTAGATGCAAATATCAAGAAAAAAATGATTTTAAGCTTGGCTATTCGATAAAGAACAGAAATACTTGTTCATGTTACTGTATTGTAGGTGATACAAGTTTAGGTTAACGAAAGGTTAGTAAGTAAAAACCTATGTATTTGATATATTAGTCTGGTAATTAGAGGTGTGCAATATGTATGAGTAAGAGTAAAAAGTTAATGAGCGTACACTTCTCAAAAGGAATAGTTAATACGATTTTACTATGCATACATAGTAAGTTATTTTGTATTTTTACGCAATAAATTTTCCATGAATATGTACTTAAAAGAATTTGAAATTAGATGGAATGATATAGACGCGAATCGTCATTTGGCGAATAAAGCGTATATAGAATTCGCTGCACATACTCGAATGTCATTTTTAAACGAATATGGTTTTGATCAGCGAACTTTTAGTGCACACAATATGGGACCGATTGTATTTTATGAACATATATACTATTTTCAAGAGGTATTTGCTGGAAGACCTATTCGTGTTTCTTTAGAGTTATCAGGGTTGAGTGAAGATGGAAAGTTTTTTGAATTTAGACATAATTATTATGATCATAAAGGACGAAATTTTGCTCATTGTGAAATGATGGGTTCTTGGATAGACTTGAGAACTCGTAAATTAATTTCGCTTCCAAATGAAATGTTAGGGCTTTTAGAAAAAGTGGAACGCCCAAATAATTTTAAAGTGCTCACTAAAGAGGATACCAGAAAATTTTCTAGGATACCAAGAGATTTAGAAAATTAGTCTTTTATTTTTTAGTAACTAAATATACTCCCATAAAAACGAGTAAAGAACAAGCTACTTTTACCATAGTAAGTGAATCTGCCCCCATTATAATTGCAAAACTGATTGCAAGTAGTGGTTGTAAATAAATAAATGCTCCAAGTGTTGAAGCTTTCAATGTTTTTAAAGCAATAATATTAAGCAAAAATGTAAAAAATGTGGTGCCTACGACGACGAATGCCATTTTCCAAATGGCATGAAACGGTAGAGAGGTCCAGGCTACTTCATTAAACTCTGCATAGGTAATAGGTAAATTCATTAATAGTCCTATAAGAAATAACCATTTCATTAAGGTAAAAGGGTGATACTTTAGAGTTAGGGGTTTCATTAATATTAAGTATACGGCATATGCTACGGCATTAATTGCAAGCATAGAATTTCCCAATGGGATGTTTGGAGCGTCCTGCCTTATCTCATTACCAAAAAGAATTAAACCTATGGCTCCCGAAAATCCAAGTAAAATACCAATAGTTCTTAAGAATGTAATTTTTTCTTTTATGAATATTGATGACAAAATAAACACAAGTATTGGCGATATTGTAATAATTACAGAACTATTTATAGGGGTAGATAGTTGTAAACCCTTAAAAAACATGAGCATATTAATAACCATACCAAAAAAAGCACAAATAATGATTCTTGCCCAATCACTTCGTTCTATCTTTTGTTTTGGCCCCCAAAACGATATTGTCCAAAAAAGAATAGTAGCACCTACAACGCGTAATAATATAAAACCAAAAGGTTTAATGTACGTAGGCATAACTCCTTTGGCAATAGTATGATTAACTGCATAAATCAAACTAGCTCCCAAAGCAGCAAGCAGTGCTACAGTTCGTTTATCCATTAATAGCAGCTTTTGCAGCTTCTACAACTTTTTTGCTATTCCCTATAAATATTTGATCATTACATATAATCACCGGACGTTTTAGAAAAGTATAATGCTCCAATATAAGATTTTTGTAATCTTGATCTGATAAGTTTTGATTTTTAAGATCTCGTTCCTTATAAAGTCGAGCTCTTTTACTAAAAAGATTTTCATGTGTTCCGGCGAGTGTTTTCATATCTTCTAACTGTTCAGATGATATAGATTCGGTTTTAATGTCTTGCAAGATAAAATCAGAAGTCGGGTTGATTTCTTTTAAAATTCTTTTACAAGTATCACAGGTTGATAGGTGGTATATTTTTTTCACAAAAACTATTTTTAAAATTTCAAAAATCAGTACAAAGGAAATTTATTTCACGATTAAAACTCATATTTTTGGCTAAAAATTAAGAACGCATAGTAGAATTAAATGAAACGAGTCATACCAAAAGTTTAGTAAACCTTGATGATTATGTTCTATACTTGTACTAAGCTAAGTCGAATATGACATATAAAATGATATAATAAACAGATGAAAGAACAACTAGAAATAACAAGAACAAATAGAAAAACACTAGAAAAGATTTTAGATAACTATTCATTGGATCAATTAAATAAAGTTCCTGAAGGCTTTTCTAATAATCTAATATGGAATATAGCTCATACTATAGTTACGCAACAGTTATTGGTGTATAAATTAAGCGGATTACCGTTAATGATTGATGATACTATGGTAGACCTTTATAAAAAAGGAACAAAAACTCAACATTTTGTTTCTCAAGAAGAGGTTGAAGTGATTAGAGGTTTATTGTTTAGTACCTTAGACAAAACAGAGGAAGATATGGATGCTGGAATTTTTAAAAGTTATAAAGAGTATCCTACAAGCACAGGGTTTGTTTTACAGTCAGTATCGGATGCCATGGCTTTCAATAACTATCATGAGGGGATTCATTTAGGCTATATCTTGGCTCTTAAAAAATCGTTATAAAATAGTATAAGAGAAAAAATCGACGACCTTTTCTTTGTCTAGCTTTAGTTCTATGGGGCCATCTGCGTACGAACTGATTTCGTATTGATTATAGAATAATATAACATAACGATCTGTGAATCCAATGTTAGAAGGAAGTGAGAACCGATCGTTTTCGAAAAAAAATCCCGTGCTATTTATTGGTTCACTATCTGCAATGGTGTAGGTATTTCTAAATACCTTTTCTGCGTAATTGAGAAACTCATTATAGTTTTTTAATAAAGAAGCAGATTCCAAGGATTTTCCGGTTTTTGGATCTATCGTAAGGTAGGTAGAATTTCCATTCCCATGTGCACCTCCGGTGTACATATAAGATTCTATAAGAATAGATATGATATCCTGATTTTGAAAACTTAATTGATAATTAATACTAGTTTCATAAGGGGTAATTTCATCTGGAAACTCTTTCTTTACCTGTTGATAGGATGTATTGAATCTTCGAACAGCTTCATCAATAGTTTTTGCAGGGAAACTGTTTTCAACGTTTAAAATAGTACAAGCTACTTTTTCAATTTCTTGATTTACCTTTTTAGAAATTTCAGTTTCATTTACAGCATGTATGAGTAGGATTTCCGTAATAACGCAATCCGTAGTTTCACAATCAAAAAAGTCTTCAATTGCAATTATTTTATTTTCGAAAGTAAGATGTTCTCGATTTTTGCAACTAAATAAACTAGTTAGAAAAAATGTAAAAAGAAGATATTTATATATAGAATTGCTTTTTGTGTTAATCATCTACTAAAGGTATTTATTGAAATATGATTAGAGTAAATTATATTATACATTTGTTCAGAGGTCTTAACTTGGGAAATTAATTAATCTGTTATTTTTTTAAGACCATATATTACTGAATTATTACTAAATTACATACTTGTACTGAGTAAAGTAGAAGTATCCCTCTAAAATAATAAAATTATAAACAGATGAAGTTTAATACGAAGACAATACATGGCGGACAAGAACATGATCCTGCATATGGTTCGGTAATGCCACCAATATATCAAACTTCTACCTATGCTCAATCAACACCGGGGGGACATAAAGGATATGAATATAGTAGAACTCATAATCCAACAAGAAATGCGCTCGAGAATGCTTTGGCAAGCATTGAGAATGGGAAATTTGGTCTGGCCTTTGGGTCTGGGTTGGCAGCCATAGATGCAGTTATTAAATTATTGAAGCCAGGAGATGAAGTAATTTCTACCAATGATCTTTATGGAGGAACCTATAGATTATTTACTAAGATTTTTGAAGGATTTGGTGTTAAATTCCATTTTATTGGAATGGAAAATGCGAGCAAAATTGAGGAGTATGTCAACCCGAAAACAAAATTGATTTGGGTAGAAACTCCTACCAACCCAATGATGAATATAATTGATATTAAGGAGATTAATAAAATATCAAAAAGGTATAATCTATTATTAGCCGTCGATAATACATTTGCGACTCCATATTTACAAAGACCATTAGACCTTGGAGCGGATATTGTAATGCATAGTGCCACTAAGTATATAGGAGGTCATAGTGATTTAGTTATGGGTGCATTGGTAGTGAAAGATGAAGGGCTAGCGGAACGTTTATATTTTATTCAGAATGCTAGTGGTGCAGTATGCGGCCCACAGGATAGCTTTCTTGCATTAAGAGGGATCAAAACATTACATGTTCGTATGCAACGCCATTGCGAAAATGGAGAAGTTATTGCTAGGTATCTTAAAAATAATTCCGCAATAGAAAAAGTGTATTGGCCAGGTTTCGAAGATCACCCAAATCATGCTATTGCAAAAGAACAAATGGATGGGTATGGAGGAATGATCTCGTTTGTAACAAAAGGAAGCGATTATCATAGTGCAATTAAAATTGTCGAAAACTTGAAGGTTTTTACACTGGCAGAATCATTAGGAGGTGTAGAAAGCCTTGCAGGACATCCAGCAAGTATGACTCATGCTTCAATCCCAAAAGAAGAACGTGAGAAAACAGGAGTTGTAGATTCATTAATTAGACTGAGTGTAGGAATAGAAGATGTAGATGATTTAATAGCAGATTTAGAACAAGCGATAAACAAAATTTATTAAGTCCAAAAAAAACGACTTAATTTTTTAAGAATATTATATATTTGACACCAAAATATAATCAACAAATAAGAATCTATTAATTATATTAACGTATGCAAGCAAAGATAGATGCATTCATGGAAGAAGTAAGAGCTCGTAATGGACATGAGCCTGAATTCTTGCAAGCGGTTCAAGAAGTTGCCGAGACAGTAATTCCGTATATAGCTACAAAGGAGATATATAATGGAAAGAATATTTTATTACGAATGGTGGAGCCAGAAAGAGCTATTACTTTTCGTGTACCATGGGTAGATGATAATGGAAAGATTCATGTAAACAGAGGATATCGTATTCAGATGAATTCGGCTATCGGACCTTATAAAGGAGGATTGCGTTTCCATCCTACTGTTACTATGAGTGTGCTTAAGTTTTTGGCATTCGAGCAAGTTTTTAAAAATAGCTTGACTACGTTACCTATGGGAGGCGGAAAAGGAGGTTCTGATTTTGATCCTAAAGGTAAATCTGATGATGAAATTATGAGGTTTTGTCATAGTTTTATGAGTGAGCTATTTAGGCATATTGGTTCTAATACAGATGTACCTGCAGGTGATATTGGAGTAGGTGGCCGCGAGATAGGATTCTTATTTGGGATGTATCGTAAAATTCGTAATGAATTCACAGGAGTTTTAACAGGAAAAGGCCTTACGTGGGGAGGATCATTGATTCGTCCGGAAGCAACCGGGTATGGAACGGTATATTTTGCTCAAAATATGCTGGAAACTAAAGGGGATTCTTTTGAAGGTAAAACGGTAACAGTTTCAGGTTCTGGAAATGTGGCACAATATGCAACAGAAAAAGCGACTCAATTGGGAGCCAAAGTAGTTACGCTTTCGGATTCATCTGGATATATTTATGATAAAGATGGAATTGATACTGATAAGCTTGCTTTTGTGATGGAGCTTAAAAATGTAAAAAGAGGACGAATTAGCGAGTATGCTGAAAAATATCCGTCTGCAGAGTTTCATAAAGGAAAGACCCCTTGGGAAGTTGCATGCGATATAGCCTTACCATGTGCTACTCAGAATGAACTAAACGGTGATGATGCAGGTAAATTGATAGAAAATGGATGTATATGTGTTAGTGAAGGTGCAAATATGCCAAGTACTCCAGAAGCAATTGCTGCTTTCCATAAAGCGAAAATATTTTTCGCACCAGGAAAAGCATCTAATGCTGGAGGTGTTGCAACATCTGGATTAGAAATGACACAAAACTCTTTACGTTATAAGTGGACTCGTCAAGAAGTTGATGATAAATTAATGCAAATAATGAAAGAGATTCATTCATCATGTTTGGAGTATGGGACAGATGAAAATGGATATGTAGATTACGTAAAGGGAGCTAATATAGCAGGTTTTGTTAAAGTTGCTGATGCTATGCTTGCGCAAGGCGTAGTATAATTAGTTAGTTTTATAAATATAGAAAAAGCCGCTCTTGTTACAATAGAGCGGCTTTTTTAATTATTTCAAAGCAATAATTACTATTTTAGCGTGTTATCAAGGCGGAGTTAAAATTATCCAATGATTATGAGGTATTTTAAGCAATTAATAGTTCTGATTTTCCCATTATGTATCTTTTCTCAGGATTTTAGTAATCAATGGACAGGGCATTATTCTTATTTTAATGTTAATGATATATATGTAGGTAATGATAAAATATATACTGCTTCAGAAAATGCTATTTTCATATACGATACTGAGACAGGGGCATCCGAAACTATCTCTACTGTTAATGGTCTTTCAGGGGAGACGATCTCTGTAATATATCATAGTTCAGCTTATGATATAACCGTAATAGGTTATGAAAATGGATTAGTAGAATTATTGCTAGATGATGAGGTGAGGACATTTATTGATATAGTTGCGAAACCAACAATTCCTCCAACACAAAAAAGAATTAACAACTTTTTTGAATATCAAGATAGATTATTTATTTCCACAGAATTTGGGATTGTAGAATTTAATTTGGAAAGAATTGAATTTGGAGATACTTTTTTTGTTGGACCCGGAGGATCACAAATTAATGTTACCGGGACAGTAGTGCTCGGAGATTCTATTTATGCTACAACAACAAGCAATGGTTTGTTGGTAGCCGGTGTTAATAATAGTAATCTAATTGATTTTAATCAATGGACAACCGTAACTTCTGGTGATTTTAAAGCAATATCTCTATTTAATAGTGAAATTGTAGTTTGGGAAAATAATAATTTGATAAGAAGCCTTGAAGGGACAGAGTTAAGAACTTTAATCACAACAACTTCCTCAATTAAAGATTTGTATGTTGATCAAGAAAATCTAGTAGTGACCTTATCGAATGAAAGTAAAGTGTTTAACACTGATATTCAGGAAACGATATCTGTTTCTAGTACGGAAGAAAACACTTTTTTACTCAATACATCCATAGCGTATAAAGATAAAATATATTTAGGTACAGGAACTAAAGGGCTTTTGGAGGTGGATAATAATATTACACAATTTATCTCTGTTACACCAGAAGGGCCACTTCTTAACACGACATTTGGCATAGAAGCATTAAATGATAATTTGTGGGTAGTGTATGGAGAGTATAGTGTTAGTTTTAATCCTTTTCCTTTGAGACAAAGAGGGATCAGCAGGCTAACACCAAATGGATGGATTAATATTTCTAAGGATGAAGTTTTAGGAGTTACTTCATTGAGTAGTATTGCTATTAATCCGTCTAATGAAGAACAGGTTTTTATATGTAGTGCTTCAGATGGATTGTTAGAAATAAATAATAATGAGGTAACTAATTTATATAATAGTTCTAATAGTGGTCTTGAATCATTTGTTGCGGATGCTGAAGTAGTAAGATTAAATGGCGCTTTATTTGACACGAATAATGAATTGTGGTTCTTAAACATGAGAGTGGATAATGGCTTGAAAAGATTTTCTCCTTCTACAAAAGAAATTTTTAATGTGAATTTAAATTCTGTCATATCAAATGCAGGAAGCAATATTGGATTTAGTGATCTGGCATTAGATAAAAACGGAAATTTATTTTTTGGAGGGTGGAGTATTGGTGTGGTTGGTTATAGTCAATCAACAGGGAAATTTACACAGTTAATAGGAAAAGGAGAAGGGGGTAATTTACCGAGTAATTATATTTCGGCTTTAGAGGTTGATAGAAATAATCAATTATGGATAGGGACACCTTTGGGGCTAAGGGTTTTATTTAATACTTCAGGCGTATTTCAGCAAAGTAACCCAAAGGCAGATCAGATTATAATTTTAGATGAAGAAGGAGTAGCGCAAGAGTTACTGTTTGGACAAGCTATTAATGATATAGAAGCAGATGGAGCTAATAATAAGTGGGTTGCTACAGCATCATCAGGGGTATTTTATTTCACGCCGGATGGAAGAGAAACATTAGCTCATTTTACTAAAGATAATTCTCCTTTACCAGATAATAATATTCTAGATGTTACAGTGGATGATTCGACAGGAGCAGTCTATTTTGCAACTCCAAAAGGCTTACTAGAATATAAAGGTACAGCTACCGGTCCAGAAAATGATTTAGAAAGTATAGTTGCTTTTCCTAATCCTGTTAGACCTGGATTTAATGGAAGAGTTACTATAAAAGGTCTTACTAGCAAAGCAAACATAAAAATAACTGATATAGAAGGTAATCTTGTTTATGAGGAAGTTAGTGAAGGAGGGAGTATTCAATGGGATACAACTGCTTTTGGAAAACATAAAGTAGCTTCTGGTGTATATCTTATATTAATTACAGGCGAAGATAAGGCAGAAACCTCCGTTTCAAAGCTTTTGATTGTTCGGTAATAATGATTGTTCATACACAAGCCATAGTAATTCATTCCTTTCGTTATGGGGAAAATGACTTAATAGCTTCATTGCTAACAGAAATCAGTGGACTACAATCGTATTTGTTAAAAGGGGTTTTAAAATCAAAAAGAGGAAAGATTAAGTCATCTTTATTTCAACCACTTACTTTATTAGAAATAGAAGCGGACCATAAAAATAAGGGAACTCTAGAAAGAATTAAAGAGGCCAAAATTTTAGTTCCATATCAAACATTGCATACAGACTTTATTAAAAGCTCAATAGTTTTTTTCCTTTCCGAAATTATTAGGAATACAGTTCAGGAAAAGGAGGTTAATAAAGATTTGTTTCAATACCTAGAAACCACATTATTATGGCTAGATTCGCATGATAATATCAGTAATTTTCATATTTCATTTCTAATAAAACTAACTCAATATCTTGGTTTTTACCCTGATGTGTCTAGTTTGTCTTCGAAAATTTTTAATATGCAAGATGGGTGTTTTCAGGAAGATATTTCTAATGTGTATTGCGTAGAAGGAGATCAAGTGACAAAATTTAAAAATTTTTTAGGTATGACATTTGAAGATAGCATGAATATAAAAGTATCAAGAGTGCTAAGAAATAATATCCTGAATATGTTGTTAGTATATTTTGAACTACATTTGCACGGTTTTAAAAAGCCAAAATCACTATCGGTTTTAAACGAAATTTTTAATTAAGTAATGCGTTTATTTATAGCTATTTTAGCCACTTTTTTTTACGGAACTATCGGTTTTTCTCAAAAGATAACTATTTTGAGTAAGTCAGATAATAGACCTATTCCTGATGTGGCTGTCTATAATAAAGCTAAATCAAAAAGTACAGTATCTGATTTTGACGGAATAGCAGATATTTCTGAATTTTCTACTAATGAAGTAGTTTATTTTGAACATATTTCACATATAGTGAAGAGCTATGTGAAATCAAAAATTATCAAAAAAGGAGGAAAGGTGTATTTAGAAATAGATGAAAATCAATTGTCTGAAGTATTTATTTCTATATCAAAATGGGAACAAGATAAAAAAGATGTTACCCAAAAAATTGTGAGCATAACATCAGAAGATATTGCATTGTCCACACCACAGACATCTGCAGATTTGTTGCAGAGCAGTGGTCAGGTATTCATACAGAAGAGTCAATTAGGTGGAGGTAGTCCTATTATTAGAGGTTTTTCGACCAACAGGCTATTACTTACTGTAGATGGAGTACGGATGAATACTGCTATTTTTAGAGGAGGAAATGTTCAGAATGTTATATCAGTTGATCCGTTTACTGTCGATAGAACAGAGGTTATTTTAGGCCCAGGGTCTGTAGTCTATGGGAGTGATGCTGTGGGAGGTGTGATGAATTTTTATACTGCCAAACCTAAATTCGCATTCAATGGCGAAAATAAATTAAGTGGCAATGCAATTATGAGATATGCCAGCGCTAGTAAAGAAAAAACAGGTCATATTGATTTTAATATAGGGTTGGAGAAATGGGCTTTTCTTACGAGTATTAGTTATACGGATTTCGATGACCTAAAAATGGGAAGTCACGGCCCTGATGATTATTTAAGAAACGAATATGTAGTAACTACTCCTGGTTCAGGGCTCCCTTTTATAGATCAAGTAGTAGAAAATGAAGATCCAGAAACGCAGGTTTTTACAGGATATGATCAAATAAATTTTTTACAAAAACTTCGTTTTGTTCCTAACGAAAAATGGGAGTTTAATGCAGGGTTTATTTATACCGAAACATCTGACTATTCAAGATATGATAGATTAATTAGGCGTAGAGGAGATAATCTAAGATCTGCAGAGTGGTTTTACGGTCCTCAGAAATGGCTAATGGGTAATTTTCAACTAACTAATAAGTGGAATAGCCTTATGTATGATAACCTAAGGTTTACAGCTGCATATCAAAATTTTAAGGAGAGTAGAAATGATCGTGATTTTGGGAGTGAGATTTTTTCTAAAAAAGAAGAAGATGTAGATGCATACTCTTTAAATCTTGATTTTGAGAAGAATTTAGGGAAAAAAACCTCATTGTATTATGGATTAGAATATATATTGAATCATGTACACTCAAAAGCTCACGAACGTAATATTGTTTCAAATGAAATAACCGCTATTTCATCCAGGTATCCGGATGGGTCAACCTGGCAATCTATTGCAGCATATACAAGTATAAAGGCTGAGCTAAGTGAGAAATTAAGGTTTCAAGGAGGAGTGCGATATAATAGAATTATTTTATATTCGGAGTTCGATGATACATTTTTTGATTTTCCTTTTACCGAAGCCAATATTGATACGGAAGCATTTACGGGTACAGCAGGTATTAGCTGGTTACCTAGTGATATTCTGCAATGGAAATTAAATTTTTCAACAGCTTTTAGAGCGCCAAATATTGATGATGTCGGTAAGGTTTTTGATTCAGAACCAGGATCTGTAGTAGTGCCCAATCCAGATTTAGAGCCTGAATATGCTTATAATGGAGAATTAGGAGTAACTGCTAGTCTGAACAAAAATTTTAAAGTAGACTTAGCAACCTATTATACACAGCTTGATAATGCCTTGGTTCGTAGAGATTTTAACCTTAATGGTGAAACAGAAATTATTTTTGAAGGAGAATCAAGTAATGTACAAGCTATTCAGAATGCCGCAAATGCTAGTATATATGGTTTTGAGGCTGGAATAAGTTATGATTTTGCTAGAAACTTTAACCTTTCGTCGCATTATACTTTTACAGGAGGTGAAGAAGAATTAGAAAGTGGAGTGACTTCAGCATCGAGACATGTGGCACCACAATTTGGAGATACTCATATTAAATTTACTTCGGATAAATGGATGATCGATATGTTTGCTGTATATAATGGACAATTTGATTATGAAGATTTAGCACTATCTCAACAAAACAATGACTTCTTGTATGCTAAGGATGAAAATGGGAATCCATATTCACCTTCTTGGTATACTTTAAATATAAGATCTCAATATCAGTTTACCGATAGCTTGCAAGGAACTGTTACAATAGAAAATATAACAGATCAACGCTACCGGCCTTATTCCTCTGGAATTGCTGCTGCAGGAAGAAATTTTATTATGTCACTAAAGTATTCTTTATAAACCGAATCATATTTTTTGGAAGATACACTGTATATTTTTGATATTGATGGAACATTAACGGATAGTGTACCAATGTACCTTATGTCAGTAACGAATGCAATGCTAAAAATTGGAATCGTAGATATTGATACTGATTATAATAATTATAAGTATCATACGGATAGTTATGCGCTTAGATATAATTATGAACGAAATTTTAGTAGGGATATGCCAAAAAGCTTATTAAAAGATTTCGAGAATAGCTTACTAGAAGAAATGAGTGTATTTAGTCCAGTGAATGAAATTAAGGGGGCAAAAGCATTGATAAAGTTTTTAAAAGATAATCAAGTGTCATTTTGTTTTGCCACGGGAGCTTTGCCAAAACCAGCGATAGTCAAACTCGAGCAATGTGATATATGGTATGACAAAGAATTATTGGCTACTTCTTTAACTAGTGAATCCAGGGAAGGTTTTGTATTAGATGCCGTAGAAAAGGCAAAGAAATATTTTAAAAGAACTGGATTTAATAAGATTGTATCTGTTGGAGATGGAGTATGGGATCTAAAAACTGCGCAAAACCTTTCATTTGATTTTGTAGGTATTGGAGATAAAAATAAAAAGAAACTACTAGAATATGGGGCAACTCAATGTTATTCCGATTTAGAAGCCTTTAGAGAATCTACTTTTTAATATTTCGTAGTTTTTCCATCAATTTGGTGTCAAAACCTTTTTTGAGTTTAGTTATTTCTGATATATTTTCGTTTGGAATAGCAATCGATAGTACATAATGCTTCACTTTCCATCCGTGTTCCGTATTTTTTATAATACCACTACCTCGACAGATACCCATTTGCGTATCTAATAGTTCATCAAACCAAGCAATATTGTTTTCTTGTTGAGTATAAATATTTCTTTCTAGGGTGCTAAAACTCCATGCTTTCCCTTGGTCGAAATAAGGTTTAGCATAAGCTTTAAACTCTGGGATAGTCCAATTTTCTGTAGCATCTGTACCAATAAAGATAGCATCTTTGGTCATAAAACTATAATACTGATCAAAATCTGCATCTGCTGCAGCCTTATGCCATTTTTCTAGCACTTCAGAAATATTTTGGACATCTGTTTTTTTACTAAGTTTTGATTGCGCATTTCCTGATATAGAAATAAGTAAAAGGACTAAAACAATACTTTTTTTCATCTGTATGGTTTGTTTAATGTTTCATTTCGAAACTTTCTTTTTTATGATCTGGTACTGAATCTTTCACAATGTTAGTTTCACGTAGAAGCTCTTTTTCAATATTTTCGGGTATAGCTAAAGATAATTCGTTTAATTGGATAATTAGACTATTATACGCAGTCAGAAGCCTTATGTTAGCATCCATTAATTTTTGATTATCTGGATTTTCTTTTGTAGAAAGTTGAGATAATAAGCCTGATTCTGTTGCTAATACTGCGATTCTTGATTTTATAGTATTTACCCTAAGCTCTTTGGTGAGATTTTCTTTAAAGGTTTGGATCAAAAAATCTGTACTATCGGCATATTTTTTAATATGAAAAGGATTAGCGGTGTGCATTGTGTGTGCAATCTTTCTAAGACTTTTAAAATCTTCAAAACTTTCCAGATCTTTTTCTGCTTCTGGCGAAAGTTTTAAGATATCCAATGTGATTTTTTCTTTAGATAAACTATCTAATTGTACCTTGATATTATCTTCTTTGGAAACAGAAGGAGCATCTTTTTTGCAGCCTAGACAGATTAAGAAAGATAGTATATAAAAGAATAACAATGATTTCATCATATTTTTTCAATAATAGACCAAAAATAGTGAATATCGTTACAACTAAAAATTAAAAAACAACCTCGTCAGTGTAAAAAAAACTTGAAGAAGTTTTCGTTTATTCCAAAATCAGTTTTAGGATATATGTTTCGTATAATTTTTCTTGGGGAAACAAGGATCCGTCATCGTTAAAACTTCCGAACTGAGCATTGGCAATATAATAAAGTTGGTTTCCGATTACTTCTCCAGTAGTAGGGTTGTTCATTACAGGATGATTTACTTCAAGAAGTTTAGAGGATATTATATTGATACCTAATTTGTCTAATGTAAACTGCTGTACTGTGTTGATATCGGGTTGAATTCCAATTAGTGAATTGTTATAAAAATACAGTCCGTCAATGCTTTCTTGTTTGGATACTTTAATATTTTCCGGGGTTTTTAGAGGTTGAATTTTATAATCGGGTATGTTGATTATTGAAATTCCATCAGAATGGGCGACATATAGCTTGGATTCATTGTTTGATAGAGCCAAGCCATTGGGATACTTAATGTTATCAAATACGAATATTTTTTCTAACTTGTTTTCTGTAGTTGAAATTTTATAAATTGAAGGTTCAGAAAACATATGAGTAATATAAACATCTCCTTTTTTATTAATTACTAGGTCATTGAAAAAGTGAACTTTTCCAGGGGAATCCAAGACATATTTTTTGATTAGTTTTCCGGTGTCCAGATTGAATTTAAAAACTCCAGCAGGTCTACCTTCATTTTTATCTTTAAAACGATATCCTTCTAGGTTGTCTCCACCTGAACTGCATACCCAGAGATTCCGCCTTTCGACATCGGCTTTTATTCCAATAATCATCCATAACCCATGTTGTTTAGGCAGTATAAAATCTTGTAGGTCACCATTCCTCAAAATTTTGACAATCTTACCCTTTCTGGTACTTCCTATAAAGAATTCGTTTTTGATTGAATCATATGCAATGCTTTCTGGAAGTAAGTCTTTTTCAGTAATAGTAAATGCGGTATAACTATGGCTTATTCTTGTTATACTTTGTGCAGATACGCTGAATGCGACTAATATGGAAAATGAAATTATATGTATGAAAGACGGACTGGGGTTCATATCTAATGTGCTTTACACAAATTGAAATTACAAAGCATTATTGTATCCTCAATTGTTTTTATATAAAAGATATTAGAGTTTTTGCCAAATTGCAGATTTCTTATGTCAATTAACTTGTGTGGTTTTACATAAGTTATATGTCTTTATACATAAAAACATTGTATAAAATCGTATAAATGCTAGTTTTGTTCTATGAGTGTTTATAAGGGTAAATTAAAATATTTTATATACCACGTTTTATTCTGGATAGTAATTTTAGCTTCATTTACTATCTCTGAATGGGGGTATATGGACAGTCTTACTGATGCAGTTATTTATGAGATGCTCTTTTTACCATCACGGCTGATTGTTGTTTATGTGAACTGGTTTATACTTATTCCGGAATATCTATATAAAAACAAATTTGTCAAGTATTTTGTAGCCTTATTATTAGTATTGGTTGTAATTGGGATAGGTCACCGCTATTTTGTTTTGTATTGGGGGTTTCCCACGTATTTTCCACAATGGATGAAGAAAGCGGTGATCGAGCCTTTGAATCTCTCTAAATTATTTCAAACTATATTGATAATTGTCTCTCCGGTAGCCTATACTACAGGTTTTAAGCTTTATATGGATTGGTTTAGGCAGCGTAGGGTTACACAAGCACTGAGAAGGGAAAAAACAGATGCAGAATTAAAATTTTTAAAATCACAAACCAACCCTCATTTTCTTTTTAATACATTGAATAGTATATATGGATTGGCATTAGAGAAGTCCGAAAAAACACCAAATCTTATATTAAAACTATCAGATATTCTTAGTTATACATTATACGAATCTAATGCCGAAAAAGTAGAGTTGGATAAAGAGTTATTGTTGATTGAAAATATTATAGCTTTAGAGAAAGAGCGTTATGAAAAACGTGTGACAATTGACTATAAAGTAATAGGAGATGTAAGTGGAATAAAAATTCCTCCTTTGATATTAGTACCTTTTGTAGAAAATGCATTTAAGCATGGGCTCATGAATGAGACGGAAAAGGGATGGATCGCTGTTGGGATTGAAGCTTCTGAAGATGTACTTCTTTTTAAGGTGGAAAATAGCATTTCAGAACAAGAAGATATAAGTCATACTAATGGTGGAGGTTTGGGACTCCAGAATGTTTCGCGTAGATTAGATTTGTTGTATGGAGATACTAAAGAATTGCATATTTGTAAAGAAGAAGATTCTTTTACCGTTATATTAACTATTAAATTGCATCAGAATGCCTCTTAAATGTCTTATAGTCGATGATGAACCAATTGCTCAAAATATTGTGAAGGGATTTATAGCTGATACACCTAACTTAGAAACTGTTGGTATTTGTGATAATGCTATGGAAGCTTTAAAATTACTTCAGGAGTATTCTATAGATGTTTTATTTCTGGATATCGAAATGCCTAAAATCACAGGGTTAAGTTTCTTAAAAACATTGCCTCAGCCTCCTGCCACAATAATTACCACTGCGTATAGGGAATTTGCTTTGGATGGATTTGAGTTAAATGTTGTTGATTATTTATTAAAACCTTTTTCTTTCGAAAGATTTCTGAAAGCAATAAATAAAATACATAATACTAGGATCGATAAACTTTCAGTAGTATCAAAAACTAAGACATACGAATATTTTAAAATTGACAGGAAGAATATAAAGGTGAATTATGATGATATTTTTTTTATCCAAGGATTGAGTAATTATGTGAAAATTTATCTGAAAGATAAACATCTAGTTGTTTATCATAAATTAATGGATTTAGAAAAGTTACTTCCGCAAGAACAATTTTTAAGAATACATAAGTCTTATATTATTGCTATAGATAAAATCAAAGCATATGGGAATGATTACATAGAAATATTAGATCACCAATTATCAATAGGTAATACGTATAAAGAGTGTTTTTTTAAGAAAATTACAGATATGGATGGTGATTCAATATAAATGGTTTGGTAGAAAAGAATTCACAAAATCAAAAAAATATTGTTATTCCGTACTCGTAGCTAAGCTTGATTCTATAAATTTTTGGCAACCCATTCATTAAAACCTATATATCCTAAAACATGTTTTGGGATCGTCTGTTTCTCTAATTCGATTTTTAAATTATTAAAAGATAGTGTTTTATCCTTAGTTGAATATTCAACAGTTTTTGACATAAATTTCAATATTATTTTTTCATAGAGTTCTATGTTTTTTTGCTTTTTAATATGTTTTTTTAAAGATTCTATCAAGTATCTAAGTGTAAAGCCATTTCCTAGCTCATAATGGATCAGTATGTTTATCCAATAGGTGTAAGTAATTAAGTCTTTTCGATCCTTTTTGGTTTGGTGATTCAGGATGTCATTTACCCAATGCAATGCTTTTTTGTAATCTTTTTTTCTGAAATATATCGCGGCAAATTGAAAACGAAATGACAACCAATAATTACCGGGAATCAGCATTCTGTTTATGTCAATGAATTCCTGAATTTCGGTTATGATGTTTTGAGTATTGTGAAGATCTTTTAAATCTCTATGTATTTCTAATTCGATGTTGTAAAGACGTAATGTTTCTTTAATTAATGCAGCAGAAGTTGATGTGTTATTAAATTCTTTCGCTTTTTGTTTTAATAGTAGAATTCTTACAAATGCCTCCTTATGCATTTTCTTATACACCAGATAGCTTAGGTAATTGTTGCATACAGAAAAATAAGTTGCAAAATATTCTTTGAGTAACTCAGGGTTTTGTTCCCATTCTTTTATGAGTTTTTCTATCGTTTGTTTGGCTTTGATTTCGTTTTTTGAAGCAAGTTGTTTTTGAAATATATGAAGTGTCTTTAAAGTTTTGTTTTGTATGTGATGTGTTTTTTTATGAGATAAAGAAAAATGAGTAGGGTTCGTGTTTGCTAATAGAAGATTGGTGTATTCGACGCTGGCATTAAGTGTTTTTTTCTGTGAAGTAATTATCGTCTTTATTGTGTTAAAATCTTGAGGGAATAATGCTTGATGTACTTTTCTTTTCCAGTCTTGAATTTGAAAAAGTAATAGATTCTGTTGGAAGTTAATTGCTTTTTTTTCCGCTCGTTTTAATTCGCTATTACAAACTGTGTATAAGCCTTTATGAAATAAAATTTCTATGTTACGGAGAATGTCTGTCAATTCAGCTTGTATTGATATTTTAGAGTGGTAATTACGTAGGGACTGTAAAATTCTTTGTTTGAGATAATTTTTAATTGTAGTGAGTTGTGTTGCAAATGCTTTGTCCTTAAATAATTCTTTTATTTGTGCCTCGTTATATGATTTTTGTTCTGCTATTGCATCAAAAAGTAAGAGATATTCCGTGAATTCATTTCTTTGTGTTTCTATCTTAAAATATCGTTTTTCGCTTTTGGTTAAAGATTTAATTAAGTAGAATAATTCTTCGTTTTTCTTCATTTTAGAAACCTATGTTTTTTCAAAAATAACACTTTTTATAATCCATATGATCAAATACCTTTGGAATATTCTTAATCTTAAAAATTTTATATATGTCTAGTGCAATTAATTGGTTCGAAATACCTACAACTAATTTCGAAAGAGCAATACAGTTTTATAATGAACTTTTAGATACAGAACTTCAACCTATGGAGAAAGATTTTAAAATGGCTTTTTTTCCTTACCAGAATGGAGGAGTAGGAGGTTGTCTTACCCATGGTAATGGTAATAAGCCATCGCAGGAAGGAACGTTTGCTTATCTGAATGGCGGTGATGATTTATCGGTGCCATTAGCGCGTGTAGAAAAAGCAGGAGGAAAAATAGTAATGCCAAAAACTTCTTTAGGAGAGAATGGGTTTATGGCCGTTTTTCTGGATACCGAAGGCAATAGAGTTGCTTTTCATTCTATGAAATGATTTTATAGCAGTTACCTCAATTAGCAACTCAGTAGTTTTAGGTTTGGTAATCATACCATTATCAAACCTTTTGAAATATTTATTCGTAAATCGTATTATAGCAGCAATACAGAAATATGAGCAATCTCTTACTATAGAACCTAAAAATTGTATCCTTAGAATCAATAGAGATATTCGGTTTTCTAAGGATAAAACACCATACAATCTTCATTATACTGCTTTTGTTTCTAAAGGAGGAAGAAAGGATAAAAATATTCCTGGAATCTTTTTAAGATTCTCTACGGAGATGATTGGTATTATGGGTGGCTGTTTTGGACCTACAAAAGAACAATTGAAACAAATAAGATTAACTATTAGTAAGGATATTACAGTTTTTAAAGAATTAGTAGATGCTAAAGAATTTGTTCAAAAATTTGGAGAAATAAGAGGAGATAAAATGAAGCGTATATCAAAAGAATGGAAGGATGCATGCGAAAAAGAACCATTGGTAGCTAATAAACAATTTTACTTTGTAGGAGAAGAATCGACAGAACTGATAACAAGCGAATCTTTACTTGAAGAAATTATAAAATACTGGCATGTAATGAAACCTGTGAATGATTATCTAACAAAAATAATTCAATAATTATGGCATACAGTGAATATATGGCTGATAGGATTCGTAGAATCTTTGATGAAAAAAAGGTGGAATATTACGCGAAAAAAATGATGGGAGGCTTATGCTTTATGGTTGATAATAAAATGTGCTGTGGGATTCATTATAGCAAAAAAAAGGAGACCGATCTTTTAATGGCTCGGATAGGGGAAGCCGCCTATGATGATGCTATCAAAAGAGATGGATGTCATCCAATGGATTTTACTGGTAGGCCAATGAAAGGGTATGTTTTTGTTACCCCAGATGGATTTGATATGGATGTTGATCTTGAGTACTGGTTACGGTTATGTTTAGATTTTAATCCTATTGCAAAAAGTAGTAAAAAGAAATAAGTGAATTTCTCTAGTTGTAACTTCCTTTTTTGATAAGATTAGGTATCTTGTTCGGATGAATCATGAAATGTTAACAGTTTCATTATTTCCTAAATTATCATGGTATTGTATTCAATAAAAAAGGCACATAAGAAAGTTCTGAAGTTGATAAAAGTAGGGGTAGCCTTCTTGTTCTTATTTTCTTGTGTGCAAAAAGATCAAAAAATAAATAATAAAAAAGAACCGGAGCTTACCAAGGAATCTAGTACTATACGAAAAGATGAACCTCCTGGGATGGTTTGGATACCTGGTGGTAGGTTTACAATGGGAGCATTAGCATCAGATCATCACGCAAGAGCAGATGAAAGACCAGCACATAAGGTTGAGGTATCTGGCTTTTGGATGGATAGTACAGAGGTGACTAATGCGCAATTTGAGAAGTTTGTTAAGCAAACTGGTTATATCACAACAGCCGAAAAGAAACCAGATTGGGACGAATTAAAAAAGCAATTGCCTCCAGATACACCAAAGCCTCCGGATTCACTTTTAATAGCAGCTTCGGTAGTTTTTACACCGGTCGCCACAGAAAATTTATTAGATTGGTCGCAATGGTGGAGTTGGGTAAGTGGAGCTAATTGGAAAAACCCTCAGGGGCCTGGAAGTACAATCGAGGATAAGAAAAACCATCCAGTTGTTCAGATTTCTTGGGATGATGCTCAAGCATACTTGTTATGGGCAGGAAAACGGCTTCCATCAGAAGCAGAATGGGAATTCGCCGCTAGAGGTGGATTATCTGATAAACTCTACCCGTGGGGAGATGATAATAATATTACGGTTCACGGAAATACATGGCAGGGTAAATTTCCTGAAAAAAACACCTTAGAAGATGGTTATTTTACTACTGCTCCAGTTGGGTCATATGCGCCTAACGGGTATGGGCTTTATGATATGGCTGGGAATGTTTGGGAATGGATTTCAGATTGGTATAATGTACAATATTATCAAGAGTGTGCTAAAGTAGGATTGATGGTTAACCCTAAAGGGGCAGATCAATCATATGATCCGGTACAACCATATGCACCACAGCGAGTACAAAGAGGAGGTTCTTTTCTATGCAATGATAGTTACTGTAGTAGTTACAGAGCGAGTGCAAGAATGCATTCTAGTCCGGATAGTGGTCAGGATCATTTAGGATTTAGAGGAGTGATGACTCAGAAACAATGGGAAATGATTAAAGAGGGTCAGAACCGTTCGAAATAAATCTTGGTTAGATTGTATTAATAGCTAAAAAGTAAAATGTTTTGAAAGAATCCGTGGTAGATATATTTATGACAAGAGAGAGTGGAAATCATAATGTCTCAATAGCCATTATCAAAGGAAATCTTGAAGTATTATCTAATCAATTAAGTAAACTTCACCCTAAGGAGAAAATACGCTATGATGCATTAAAATATGCTCGAAGAAAAGAAAGTTATTTACTAAGTAGGCTTTCTGCAAAATCTGCAATCACAGGTCTGTTGAAGGTAAATACTCCAGAAAAAATATGGATTGATAGTGGTGTTTTTGATTTTCCGGTAGTTCGATATGCTATGTTTCCGAATACTTGCGTAAGTATTACACACTGTGAGGGGATAGGTATGAGTACCGCTTATGATGAGATGCATCCTATGGGTATTGATTTAGAAAAAATAAGCTCAGATAAAGAAGAGACTATTCTAAGTCAAATCACAGATTATGAAAAAGGACTATTGAATAAAGTAGGTATGGCCACAATTTTTGGCTATACTATTCTTTGGTGTGCTAAAGAAGCGTTATCCAAAGTGCTAAAAACCGGGATGATGATTGATTTTAAGTTGTTAGCAATAGAAAGTATTACCAGTACTCA
This sequence comes from uncultured Aquimarina sp., assembly GCA_947498455.1. Lineage (GTDB taxonomy): Bacteria > Bacteroidota > Bacteroidia > Flavobacteriales > Flavobacteriaceae > Aquimarina. The sequence continues at coordinate 234,942 of CANMKK010000002.1, forward strand.
TAAAACGGTTGAATGTACTTTCAGCAATTTTCCTCAATACAAAGCATTATCTCATACGAATGATGAGTATGCAATCTCTATTGTTTTACCGAGAAAGACAGAAGCAGATTTTACAGAAGTCTGGCAGCAGTTTGATTCGATTGATTAGAAGTAGAAATATAACCTTGATATAGAACGAGATTATATTTCCACTTTTTTTTCAATATTCTTGAAGCTTTTTATGCCTATAATTAAATTACATTAATTATTATCTTTAATCCTCTCTTGCTCTTCTTCGGATGAGTTGCTTCGATCTTTCTTTTTACTGAATTTAGACCCAAAATTATAGGTAAGCTGAAAATATACATTTTGCCTTGACCAGTCGCTTATTACATCGGCATTTATATTGTCATATCGAATAACCCCTTTAAACTGACGATTTAGGACTTCACCTATTCCAATGTTCGCTTTTAATCGATCTTTCATGAATTTCTTACTCATGGCAAAACTAAGGCCTGCTAGCCATTCATGCTCAATCTGTCCTTGCAAACCTCCAGATGAATAATATCCTGATAATTCAGAGTTAATACCCCAAGGCAATTCATATTCTATATTTGTAAACCAAGTTACACTCCATTTGTCCAAATCTAATTGTGGAGTTAAGCTCTCTGATTTGAATATATTTTGATTGACAATAAAACCTGTATACCCATCCAATCCTTTTAGGAAATTTAGAGGTGCAAATATTCTAAAATTCCAGTTTTTCCTTTCTGCCAAATTGATTACCGATCTCGAGGTTTGTGCCGTTGCATCATTCTGAGTAATAATTTCGAACAAAGCATCTGACGTATCCTGATATCCTATGCTAAAAAAAGGTTGATCATCATATGTTAAGTTAAATTGATAACTATGCGTAAATGCAGGTTTTAAGTTAGGGTTTCCCTCTTCAAAAGTAAAAGGGTCATAATAATATACAAATGAATTTAGAGAGCTATATGATGGTCTGCGTATACGATAACTATACGATATACTTGTACCTATAGTTTTGGATATCTTTCTACCGATGCTAGTACTCGGGAATAATTTAGAAATTTTTCTGGATCTGGTTTCATTGGTATTTGTAGAGGTACCTTTCGTATCACTTTCTTCCCAACGCAACCCAGCTGATAATGTCCATTTTCCTATGGTTGCATTAACTTTGGAGTATAGCGCTAAAATATCTTCATCTACCAAAAAACGATTACTTTGATCCATATCGAGAATAAAACCCCCAGTTGTATTCTGAGTAAAAGAGCGCAAATCACTATCTGTTTCTACCATAGCATATTTTGCACCGAGCATCCAATTAAAATTATCAGTAACGCTACGTTTATAATCTCCCTTATAGGTTAATATTTGATACGTACCATCTTGAAAATAACGTTGATTATCATAGGCTACGGTATTTTGTCCGACTTTATATAAATTATTGATATTATCATTACTATAACCTACATAATTAAAATCTACTACCAGATTATCCTTTTCAGTATCAAATTCATAATAAGGGTTTATATTGAAGGTGATTCGTTCTCTGTCAAAACTGTTTTCTGTCGATAATTCATTGGAGGAATTACCTTCTATAATATCTGTGCTATTAGAAGTAATTCTATCGGAATTTGTAGAGATTCGCCTTCCACTGATCCCGAGTTTGTGATTATTATTAATGTAATAGTCCAACCCTCCACTTAATCTAAAAGTTCTTGGGTCGTATGGTGAGATAGATGCTTGATCGTAGATATCATTATTAACCCTACGTGTTAAGAATAAGTCCTCTCGCCAGGCAGTTTTTCTATAACCAGTACTAAATTGCCAATTTAATTTGTTTTTGTAACTGGCAATAGAGGCGCTAGTACCATATTCGGGTTCGTTATCATATCCGGTACTTAATTTTATATTTCCGTGGGTACCAAGTTTTACATTTTTCTTTAATATGATATTGATCACAGGTCCGGATCCTTCAGCATCGAATTCTGCTCCGGGTTGTTGTACTAATTCTACCTTAGCGATATTATCTGCTGGTAAATCTCGCAGTAAGGAGGCAGTATCCATGTAATCGGTAGTTTTTCCGTTTATCAGGATTCTAATTCCTTGCTGTCCTGCGTAACTCATTTTTCCATTAGTGACAATAACACCAGGTACTTTTTTCATTACATCTTGCAAATTGGAACTTACCATTTCCGAATTTTCCAGATCAACAATTAATTTTTCTGCTGTTTGTCGTATAACCGGTTTTTTACTTTTGATTACAACTTCACCAAGCGTTTGGGTTTCCTCTTGCAAAGTAAAATTAAGTGTTTTGTTTTCTCCCGAAAGTGTAAAGGGTTCAGATTTTTTGGTAGCAAAACCAAGTACAGAAACTTCTATCCAATATTCTCCACTAGCAACATTTTCGAAACGATACACTCCATCATCATCACTAATGGATCCAGTTACATTTTTTTCGGTATTCGATTGATGCAGAATAACATTTGCAAATGGAAGAGGTGCTTTGGATGGATCGACAATTGTCCCGGAAATTTCGTTTTGAGAATAAGATGTAGTAAGTTTTAGTAAGATACATACTAAAAATAGTGACTTAAAGTTCATGTACGTGTAGTTTTAAAATAGAATTTATTTAATTCTGTGATGTGATGGTTTCTATTTTTGATTTGATTTCTTCTATAGTGTCATTGTATCCTGTATTACTCCTATAATTCAGTTTGAAATGACTTTTTTTCAATTGTATTCTTAGAGAGTAGTTTTCATCTGCTTTAGTATAATTCACTTTTTTAGAATTTTCTAAGGGAAAATCCACTAAATTTTCTTTTAGAATTTTGTGAATAGTTTTATAAGTCTCCTTACTTATTGTTGTAGAATAAACAGTTTCATATTTTGATGTGGTGAGGAGATTTTCTTTGGAAGCACAGCTACCTGCTAATAGGGCAAATAGTGTAACTTTTATAATTTTATAATTCATAATTAAATATTTAATTGGTTTTTAACTAGTGTATAATAATTTTGTTTTCTTTCAATTAATTCGGAGTGAGTTCCTTGCTCTACTACCGCTCCTTTTGATAGTACAATGATCTGATCGGCATTTTGCACAGTACTTAATCTATGTGCTATGATTATCACAGTTTTATTTTTGAATAATTTCTGTAAGTTATTATGAACTTCTTTTTCATTAGTGGCATCCAGAGCAGATGTTGCCTCGTCTAAGAATATGTATTTTGGATTTTTATAAATTGCTCTGGCAATTAAGATTCGTTGTTTTTGTCCTCCTGAAATACCATTTCCTCCGGATCCAATTTTGGTAAATTCTTTTAATGCTAAGGAATCGACAAAATCATATAAATTAACTGCCTTTAATGCATTGTCCAGTTTTTCTTTATTGATTTCCTTATCATTCAGTGCAATATTCCTTGCGATTGTATCATTAAATATATATCCGTCCTGCATAACAATACCAGAATTTTCTCGAATGCTTTTGGCAGATAATTTTTTAATTTCATTAAACCCATAAAATAAATCACCTGATGTAGCTGGAAAAAATTTCAACAACAATTTCATCAAAGTAGTTTTACCACTACCACTATGTCCAACAATTGCGGTAACTTTCCCTTCAGGAATACTAATGTCTATGTCTTTTAGAATAAGGCTATTCGATAAAGTATTGTATTTAAAATCAATATTCTTTAGGGTGATATCTAACGGTCCATTACTTACATCCAATTTTTTATCAGTCGTTTCCTCTTCATCTTTCTGAGTATAGACCTCACTTAATCTATTAAAACTCAATAAGGCATCTTGCTGAGATCTAATAAAGTTCAGCAACTGATGAATTGGAGAATTCATCTGTCCAATTATAAAGGAAACACTCAGTAACGCTCCTAAAGACATAGTATCGGCAATTACATATTTTGCGGCAAGAAACGTTACCAGAATATTTTTAAGTTGATTAAAAAATGTGAAACCAATAGACTGAAATTGTTCAACTTTTAGAGACTTGATATTTATTTTTAGCAAGTTGTTTTGTAAATCAATCCACTCATTCTTTTTATAATCTTCGTATTGATTGAGTTTCATTTCTTTAATACCATTATAAAACTCAAATACGGCTTCTTGGTTCTCGGATTTTGCTCTAAATAATTGATAGTCCAATATTTTTCTTTTTTTAAGCCAAAAGAAGGACCAGTATAGAGCGACTATAGTTAGTCCGGAGTATAGTAAAAATAGATACGCATCATAATGAAGTAAAATAATAGAATAAATTACCAATGTTAAAATAGAAAATATAGTCAGAATACTATCAGACGTAAAGAATTCTTCTATTTTAACATTGTCCTGAATTCTTTGATTAAAATCTCCAGAATTTTTAGTATCAAAAAAACTTATGGGTAGTTTCAAAACTTTACTTAGATATGAATAAATAACATCGATGCTAAACTTGGCTCCAATTACTAGTGTAAACCAATTTCTTAAAATATTCATCCCCATAATTCCTAAAAAGACAAACAATTGTGCTAATAAAATCAGGCTGACATAATTCATGTCTTTTTTATTAACCCCTTTATCTATTAATGTTTCGGTTAAAAAAGGAAGTAGGATACTCAATAAACTACCTATTAAAACGAAAACCATTAATTGAAGAATCTTCTTTTTATGAGGAGCGAATAATGTTAGAATATGCTTGAACCTTTCTTTAAGATCATTTTGGTCCTTAAGAGAATAAAATTTATTTGTAGGATTGAGGAATAATGCAATTCCAGAACTTGCTCCTTTTAGCCACGGTTCTTTAAATTCTTTCTCGGACAACACTACCTTACCATGAGCAGGGTCTGCAATATGAAATCTCTTTTTCCCATTTTTGGATGTAATAGACTCCAAAACCAAAAAGTGATTTTTATTCCAAAACAAAATACAGGGAGAAACGAAATTTTTAATTAATTGGTTTATGTCTATACGAACGGAAGATGTTTCGAATCCTATTTTTTTTGCGGCATGGATGATACCAAGCATAGACACTCCATCTTTACCAATTTGACACAATTCTCTTAAATTATGTAAAGAAAATCTATTGCCAAAATAACTGGTGACCATACTTAAGGATGCTGGTCCACAATCCATCAAATCATGCTGGCGAACAAACTTTATATCCGCTTTTTTACTTTTATACATACTATGTTGTTTTATACATTTTAGAATGACAAAATCGATAGAAATTAGTTACATACTCCTTAAAGTAGATAGAGTCTTTCTTGACTACAATGCTTAAATAATCACTGTTTTTATTTGGGTTTAATACTAAGTTGGTTAGTAGTATATAGTCATTAAAATATTTGGTAATGACCCTATTCCAAAGTTTCATTCTAGCTAAACCTCTTCTCTGAGTTTTATTGTTGTTAATTAATTCTGGTTGATTGTGTATCTGCATATAAACCGCATCATATATGGAAGTCACTTCTGTACAAAATACTGCCAATGTTTGTACCGTTTTGTAATCTTTACGAGCGGTATTGGTATCACAATTTAAAGCGAGCTCCAGAATATTTTTAGTTTTTCCATTTACATCTTTATATATCATACCGGATGTTTTCACAACGATTTGATATTCGATATCGTCTTTTGTAGTAAATACATATGCGTTTTTGCCTTCTTTACAAATTTTATAATAGTCTAACATAGGAGTGGATTAAGTAACTCGAGTTTTTCTACTTTTATACCTTTATTGTTTATCAATACTTTTAGAAAGTATAGGATTACTTCTTTAGGTAGGCTTTCTTTGTATCTATTAATAATGGAACTAACTTCGATATTACTATTTCCATTTATCAATTCTATTATTTCTTCTAGTTCTGGGAAATACTTAAACGATAATCTTGTCCCTCTTACATAAATAGTAATTCTATCTCCTACCTTTTCCGAATTAATTTTATAGATACTATTGGCAGAAATGGTTTTAGTTTCCAGATTCGGGAAGTAATCCTTCGTACTATCTATTTTTCCGTGGTAACTTAGAGGAATATTTTGCCATCCACCATTACTAGTTAAACACTTCTTATATTCGTTATATGTATGTTTTAAGAAATCTTCTAATGGAGCTTTTAGAGTTTGTTGATCTACATTCAGGGTGTTTATAAAGTCAGAAAACGTATTTTCATTGTTTATATAATCCAATTGACTTTCGATAATGCTTTGATCATTTTTCAAAAATAAATTCTGAATAGTTTCTATCATTAATTTAGAAAAATCATACCTGGTAGGGTTATTAAACCAAAGAGTAACACCTATAGAGAAATCGCCAGAATGACCTACATGATGCTTGTTCCAAGGCATGTAGTATAAATCTCCAGCACCAAAATCAAACTTATCAGCGTGAGGAAGTAATGGTTGTACATTTTTATTATTAGAAATTCCTTTGCCTTCTTTTTTATATATCTCTTCATCCCAAACATACATTTGCTTACGACCGGGTCCTAAATGATAATGCAATACATTTTCTCCTCGGTTATCCGTATGAATTCCTAGTGGAGTCCATCCATAGTTTCCAATAAAAGTGGTAAGCTCTAATCCCCAAGGTGGAATTCCAATAATATCAAAAAGTGGTTGAATCGTTTTTAAAATGTGTTCAGCTAAAATTTCTGAATGTTTTTCTCCATAGTTGGTGATAATCCCGAATTTTGGACCAAAAACGCGTTCGCAATACGATTCTATACTTTCTTGGTTGTCTAATTTATGATCTTTAATTATTGCTCTAATCTCAGAATCACTTAATTCTCTATCATCGATATAAAGTCTAAAACCACTACTGATATCTAGCCTATTTATTCTAGACCTAAGCATTTCTCTTACTCCTTCATTCAGGATTTCGACTAAATCTCCTGAAAAGACATCTTTATATACTTGGGTTTCCGAAAAAGAAAGATTTTTTTCTATAAAAGAGAGCCACCAATCTCTTGTAAAATTTTTAGTTTGCATATCGTTTTTTTTTAGTGTGTTTATATATTTATTATTGAGCTTTTTTCACTCCATTACCTTGTTTGATTAATTTTCCATCTATTCCGATGTCTTTAACCTTATTTGCACTTCCTCCTATCAAGGTTAAATTTTCTAGGGCTGATAATTTTTGAATGTCTAAGAATTCTTCTGGGTTTATATTTTTCATTTCTTGATTGAGTTTAGTTGTTATTGTAAGATTAAAAAAGGGTATTTATTTTTTAAACACCCTTTTTTACAATAGGTTATAGAACTATTATTGTGCTCCTTTTTCCTTTTTCTTTTCTTTTTTCACCTCTACATCAGTAGCGGCTGCACCACCTTTTACGGTTTCGTTTTCTAGTGCTGATAATTCTTGAGTGTCTAAGAAATTTTCTGGATTTGCGTTTTTCATTTTTTTAGATTTTAATTGTTATTGATTAGTTAGCTGCTTGCTTTTTATCTTTTTTCTTCTCTACTTTTACATCAGTAGCGGCTGCACCACCTTTTACGGTTTCGTTTTCTAGTGCTGATAATTCTTGAGTGTCTAGGAATTTTTCTGGATTTGAATTTTTCATTTTTATATATTTTAATGGTTACTAATTAATTTGTTACTTTTCTTTTTTCTTATCTTTCTTTACTTCTACACCGTCTACACCACCACCTTTTACGGTTTCATTTTCTAGTGCTGATAATTCTTGAGTGTCTAAGAATTTTTCTGGATTTGCGTTTTTCATTTTTTTTTAAATTTTAGAGATTAATAATTATTGTTTCTTTTTTTCTTTTTTCTTTTCAACTTTTACATCTTCACCATCTACACCACCACCTCTTACGGTTTCGTTTTCTAATGCTGATAATTCTTGAGTGTCTAGGAATTTTTCTGGATTTGCGTTTTTCATTTTTTTTAAATTTTAAAGATTAATTCAATTTTTAGTTTAGAGACATTAATCGATTTTCGGTCTTATCCTTGGCCTTGGATTTTTAGTTTAATTGGTTATACTTGTTTTTCAAATACATTTCAAAATTAGGGGAGAATTACTCTAGGAGTACTACACTAAAGAGTAGTTGTGGTGTTGTGCATTAAATACTACACTTTTGGGTAGGGAAGCTGTTTTTCTAAGTTGGTTTACCATGTTTTCAGAAACCAGGTGCTTATTTTTGTTATAGAAATCAATAAGTCCTTCATACGGAAGGCATACGGGTATGGTTTCCGATCCTAAATAATCGATTGACTCTCCTATCACCGTAGCTTTTATTCCCAGCGCTAATAAAACTCTTAGTAGTTTGCTGTCGCATTCGGCAAAAGCTACACTGTTTTCATGCTTACAAATAGGTGCAATTGCACAAACCATAAGACGTTTAAACAAAGAGACATCTTTTGATCCTTTTTTGATAGCAAATCTACCAATGTGCCAGATGTGTTTTAAGGGAGAGTTACCGGCAATATCTAATGGGTTGATCCCAAAAATCTTTTCTATTGGTAATTCGTCCTGATAATTCCATTTTAAAACTCTTATAGAACCTGAAATTTCTCCCGAAGAATCTTTAGCTACAAAAATTTCTGAATTGTTAAAGCTTTTAACTTCTTCTTCAGAAATAGATATAACATCATTTTTGTAGTCCGTTGGGAAGTTATTATCGGAGTGATGCTTAAAATTTTCTGTTACTACAAATTCAGCTAATTTACTTATTTCGTTTACAGATAATCTTTCTAAGTTGTTGTTTATAAGAGTCATAATAGTGCGTTTTTTTTACACACATAAAATTATTTATGACCGGAGGCTTTTGAGTTACACTAAAGAGTAGTTGTGTTTCAAATAGTTAAAAACTACCCAAAAGAGTAGGTTTTTTGTTAAAAAACCGTGAATAAAAAAGTATATTTGGAAAACCAATGTCAAAAAAAACCTTACATATAGAAATGGAAAACATCAACGACTTCTTTTCTTTTAAAAACACCGTAAATCATATTTCTAATGAGGAGCTAAAACAGACCGAAAATTACCTTGCTCCGATAATGGCATTTGCTAGGACAACCTATAAAAGTATATACATAATAGATTATCAAGAAAAGGGTTTTGAGTATGTGTCAGATAACCCATTATTCTTATGTGGTCATACCGCAGAAGAAGTAAAAGAAATGGGATACGCTTTTTATTTTAAGTATGTGATTAAAAAGGATCTCGATCTGTTACTGAAAATTAATGAAGTTGGGTTCGAATTTTACGATAAAATCCCTTTAGAAGAAAGGACATCCTATACAATTACATATGATTTTCATCTGAAAAATCAGGAAGGTAAAACCATCCTGATTAACCAAAAATTGACACCTTTATACCTTACAACCGATGGTAAAATATGGAAAGCTATTTGTATTGTGTCTCTTTCGGCAGAACAAGATTCTGGAAACATAAAGGTATATAAACAAAATGACAATAAGGTAGTTACCTATAACTTAGAAGGTAATTTCTGGAAAACAGAAGAAAGAACAGAGCTCACAACTAGAGAAAAAGAGATTCTTCGTTTTTCGGCCAGAGGTTTTACAATCAATGAAATTGCAGAAACGATTTTCGTTTCTCCCGATACGGTAAAATTTCATCGTAAAAAATTGTTTGAAAAATTACACGTTGCCAATATTGCAGAAGCGATTTCTTTTGCAACTAATAATAAACTTATATAGTAGTTACTATAAAATAGACGATAGATAAAATTCAGGGAACTTCTTTATTTCCTTATTAGTAGCTATGTTATACAAAATGTGTGTACACATAGCGGCAACGACCCAGGAAGCTATAGAAAGCTGTGGAGGTGATAAAACCTCTTGTTCATTTTTGTATTTTTCGATAATCTCATGAATCCATTTTTGCGGATCACCCCAAAATTTCATGTAACTAGACGCATACTCAACCATCACGACTTCATTGAATTTTTCGTCGTTTTTAGCAATAGAATTTAATGACAATCCATTAGGTGTAATTACGGTGACCAATCCTCCCCAACCTAAATTATAAGGATGCAAAACAGGAATATTTTGTTCTTGACAAGCTTTGTCAAATAATAAAGGAACTTCTGATGAAAAATCTAAAGCATTTATTGCAATCTTATGTCCTTGAATATATGTTTCTATATTTTCGGGAGTTAAAAAGGAATTATGTGCATTTATATTAGCATTCTTATTAATGGATTTTAACCTGTTATATAAAGCTTCTGTTTTGTCTTTAGATATATCATTTTCGGTATAGTTTTCTCTATTCAAATTGGATAATTCAACTTGATCACCAGCGATGATGGTTATATTTTCAAATCCAAGGCGTAATGCACATTCTGCAATTACACTACTTATACCACTTCCTCCTAATAATATAGGGTAGCCCTTAATGATTTCCTGTTCTTCATCGCTAACATATATTCTGTTTCTGCTATATCGCTTTTCCATCTTTTATTTTTTATTACAAAAATAATAGTAGTAAAGGCATGAAGTTTTAACCAAAAGGGTAGTTTTTTTGATATGTAAAAGTGATAAATTTATTAAAAAAGGTGAGTTGATGGCTACATTTATTTGCCTTTTATCCTCAAATTTAAAAAGGTATATTATTCCTTTAAAAGGATAAGAAATTATTAAATAAACAAAATAATTATTGTTTTACGATAATTATTTTGTTTATTTGCGACATAAATAATCGTACAATATGAAAGAAGTATATTTTTTTTCTAAACTATTTCATTGGGGAACCAGAGTGCTTGCAATAGTCTATGCGATGGTATTTCTATATTCAGTCTTCGTTCTTACCATTAAAACATCTGAGTTGCAGATTTTGGATAATGGTAAGAGATTTGAGATATTTTTTCCTTTTACACAGCAACCGTTTCTCTTAGGATATTATAATACTTTATTTATTCTTATAGAATTTTTGTTGGTTTTGAGTTGTTATGGTATTTTCTTTTGGCTATTGAGTAAGGTGTTTTATGTATTCACCCAAGAAAAATTATTCACTCAGAAAGCATACAATCATCTAAAACGATTTTATATAGCTAATTTATTCGTTCCTGTAATCATATTGACATTGTTGGAAATTTCGTCATACATAGAACGGGAAGATATGATTTTTGTGGCTTTTCACTTTTTATTAGGAATATTTACATTTTTTTTAGCCACTATTTTCAAGAAAGGATTGGCATTACAGAATAATCAAGACTTAATCATTTAATTATGGCAATAATAGTAAATATCGATATAATGCTTGCCAAACGTAAAATGAGAAGTAAAGAACTCGCTGAAAAAATAGGAATCACGCAAGCTAACCTTTCCGTATTAAAAACGGGTAAAGCAAAAGGTATACGATTCGAAACCTTAGAGTCAATATGTGAAGTTTTAAATTGTCAACCAGGAGATATTTTAGAATACACCGAAGAATAATCAAATAAAAACCAGAAGCTAGGTTTATTTTTTCTGTTATACAAAACTAGGATTCCAACTAATGAACATCCTTTTTTTTGAATAGCATAGCCATACCTATGTCAAACGGGTATGAATAGCTTTATGGTATTAAAAAAAATAAAATAGCATCATTAAAAAACATTATTATGAAAATACTGCAAGCAATCCTTTTAGTTTTAACTGTACAACTCAGCTTTGGACAAGAAAAAATTCAAAAAATTGATAGTTTAATAAAATCCTTATCTGCCAAAGGAAAATTTAATGGTATCATTTTAGTAGCAGAAAAAGGTAAGATTACGTATCATAAAAATAATGGGTTAGCCGATGAAAGTACAAAAGAAGTAATAAACGAAAACTCTATTTTTAACTTGGCATCAATATCTAAACAATTTACTGCAATGGGAATTATGATATTAATGGAAAAAGGAAAACTACAATTAGATGATCCATTAACTAAGTATATTCCTGAGTTATCAGGCTACCCAATTGTAACTATAAAAAACTTATTAAATCATACCAGTGGATTGCCAGGTTACATGAAATTTTTGGCGCCTTTAGTTGATAGATCAAAAAAAATTACAAATGATGATGTAATTAAACTATATAGTCAGCATTCTCCAGATTTAATGTTTCAAACAGGAACACAGTTTAAGTATTGCAATACTGGTTATGTTTTTTTGGCAAGCATTATAGAACGAGTATCGGGGATTAGTTATGCAGAATTTCTAAAGAAGAATATTTTTGAGCCATTAAAAATGGATAGAACTTTTGTATACTATGGCATATCTACTCCAGAAAAAACAGACAATTTTGCCAAAGGCTATGTATTTGATAAAGACGATAAAAAGTATGTAGAGCCTCATCAAATAGAAAAATTCAACAAAGTATTCGGATGGATGGCAATTTATGGGGATGGAGCAGTACATGCTACAGCTTTAGATTTATTAAAATGGGACCGTGCCTTGTATACGAATAAGTTAATTTCTGATAAGAGCTTGAACGAAATGTTTTCCCCAACCCATAGGAAAGGAAAATTACTAAAGAGTTATGGTTATGGATTTAATGTGAAAAATTATAAGCTGACAGGTAAAATTATAAGACATAGTGGAGGATGGCCTGGTTATGTGACAGAAATAGAAAGGCATATTGATACAGATAAAACCATCATTGTCCTACAAAATCATAATGATTCTAAGAGACCAATTAGGTGGATTAGAAATATACTTTATGGAGCATCTATTCCAAAAACAATGAATCAATTATATGGCGAAGGTAAAAGTGTGGATGCTATTATTAAGTTTTGTCAAGATCCAGATACTGAATATCTGGTAGATGGATTCAGAGAGTATGATATTAATACTTTCGGATATCAATTAATGAAAGTAAAAAGAAATAAGGATGCCTTAAAAGTATTTAGGTTGAATACTCAATTATATCCTAAAAGCGCCAATACTTACGATAGTCTGGGAGAATGTTTGATGAAATTAGGCAAAGAATACCAAGAAGAAGGAATAGACGCCTATGAAAAGGCATTAGAACTTAACCCGGATAATAAAAATGCAAAATCTATAGTTGCAACGTATAAAAAAAGTCACTAGCATTTAAAAAAATAGAGACCTGTATATCATTATAACGTGTAAAATCCCTGTACTTTTTTCAGGTCTCCTTTTTTTGCTTCAAGCACAATACAATTTAGTAATATTAATTTGCTACAACGGTACGAGTAAAAAGTGTTTCTAGGCTCAAGCAACGAAGGATCTATCATAAGAGGTCAAAGGCAGGTACTACCACCTTGAAATAACGAATACATAAGTTTTATCAATTTTGTAATCCAGTTTCATTAAATTTATTTGTAATTTTACTTCGTGAAGTTTTTAACAGCTATATTGTCTATTTATATTCTTGGGTTATCGTTCATTACTTGTGATGATGGTGCAACTCATGATGATGCTTCTAATGAAGATGAAATAGCTTGTATACTAAAAACAGATCAACATTCGGATACAGGTGAAACGGATTCTTGTTCACCTTTTTGCTTTTGTCAATGCTGTCATATGAATATTCTGAATATTGATTTCTATCCATATGAAATTATACCACCAGAATTGTCCAATGTACCCAGTACTTATTTTGCTAGTTCTATACAAGAAGTAAGTCACTCTTTCCTCCATCCACCGCGGGTTTAATTCAGTTTTACATGATACGTACGTCCTTTTGAGTCTTTATATAAAGAGTAAAAGGCATTGTTTAACTAAAATTAACCGCATAGTGGCAAGCAGATATTTCTAGAATATTAATTCTTTGATTTAAAAGTAAGCCTTGTAGTTTTTATACCGGTTTTATAAGAACAGGTATAAATAACACAATGTGGATCAAAATACTTTATAATGATTAATAAACTTATTGAGTTTTCAATCAATAACAAATTTGTTATTGCATTGTTTACTATTGTATTAATAGCAGGAGGGATCTATAGTGTAACGCAAGTCCCTGTGGATGCAGTCCCTGATATTACGAATAATCAAGTACAGATTATCACCCAATCACCTAATCTAGGTACCGAAGATATAGAGCAATTTATTACATACCCAGTTGAATTAGCGGTAGCTAATTTACCGGATGTTACCGAGATTCGTTCTATTTCCCGTTTTGGCCTATCCGTGGTAACCATTGTTTTTAATGACGATTTAGACACCTATTTACCTAGACAGTTGGTTTCCGAAAAATTAGCAGAAATTAAGGCTAATATCCCACAGGGATTCGGAGAACCGTTTATAGGCCCAATTTCTACAGGTCTTGGAGAAATTTATCAATATACACTAGAAGTCGCTCCTGAGTATAAAGATAAGTACGATGCTACAGAATTACGTACCATACAGGACTGGATCATTCGCCGTCAAATGGCAATGGTTCCGGGAGTTGTAGAGGTAAACGCTTTTGGCGGAAGTATTAAGCAATATGAGGTTACAATAGATCCAAATGAGCTTAAGTCAATTGGTCTGACCATTAGTGATATTTATGAAGCTCTGGAGAATAACAACCAGAATACAGGGGGAGCCTATATAGAAAAAAACCATCAGGCTAATTTTATTAGAGGAGAAGGATTAGCACGCAGTTTAGATGATATTAAGAATATTGTGGTAACGAATAAGAATAGCATCCCGATTCTTATAAAAGATATAGGAAAAGTCAACTTTGGAAAAGCAACTCGCTATGGGGCTTTGACCAAAAATGGAGAAGGAGAAGCTGTCGGAGGTATGATTTTAATGCTAAAAGGAGCCAGTACAGATGAAGTTATTAAAAATGTAAAGAAAAGAATTAAGGAAATCCAAAAATCATTACCTGAGGGAGTTACGATACAACCTTTTTTAGATAGAAGTAAACTCATTGCCAGTACGACAGCTACAGTTAGAAATAACCTGCTAGAAGGAGCGCTTATTGTTATTTTTATTCTGGTATTCTTCTTAGGGAATTGGCGAGGAGGTTTGATCGTAGCTTCTACAATTCCTTTAGCATTATTTTTTGCATTTATCCTTATGAATGTTTTTGATGTATGGGCAAATCTGATGAGTCTGGGAGCTATTGATTTTGGGATTATTGTAGATGGGGCAGTTATTATTGTTGAAAGTACTGTTTTCTTGATTTATCAACAGATGAAGAGAAAAGAGGTTGTCACGGCAGAAGACAGGAATAGAATTACCTATAGATCGTCTTCAAAAATGATGAATACAGCTTTTTTTGGACAGTTTATTATTCTTATTGTATTTCTGCCTATTTTGGTATTAGAAGGAGTAGAAGGTAAGATGTTTAGACCCATGGCACTAACCTTTAGTTTTGCTATGATAGGAGCCATGATATTATGCCTAACATACGTACCAATGATTACATCTGTGTTTTTAAAAACCTCTATAAGTGAAAAGAAATATTGGGGGAATAAGATTATAAATTGGTTAGAAAATACTTATGAAAATATTCAGGTTAAAGTGCTTAAGAGAGGAAAGGCTATTGTGATTTTGGCTATAACATTATTGATTTTGACAATAGTAGCTTTTACCAAGATGGGAGGCGAATTTATTCCGCAGCTAGATGAGGGAGATGTAGCATTTCATGCCATACTAAAACCAGGAAGTTCCTTGTCAGAAACAATTGCAACCACCACTAAAATCGAAAAAATTATAAAAAATAACTTTCCTGAGGTCAAAGACGTTATCAGTAGAATTGGTGTTGCAGAGGTACCTACAGATCCGATGCCTATGGATCTGGCAGATGTATTTTTGATCCTGAAACCCAGTTCAGAATGGGTGAGTGCCTCATCCAAAGAGGAACTCATCGAAAAAATTAAGAAAGAGCTAGAACAGATCCCTGGAGTTAATTATGAATTTACGCAGCCTATAGAAATGCGATTTAATGAATTAATTACAGGTGTTCGTGAAGATATAGCAGTAAAATTGTATGGAGATGATTTAGAGATTTTAGCTCAGAAAGCAGAAGAGATGGGTAAAATTATTGCCACTGTCGATGGTGTTGCAGATATGAAAGTAGAAGCAACCTCGGGGCAACCACAAATTACGATTCAGTATAACCGTAATAAGATAGCGCAGTATGGATTACAAATAAATAAACTAAATAACTTAATACGAACAGCTTTTGCAGGAGGTGTAGCCGGAATCATTTTCGAAGGAGAAAAACGTTTTGATCTGGTAGTACGTCTAAAAGAAGAGCTACGTCAGGATTTAAGTAATGTAAAAAACCTTTTTGTAACCTTACCTAATGGAGCTCAGATTCCATTAAAAGAAGTGGCATATATAAGCTATAAGCCTGGACCGATGCAAATAAGTCGCGATAATACCAATCGTAGAACCTATGTAGGGATCAATGTTAGAGGACGTGATATTAAGTCTTTGGTTGAAGAGATTAAACAGAAAATTGAAGTCAATGTACAATTACCACCAGGATATTATGTAAGATATGGAGGCGCTTTTGAAAATCTGGAAAGAGCTACAAAAAAACTAAAAACGGTGGTTCCTATTTCTCTAGGACTCATCTTTGTAATGATATTTTTTGCGTTAAAATCATTTAAACAAACCATTATGATATATATGGCGATACCACTAGCAACAATAGGAGGGGTATTTTCATTATTAGTAAGAGATATGCCTTTTAGTATATCTGCCGGTGTCGGGTTTATAGTGCTATTCGGTGTAGCGGTTCTTAATGGATTGGTGTTAATTAGTGGATATAATGAGCTTAAAGAAGAAGGTGTTAAGGATATTAACGAACGAATTAGGATAGGTACACGAAGGAGAATTCGTCCTATACTTTTAACAGCGCTAACAGATATGCTTGGTTTTTTACCCATGGCGCTATCCACTACATCAGGAGCTGAGGTACAGCGACCACTAGCCACTGTAGTAGTTGGGGGATTATTGACATCTACATTATTGACTTTATTTGTGATTCCTATTTTATACAAGTGGATTGAAAATCAAGAACCAACAAAAATAAGAGCTCCGAAACCTAATTCGGTAGTGATTCTCTTGTTAGTATGTACTTGTATTGGAGTTACACAGGCACAGCAACGTACCATTTCGATGGATGAGGCAGTTGTATTAGCTGTAGAAAACTATCCATCAGTAAAAACTGCAAAACTTTCAGTAGAAAAAGAAAAAGCACTTAAAAGTACAGCCTGGGACTTTGGGAACACGAAAATATTTACTGCTGGAGAAGAAATTGGAAATAATAATCCTGATGAAACCTATACTACTCTAGGGATAGAACAAAATAATATAGATGTTTTTAGTATTCCTTCAAAAAATAAGCTAGCAAAAGAAAGCATACGATTGGCTGAAGCTAATGTAGTACTCAGTGTTTTAGATGTAAAACAAAAAGTGCAGATTGCCTGGGTAAAAGCTTATGTTGCAAAGCGAAAGTATAAATCCTACGCTGAGATAGATACTGTTTTTTCAGGATTGGACAAAGCAATTGATTTACAATTCGAAACGGAAATGATCTCCAAACTAGCGTATAATGCAACAGCGAATCAAGGAAAACTAATCGCATTACAAAAAGAACAGGCCTTTTCTGAATACCAAATAACGTTGCAAGAGTTAAATCAATGGTTATACGGTAGTGAATTGTATGATGTTTCTCTGACTGAAATGGAAATATTTGATACTAATGTCTTGGTATCTAAGGAAGATATAGAAAAACATCCTTTGTTCACATATTGGCAAATGCAACTAGGAGTGGCTGATGCACAAAAAAAAGTAGCAAATTCACAATTCTTGCCAAAATTATTTGCGCAGTATGGATTTCAGAAAATAGGTGTCCAATCTGGATTTAATAGTTATCAGATTGGCATCCAAGTTCCCTTGATTTTTAATAAAGCCAGAGGAAAAGCAAAAGCTTCGAAAATCAATTCACAGATCATCGAACAAGAAAACAAAGTAAAAGAGATAGAGTTAAGAAGTACATTTAATCAAGTACTTATAAAGTATGAACAGCTTAAAAAAAGCTGGCTATACTATAAAAACGAGGCATTACCTTTAGCAATCCAACAACGTAATGGTGCAATAGTGGCCTATAAAGAAGGTGCAATGGATTATATCGCTTTTCTACAAAACATGAAAAATGCGATCCAATTAGAGATTACTACCTGGGAAATATTGCAAGCATATGCACAGAGTAAAATACAACTGGAATATTTCTTAACTTCAAAAAATTAATATGATGAAAATTAAAAGTTTATATATTACCATAATTCTAGTTTCGGTAATGGGAGTAACAAGTTGTTCCAATACTGGCAAAAGCGAAGTTTCAGAATCGAATGCGTCTAGTGATACGCCAAAAGATCATGGAGACGAAGACAAGCACGGACATGGAGATGAGCATGGAGAAGAACTCACGCTAACCCAAAAACAAATTGATCTTTTAGGTATTAAAATAGATACGATTCCAAAACGAAATATGAATGGTTTTATTCAGGTAAATGGACAACTAGGTGTCCCGCCACAGAATGAAGCAATTGTTACGACAATTTTGGGAGCAAATGTTACTAATATAAAGGTTATAGAAGGAGATGAAGTGCGCAAAGGGCAGATACTTGCATATATTAGCCATCCAGATATTATTACATTACAAACGGATTACCTGCAAACATATAACAAACTTACTTTTTTAGAACAGGATTATAACCGTCAAAAGAAATTATATGATGCTGGGGTAGGTTCTGGGAGGGATTATCAACAAGCGAAATCGGCTTTTTCGAGTGCTAAAGGACTGGTAAAAGGATATGAAAGTCAGTTACAGTTACTAGGTTTGTCGGCTAAAAGTGTACGAGAAGGAGCTATTGCAGAAGTAGCTCCAGTTCGCAGTCCAATACATGGATTTGTAGAAAAAGTAAAGGTCAAATCGGGGCAGTATGTACAACCCCAAACACCATTAGTCGAAATTGTCAATACAGAGCATATCCATGCCGATTTAATGGTTTTCGAAAAAGATATTAGTAAAGTAAAAAATGGGCAGTTAGTAAAATTCCATATAGAAGCATTAGGAGGTAAAGAACTTACAGCAAAAATTTATTCCGTAGGAAAGTCTTTTGAAGAAGGTCCAAAAGCGTTACATGTCCATGCCGAAATTAAAAATAAAGACACCAATTTAGTTCCCGGAATGTATGTGAGTGCACGTATTATTACCGAAAAAAATGTAGAGCAAGCCCTACCAGAAGAAGCAATTTTTCAAGAAGGGGAGATGTACTACATATTTACTGCTAAAAAAGGGGATGGTAACTTGTGGGAATTTACACCAAAAGAAGTCATCACAAAATCCACTAGTAATGGGTATATCTCTTTTGATTTTAAGGAAGATATCAGGAAAAATGTGTTAGTTGCTCAAAGCGGAGCCTATTATTTAATTGCAGAAATGAAAAAAAGCGAAGCCGAGCATTCCCATTAATCCATATTGTGGAGTATAGTAAACTACCTCGGGGCAAGCCCACGTGGCATTCGTTGGAAATATATTTTCAATTTCGAGGCAAGCCTCGGGGTATTAAACCCTTTGGCGGTGCCAATAAATCAGACCAGTCTAGTTTCTAAAACATGACTGGTCTAAAACTTATTTTTTTTAAAAGAAGTCATCATAAAATCTATTGGTTATGTATGGAGTATTAAGTAGTGAGTAAAGAGTATTAAGTATTAAGTGAAAATAAGTAGTTAGATAATTAATCACAGTGTCTTTGTAAATCAGAAACTCACAGACTCAGAAACCTTTATGCATCATTTTCCTGTTGATTAAAGTCCTTAATAAAACGAGAAGGGGTAATGCCTGTGTGTTTTTTAAAAATTTTCGAAAAAGAAGAAGCATTTGAGTAGCCTATGTCCTTAGCAATAGCATCAAGAGAATGTTTTTGGAATGAAGGATTTACTTTTAATTCTTTTATAAAATATTGAATTCTTAGTTGGGTGGTATATTCTTTAAAGGAACTTTTTTTATGAAAATTTATTACTTTAGAGATATAGGAAGTATTACTATTTAATTCTTGTGCAATAAATTTTAGATTAAAATCTAGTTTTAAAAAACACTTTTCTTTTTCCAATCGATGCAAACCCGTGAGTATATTTTGGACAATAGTATCACTTATATCAATTTCTAGAGTATTAAGAGAAGCAGATTTCGGTATAGGAGGAGAGAGGATAGAATCTCCAGAAAGAGTTTCCTGTTTTATGTCTTCTTGTTTTGTTTCCTCCTTTTGAGGTATATTATTAGAATGAGGTACTATTTTCTTTTTCTTTGTGTAGTAATGAAATAAGAAGATGGTTAAAATGATAATAGAAGAGACCAAAGCACCATAGAGAAACCACTTGTTTTTCTTTTTGCTGATGAGAGCTTGATTTTTCTTTTTAATTTGTTTTAAACGTATAAGGTTAAGTTTTTCTATCCCGTTAAATTTTAAAACATCTATTTTTTTTACTTCTGATAGCGCCAAGGAAGAATGAAAGAGAGCCTTATCCAAATCGTTATTCTTATTGTAGGCTTTAGCCAAAATAGAATGCACTTTTAAGCGATGGATGGTCTTTTTGGGGAATAGTGTATTCTTTTCCAGAAATTGATTCCCATAATAAATAGTAGAATCCGAATGGTTCAAGTGATAAAATGCCTCCGCCTTATATAGATCTATTTCTTGATTTGTAAAATGCTTTTCCTCTGAGAGTTTTATTTTTGATGCAGTTTGCAGATGTAATAGGGCGAGATCAAATTGTTTTTCATTCAGTGCAATTATCCCCTTTTTTATCTCATATATCTTTTGCGTATGCTTTTTCTGAGATTTTATTTTTACAGCAGAATTATAATAATTGTGATAGGATACTTTTGCTGAGTCCAGCAAATCTTTTTTTAATGATTTTTCGTATAATTTTAGATAAGAATCTCCTAATGATATATAGATACTAGGATAAAGTAATTCATCACTATATCCTTTTGACAAGGGAAAAATTTCTCTAAATAAATAAATTGCTTTCTGATATTGTTCTAGTTCTAAGTGTATTAATGCAGATTGGTAGAGTGGAGGTATTCTATATGCTTCGGAATACTCTGGGTATTGAGTATTTAAAATTAGGCTTTCTGAAATATGCTCCAGCGCTTCGACGTAGTTGCCTAAGCACTTTTCGGCATAGACCAAACGTCCCAAGGTTTTGGTTTTTAAGTAAAAAAAGCAACTGTCATTTAAGGAAGAAGCTTCTCGATCTATTCTTTTTAATATTTCCTTGCATAACATTTTAGAAGAATTACACTCTCTTTTAAAATATATCCCATTAGCTTCAAGGGCCAATGCATTCATATATTCACAAGAAGAGTTTGCAGTAGATTGCATTTTTTTGATACAAAAAAGCATACTATCAGTATTCACTCGGGAATGCTTCCTTGTCTCATTATACCAATAAGAATAGGGTTTATTATTCTGTTGAGTATACCCACAAAAAGACAGTAATAAAAACAATGAGAAGAATTTCATTAAGAGGCAGTAATTTTTATGGCAAAAATAGAGTAATAAGATGTTTTTAACATAAATTTTTAGTACTGATTTGTAGAGAATTGTAGGGAATGGAATAAAAATGAGATATACCATTCATATAATTTTTTTAAACGTAACAACATGTAAATCAATGATTTATTTGATTGATTATATGTCCGTTTATAAATGGACATGATATCTTTTTTTTTCGAAATAAGAGACTTCATAAGTTTGCACTTCATTGTAATAGTTTAATTGGGGAACTATTAAGAATTGTAAAGGAAAAATAATAAACCTGCACGTCTTTTAATCTAAGGAACCTTTATAAGGTCATCCACTTCTTCAGTCAAAATTTTATCAAGTTCAAGTAATAAAGTAGTAGCACAATTATAAAAAATAGACATTATAGTTGTGGAATTATAACGGAGAGAATACAAATAAAGTATCAGCATAATTATAAAGCGATAACACAATTAGTGATATGATCAATACCATACGAAAAAGTCGGGTAACAAAAATAGTAGCAAGTTATTTGGCTGTACAAATGATCGTACAGTTAACACAACCAATACAATTATGGGCGCTTACAAGTGGCCCATCACAACCAGAGTTTAATTCTTTTACCCCGATAGGTACTTCGGATATGGTAAATCTGTCCTCAGGTGATTTTAATTACAATATTCCTATTATGGATGTAGGAGGATATCCCTTAAACCTGGCATATGATTCTGGAGTAACCATGGATCAGGAGGCTAGCTGGGTAGGATTAGGTTGGAATCTTAATGTAGGTCAGATCAATCGACAAGTTCGCGGAATCCCGGATGATTTTAAGGGGGATGAGATGATCTATGAAAATAACATGCGGGATAATGTTACTGTAGGAGTCGGTGTAGAGATTGATCCTCAGATTTTTGGAGTAGAAAACCCTGATTTAGTAAAGGAATCAAAACTGGATCTCAAAGTAGGAGCGAATTTGCGGTATAATAATTATACGGGAATTTCTTTTAAGCCTTCTTTTGGACTATCCTATGAATTATCAGATAACTTAAGTGTCGGAGTACGAGCGGAATCATCAGCCACTGATGGGGTAACAATTTCACCAAATATTAGTGCTAAATCCCGTTTAAAAAACTTACAAAATGCTGCGATTGATGGATCATTAAATTTAGGAATTTCCTATAATTCCAATAAAGGACTATCAGATTTTAGTTTATCAGGAGGGTTTAGTGCAACCAATAGCTATCAGGTAAAAAGGAAAAATAAAGCGGGAGAGATGAAAACGGTTAATAAAACCAATAGTTTTTCTCTTGCCGGAAGTGGTAGTATGTCTTTTTTAAATACTACGTTGACACCCAGAAAGCGTACCGCTTTTAGGGATATTGCCGGAACTTTATCCGTATCTCTGGGGCCTGATTTTTGGGGCTTCGATGCCGAGGCAGAAATATCTGCTACCGGTTCTGTGCAGCAGATTAAGGATAAGTTTAAAAAAGAAAAGGCGTATGGATATGAATTCACAGGATTTGCTACGCCCCACGATATACTAGATTACAATCGGGAAAAAGATCAATTAATCAGTAAAACCACTTTGGCCCTACCTACGACCAGTTATACCTACGATTTGTACACCGTACAAGGTCACGGAACAGGAGGGATGTTCCGTCCGTTTCGGAGTCAGGTAGGACAAATCAATGACGAGTTTGTACAAGACGAGAGTGCGAGCTTTAGTTTAGGAGTAGAAATAGAACCAGGATCAGGATTCCATACAGGCCTTAACTTTACCCATGCACCTTCTAGAAGTAGTACCGGAGTATGGGACACCAAGGCATTACAACATTTTAAGCAAACCAGAGAAGACAAAAAAGAATCTGGTGATAAATTGGATTATGACCCTGTGTATTTTAAGTATGTAGGAGAACCAAGCGTAGATCAGGATCAGAATCTTTTTAATACACTGGGAGGGTATGATCCTATAGTCCTTACTATTGGAGGTAGTAAAAAAGGTTTTAATAAATATGCAGATAATAAGTTTAGAAAAAAGACATATGATGCAAATGGGGTTGCTAGATATGAACCATTACCACAATTCTCTGACAAATTCAAAAGAGAACATAGAGATATCAGTAATCAAAATGTGCAGAAAATCAGTGTTATTGAGTTGGATGGCTACTATGATAAGGAATATGTTTCTAAAATAATAAAACAACCGGGAAGAAAAGGACATCATACAGCAGAGATCAGAGCGATACAAGGAAATGGAAGCATGTATGTATTTGGGGAGACCGCTTACAACACCCTAAAAAAAGAAGTGACCTTTGCCACAGATAGTCAGAAATATAACTGTGCAACAGGGATTGTAAAATACGGATCAAACGAAAATACAAAAGAAAACCGTAGTGGAATTGATCACTTTTTTAATGCCACACATACTCCTGCTTATGCACATACTTATGTATTATCATCTGTTTTATCATCGGATTATGAGGATATCAAGGGAGATGGCCCTACGGATGATGACTTGGGGAGTTATACCAAGTTTATGTATACCACTCTTAATGATTATAAATGGAGAATTCCATATGGCAATAGAGAAGCGTCCTATAATGCAGGAATAAATACAAACCCATCAGATCAGAAAGGGAGTTATCTCTATGGAGAAAAGGAACTAAAATATATCGAGAAAATAGAAACCAAAACTCATATTGCCATTTTTGATCTATCCAAAAGAAAAGATGGAAGAGGAGTAACCGACGAAAATGGAGGAGGATCCAGTGTAAGTCAATCTATGTATAAGATCGATAAAATACGGTTGTACTCTAAGCCAGAGTATAAAAAGTATGAAACAGAGTTAGAGGATGATATAACTGATAATGATCCTTCACCAGCAGAGGTATCACCTATAAAAACGGCTCATTTTATATATGATTATTCGCAGTGCCAGGGCATTGGAAACAATCTGGGAGGAGTATTGGATGCTCATGAGTTGGATTATATAGATAAAGAAGGAGATGTAAAGAATAAAGGAAAACTCACCCTAAAGAAAGTATACTTTACTTATAGGGATTCTAATATGGGAAAATATACTCCTTATGAGTTTAATTACGATGGATTTAACCCTAATTATCACTTAAAGTCGTATGACGTATGGGGGAATTATAAACCCGTAGTCGAAGATGCCGTTTCGGTAGTAACCAATGCAGATGGAACGATTTCTATACATGAAAATGATCTGGGGAATAAAACATTTTGTAATACAGAAGATACAAGTACTACACCCGAGTTTCCTTTTGTACAGCAACAGAGCAGAGAACTACAAAATCAATATGCAGCTGCCTGGATGCTAACTTCTATTGATTTACCATCCGGAGGACGAATGAATGTACAATATGAGAGTGATGATTATCAATATGTACAGGATAGAGAAGCCTTACAGATGTTTAAGGTAGTAGGAGCAGGAGGTGCCGTAGCACCCAATAATCCAGAATCGAATCCAGAGCTTTATAAATTTGAGCAAGATGGGGTGAGGTATAGTGAAGCTAAATATCTATATGTAAAACTTCCTGATGAAACTGACGAGAAAATAGATTTTAAAAAGAAATACCTAAAAGGTATTGAAAAGAAACCCATCTACTTTAGGTTTTTACTGAATATGACCAAAACAGGGGCTTATACAACAAAAAGTCAAAACTTTGATTATGTGACGGGCTATTTTAAGAGGGATGGAAATGTAAACGTTTTTGGTAAAAACGGAAGTGTATATGCCGCAATTCCTATGGAATTTTCTAAGATGGAAGGAGGCGTAATGGGAGGAGATCTTGTAAACCCTATTTCCAAAGCAGGATGGCATTTTGGACGACAGTATCTCAATGGTTGGGTCTATGGATTGAATATGGATGCCCGAAGTCAGAGTGTGGTAGATATTGTGAAGAAAGTAATCAGTAGTTTTAAAAATATAACAGAAATTTTTTCTGGCCCTAATGGAAAACTACGAAGCAATGAATTTTTATGTGCCCAGCGATTTGTACCAGAAAAATCCTGGATCAGATTATCAACTCCAAAACCCTATAAATTAGGAGGAGGAGTTCGGGTCAAAAAACTGACGATGCTGGATCAATGGGGAGAGATGCTCGATGTACCAGATAGCAAACAACAAAAATATACCAAAGAGTTTGGACAGACGTATTCCTATACGCAAGAAGATGGTAGTTCTAGTGGCGTTGCTACTTACGAACCCGCTGGTAGTAAAGAAAATCCCTTTGTAGAACCTTTTTATAATAAAGGAGATCGATTGGTCGCACCAAGAGAAGTCAGTTATGTAGAAAAACCCTTTGGAGAATCCTTTTTCCCGGGAGCCACAGTAACCTATAGCAGGGTTACGGTGAGTAACCTCTCCAGAGAGGGAATTACCAAGCATGCTACAGGAAAAGTAGTTACCGAACATTTTACCTCTAAGGACTACCCTGTAAAAGTAGATTATACCGATATCGATAGCCCTAGTAATTATGCCACTAATGAGGATCAGGTATTAGGTAATTTGATCAAATCTATTTTTGGTGCACCTGTACATGTCAAAAAAGAATATACCTTATCTCAGGGCTTTGCTATACATACCAATGATATGAATGGAAAAACGCGTATGCAGAAGGTATATGCCGAAGGACAAGACAAGCCAATTTCATCGGTGGAATATAAGTATAGTACACAAGAAGGTGATATCAGTCGATTACATAACACCATACCCGTTATTCATAGCAATGGAACCATAGAAGATCGACAGGTAGGGGTAGACTATGATGTGGTAACTGATTTTAGAGAAAGCTATTCTAATTCGCAGACATTAGGAATTAAAGCCAATCTTGTCGTATTGATCATTGGAATTTTTCCGATACCCATCCCTAGTGCATTTCCATCTTCTACGACTATAGAACATATAGCGCATACGACTATGACCACCAAGGTCATCCATACCACAGCAATTATGAAAGAAAAAATTGCTACGGATCTGGGGTCTAAAGTGTCTACTATTAATAAGGCATGGGATGCTCAGACAGGACAAGTACTATTGACCAAGACCATCAATGAATTTGATGATGCATATTACAATTTCAATTTCCCGGCATATTGGGCATATAAAGACATGGGACATGCCGCTACCAATATGGGAATTACAGGGACGTTAAAACCATCCGGATCTTATTTTATAATGAATGAAGCCAAGAAGTATTTTACGTTGGGAGATGAGCTAATGGTGCGGTATAAAGATGGACAGGCCAAACTAAAAAAGCGACTGTGGGTAGTAGGATTTAATGATACAGAAAATGGAGTGTTGTTAATGAACCGAAGCGGTAGTATTGTCAATAAAGAACAGGGACCTGCTATTTCTGGAGATGCACAGTTTAAGATCATTCGTTCGGGATACCGTAACCAGCAATCGGCAAGTATGGCATCTATTACGATGATGAAAAATCCACTTCCGGCAAAAGACAGTAATGGAAAATATCTAGGTAATATAGATACCAATACATTTACTCTTAATGCTGCTGCCACAGAGGCAGAGAACCAACGGATCGTAAATGCTAGCGCAGTAGCGTATGAAGATTTCTGGAACTGCCAGTGTGAGAGTGAACTGCCTTTTGTACCACAAGATTTAGAAGCAGAACAATTAAAGGATATTTCGGCAGAAGACTATCCGTTTGAGCAACCTTTTAACCCATATGTGTACAATGCCAAGGGCGAATGGAGGGCAAAACGTTCCTATGCCTATCTAACCGAAAGAGATCAGGTGCATCAGGGAGCAACTACGAAGGCAAATACCAGAAGAGAAGGATATTTCAAAGAATTCACACCGTATTATGCATTGGTAGATAAACAATGGAAGCAATCAGAGAGCGAGCAACAAGGTAATGAAGAGAACAAGCACTGGACCTTTGCCAGTGAGGTAACACAGTACAGTCCATTTGGTGCTGAGGTGGAGAATAAGGATGCTTTGGATAGATACTCTGCAGCACAGTATGGATACAATTATACACTGCCAATAGCCGTAGGATCTAATACCCGCTATAGAGATATGGGAATGGATAGTTTTGAGGATTATACCTATGATAATGTCAATGAAGCACATTTCAATTTCAAAAAATCCATAGATAGTGATGGTTTCGAGGGAATTAAGATATCGGATCAATATGCACATACAGGTAGAAACAGTGTCGTAGTACCAGCTAACGAACAAGCACATATAGAACGTAATTTGATCGGAGAGTTACCGAAAGATGTAGATTACGATAATGACAGACGACCTGATGAAGAAGACAATTGCCCATACGTATACAATAGTAGCCAATACGATTATGATGATGATGGGATAGGAGATGCCTGTGATGATGATCCGATACCAGTGATTACTTCTAAACGAATTCTAAGAGGACGATATTGGGTAGATCATAGAAATGCGGATAATGGACATAGCGGACAAT
Source organism: uncultured Aquimarina sp. (assembly GCA_947498455.1). Classification (GTDB taxonomy): domain Bacteria; phylum Bacteroidota; class Bacteroidia; order Flavobacteriales; family Flavobacteriaceae; genus Aquimarina. The sequence continues at coordinate 262,831 of CANMKK010000002.1, forward strand.
ATTTTTATTGTAACGGTAGAAGGTTAGAGATTACAATCCAAGGAAAACCTAATGATGTGGTGCCTTATGCAGTAAATACGATACACTATGAACGATATGGATTTGGAGTATTTGTGAATGGAAGACTCACCGTGGGAACTGATTTTGCACGTACGTTTGATTCTGATGAAACTTCACATATTAAATTAGATATCACTGGTAAAGCGGTCGTAAATATAGACCTAGGTGTTGTAAAAAGTGGATTTTGGAAAAGAGACAGGTATGCCAGTTTCATCTTCTACCTTAAGCATAAAAAACATGGAAATATGTTATATGATTGGCAAACGGGAACCTATCAAAAAACATCTTTAGGTCATAAAACTAAAAGAAGCAGATGTGGTGGATATAGTGGAATTTGGGATGCATATCCTTGGTAATAATCGATAGTTATACAGTAGGAAATAAATAGTCAATAAGAAAACATTTTTTAAATGATATTAAGTAAAATGGTAGGAAACATACATCATTTTTATCGCATCACTTTGTTGGGGTTGCTATTGGTAATAACAATGTTATATCCTGTAGAATATAGTTGGGCACAGGTTTCTCCGTCAGAAAGGCAGGCATTAATTGATTTGTATAATGCTACAGATGGTGATAATTGGAGGAATACCACATCAGGAAATAAGCCCTGGGATGTAGGAAATTCTAGTCCTGTAGGACCTCCCGGTCAAGGAAATCCAGATTCAGGAAATCCAAATGGCCCTCCGGGTTCAGGCGGTCCGGGTCCGACAGGTTCTCCAGATTCAGGAAATCCAAATGGCCCTCCGGGTTCAGGTGGTTCAGGTCCAACGGGTCCTTCAAACTCAGGAAATCCAAACGGCCCTCCGGGAGGAGGTACTCCAATACCTGTAAGTGAATGGTCTGGGGTGACAGTAGAAAATGGAAAAGTTGTAGAGATTGATCTTACGCTCAATGGACTACGAGGAGTAATACCTTCCTCAATTCGAAACCTTAGGCATCTAAGGAAGCTAGTGCTTAGTATTAATGAGATTTCAGGAGTTATACCAGCAGATTTACAATATTTACAATCTTTGGAAGTCTTGAATCTAAGTCATAATAATTTTGAAGGTAGTATATCTGGTTTCATAGGGAATTTATCGAACCTTTTAGAATTAAGTGTTGAAGGAAATACCAAAATGTCAGGTACATTACCTATTGAAATAGGAAACTTAAAAAGCTTACGAAGTTTAAAAATACAAGGTGCTATTGAAGGAACGATACCAAGTATAATAGGTGACCTTACGAGTTTAAAGTTATTATATATTTCGGGAGAGCGTGTTAGCGGAAGCATCCCTGTAGAAATTGTAAATCTAGTACATCTGGAAGATGTCTATATAAGTAAGACGCGTATATCAGGAAGTATTCCTGAGTTTATAGGGAATCTAAATGCTTTAAAGAGATTATCTCTTCAGGATAATCAATTATCAGGAACAATACCCGATGCGGTAAGTAATCTAGAGAACTTAGAAAGCATAAATCTTTCAGGAAATCAATTGACAGGAAATATCCCTATGAATATTGGGAATCTAAAGAAGTTGAATACATTGTACTTAGAGGAGAATCAATTCTCTGGAGTAGTACCGACATCTTTATATGATGCAGTATCCTTAAAGTTTTTAAATCTTTCTGAAAATCAATTTTCAGGGAGTATTTCGGATCAGATAGGCAATATGTCAAATCTAAAATCCATTCATATTGAGAACAACCAGTTTTCTGGTAAAATACCTTCTGTAATAAGCACATTACAGGATATGATAAGTTTTAAGTTTGCAAACAATCAATTTGTATTTGCCGATTTTGAAACTGAATTTTCGACATATCGAAGCAAGTTAGGCACTAGTTTTACATATAGCCCTCAGGCAAGAATAGATCAGGAAGAAACCATTACCGTTGTAGCAGGGAGTGGTATAGTGTTAACAGGTCAATATACCACCAGTAGAAATGATACGGTACAGTGGTTTAAGGATGGAGTTGCCATTCCTAATGTTTCTGGAAAATTATCATTACAGAATATTACTTCAGCGGATGCAGGTGTCTATTATTTTAGAATAACCAATAGTATAGTCCAGAATTCAGGTATAGAACGTAATCGGATTATTCTTGTCGTAGAAGAAGACAGCTGTGGTGTGTCAGAAATAGAAAAACTAGCGTTATGGGATCTGTATCAGTCGACTGCAGGTGCAGAGTGGGATAATACACAGGACAATAATCAACCGTGGAGCTTGGATATACCAATATGTCAGTGGTATGGTGTGACCATAACAGGCGATCACGTAACCGCAGTAAATTTAAAGACCAATAATTTAGAAGGTACGTTACCAGATAGTTTAATCAATCTACCATACCTAAACCTACTAGATTTGGGAGATAATGGTCTATCAGGAACCATTACTCCATCCCTAGGTTCTTTATTGGCATTAACCTCTTTATTGCTGGATAACAATGAGTTTATAGGAAATATCCCTCCAGCACTAGGTAGTTTATCTAATCTAGAAGTATTGGATTTGGGAAATAACAATCTGATAGGTGGTGTTCCCATTGCAATTTGTAACCTACGAAAACTTCAGATCCTGGATCTGTCACATAACCAGTTATCAGAAACCTTGGTAAGTCAGCTAGGGTTATTGACACAATTGCGCAGACTAGACCTTAGTCATAACCAATTCGAGGGATCAATACCTTCTAGGATCGCACATTTGTATAACTTAGAATACCTAGCCATCAATGACAATAAAATGTCAGGAAGCATACCAGTATCAATACACGGAAACTCAAAACTTCTGGAATTTTATTTTCAGTATAACTACTTTATCTTTTCGGATTTCGAGCAGCGTCATCCAGATTATAAAGAATTGCTTACCATTGGGTATACCTATGCAGATCAAGGAAAAACGGATGCCATAGAAACCAAAAATGCTACCGTAGGACATCCGATAGAATTCTCTACGGTGTTATCTAGTGACTATAATGAATACCAATGGTATAAGGACAATGAATTAATACCAGATACCACAAGCAAGGTGTTACGAATAGAAAGCGTAAACTTGGAAGATGCTGGTACATATTATCTGCTGACCACCAATAGTGTAGTAGAAGGATTGACACTAGAACGTCATCCGATTACGTTAGAAGTAAAGGAAACCTGTAATGTACCAGTTACAGAGCGAGAAGCATTGATTGCAATCTATCAGGCAACAGCAGGAGTAAACTGGAACAACACACTGACAGGAGATCAGATATGGACAATTGAAGACCCAGAAGCTACTATTTGTGACTGGCATGGAGTCATCGTAGAAAATGATAGGGTAGTAGGATTGCATTTGGCAGCCAATAACCTGACGGGTACCTTACCAGACGTATTTGCTTCGCTTCCTCAATTAAAAACATTACAATTAGATCATAATACCTTAGGAGGACTACTACCTCCTTCATTAACGATAGTATCAGAACTTGCCAGCCTTACTCTGGATCATAACAGGTATCTGTTTTCGGGATTAGAAGAAGACCTTGCCAAACATCAATCAAAATTAGGAACAGGAGTAACATATATCCCACAGGCAGCGGTAGCATCTCCGGAAACCAGAGTAATAGCAGCAACAGATCGACTAACTGTATCTACGACTGTATTTACCAGTAATGATAATAACTATCAGTGGTATAAAGACGGAGTACTAATCGCAGGGGCAACCGCACCAGAGTATTCCATCCCGGAAACAGCAGAGACAGATAGTGGATCCTATCACATGGAAACTATTAATAGTAAGGTACCTGGATTGACCATCCTACGACATGCGATAGAAGTAGAAGTAAAACCGGGAGGAGATTGCTTGATATCTAATGCAGAGAAGCAGGCATTAATAGATCTGTATACTAGTACAGATGGGGAGAACTGGACGAACAATACCAATTGGTTAACGGATACCCCAATTTGCCAATGGCATGGAGTGACTGTAGTAGATGGAAAATTAACAGAGTTGGTTCTGTCTAATAATAACCTACAAGGAACTATTCCAGAATCCATTGGGGATTTAAAAAATGTAGAAGTTATTCGATTGAATCACAACGGTTTAATAGAAGTAATTCCATCAACTATTGGGAGTTTAGGGGTGTTAAAAACCCTATGGTTACACGGTAATCAGCTTTCTGGTACGATTCCTACCGCGATAGGAAACATAAAATCTCTAGAAAACTTAACGATCTCTAATAATCGACTTTCTGGCCAAATACCAGCAGCTTTTGGAAAATTAACCAACTTAGAAACACTTTGGTTACAAGGAAACAGGTTATCAGGTACCATTCCGGATGAATTAGGAAATCTTAGTTCTTTAATAGGAATAATTTTAAGTAGTAATCAGCTTACAGGTACCATTCCGCAATCGTTTAGTAAACTACAGGCTTTGCAAAGCTTATGGATATCAGGAAATAAGTTGTCTGGCGAAATACCAGCGTTTCTGGGTGACCTTCCTAATCTTAAGCAATTATTACTCAATCACAACCAATTTACAGGTTCCATTCCATCTTCATTAGGGAAGTTAACCAAGATAAGTACGTTAAGCTTGGCAAATAATAAGTTGACCGGAGAAATACCTTCTAGTTTTGCAGAGTTATCTACATTAACTCAGTTATTTCTGAATAATAATCAACTATCAGGAAAAATTCCGAATATACTAAATAACAATCCAGAATTAGTAATAATTACAATCCAGAATAACAATTTTATATTCTCCGATTTCGAAGCAGATTTTTATGACTATCAAGCAACACTGGAAGAACTATTTAAATATACTCCTCAGGCTAAAGTAGATCAGATAGAAACCAAAAAAGTAGTTACTGGCAAGGAGGTAACCCTAACAACAAGCCTTAGAAGCCAAAATATTCAATACCAATGGTATAAAGATAACGAACCGATTTCGGGAGCAACACAAAGAGAATATGTAATCGGATCTGCTGCCGTTTCTGATGCAGCTACCTATTACGTAGAAGCAATCAATACAGTAGTAACAGACTTAACCTTGCAACGTCACCCTATAAAATTGGAAATCATACAACCAGAAAACTGTGAGATCTCTGATGAAGAGCGATTAGCCTTAATTGATTTTTACTTATCTACTGGCGGAGCTAACTGGACGAATACAGTCGCAGAAAATCAGGTATGGGATATTGATAACCCGGCATCATCAGTATGTGACTGGTATGGAGTAACCCTTAGTGAAGATGCAAAAGTGATAGGATTAGAGCTTCCGGATAACAATATTCGTGGAGTGATTCCTGAGGCATTGCAAAAACTATCGAATCTGCAGCATCTGGATTTGTCAAAAAACAAGCTGGTAGGAGCCATCCCCGGATGGTTAGGATATATCAATACTCTGGAAATTATAAACCTCAGAGAGAATATACTCACAGGAGCTATTCCATCAGAGATTGGGGATCTCAGTAAGCTAAAGATCATGGATTTAGGAGTAAATCGCTTGTGTTGTAAGATACCAGAGAGTATCGGTAACCTTATAAACATGGAATATTTTGATGTAAGTGAAAACAAGTTAGAAGGAACATTACCCAATAGCTTGTGGACTATAGCGCCATTACATACTATTAAAGTACAGCAGAATACATTGCACGGTACAATATCAGATCAGATTCTTGATTTACAGAGGTTAAAAATATTTTGGGTAGCCCATAATAGATTCTCAGGAGTGATTCCACAAAGCATTGTACAAGTATCGAATTTATATAGTATCCATTTAAACAACAATGCATTTAGTGGAGATGTACCACAGTTGATTCCGAATATGCAAGTAGCAGCCACAGATATCCAGATACAACATAATTATTTTGTATTTAGTGATTTCGAACCAGAGCACCCTGATTATAAAAAATATATAGATACCTATGTATATAGTCCACAGGCGATGGTAGATCGAACGGAGTATATCACGGTAGCATTAGGTGGAGATGCAATCTTGTTTACAGAAGCATTAACCAGTCCTAATAATATCTATCGCTGGTATAAAGATGGTGAATTTCTAGAGGAAACTACTCTAAGAGAAATCAATATCACAGAAATTACAGAAGCAGATTTAGGCAGTTATTACTTTTTGTCAACCAATAGTACGATAGAAGGGTTAACCTTAGAGCGACACAGAATTCACTTGCGATTACCAGGAACCGATCCTGATAACCCAGATACAGCGATACAATCATTCTGTATATCACAAGAAGAAGAACTGACGATAGCAGCTCTTAGTTCTCCGATATCTGGTGTCAGTAACGTAAACTGGTATAGAGATGTAACTGGAGGAGAAGCGCTATCATCTGGTGTGCATTTAGAATCAGAAACGACAACCTATTGGGCAGAAGCCAATCCAGGAGATACCAGAGTGCCATTACGAGTAATTATCAATGCTGGAGCACCAGGAATAGAAGAAGAGAGCTTTCAGCAATTTACCATAGTGCAGCAAGCTACGGTAGCTGATTTACAGATTACGGGAGCCAATATCATCTGGTATAGCAAACCCATTGGAGGAACGGCTTATGCTATTACAGATACATTAGAAGATGAAAAAATATATTATGCACAATCCGGAGAGAATAGCTGTAGATTTGGTGTAGGTGTAAGCATAGGAGTGTTTGATGCTGATGGAGACGAATGGCAATCTTTCTGTGCTACACAGCAGGCTACCATTGCAGATTTAGAGGTAGAAATTACCCATCCGGAAAATACACTGATATGGTATAAGAGCGCACAAGGAACTGATATGTATCAGGGAACAGAACCACTCGATAATAATACTATATACTATATAGCTCAGCGAGATAATCTAGGAAATGAAAGTACACCACGTAAAGGGATTATTGCCGAGATTGTAAACATCCCACCACCACAGGTAACTACAAACCGACAAGTGTTTTATAGCAATGATCAAGTTACCATATCAGAATTGTTTGTGGTAGGTCAGCATGTAGTATGGTATGACGATCCGTTTGAAGGAACCGCCTATGGGCCGAATGACGTATTAATCAATGGAGAAACGTACTATGCCGGAGAATCTTCTGGGGATTGTGATCAGGGAGAAGAAAACTGTTGTCGTAGTCTGGACAGAACCGAGGTAACTGTAGAGATTAGAGAAGACCCTAAACCGACACTAGTAGGCTGCGAACTGTTCAAGCCACAGCCGGGAGAACGATACGTAATCAGCGGATGGGTACGTGAAGATGGGGTGAAAACTATAAACCCACAAACACAAGCATTTAGCAATAACGAAGCGAGTAGATTATTTGTGGATTTGTTAAACCACCTTAAGGACAAACTACTTTCTACAGATCCATTAAAAAGAAACTTACCACCAGTGTATGTGCCAGATCCAGAAAGCCGAAAATATGACGCCTTGATTCCGTTTGTAAGAAAGTTCTCTGATGACCAGAAAAACCTTACGATTTATAACTTCAAACCAGAAAAGGAACGCACCAGTAATAGTAATAGAGGACCAGAACTTACTGTAGGCTTTTCCTTTAAACTAGACCCTGCGAGTGATGCACCGGAGTTTGTTTATAAAACACCGAATGTTAGGGAAAATGGAGTATTGAAAAACTATAAGTATCCGTTATTAAATCAATCTACTATGGAACTAACGTTCCAGGATGTAACCATTAATGGGTTTTCTATGCGTGTAACATCTTCCTTTAGTGTTCAGGGAGGATCGTATTCTTATAGAGCTGATAACATAGGAGATGTAAGCTTTTCTCCACCTTTACTATTTTCTTATGAGAGGTTTGAGCAAATCCCGGATCCGGATTATGAAGCATTAACATATGTAAACTCATTGCTTAAGCTTACCTATAGAGACCAAAGTCACACTGTTATTCCGATGCAGGATAGTGACGTAGAGTTCCGCCCAGAAGGGCCGGTGATTGATGGGTGGCAGCAAGTACTGGCAGATTTTACAATACCTAATGAGGCAACTCATATGACCCTTTCACTGGAGAGTCGTATCGCAGAAGCAGCAGCTTCTAATCTTAATGTATACTTTGATGATATCAGGATACACCCGTTTAGCGGGAGTATGAAAACCTTTGTCTATGATCCAGTAACCCAAAGACTCAAGGCAGAGTTAGACGAAAATAATTATGCCACCTATTATGAGTACGATCAGGAAGGTGGATTGATACGAGTGAAAAAAGAGACCGAAAGAGGAGTATTCACTATACAGGAAACAAGATCAGGAAATTCAAAAAATAATTCAGGGAAATAATGATACAAAAAGGAATCATAGCCGCCTTGGTATACATGCTATGGGTTGGAGGACAGCTATATAGTCAGCCTAAGGCAGAGGAACTATTACAACAAATTGTAAAAGCATATAAAGAAACCCCTTCCTATGAAATAGGAGTAACGTATACGATGCTTAGGGGATTAACAGGAAATAATAGTACAGAAACCTATACAGGGGAATTGATAAAGCAAGAAAACATCAACAGGTTTACTGCAATGAACTCCGAGATGATCCAGACACCGGGAGTCAAAATAGTAGTAGATCATTCCCATAAACAGATCCGATATACATACAAGCAAGGACCTTCTCTAGAAGGTTCTCCTGTAGACATCAGCAGTTTTATGACCTATTTTGAGGTAGCAGATATACGCGAAGAAAATAATCAATGGGTCTGCGAACTGATTCGTAATAAGAAAGAGGTACAGTTGCCGTATGCTAAGGTGGTATTGTATATAGATAAAAATACACAGTTTCTGAACAAGCAAGAATTGGTGTTTGCCACCTTATTGCCCTTTAAAGAAGGCAATGGTTCCAAGATGGATTACGGACGATTGATGATTGAATTACATCATAAGAAAGATTCAGGAGTGAAAGCACTACAACTATCTGATTATGTGATACCGCATAATGACAAACTCGAAACAGTAGAAAAATATCAGGACTATAGCTTAATAGAACAGCCCAACTAAAAAAGAGATATGATGAACAGTATTATTAGGGAAATTATAGTATTCACTTTATTGATCGCCGGTGTACTTATAGGATATGGGCAAAATAAAGTAGTATATGATGCTTCAGAAGTAAGTAATGCCATTAGTTCGGGAACCGTATTGGAGTACTCGGATCCGAATGCATCGGTACCAGGTACGATTACACAATCTTCTACACAACTATCGTTGCAAGTAGCCTCAGATCAACCTCCGTATCATTGGTATAAATATACTTTGCAATTAGAAGTAACTCCAAGATCTGAATCTGGAACTTATGAAGTAGCAGACGCCTACGAAATCTCGTTATCAATAGAGAATAATACCCAGCAGGGAGCTGGAAAAGGAATCGATATAGCCAGAAATATACTCAATGATATTTCGGGGGCACAGGTAGTAATCAAAGAAGGAACTTATAAAAACCTTTCGATACCGGCAACTGAGACCAATGGGTATATTCCAGAAAATATTTCGTTTTCTATAGAGTACGTGGACATAAAGTATAGAGAATTGTCAGCTACTGTACCCACCATTTCGCACCTAGGGCCTGTAAATAATGAATTACCACTTACCTGGACAACGGTAAAAGGTTCGGAAAGTTACCAATTGGAATGGACTTGGGTTGATAATTATGGGAGGGATGTAGCTACTCCAAGAGTAGCAAACTCTATATTGTTTACTGAAAATGATTTTAAAAATAACAGTACCCGCATAGAAACTACCGAAAACGGTTATCATATTCCTCTTGTGTATGCACAAGGATATATTATTTATAGGGTAAGAGCAGTCGGTAGGGATATATCCGGGCAAGGTAACCGCTATCGCTACGGAAAATGGAGCAGTGGATCAGATACGAAACATTCTGTAGCTAGTTGGGCAAATAAATACCAGATCGATCAGGATCACGAAAAGTTAAAAAACTGGCAATTTCAGGCTAGTTACGCTGAAGAAGGAAAGAAAAAAGAGGTAGTCAGTTATTTTGATGGATCACTTCGTAATCGACAGACAGTAACCAGGATCAATAGTGATGAACATGCGATTGTGGGAGAAGTTATCTATGATGCTCAGGGACGTCCTGCGGTAGAGATACTTCCAGTACCAACTGCCGAAAACCGTATCAGATATTACCCTGATTTTAATAGAGATAATAAAGCAGACAATCAAGATGGAGATAATATATATGACTATCATGATTTTGATCTGGATCATCAGAATGAATTAGATAAGGAAACCATCGAAAAGCAGATGAATACGGTATACGGTGCCAGTAAATATTATTCTGCTAATAATGATATCAATGATACCTTTAGGGGTAGGATACCTGATGCAGAAGGGCATCCTTTCTCGCAGATCGAATATATGCCGGATAATACAGGTAGAATTCGCAGAAAGAGTGGTGTTGGAGTTACCCATCAGTTAGGAAAAGGAAAGGAGATGGAGTACTATTACGGTACCCCGGAGCAAAAAGAGCTCAACCGTTTGTTTGGATATAGTGTGGGTAACAAACTACATTATAAAAAGAATTTGGTGATAGATCCTAATGACCAGGCAAGTGTTAGTTATATTGACCCACAGGGAAGAACGATTGCGACAGCACTGGCAGGGTATAAGCCCACAGATTTAGAGGGGCTATCGGATGAGATCAATGTCGAATTACACAAAACACTTACCGTAGATCTGTTAGGTAAATTGGGGAGTCATGAAATTGATACCGATCAAGATAACAACATACGTACGACTACTCAAAAATTTGGGGCACAACAGGATGCTTTGGAGTATGCGGGTACTAAGGTTGCTCCCTTTGCAGAAGGGCGTGACATTAGCTATACTGTGCAAGGACCACAGGAATTGGAGTATAGTTGTAATGAAAACAATACAATTCAGTATCCATTAGTATATGACTTAGCCATTGATGTATTGGATGTAGATGCTACTTCGTTAGTAACAAGTCCAATATTGCATACCATTGATATGCAAAAGGAAGGGGGGAGTTTTGAAATTCCCGAGTTTAGAGCAGATGTCCCGAGAGGGAGTTATATGATTACCAAAAGTTTGGTAATTAATGCGGATTCATTGGCACAGTATGCAGCCAATTATGTAGCGCGTTTACAAGATGAAAATGACCCTTGTTATGTCAAACCAGAAGATGTATCAGACCTACCACCGCTTACATTAGAAGGGTGTTTTATTACTTGTGAAGATTGTATAGCCGCATTAGAAGAGGAGTATCCAGCAACGGCAACTCAGTTAAGTAGACAGGTATATGCAATTACTCAGGTGGCAGAATATGATGTAGCAACCAAATTACCATACCTGACCCCGGATGAAGTAACAGACGAAAAAGCACGGTTGACCACTTATTTCGAGAACCAGTGGGATGGACTGGTTAATGCATGTAATGCTCCTTGTATAGAAGAGCAGAATGAGGAGGAGATAATTGCTAATTCCATAACCTGTAGCATTGCGAGAAATGACCTGCTTAGCGACATGAAACCATTAGGGCAGTATGGCAATAGAGGTGCAGATACCAATGGAAAAGAGGTAGAAGAAATAACCGAAACAATATTGAGTATTTTTAATGATGACACTAAACTATATAGTGCCAAAACCACAGGAGAGGGTTACAATAGCTGGAGAAACCCTAGACATCCAGAGTATGACCCAACAGCTTCTAATACTAGTGAGCCGTATACGGATGGGCATTACTACAATACCGATGGAACCATAGCCTATATCAAGGTCAAAGAAACAATAACATCGACTGATGAAGAGGAAGAAGAATCGGATGATGAGGATGGAGAAGAAACAGAAGAAGTTGCATATACCTACGATCCTCCTTTGGTAGAAGGAACCAAAGTGATCGAAATTATCGATGAACCTAGATATGTATATGCAGAACCTCAATATCTGGCTAATCAAGCAGATTTCGTAAAAGACGGCATCTGGCAAAACCAATGGTCAGAATCCCTAATAACCTACCATCCAGAGTATTGCTATTTGGTATATGCAGAAGCAGCTTGTAAGGCAACTAATACCGTTCAATTAGCGGACGGAGCAACCATGAACTCAGACGGGTATGATGCATACTTACGAGGGATTAGTACCTATTCAGCAGGGAAAAACTTTTTAAGTGGTTTTACAACTATAGCCGATCAAGACCCTTATTTCAAAACTCAGATAGCAAACATAGAAAATTCGGGTACGGTAAACATCCGAAAAGACCTGATGAATGAGGCCTTAACGGTAGCTTATAATGGCGGAGAAGGAAATATAATGCAGTTTACCTATGCGACACTCTTCTGTAATAGTATAAGTACTTGCGAAGGAAAAAAAGATATTTTAACAATCAAGTCGGCTGTTAGTGGATTGTCTCCAGAAAAAAAGAATCAGTTCTGGAATACCTATAAGGCAAACTATTTTACGATGAAGCAGACGATACAGGCTCTTTTCGCTAATATTTATGCAAAGAGCAATGGCTGTTATAATGGGTGTATCGGTCCAGAAGAACCTCCTATAAGTTTACTCACTGTGATCTCAGATTATAGTGGAGCAATCCATAATCGGGTAAGTGCTCTTATTGGTACTACGGATGATATCTGTAGCGATCCTAATGTAGCGGAATATAAAAAGAAGGAAAAACGATTTAAATCTTCAGATGTTTTATTCAATTCGGGGGATAGCAATCAGGATATCTATGATGATATCCGTGAGTATACCAATTACGAATATTATATACAGACAGGAATTTGCCCATTGGGAAGAGATCTGGAAATGTTTTTAGGAGCTTATTTTAAGGATGTGTCTAGCGGGATTCCTAATTCCAAAACATATGCAGGTACCTACCTTACTCCTTCTTTATTTAAGGATATGGGAGGAGAACACCCTACCGAAGCTCCTGTAGAAATTAAAAGCAATAGTAATGGTAATATACTGACCATTGTATTCGATCAGAGCGGCGAGGTATTGAAGGAAAATGCCCTGACAATTACTATACCTACAACCAGTAATCTTAGTTGGGAAGCATATAAAGAAAACAATTGGATCATTTCTGGGGTTAAAAACATATTTCCTACCTACGAAAACGGAGAATTCCGTTATGAAATAGTTGCTCAGATAAAAAGCAATAGTACCTCAGAAGACTATGAAGAAGTAATTCTATCGGGTACTACTGTGGCAAGAATTGCCGAATGTAGTATTACCGAAGCCAATGGAATTGGAGAATATCTTCCTAATGACGGAAATGTAGGAGATCAGGAGTGTAACCGTCAAAAACGTTTTGAGGCATCCCTGACCCGTATTGTCAATGAGTTGGTGAAAAGTAAACAAGTCAATACCACTGTTACTCTAAACAATCTGGCAATCTACCAAAACAGCTATGTATCTAAATTCTTTGGTGGAGGAAACGCAGTATGGTCGGTAGAAAACGAATCTACCTATACCATTACTGTGGGTGGAATACGAAAAATGACGATGGAATTAAACAAACCTATTGATCCAGAGTTTTATAGGGAGGTAAGTGGGATGAATTTTGGATTTAGCTATGATCAGCTAGGCAGGATAACACAACAAAATGTAACGATCAACACCTATATACCTTCATTGCAAGGACAGAGATTTGTTACTGTTCAAGGAAAAATCTATGAATATTGTAATACAGAAACTTCCGAAGAAAATGCAATTAAGAGTACCGATTGTCGATTGATTAACTTTTTATGTTGCGGAGATATAAATGATTTAGTATCAGAAGAAGAGATTTGTACCGATGAAAATGTAGTTAATACTTTGGGCAAGGATTTAACGAACCTAGTTAATGCTGTTGTTTCAAGAGGTAATGGGACAACGAGTAATGTAAACACATTAATTTCGTTAAAAGACTATCCAGAATATACGGAGTTTCTTCAAAAGTATTTTACTTATAATAGCGCAAAATATTGTTCAGAACGTCCTGACTACTGTAATAGAGGAGAAGGGGTAGATTTTTCAAATACAGAACATGTATATATTGAATTATTCGATGAAGTTAATTTTGGTATTCAGTTTTCAGACATTTTCTGGATTAACTTTGGAACACGTGGTATCAGTAGTACTGCGGGAGGGTCAATTAAGGACATAAGTTTTAGTACTACAAATGGATACCTACAGTATAGCTTAAACTTCGAGAACCAGTCAAATGAGATTGTAACAGGAAATGGAAATGCTTACCAACGAGGATTAAATGTACCTATTGGAGGGGGACCTCCTTATATTTTAGGATCTCCTTCTTTGGGGTGTGATTTATTTTCAGATTATCTTAATGATTCCTTACAACCGGATCCTAATTTACTGGATAATGTAGATGTGGACACCTGTCCTCAATACAGTTTGTTAGAAAATCAGATAGAAGAAACGCTAAAAGATGTTTTTAATGCTCAATTAAGAGCTTCCAGAACCCAAGAGGAGATTCCTGATGAGGTTTTTAACAAATTAATTTTTGATGAGCCTTTACGATTAAATGATAGGTTTAAGTTTATTCTTGAACCTCATTATGAAACCTTAAACGTAAATGCAGATCCGTATCCTTTCTATTCATATTCAACAAATTTTAGAGATTATTCAGGGAATTTATATCAGAGTGCAACTAGGAGTTACCTGACTATAAGAGCCAATTTTACAGGAGCTAACTTAGACCTTCTTTTGTATTTTGAAGAGGATTTTGATGCTAATGAAGTTGATCAAATTACAGAGTTATCAATTGTAAGACAGTATGCTCCAAAGCTTATATTTCCTCAATATTCGTATTCTTTTTTCTGTACTATCAAGTACAAAAATATTATAGGAGAAATTAAGGTAGCTAAAAATGTTGAAGTAAAAATAAACAGAAAAGAAAGTGCAAGGATTAGCGATAATGCATATGGTGGATCACGAATTTTTGCTATTTCTTTATGCGATTTGTTGTCTGTTGATCTAAATACAGGAACTACGGCTCGATCTACAATAACTGAAAGAATTGGGCAAGAAAGTAGTAAGACATTTTTAACAGAACAATCATTTCCTGATTCAAAAGAAGCATTAGTACAGAATTTCAGAACTTCATCTATAGGAGATTTTGATTGTACACCACAAATCTGTATCCCTGAACCCGTACCACCAAAAAGCTGTACAGAGGAGTATACCAAGTATATGACATTAATGGATGGGATAGAAGATACAGAAGCTAGAGATATGCTGGAGGAGCATGATTTCTGTAAAAACTCCTTACAGTACTTGGTAGATGATTATGTGTATTATATGGAACAGTTTGCGATCCAATCTACGCTGGATCTACACTATATATCTCTAGCTCGTTTTGGAGCAACCGAGTTTAATTTTGGGTATCCGGGGATGCGTGAGCGATATAACAATAAGCCACCAGTTATCGACCTCTATAAAGCGCATGTAGATCTCTATACAAATGATCAGGATCAGATCAAAACTTGGATGGCTTTTACCAGTGATCACCTTAATGATAATCCGGATATCTGTCCACCACGACCTTTTTCGGCAGATTTTAGCGATATCCAGATCGATCTACCAGAAGAGACTAATTGTGAACAATTTGCTGCCAGTGTACGAGATGCTTATATCCGAGATACCTATACAAGTTTCATAGAAGATAAAAAACAGCAGTTTATCAAAGCTTATATTGATACTGCGATGGATCAGGCAGTGGAAACGCTGGATATGAAATATCAGGATAAGGAGTACCAATATACCTTATACTACTACGATCAGTCAGGAAACCTAATACAAACCGTACCACCGGCAGGAGTAGATCGTTTTACTGATGCTGTACTAGAAACTGCTGCACCAGACGGAGCTACCGGAACTATGAATGATGCAATCAATCAACACAGAGCTAGTGATATTGATAGTGAAAATAAAAAACTATTACCGGATCATAGGTTACAGACAGCATACCGCTATAATTCTCTCAATCAGTTGGTATGGCAAAAAACACCGGATGGGGGTATCACGGTATTTGCCTATGACGATCTGGGAAGGATTATAGCTTCGCAAAATGCAAAACAAAAGGCCAATAACCGTTTTAGTTATACCACGTATGACGAACTGGGGCGTATTGTAGAAGCAGGAGAACTAGCACCCGATGTAGCTGTAGCAATTAATGATACTCAGGGTAAACTGGTAGATGAAACTAATAACGAACTAATAAAAACGCGACCAGAAGATAATTTTCCTACGAACATTGCAACCCATCGTTACGAGGTGACACGTACCCGATATAATAACCTGTCGCTAGTACCTCAGGAAATATTTAAAACGGTAACCAGCACGACTCGATATGAGGCTACCACCCGAAATAGGGTGTCGGCCATCTTTTATTATGATACGTATAATGGCAGTCCAGGAGGAACACGAGAGCGGCAATATGCGCATGCCATCTATTATACCTATGATATCCATGGGAATGTGCGAGAATTGGCACAGCATCATAAAAGTATGGCTCAGGACAGGTATCAGTTTTTATCTGGGATGAAACGTATGGAGTATGAGTATGACTTGATTAGTGGCAATGTCCATAATGTTACCTACCAAAAAGGACAAGCAGATCAGTTTATCCATGCCTATGCCTATGATGCCGATAACCGTATTGTAAGTGTCAAAACCTCTGGAGATGGTACCATTTGGGAAGAAGACGCTGCCTATCAGTATTTTGCCCACGGGCCATTGGCACGTACAGAACTAGGAGACCAAAAAGTGCAAGGAATCGATTATGCCTATACGCTGCAAGGATGGTTAAAAGGTGTAAATTCCGAAAATCTGACAGCAAATGCCGATATGGGAGGTGATGGTAGTAGTACTTCTACTGTCGCTAAAGATGCGATGGGATATTCCCTAAGTTATTTCGAAAACGATTACACACCTTTAGGAACTGCTACCAATAACGCATTTATACATAGTAATACTGTAGCATTGCAGAGTACTAAAAACCTGTATAACGGAAATATCAAGCAGATGGTGACCAGTTTATTGGATAATGACGAAACCATGCTAGATGCACAAGTAAATCATTACCAATACGATCAGTTAAACCGAATCACTGCGATGCAAGGAAAGGCCGTTAGCAGTACCTCCGTTACAGAGAATTATAATAGTAGTTATACCTATGACAATAACGGAAACCTGGAAACACTATCCCGTACCGATCAATCAGGGAACGTGATTGACGATTTTACTTATAAGTACAGAAAAGATAGTGATGGAAACATTGTAAACAATCAGTTATTAACGGTACAGGATAAGGCTGGGAAACAATTAGATACCGATTTATTAGATCAATTTGCAGCCCTAGGAGTACCAGCAGATGCTTTTAATCAGGATAATGCCAATCATATCAACTACGTATATGATGAAATCGGACAACTGATCGAAGACAAAACCGAAGGATTAACCATCAGATGGAGAGTAGATGGAAAAGTAGCTCAAGTCACCAAAAAAGACGGTACGATTATCCGTTTTGCCTACGATGGATTAGGAAATCGTGTCGCTAAAACGGTTAATGATAAAACAACCGTGTATGCTAGAGATGCACAAGGAAACCCCATGGCTGTTTATAAAGCTAATACAGTAGGAGATCAGGCAACAGATATACGCTTGATAGAACATCAGATCTATGGGAGTAGCCGACTGGGGATTGAGGAAAAAGATCTCCTAGTTACAGAAGAAAATCCAGAAACCAATACATATAGTGTTGTAGAGGATGATGTAAGCACTTTTAGATGGGACGATGTAGAGATCTTGGATAATGGAGATTTAGAATTACCAGCAGAAGGAAATCAATATATAGGAGTTTATGATTTTGCACCGGGAACCTATCGTATCAGGTTTACATATAGTCAAGAGCAAGGAACGAATACCAAATTCGCCTTGACCGCAGATGAGGACTTGACGAATGATGCTGCCAAACTAGTAGATCAGGTACTTACAGTAGGGGATAATACTATTGATTTTACAATAGAGAATGATTTTACAATTTTACAACTGGTATTTTATGCAGCGGATGAATTAGAAGCATTGGTAGCTGGTTTTGTATTAGAAAAGAAAGCGCCAGAAACTCCATTGCTAGTAACCAATACTGTTGGGGATAAACGCTACGAGCTATCCAACCATCTGGGGAATGTATTAAGTGTGGTAAGTGATCGTAAGTTGATTAAAACGGACTATGTACAAGAAATAAATACCTATGATTTTACGGGATGGGAAAATATACAGGAGGATAACAGTTGGAATCCTTATGGTAGTGCTTCGATAGAAACAACGGAGGACTTATTACACGCCACAGTAAATGATGCTAAAGAAGGAATTATACATACTATACTAACTGATCCAGGTAAGACTTATACAGTTTTCTATGACTTGGATATTCAGACTTCACCCCAAATACGAGTACGTACCGAAGCTTTTGGAGAAGAACTTAGTAGTAAGGTAGAAAACAGTAATGGGAGGCATAGTATCACGTTTACGGCCACTCAGGTGATTACCAATATCAATTGGGAACGTATACGAGATAAGGATGAGGTAGTAGATACTTTTACCTTAGATAATGTAACGATAAGCACCCCAGGAACGGTAGACGATAATACCAATGAAAGTATTACTTTTGTTCCTGACGTTCTTACATTTAATGATTATTATCCTGGCGGTATGCTCTTACCTAACAGACACGGAAATACTTCAGATTACCGATATGGCTTCCAAGGTCAAGAGAAAGACGATGAAATTAAGGGAGAAGGAAATAGTCTAAACTATATGTATAGAATGCACGACCCAAGAATCAATAGGTTTTTTGCGGTTGACCCATTAGCTTCTAAATATCCAGAATATTCTCCATATGTATTTAGTGGTAATATGCTTATTAGTGCTATGGAGTTAGAAGGTTTAGAGCCAATTGTAGCTATTACGAAAAAAGAAACAGGCTACACTTTCATTAAGACATATTCAGCTGACGGAGTTAATCAAGCATTAATTGTAAAAACTTATGAAGCTACTGTTCATTATAAAAATCCTGATGGAAGTATGGATTATCTAGGTAAGGTTAGTGTAACTAGAGATGGTTGGTACGGTATGGGTACTAATTCAAAAAATCAAAATACTTATGTTAATAGAGCTACAGAACCTAAAAAAGGTCAAAGTAAAATAGTTGCAGGGAATGTACTCGCTTATAAAACAAAATATGGAAAAGATACTCCTGTGTATCAATTAAATGATGTTTATGCTCAAGAGATAACTCCAGATATGAATAAAGTATACAATAAAGGAACATTTGTAAAAGAGTTGAAACATACAGGTTCTGATTACGACCCAATTAGAAAAAATTCAGATATAGCTAGAGGAGCTCAAATTCACGTTGGAGGTGCTTATGAGAAACCTGATGGAAGTATGGGATTAGGTGGTACATATGGTTGTTTTGGAGTGGTAGCACCACAACAAATATTTAAGACAGAAGCAGAAGCTAAAGCATATCAAGCTGTAGCAGACAAGTTAGTTGGTTCTACAAAGAAAGTTACTAGCTCTACAATTAAATTTCCTTCAAATAGTGAAATGAGAAGATTAAGAGATTTAATAAAGAAAAAGTATAAGTCAGGAGATAAAGTTGAAATACACGTAGAAAATAGAGGTGTTGACATAAAGAAAAAAAGAACTGAGTAATAATATGAGATTAATTTATTTTTGTTTTTTATTGGTAATATTGGCTTGTGATAATATTGTGACAAAGAAGAATGAACAATGTTTATCAACCAAAAAAGTGATGCATATAAGTGCAAAAGAATATCACCAAGATTTTATTCTATTTAATGAATTAAATCATTCTTTGGATGACGGTAATAATAGTTCTAAGAGTGATTGTTTTAAAACTTATAAACTAGTTTATTCATTAAAAAAATCTAATAATAAAGGACTAGACATATATAACAAAAAGAATGAGTGGATTATTCGTTTTAAAGCAAATAACATTACAGAAAACATAAAACTACTAGATGTCAAAAATGTTTTGGGTTATTCGATTTATAATGATAATTTAAGCTTATTTTATTCAGAAAAAGATAATGCTGTGCCAATTAAAAGACTCGTTTTTGACAACACTGATTTTTTAATATATTCTTATGAATTCTATTATGAGAAAGATAAACCTTTAGAAGTTATAGATTATTAATATTATCTAATAAACAAGAAAAGCTATCCAAACGGGTAGCTTTTTTATGCGTAAGTATTACGAGCTTTAGCATCACGAATAAGCGCACTAATAGTAGTCATAATATGTGTTCTATCTTTGCTATCAAGTTGCTGAATATCTATAATAGTATCTACAATAGTTTTACCCTGCTCGTCCTCGAATGAGTGAGGCTAGTGCTCGACTCTGTCGGGTACCGTCAAAGAGTAAGCAGAATAAGAAAATAATAATAACAATAATACAAAAGTTACCTGTTACGGGTAGCTTTTATTATTTGTAGGGTTGCTTATTCTTGTGTTCACTCGACTGGAGTTGATCGGTATTGAGATGGATCTTTACTATACTTTTCATTACTCTGTAATAAATTGGGAAATGCTGCGAAGTTTTACTTCGCAGTAGCTGATACGATCTATATCCAGTAGCTGATACGATCTATATCCAGTAGCTGATACGATCTATATCCAGTAGCT
>CANMKK010000003.1 GCA_947498455.1 uncultured Aquimarina sp.
CATAGTTGATGACCTTTCCACCGAAGTTGATTAGTACTTCACTATAGTTAATGACCTTTTCACTGTAGCTTAGCAGTACTTCACCATAGTTGATGACCTTTCCACCGAAGTTGATTAGTACTTCACTATAGTTAATGACCTTTTCACTGTAGCTTAGCAGTGCTTCACCATAGTTGACGACCTTTCCACCGAAGTTGATTAGTACTTCACTATAGTTGATGACCTTTTCCACTGTAGCTTAGCAGTGCTTCACCATAGTTGATGACCCTTTACGCTGTAGTTAAGTAGTGCTTCACTACAGTTAATGACCCTTTCACTGTAGCTGTGGAATGCTAATTAACTGCGGTGAAGTATTAGTTTTCTATGTGATACATAGCTGGACAATACTGATAACAATCAATCATCCAGGGACAAACTCACGAGACATTCAGCGGACACAAAATTTTAGAATTTTTAGGCAAACCAAGGAGAATTAAATTCCAAAATGTGGTTGAAAAATAAAGATTCGTAATACAGCATAATTTTTTTCTACTGATTCATATATCTGATAAGGGTAACAATAAAAACATATTTTTACTTCCTGGTACCTATAGTATTGCAATCTGGTTTCTAATAGATATTATTTCTGAATTTGATGTAGCTTCAATTTATCTTATTTTTAGAAAATCAAAAAAATAAGATAAATCCTATGGGAAATTTACAGTAAATTTAACCGTTAATCAGAATATAATTCGCAAGAAATAGTATATGCCAGGACCAGTAGCCACCATAGGAAGTATGCATGTATGCCCGATGTGTTCGGGTACCGTCCCACATGTAGGAGGTCCCGTTTCAGGACCGGGAGCTCCTAATATATTAATCAATGGAAAACCTGCTGCCTTAATGGGCGATATGTGTGTTTGTGTAGGACCACCAGATGTCATAGCACAGGGAGCACCCTCCGTATTCTTTAATGGAGTACCCGTAGCCTGTCAGGGAGATATGACGGCTCACGGAGGCGTTATTACAGTAGGAGAGCCTAATGTAATTATTAGTACAGCAACACCCACACCATCCGTTACCTTGCCTGTTAGTAAAATACCATTTCCTAAAATCAGTATCACCAATAGAGTGTTGGGAAATGCCAAAGAAGCCATTGCCAATCAGGAACAACTAAAAGCAGCAGCCGAAAACACCGAAGGAGAGCCTAGAATCTTTGGGGTGCAATGGGTTGTAGGAGGTCAGGTAATAAGAGCCTCTCATGTATTTTATGAAGTAACCGTAAAAGCACATGTATACAATATCCCTGAAGGCGAAGAGATTACATTTTCTATAAAAAAACCAACAGAAATAACGGATGCCGATGGAAATAGAACAGCCTCAGAAGAAGATGTTATTGAACTAACGGGAACGGTACAAGATAAAATGGTTGCAGTTACTTGGGAAATAGAAAAAACTGAAGAAGAAGCAAAACAAGATAGCTAACCATGGTTACTGAAGAAGTCATAAAGAATCAAGAGAAAGGAACAAAATTGCGAGATGCGATGTATACGGTAGTATTGTCTGGTGGTGGGGCGACCAATGAAGAAAAACCAGTACTTGAGGCTTTGTTACCAGGAATCAGACTACATTTTTTACGGTACGGTATGTTTCCTAAAAACGATAGTAATGTACATGCGATTAGAATCAAGGATAGGGAGGATGATAAATTTACTTTATCTGATGCAGATGTATCTAATGGAGATGTACAGAGCAATGATCACTTTAGAGTAATGGCAACTACCCTTAATGAAGGATATGTATACCTAATCAATGCAGAGAACAAAAACGATTATCATGAGCTAGAGGTAGATGCCTATGGAATGCTAAAGCCCATACTATGGAGAGGAACTAACCTTAATAAAGATGGTAGAACACCAAAAGATTTTCGGATGTCTGGTGAGGAGAAGTCACATTATAGATTGGTGGCCAAAATCCAAAAAGAGGGAGGTATAAAATATTGGGCAGGTTATAGTCCGATACAATGGTCGTATGAGTTACATAAATCCATGCTAAACGGATCTGATGATGATAAAAAGAAGATGCAAATGATTTTGGTTGAGTGCAAAGGAATCAAAAAAGGAGAAGAAAGAGCAACCGAACATATTTTACCGTACACCAAAGTGCAGATCGGTTATACTGAAACAGAAAATACACATCATAATATACGAACAACCCTAAACCAAATTAATCAAACTGAAAAGCAAGAAGAAAAACGGGGGGATAATGACCTCTACGAGGATATGTTTATTACCCTAAATGATCCCATAGGTTGTGCCATGGATATAGGTGTTGTATTGGCTAATAAAATTGCTTACTTTGAAGCTTTTGTAGAATCTTTGGCAACTGGTGTTTCTCCAAAGAAAATAAAAAAAAGGATTCTTGAAGGAAAACCCAGAAAAAAAGCTACCAAAGGATCAGAACAGGAACAATTAGAAGCCTTGTTTGCTACAGCTCTGGCAACTTATCAGCTTGTTTATAATGATTCGGAAATGGAGAATGACTATGATGGCGGAAAAATTGGTTTTTGGAATTTAGAGAGTAGTGGTAATGGTATTCATAAAGAAAAATTGATTAATGTTCTTGGAGTAAAAGAACGAAAGAAACTCCGTGAGGATATCGTACCTTTTAGAAAGCACTTTTGTGATATACTACAATCAGAATATTATAATACGTACTACAAAGGATATTTAGAAGATGGATTTTCTGGATTATTACAGAGCAAATTATTGGCAATACAGCATATTATTTTGCTGCGTACCAATCCAGACGACCTAGACAAACATCTTGATCTTATCGCAGAGCGAAGTAAATACCCTGTAGCATTACAGAATGATATAGATGAGATCAATAAATTTCATGAAGATTTATTAAAAGATACCTCAGATATACCACTAGTACAATTGCTAAATGCAAACTTGGATTTGGACTATCTCGATGATAAAGAAGCTATATTATCACCCGCTTTATTAGATGACTTGGCCAATAAGACTGCTACCTTAATCAGTGAAAGTCTTAACGCACATATAGCATTGTCAGTGTCTGAAAAGATAAAATTTGAACTAATTTTTAATCGACTAAAAACCTTTAACTATAAAGGGAGTCCTGTTTTTCAGTTACGTATGCAAGAATTGGAGGCAGAATTAGCTAAGAATGCGTTGTTGCTAGATAGATCAAGAGTGCAGTTTTTAGGTTATAGAAATGGAAATCGCTTAGTAAAGATAAAAGCTGCTGATGGAATTGAATTGGTGGATGAGTACAAACCGAAGGGCCAAAATATACTACAATTGGATGTAGAAACCATACCCAAAAAAACAACTCAACAGGTAAAGGGAGCTCAAAAAATATTTAACAGCGTTCACTTTACGGGGGTACTGGCATTATTACAAATAGCAAATATTTCTTTTGCAACTAGACAGGTGGTTAAAGATTTTGATAAGAAAAATATTCTTAATTTTTTGGGAATTGCTTCAGAATTAAGAGGCGCGATTGCTTATTATCAAAGAGCAAGACTATTGAGTAAGGGGGTTACTTCTGGTATTAGGTTTGATGTTGTTTCTAACAGTGCTAAAAAATTCGGTAATATTGGAAGTGTTATTACAATAGCTGTCTGTATTTGGGAATCCTATGATGCATTTTCTACAAGGGATCGAGATAGCGCTCTGGCTTGGAGTGGAGCGGCCGTAGCTTTTGCTACAGGTATTTTCGTTACAGGTCCTGCAGGTTGGCTCATTGGGGGATTAGGGATCGGTTTAGTGTTTATTGCTAATTATCTAAAGGATACTCCATTACAAACTTATTTTAAATATTTTATATTAAGTGATGCTGTAGCACAGGAGCGTAAAGACGAAGAACCTTGGGAGTATAACAAACGACTGTATAAAGATCGTACTAGATTATTAGATGACCCAGAGGAGGAGCCCTATGATACTTTTTCTGATTTACGAGTTGCACACCAAAAATTATTGGATCTAATTATATGTAGCGATATGGCGATTGCTCCCTATAAGGTGAGTAATATACGATCTATGCAAATAGGACATCATGGTGGGGCACAAGCTACTTTGACCACTAAGGATATATCGGTATTTAAGATACAGACGTCTTTTCGTCAGTTTTTGCATAATGAAGAGCAGTATGAATTTAAAGTATTTATAACCAATAACAAAAGTAGTAATGTGCGAGAATTAGAGGAATGTAATCTTACATATAAAAAAACTATCATTAAGGATGATAGAGATATTCCAGCAGTAGAGTTGTTGGTACATGTTCCAAAAGAGGTACATGAAGTACGCAAAAAGAAAGAGAATATATTTTCATTATTTCAGTTTGTATTGGTGTGCCGTCTTAAGATTGATAATGATAAATACTATCCATATACTTATATGGGTAGCGATAGATGGATGGCTGTAAAGACAGCACTGACGACCTCTAGAGTACATGATCTAAAGAATATGGATGGATTGTTATTTAAGCCACAGTTTCCACAAGAAGAAGGTAAGTTATACCGTAAAAATGTAAAAGTAGGCACTTTACCAGAAATCAAGGAGTGGAGTAAAAAATGGGAATTAAAAATATAGCGATGGCAAGAAATAGAAAAAAGAATAAGTATTTCCCAAGAACAATAGAGGGAACACCTAGAATTATAGAACAACTACATGTTACTGAAAAAGGTTCAAAATATAAAAGGTTGGATAATGAAAAGTTAATCATAGATGAGTCTGGAAGTTCTGATATATATATATTTATGGGATTAGGATTCTGTATAGGGGCTATTTCATTAATTATTCATAATGAAATTAAAGAGGTAGAATCTTCGTTAATGGGTAATATTGTTTTTTTTCTAATCGGAATTTTATTTCTGATATACAACTATACAAGACCTAGAAAATTAATTATTCTAGATCGAATGAAAGGAATGATTACCTTTCCTAATTATTTATGGGGTAGGCCATTTACAATATCTTTTGATGATATTAAGGTTACTTTTTCCAGTAAGAATTTTGGAGTGGTTCCTGGTCCACCTTTACTCACTATTATGCATCCTAATGGAATTACCAGCACAGATACGGGTACAGGTTTTGTATTTGAAGAATGGTGGTTAATGGTTTGGTATATGGATAAAAACCGTCCTTTACCGCCGGGTACAGCTTTTGATCCGTATCGTGATCAAGATTTTGAGCGTCGTAAGGCTGAGGGATTTCCAGAACCTTTATATCCCAGTACAATTTCAATACCGAGGCATCGATTAAAGAAAAAAGAGGCGCATTAGACTTATGTTTGTCATGGTGTGACCTATTATGTACCCAAGGATCAGGTAGTAAAAGCATGTTATAATCATTATAATGTATATGGATATGCGGTAGAGATTGATTTTAACCAGTTTTTAAAACATCCGGATCAGGTAGAGGCTAAAGGGATTTTACAATATGCCAAAAAACCAGATACCACACCTTTTGATTTAGTGATAAAAAAAGCAACGGTAAATCGTACCCCAGAAGGACAGCAACGGCTGCAAGCAATATTAGTAGTGCCATCACAGTATCAGAATCAGGTACATCATCATACAAAATTGGTAATTGCACTACGGATTAGAGTAGATACGGAGCATCAGCATTATTTTCCATATCCATTACGGGAATCTGGAGAACGGTATATGGGGACTCGTTTTTTATTACACCGTACCGATCACGACCTACAGGAAAAAGACGATCAAAAAATTATTTTTGATACTTTAGCTAAACTCTCACAAGAAGACACATGGTAAAAGAAGAAATAGACCCTACACTATATAAGCGAAAAATAACCCATACGGAGTATCGTCATGGAGATAATAAAACTAAAAAAGGCGGATGGAGTCGTATGCTTCATCATCATATATCGAATAATAGGATTAAGTTATCTTCTAAAGCCATAAGCCCAAAAGCGACTTTCCAGAGTGCTAATAATAGGTATATGAAAATCAGCGCAGATGCTAATGTTACACCAATATGGTTAGGAGGAGCATTTTTGATTTTATTTTTTATACTTGTTTATGTAGAGTTTAGGTTTCCAGAAGAAGAAACTCACTGGGGGTATATTCTTGCCATGATGTGTTTTTTTATAGGTTTTCTTTTTTTTCTACTCTATTATTTTACAATGCCAAAAAAGGAGTTTATTTGGAATCGTGAAGATGGCTTGGTCACTTTTCCAGGGTTTATGTGGCGCCCTAATATTACGATGCCTGTAGAGAAGGTTATTTTTATACGTTCCGCCCCAAGTGCCCAAGGTATGGGTTCTCATTTATTACAAATAGCCAGACCAGATATATCGTATTCATTATATATGGCTAGTCTTGATAATACGTGTTATGAAGATTTATCCTTTTATTTATGGTATATGGATAAGAACCGTCCTTTACCTCCCGGTACTGCTTTTGATCCCTATCGTGATCGAGATTTTGAGCGTCGTAAAGCAGCAGGTTTTCCGCCTCCAATTTTTGTTAGTGCCTTTGATACCCCAGAGGCAACACCAGAACAACAATCAGAACGTGAGCGTATAGGAGGATGGTAAAAGAAGAAATAACCCCTACACTATATAAGCGAAAAATAACCCATACGGAGTATCGTCATAGAGATAAAAAAACTAAAAAAGGTGGATGGAGCCGGATGCTACACCATCATATATCTGATAATAAAGTAAAGTTATCTTATAAAGCTATTGACCCCAAGGCAGCGTTTCGGAAAGCTAATGATAAATATATGAAAATTAGTACAGATGCTAATGTAACACCAATATGGTTAGGAGGAACGTTTTTGCTAATGTTTATTGGCTCAATTTATGCTGCAGTTGTAGGAAACGATAGGGATACTCTAGGTACTTGGTACTATTTATTATTAACCTTCTTTTTTTTAGTTTTTCTTTTTTTTCTGGTCTATTATTTTACAATGCCAAAAAAAGAGTTTATTTGGAATCGTGAAGATGGTTTGGTAACTTTTCCGGGATTTATGTGGCGTCCCAATATTACCATGCCTTTAGAGAAGGTTATTTTTATACGGTCTGCACCAAGTGCTCAGGGCATGGGTTCTCATTTATTACAAATTGCAAGACCAGATAAATCGTATTCATTATATATGGCTAGTTTGGATAATACCTGTTATGAAGATTTATCCTTTTATTTATGGTACATGGATAAGAACCGTCCTTTACCTCCCGGTTCTGCTTTTGATCTGTATCGTGATCGAGATTATGAGCGTCGTAAAGCAGCAGGTTTTCCACCACCTATTTTTGTTAGTGCTTTTGATACACCAGAAGCAACAACAGAACAGCAAGCAGAACGTAAACGTATAGGAGGATGGTAAAAGAAGAAATAACCCCTACACTATATAAGCGAAAAATAACCCATACGGAGTATCGTCATGGAGATAAAAAAACCAAAAAAGGTGGATGGAGTCGGATGCTTCATCATCATATTACTGATAACAAAGTTAGCTTGTCTCAGGAGTGGTTGGATAGTAAAGGAAATTTTTTACAAGCGAATGATAAATTTTTAGAAAAAGTAGAATCCTCATATTTAACACCGATATGGGGAGGGGGTTTTTTTCTACTTATTATTATTATTATTATTATAGGAGGGTTTAAATTTCCTGATGAGATCAGTTCTATTCAGTATATAGTTCCATCGATACTAGCTTTTCTAGGTTTTCTTTTTTTTCTATTCTATTATTTTACGATGCCCAAAAAAGAAGCAATTTGGAATCGGGAAGATGGTTTGGTAACTTTTCCAGGGTTTATGTGGCGTCCCAATATTACCATGCCAATAGAGAAACTTGTTTTTGTGATGTCTTCACCGAGTCCTCAAGGTGGTGGAGCTTATGAATTACAAATAGCCAGACCAGATCGTTCCTATTCCTTATATCACTCCTTCATTGGTTATAATTGTTATGAAGATTTGTCTTTTTTGTTGTGGTATATGGATAAGAACCGTCCTTTACCTCCCGGTACTGCTTTTGATCCCTATCGTGATCGAGATTTTGAGCGTCGTAAAGCAGCAGGTTTTCCGCCTCCAATTTTTGTTAGTGCATTTGATACCCCAGAGGCAACACCAGAACAACAATCAGAACGTGAGCGTATAGGAGGATGGTAAAATTTATAGAACATATAGTATATAAACGAAAAACAATCTATTAAGCGATACCAAAGAATTAAAAAAAGAAGCTAGAGATAAACCGGGAGCCTATATTAAAAAATTATATACGGATCGTTCTGAACATGCAGAAGATGTTAGTATTAATATTCTAGGTACCAAGGTAGACAGACATTATGTAGATTGTAAGTTGGCATATCAGGATTTACTCGATCTTATGGTATGTGCGAATATTCGATTTACGCCTGGACGTAAAAAACTAGTACAGCATATACGTCCCTGGAGCACTACACATAGTATAGATATTGATATTTATGATATTTATAGCTATACAGCCCGAATAGAATTTAGATAATTCTTATCCTATGGAGAACAGCTAGAGTATCAATTGTATTATTTTAAAGATGGTTTGGCGAGTAAAAAATATATAGAAATTACACCAGAAAGGGAAGAAATAAAAGTTATTAAATATAGTAATCAAAGCCGTATACCTAGAGCGGTGATTGATTTTAGCTTATCAAATGACGTATTACAAGGTAATAATGATAAATCCAGATTGGTTTTTGTTTGTCGCTTAAAATTAGAAGAAGATAGGTATTATCCTATGCATATAGAAGGAGATAACAGATACATTTATAGTAGTTTCCCTACTCAAGAACGGCATACACAAACATCCAGAGGGTTAGCCAGTGTTTTAGATAATAAAAATACGGATTTTCCTTCTGCAACTCAAATAGATACTCTTAATAACTTATTAAATCTTAAATAAAAATGGAAGAGTTCGATCTCAAAGGGAGTGAAATTACTTCTTTCAAGAAAAAACAAACAAATAAACACGTTGTAAATTTAGAAATAGTTAGAATACCATATGTTAGAGATTCTGATGTTATTAGTTTATTAGAAAGAATAGATGATGAATTTTATATTGACGAATATTTAGATGTTAAAAATGATTTATGGTTTGGTGGGGGAACAATTTTGTTTTGTATTTTATTGTATATTTTTTTTGAAGAAATTAATAACATAATATTTGTTCTAATACCATTCTTTATATGGGGAGTGTTGTTAATCATGAAAAATCTTCTAATAAAAAATAAGAAAGTGATTCTTGATAGGAAGAATGGACTATTTGCGTACCCAAATTTTTTCTCAAATAAACTTATAGTTACCAAGTTTGATGAGGCTGTTTTACTAATAGTATATATAGGAAAAATGGCAGTACCTGTTCTTAAAGCCCCTCAGACGAATATTTTTACAAATTTTACTATTGCTACAATTGATGTTTTAGATCGCTTATCATTTTACGTCTGGTATATGGATAAAAACCGTCCGTTACCACCGGGTACAGCTTTCGATGCTTATAGAGACAAGGATTTTAAGCGACGTAAGACTGAGGGTTTTCCTCCTCCCTTATATCGTAGTGCAGTTCCTACCCCAGAAGCCACACCCGAGCAACAAGAAGAACGTGAGGGGTATTGGCGTGATGAAGACTATATGTGCCCAGAGTTTAAAAGAGAAAAAGAGTCTGTTTTATTTGATGTCAATGTGCATACAGATTGGTTACCTTTTCAGTACAGTGAAGTACCGCTACAAGAAGGTTCATATAATACCTGGCATCGATATGAGTTTACGGATGGCAATATTACCTATATGCGTACAGATGCATATGGAAAAGGATATCGACCACCACAACATATAGAGTGTAAAGAAAGTATAGTCACTATTAAGAAATCTTGGTGGGAGTGATTTAATAATTCAGAATTAAGAATGTAGTTTTATTATTATGCTAGAAACTTTATCAAATATTCTTTTAAAATAGATGAAAGAAATTAGTCTTAACATAAATCGTGTTGTAAATCTTAAAAATAGAAAAAGAATTTTTAAGAATAACTTAAAAATTGAAGTTATTCAATTACCTGAATCTAGAGATATAAATAACTCAAAATTATATAAAAAGAAAATAAAGTTTAACAATAAATTATATGTATACGATTCTCACGATATGGTTTTTGATTTATACTTAGGAGGAGGAACTATTATTTTAGGTTTATTAGGTTTGTTGATTCTGAGCTATATTGAAGGAATTATATTTTTATCGGGTATACTTTTTTTTATTGGGGTACTTATAATAATATCTAGTTGGTTAAAGAGAAATAATAAAAAACTTATTTTAGATAGAAATCAAACTCTTATTAGTTATCCTGATTATTTTTTTAAAAAACCTATAGTCACTAAGTTTGAAAACACTGTTGCTATTATTGGAGGAACTGGTAGTTATGGTGCTTTGATTCTAAAACTTAGGCAAACTTCTTTTTTTACGAATTATCATATTAATAATTATGCACCTCTTAAATACTGGTCATTTATGGTTTGGTATATGGATAAAAATCGCCCATTACCACCGGGAAATGCCTTTGATTCATATAGAGACAAGGATTTTAAGCGACGTAAGACTGAGGGTTTTCCTCCTCCTTTATATCGTAGTGCAGTTCCTACCCCAGAGGCAACACCCGAGCAACAAGCAGAACGTGAGCGGTATTGGCGGGATGAAGATTATATGTGTCCGGAGTTTAAAAGAGAAAAAGATGCTGTTTTATTTGATGTCAATGTGCATACAGATTGGTTACCTTTTCAGTACAGTGAAGTACCGCTACAAGAAGGTTCATATAATACCTGGCATCGATATGAGTTCACGGATGGTAGTATTACTTATATGCGTACAGATGCATATGGAAAAGGATATCGACCACCACAACATATAGAGTGTAAAGAAAGTATAGTCACTATTAAGAAATCTTGGTGGGAGTGATTTAATAATTCTGAATTCTGAATTCAGAATTAAAATTCAGAATTTGGTTTTCTTAGAACTAACATCCCGAAAAACATTAGATCCGATGATCTTACACTATGTTACTTTAATGTTAAACCTATTCCGCTAGTTACAAAATATCACAAGCTTCAACCCGTCTCTACACGAACTACTGAGTACTCATTACTAACCACTCAACACTAACTACTCAATACTAACTACTCAATACTAACTACTCAATACTATTTTACGGTATTATTCTCGCTATTTACAGGTGTTTAACTTTTTAATTACAGGGGTATTATCCCCCTTTTTAAGTTGGGTTGTTTTGTAAATTTAAGACACAAATTTTTTAACTTTTAAAACCTAACATATTATGAAAACAATTGTATGCAGTCTAATCTGTTATTTTGTGATGAACCTGGGTTTCTCACAATTTCAACATTCATTCGGAACAGAAAAATCAGAGATGGGAAGATCTCTAACGCAACTTCAAAAAACTGAAAAAGGATATCTAGTAGCCGGGTATACAAGTCAAGTAGTTTTTGGAAGTCTGGAAGCTACATTAGTGAAAACAGATCTTAATGGTAATCAGATATGGTCACGTGTCTATGGTGGCGAAAAAGGAGAGTATTTTAATTCAGTACGGCAAGTTCCGAATTTTGGGACAATTCGTCAACCTTCATATGTAGTTGCAGGAGTAACGGATAGTTTTGGTTTTGGAAGCTCGGATGCTTTACTTACAGGAACTGATAGTAACGGTGTTCCAGCCTTTGCAGGTGTGTATGGAGGTACACAAAGAGATGTGGCTAATTGTGTGCAGAATATCAAAGACGAGAATGGAAGACCTAGCTATATTTTTGTAGGAGAAACCAGAAGTTATACTGCTTTTCCAGGAAATAATGTATATGTAGTTAAGACGGATAGTTATGGAAACCTTATGAAAGCTACTGTAATTGGAGGAGAAGGAGATCAAAAAGGCCTATGGATAGAGCAAACAAAGGATGGTGGATATATTATCACAGGATCTACTACGAATTACTGGTGCGAGGGAAGTGCGCAATTAGCAAATCCAGCTACTGATATTTTTGTTATAAAATTAAAACCAGACCTAACTATAGAGTGGAATAGAATTTTAGGATATCCAAAAGAATTAGATCCATCAGTTAGACATAGTAATGTAGGTACCTGTGTTAAGGAAAATAAAAATGGTAATTATATAATAACGGGGCACACCAATAGTTTTGGGATAAATAATTCTGAGGATGCGTTTCTATTATCAATAGACACTAATGGAAATTTTATGTGGTTAAATACGTATGGAACAGAACGAACAGAAATGGGGCATAGTTTACAGATTACAAACAATGCTCTAGGAATTGAATTGTATACGGTTGTTGGATTACAAGCAATTTCTAGTAGAAAAGCGCTGGTATTCCAAGCAAATTCTACAGGAGCTCTTCAATGGGCAAGATATTATGGAGATCAAGGTAGTGAAGCTGGATTAGAACTGGTAACTGATGATTTTGACAAAGGATTTGCATTTACCGGATATACAACATCTCTCGGAGCAGGAGGAACGGACATATATTTGGTTGAAACAAATGGAATTGGAGAGAGTAAAACGGTCTGTGAAAAACGAATAGAGTTGGAGAGAAAGAGACATGAACCTTGTGTAACCAAAAGTGCACAGCAAATTTTTGTAGATGATCATAGCATATTCGATTTACCGGTTAAGAGGATAGAGTATAAGCAAGATCTTTGTAAAGAAGAATTAGGTGTGTCTGGATCCACTGAAAAAACAATAGATAGGGATACAAAAGCAACACTTTTTCCCAATCCTGTTCAGAATTTTCTTACCGTTCAATTAGATGAAGAGGTAACTGCTACTAAAATATCCGTATACACAATACAGGGACGTATGGTACTGGAAAAGAATAATATTACTGTAAAAGGAGAGGCAGTTTTATCTACTAAAAATCTGATTCAAGGTACTTATATTGTTAAAATATATACAGATAAGGGAGAAACACATTTGATGAGGTTTGTAAAAAAATGATTTATCCCGCTAGCGGGTTTATAGTATAAGTGTATTTTTATTTTTATAAAATAAGAACATCTCTAATAATTGGAAGCAATTGTTAGAGATGTTTATGTATTAGTTAAATGAAAAGTTGATAGCATTTTCGATTTTTTCTACACTATAGATAATCTGATACTTTTACTTTTTTATAGAAAAGTCAAAAGTTGTATACAGACCAACTGAGGACTTTACTTTGATGTGTCCACCTAGATTTTCAACAAGTTTTTTTACTGTAGATAAACCAATACCATTTCCTTTATTACCATTTCTATCTGTATTATCTGCAGTAGTAAATAATTCGAAAATATGTTCAATTTTATCTTCAGAAATTCCCATTCCATTATCCTTTATTTTAAAATAATAGAAGATATCATCCTCCGCATTTTCTATGGATATAAGTATATGTTTCTTATCATTATACTTAATACTATTCCCGATGAGGTTAAAAAAAATTTGTTTTAAAGCCGATTTGTTACAAGTGATTGTAGGATCTGCTTTCGGAAAGTCAATGGTACAATCCGATTTAATACTTAATAAGCGTGTAATTTTCTTCAGTAATTCATTAAGTTGAAAAGTTTCGGGTGAATTATGAACCAATCGATCACTTTCATAATGTTCTAAAACATCACTAATATAATCACTCATAGAAAATGAAGATTGTTTTATGTATTCGAAATATTGAGAAGTTTCTTTATTTAAGTTATTAGCAAGTTTTAGTTTTAGTAAATCAGAAGTTGTAATAACGTTTGCTAATGGCATTTTAAGATCATGAGATATCACCTGTGCAAATTCCTTTAACGATTCGTTTCGCTTTTTTAAATTGCCTTGCATTTTTTCTAAATCTTTATTTTTCTTATTAAGCTCAAATAAGATTACCACTTGATTGGCTAAAGATTTTAATGATTCTAATTGCTTACTGGTAAGCTCTTTGGGTTTGTTATCGATTACACATAAGGTACCTAATGCAAAACCATCCTTATCTACTAGCGGTATGCCGGCGTAAAAGATAACGAGTTCTTCTTTTTCAGTAAATGGGTTTTTATAAAATCGTTTGTCAGCTCTGGCATCATTGACAATTAATGCTTCTTCCGGATTTAAGATTGCATGTGCGCAAAAAGAGTATTCCCGAGGAGTTTCGTTTACTTCCAGACCATATTTTGATTTAAACCATTGTCTATTATCATCGACTAGCGAAATTAATGCAATTTCTGTATTACAGATATAAGCTGCTAGAGCGGTAATTTGATCAAATTCTTTCTCAGGATCAGTATCAATAATACCTAAAGATTTTAGAGCTTCTAATCTAAACTCTTCATTTAAAGGGAATTCCGGTGGGATCATCTTCATCGTGAATTGACTTAATATAACAATTCTTAATAAAATTAACAAAAAAATATGAGAAATTGAGAAATTCCTTAGTCGAATATACTATTTGGGACAAAAATTAATAATTAGAATTACTATCATCCAGTGTTTTAATAAATGAAATTAGTTCTTGTATTTCCTTTTTAGTTAGGTTTAAAGGAGTCGCGGGGAGCGTTTGGTTTTCGAGTTTAATACCAATACCAGACCCACCACCTCGATTATAAAAATCCAAAACTTCTTCTAACGTATTGTACACTCCATTATGCATATACGGAGACGTTTTGTTAGCATTTCTGATTGTAGGAGTTTTAAAAAAATGTTTTCTCTCGGGAGTTTTATATATATGATATCTGCCTAAATCGTCACTGATAACAGCATTCATAGTATCTTTAGTCTTAGGAACACCGATAAGTTCAATTTCGGACTCTTTATAATCAGGAGGTACCGTTCCGTTAAATAAAGGTGCGAAATGACAGGTGGCGCATTTAGCTTTGCCATTGAATAGATTAAATCCATTAATTTCACTTATAGAAAGTGAAGTTTCTATATTATTAATATTTCTATCGAATTTAGAATCAAAAGGAAGTAAACTCCGGATATAACTAGCTATGGCATTCCTGATTTCTCTATTTCTGATATTTTCGTTATTATATACTTTAGTAAACTCTTTTACATACACACTATCCCTCTTGATCGTTTCTTCTAATGTTTTTAAATCTGTATGAAACTCATTCTTATTTTCTATAACATTGATAATTTGCCCTTCTAATCCACCAGCTCTTTTATCATAAAAAAAAGCTTTTTGTAATGCAGCATAAAGTAGAGTAGGACTGTTACGAGTTACATTTTTTGATATTTTTAACCCGTCTGTAAATGCTTTATTTGGTTGATGACAAGTTGCACAACTAATATTATTATTGAGGGACAAGTTGATATCATAAAACAGTTTTTTACCTAATGCAATTTTCTCTGGTGTTGTTTTACCGTCATTGTGATCGGAAAAATAGTTTATATTGAAAGTCTCTGAGGAAAATAGTGAAGTTGCATCATTTTTTATAGCTAGTTCGAATGGAAATGTAACATTCCAATCTTTTACTGTTTCATTCCAAAGTGCTAACTGCTCATGTGTATGATTCTTAATAAAATTATAACGATCAAATGAATTAAAGTCTTTTTCCAGGCTTTCTATGGTTGCATCTAGTTCATCATTCCATTTTTTGAACAATATAGTATCTGAGAATTCTTTTTCTAGAAATGATAAATTTCTTTTTAGACTTTGATAAACAATCCTGGATTCTTCTAATGAATTTTCTAATACAGGGGAATCAAAACCTGTAATACCCGTTAGTGCCACTCGTATGATAGCTTTTCTAAATAGCCATAAAAAATGATAGGTTTTTAGGTGTTTAAAACTAGTATTTTGCTGTATGAGTTTTAATCGTTGTGATACGAGATTTACATGTTTTAGTATGATTGTGGTATCAATTTCTTCTGCAAAAATCTCTTCTTCAAGCACTTGATAACCGCTAGGGTTATTTATTTTAATATCTGTATAATCCTCTTCTTCAATTTTTAGAATATTCGGTTGATTAAGAAATCCATAATTTTCTACATCTAATGAAGATAAAACAGGTTCCATTTTCTTGAAATAAATTCTAGAATTTTTATAGTTAGTCTTAGCCGAGTTAATATCAAGCTTTATACTATCCAGATACGATATTGCCATAACGATATCTTCAGAGAACTTTTGTTTTAGAGGGATATGGAAAGTAATTTGCTTTTCTTCTTCAGTACTATTTTTTGAAGATTTATTACAAGAAATAATACTAATTACTATAGCCAAAAGGCTTATCATATGATAAGCCCTTAGGTTTTTATACGTTACTAATGATGATATACTCATTGACATCTAATTATCTATCCAATCCTTTGATAATATATAACATACTACCTTCTTTTCTACTGTCAGTTGCAGGATTTGCCTTAGGATCTGTAAATGGAGTTCCATCTGCTTTTTCCCATCCGTGGTTTTGAGTAATTAAAAGGAATGTTTCCTTAACTCCGATTACATCAGAAATGTCGATCATACCAGTAATCTCCCAGGATTTTTCGGTATTTCCATATCCCTGTGCAGCAGCCGTTATTTGGTCACATTCTAAAACAGTTTTTAATACTCCAGTATTTAGGTTGTACTGATAAAGTCTTGCGTAGTGGTTTGCAGCAGGTTTAAAATCCTGTATTCCATTAGGATCTTCCTGTATATATGCATAATTTTCTGTCACTAAGATATTATCAGGACTGTGGAAAGCTTCTGCTTTTCCGCCTTCAATATCTCCGTCTAATATACAAGTTATTTTACCTGCTTTTGTAGGGTCATTTTCATTTAATACTACTTTATAAACTCTTCCGGAGCGTGTTCCTTTTCCCACTAATCCAGACTTATCTCTTCCAGTCACGGCTAAATATACTTCTCTGTTATTCGCTGCAGATCCTCTTCTCCAATCGATATCTTCTAACCTAGAGAATCCCATAACTCCTTTTTCCTTAGCCTCGGCATCGAGCATGTCTATATTCTTTTCAGTTAATTCTACAAATTCCATATCATAAGCAACACCTTCTTTCATATCTACTTCATATGTTATATCTGGAGAGGTAACTTTAAGACCATATAATTTCCCACTTTCTAGATCTCCTTTGTTTCCAACATACATACCTAATTGACCAGAAGGAATTTCATTATCACTATGATCATCACCAATAAATACTACGGTTTTATTTGGATAGGCATCTTTACCAATAGCTACGGCATTTTCTGTAGACCATTGCCCTAGAGCTGTTAACATTTTTGGTGTAGATGCTACGGCTGTATTTTTAAATGGATTTGTAACAAATACCCCTTTAGAGTTTCCTCCCCATTCTCCTCCCGAAAGGAATAAAGGTCCAAAACCGTGCTCCTCTGGAGTAATCATAGA
This sequence comes from uncultured Aquimarina sp., assembly GCA_947498455.1. Lineage (GTDB taxonomy): Bacteria > Bacteroidota > Bacteroidia > Flavobacteriales > Flavobacteriaceae > Aquimarina. The sequence continues at coordinate 17,373 of CANMKK010000003.1, forward strand.
CCCAGAGCATTGTGCAGTATTAGCTGTTGCGCTGGCATTAAGAATGTACTCTCCCTTTGTTGGTTTAAATGTTTCATCTAATGTAATTCTGGCAATAGAATAATCAGCTTCAATATTGTTTATTAAAGTATAAGTTCCATCTGTATTACGTAATAAACCAGCACCATCAGCCATAGATCCATACACGAAGTCAGGAATGTATGTATCTTCTGAAGATAATAAGTTATAGATTTCAATATCTGTAAAACCAGACATCTTTTTTAGTAATACAGGAGATTTAGAATGATTTTTTAATTCAATTAATTCACCACTTATTACAGAGGTATCATCATCTTCATTACAAGAAATTAAGAATAAAGCAAAAAATATTGCGGTTACATTAAGAAATTTTTTCATTACAGTGTACTTTTTTATCGTTTTTACAAAAGTAGCGTACACCTCATCTTTTGCACTTTATGAAGATGTTGTATGTTTATTAAAGAATCATCACTGTAATGTTGTTAATGTAAATTAATCTTTACTGTTTAGAATAAATCTAAACTTAAAATTTTTCAAAAACCCCAAGCCCAAATAGTGCATAGTCATATTTTACAGGGTCTATGGAATCCAATACCCTTAATTTAGTATCCAGTTCCGATAAAGCTTTCCCATCATTTTGTTTACGGGATAGTAATCCTAATTTTCTGGCAACATTGCCAGAATGAACATCTAATGGGCACGATAATTGTTTGGAAGATAGGTTTTTCCATATACCTAAATCAACTCCCGCATCAGGATTACGGATCATCCATCGAAAAAACATATTGATACGCTTGGCAGCAGAATTTTTATGGGGATCACTAATATGTTTTTCTGTTCTGGATTGGTGTGGTAAAGAGAAAAACTCTTTTTTGAAATAATGAATTGCATTCTGAAGGTTTTCTTCATCTTTAAACTGCTTAAAAAAGCCTTCCATATCACCATACTTATTATAAAGATGTTGTAAAGCCTTGATGAAATACCTTAAATCAATACTATTAAAAGTTCTATGAACAAAATCTTCTAAGTTTTCTAGATCAGTTTCGGTATGATGTAAAGTAAAATCAAATGGAGCATGACCCATTAGGGAAATCAATTTATGTGCATTGGTGAGTATGCTTTTACGATTCCCCCAAGAAATAGTTGCTGTTAGAAATCCCGCTATTTCTATATCTTCTTTTTTCGTAAATAAATGAGGGATCTGTACGGGATCTGTTTCTATAAACTTGGGCTGCTCATAAAATAAGGCTTTCTCGTCTAAGAATTCCTTAAGTTCAGCTTTGGATAATTTTTTCATGTAGTATCCAGTTTAATGTTCATTACCACTATATATCCACATAGGTTTAGTTTCGCCGGCAACTTCAAACCCATTTTTTTCATAAAAATCAATTGCTTTTCCATCTGCAGTGAGCATTTGCATATGAAAATCACTATAGGTTTCTTGCATTTTTTGCAATATACGTTTTCCAACTCCTTTTCCTTGATATTCCGGAAGAACTAATAAATGTGGATAGTACACCACTAAATGACCATCAGAAATAGCATTACCCAAACCAACAAGTTTTTCTCCATCCCAGGCACTAATCAAAGAATCAGAGTTCATAAGTGCTTTGTACAACTGATCTGGTTTTTTTGCAGAACTCCATTCATTAGCATTGTATAAGGTAACAATATCAATTAGTTTGATATCTCTGGTATCCGATATTATGATATTCATTTATCCAATAATTTTACCGTCTACCATCACTAATTTTCTATCCGCCATATCGGCTAGTCCTTTATTATGAGTGACAATGACAAAAGTTTGTCCGAATTCATCTCGGAGTTTAAAAAACAATTGATGTAGGTTTTCTGCCGATTCACTATCTAAATTACCAGATGGCTCATCAGCAAAAATTACTTTTGGATTATTGATTAATGCACGAGCTACTGCCACACGCTGCTGTTCTCCACCAGATAATTCACTTGGTTTATGATCATATCTATGTCCCAGTCCTAAAAAATCTAATAGCTCTTTAGCTCTTTTTATAGCATCACTTTTTGGAACTTTCTTAATATAAGCAGGAATGCAGACATTTTCGATCGCTGTGAACTCTGGTAACAATTGATGGAATTGAAATATAAACCCTAGTTTTTCATTTCTAAATTTTGATAATTGTTTTTGAGTTAACAAACTCACCTTACTTCCATTTATAGTTAAGTTGCTATTGTTTTTATCTTCAGCTTTGTCTAGAGTTCCCAGGATTTGAAGTAGTGTGGTTTTTCCAGCTCCGGAAGCTCCAACAATCGATACAATTTCGCTTTCTTTTATATGTAAATCCACTCCTTTTAACACGTGTAGGTTTCCGTAATTTTTGTGGATATTAGTTGCTTTGATCATTTAATATGTTTCTTGGAAGAGTGAAAGTACTCAATACCATATAAACATCAAAATAAAAGATACCTGCATATTTGTTTTTTAATAAGGTTTATTTTCTTTATCCTGTATAAGATTTTTTAGGTTATATAGATTTATCGATGAAACTAAATTCGAATGCTTAAAGGTCATATTAATGAAAAGTTAAAAAAGGATAGCGTTGTTTAGGATATTCTTATTTTCGTTCAACAAAATATATTATTTAACAATATTATGGAAATTAATAATATAGAAACAGCCGTTTTCGCTGGAGGATGTTTTTGGTGTACTGAAGCAGTTTTTCAGCGTTTAGAAGGAGTCCACAAAGTAATTTCAGGATACACAGGAGGAACTATTAAAAATCCTGCATATCGTGAAATAACTACTGGTAGAACTGGTCACGCAGAAGCTATAAAAATAGAATATGATAAAGATGTGATAAGTTTTCATGAATTATCAGAGGTATTTTTTGCTACTCACGATCCTACAACTTTGAATCGACAAGGAGCAGATCGCGGCACACAATATAGAAGTGCAATTTTTTATACAACCGAAAAGCAGAAAGAATTGGCTTTAGGATTAATTGAAGTACTTGATAAGGAAAACGTTTTTGATAGTCCAATTGTAACAGAAGTAACTGAATTAGGCCCTTTTTATAATGCAGAAGACTATCATCAGAATTACTATAATCAAAATAGTAATCAAGCATACTGTCAGTTTGTGATTAACCCAAAACTGAGTAAATTGCAGGCGACTTATAAAAATAAGTTGAAAAAGGAAATACAAAATTAACATACATAGAATGTCATATACGAAATTTGAAGAATATAATATGCAAGTGACCGAGGAGGTTAAAAGTAAATTTGAATCTATCATAAGTAACCTTGGAGAAGATGTAAAAAGAGAAGGTATTCTAAAAACTCCTGAGAGGGCTGCAAAGGCCATGCAGTTCTTAACACAGGGATATGATCAGAACCCTGAAGAAATTTTGAAAGGAGCCATGTTTAAAGAAGGGTATGATGATATGGTTATTGTAAAAGATATTGAGTTATATTCTCTATGCGAACACCATATGTTACCATTTTTTGGAAAAGCTCATATTGCATACATACCTGATGGGTATATTGTAGGTCTTAGTAAAATACCAAGAATTGTGGATGTATTTGCTAGAAGGTTACAGGTACAGGAACGATTGACACATGATATTCTGGAGTGTATTAATACTACCTTAAAACCGAAGGGAGTAGCAGTAGTGATAGAAGCTTCTCATATGTGTATGATGATGCGTGGAGTACAAAAACAAAATTCTGTTACAACAACCTCGGGGTTTAGAGGTCAATTTGAAAAAATAGAAACAAGAACAGAATTTTTAAGACTTATTACTTCTGATTTAACATAGCGTATTTTTGGAATGCTCTTTGCTTTGTTTTTTGTAAATTACTTTAAATTAATAATTTACTATGACAAAAGAAACCTATAAAAAACTTGGATTGAGCATCCTTTTTGATATTATTGGAGTTATTACATCCTCTTTTATTATTCCTATAATTGGAGATTTAGGTGATGTAGTATGGGCTCCATTAGCTGCAATATTAATGACTAAAATGTATAAAGGAAATGTTGGTAAAGCGGCAGGAGTTTTTACATTTATCGAAGAAGCAATTCCCGGTTTAGATTTTATTCCTTCGTTTACGATAATGTGGGTATACACTTATGTAATTAAAAAGAAAAAGGTAGAAGATGTTATCGAGGTAGATCCTTCTTAATCTTTTAAGAATCGTGCAAAACCTAGTCTACGAAGCATTTTTTTCTCAAATTCCCAGAAAAATTTAAACTGACCAAATAACCATCCTACAATTATCAGGAGAACTTGATAAGCTGGAAATATCAGAAAAATTCTTAATGGCCAATATACCCATCCATTGGTTGATTCTTCACGCAACCCTAGTAGTGATAGAATAGGATCAGAAATTTTTGCCGCTGTAGAACCAGTAATAGCAAATACTATAAAAATGGCAATGAGTTCCCATCGGTAACTTACTTTCCATTTTTTTTCTAATACAGTGAAAATTTTAAGAGTTCCGATTAATAAAAGAACAAACAATATTAATGTAATTAATGATATTGATATCATATATACATCTTCTTGTGTTTCCGTGAAATTGAAGATTCCTTTAGCTACTCTTTTACTTAGAAGGTATGCCGAAAAAAGAAGACCTATAATTCCTAAAAAGGGAAAAATTAATTGCCAATTATCTTTTATTTCCCAACGGTTTTTAAATTTTTGCATGGCGCAAAATTACAATGAAAATTTTCATTGTCAAAATCTTAGTCTTCTACTTACGATAAAACGTTGGCGAAAGCGTTGTTCTAAGAATAAGAAGTAATTATATAACAAATAATTGACCTCTAATCCATAACGTATTTGAGGCTGATAGTCTATAGTTTGCATATATATATTAGAATCAAATTGTAAAGGCTGCATTACACGTTGATTATATTCAATCACATATTGTCTGTTTCTACTTTCAAGAAAGCTTACCGAGTAATATTCTCGGGGCCTTTGAGTAGCCAACCAGCCATTAAATCCTGGTTCGATTATAATAATTTCATACTCCAAGCTATCATTGGCAATTCTTAAGGTATCCAATGTATTGCTCGAAGTAACCGCATTAGTAGTAACTTTTTTATGATTAACAGTGCTACAACTATATACTAAAACAACTAAAATTATTATGTAAACTATTTTTCTCATGATTCTAAGTGGTAAGATACAAAAAAGCCAAAGAATTACCTTTGGCTTTAACATTTATGCAGGGTTAGCATTCTTTAACTTATAAATGCTATATATGTTTTATTTTCCAAAAAGACCTCCTAAAAGACCTCCTAGTCCGCCTTTTTTACTTCCTCCACCTAATACCATTCCGGCTACATCATCAAGGATGCTACCATCTCCATCTGCATCCAAAAAGGATTCAATTAAGGATTGTTCCTTAGAACCACTTCCTCCACCAAGCATTCCACCTAGTAAACTAGTTAATCCGTTAGCATCAGATACATTATTTTGAGAAGCTTGCTTGCCAAGAACTCCCATAAGGATTGGAGCTGCAACTTTTAAGATTTGGCTAACAGAACCTGCATCGATACCTGATTTCTCACTAAGTGCATTCTCTACAACAGGTTGTTTACCACCTAGTATATGTCCTAGTATTCCGGCTCCATCATTGGTAACGGATTCTTCAACACCACCATTAAATAGACCTCCTAGATTATCTAGTATACCACCAGAATGTTTACTTGACAATGCTCCTAATAAACCTGAAGCACCTTCAGGAGTAGAAGCATTTCTTTGCATTGCTCCCATAAGTACAGGCATAGCCATACTTAGTAAATTTCCAGTTTTATCCGCAGGCTGACCCGTTTGATCACTAACACCGCTAATAATTTGTTTTCCGATAGGACTATTTAATAGATCTAAAATTCCAGACATGATTTATATTTTTTATTATGTGAACCTAAATTTACGTCTTTTATTCATAAAATAACAGAAGAGTTTTGTGATTATTTTAACTTAAAATAGATTAAAAGACATTTTTACCGATGTAGGTACTTTTTTCATGATAAACACCTTTTATTCTACTAGGAATGAAAGGTGTTTATATTATCGAGATACTACCTTGGGGCAACCCCAAAATATATCCAACGGATACATTATTTCGTTTTCATGGTAATCCTCTTGGGGATTAGAAACCCTCAATGGATCACAGATAGAAATTTACTTTAGCAAAGTAATAATTTGATCTGCTAATTCTTGACCAATACGATCTTGTGCTTCATCTGTTGCAGCACCGATATGCGGTGTTAATGATACTTTTGTATTCATTAATACTTTTATTGCGGGAGTTGGTTCATTTTCGAATACATCCAGACCTGCAAAACTTAGTTTGCTGCTTTCCAAAGCTTCAATTAGTGCAACTTCATCAATAACTCCTCCACGTGCGGCATTTATAATTCCGGCTCCATCTTTCATTAGTGCTATTTCGGGTTTACCGATAACATATTCTTTCTGAGCAGGCACATGTAAGGTTAAGAAATCGGCTTGCTTAAGCACTTCTTCTTTAGAAACAGTTTTAATTTTAAAATTTAATGATTGACCATCGAAAAAATCTACTGGAATGTCTACTTCTTCAATAAATGGATCAAAAGCAACGACGTTCATTCCCACACCAATAGCAATCTTAGCTGTGGCCTGACCAATACGTCCTATTCCTATTACACCTAGTGTTTTACCTCTTAATTCGGTACCTCCTGCATATGCTTTCTTAAGGTTTTTGAATTTACTATCTCCTTCTAAAGGCATATTACGGTTAGAGTCGTGTAAAAAACGAACACTTCCGTATAAATGTGCAAAAACTAACTCAGCCACTGATCCAGAAGATGCGGCAGGAGTATTTATCACATGCAATCCTTTTTCGCGAGCATAAGCTACATCGATATTATCCATACCAACACCGCCACGTCCAATTACCCTAAGAGACTTACAATTGTCTATGACATCTGTTCTAACTTTGGTTGCACTTCTAACTAATAAAACTGTAATTTCATTTTCATTAATATAGTTTACTAGTTGATCTTGAGCAACAGTTACAGTCTGCACTTCGAATCCAGCTTTTTCGAGTACTTCAATTCCACTTTGAGATACCCCGTCGTTTGCTAATACTTTCATTTTTAATTTTTAACTATTGAGTTGACTTATGCTTTACGTTCTAGGTCACCCATAATATCTACTAATACGGCAACACTCTCTATAGATAATGCATTATATATACTTGCTCTATATCCTCCGACACTTCGATGACCATTTAATCCATTAATGCCTGCCTCTTTCCACATAGCATCAAAAGTTTCATTAAGATCTTCATCGACAAGAGAAAAAGTAGCATTCATAAATGATCTGTCTTCATTAGCAGCAAACCCTTTAAATAATGGATTTAGATCAATTTCTGAATATAAAAGTTTTGCCTTTTTCTCATTTCGTTCTTCCATGGCGCTAATTCCACCTAATTTTTTTATCCATCGTAATGTAAGCATCGAAGTATATACTGCAAAAACAGGAGGTGTATTGAACATACTACTTTTACTAATATGTACCTGATAATCCAACATTGACGGAATTTGTCGACTTACTTTACCTAATATATCTTCTTTAACAATTATTAAAGTAGTTCCTGCAGGTCCAAGATTTTTTTGGGCTCCGGCATATATCAAACTAAATTTAGAAAAGTCCAATTGTCTAGAAAATATGTCGCTACTCATATCACAAACTAAAGGAGAGTTTGAGGTTGGAAATTCTTTTACCTGAGTACCATATATTGTATTATTACTGGTAATATGAAGATAGTCTAAACCTTTCGGGATTTTATATCCTTTAGGAATATGGTTATATCCAGCGTCTTTAGAAGAAGCAACTTCTATAACTTCTCCAAAAATAGAAGCTTCTTTAATAGCTTTATTACTCCAGGCACCCGTATTAATGTATCCAGCTTTTGATTCTAATAAATTATATGCAGCCATCAAGAATTGTGTGCTAGCACCTCCTTGTAAAAATAACACTTTATATCCTTTACCCTCAAGCCCCATTAATTCTAGCACTAAACTACGAGCTTCTTCCATCACATCAACAAAATCTTTACTTCGATGAGAGATTTCGATTAATGAAAGACCAGAATTATTAAAATCCAATATTGCTTGTGAAGCTTCATTAAATACCTCTTGCGGTAAAATACATGGTCCTGCGCTAAAATTATGCTTTTTCATTAGTAGTCTTGGTCTTATTTTTATTTAGTAATTTATAACTTCGTAACTCTTTGATTTATTACAAAAAGACATCACAAAGGTGCTAATAATCTATTATAATATCATTATCAAAATGATAATTATTTAACTAGTTTTTATTAAAAAATCAATAACATCAATATTATCTGCATAATCAGATAATGATGGATTCTGAGAAGTTCCAAAATCAATACTGTTATCAGAAAAATTATTGCTAATTATACATTGAATACTATCTTTTTCATCTTCAAACCTTTGCTGTAGCTCTGGTATGGATGCGTAAGTTTCGTAGAATAATGAAGCAATGGGAGAACTATAACTGGTATCTTCTTTCAGCATTAAAAAACCATTTTCTATAAGCTTATAATTACTCATCAAATAAACTGCTTTATTATAATCATAATTGTTAGCATATTTAGCACTTTTGATAATATTATTATACGGGTAAATAGATGTAAAAAATAAATCAAAGTTATATCCTTCGGGTATCATAATTTTAGAAACACTTCTACAACCTAATCCATAATACCTGAATATGTCTTCTCCGAGTGCAGTTAATTCTTCAGCAGATTCGTTACCGGTAAGTACGGCCACAGAGTTTCTATTTCTACGAATTATATGAGGTTTATTGCCAAAATAATGCTCAAAATATCTTGCGGTGTTATTACTTCCTGTAGCTATTATAGCATCAAAATCAGTAAATTTTTCGTTAGTGAATGTAATGTAGTCTTTTAATCTCGGTTCTACTGCTGTAAGGTATGATGCTAAAAAAGGCAGTAATTGATTGTCATTAGATGATTGTTTGACCAGAATTTTATGACCACTGATAAGTACTGAAATAAAATCATGAAATCCTACTAAAGGAATATTTCCGGCCATGATTACTCCAATGGTTTTAGCAGATGTGTTAGATATAGAATAAGGACGTAACCACTGTTCTAGATTAGATTTAGTAAGTATGTCACCCCAATGGGATAATGAGAATTCGATATTTTCTTCTGTAAACCAGCCATTATAATGCTTTGCAGACTGTATTTTTTCGATCATTTGATCAAAAAAAACATCATTATGATTTACGGTGTTAACTTTCTTATAACCAGTAGGTTTAAACTGACTTAAGAACTGCCCAAGTTCTGCAAAAGCGTTGATACGATCATTTAATACCATTTCTTATTTGTTTATGACTAGTATAGGAGTTATTTTTGTGGTGCAAATTTAGAATAAAAAAAGCTATGGCAATTATAATTACAGACGAATGTATAAACTGTGGAGCTTGTGAGCCGGAATGCCCTAATACCGCAATTTATGAAGGAGCAGATGATTGGAGATATGCAGACGGTACTGATTTGGAAGGAGATGTAATACTACCAGGAGGTAAAGCTGTTAATTCTGAAGAGTCTCAGGAACCAGTAAGTGATGAAGTTTATTATATAGTACCAGATAAATGTACGGAGTGTAAAGGATTTCACGAAGAACCACAATGTGCAGCAGTATGTCCTGTAGATTGTTGTGTTCCTGATGAAGATGTTGTAGAAACAGAAGAATTCTTGTTAGAAAAGCAGGCATTTATGCATAAAGAATAATGTATACCTAATAAAATTTAAAAAAAACCTGTCTGTTTAGACAGGTTTTTTTATTATCATTTTTTTAATTTTAGTATTTTCGTCAAATAATTAACCTCAAATCTAATCATATAATTATGAAAAAAAATATACTTATTGCTTTAATAGCAATGTTTTCTATTACCTCTTATGGACAGTACCGTTGGGAAGTTTCTGGTGGTATAACCAACTCAAGTCTTAATTTAGATAATGTGGATACCAATCGTGGTACAGGTTTTTATTTTAATGCGGGTTATGGGTATGTCATGGGAGTTCGCGCCAAAACCAGTATTGTTTTTTCTGTAGAAGTATTGCAAAGAAATAGCGAGATAGATCTTTCGAATTTATCTATTTTTATTGCAGATGATATAGCTTTTAATCGTAATATAAATGTAAAGGCTCTTCAAGTAGGGTTTAGCCCTAAATTCAGATATTTATTTAATAGTGGAAAAGCTCGTTTTCGTCCTTTTGTAAATGTAGGTCCCACTTTTAGATTTAATGCTAATGTAGAATTAGGAGATGTAGAACTAGAAACTGATTCTTATGAACAATTGGTAATTGGCGGAGTATATGGTGTTGGGTTTTCTCAGATGATAGGAGAGATGTTCGATATTTTTGCAGAAGCTGGGGTAATGAATGATTTTACTAATAACTTAAAAGAAAACGATGATTTGATTTTTGATGTAGGTAACAGTAAATTCTTTGATATATATGCGCGAGTAGGTGTTCGTTTTAGAATATATGATGCTAGACGATAATAGATGACTATAATTATAAGTTAATTAGAATCCTGCTTCGGCAGGATTTTTTTATGGGATACCCTTAATTTTTTGTAAATTAGTTACTTATAATAACTATAAGGGATGATAATATGCCAAATTGGGGATACATAGCGATTATTATTCTTGCGGTATATATCATTGCAAGTATAGCATTATACTATCTACAAGAATATTTTATTTTCAAACCAGAAAAATTGGATAGAGATTTCCAGTTTCATTATAATAATCAGGTTGTAGAAGAATATAATTTAGAAACCAGAGATGGGGCAACTATTAATGGGTTACATTTTAAAGTAGAAGATCCCAAAGGAGTAGTGTTATATTTAAAAGGGAATTCTAAAAGTATTAAAGGTTGGGGTAAATTTGCAGTAGATTTTACAAGACATCGATATGATGTATTTATGTTGGATTACAGGGGGTTTGGAAAAAGCACGGGAAGACGTTCTTTTAAAGCTATTAAGAGAGATCTTCAGTTTGTGTATAACAAGATTAGAGATAGAGTTGATGAGAAGTATATCATTGTATATGGCAGATCCATGGGATCTGGTTTTGCAACTAAACTCGCTTCTATAAATAATCCTAGGATGTTAATCCTGGATGCACCATATTATAGCCTTAATAAAGTAGCGGGAAAGTTCATTCCATTTATGCCAATCTCGCTAATTATGAGATATCCCATTCCTACTTATAAATGGCTAAAGTATGTAAATTGCCCTATTCACATTATCCATGGAACACAGGATAAGTTGATTCCTTTTAAGTCTAGTGTAAAATTATCAAAAATACGTCCGAAACTTACCAGATTGTATACCGTAATTGGTGGAGGGCATAAAAACTTAAATAATTTTGAATCCTATCATAAAATGCTAGGAGAGATTATTAATTCTAAATTAAAAAAAATCAATTTGTCCAATACAAGTATTGGAGTAAAACATTCTGGAAATAAAGCAAATGTCAAGGCTTAAGTTATTTCTAAAATGGATATGTATTGTATGTTTTATGGGAATAGGATTATTGTATTTTTTTCAAAACAAAATTATTTTCCAGCCAGAAAAACTTCCTAAGAACTTTATATATACGTTTGATCATGTTTTTGAAGAATTTTATTTAGAAACGAATGATAGCGTAAAGCTTAATGCTATTCATTTTAAGAATGAGGCACCTAATGGCGTCATCTTATATTTTCATGGTAATAAAGGAAACCTTGCTAGATGGGGTAGGATAACTTCTTTTTTTGCACAAAAGAACTATGATGTGATTGTTATGGATTACCGAACTTATGGAAAAAGCGGAGGTACAATTACAGAAACTAATTTATATACAGATGCGCAACAGTTTTATAACTATACATTAAAGCAGTATCCAGAAAAAGATATTATAGTATATGGTCGATCTCTGGGAACCGGTATTGCTTCAAAAATTGCTTCAGAAAATCAACCGAGAAACCTTATTTTAGAAACTCCTTATTATTCTATGGAGGATTTAGTTTCTGGATGGTTACCAATTATTCCAATACGTCATTTAGTAAAGTATAAATTTCCTTCTAATAAACATATAAAAGAAGTTCGATGCCCAATAACCATTTTTCATGGCACTGCAGATAAAATAGTGCCTTATTCTTCAGGTCTTAAGTTATATAATACTACTACTCAATTACAAAAAAACATGGTAACTATTGATGGCGGGAAACATAATGATTTGGTTGATCATCCAGAGTATCTAATGCATATTGATACAGCTCTGAATAAATATTGATGACCTAATCATATAATTGAGGAGCATCACTATAAGATTAATAGCAAAATCACCCAATCATTATTGTTTAGGGTATAGGTCTAAACTATAAAATAGTAAGATTAGGACTACTAATTCGGGGGATTTGTAAAATAATTTAAAGCTGCTATTAATTTGTTTTATAGGTTTTTAATCCGATTTCTATTTGTCTATTTATAAATGGACATGATACTTTTTTTTTTCAAAAAGCCAGACTAGGTAATTTTACATTCTATTGTAAACCCTTCGGGGAAATTATCCAATTCATTACTAATTTTTAAAATAATAATATGTTAAACGAAATTTTAGCTTTTGGAAGAATATTAAGTAAAACGGAACAAAAAAGTGTAACGGGAGGAGGTGTCCAAAGTGGCTCGTGTGCGGCAATAATACCATGTACAATTCCTGGAAGACATGATGACACTTGTGGAGGAGGAGATTTAGTTTTTGATGTAAGCAAAGAAGAAGCTTTAAGTCATGTTTCTAACGGTGGACGCTGGTGTTGTGAAAGTTGTTCATCTGCTTCTTGGTATCCGTATTAATAGGCATTACAAAGTCATTTTAAAACAAAGACGAAAACCTTGAACGTCTTAAATTATTCAAGGATTTAAATCATTTTAAACTTAAATAAACATGAAAAAAAATTTATTATTTCTGAGTATGCTCATAAGTATATTCACTATTGGGAATGCTCAAATCAATTTTCCTGATACCAATTTTAAAAATGCGCTTTTGGATGAAGGAGTTGATACAGATGGTGATGGCGAAATAAGTGAAGAAGAAGCAAAGTCTTTGAAAAACTTACTATTATTAAACAAAGGAATTGCAGATGCAGAAGGGATAGCCTATTTTACAAATTTAACAAGCCTAAATTTACATGGAAATGAATTAACAGAAATTGATTTATCTAATAACACTAAATTATTAAATTTAACTTTAAAAGAGAATAATCTAACAAATCTTGATTTATCCAATAATACAGAGTTAAGAATTGCTTATTTAGATAATAATGATTTAACAAACGTTAATGTGTTTAATGCTACTAAATTATTTTTGTTATCCCTATCTAGAAATAATTTAACAAATATTGATGTATCTAATAATATTAATTTAAAAACCCTGACTTTACAATATGATAATAACCTAACAGATATTGATGTGTCTAATAATATTAATCTTGAGGTTTTAGGTTTATCGTCACCTAATTTATCGGAGATAGATCTTTCTAATAATATAAAATTAAATAATCTCTTTATTAGAAACACAAGTATTGCTTCACTAGATGTAAGATCTTGTTCTTTAGATAGAATAGATTTTTCAGAAAATCCTTTTTTAGGAACTGTATTAATGACGGGGCAGCCTTTAGGATCAAAAATAACGCTAAATAGGTGTCCTGAATTAAAGTTTATATGTGTAGATCAAGAACATATAAATGACATCTTTGGACTTTTAGTAAGTGCTAACCAAACAAATTGTATACTTTCTAGGGACTGTGATGATTCTCCTAATCATATTCAGGGGCGAGTTACTTATGATATAGATGGTAATGGTTGTGATAATGGCGATGTTCCTTTTAGTGGAGGGTTACGAGTCTCAGCAATTTCTCTAACTGGTGGGCAACCAGTTTGGGTATATCCAAATGAACAAGGAGTATATAACTTGTTTTTGGCAGATGATACTTATTTCATTGTACCATCAATAGAAAATTTAACATATTATACATTTTCAACACCTATTTTACCTACACCAACAATTATACCAGATGGTTTAGCAACTTTAACTACCGATTATTGTGTACAATCCTTAGGTAGTTTTAATGATTTAGAAGTAACCATAATTCCATTAGAAAATGCAAGACCAGGTTTTGAAGCGAATTACCAAATAACCTATACCAACAATGGTACTACGACACAATCTGGAACGATTACATTGGATTATCAGGATGCTGTATTAAACTATGTAAGTTCGGCTCCAGCAATAGATAGTAATAATAATGGGCAATTGACATGGAGCTTCTCTGATTTACTACCGATGGAAACCGTAGAAATACCTGTAAGTTTTCTATTAAATACGCCTACAGATGCTACTAATCCGTTAAATAGTGGTGATATTCTAAATTTTACAGCTACTGTCACTGGAGCAACAGATGAAACACCGGATAATAATGTTATGGTGTTGGCACAAACCGTAGTAAATTCTTATGATCCTAATGATAAAACATGTTTAGAAGGTACTATTTTAGATCCAGACGACGTTGGTAAGTACTTACATTACCTAATTCGTTTTGAAAATGAAGGAACTGCAAATGCTATAAATATCGGTGTTACCGATGTTATTGATACGACTAAGTTGGATATAGAGTCTTTTGTACCATTAAAGTCTAGTCATTCGTATTCTACAACAATCACTAATGGAAATGAAATTGAATTCACATTTAATAATATCAATCTTCCATTTGATGATGCGAATAATGATGGGTATGTATTATTTAAAATACAAAGCAAAGATAATTTAGTAGAAGGGGATGAGATTGTAAATAGTGCTGCTATTTATTTTGATTTTAATTTTCCTATAATTACTGAAGATGAGATTGTAACTGTAAAAAGAGAAGTGGCAGAAGAGCCTACATTTTCTGATTACTTTACGTTATCTCCTAATCCTACCACAGGAATATTAAATCTGGATGTATTGGATGATAGTATTGCTATTAATCATATTCTTATCTATGATATTGGAGGAAATCTAGTAGGTTTTTATTTCGGAACTACTAGAACTATGAATGTGAGTTTCTTATTTCCGAACACCTATGTAATGAAAATTACTACGGACAAAGGGGAGTTGGCAACTCAGTTTATAAAACTTTAATCTCTTATGGAGTAATCATCTTTGATAGCATTCGTTTGTAAAAGAACGAAATCAAAATCGAGAAGGTAAGAATTTAAAAAAAACAGTAAGAACAGTCAATTAGCAATAGTTGGCTGTTTTTTATGAATATCCTTTTGGTTCTTCATAGTGCTAATAATAATAATAATAATAAAAGAATAACTATAACTAACTGACTTCAATTCATTTGGACAACTACAATGTTTAGTTATTTAAGTAGTTTTTATTTGTCAATTTTATACCAATTGTAATCTTTTCCGTCACCATCATATTCATCAACTTTATATAATGTTAAACCAATTTTTTCAAGAACTTTCCAGGAACCTATATTTTCGGGCATAGCAATTCCTATGATTCTATCCAGTTTCAATTTATTAAAACCATATTTTATAATTTCTTTAGACGCTTCGGATGCTAATCCTTTTCCCCAATATTTAGGTAAAAATCTATATCCAATATCTGTTTCATTTATTTCCGTCAAATATTTCAATCCTGCAAAACCAATAATTTTATTTTCAGGTTTATAAGTTACTGCCCATCTACCATACCCATATTTTTTATAGTCTTTTAACCAAATGTCTGTAATTATTTCTTTAGCTCTTTCTTTTGATTTTATTATCTCATCACCAGTATATTTGTGAAGTTCAATATTAGAGTTGAATTCATAAACGGCTTCAATATCATTAACAGTAAATTCACGAAGAATTAATCTTTCGGTTTCTATTATTGGGTTCATTTCTTTAATCTCGACTAACGTCAAATTTTTGTTATTGATATTCAGTTGATTATATTTTTGTCAAATTTATCAATTTCCACCAATATTTAGATTAATTTTTGCGCTTCGTTAGCTCGAGGAATTAATCGGATTCTGATGTGGGGAATTATTTACAATGTTACGTGTAAGAAGCGTAGGGAAGGTGATAAGACCTTACGTTTCGGTTTATTACTTAACTAAATATAAATATTTTGATTCTATCTTTTTTTCTATAAACGTCACATTTTATATTTAGTGGATTTTGTTAAAATGTGTAGAACTTTGGGTTTCACACAAGAGCCTATGTTTTTTATAACTTATAGGTATTAGTTATTATTTTGCTACCGGCTTTTAATTAAAAAAAATAAATCATTATTCTTTAATTTCAATCAGTGGGTCTGTATTAATTAATTCAGGTAGGTCTTCGAGAGGCATTGGTTCATAACTTCCTTCTATTATCTCATCCATAAACTCTTCACCTGTTATTTTATCTATACAGTAACGGCCAAACGAAGTGTCATTATCTATGTTTATATAATACTTATCAGATTCTTCAATAATACTGTTATCAAAACCACTATGCGGTAAGCCAAAATTTGTTATAACAAAATCAATTTTCTCTTGTTCATCAGTAGTGGGAAAGTAAAATTTGTCCAGTCCATAATAGTCAAAAGGCGAGATATTTTGGTTTGTTAGGTTAACTTCAAAATCATACCGTAAATTTTCATTCTTTTTGTTAAGAGGGGTAAACCTGATAATACGTCTGTATTTAACTATAGTTTTTTTGGAGTTTTTCCAGGCTGTGATTTCATACTTTAGAGAATCGAATGTAAATTCAGGATATTTTGAGATAATGATTTTATTTGCTTGATTTATTAGTTGATTTTTATTTAATGGCATTGCTTTTTTTATAAAGTGTTCTTTTTTAGTGACTTTGTCATTTATTACATTTTTTTGAGCATAGCTTAATAAGCTAAAAAAGATTATTAATAAAGTAAATAGCTTAGTCATTTTTATTGGTTTTTCTTATTCTGCCAACGCCAAATATATGAATCGGAGCAAGGCAAGCAAACCTGAACCAATCGATTTATCTTCGCATTTTTATTTTTTGTTTAATTTATAAAAATTTAGCGCCTTTGCAAAAAGGAAATGACCTTTCGATCTGACTTCAAAATCTAAAGGATCGGTTTCATATTTACGTTTCCAACCTTGGGAACTCCAATATGTTTTAAATAGAATTGATTTTGCTTTTTTATCCATTACTTTTTTAAAATGCACGGCAACGTTATTATATAGTTGCCTTTTTATTGTTTATTTAGACTTTAATTTCCAGAAAAATTTTTAATTGCAGCCAATACTATTCCTTTTATATCCTCTGGGCACTTATCCGAGACAAGAACAGTGGTTTCTTTTTCCTCTCCAAATTTACGTACAATTGAAATTAGATTACTTATATTGAGATAACCTAAATCATATTTTTGTATTGAAATATATTTAGTTAGATAATTATTTAAAGCTTTTATTCTTTCTTCAGCTTCGGGAGATTTGAATATTTGATTAAATTTTTCCATTACTAATTTAGACTTTATTTCTAATTAAAAATCATCATTTGACCGAAATGCATGGAACAGTCACTCCGAAATAGCCACTAGAGAAAGTTTCTTTTTTGGAAAAACGAAGTTATTGAGATGTAACTTAGATGTTTTAGTCACAAGAATAAGGAATTACTTTTCATATATTAAGCTCTCGAAGATTATTGTTCAAGTAATTCGCACTTTAAAATAGTATTTAACAATCAAATCAATTTATATATAACATCATGAGTCACCCCCTAAGGTTACACATAATAATTAAAGGACATAAGGTGGTAATATACTTCTAAAAATCAATGTTAAATATATTATTTACAAATACTTAAATTACTTTCTATAAAAAAACAACCCCCAGGTTAACTACTCCTGAGGGTCTGAATTGAAACTGAAAAATTATAACTTTTAACACAAACTCAACGTATAATTATGAATGTTTCAATTGTATCGTTTTTGATCAGGTTTATTTTAAAGATTTTTCTCCAGCATTAGGGTTATAAACGTAGTTAAAAGTATAGTGACGACTAGCATCTGTCATAACATTAGGGTTTGCAGGAGCATCCTTATAATAACTCAGTATTTCGATTTTTGCATAGTGACCGTTTCTGGTTCTGAATACCAGTACCTTTCCGGGGATTGGTGTAATAAGATGATTTGGGGAACCAGAGTAGTTGTACCAACCATTATCACTACCTGATGCAATTGCGAATGCCCCATCTGCATCTTGCGAAAAACTAAGTCCATCAGCAGTGGTTATACTTGCAAATGTTCCACTAGTAATAGATACACCGGCATTTCCATTACGAGCCGGTTCATCTGTTGTTCCGGTAACAGTACCTCCATTTACAGCAATGGAAGTTCCTCTAAAAGCAATGTCCCAATCCGTATCACTAGTTGTTTCTTCTCCGGTTGCAAAATCAAATTTAGTATATGGGCCGCCATCAGGTTGTCCCTGACCACCAGTTTGTGGTGCTTCCAGGTTTTTTACCTGCTTGGATTCTATTGGGTTCGAAACAGGAGTGTTATCATCATCACTATTACAAGATGCGAATATGATACTTAGTGTTAAAAATAAAAATTTCACTTTTTTCATTTTGACTGTATTTAAATATTAAAATTGATAATTAAGTTTTAAGTATCCCTGAATTCCCGGAATGGTTGGGATATTAGTGTCTGTATAATCAAACAGATTATTTGCTCCTATCTGAAAGGTAAAATCTTCGTAAAATGTTTTACTAACGGCTATATTTGCGGTCATAAAACCATCTATAAAACTGCTATCATAGGTATCTATTAATGTATTCCCATTGGTGTCAAACTGAGCATATTTACTCCTATATAATAGTCTGAAATTCACATTTGCTTTAGCAGAAAAAATATCATAGAAAATTTTCAAATTTGCATTGTGCCTTGAGCGGTTTATAAGACCAAAATATTCTGATTTTTTGATAGCTATCGTTTGGTTAGTTTGTGGATCACGAGCAAATACTTCCCCATTCTTAACCAACTTCTCCTTAGCTTTATCATAGGCAAAAAGTAATTGATAACCGCTACTGATATTCAGGTTCTTAAAAGGTTTAAATGAAGTGTTAATCTCTAAACCGGTAGTGTATATTTCATCAAAATTCACATAACTAAAAACATTTTGCCCATTTGTTTTTCTGGCAATAACTCTAGTATCGATAAGATTTTTAAAATCATTACGAAATACATTTAGTTCTGCGTTCCATTTTTGTTTTTTATATGTAATACCCAAATTATAGCCTATAGAACTTTCTGCTTCTAAAGGATTTTGTAATTCATTTTCAGGAATTAGTGTTTCTAAAATTTGCCCCTGAGCTTCTAGGTCTCTAAGTTTATCGATTGCCACATTATATCCTAATACCGTATAGCCAACGGTAGAGTTGGTAAAATCAAAATATAATTGTCTAAAATCAGGAGCTTTAAATCCATACCCAATAGAAGCTTTGGCAGCAATTTCATTAGTGATTTTATAACGAAGGGCCAGTTTTGGACTAAATTGATTGCTATATTCAGAATGGTTATCAAAACGTGCACCAGCAATGATATTAAGTCGGTCAATTGGTTTTACATCGTATTGAATATAGGTGTATTGGGAATTAAAATTTACTTTCTCATCAAAATAAGTACGATCTAAGGCATCATATTGAAGGCCAACTCCAAATGTAAGTTTACTAGTATTCTTAAAAGTATAGGTTCCACGTAGTTCCGGTCGAAGCAGTTTTTGGTCAAAATCACTATCATTCAATACATCTTGGGCATTGTTTATGGCAGAAACCTTCTCAGTTGCTATATAATTAGTATAATACAACTCATAGGAAGTAACAAGTTTAGTATTCCAATTATGATCTAGTTTCGTATGTAGATTCCATTCATTTTCGAGATTCTCACCGCTATATTGTATCTCATTATTCGTTAGCTCGGTATCTTGTTCCTGATTGTAGAATCTAGTGGAAGCAAATAAGGATACTTTTTTATTAAAATCGTAATAAACCCGGCCATTTACCGTATAATTAGTAAAAGGATCTACCGTTTGTCCATCAATTTCGGGATTTAGGTCATAGCCATTGCTAGAGAAGCGATTGGCGAAAACTCCGTAACGAAATTTTTTAAAACGCTGTCCGATATCTAGATTAATGTCTTGTTGAGTAAAGCTTCCGATTCGATAGGATAGGTTACCTGAAAAATCTTCGGATTCCGGTTTTTCGGTAATGATATTAATCACGCCTCCTAAGGCTTCAGAGCCATAGAGACTACTCGATGGACCTTTTACAACTTCTATTTGTTTTATATTTCCAACGGTAAGCCTACTTAAGTCAAAATTACCTGCACGGCGACCAACTAAAGGAACACCATCAATTAGTATAAGTATGTAATCCGATGCAATACCTTGTATCTGCACACCTTCAAAACCACTTTGATCAGCTATAGTTATAATACCTGTTTGCTCGTTCAGAATTTCATTAAGACGTATGGTACCAGATTGTATCATTTTCTTTTTAGGAATTAATGTTACAGGAAGCGGTAGAGAAGATAGTTGACGTCCTGTACGGGTGGCTGTAATAACAACCTCAGCGATTTCGGTAACTGTTGTAGTATCTACGATGGCTTTTTGAGAATATGTTACTATCGGAATTAAAAAAATTAAAAACTTAATTTTTAGTCCAGGGTATTCCATATTTATTTAAAATGATTCTTAATAATGTGTAAATATATGTATTATTCTTATTTAGAATAAATAAAAATAATTATTTTTGCTGCAAAATTTTAACTCATAAGTGAAATAATGAAAACAATAATGTACACCCTAACGGCATTTTTAACCGTGTTAACCCTAAATGCGCAAACCAAAAAAGAACAAGATGCTAATGCCATAAAAAAGATGTGTGGTTGCTATGAGGTTACTTTTAACTTCGCAGAAACTTTTCAATACAGTAAAGATTCTTTATATAAACCTTCAAAAACAAAAACGGACAAGGCTTTAGAATGGGCAGAATTGGTAGTTGATAAAGATGATAAAATTTCTATTCAACACTTATTACAGGTAGGAAATCCAGCAGAACCTCACATCGTAAAACACTGGAGACAAGATTGGATTTTCGAAAACACTAATTTTTATATGTATAATGGCGATAATGTTTGGAATTTTAAACAAAAGTCAGCTAACGATGTAAAAGGGCAATGGACTCAGAAAGTATATCAGGTAGATGATAGTCCACGTTATGAAGGTTCATCAACTTGGGTACATGTGGATGGTAAGAGTTTTTGGGAAAATACAACCGATGCACCATTGCCAAGACGTGAGTATACAAAGAGAAATGATTATAACGTAACTATTCGCGGAAACAGACATGAAATTAAAACTAATGGTTGGATACATGATCAGGATAACAGCAAAGTAATTAGAGAAGAAGGAAAAGAAGATATAGTACTTGCTCAGGAAAAAGGATATAATACATATGTCAAGGTGGATGATAGTAGATGTAAGGTAGCAAGTGAATGGTGGAAGAAAAACAAAGAGAAATGGGTGTTGGTTAGAAAAAAATGGGATGAAGTATATGGAAGAAATACCAATCTTTCTCTAGAAACTAAAGTAGATAATAAAGCTTTATACAAGCATCTTTTTTCTGAAGATTACGAAGAAGAAGCAAAAATTAATATGGTAATAGAATCGTTTGTAAAAAAATAAATATGACGTATCTAAAACACACAATAGGTATTGTACTATTTTTATGTACAGTAATGCCTTTTCCCAAAAGCAAAATATTTTCTTAGATAGGGAATACTGGAAAATGAATCCAAGTATTGAAGAAATAGAACAGAGAATAGGAGAGGGAAATATTTTTTCCTAAATCAATAAGCCCTGACAGGTTTTGGAAACCTGTCAGGGCTTGACTCTATAATATTTTTAATTAATAATATATCAATTAACTAAATATTATTAATCTAGAACTTGTAATTTAAAGATAAATTAAACATAGTTCCTAATTGACTAAAATGATACCCATCATACGTCATCTGAGAATATCTTTGATTAAACGTTATCAAATTTGATGGAGAATTAGAAACATCTGCACCATCTAAGATTGCTTGACCTGTCGCAGTTGCATCAGTAAAATCCCATTCTGGCAATACGTTTAATAAGTTATTTACATTTAATGCAATCGTTATATTATCTGTTGCATTATAATTGATTCCTAAGTCAGTTACTATTTTAGGGGTGAATTCTGTTCTTAAGTCAGAACTTCCATCACTAACAGCACCAGCGGGAATATCTGCAGGATTCGTAAATAGACCTTCTAAGTCCTGTAATCCTTGCTGAGCAAACTCAGTTTTTCCGAAATACGTATTATTAAGCGAGAAACCAAACTTACCAATATCATAACTAGCCCCAAGAATCCATTTGGTTCTAGGTCGAGAAGTAAAGAACAAAGCTTCTTGTGTATCATTTACAACAGACTGACCTGCATTGGCAACTATTGTAGGGTTCTTAACAGCACCATCTCTTTCGTTCTCAATAGTATAATTTCCAGAAAGACTAAATCCTAGTTTTCCACTGCCTAATCCAATATTCCTATAATTTGCTACAAAATCAATACCAGAGGTTCGGGTATCAATAGCATTAGCAAAGAAACTTACATCAGATAAATTATTGTCCTGTAATACCTGATCTAATGGAGTGTCACCTGCAGTAGTTGGGCCAATTTCAGTACTCAAAACAATTCGGTCATCTACTTTGATATTATAATAATCAATAGTGAAATTAAAATTAGATGATAACCTAGCTCCGAGACCTATCGTAAAATTTAAAGATTCTTCTGCATCCAATTGTTCTATTCCTAGTAAACGTGCTTGTGGCGATACATTATTAATAAGACCTCCTACCTGTATACCTTGACCAGGAACAAAGCTATATTGTGCTTTTTGCGTATATATTTGATGTAATGTAGGAGCTCTAAATCCGGTAGAAGCAGAAGCTCGTAATGTTATCTTATCTTCTAAAAATTTATATCTGGAACTTAGTTTCCAAACAAAAGCTTCTCCAAAATCGCTGTAATTCTCCAGACGAGCTGTTCCATTGAGGAGTAAGTCCTCCGTAATATCATAGGATACATCTACATAACCACCAAAGTTATAACGATTAAATTTTCCGGAGTTTTCAGGGCGGTTACCGGCAAAAGAATCTGCACCACCACCATCATATGAGGCTAGCTCTCCTTCAATTATGGTAAAATTTTCATTTCTAAACTCGGCTCCAAATGCCACTGCTAATTGATCTGATATAGCCTTAGAGATATCAAGGTTTCCTACAATATGATTAAATTGAGTTCCTCCTGGATCAAAACTAATTTGACTTCTTTCTTGATAAAGCCTTACTGGTTCAATTTCATCTGTTGTTGGGTTGTAGTTTAAAGAAAATACTTCATTTCTATTATGTGAATTGCTGACCGTATATGTTTGTCTATTGCCTCCAACTGTTAAACTCCCATCATAAATCCAATCATTTTTCTTCGTTCTAAAACCAACGGTGCCGTTATAGTCATTTAAATTCCCTTCGAAAGTAGGAACATACCCATCATAACCATTCCCATTAAAAGTGTTACCGTATGCATCATCAAACGTATCTCCTGTTGTTAAAGGGTTATTTCCTGGGAAAAAATTTCCTAAATATGGGAAATCCTGTATAGTTCTCCAGTAAGGAGTACGATAATTAGCAAAACTGTTTACCTTTTTATATACATATGCCGCATTGAAATAGATTTCTGTATCTTCACCTGCATTGAAACCTCCATTTGCTAAAAATTTAGAAGTGGTAGTTTCAGGAGATCCATTAATGTTTCCAGCATCAGGACGTCTCGATAGAAAAGATTGAACATCGGCTATATCTGCTCCAAAATCTGCCGCTTCTCCTGCTGCATCAACCGTTCCTGGACGATTAGCAAGATTTACTTTAGAGAAATCTATGGTATAGTTAATAAAACCCTTTTCTCCAAGGTTAGAACCATTATTTAAGCTAATTCCGATAGTTTCTCCATCTCCTTCTGAGGTCGCACCAGTACGTAATGTAACGGATCCATCCTTAGCATTATCTTTTAGTACTATATTCATTACCCCAGCAATGGCATCGGATCCATATTGTGCAGAAGCTCCATCTCTTAATATTTCTACTCTTTTTATGGCATCGGTAGGTATAGCCGATATATCTGCGCCCGTTTCACCTCTACCAGGAGAAGTCTGTGTATACAATAAGGCACTCAGGTTTTTACGTTTTCCATTGATTAATATCAATGTTCTACTAGGTCCCATATTACGAATTTCATATGGATCTAGTAACGAAGTAGCATCATTTACAGGTGTTTGTACCGTATTAAATGATGGAATTCTATATTGCAGTGCCTTATCAAATGTAATTTGACCGGTCGAAGCCAACTCCTTAACAGGTAATACATCAATAGGTAAAGAGGATGTTGTATTACTTCTGGGTAGAGCTCTCGATCCAACTAAAATGATTTCATCTAATTGTGATCCGCTGGACATGGTTACATTAATAGTAGATTGCGAATTTATTGCGATTTCTTGTGTTTCAAAACCAACATAACTAAAGACTAATACACTAGTAGCATCAGCTTCAATAGTATACTTTCCATTAAAATCAGAAGTGGTTCCATTCTGAGTTCCTTTTTCGATGATATTTACTCCAGGTAAAGGAGAACCGTCCGAATCGCTGATAATACCAGTTACAGGTTGCTGTGCGAACCCTAAATTGACTAGTAAGCCCAATAAAATGATTGTGATTTTTTTCATATAAATATATTTGATTAAGTGTTTGTTAATACCTTAAATATATTCATAATAAATTTAATGATCCTTCTTAGAAAGGTTTGATCATTTAGAAATACATATAAATTTCATATTCAACATTGATTCAATATTTACATTTACTAATAGTATAGTATCCAAAAATAAACGGTTTAGAGAATGTTAATGATGCTTGTTTACAGTTTTTTGTAATTGATATCATTTATAAAAAACTACTATGAAATTTTGAGAGTAATAGCTATATTTTTGAAGTATACTTATGTAATATGATATACTACAATTATTCTTAAGCTTGTCTTGGAGAGTCATTACATATAATTAAGAATGATTTGTTTAATGGTATATAAAGGTATTGATATTGTAGTTTTGCCATTATAGCTGTATTATAATTTTGTTTATATTTGAGTTTCTAAAACCCCCCAAAATGAATAATTTAAAATTTGTTATTATCCTTTTTATTGGATTTTTTTTAGCGTGTTCTAAAGATGATGAAACCGTAATTGTTCCTCCCGCTACTATTACTTTAGAAAGTTTTCAGATTAGTATTAATGAAAAACCTCTTGATGGTTTTTCTCTTGGTAGCATCAATGCAACTACAGATAGGGGAACATTAGTGTATAGTCTAAAAAATGAATCTCCAAAGGAAGCATTGTTTATAGATTCTAAAACAGGAGAACTTACTGTGAAAACTGGAAGTCTTATGGATTTTTCGATACACCCAAAGATTACAGCAATTGTTATGGTAATTGCAGATGGTCAAAGTAAAGAGGCATCCATAACCATTAACCTTAATGATGTAGAGGAAATTATATTTACTGATATTAATTTCAAGAATGCATTGTTGAATAGTGTATCTCCTACAATTGATACGAATAAAGATGGTGAAATTTCGGTACTAGAAGCGGAAATTGTGGAAAATATAAATGTTAAGAAAAGAGAGATTTCGGATCTATCAGGAATTGAATATTTTACTTCATTAATTACATTAGATTGTAGTGATAATTTACTAACAACTATAGATATATCTAAAAATGTGCTGTTAAAATCTATAGACTGCTCATACAATCAATTAACTAATTTAGAAATATTACAGCATATAGAATTGATTGAAATGAATTGCGTAGGGAATGAGATTTCTGATTTGGATATTACTAATAACACAAAATTGATGAAGTTAGATTGTGGAGGTAATTTACTTACAAGTTTAGATATTTCTAATAATATGGAGTTACTCGAGTTAGGCTACAGTAGTAATCAAATTCCGGATCTGGATGTATCGAAACATGTACAACTTACGTTTTTGGATTGTCGCTGGAATAAAATTACATTTTTAGATGTTTCTAGAAATGTTGCGTTGGAGAAGCTATGGTGTAACTCTAATGAACTTTCTAATCTGGATATTTCGAAAAATATAGCATTAAAAGAATTAAGTTGCGGATTAAATCAACTCACAAATTTGGATGTTACAAATAATGTAAATCTATTGAATATTGATTGTCCAGGTAATCAATTAACACATTTAGATGTTTCTAATAATATTAATATAAAAGAATTGGATTGTGCGCATAATCAACTTATCGATTTGGATATTTCTAATAATACAGAACTAACATATGTAGATTGCCAGTATAATGCACTTGATGCTCTGGATATCACTACTAATATTAATTTAAGAAGTATTAATATTAGTAGTAATAAAATCAGAACTTTTGATTGTTCAAATCAAAAAAAAATAACTTCGCTTTGGGGAAGAACAAATGAATTAACAAGTCTGAATATCAAAAATGGGAATAATACCAATTTGTCTATAGTAGTTGGAGAAAATCCAGATCTTGTTTGTATTCAGGTAGATGATAAAGAATTCGCAGATAATAGTAATTGGCAGAAACCAGACACAGCAGTTTATGAGGAGAATTGTATGTAATACCTAATAAACCCTTTTGTGAATAGATTATAAGAGTAATTAATTGATTCTTATATTCCTTTAAAACGTACCTGCTTTATATAATGTACTTATAATACTATCATTTTTTACATCAAAAGTTTCTATAATTAGATTCTTGTTTTCATCAATATGTCCAATGCAATTATCCTTAGGACCATTACTGATAAGGTAGTATTCATTATTTAATTTTTTTGCTTTGGATATTCTGGTACCTTTTTCATCAGTAAAAGTTATAATGATGACTTTTCCTTTGGGAACCATAGTATATTGTTTTTCATTAGAAGTTGGTGATATGTTTTTAACCACAACTTCATCTGAAGTATAAATCGTATTCTGATTTATTTTTCCAGTATCTTTTGGATCCGCTTTTAAATCACTTGTTTTTGTGATGACTTGTTGCTCTTTAATAACTTTCTCTTCTCCGTTAGCGCCCTTAATTCTAATGATTTTAGTAACTACTTCTTCAGAGACATTTTGTTTCGTTATGGTATCTTCGGTTTTTTCTATATTCTCACTGGTATTTTTATCCGTTGATTGCGAATAACCTGTCTGGATATGAATTATAAAAAAGAAAATAAATACAAATTTTAGATATTTCATTGGTTCTAGTTTTTAAAACTTTAAAATTACTAAAAAAAGATAAATTGTTTTTTACAATTAATAGAATTTTACAACCAACCGAAAGTCTTCAGAAAGATAACTTTTGTTAAGTCCAATACATTGACTACTATTTTATTATGAATTTATAAAGCCTGGTTTTTGAGAATTTATCTTTTAAAGCATTTCAAAATATAATTCAATATATTTAATAAATTAAAAACATAATGTAATGATAATCAATTATTATTGGTTCTTGTTTCTAGCAGCGCAAGCGATCTTAATTCAAAAGTTTCGGATGATAGTGATAGAATTTCAATCAATTTTGTTTTGTTGGTAATCTATATGTTTTGTATTTGTTTACTACGATATAATACTATTATCTTTGCATTCTTAAAATTTGGATGTATTTGGCGTACAACCTTATATAATATATACTATGAAAGCAGGAATTGTTGGATTACCAAACGTAGGAAAGTCTACACTTTTTAATTGTTTATCTAATGCAAAAGCTCAAAGTGCAAATTTTCCATTTTGTACTATTGAACCTAATGTTGGGGTGGTAAATGTTCCAGATACGAGATTAGAAAAGCTTGAAGAATTAGTAAATCCTGAACGCGTTTTGCCTGCTACGGTGGAGATTGTGGATATAGCTGGTTTGGTTAAAGGAGCAAGTAAAGGAGAAGGGTTAGGGAATCAGTTTTTAGGAAATATTAGAGAAACTGACGCGATTATTCATGTTTTGCGTTGTTTTGATAATGATAATATTGTTCACGTTGATGGTTCTATAGATCCTATTAGAGATAAAGAAACAATTGATATAGAGTTACAATTAAAGGATTTAGAAACTCTAGAAAAGAAGCTGGATAAGATTAAAAGAGCTGCAAAAACTGGAAACAAAGAGGCCCAAAAAGAAGAGGCGGTATTACTAAAGCTAAAAGATGGGTTAGAAGCAGGAACATCAATTAGAGCAGTTGAAGTATCAGAAGACGATCATTTGGCATTTGTAAAACCATTACAGTTTATAACTGATAAACCGGTTTTATATGTTTGTAATGTAGATGAAGGAGCTGCGGTTGAAGGTAATGATCATGTGAAAAAAGTAAAAGAAGCTGTAGCTTCTGAAAATGCCGAAGTAATAATTCTTGCAGTTGGTACTGAAGCAGATATTACGGAGTTAGAAGATTATGAAGAGCGCCAATTATTTCTTCAGGATATGGGGCTAGAGGAAGCTGGAGCATCTGTACTAATTAGAGCAGCGTATAAATTATTAAATCAACAAACATATTTTACTGCAGGCGAAAAAGAAGTAAGAGCTTGGACGATCCCAATAGGTGCTACTGCACCGCAGGCAGCAGGTGTTATTCATACTGATTTCGAGAAAGGATTTATTAGAGCAGAAGTTATTAAGTATGATGATTATGTTGCTTATGGTAGTGAAACTAAAGTAAAGGAAGCTGGAAAATTGGGAATAGAAGGAAAAACATATTTGGTAAATGATGGAGATGTTATGCATTTCTTATTTAACGTATAATATAGATTACTAATATTTTATAAAAAACCTCTTAAGCATTGTCTTAAGAGGTTTTTTTAATGGGCATTGTAATTTCAAATTTTTTATAAATCCAATAAAGAATATTGCTCATAATTTTACCTGATGAAATATTCTAAAATTATCTCTTCAGGAGTTTTACTTGCAATTATAGGAGTTGTACTATTTTCTGCAAAAGCCGTAATCGTAAAAATGGCATATCGATACGATATCAGTTCAGAACACTTATTACTATTTAGAATGGCTTTTTCATTACCTTTTTATTTAGTTATTGCAAGTTTTAACAGGCCTACAAAGCCAAAGGAAATAAAAAAAGTAGATTACCTCTGGATTTTATTTTTTGGATTTGTAGGATACTATTTAGCCAGCTATTTTGATTTTATTGGATTACAATATATCAAGGCAGGATTGGAAAGGATTATCTTGTTTATTTATCCAACTTTGGTTATAATTATTTCCAGAATATTTCTCAAAAAAACAATTACCAAAAAACAATTATTAGCAATATTTATTACCTATATAGGAGTTGTAATAACCTTTTGGGGGGAGTTACAATTGGGAGCGCCAAATATAGTAGTAGGTTCCGTTTTAATTTTTTTGAGTGCATTAACCTATGCAACATATTTAGTTGGCAGTGGATGGTTGATTCCAAAATTAGGAGTGATTACTTTTACTTCGTACGCCATGATCATATCATCTTTATGAATTATTATCCAATATGTCGTTTTCGATAGAGGAGACCTTATCAACTACCCTGTAGAGATTTATGTACTAGGCGTACTAATGGCTATTTTTTCTACTATAATTCCTTCATATCTTGTTTCGGCTGCGATTGCAAAATTAGGGGCTTCTAATTTTTCTATTATAGCCAGTTTAGGTCCTATATCCACTATCGTATTAGCATTTTTCTTTTTGGGAGAAAGTTTATCTATAGTTCAGATTATAGGAACAGGAGTTGTAATTATTGGAATTTATACGGTAACGAGGTCTAAAAAATAACTTACAAGAAATAACTGTAAGAATGTATAAATTGTTCTATTTTGCACGAACAAAATTGTAACAGATGCTGATTTTTGGCGTCTAGAATAGTAAATATTGAATACATGAGAAATGCATTAAGCAAATTATCTATTAGTATATTACTAATAGGATGTGGATCCACGAAATCATCAAAAGATATCGCTACTGCTATACCAATTAAAACTCAAGTAGATTTAACACAGGTAGTTGATGATAAAGTTCCCTTAATAATTGATCCAGGAAGGTTTACTCAGGATACTGTAAAGTATTACCTTCCTAAGGTAGTACAAGGTACGTATGCAGTGAGTGATTTTGGGAAGTTTGTTGATGGTTTCCGAGCATTAGATTATAATGGGGTACAGATTGCAGCAGAAAAGAAAGATGCAAATACGTGGGTAATACCTAATGCCAAGCAACTAGATAAGATTACATATTTTGTAAACGACACATATGATATCGAGAATAAAGGAGAGGATACCCCTTTTTCACCATCAGGAACTAATATTGAGTCTGATAATTATGTATTGAATCTTCACGGTTTTATTGGGTATTTTGATGTTTTAAAAAATAATCAATATGCATTAGAAGTTAAGGCTCCAACAGATATGAAAAGAACTTCAGCATTACAGAATATAGGAGCAGAAAAAAGTAAAGATGGGTTGGTTACAACCGACAAGTATTTTGCTGCACGATATTTTGATATCACAGATAATCCTATGATGTATGGAGCATTGGATGTGGAAGAGTTTGAAGTAGGCGGTATTAAAATCGTACTTAGTGTATATTCTCCGAATAAAACATATACTGCAGCTGGAATCAAAGAGACTGTATTTAAAATGATGAAAGCACAGAAAGCATATTTAGGAGACATTAATAGTACTCCGAGATATGATATTTATCTGTATTTAGCACCACAAACATCAACAGCTCCAACTGGTTTTGGAGCATTAGAACATCACACATCTACCGTAGTGGTATTGCCAGAAGCAATACCAGAAGAAACACTTGCTAGTGCTATGATTGATGTAGTTTCGCATGAGTTTTTTCATATTGTTACACCTTTAAGTGTACACTCAGAAGATGTGCATTACTTTGATTATAATGCTCCAACTTTTTCAAAACACTTATGGATGTATGAAGGTGTTACAGAATATTTTGCCAGTGTATTTCAGGTAAATCAAGATTTGGTTTCTGAAGACGAGTTTTATACTAAGATAATGGGTAAAATTCAGTCAGCGGCTAGATTTGATGATGCGATGAGTTTTACTACAATGAGTGAGAATATACTTAATGAGCCATATGCTAAGAACTATGCAAATGTATATGAAAAGGGAGCTTTGATAGGTATGTGTATTGATATATTATTAAGAGAAGAGAGTGGAGGAAATAGAGGAATATTGTCCTTGATGAAAGAATTATCATTAAAATATGGTAAAAATAAACCATTCGAAGATGATAAAATTATAGAAGAAATTACAGCTATGACATATCCAGCTATTGGAGAGTTTTTAAAAACCCATGTGATAGGAGATAAGCCAATCGATTATGGTCAGTTTTTTGATAAAGTTGGTTTGGGTATAAAGGATGAGAAAATAGAAACGGATTATGTGCGGAATAACGGAGTATTTATTATTGGGGGAGATCAGGAAAATGGAACTATTTTCTTTACTGATTTAGTTTCTGACAATAGTTTTTGGACCGATAATGGCGTACAACCAAATGATACTATTAAAGAAATCAATGGAACAAAATTGACAATGTTAAATGCTAACTCAGTTTTGCAAGACACTTTTCAATGGAAAGAAGGAGACGATTTAATTGTTCTTTTGGATAGAGCAGGAAAAGAGGTAAGTATCAAAACAAAAGTTGCTCAATCGTATACGAAAGGAAAAAAACTATCGATAATAGAGAATAGTACCAAAGAGCAAATAGAACTTAGAAATGCTTGGTTAAAAGGGTAATATAAAAACGATATATATACCAATGATAATGTATAGAGCGGATATTAATTACAAGTATCCGCTTTTGTTTTTTATAACTGATTAAAAGAATTTTATAATTCTGGAAAACCTCCAACACCAGCTGCCAGTCGATCTTTCTTTACTTGAATTTTTTTCTTCATCCATTCAGGATATTCTGTATCATCTTCGGCTTCGTAAATTCGTATATGTTGATCTGGGTCAGGTTTTATAAGATCATCTTGTGTACAGTTTAGGATTTTTGCAGCAGTTTCTACGCCAGAGAATCCAGCACCGGCAACACCATGTGATAAAACACTGGCACCACATAAGTATAAATTTTCTATTTCACTTTTTGATTTATACGCAAAAGGACCGATTTGCCACATACTTTTTTCGGTACCATATACACATCCATTCGTAGAATTGATATAATACTCATTGGTTATAGGTGTACCTAATTCTTTTTGAACAATTTTATCTCGGACACCAGGAAGTACTTTTTCTAAAGTAGTAATCATTTTGTCTGTTAACCGTTCTTTAAATTGTAAATAAGCTTCTGACTTGAGTTCCCCTTCGTTTTTAAACTTCCTAAAAGGTTCATAATTAATATATGTAATAGCTTCTATTGTATGATATTTACCATCGTAACTTATAGGATCTTTGAGAGTGGTACAACTAATGAACATTCCGGGAAACTCTTTTCCTTCCAGGATATCAGTTTTTTGAGTTTCTTTAAATAATGTGTCAAGGTCTTCGTGTTGCATCATCCAAATGTTACCAGAATCTAATCCCGCTTTTTTTACATCCATATCCACTGTAAGAAATAACATTAATGAAGTACAGGAATATTTGGTTTTTGCAAGGCGTTTAGAAAGTTTAGAACTGATATTACTTTTTCCGACTAAATCAAGAAATGTTTTGCCCGGATCTGCATTAGAAATAATCTGTTTACTAAAAATTTGTTCGCCATTTTGAAGTTCTATTCCAATAGCTCTTTTTTTTCTACCACCTTCTAGTAAAATTTTAGTAACCTTTTCACTGGTTTTGATTTTGCCTCCATGTTTTTTAAAAGCCCTCGTCATTGCTTTAACAAGAGCACCACCACCTCCCATAGGGTAGAAACCACCGCTAGAATAATGTCCCATTACAGCTGCGTGTAATGGAAAACTAGTACGAGAAGGAGGTAAGCCATGGTCTCCAATTTGTATATTTAAAACTGCCTGAAGCAACGTATTTTTAATATGTTTTTTGATTACTTTATGGAGGCTAAATATACTGTATTTCCCCATGTTTTTTGTTCTAAAAGGGATGGTAAGGTGTGCCCAGAAACCTTTTACTTTGGGGATTAACTGCAATTCGTGATGCACATCACTGGCCAATTTTAGATAGCTGGCAATCCCTTTTTTTTCTTCAGGAAACTGATCGCCAAGAATTTTATTGATGTTATCATACCCTGCAGGCATATCTATTCGCTTATCACCAATCCAACAATGCTCATATGCTTTAGGATTCATTCTAAAAAAAGCAATATCATTAGCAATACCCAATCCTTTATATAAATCATTAGTAGATTCACCATCTTGGAGTAATCCTATATAATGAACACCCGGTGTAAAACGATATCCTTTTAAATAAAAACTATGACACCACCCACCAGGGACATCATGCTGTTCTAGAATTAGTACTGTTTGTCCAGCACGTGCCAAACATATTCCAGCTGCCAATCCTCCAGCACCAGATCCAATAATGATCGTATCGTATATAATTTTTTGATTTTCCTTATTCATAAACGTAGGTGCTAGTTGAGCAATACTTTTTGCTAAAGATATATATTTTAGGATGAGACAAAGGAATTATTTTTTGAAGAAATTATTATTCTGAAATGACAAAAAACGGTTTGATCGATTAAAATTTCAGAGAAGTGTACACTTTTTTTATATATGAAGTCATATCCTAAAATTAAGTATAATAACTATCTGGCTGTGTGTCAGATAATCAACAAAAAGTACTTTGTAATTGTTAATTACTTTGCAGCTCCACTATTTTAATTCTGTAAGTGAAAGCTTATATTAGCAAGCATTCTACCCGATAACATATGAGTAACGAAACCAAATATACCGAAGATAATATACGATCCCTCGATTGGAAAGAACATATCCGTATGCGACCGGGAATGTATATTGGTAAACTAGGAGATGGTTCTTCTGCCGATGATGGAATTTATATTTTAGTAAAAGAGGTTCTTGATAATTCTATTGATGAATATGTCATGGGAGCTGGAAAAACTATAGAAATATCCATTCAAGGCGATAAGGTTATTGTTAGGGATTATGGACGAGGAATTCCATTAGGTAAAGTAGTCGATGTAGTTTCTAAAATGAATACTGGGGGTAAGTATGATTCGCGTGCTTTTAAAAAATCAGTAGGTTTAAATGGAGTTGGTACTAAGGCGGTTAATGCATTATCAGCTTATTTTAGAGTAGAATCTACTCGGGATGGTAAATCAGCTTCTGCCGAATTCGAAAAAGGAAACCTAACCAATCAGGATAAGCTGGATGAAACATCACGAAGAAGAGGTACTAAAGTTTCTTTTGTGCCAGATGCTACTATATTTAAAAACTATAAATATAGATCAGAGTATGTAGCAAAGATGCTTAAGAATTATGTGTATCTTAACCCTGGTTTAACTATTATTTTTAATGGAGAAAAGTATTTCTCGGAAAATGGACTGAAGGATTTACTTTCGGATACAATTAATCAGGACGATAGGTTATATGATATTATTCATCTTTTAGGAGATGATATAGAGATCGCTATTACACATAGTAAAACGCAATACAGTGAAGAATATCATTCATTTGTAAATGGACAACATACGACTCAGGGAGGAACACACCAAGCAGCATTTAGAGAAGCAGTTGTAAAGACCATACGAGAGTTTTACGGAAAAAATTATGAAGCTAGTGATATTAGGAAATCAATAGTATCCGCAATAAGCATCAAAGTGATGGAACCGGTTTTTGAGAGTCAGACAAAGACCAAACTTGGATCCACGGATATGGGAGGTGATTTACCTACAGTACGAACGTATATCAATGATTTTGTAAAAACCAAGCTAGATAATTTTTTACATAAGAATACTGATATAGCAGAAAGTTTACAGCGAAAAATTTTGCAGGCAGAAAGAGAGCGTAAAGATTTATCTGGGATTAGAAAACTGGCAAGAGAGCGTGCAAAAAAAGCAAGTCTTCATAATAAGAAGTTGAGAGACTGTCGTGTACATCTTACAGATAGTAAGAAAGATAGAAACTTAGAAAGCACACTTTTTATTACGGAGGGAGATTCTGCAAGTGGTTCTATTACTAAATCACGTGATGTAAATACACAAGCTGTATTTAGTTTACGAGGAAAACCTCTGAACTGCTATAATATGAGTAAGAAAATTGTGTATGAAAATGAAGAATTTAACTTACTACAGGCAGCACTTAATATAGAAGAATCATTAGAAGATTTAAGGTATAATAACATTGTAATTGCTACCGATGCCGATGTAGACGGAATGCATATTCGATTGTTATTGATTACATTCTTTTTGCAGTTTTTTCCTGAACTTATTAAAGAAGGGCATTTGTATATTTTACAGACACCTTTGTTTAGAGTAAGAAATAAGAAAGAAACTATTTATTGTTACTCAGAACAAGAAAGAAGAGCCGCAATCATGAAACTATCTGGTAAACCGGAAATTACGCGATTTAAAGGATTAGGAGAGATTTCACCAGATGAGTTTGTGCATTTCATTGGCGATGATATTAGATTAGATCCGGTAATGTTGGATAAGGAAAAATCTATAGAAGAGTTGTTGTCCTTTTATATGGGAAAAAATACACCTAGTAGACAAGAGTTTATTATAGAGAATTTAAAAGTAGAATTAGATACAATAGAAGAAGAACTTTGATGAATATACCATAAAAATATCTAGGAATTCATTTAGATATTTTTTTGTGTAATTCTAAGAATATAAATGCCCTGGGAAAATTTATGGATTTGGAAAACGAAAACGAGGAGTCACATAATGAATTAATACCTGAAAATCATGAACCTCAGGAAATTATTACTAAAGTTACCGGCATGTATCAGGATTGGTTTCTTGATTATGCGTCTTATGTAATTTTAGAACGTGCAGTACCTGCTATTGAAGATGGACTAAAACCTGTACAGCGCAGGATACTCCATTCCATGAAAGATCTAGATGATGGTCGTTATAATAAAGTGGCTAATATTGTAGGACATACAATGCAATACCATCCACATGGTGATGCTAGTATAGCAGATGCAATGGTGCAGATTGGTCAGAGAGACTTACTGATTGATATGCAAGGAAACTGGGGTAATATACTTACCGGAGATAGAGCAGCAGCATCTAGATATATAGAGGCTAGATTATCTAAATTCGCACTAGATGTTGTTTATAATCCAAAGGTTACCGAATGGCAATTATCATATGATGGGCGAAAAAAAGAACCTATTAATCTCCCAGTAAAATTTCCATTATTATTAGCACAGGGAGCAGAAGGTATTGCAGTAGGGTTAAGTACTAAGATTCTACCTCACAATTTTATTGAATTAATAGACGCTTCCATAAAACATCTACTAGGAAAAAAGTTTACGATACTTCCTGATTTTCCTACAGCAGGTATTGCAGATTTTACAAATTATAATGATGGTAATCGTGGGGGTAAAGTTAGAGTGAGAGCTAAGATATCTCAATTTGATAAAAATACGCTGGTTATAAATGAAATACCCTTCTCTACCACAACCTCTTCTTTAATAGATTCTATTCTAAAAGCAAATGAGAAGGGAAAGATAAAGATTAAAAAAATAGAAGATAATACGGCTGCAGAAGTAGAAATACTCGTGCACCTCCCAGGTGGAATCTCTCCAGATAAAACAATTGATGCTTTGTATGCTTTTACGAGTTGTGAATCGTCTATTTCTCCATTAGGATGTGTAATTGAAGATAATAAGCCTGATTTTATCGGAGTTTCGGAAATGCTTAGGCGTTCTACAGATCATACCGTAGATTTATTGAGGAGTGAATTAGAAATTCAATTAAATGAACTTGAAGAACAATGGCATTTTGCTTCTTTAGAAAGAATCTTTATCGAAAATAGAATATATCGCGAGATAGAAGAAGAAGAAACTTGGGAAGGAGTGATTAAGGCTATTGATAAGGGGTTACAGCCTCATATCAAACACCTCAGACGGGCAGTGACAGAGGATGATATTGTACGTCTTACGGAGATACGTATTAAAAGAATTTCAAAATTTGAT
This sequence comes from uncultured Aquimarina sp., assembly GCA_947498455.1. Classification (GTDB taxonomy): domain Bacteria; phylum Bacteroidota; class Bacteroidia; order Flavobacteriales; family Flavobacteriaceae; genus Aquimarina. The sequence goes on from CANMKK010000003.1 coordinate 54,750, forward strand.
ATAGATAAGGCTCAGCAAAAAATAGAAGCTTTAGAAGAAGATATAGCGCAAGTAAAGCATCACCTCGCACATCTAATAGAGTATGCTGTCAATTATTTTAAAAGATTAAAAGATACCTACGGAAAAGGGCGTGAGCGTAAAACGGAAATAAAGATATTTGATGATATTGAAGCTACTAAGGTAGTTATAAGAAATACCAAGCTATATGTTAATAGAGAAGAAGGTTTTGTAGGTACTTCTTTAAAAAGAGATGAATACGTTACAGATTGTTCTGATATTGATGATATTATTTGCTTTACCCGAGAGGGAAAATTGATGATTACTAAGGTAGATAGTAAAACATTCGTAGGGAAGGATATTATTCATGTGGCAGTTTTTAAGAAAAAAGATAAAAGGACTATTTATAATATGATTTATCAAGATGGTCGAGGAGGGGCATCTTATGTAAAACGTTTTGCTGTAACAGGAGTGACCAGAGATAAGGAATACGACCTGACACAAGGCAAAAAATCATCTAAAGTGACCTATTTTACAGCAAACCCCAATGGCGAAGCTGAAGTAATATCCATACTTTTAAGACAAGCAGGAAGTATAAAGAAACTAAAATTTGACCTTGATTTTGCAGAACTTTTAATTAAAGGTAGAGGAGTAAAAGGTAATATTGTTACAAAATATAATATAAAAAAGATAGAGTTAAAGGAACAAGGAGTATCCACATTAAAACCACGTAAAATATGGTTTGATGAAACTGTTCAGCGATTGAATGTAGATGGAAGAGGAGAGTTATTAGGAGAATTTAAAGGAGAAGATCGTTTATTAGTAATCAATCAAAAAGGGATGGTTAAAACTATTATTCCGGAGATTACAGTACATTTTGATGCTGATATGATAGTATTAGAAAAATGGAAGCCAAAGAAACCTATTTCTGCCATTTACTGGGATGGAGAGAAGGAAAGATATTATGTGAAACGATTTTTAATTGAAAATCAAGATCGTGAAGAAACTTTTATTTCAGATCATCAAAAATCATTTTTAGAAATAGTTTCTACAGATTATAAGCCCGTTGCAGAATTGGTATATAATAAAATTAGAGGAAAAGATCAGAAACCTAATGAATCTATTAATTTAGAAGAGTTTATTTCTATAAAAGGAATCAAAGCTCAGGGAAATCAATTGACCACAGAAAAAGTAAAACAAATTAATGTACTAGATCCATTGCCATATGAAGAACCGGAGCCGGTACCAACAGAAGAAATAGAAGTAGTACAAGAAGAAACCGTTACTCCGCAAGAAGGTGATGTAAATATTACTGATAATCAAAAAAAGAGTACCGATACATCTCTTGATGATATAGATCCGGATGGTGACGGAGAACAAACCACATTGTTTTAAATCAATATATTAGATAAATAATTTGACTGATTTTATAAAAAAATATATAGATGTCAATAATTTAGAAGGGATTCTACTGTATTGCTTAATCATGCTTTTTATTAGCTGGTTTTTTTCTTTGATATTTAGACAATTGTTAATTTTGTTTTTGAACAGAAGTAAGAAAAAAGGAATAAGGAACCTGACTAGTCTTAATTTTACCAAGAATTCTATCCGGTTTATTTTTTTTATAATAGCGTTCATACTGATTATAGGTACTGTACCATTTTTAAGAAAACAGGCACTATTAATATTTTCTGGAGCAGGAATAATAGCCGCAATTATAGGTTTTGCTGCCCAAGCTGCAATAGCTAATTTAATAGCAGGTGTTTTTATCGTTATGTTTAAGCCTTTTCGTATTGGAGATTATATAAAATTAGATAAAGAGCGAGTTGGGATTGTTACAGATATTACGTTAAGACATACTGTAATAAATACATTTGAAAACAAAAGATTGATAATTCCTAACTCTATTATCAGTACCGAATCTATTCTTAATCATACTATTGAAGAAAGTAAAGTGCTTAGTTTTAATAATCTTAAAGTAGGATTAAATGCAGATATAGACTTGGTAAGAAAAATAATTCTGGAAGAAGCAGAGAAATTAGAATTTTCTACCGTAGATGAGAAAAATGTTGCAGAAGTACGAGTTATTGATATTCACGAATCTTATATTCATATTAGAGCATATATCTGGATTTCCGAACCATTTCAGGAATTTAAAATGAAATGCAAATTTAAGGAAAGAGTGCATAAACGCTTTCTTCATGAAAATATAGAAATGCCTATACCAAAACGCAGAATTATTTCTTAATTATTGAAATGTATTACGATAATGTAGAGTATCCAATCAGTACATCACTATGTGTTAAGGTATAGTTTTGATACACACTTATTAGAAGGATAAATAGATTTACGATACATTCAAGTTTTATTAAGATACCAATCCAGTAAAATAAATGAAATTTATTCCCGTATTGCCATAAAAAAAATCAAAAACGTAAAAGATTTACTAGTTTAGCTAACCACATAATAGATATAATAGTAACTATATTTAATTGTTATGTCTCATTTAAATTGAATAATGGAAATTGAACAAATAAAAAGGATTGAGCATTTTGCATTAACAATTGAAATTGGACTGGTTGAATTTTGTGACAGATTTCAAAGCCTATTTGAATTACCTAAAATGACTTCTGATCATGAAAACGAAACTGAATGGGCTGAAATTGATTGCAATGGAATTAACTACAATATCAGCAGACCATACGATATGGGGAAACTGACAGAATGGGATCCAACTGTTCCTGAAAAATGTAATTTTGGAATTAGTCTCGGAATTTCAAAAAGCGCACCCAACTGTAATGAAATTGAAATAAACCGAATTGGAAATTTACTCTCTACTGAATTTAAAACGAATATTTATTATCATAGAACCTGGTTAAGTATTGGAAAAAACAAAAAACGTAATTTGATTTTTGAACCTAAAAAACACGGGACATAGCAACACCTATGCAATAATGCGAGGTTTGGGTTAAATCAATAAGTTATTGCTTATTTGGATTGTCGCCAAAGTATTAAATTTAGTATTTTAGAAAAGATAAAAACAAAATATAAACCTTGGCTAAGTGCTAGCTCGGAAACCTTTGATTTTTCGATCCCGCACTACGCATAGCTAAACGTTAGTAAACATTCCCCACATCAGAATTCGATTAATTCCTTGAGCTAACGAAGCGCAAAAATTAATCTAAATATTGGTAGAAATTGATAAATTTGACGTTAATCGAGATTGAATCCAAATGAAAAGAACAACAATTAAAACAAATTATCTTAGAACTATTGATTGGTTTGAAAATAGTGTGGTCGATTGGAATTCTGCTGGAAATCAATATTTTGAAAATGGAATAACCAAACAATTACAGAAATATCATTTCGGATTCGTCTGTGATGGTTCAATAACTTCTGAAAATGGTAAGTATGTTCTGATTTATCAAAAATTAGGAACCAAAGGACTTTTATTAAAAAATGGTGAATTATTGAGGGAAATTAATAGAAGTTATTACCAATCTTCAGTCTATGAATTTCCAGCTACGTTTTTGACATTTAAGAATAGAACTTATTTAGTTCATTGTCCTTTTGGGTATAATCAAATTGATTTTGAAGACGCTGAAACTGGAGAAATAGCAACAAATATTACCAAAAGAAAACCACAGGACATTTTTCATTCTCGACTAGAAGTAAGTCTTGATAATAAGTATTTAGTAAGTAAAGGTTGGGTTTGGCATCCAATCGATGTCATTGAATTATTTGATGTTGAAAGGTGCTTTGAAAATCCAAATCTATTGGATAAGGGAATGAACATCCCGAATGTGAATGCTGAAATAAGCTCTGCAAGTTTTATCGACAACGACAAACTTCTTGTTCGTGCATCTAACGAAGATTGGGCAGATGAAGAAACGGATATAATAAAAGATGGACAAATAGCAACTTGGAATTTTAAAACAGGTAGGATTTTAAACCCTGTAAATGTAAATTCTGAAATTGGGAATGTTTTTGCAATTGATGAGACAAAATGTTGGGACTTGTATAATTATCCAAAAATAATTGACCTTAAAAGTGGAAATGTGATTGACAAAATAGAAGAAATTGATTCTGGTAAACAAGGTTCGTCAATAATCCATCATCTAGCTGATTTTCCAAAAATTGCATTTAACAAAAAGACTAAACAAATCGCAATTGCGAAAGACAATGCAATTGAAATACTAACAGAATAAAAACAATTGCTAATAACTAAGTCTACGTATGGTGCGTAGCACCAGTATATGAGTACTATGCGGACTATCTTTCGTTTCTTTTGCACTATATCTGCGTTATAAAATTCAACAATAGCTAAGGCAATTCTTTAATTTTATGCCTTAATCTAGTACAAAATAATTCAAACTCCTTATACGAATTTCTTATCCATAAATCGTATTAGAACATAGGTATTCCTTTAAGTAATTTGAATTTGGGAGTTCCCAGTTGCTGCAATATATTTTGCAAGTGTAATCGTTTTGAGGTACTGATCAAGAGCGCAAAATGTCGTATCCGTACAAACTCTTTGGGCATGATGTGATATTTTAAATGAGTCAAGTAAGATAAGAAGATTTATAGTGTATTTTTGAGAAAGAAAAGCTAGCAAGAAGATTAGTTCAAAAGTAAAAAAACTGATTGATAATTGTCAAAAAGCATTGTGTAGTATCGTGTCAAAAATAATAACGATAGAAATGTTAAAACGAAATAATAAACAAGTGAAAAAAGGTTATTTTCAATTCGAAAAGTTAGAGATTATATCCTCGTATTATTCTTATACGATACCGTTAATATGCAAGTTAAGAACCGAAAAATGAAAATAGAAATCAGGCCAATAGAAGAAAAAGACTATGAGCAAATAATTGTTCTCTTTAAGGAATTTGCTTTATTCGAAAAGTTACCTGAAAAAATGACAAATTCTGTTGAACAAATAAAAATTGACAGAGAACTTTTTAACTGCTTTGTAGCAGTAATCGATGAAAAAGTAGTCGGATATGCTACATATTTTTTTGCTTATTATTCTTGGATTGGAAAATCGATGTATTTAGACGATTTATACGTGAGTTTAGAATACCGAAAACGAGGAATTGGGAAAAAACTACTTGACTCTGTTATTGATTTAGCAAAAAATATGGAATGTAAAAAAATGCGCTGGCAAGTATCAAATTGGAATAAAAATGCACAAAAATTTTATGAATATATCGGTGCTGAAATAGATGATGTAGAGTTAAATTGCGACTTAAAACTGATATGAAAAAGCCAGCAGATAGCAGTGGATTCCAACAAAAAACTATACAATAATTTAAGCTGCTATTTTGTGTCAAATAAGTTTTCTGTTTCTAAAGATGTAATACCAATTTGATTATAAAACATTTCAGATAAAACGAAGTTGCTTTTTTGATTTATGCCGCTATGATTATTTTTCATAGCCTTAGCTATGGGAAATATGATTAAGAAAATAAAACGAAAAATGAACAAGTTTTAACCAGAAGTATTATGGTTAAATTGAATAATATAATTCAAAGCTAAATATGTTTTTTTTCTACCGTAACAAATTTCTATATACCTGAACACTTCTATTATTGATTCTCTTTTTGATTTAAAATTATATCTTTTAAGCTTAACCTCCTGTCATACAAATGTAGAAACTCCAGATATATGTAGACCAGTCGTTTTCTGTGAATACTAATGAAAACCCCAAACCCGATAAAGCCAGACTATCTAAATAAATCAAGCTTATATTTGGGAAACTAAAAAAGATTTTTACACAGACTGACATTATCATATATTTGATAAAAACAATATACAGAATGAAAAAAGTCATAATTTCAGGCAGTTCAAGAAATGATGGGGATACTAAGACATTAACCAGTGAACTGATTAAAAAATCAAATTGGGATTTGATAGATTTGAACGATTACAACTTCGGGTATTATGATTACGAGTATCAAAATAGAAATGATGACTACATTAAATTAATGCGAAAAATAATTGCAAAATATGACACTCTGATTTTCGCAACACCCGTTTATTGGTATTCTATGAGTGGAATTATGAAAGTATTTTTTGATCGAATAACTGATTTGTTAGATATCGAAAAAGACCTCGGGCGAAAGTTACGAGGAAAAAATATGGCAGCGATTAGTTGTTCAATAGGAAACAACTTAGGTGATGTTTTTTGGCTTCCGTTTTCTGAAACTGCAAATTATTTGGGAATGGAATATCTTGGGAATTTACATACAATTGCGGGAAAGAAAAACGAACTCGAATTAGAGAAATTTATTAGTCGAATTGAAAAATAAAAACGACAATACTTATGCGATTTACGAATAAAAATTTACGTGTCTAATCACATTCTTTTTCTATTATGATTTCTTTACATACTTTGTTAGGATAACGATATGTTGCCCGCTAATACGTCCTTCAATATGTTCTGAGTTGTCATGAACTAAAGAGATATTCCGAACAGCGGTACCTCGTTTGGCAGTGAAACCAGCACCTTTTACATTTAAATCTTTGATAAGCACCACGGTATCTCCAGATATTAATTTGGTTCCATTCGAATCAACATGTTTTATAGAAGAACTGTCTTCATCTCCTTCTCCTGTAGCTTTAGCCCATTGTAGAGTCTCATCTTCCAGATACAACATGTCTAATAAATCTTGTGGCCAACCTTCTTTTCGTAAACGAGTAAGCATACGCCAGGAGACTACCTGAACTCCAGGAATCTGACTCCACATACTATCATTTAAACAACGCCAGTGATTAGGATCGACAGAGTCTGGTTCTTCAATTTGATCTTTGCAAGTAGTACAGATTAAAATACTAGAATCTAATCCAACATTTGGAGACATCGGGATATCATAGATGTGTAGATTTTCGGATACTGCACATAATTCACAAATAGACCCACTTCGTTCTTGTAACTCTTTTAACTTACTCATTTTTCTTTCTTCTATAACTTCAATGATTCAACCTGAGATTGAATATAATTTTTTCTATTCCCTTGTGACAGAATTATAGTGCATCTAAAAATCAATCATTCTGAGAAACAGTTTTTCCTTTTTTACGAAGCTTAAAATTGACAAATTCGACAAATAATGAAAAAGCAATTGTAAAATACAGGTATCCTTTTGGGATAACGCCAACCTTACTGTCAAATATTTGTAAGTGAGCTAGGTGAGCAGCTTCAGCAATCAGCATAAACCCTATAAGGATTAAGAATGATAAACCAAGAATCTGAACAGAAGGATGTTTGTTTACAAATTTACCTACAGGTGTTGCAAAAATCATCATAATCAATACTGAGATTATTACTGCTATAATCATTATTATCAAAGCATCATTAGGATTTTCGCTTAAACCATTGGTCATACCTACAGCAGTAAGAATAGAATCAAAAGAGAATACAACATTTATAAGCGTTATCTGGACAATTGCTTTAGACAAAGTACTAGAGCTTTTTTTCTCTAATTCCTTTTCTTCTTCGCCTTTTTCGTCTACTTTTTCATGGATTTCGTGTACACTTTTGTATAATAAGAAAATTCCACCACCAAATAAAATTAATGCCTGCCCACTAATTCCGGCTTCAATCCATGGGAGGTTGATATGCCAAAAGGGAGCTTCCATCGCAACTAATAATGATATTCCGAATAGCAGAATAATTCGCATTACCATTGCCAAGAACAACCCTATATTTGTCGCCTTCTTCTGTTCATTATCCGGAAGTTTACTCGAAGCGATTGAAATAAAAATGATATTATCAATTCCTAAAACGATTTCTAAAAATGTCAATGTCAATAATGCAACCCAAGCGTCTGCAGATGTAAAAATTTCAAACATTATTTTATTTTTTTTGCGGTTCCTTTTTTCTTATTCTTAGTAACACCCACCAAACCATATTCAAATGTGTAAGTATCTTTATCTGTAGTTAATATTTTTATATGTATCGGCTTCTCATCAGCCATACGTTTAGGGTGTAATTTAGTTCCAATATATTCACATTCATTTATCCACCGTATACTAGAGGTATCACTCTTACCTAAAAAATAATCAATTTCTATAGAATCGTTTCTTACACTAGTAGTGGTTACAAGTTTTCCATTAAGATATGATTCAGATTGAAATGTTCCTTTATGAAAAATAGAGCACTTTCTTTCTTGTTGGTAACAACCAAGTATAAATAGAGATATAAAGTATACAAGAATAATTCGTTTCATGTGATATTCTAAGAGCAAACGAAAATAAATTTATTTTAAGAGAATTTATAGAAAGAAAAGAAAAATTTGTAAAGATTTTTAATTCTTATAAAAATCAAAAGTACCGTCTTTATAAAAAATTACAATTTGATGAACTTCTTTTTCTGTATAAACAGATTTTATAGGAATGTCTTTTATATTATCTGAATCATCGATGTTTTCTTTTTGGATATTGTTATTTCGTTCTGGCTGAGAAAATAAATCTTGTTCCGTTTTATCTTCTTCAAGAGGAATAGTTGGTATAGGAATAGGGGTGGTAGATTCATTTTTTTTTGGAGTTATCTCAGATTTTGGAAAAAAGCCTTGTCCGTATAATAACCAATATAACTCAACTTCAGGATAGGCTTCTGTAATCTTCAAAACAAAATCTAAACTGGGTTTGTTCCTACCAGAAAGGATGTGAGAAATAGAAGAGCGTCCGACACCCATTGCATCAGCAAATCCAGAAGCCGAAATTGAATAATATTCCATCAATTTCTGTATTCTTTTTCCAAAATCCTCAGTGTTTACCATTGTAAACTATTTAAATACCTCATATCTGTCACAAAGGTAAACAATTTAATTTGAAAGTAGAATTACAAATGTAAACAAGTAATTATTTACAATAAACTAAAACTTTATATAAGCTATATAATTAACTCATTTATAGATACTTGAATATAATTAAAAAGATGTTTAAATGTAAGACATGAATACATAGAATATTTGGAAACAATTATTAAGTTACTGTTTAACAATGTAAATTAAACTAAAAATCGTTATTGTTTACATTTGGAAACAGTACTTGATGTACAATTGTAAATAGTAGATTGGTTTACAATTGTAAAAATTCATTTCTTCTCTATGAATCCTCAATAAACAATAGTAATTTCGCTGTTTTGAAAGCGTATGGAATCTAAAATATTATCACATTGGTTTACTAGATATAAAGAATCAACACTATTTGGTCGTTATATCAATTTAGAACATATTTTACCATTGCTAGATAGTTTATCTGGTAAAGTAATAATTGAACATATTGGGGATTCAGAAAATAATGCTCCTATCCATCTTCTGAAAATCGGAAAAGGATCTAAGCGGTTATTATTTTGGTCTCAGATGCATGGAAATGAAAGTACAACAACTAAAGCTGTATTTGATCTTCTGAATATGTTATTGGATGATAAGAATGAATTTTCTACAAAAGTCTTAGAAGAATGTACCTTATATATAGTACCTATTTTAAGTCCTGATGGGGCCAAAGCGTATACCAGACTTAATTACAATAAGGTAGACCTTAATAGAGATGCACAAAATAAGACTCAAAAAGAAAGCGTGGTTTTGAGTAATCTTATAGATAGGGTTAAACCACATTTTGCATTTAATTTACATGGACAACGTACTATTTTTAGTGTTGGCAGTTCCGATATACCGGCTACGGTATCATTTTTGTCACCTGCTGGAGATTTAGAACGTTCTATAACTCCATGTCGAAAGATCGCTATGGAAATTATTGTAGCAATGAATACTGTTTTACAGAAGTATATTCCGGATGGGGTAGGAAGATATGATGATGGGTTTAATATAAACTGTGTGGGAGATACATTATCAACAATGAACATACCTACAATACTATTTGAGGCAGGACATTATCAAGGTGATTACGATAGAGAAAAAACTCGAGAATTTATATTTTATGCGCTAATTACTTCAATTAATTATATAGCAAATAATGCTATAAACGGAGATAAATACGAAGAATATTTTAAAATACCTGAAAATGGAAAATGTTTCTATGATGTAATTATAAGAGATGTTATTTTGGATAAAAAAAATATAGATATTTCTATTCAGTATGCTGAAGAATTATCAGAAAACAACATTAAATTTGTCCCAAAAATTGAAAAAATAGGAGATTTAAAAAAATTTTACGGACATAAAGAAATTATAGGGAATAAAAGACCGATATACAACGAAAACGTTACAGTAGAGGTGGTTCAGAAAAATGAGTTGAGTAAATTTCGACTAAAAGATGAATTATTCTCAGTAGAATTGATAAAAAGTTAATATAAATTATATAAAAATGGGATTTTTCTGTTATTTTAGCAATGCATTGAGGAATAATTGGAAAAATTTATAAAAGTTTACTATGGCAAAATTTAAATTAGACGAAGTAGATCACCAGATTTTAGATATGTTGATCGAAAACACTAGAACTCCATTTACGGATGTGGCAAAAAAATTGCTGATTTCTGCGGGTACAGTTCATGTACGTGTAAAAAAGATGGAGGAAGCAGGTATTATTGAAGGTTCTTCATTAACATTGGATTATAAAAAGTTGGGATATTCCTTTATTGCCTATGTGGGGATTTATCTTCAGAATACCTCTCAAACGAAATTCGTTCTGCAAAGAATCAATGAAATACCATATGTTACCGTTGCACATATTACTACGGGGAAGTTCAATATATTCTGTAAAGTACGTGCTCAAGATACTAATCATGCTAAAGATATTATTTTTATGTTGGATGATATAGATGGTGTATACCGTACAGAAACAATGATTTCATTAGAGGAAAGTATTAATGATAAAAAACGCTTAATGCATTCTATTTTTCAGGATATGTAGAAAAAGGGTAGCATTGTAGTAATTATAATAAACCCTTTGGAGCAATCTAAAGGGTTTTTCTTTGTGAAATTGTAAAGTTTTCAATTATGTGATATTTAGAATAGATTTTATACGATTTATGGATAAGAAATTCGTATAAAGAGTTTGAATTATTTTGTACTAGATTAAGGCATAAAATTAAAGAATAGCAGTAGCTATTGTTCAATTTTATAACGCAGATATAATGCAAAAGAAACGAACTATATGCGAAAGTTTTATGCGTAAATCGTATTATTATTAACCAACCATTATAATACCAGAATTATGGCGAGACAACCAAAAATTGAACGTTTTAACCACAGCGTTCTTACCAAGTATCAGATATACAATAGTATATTTATTACATTACCTTTTGATAATATAACAAACACCGGAGTTTTGTTACCTCTATTTAATGAGGTGTGCGAGAAAGGATATGAGCAAAATAAAAATCCAACAGAAATTATTGAAGTTTTTTTTAAATCATATCAAGATACCCCTTCTCAGAAAGAAAAGCATGATTTATTATTTCGATTTATCCAATATATCGAACGTCAGGTAGTATTATTTGATGCAATAGAAGATGCAGCCTTTCCTATTGTTAATAATATGGATGGTCGAGGTACTTTAAGAAGTATTAAAGAAGAAGCACAGGCAAAAGGACAACAAGAAGAATTAAAAGAGTATTTAAGACGGTTTAAGATAAGGCCAACACTTACAGCACATCCTACACAATTTTACCCTGGAACTGTTCTTGGGATTATTCATGATTTAGATATTGCCATTCGTAATAATGATTCCCAAACAATAAAAAAATTATTAGCTCAGTTAGGGAAAACTGCTTTTTTTAAAAAAGAAAAACCTACGCCTTATGACGAAGCTGTAAGCTTGATTTGGTACTTAGAAAATGTTTTTTATCAATCTGTTGGTAAGATATACAGTTACCTACAACAAAATATTTTCGAAGGAGAGGATCTTGCTAATGATTTGATAAATTTAGGCTTTTGGCCGGGAGGAGATAGAGATGGTAATCCATTTGTAACTACAGAAATTACACTAAAAGTTGCAAAAAGGTTGCGTAAGACTATTTTGATTAATTATTATCGGGATATGCGCGAATTAAAACGTAGGATTACTTTTGGAAATCTACAAGATAAGATCGCAGTTCTAGAAAGGGCATTGTATGATAATTTTTATTACGGAAAAACAGCGAAGCCTTTGTCAATTCAGACATTGATGAATGAATTGTTAGAAATCCGAGAAGAATTGATAGAAAAACATCAATCATTATTTCTAGAGGAATTACAGGAAATGATAAATAAAATAAAAATATTTGGGTTTCATTTTGCCACTTTAGATATAAGACAAGACGCTAGAGTACATCATAATGTTCTTATGGATATAGTAAAAAGGACAAGTGAACTCGGGTTAGGTATCTTTCCTGAAAATTATGACGAATTGACAGAAGAAGATCAAGTAGATGTACTGTCTAATATAAAAGGAATTATTGATCCCGATATCCTCGATGATACTATAACCAAAGCTACAATAGAGTCGATTTATTCTATAAAAGAAATACAGAAGAATAATGGAGAACGTGGTGCGAATAGGTATATTATTAGTAATAACGGTAGTGTTCTTAATGTAATGGAAGCATTCGCAATGATTAGGCTTTGTGATTGGGAAGAACCTACAGTAGATGTGATTCCGCTATTTGAAACAGTTCCCGACTTACGAGTAGCGCATCAGGTAATGGAAACCCTATATAATAACCCGGTATATAAAGCTCATCTAGAACGAAGAGGTATGAAGCAAACCATTATGCTTGGTTTTTCTGATGGGACAAAAGATGGTGGGTACTTAATGGCTAACTGGGGTATTTTTAAAGCTAAAGAAGCATTGACAGAAATATCCAGAAAATATGATGTAAAGGTTATATTTTTTGATGGTAGGGGAGGCCCACCAGCAAGAGGCGGCGGAAATACGAATCAATTTTATGCTTCTTTAGGTCCAACAATAGAAGATGAAGAAATTCAATTGACAGTTCAGGGACAAACTATAAGTTCTAATTTCGGAACATTGGACTCTTGTAGATATAACTTAGAACAATTATTAGGAGCGGGAGTAGAGAATGAGCTTACGAATAATGAGAATAATCTTTTTTCTGCAGAGGATAAGGAGACAATGCAAGAGTTGGCAGAAATAAGCTATAAAACATATGTTGATTTTAAGAATCACCCAAAATTTCTACCATATCTAGAACATATGAGTACCCTAAAATACTATGGAAAAGCAAATATAGGAAGCCGTCCTTCTAAGCGAGGTAAAGGAACTAGCTTAGATTTTGGGGATTTAAGAGCAATTCCTTTTGTTGGTAGTTGGAGCCAGTTAAAACAAAATGTCCCAGGGTTTTATGGGGTTGGAACTGCCTTAAAATCTTTTGAAGATAAAGGAAATTTTGATGCAGTGGTATCATTGTATAAAGGATCCGCTTTTTTTAGAGCATTAGTAGGGAATAGTATGATGAGTTTAACCAAATCTTTCTTTCAATTAACGGCTTATATGAAAGAAGATAATGAATATGGTGAATTTTGGAATATTATATATCAGGAATATGAGTTGACAAAGCGTTTATTACTAAAAATATCCGGATATAATGAATTAATGGAAAATGAACCAGCAGGTAAAGCTTCTATAGAAGTAAGAGAACGGATTGTATTGCCGTTATTGACTATACAACAATATGCATTAAAGAAAATTCAAGATATAAAGAGATCAAAACCTTCTAATACGGATGATTTAGAGGTTTACGAAAAAATGGTTACTCGTTCGTTGTTTGGAAATATTAACGCAAGTCGTAATTCGGCTTAAGGTTTATAAGGCACATATTAATATCCAATATTAGATATTTAGGATCGTTAACTGAATTTATAAATATTTAGTGCCTTATCTCTTTTTATGAAAGGGATTAGTTTTTCAAACTTTCTTTCGTATATCTAAATTTAAATAAATAAACTAACCCGAGGCAGAGCCATCGGGGTAGTTTATTTATATTTCATGTCAATCAAAATTTTTGAGTAGGTAATTATTGAATTTTAAATATTGATATATTGGTTCTTATGAGGTTTTTTATCTTATTTATAGGGGAATATTTAGTTAAAACGCGTATAAATACCTATACTAAAATTTAACATTTTTAGGTAAATTTGAGTTAAGCATAATTTGCGGAATAACGCTTTCATATCGATTTCTTGATTTCGCATGCTAGGAAAACTTATAATAACTAAACATCAAGCACATGAAAAAATTATCTTTTACTTTTGGTATAGTCATATTTTCTTTATTGATAGCTATTGGCTGTAAAAAGAAAGAAAAAGAAGGATATACAAGTACACCAGAGAAAAACACAGAAGAACAATTAGCTCTTGTTACACCAATAAACTTTAAACTTCCATCTGATGTATTACAATCTTGTGTAGTTGGTGCTTCGGATTTTAAAAGTTGGTTTAAGGCTAATGAAGTTAGTAAAAATGGAATTGTATTACCTGCAAATAGTGTTACATTCCAGCATCGTAATAATTGCGATTTTTATAGATGGTCTGAACAAATGTTTTTATGGATGACATCTCCAATTATAAATGGGGATTATAGCGATGGCAGTGTTATGGAGTCTTCTGTATTTTATACCGTTACGCCAGAAGTTAGTGGAAAAAGGGAGTTAATCCCACATAAAAAAGGATACCCGCTTAATGCTACCGCTAGTATTCAAAAAAATGATTTTCCCGTTGATACTGAAGAAGGTCAGGCGACCAATGATGTGCTACTATCTCAGAAAGATTCTTTAGTATATTATATTTCTATGGTTAATGATGTGTATGCAGAGTTTGCCACTGCAGTAAAAGATAAAGACCCCAATATTAATGCATCTCAATTTCCTACAACTAAGGCAGAGAAGGATAGTATTGTTAAGTTTGCTGCTAAAAGAGGCACAATCATTACTGATGCTGATGCTTTGGCTATAGAAATTAAAACTTCTTGGGTAGAAGCAAAAACCTTGTCTGATCCAACCGAATATATAATCATAGATGCAATTGTTCCTACATATGTACAAACAGATTCTTTATGGACACCAAAAGGAACAAGACCTGCTAAGTTGGCAATGGTTGGTATACATGTTGTAGGTAGTACTGACGGACATCCTGAAATGGTCTGGGCTACTTTTGAGCATAAAAATAATGCTCCTAATTTATCTTATACCTATATAGATTCGACCAATGTAAGTAAAACGGTACCTGCTGATACAGGTAATGATTGGTTATTGAATAGTGATAGTGATAGTAAAGTGTATAATCAATCTCATATGACGTATAAAAATGATAGTATTATTGCTAAGACTGTTATTAAAGGAAATGATACTATAAAATATACTATTAGCCCTAGTAATACTAAAATGACCAAGCCTTGGGGAGTTGCTGATGCCGGGGTTCCTAATTCAGAAAATGCTACTGTAGCTGCTTCTAATAGTCAGGTAATTTCCATTAATAATAGTGTTCTTGGAAAATTAATTGATGGAGACTTACGTAAAAATTATCTTTTTATTGGAGCGACTTGGACAGACAATGGTGCTGGGCCAGACGGTACTAGTTATTCTTCTACTAATACAAAAGCAGGAGTTGCAATAGGAACTAGTCAGCTTGCTAATAGTACTATGGAAACATATGCTCAAAATGGATCTGCTTATGCACAATATGGAAGCTGTTTTTCATGTCATCATGGTAGTGGTAATAGTTTAAAACCTGGTGATCTAAGTCACATATTTAGTGCTATACAACCACTAGAAGAAATTGTTAGCAATGGTAGTGTTAGTCAAGAATAAATAAAATAGATTCTATAAGTAAGCTAAAAATGCGAAGCTTCTCTTTTTTCGCTGGAAGTGTAAGATTTTTATATATAAAAGCCGTGGAAGTTTTTCACAATTAAAAACAAAGGAGAATGAAAGAGTTTTTAACTTAATTATTTAGGCTTATTTTTAAAAGTTATACCGGTTTCTTATTTCATCTGGGACATGGTATTATAATAAAACCTCGAAGCTTTTAGCTTTGAGGTTTCTTTTTATTGGCACCGCCAAAGGGTTTAATACCATTTGTCATCTTGATTAGTAGTGACATTAATTATATCTTTTTTCTACCTGATCATTTTGTATTAAATATCTATGGGTATGGCTATTCGAGAGGAGATGCTAGCTCGTCTATTTGATTTAAATGATTTGTAATTACGTCGGCAATTAATTCTCTCCCATGATTATTCCAATGTCTATCATATATTAGTGTAGTAGAACGTTTGGATGCCTCAAATTGTTTCGAAAAATCAATATATCTATAATCGTTCGCTTCAAGATATTCTAGGAAAATTTGACTTGTTGTACTGGCATCCAATAGTAGCGTATATCTCTTTTTGTCATACCCGTATTTCATAATCAAACTTTCAAAATTCTCTAGATAGATTTTTTCTTTTTTTTGCCTGATTCTTTGGATTTCAGCATTACTAATGGGGTTGACTTCCCGTTTTTGTTTAAGTAAATTTGTTAGTTTATATACTAACTTTTGAGGTGGATCCAGAATGCCGATACTTTTACAATAAACTAATAATTTACTTTTTTTAAGTAGTTTGTTTAAAGGAGACTCTAATGCTAACCTTTCTGTAATTACTTTGTATTCGGGTCGAGTAAGATCATTCGAAAATTTTATACCTAAAATAACATGATCTATTAAATCAAATTGGTTTTTATAAGCATGGATTAAATGTAGTTGATCTGCAAAATCATAACCTGCATAACCATATTCATATACTTCGATCTCTGGAAGTACGTTTTCTATTTTTTTTCCAATAGAGTTATAATAATTTTGATGAAAACCTTCTATAAAAGAATCTCCGACCAGAGCAACCTCTTTTTTGTCTTTTGTTGGAGTAAAATCTCGATAAGAATTAAATCCTGATTTGTTTATATGATATTCCGAAAAATTCTGACGACGATTTCCTGTTACAGAAAAACCATTTTGATTTGGAGCCCATTTTTCAACTTTATTGTTATCTAAGAAGCGGGTAGGAGTATCCTTGCTTAGATGAAAAACGCGAACAAATACTTCAAGCGATAAAAGAATCAAAAAAAAATATAAAATGTTTTTGAGAATAAGTTTTTTCATATCGTGAATCATCATCTTTTTTTTTAAAATTGAAAATAAATAAAAGACCTGTCTATATTGTCGTCAAAGAACAGTAACATCCCTAGAATTACTATAGTGTATACTATAAATCGAGTAACTCTTGATTTGAATTTGAAAGGAGACCTTTCATCTCTTCGTATTCTAAATTCATATATAGTAAATATTGTTAACAATATAAAATAATCTATCATACGATACCCTAGAGGATGTTCGTAAGTTTCAAACCTAAAATTAGAGCATATTTGTTTTATAAAACCAAAAGCATCGGTAATGGATTCTGACCTAAAAAAGATTCTGGAAAAGGTGATTAATGAAAATGTGCATAAGATTTGAAGGATTTCTGTTATTGAAGGAAACCATTTATTTTCAGCTACCGTAGTGTTCATATATATACGATTCCTACCCATTAAAAATACAGGAATATATAGAGCAGCATGAATTGCTCCCCAAGCAATGAAGGTCCAGTTGGCTCCATGCCAAAAACCACTTACTAAAAAAATGATGATGATATTTCTCACCGATTTTAATTTGCTAACTCTACTACCTCCAAGAGGAATATATACATAGTGACGAAACCAGGTAGAAAGCGATATATGCCAACGCTGCCAGTACTCAGCGACATTTCTTGAAAAGTTAGGAAACTTAAAATTAGACATCAATTCTATTCCAAATAATTTGGCAGTACCAATAGCAATATCAGAATAACCACTAAAATCGCCATACACCTGAAAACTAAATAGTGAAACTCCCAGAATTAATGTAGATGCAGGATATTCACTATAATTGGCAAAAATATCATCAACTATAGGTGCAATGGAATCAGCAATGACTACTTTCTTAAATAAACCCCAGACAATTAATTTTACCCCTGCCGTGCATTGAGCATAATTGAACACTTTTTTGGCTGAAATCTGGGATAATAGGTTAGAAGCCCTCTCAATAGGACCTGCTACCAATTGAGGGAAAAAACTAACAAATGTGGCAAATGAAATAAAATCCTTTGTAGGTGTAAGTCTTTTATAATAGATGTCCAATGAATAGGACATGGTTTGGAATGTGTAAAAAGAAATACCAACAGGGAGTATAATTTGTAGTGTCCATGAATTGCCTATTTCATATCCAGTAAGACTTATAAAATCTATCCAAGAATCAATAAAGAAATTATAGTACTTAAAAAAGCCTAATAATCCTATATTAAATATAATACTGATCCATAGCCATTTCTTTTTTTCTTTAGTAGTATCAGATGTATAAATATATTGACCTACGAAATAATCAACAACCGTACTGGCTATTATAAGAAAAAGAAAACGCCAATCCCATAGGCCATAAAAAAAGTAGCTAGCTACTAAAATGAAGGTATTTTGATGATTGGTCTTTTTAGTAAAGAAAAGCCAGTATGCTAAAAATACTATTGGCAGAAATATGAAAAAATCTAAAGAATTGAATGCCATGAAAGAACCATTATTATAAAATCTGGGGAGGTTATTAATTGTGAGCTATTTAATTTACTATTCAATAGTTTGTTGAAGTCTGTAAATTTTAGGTAATTAATTAAATAAATCAAGAATTATTTAGTTTTTTTCCGTTTTACTTGGGTAAGGTTTATTGCGTATTTAAAATTTAGGGGGTAAAACCCCAAAGAACCATAAATTATTAACTTTAAAATTATGTAAATTTACCTCAAGTAATTTTCAGAATGAAACAAGTGTTAAAATAATAAGAAATATTTTGTTAAAAAAATGTTATGTTTTGTTAAAAAAAGTGAATTTTGCCCTTCACTTTTGTGTTATTTTTGCCTTTTTAACGTGTTATTACATAAGTTTTTACGATGTTTATATAGTACTTTTCTTACGGTAATACCGTTATTAATGTGTTTATTTGAAAAAACTTATGTTGTTGAACGCTTTTTTTAAGTATTCTGTCTAAAAAAATGAAAATTAAGATGATATTAAAATTAACTGAAGTATTTTAGCGTTGGTTAAAACAAATTAAGAGTAAATACAATTTTGGAAGTGCTACCCCCTTCTTCCTCATATTTAATTAGATAACATGAAAAAGAAATGTAGATAATACAACATTTGTTGTAATGTCTTAGGAAAGTTATTGTTCATTTTTAATGGGAAAGATATGAATGCTATTGAATCCAAACGGATATGGTTATCCTCACCTCACATGGGAGGAACAGAACAAAATTATGTGCAACACGCATTTGATACGAATTGGGTTGCACCTTTAGGGCCTAATGTAAATGGTTTTGAAAAAGATATAGAAGGATATTTAGATGAAGGGGTTCATGTTGCAGCCCTGAGTTCAGGTACAGCTTCATTACATTTAGGTTTAAAATTATTAGGAGTCACAAGAGATGACGAAGTGTTATGCCAGAGTATGACTTTTTCAGCTTCAGCAAATCCTATTGTATACCTAGGAGCTACACCTATATTTGTGGATAGTGAAGCTCAAACATGGAATATGTGCCCTAATCAATTAGAGATTGCTATAAAAGATAGGCTGTCTAAGGGTAAGAAACCAAAGGCTATAATTGCTGTGCACTTGTATGGTATGCCGTATAATGTGGATGCCATTCATAAAATAGCCTCAGCATATAAAATCCCTGTATTGGAAGATAGTGCTGAAGCATTAGGTAGTAGATATCATAATATAAATTGCGGTACATTTGGAGAGATAGCAATTCTTTCTTTTAATGGAAACAAAATTATAACAACTTCAGGAGGAGGAGCTTTGGTTTCCAAATCGAAATCATTTAAGGAAAAAGCAATTTTTCTTGCTACTCAGGCTAGAAATGATGCACCTCATTACGAGCATACAGAAATAGGGCATAACTATAGAATGAGCAATATTATTGCCGGGATTGGAAGAGGCCAGATGGAAGTACTCGATGCTCACGTGGGTAATAGACGAGCGAACTTTGATTTTTACAAAAAAAACTTAGGAGATTCCTCTGAAATTAAACTTCTAGAAGAACCAGAAGGTTATCATTCTAATAGATGGTTAACTTGTATTGAAACGACCTCATATAATTTAAGAGAGGATATAAGATTGGCTTTAGCAAATGAAAATATTGAATCAAGACCTTTATGGAAGCCTATGCACAGACAACCTGTTTTTGCAGAATGTGATGCTTATCTTAATGGAATTTCAGATGACTTATTTGATAGAGGACTTTGTTTACCTAGTGGATCCAATTTGGAAGAAGAAGATTTGTTTAGAATTGTATCGGTAATTAAAAACATATTGAGATGATAAAGGAGTATATAATTAATAATTCCCATAAACACGCTTCTAAGTGGCTTGTTTTATCTATTGATATAGCAATTACTATATTTAATTTCTTCTTAGCATATGTAATAAGGTTTGGAATTACGTTAAATGTAGATATAGTAAATTTAGTATATCAACTTCCGTTTATAGTGATATTGTCTGCTATTAGTTTTTTAATTATAGGTTCGCATAAAGGGGTAGTTAGGCATACAGGGATGAGAGATGCTTATAATCTATTTCTAGCCGTTACTGTAATTATATCACTAAGCGGTGTATTAATGGTTTCTAGTAGATTATCATTGATCCCAGATTTGCTTAATATTCCAGTATCTATTATATGTATTCATTATTTACTGAATATAATTACCTTAACAACAAGTCGCTTAATTTTTAAGTATTGTTATCATTATATAAAATCTAAATTAGGAGACTCTTCTAGAGTTTTAATTTATGGAGCAGGTGATTCTGGTTTGATTACACTTGCGGCAATAACAAATGATTCTAATAAATCAGTTGCGGTTATAGGTTTTATTGATGATAACCATCAAAAATTTGGTAAAACAATAAATGGAATAAAGGTATTTAACTCTAAAAGTTTAAATCAAGAGTTTATACAAAAAAACAATATCAATGAGATCATTGTATCGATACCGCATATCGAGAAAAAACGATTGTCAGATATCTCTGATAATTTACTTAAGTTATCAGTTAAAGTTAAAATTATACCAGCGGTTAGCGATTGGATTGATGGGAAATTAAATGTTTCGCAAATAAAACAAATACAGATTGAAGATCTATTGGATAGAGCACCTATTGCTCTCGAGAATGAAAAAATAAAGCAAGAGTTACAAGATAAGGTTATAATGATTACTGGTGCAGCCGGATCTATTGGTAGTGAGATTGTTAGACAAGCCTCTTTCTACAATTATAGTCATTTGGTATTAGTGGATCAAGCAGAATCTCCGTTATACGATTTACAACAGGAGCTGTTGAGCAAAGGGGTAAGTAATTTTACACCTATTGTTGCTGATATTAGAGATCATCAACGAGTTGAGACTATTTTCGAGAAATTTCGACCGAATATGGTATTTCATGCAGCTGCATATAAGCATGTACCATTAATGGAGAATAATCCTTGCGAAGCTATTAAAATTAATGTACTTGGAACCCGAAAGTTAGCCGATTTATCCTCTAAATATGGGGTAGATAAATTTGTTTTTGTTTCTACTGACAAAGCTGTAAATCCTACAAATGTAATGGGTGCAACAAAGAGAGTTGCAGAAATGTATATAAAGTGTTTGCATAAAACAAGTAAAACTAAATTCATCACTACTAGGTTTGGAAATGTTCTTGGTTCTAACGGATCTGTTATTCCGTTGTTTAAAAAGCAAATAGAAAAAGGAGGCCCAATTACTGTAACACATAAGGATGTTACTCGTTTTTTTATGACAATTCCTGAAGCCTCACAATTAGTGATCGAAGCAGGTACAATGGGGAATGGGGGAGAAATCTTTATTTTTGATATGGGAGAGTCAGTTAAAATATTTGATCTGGCAAAGAAAATGATTCGATTATCTGGTTTGCACTATCCTAATGATATAGATATTGAAATTTCTGGATTAAGACCAGGAGAGAAGTTATATGAAGAATTACTGGCAGATACAGAAAATACACTTCCTACATATCATAAGAAAATAATGATAAGTAAATTTGACGATGCCGATTGTCCTTTGGTGATGGATAAGATTGATGACCTATGCATTATGAACTTATTAAATCAAGATGATCAGATTGTTGGAAAATTAAAAGAAATTGTGCCAGAATTTATATCAAATAATTCTACCTTTGAGAGTATTGATAGAAAAAACAAAAAAATTAATATAAGAGGACGTGCTATTTTAGTTTAATTTTTTAAATACATAGAATGGTAAAAAACGTAAATATTATTTTATTTTTGTTTTTAATTTTTGGAATATACTAAGATAAAGCATTTATTATATGCATTCAAACAAATTATTACTCTTGCTAGCACTTTCGATAGGTGTTTTTTCTTGCAAGACACCTACTGATATTATTTATTTTCAGGATACAGAAAACTTAGAAGAAATTGCCGCAACCAGTTCATTTACACCTGTTTTTAAAGTAGATGATATGGTAGGTATTTTAGTTTCTGCTACAGATATGGACGCCGCAAGACCATTTAACCTTATGCAGGGAGCATCTTCATCTGGGGATTCATCAAGTGATTCATCAGGATCTGGTATTTCGGAACCGACTTATTTAATAGGGGAAGATGGAACCATAGATTTTCCGGTATTAGGTAAATTGAAAATATCAGGGCTTACCCGATTACAGGTCAAGTCGTTGATAAAAGAGAAATTAAAGATATATATAAAAGATCCTATTATAAATGTGAGACTTAAAAACTTTAAAATAACCGTTATTGGAGAGGTAAATAGTCCAGGTTCTTATATGATCCCAAATGAGAGAATTACTATTATAGAAGCTTTGGGATTGGCAGGAGATATGACAATAATGGGGAGAAGAACAAATATGATGGTGATTAGAGAAAATGAAGGTGTTAATACATATCATAAAGTTGATCTCACTTCTAAAGCAATTTTCGAATCCCCGGTTTATTATTTAGCCCAAAACGATGTTCTTTATGTAGAGCCTAATGATACCAGAGCAAAGAGCTCGAAGAAAAATCCTAATATACTTGGTATAGCAATTAGTATTATCGGAGTAGGATTGTCTGTTTTGTCTATTATTCTTAGATAAGTTCGTGTATGATTTCTGATAATAATTCACCTATTAATTCTGGAAACGCTGCAGGTTCTGGATTTAATTTTGATATCAAAAAAATGATATCCAGATATGTAGGACTGTGGTATTGGTTTGCTATAAGTGTTGCCGTATTAGGAACATTGGCTTATGTGTATATTAGATATACAATTCCTCAATATAATATCTCTGCAACTATTATGGTGTCTCAAGAACAAAATATTAGTGAATCAGGACTTTCTGCATTTAAGGATCTTGGGTTGTTAGATGATACTCAAAATAAGATTGAAAATGAAATTCAGATTATAAAATCCAGAACATTAATTACCAATGTCGTAAAAGATTTGAGATTGAATGTTCAGTATTTTGCAAAAGGCAGAATATTAGAAATAGAGAATTATCCTAAATCTATAATAGAAATTAACTTTTTATCTGCGGATTCTATAATTCATAATAAGTCAAAAACATTTCGTGTTTTAGTTAATTCAGAGACGTCATTTTCTTTAGTAGATAACGAAGGAAAAAAAATAAGTGATCATTCTTTTGGCAAAACGATGAATACTAGTATAGGAGATGTTGTTATTACTCCTAACATAGAAAATATTGCGGATCAATCTGGAAAAATTATTAGTATTAGGATAAGCCCTATAAAAAGTATTGTACAAGGTTATAGAAATAGATTAAGTGTTTTAGCCTCTGGTAAGGGGTCTTCGATAGTTAGACTTTCGTTGAATGATCCGGTTAGAGAAAAAGCAAAGGATTTTATTAATAACCTTATAAAGGAATATAATAGGGCATCGATACAGAGTGAAAAAGATATTTCTGCCAGAACAGCTGATTTTATTAATAAAAGATTGGCAGATTTGTCTGGAGATTTATCTGCTGTAGATGATCAAGCTGCAGGTTATAAGTCTAAATTTGGTTTAACTAATGATGTAGAGGCGCAAACACAAAGAGTAGCAGATATTGATTCTAGAAATGTTCAAGAAATTAATCAATTAGAGACGCAACTTAGAAAAATAGAATCAACAAGAAGATTTGTTATGAGTCAAGATGGTAAATATGACATATTGCCATCTAGTTTAGGGTTTGAAGGTACATCTATTAATAGTATAGTAGCTAGATATAATGGTTTAATTGGGAGAAGAAAGAAATTATTAAAGTCTTCTAGTGAACAAAACCCTGTTGTTGTTAATATTGATGAAGAGATTGGAGCATTACGCCAAGAATTAATAAGTAGTTTAAATAGTGTAAAAAATTCCATTAGTATTAGTCTTAATAGTTTACGTACACAAGATAAATATTTTAGTGGTAAACTGTATAATGCACCGCTAAGACAGAAAGAGTTAGCGGCGATCGGAAGAGAGCAGGGGATAAAAGAACAGATATACCTGTATCTATTACAGAAGCGTGAGGAAGCGGAAATTACAAGTAATATTACTTTGTCTAACGTTAGAGTAATTGATCCAGCGACCACTTTAGGCTCTTATCCAGTTTCTCCTAATAAGAAAATGATATACTTTGCAGCCATATTTTTTGGTATTGTAATACCTTTTATGACTATATATTTATTGGACTTATTTAATACCAGAATTAATTCAAGAGAAGATCTAGAAAAGGTATTATCTATACCTATTCTTGGCGCTATACCAAAAACGAAGATGAAGAATAGTAAGGTGATTGTTTCAAGAAATAATCGATCTGCAGTTGCAGAAGCCTTTAGGATATTAAGAACCAATCTAGACTTTTTAATGGCTGGATCTAATAAAAAATCCGGTAAAATTATTTTTGTTACCTCTACAATTTCGGGAGAGGGTAAAACGTTGGTTTCATCGAATCTAGCTAAAACATTGGCGATATCAGAAAAAAAAGTGGCTTATGTAGGAATGGATTTTAGAGATCCGAAATTTCATAATTTTATTGAGTTACCAAAAGGAAAAGATACCGTTGGGTACACAAATTTTATTATGAATAAAGAATTATCTCCAGAGGATATTATCTATGATCAGAAAGGTGAAGACCCTTTATACATCGTACCTTCGGGTGTAATTCCTCCTAATCCTGCTGAACTTCTTATGAATGATAGGGTAAAGGAAATGTTCGATTATTTAGAATCTAATTTTGATTACATTGTTGTAGATACTGCACCTGTAAGCTTAGTTACAGATACTTTATTAATTGCGCATTATGCAGATCTAAGTATATATATCGTAAGAGAAAATTATTCAGATAAAAGAATTTTACCAATACCAGAAAAATTTTACAAGGAAAAGCGCTTACCTAATATGGCAGTTTTATTAAATGCAGCAGGAAAAAATGCGGGTTATGGATACGGGTATGGTTATGGAGTCATGAACTAAGAAAATATAGAACTATTACTCATTAATTTAGATAGTTTTTTAGCGTATTTTGGTAAAAACCCTTTTTCCAAAACTTCGAATTGCTGGTAATTATGAATATCAGATCCAACAAGATCTATATACCCATTATCTAGTAAGTTTATAGCTGTCTTTTGGACAGAATCTCCATAATATCCAGATAGGGATAGTAAATTAAGTTGAAATAAAATATTTTGACCTTTTAATAATTTATATTTTTTAAGATTATTTTGGTAAAAGGAATAACGCTCCGGATGTGCTAAAATAGGAATATACCCAGCCAATTTAATTTCAAAAAGTATTTCTTTTAAATTTATAGGAGGATTAAATGTAGACATTTCTACTAATAAATGTTTACCTGATAATGGAATTACATTTCCTTTTTTTATTCGTTCATAAAATAAGTCATCCAACATATATTCAGCACTTGTTTCTAACTGTACTTTTATTTCAAGGGATTTTAAAACTTCACACATTTCACTATGCTTAGTCAGGATAACCTCATTTGTATTCGGCCATATTTCCTGCATAACATGCGGAGTAGTTATAATTTTTTTTACACCCAGATTTTCAAATTGCTCAATTATATAAGCAGATTGGTATATGGTCTTTACACCATCATCTATATTAGGTAATAAGTGTGAATGTATATCTATATAATCTTTAGGGATTATCTCTTTAAATGGAACTTTGTTTTTTGATAAAAACTGCAATGCGATCTGATTTGGGATAATTAATTACACAAGTCATGGTTAACACAAAAAAACACGACTTATTGTAAGTTATGTCATTTCAGGTGAAATAAAAAAATAAATTAAACAAAAAACCACTTAAAAAAATGAATTCTTAAGTGGTTTTAATCAATATGATTAATTAAAAGATTGGGACGAACACTTATATTTTAGTAATATCTCCAGAACCAGAGATTTTTTTATCTTCTTTTTCTGGATTACCTTGATAATCAATATCACCAGAACCCGTTACTCGAGCTTTTAGAGAATGGGTAGAGGTTAGTTCTATATCTCCAGAACCTGTTACTGAAGCGGTGACATCTTTGGCATTTAGATCCAGTGCTTTAATATTTCCCGAACCTGTAACTTTACAATCCAAATTAGAAGTGGTACCTTTTAATTCTAAATCACCACTGCCTGATACGGAACTTTCGATATTTTCGGCTTTAACAATCAATTGGACATCTCCTGAGCCAGAAACACTAGTTTTAAATTCAGTAGTCTTAATTATATCGTTACTGTATACATCTCCGGATCCTGATAAACTTACTTTGTTAAGATCTTTAAACGGTACGGTAATAATTAATTTTTTACCTATGGTGGGTTTCAAGTAAACTCCTTTTTTTACATAAATCTTTAAAACTTCTCCTTCGACCTCGGTTATTATATAAGGAAGTAAGTTGCTTTCTCCTTTTATGATTATTTTTCCTTCTTCTCCTAATACAAGTTCAACATCCAGACTTCCTTTTACTTTTACTTGATCATATTCAGATAAGCTTCTGGTTTTGGTTGTGGTAGTACCGTTACCTTTTACTTTTTTACCACCCCATTGTGCTTGCATCGATGTTACACAATATAATGTAAGAATTAAAATGATTTTTACTGTTCTCATAATTGATTTTTGAATGTTTGATGATTAATTATACCTAACAGGTTCTAAAAATAGGCTACAAATATAAAGTTGCTTTTATTATCGTTTGAAGCAGTAAAGTTCTTGAATAGTCATAACTTCGGAAGTCTTTATAATTAAGAAACGGGAGAGACAAACGATTATTTAAGTCTAATTCTAGAGTTATTTGGTGTTATTTCTAATTTTTATACTTCCATAGTTAGAACTTATACTTATAGTATTTCCACTATTCTTTTCGCCTCTATATCCCTGATAATCTTTACTGGTATTTTCCGTACTTTTTTTCATTATATTAAAACTATCATCTAATTTGATCCCTCCATAAGATGTTTTAAGGATAAAATCAAAATTAGACTCAGAATCGTAGCCTATTGTAATACCAGTGTAATCTGTTTTGATTAGAGTATTATTAGTTGTGGATTTTAAGTTTTTTATATCTATGGAACCATAATCCGAATTAATGTTTAATTCTTTACCTACATCACCTATATTGGTGTCTAAATAATCACCGTTTCCTTTTAATAAATTGACATTTTGGACATTTAAATCTCCATAATCACAGTTATAATATAATTCTTTTACGGTTTTGATACTAGACTTGGAATAATCTGCATTTAATTGAATTTTTTCAGCTTTTTCTAACGTGAAATCAGAATAATCGGCATTAATTTTGCCATTTTTTATATATTTTATGGTACTATTATGAGTGTAATCTATGTTTATATAATTTTCATCTCCTAATAAATCTCCAATGATAATTTGTCCATAGTCACAACGAATTTTAGCATTCCCTTCTATTTTATCTAGCGTAATACTACCATAGTCATTATTGAGATCCAATTTGTTGGTTATGGGGACTTTTACGGTATAATTAATTTCCATTTTTGTATTGCTATTTCCCCACCCTTCTGTGAATTTTCCCCACCAGGATCCCCCATCTTTATTAAAGATCGTTTGTGCACTCACCATCTGAGTAGAAGATTCGAACTTTACATCAATATTTTTTAGTTTTTTGATTACCTTTTCTTCATCATTACCATTTACTTTGATATTTATTTCTAGTACCACTTTGTTCTCCGACCAGCTCGTTATACTCACATTTCCATAATCATTCCCAATTTTTAGTAAAGCATCACTGTCTACTGCGAATTCTTTATTTATAGATTTTTCTTTAGTATATTTTCCTTTTATTTTATCTCCATGATTACCAAAAGTAATAGCAGGAATAAAGAAGAGTATATATAATATGTTATAGTATGTTGTCTTCATTTTCTGTTAATTTTAAGGTATTAATCTCATTAATTTTTTCTAAAACCTCCTGTAATAATGATGCTCGTTTTTGGAAATTTGTGATCATAGCGCTAATTACACGTTTATCATTATTACTTTGAAAAAGATCTTTTTTAAGAATTTCATAATTTGATTCTAATTTTTTTAATTGTTCCATAGCATCTTTTATCAAGTTAGTTGTTTCTAAAGATGTATTTTTATTGATTTCTTCTAACTGGGCTTCTATTGCTACAGTAAAGAAATTCTGAGTATCTTTCATTTGATCAGACACACTCGCTAAATCTGTTTCTTCTTGAGTATTGATAGTATTATTTACTGAAACAATACCAAATAAGATCGTTATACTAGCGGCAATGGCAAGTGGTTTCAACCAATTTCGTCTTTTAGTCTGCAATGGAACTACATTAGTGTGTACTTGTAGTTTTTCTAAAAAACGTACTTTATGATCAGCGGATGGTTCAAGGATATCTAATTGATTTTCCATTCGCTTAAATATTTTTTCTATTTCATATTCTTTTTTCATGCAACTTGTAATTTTTTTCGTAAACTTTCTTTGGCACGTGAAATAAGTGTACGACAATTAGGGTATGAAATATTCATAATGGTACAGATTTCTTCATAATCATAACCTTCTATTAAGTGTAGCGATAAAACAGTGCTATAACTATTTTTTAATTGCTTTAGTGTACTTAATATATTTTTGGCTTTTATGTTAATAATATCTTCTTGTACAATTCCTTCTGTATCCATAAGTGTATATTCAATAGTTTCTAAAGGGACTTCTCCTTGTATATTTAACTTACGAGATACTGTAATGCTAGAATTAACAACAATTCTTTTAAGCCAAGAGCCAAACATCTTATCATCTTCGAGCATTGGTAATTTTGTAAAAGCTGTCAAAAAAGCTTCTTGCATAATATCTTCAGCTTCGGCAGTGTTTTTAATGATTCTATAAGCTGTATTATACATTGCCTTATAATACCTATTATAGATTTCCATTTGTGCACTCTGATCACCGTTACGGCATTTTTTTACCAGTTGCTCTGTATTTAATTTGGTTAGTGTCAAAAACTACAGTTTACTTTTATATAAAGATATGGATACCCATGTTTTGTTACAGTTTTGAAAATATTTTTTATTTTGCTTATGGCATAACAATTGAATTAACTATGATGAATCAAATATAAATAGCTTATTTTGTAAGCCTTATAGGTTCATAAATGAATTAAAAAGAATTTTTAAAGAAATGTAGTTTTGTTCTAATGACAAAATGACTTTGATATATACATATGACGAAATCCAAATTAATAGCACTTGACAGTTTGTCATTTCAAGGAATAAATGAAGATGCTGAACTTATACCTTTGATGACACCAGAGGATGAAGAAGAAATTGATAAAGAAGATTTGCCCGAAATCTTACCTATTTTACCTTTACGAAATACAGTTTTATTTCCGGGAGTGGTAATACCTATTACGGCAGGTCGTGACAAATCAATTAAACTTCTTAATGAAGCTAATAATGGAAATAAAATTATTGGTGTAGTTTCCCAAAAAGAAGAAGATGTAGAAAATCCTACATCAAAAGATATTAATAAAATAGGAGTAGTGGCTCAGATCTTAAGAGTTCTTAAAATGCCTGATGGGAACACTACAGTTATTTTACAAGGAAAGAAGAGATTTAAAATCGATGAGATTTTAGAAGAAGAACCCTATATAAAGGCTAGAATTTCTGAAGTGAGCGAGGTTAAACCTTCAAAAGATAATCAAGAGTTTACTACGATTATTGACTCTATAAAAGATTTGGCTTTAGAAATAATAAAAGAGAGTCCTAATATTCCATCAGAGGCTTCTTTTGCTATAAAGAATATAGAGAGTAGTTCTTTTTTGATCAATTTTGTTTCCTCCAATCTTAACCTTCCAGTAGAGGAGAAGCAAAGTATTTTAGAAATAGATAATGTAAAAGAAAGGGCACTGGCTGCATTAAAATTCATGAATTTGGAATTCCAAAAGTTGGAACTGAGAAATGATATTCAGAATAAGGTGCATAATGACATGAGTCAGCAACAGCGAGAGTATTTTCTTCATCAACAAATGAAAACTATCCAGGAAGAGCTTGGAGGTGTTTCTCATGAAGATGAATTGGAAGAAATGCATCAACGCAGTAAAGATAAAAAGTGGAATGAAGATGTAAAAAAACATTTCGAAAAAGAATTATCCAAAATGCGTCGAATGAATCCTCAGGTAGCTGAGTATTCTATACAGCGAAATTATCTTGATTTATTTCTAGATTTACCTTGGAATGAGTACAGTAACGATAAGTTTGATCTAAAACGAGCCAAGAAAATTCTGGATCGAGATCACTATGGATTGGATGATGTGAAGAAACGTATTATTGAGTATCTAGCGGTATTAAAACTGCGTAATGATATGAAATCTCCAATATTATGTTTATACGGACCTCCTGGAGTTGGTAAAACATCGTTAGGTAAATCTGTTGCGGAGGCCTTAGGTAGAGAATATGTTAGGATATCCTTAGGAGGGTTGCGTGATGAAGCAGAAATACGAGGTCATAGGAAAACATATATTGGGGCTATGCCTGGTAGGATTATACAAAGCCTTAAAAAGGGAGGTACAAGTAATCCAGTATTCGTTTTAGACGAAATAGATAAATTATCTGTAGGCAATCAAGGAGATCCTTCTTCTGCATTATTAGAAGTACTGGATCCTGAGCAAAACTCCGAATTTCATGATAATTTTTTAGAACTGGGATTTGATCTGTCTAAAGTAATGTTTATTGCTACTTCCAATAGTCTTAATACGATACAACCAGCACTAAGGGATCGTATGGAGATTATTAATGTAACAGGGTATACTATTGAAGAAAAGGTAGAAATAGCCAAGCAACATTTGTTACCAAAACAATTAGTAGAACATGGATTGGATAAAACTCATCTTAAAATTGGAAAAGCTCAGTTAGAAAAGATAGTTGAAGGTTATACAAGAGAATCTGGTGTTAGGGGATTGGAAAAGCAAATAGCCAAAATGGTTCGGTATGCTGCCAAGAATATTGCGATGGAGGAGGAGTATAATGTAAAAGTTAATAATGAAGATATAATAGAGGTACTTGGAGTTCCGAGGTTAGAGCGCGATAAATATGAGAATAATGAAGTTGCTGGTGTTGTTACGGGGTTGGCTTGGACAAGTGTCGGAGGAGATATTTTGTTTATAGAATCAATTTTATCCAAAGGAAAAGGGAGTTTAAGTATTACTGGTAATTTGGGGAAGGTGATGAAAGAATCTGCCACTATTGCTATGGAATATATTAAAGCAAATGCAGATGTTCTTGGTCTTAGTACGGAAATTTTTGATAAGTATAATGTCCATATTCATGTTCCTGAAGGTGCTACTCCAAAGGATGGGCCTAGCGCAGGAATAACTATGCTTACATCTTTAGTGTCTTTATTTACACAAAGGAAAGTTAAGAAAAGTATTGCGATGACCGGAGAAATTACATTGAGAGGTAAAGTTTTACCTGTAGGTGGAATAAAAGAAAAGATTCTAGCAGCAAAAAGGGCGCATATCAAAGAAATATTATTGTGTGCTGATAATAAGCGAGATATTGATGAGATTAAACAAGAATATCTTAAAGGATTGACTTTTCATTATGTAAAAGAAATGAGCGAGGTTTTAGACCTGGCATTAACTAATAGTAAGGTAAAAGGAGCTAAAAAATTATAAAATTTAGACATATAGCTTAGAAATAAAAAGCCTCGATATGCGAATCGAGGCTTTTTTATACTATTATTCGATATGTTAAAATTTTAAGACTATAGTAAGTAGTATAAAATAGAATAGCTAAAGTAGACAGATCATAAGTAGTATACTATTAATACGATTTACGCATAAAACTTTCGCATATAGTTCGTTTCTTTTGCACTATATCTGTGTTATAAAATTCAACAATAGCTACTGCTATTCTTTAATTTTATGCGTTAATCTAGCACAAAATAATTCAAACTTTTTATATGAACTTCTTATCCGTAAATCGTATAAGTAAAACTTTTCGAAAGTTTTTTTGAATGATGATGTTTATTTATGGATATAAAAAAGGGATGTACTGATAGGTACATCCCTGTAATTTAATATAATGTTGTTTTTAATTTGAAGAAAGCATAGAGAAGAATTTATCCAGATTTGGTAATAAAACTATTCTGGTTCTTCTATTAATAGCCATATTTTCTTCAGAATCATTTTCTACCAAAGGTTGGTAGCTACTTCTCCCAGAGGCGATTAACTTAGATGGGTCCACATTGTATTTCTTTTGTAACAATCTTGTAATAGATGTAGCTCTTTTAACACTTAAATCCCAGTTATCTTCTAAAGCAGGAGTGTTAATAGTTCTAGGATCAGTATGACCTTCGATCATAACATCTAAGCTAGGTTCAGAATTGATCACATTAGCCAATTTTTCTAGAATATCATTTGCTTTGTTACTTACTCTATAGCTTCCGCTATTGAATAACATTTTATCAGATATCGATATCATAACTACAGTGTTATCAATATCAATTGAGATATCCTCATCTCCTTTTATGCTGTCATCTAAAGAATTTTTAAGATTGTGAGAAACCGCAATGTTCATTGAATCCTTTAAAGTTTTTGCATTCTTAAGCTGCTCTGAATTAACCTTGCTTAAGGTCTCATTCATTTTTTTCTTCGTTTTGTTAGAGATAACGGCCAGATCATCTACCATTACCATTTTTTCATCATTGCTGTCTTTTAGAGAATTAATTTTTGCGTTATAATCAGCAACTCTAGCTTCAATTTTTGCAAATTTGCTTTCTAACTCTTCTTTCTCTACAGTCGTTTTCTGGAGTGTACTTTTAGTGTTTTGTAAATCCGCCTCAACAGCTAAAAACTTCTTTTTAGACACGCAGGACGTTGTTATCATTGCCCCAGACAATACGATTAGTGTGAATACTTTTTTCATGGTTATTTAATTAATCTTTTATACGATAGAAAAACTAAAACTTGTCTTTTTTATTGTAATAAAGCTTAATAAACTTTTCATATGATATTCTTAAAAAATGTTAAAAAAAATAATATGTTTAGAATATTAAGAAGTAAATACAATTTTTTTTTTAATGTATTTAATTGACTAACAATTTGTTATTGAATACTGAGTTAAATGTATAATAAGATTAACACATTTTCATTACTGTAACAATCTTATGTATATTGCCGTCTTATAAAAAAAGTGAAAATTCGGATAAATAATACTTTAACTTGAAAAATTAAAAAGAGTAATGTTTTTAAATAAGAGAAAATTAGCTTCAATATTAATTGTAAGCTGTATTTCTATTTTTACCATTAAAGGGCAAGAATCGGTATTAGAAGGTAAAACTAGTTTATTAGGACATAAGAAAATGTTCCTTAATGGTAAAACTACTTATTTACCAATTTATAAAAAAAATGTTGATAACAATCATACAGAAACAGCAAAAGAAGCTGTCAAAACTGCTTATGATAGTAATTGGAGTAATACTGTGTTTAATACCTATTGGAAAGAGAAACTGACATATCCTTTTGAAATCAGTTTTAAAGAAGGAACATTTTCATCACCGGTGGATCATAAAATGGTGGTTACTTCTAGGTATGGGTGGAGAAGAGGAAGAGCACATCAAGGGATTGATATTGATTTAAAGACGGGAGATAATGTGAAAACATTACTAGGAGGTAAGGTTAGGTATGCAAGATATCATAGAGGTCATGGAAAAACTATTATAGTACGCCACGATAATGGATTAGAAACGGTATATGCTCACCTTTCGGAATATTTGGTAAAAGAAAATGATATCGTAAAAAAAGGACAGGTTATAGGTAAAGGCGGAGTTTCGGGAAATGCAAGAGGAAGTCACTTACACCTAGAAGTAAGATATATGGGTAAGAGTATACATCCTGAATATTTCTTTGATTTTGATGATGAAACTGTAATTAGATCAGAAAAGATGGCAGTTCCTAAGGTATGGGGAACTCCAAGATTACATAAATCTACTCGTAGGAGTAAAGTCATTGTTTATGAGGCCATAGAGGATATTGTGCAAGAAGAAGAAAGTACTGCAAAAGATAATATATATATTGTTAAGCGAGGAGATACCTTATACGGTATAGCCAGTAAATATGATGTTAACGTATCGGAAATATGTAAAATTAATTCGATTAGATATAATACAGTTCTTAATATTGGACAAGAACTTCTTTTGTATTGATTTTAATCTTTGCTTACTAATCGAACGAAATAATCAACGCTTTTTCATAATAAATAAGTTTTCAGTTTTTTATTTACTGATACTTATCTTTATGAAATACTACTGATTTCTAATTTAAAACATGTTTTTTTATCATCTCTAACAATAAGTTTTTGTCATATGGCTTCAATATATAATCATTTAGTCCAGCACTAATAATTTGTCTATTTAATTGAGTAACGTCTACTGCTGTTAGCGCAATGATTGGAGTAGTAGTATCAAATTCTCTAATTTTTTTGGTAGTACCAATTCCATTAAGCTTAGGCATATTTATATCCATTAAGATAATGTTATAGTTATTTTCTTTAGCTAATTTAATAGCATCAAACCCGTTATCTATAGTCGTGCAATCAAAATTCTCTTTCGATAAAATTTTATCGGCGACTAGCAGGTTTAGTTTATTGTCATCGACTACCAATACTTTTTGCTTACTATTATCATCTGTAGCGCTATTGATTTCTTTATCAGATTTTGTTTCAGGTACTTCTAGATCTATTACAAAAGCATACTCAGATCCAGCATTAAAGTTGTTCTGAAAAACAACTTCTCCATTAATAGATTTTGCAAGTTGCTTTACTATAGTTGCATTAAGTCCTGTACCTAAATAAGATTTTTTAACTTTTTCTATATTAATAAACTCTTGATATATAGAGATTCCATCTTCTTTAGTAACTTCATTACCATCATGCTTTACTCTAAAAGAAATGTTGTTAATATTTCCTTTTTGAGAAATCAAATTAACAGTAAAAAAGATATTCCCATTTTTGGTAAATCTTAATGCGTTGCTAATAAGATTCATTAGTATCTGCGATAAAATAGCTGAATTACCTTTTAAAGCTTTGGGGATATCGGCATCAAATTCGAAATGAAGAATATTATCACTATTCTCTGTAGCATAACTAAATGAATGGACAATGTTTTCGGTAATTTCACTTAAATCGAATACTTTTTTTTCGGGTAAAATTTCACCGGAATTCGTAAAGTTAACGTGTAAGACGTTATTGATTAAATTAAGTAAATAATCTCCAGAAAATTTTAAGGATTTTAAGTTTTTGTTTTCTTGTAATTCTGGATGCTCTTTTACCAAAAGATTGGTCAAAGCCATAATCCCATATAATGGAGTTCTTAATTCATGACTTAATGAAGAAACAAAATTTTGACTTTTTTGTAGTTTTTTTTCTGCTTTTTTCTGTAATACTGAAAGCTCTTTTTTGTTATGATTAAGTTTTGAGTTTAATTCAAATATTTTATAGCATAAAAAAAGAATTGTTAACAAAAGTAGGGTTCCGATTATGAAATAGAGCATGGTTATTATAATTTTTGGCAAAATAAGAAATATCGGATTTACCTTACAAGTTTATTAACGTGTTTTTTAATTAGATAGTAAATAATAATAAATTTTTCCGATTTTTATTTTGGTTTAGTTTTTGCTAGTAATTAACATAAAAAAAGTGGGTGATTAATTATATTTATCAATATTATCTCACAAAGAGACTAAAATGAAGTTAGGAAGCAGTATAATCTTATTAATGTTTTATGTATTCTCTTTGAATGCGCAAATAGAAAAATCTAAATCTGTACTTAATATAGATGCCGATGATCACCTGTCGACAGAGAGGTATAGTCTTTCTTCGGGACTCTCTAAACCTCAAAGTGATTTTAGGTTAAATAGTCAATTGATGTCTATAGATTCGTTACGGTTTAATAGAACTCAGAAACCTTTTGATATGACTGGAGATAATGGTTTATTAAAACCTGGTCAAAAAATTATTCCAAAATGGTTTAAGAAAGATAAAGATATTAAAGAAGAATATAAAAGTGACCAATATTTAGGAGATTTTAAGAGTAATGGTACTTTTGTCCAACTCCTATACAGAGATCATGAATCTGTAGATGGTGATATGGTACGGATATATGTAAATGGTGATATTGTAAGATCCAGTGTTTTTTTAGGGGCTGTTTTTAATGGAATTAGAATTAATCTTATTCCTGGTTTTAATAGAATAGATATAGAAGCACTGAATCAAGGAAGTTCAGGTCCTAATACAGCAGAGTTTCAATTGTATGATGATCTGGGAAATCTTATAACGGCTAATGAATGGAATCTTACAACAGGGGTTAAAGCGACTCTTATAGTGGTCAAACCTTGATTTTTTTTTTTAAAAGTTTTTCTTTCAATCAAAATAACGTTTAGCTTCGAATGTTTTGAATAAAATTCCCTTGTATGCTCTGATATAACACAGGTTGGTATCCTCTGGATCAATCCAGACTTTTACAGTATAAGATTTTCCGCTATCGGCGTTATAAATAGTACCGCCGCTTAATGCTCCCTCATCAAAATATAAATTCTGGAGAATATCCATGCCTATTAAACTTCGCGTTCTGAGATGGGTGTTGGGATTTTTATTGTCTAACCCGTTAAAATTGGAAATAGGGTGCTCTGCACGTTTATGGATTTTTCCGTGAAATAAGTTACCATCTTTATATATCTCGATAATAGACCCACCTTCAATTTTCCATTTATCTATATACTTATCTGGTGTTATTGATATCGAATAGCTATATCCTATAAAAAAAAGTAATATAAATGATTTAAAAGACATATATATATAAAGTTGCGCTACGTAATATAGTACTTTTTTATAAAACTATCTTTTTAAGTTTGTATGTCATACAAGTAAAGAGCAGTATAAAAAAGAACTTTAATATGTGTTAATATATTGATATATAGAGATATGTAATTATTCTTTTAAATCAATAATATCTTTTATTTCTACTTCCATATAATCTGCAATTTTTTGCAATCTCTCAAAATCCTTAGCTAAGTTTTTTCGCTTAACTACATAGTCTCCTGCCTGTGGGCTTATTCCTAAAGTTTTAGAAATACCATACACAGTTTTGCCTCCTTTACTCTTTTTAAGAAGTCTTTTCAAGTTTTTATTCGTCATAATAACAAACATACATGATTTATTTGATTATACAAATAAAATTTTATTAAAATATTATTTGATTATTAAAATAATATATGTATATTCGTAAAACAAACCAAAATCATTTAGATATGAAATTATCACTTGTTATTGCGTTATTTTGTTTGTCTTTTGTATATGCGAATCCGCCTATAGAAATACTAAATACAGATAAAGAAAAAATTAAGAAAGAGGAGAAAAAGTCAAAAGAGGAAACAGTTTTGGTGTCTAAAAACTTTCACTCTATTAAGAAATGGAAAATAACTGTTAAGTTTACTAATGGAGAAGTGATTTCCAAAATTATGGAAATCAATGATAAATCTTCATTAAGCCCAATGGATATGGCTTTTATTGAGGCCGAAAAATGTGTAAAAAGATTAAAAGGGGTAGAGGAGTATAAGGTAACACCTATAGGAAATAACAGTTATGTGTTATTAGCTAATAAAAATTAAATAAGCTTAATTTTTATTATAAAACGAAACGGCTACCAAAATGGTAGCCGTTTTTCTATTATATGTTATTAATTAAATTTATATCTAGCACTAAGTCCCAGATTAAAATTAATATCATCGTTTGTATATTCATCAAAATAAATTTCAGGTCTGAAATCTAAGGAAATCAATAGAGGAAAATCAAAACTATATTCTATTCCTACATTCCCTGTAATAAAACCAAAGGATTCTAAATCATCTCTGTTATCGATATCAATATCATAGTCAACTAATCCACCACCGATTCCAGGGCCAACATACCAATTTAGACCACCATCGATATCAAATACCCATTGATATATTCCAGTTAGTTTAACCGCATTAAAACTTGTACGCCCTTGTGCACCAAGATCTAATTCTATCCGTGTGCTAGAACTAAGTTTTGCCTGATACGTAGCTTCTGCCCAAAATCCGTTACTCTCACTTAGACGTAACCCTATTGCGTGATCTGCAATGTTTTGAGAATGAATACTATAAGTTGTAATCATTACTAATGCTATAAAAACACGTTTTACCATTATATAATTGTTTAATTGTTAATCCAGGTATATAACGATGCTTTATCATATTTAATGTAAGTAAGAAGCTTAAGTTTTTGTTAATTCCTTTAATATTTTGTTAGAAAAAAAAAGTTCTTTTTGAAGTAGAATGGAATGAAATTTATGAATTTTGAAGCTTCATATCAGTACTTTCGAAGATTTTATCTGCAGAGTTCGTAATAAAACCATTAAAAATTTGTCCGTTTTCTTGTGGGTATCTATAAGCAAATTCATAATAACAAGAAGTGATTTTTTCAATCCCTTCTTCAAACTCTACGTTAATTACGTCTGCTAGTATGCTTGATTGTTCCAAGAATTGAAGAGGAGAACCTTTAATTTCTCCTCCAGATGTGTTCATTTTAAATCCATTATTTTTTAAGAAATCATTTACACTGGCTAAACTTTTAAAATTTTGTAATTTATTAACATTTACTGTAAAATGATTTGAACAAAACCCATTAACATACATCCATGATGCGTACTCCGATTCTTTTTGAAGCTCTTTGTATATTTTAAAAGAAGGGATTGCGTCCCATATTCTTCCTTGTAAAATAAGGTTTTCCTGCTTAAAAAGATCTTGATCGATTATGTTTAATATATCCTTTATAATTAGCTGTAACCTATCAGAAAGTTTATTAGTGAGTAGTTGGCTAATAAAAATTTTAGGAGCATTAGGCTCATTCTCTAACTCATAATGCTTTGCATACAGTTTTTTAGCTTCAAAATGATATTCTCCCATTTCTCTATATCCCATTTTAATAAATGGCTGAGCTAAAACTTCAATATCAATTCTTGGATCATCAAATGTTCTTATGGCAATATGATCATTAAAAACGGTATTGCCTTCTTTTTCTAAAAGAGATTTTATTTTCTGCGCAGATGGAGTTTTATGAGTGTATTGTTTCCAGAGTTCTTCAAAAAAAAGTAAATGATTCATTAAATTAAGTTTTGTTTAACCACAAAAATACTATTTTTGACCTCTTTAGTTGTTTTAAATGTATGATTTAATTGTTTATATATTTATTTTGTGTCAAATTGATTTATCTAAAAAACACATCATGATTTTTAGGTTTTAATCAACTAAATTTTAATTATTTATGAATCATTTTGATTATATCGATCAGCAAATATTGCTTCAAATACGTAAAGATGCCAGGAAACCATTTTCTCAAATAGCAGAAGATTTAAAAATTTCTAATTCATTAGTTCATCAAAGAATTAGAAAATTAAAGCAAAATGGAGTTATCGAAAAAGCTGAATTTTTAGTAGATGAGAAAAAGATAGGATATAGAACAAAATCGTATGTAGGTATACGGTTACGAGAAGCAAGGTTTTCTGAACCAGTTGTGAAGGATTTAAAAAAAATCCCGGAAATTGTAGAATGTAATTTTGTTTCTGGTATATATGCAATTTTCATTCTTGTATATGCTTATGATAACCATCACTTAAGAAAAATCTTATATGAACAAATACATCATATAGAAGGTATAGCAGGAACAGATAGTTTTATTTGTTTTGATACTAATTTTAAAAGACCTGTATCTTTGGATTCACTGGCCAAACAAAATAAATATGAAGATGAATAGAGAATTACAAGCTTTACAAGAACGCCTAGAAGGAGACGTAAAGTTTGATAAACTTACAAAATCTATTTATGCAACGGATGCCTCTGTCTATCGTAGAGTCCCAGTTGCGGTCGCATTTCCAAAGAATGTATCAGACTTAAAAATAATAACTCAATTTGCTGTAGAGAATAATTGTGGTTTAATTCCTAGAACTGCAGGAACCTCTCTTGCAGGACAATGTGTGGGAGATGGTATTATTGTGGATGTTTCAAAATATTTCACAAACATTATTTCTGTTGATAAGGAGAAAAAAACTGCCATAGTCCAACCTGGGGTGATAAGAGATGATTTAAATCGATATTTAGAACCCTATGGTTTGTTTTTTGCCCCAAATACTTCTACATCCAATCGGTGTATGATTGGTGGAATGGTTGGGAATAATAGTAGTGGAACTACTTCTATACAGTATGGAGTCACAAGAGATAAGGTAATAGAAGTACAAGCAATCTTATCCGATAGTACAGAAGCTAATTTTGGAAAAGTGTCTGCACAAGATTTTGAACGTAAACGAAAACAAACATCGCTAGAAGGTAGGATATATCAAACTATATATAGCGAACTTTCTCCAAAGAAAGTACAGGAAAGAATACGAAATAATTTTCCTAAACCCGAAATTCATAGAAGAAATACAGGATACGCTATTGATGAATTACTAGAGTCCAATGTTTTTACAGAAGAGAAACCTGATTTTAATATGTGTAAGTTATTATCAGGTAGTGAAGGGACATTGGCGATAACTACGCAAATAACGCTGCAATTAGATAAATTACCACCCAAAAAATCTTTAATGATTGCAGCTCATTTTCATACGATAGAAGATTGTCTGAAAGCTGTAGTACCTACAATGAAGCATTCTTTATATACTTGTGAGATGATGGATAAAACCATTCTTGATTGCACTAAGGATAACATTGAGCAGTTGAAAAATAGGTTTTTTATAGTAGATGATCCTAAAGCTATCTTGTTATTAGAATTGTGTTCGGAAACTGATGAAGATCTAGAGAAGCAAAAAACAACCTTATTACATACTTTAGAGAAATCTAATTTGTCGTATGCAAATCCTGTTTTGATAGGTGAGGAGATCAAACAGGCTTTAGAATTACGAAAAGCGGGACTTGGGTTACTTGGTAATATAGTTGGAGATAGGAAGGCGGTAGCATGTATTGAAGATACAGCGGTAGCATTACCAGATTTGGCCGATTATATCACTGATTTTTCCAACTTAATGAAAAATCACAAACAGGAGGCAGTATATTATGCTCACGCAGGAGCTGGAGAAATACATTTAAGACCAATTTTAGATCTTAAGAAGAAAGAAGACGTCATATTGTTTAAGCAAATTACGGATGATGTAGCCACTTTGGTAAAGAAGTATAATGGATCTATGAGTGGGGAACATGGAGATGGTATCGTACGGGCTGGATATATACCTTTTATGATTGGTGAAGAAAATTATAATATACTAAAGAAAATAAAGAGCGTCTTTGACCCCAAATGTATCTTTAACCCAGGCAAAATTGTTGACGCCTATGCTATGGACGAACAATTGAGATACGAAATTGATCGAGAAGAACCTGAGGTAGACACCATTTTTGATTTTACAGATTCTTTAGGGATTCTAAGAGCTGCAGAAAAGTGTAATGGAAGTGGGGATTGTAGAAAATCATCGGAGGCAGGTGGAACAATGTGTCCTAGTTATAGGGCTACTAAGGATGAAAAAGATACCACAAGGGCGAGAGCAAATGCATTGCGGGAGTTTTTGACCAATAGCGAGAAATCCAATAAATTTAATCAGAGAGAATTAAAAGAAGTGTTTGATCTGTGCCTTAGCTGTAAAGGATGCGCTAGTGAATGCCCATCTAATGTAGATATCGCAGCACTTAAGGCAGAATTCGAGTATCAATATCAAAAAGAGAATGGAGTATCATTGCGAACCAAATTGTTTGCTTATAACAATCAATTAAATAATATAGGTAGCGTATTTCCAGGAATAACAAATTTCTTTTTTAAAAATAAATATACATCAGGGATACTTAAATCTTCGCTTAGAATTGCCAAAGAGAGAGAATTACCTATTTTAAGTAAACAATCATTACGAAAATGGTGTTTGAAAAAATTAGAAACAAAGCAACCAACTAATCCCATAAAAACGATCTATTTTTTTATTGATGAGTTTACCAATCATTTAGATACTTCTATAGGTATTGATGCTATTGAGTTATTGACTTCTTTGCAGTATACAGTGAAGATAGTAGACCATAAAGAAAGTGGTCGGTC
This sequence comes from uncultured Aquimarina sp., assembly GCA_947498455.1. Taxonomy (GTDB): domain Bacteria; phylum Bacteroidota; class Bacteroidia; order Flavobacteriales; family Flavobacteriaceae; genus Aquimarina. Next base: position 97,447 of record CANMKK010000003.1, read on the forward strand.
TTTTATTTCTAAAGGATTGCTCGAGAAAGCAAAATCATTAGCCGATCATAATATTGATGTTTTCAAAGATATTATTTCAGAAAAAACACCATTGATAGGATTAGAACCATCGGCTATACTAACATTTAGAGACGAGTATATAAGATTAGCTACCAATAAAAGTGATGCAAAAATAGTTGCTGATAATGTATTCCTTATTGATGAATTTTTAAAGTCCGAAATAGAACTAGGTAATATAAAATCTAGTCAATTTTCAAAAGAAAAAAGAACTATTAAGTTACATGGGCACTGTCATCAGAAAGCACTTTCTTCTGTTTATGACACTTTTAAATATCTAAATTTACCAGAAAACTTTAATGTTACGATTATTCCCTCTGGATGTTGTGGAATGGCAGGATCTTTTGGATATGAAAAAGAACATTATAAAATTAGTATGCAAGTAGGAGAACAAACACTTTTTCCTGCTATTAGAAATGCTCCTGACACTACCATTATTGCAGCCGTAGGGACTAGTTGTAGACATCAAATAAAAGATGGGACTAAGCGTACTGCTATACATCCTATTACAATTTTAAGAAATTCTTTAGTATGATTATTTCAAAAGTTTTATAGTAACTTATTTTATTCTTGATCGTCATATAGCTATTACAAAATTTATATAACATCAATCAACATGAAATCACCTTATAAAAAAATCTCATTTTTAATAGTGTGCCTAGGAATATTAACAGGAGTAAATGCACAAAATTTAGAAAAAGAAATTAATGAAATTATCACTGATGAATATTCAGCCAATGAACCGGGAGTATCTATTCTTGTAGCAAAAGATGGGGAAACCATATTCAGAAAAGCGTATGGAAAGGCCAATCTAGAACTGGATGTTGATCTGAAACCGGAAAATGTTTTCGAATTGGCATCAATTAGTAAACAATTCACGGCTGTAGCTATATTAATGTTAGAAGAGCAAGGGAAGTTATCCTTAGAAGATAATATAACTAAGTATATTCCTGATTATCCAACGAATAATAAAATAATTACAATTCATCATTTATTGAATCATACATCGGGTATAAAAAGTTATACTGAGATAGACGCTTTTATGGAAATCGCCAGAAAGGATTTATCTCCAAAAGAAATTATAGAAGTATTTAAAAACGAACCTATGGATTTTGATCCGGGGGAAAAGTTTTTGTACAATAATTCCGGATATGTTTTATTAGGATATATCATTGAAGTTATTACCGAAGATACTTATGAGAATTACATAGAAAAAAATATTTTCGAAAAATTAAGCATGAGTTCTTCTTATTATGGTAGTATGAAAGAATTAATTACAAATAGAGCGTATGGTTATCAGGTGAAAAATGGTAATTATGTTAATGCAGACTACCTTAGTTTAACAATACCATATGCTGCCGGTTCTTTAATGTCTACAGTAGATGATTTATTAAAGTGGCAAAACGCAATTACTAATAATACTTTGATAAAAAGAACAAGTTTAGAAAAGGCTATAAATGGTTCTACACTTAATGATGGAGAAAAAATCGATTATGGATATGGATGGAGTAAAGTAACGATCCAAGGTTCAGAGGGAATGAAACATAGTGGTGGTATTTTTGGGTATTCCACAGATGGTATTTTTCTTCATGATGAGAATGTTTATGTTATTGGTTTATCTAATTGTAATTGCAAAAATGTAAATGGTGTAACCAAAAAAATTGCGGCCATGGTAATAGGAAAACCTATTCCTGATAAAAGAGATGCTATTACAGTAAAAGAAGAAGAGCTTAAAAAGTGGGTTGGAGCATATCAATTTGAAGAAAACATTACCAGACATATTATATTAAGGGATGGTAAAATTTATAGTCTTAGAGAAGAAGAAAATCCAATAGAATATGAGATATATCCAATGAAAGATGGTTCCTATATTTTTGATGGAGGTACTGTGTTTTATAGATTCTCCGTGACTAAAGATGGTAATCGACAAGCGGTATTTAATTCGGATGGAAAAAGTTTTATAGGAAAAGGAATTGATAAGGATCTACCTGCTGAAAAAAGTTCTATAGCGGTTTCTATAGAAACTTTAAGAAAATATATTGGCACTTATGAACTACAACCTAATTTTAGTATTGATATTACCGTAGAAAGATCCTCACTTTTTGCACAAGCTACAGGTCAGCCAAAATTTGAAATTTTTGCAGAAACTGAAAATAAATTTTTCTTTAAAGTTGTTACTGCTGATATAACATTTCATAAAGATGAAACCGGAAAAATTAATAGTCTTATGTTGAATCAAGGAGGAAAACAAATGCCTGCAAAGAAAATAAAATAGTTACTTATTAAATAAATTGTAAAAACCGAAAACAAAATATACTCCAATGTTTTCAGTTTTTACAATTTATCGTTTAAGTAAAAAAGACGCTTGTAGGTTCTCGATACTGATGTCCAAATCTTCATTTTCTTCAGTATTTGAATCTATTTCCATCTCCATTTCTTTTTGATAATTAATAAGTTTCCATTCTTTATTGTCATATTCTAATGCGGTAAGATTTTCTATCCAGTCACCAGAATTAAGATAAAGACAAGATCCATTCTTGCTTGTTTTTTTCACTATCTGTGGTTGATGTATATGACCACATACGACATAATGATATTCATTGTCAATGGCTAGTTCGGCGGCTACTTGTTCGAAATCATTTATATATTTTACTGCCTTTTTTACGCTGTTCTTTATCTTCTTGGATAATGAAAATTTATCTTTTCCCATTTTTACTAAAAACCAATTGATACATTGATTTAGAAGAATCAATAAATCATATCCCCAGCCTCCAAGCTTTGCGAGCCATTTTGCGTTTTGGATAGATGCATCAAAAACGTCACCGTGAAATATCCAAGCTTTTTTATCATCTAGTTCTAAAACTACTTTATCAACCAACTTAAAATTACCCATTTCCGTGTCACTAAACTTACGCAACATTTCATCGTGGTTACCGGTTACATAGATTACCTCTGTTCCTTTAGAAGCAAAATTGATTATTTTTTTAATGACTTTTAAGTGAGATTTAGGAAAATAGCGTTTTCGAAATTGCCAAATATCTATGATATCTCCGTTTAAAATCAGTTTTTTAGGCTTGATACTATTAAGATAATTTAGTAATTCTTTTGCCTGACACCCAAAAGTTCCTAAATGAACATCAGATATAACAACAAGTTCAACAGTACGTTTTTTCATAAAAATTACTTAGCACTACAAATAAAACACTCTTAGGTTAAGAAAAAATTAATGGATTATGAGTAGATTGTTATGATACTGGATTATTTTAATCATTTATTACCAAAGTGTTAACTTGATATTATCGCCTATGAATTTTTGAATAAAACATTGCATGATTTGTGTATTTCATAATATTTAAACAAAGTAGCACCTAAATTGGATTCTTTTTTAGTAAATAAACATCATTTTTTCTATCAAATTGCTACCTTATTTTTGAAGATTTAAAATTACATTTGTTGAAAATTTTTTTTGATGGCAGGAAATACATTTGGAAACCTATTTAGAGTAACCACTTTTGGAGAATCACATGGAGTAGCTATTGGGGGAGTAATTGATGGATGTCCATCGGGAGTAAAATTAGATCTTGAAGCTATTCAGACAGAGCTGAATCGTCGTAAGCCGGGACAATCGGCTATAGTTACACAGCGAAAGGAGCCCGATACAGTAGAGTTTTATTCCGGTATTTTTGAAGGAATTACTACTGGAACACCCATTGGTTTTGCCATTAAAAATGCCAATCAAAAATCAAAGGATTATTCACATATCAAGGATTCATATAGGCCTTCACATGCAGATTATACCTATGACCAAAAATATGGTATTAGAGACTACCGAGGTGGTGGTCGTTCATCTGCTCGTGAGACTGCAAGTAGGGTAGTAGCTGGGGCAATTGCAAAACAGGTACTTTCGGATATTAGTTTTAATGCTTATGTAAGTGGTGTTGGAAATATTAAACTGAATAAAAAACACGCTGATTTAGATTTTTCATTAACAGAAAGTAATATCGTTCGTTGTCCTGATATAGAGAAGGCGACAGAAATGGAAAACTATATCAAACAAATCCGAAAAGAAGGAGATACCGTCGGTGGTATTGTAAGTTGTGTGATATCTGGTGTACCTATCGGACTTGGTGAACCAGCTTTCGATAAATTACATGCAGAGTTAGGGAAAGCTATGCTTTCGATTAATGCCGTAAAAGGATTTGAATATGGTAGTGGTTTTGAAGGAGCATCACTAAAGGGAAGCCAACATAATGATCTTTTTAATACAGATGGAACTACCAAAACAAATCTTTCGGGAGGAATTCAGGGAGGTATTTCTAATGGAATGGATATCTATTTTAACGTAGCTTTTAAGCCTGTAGCTACAATTATGCAAGATCAGGAGACAATTGACAAAGAAGGGGCTATTGTAACGATGCAAGGAAAAGGACGCCATGATCCTTGTGTAGTACCTAGAGCTGTACCTATTGTAGAAGCAATGGCAGCATTAGTACTAGTTGATTATTGGTTAATGAATCGTACAATAAGAAAATAACAGCATAAAACCTATAAATAGAGGATAACTTAGATAAGATAAGATTACCTTTTCTTTAGATTTAATTTATATCTTCGAAACCATTATTTTAGAATACTTAAAGAGCTTTTATGAAGAAATTAGCACTGCATTGGAAAATCATGATAGGAATGGTACTTGGTGTACTTTTCGGATTTTTAATGACAACATTCTCTTGGGGAAAAGGATTTACAGGAGATTGGATAGCTCCTTTTGGAACTATTTTTGTCAACCTTCTAAAATTAATTGCAGTTCCACTTATTCTAGCTTCTTTAATTAAAGGTATTTCTGATCTCAAAGACATTTCGAAATTTAAGAAAATAGGAGGGAGAACCGTTATCATATACATTCTTACTACGGTAATTGCCATAACTATTGGATTAGCATTGGTAAATACTTTTAAGCCAGGAAATGGTATTACAGAAGAAACTATAGCTAAGCTAACTGCAGAATATGCAGGTAACTCTAAAATATCAGAGCGTATTGCTGAAGCAGGAAGGCAGAAAGAAAGTGGTCCATTACAATTCGTAGTAGATATGGTACCTCAGAATGCAATGAAAGCGATGACTAATAACAAAATGATGCTTCAGGTGATATTTTTTGCAATATTTCTTGGAATCAGTATGTTATTGATAAAACCCGAACAATCAGAGCCATTAAAAAAATTCTTTGATAGTTTAAATGAAGTAGTATTAAAAATGGTAGATTTAATAATGCTTACTGCTCCTTATGCTGTTTTTGCTTTATTAGCGAATGTAGTAGTGACCTCCGATGATCCTGATATATTACTAGCCTTACTAAAATATGCTGGAGTGGTATTTTTTGGGCTTTCGCTTATGATTTTATTTTATTGTCTCTTAGTATCAGTAATTACTAAGAAATCTCCATTATGGTTTTTAAAACAAATCAGCCCAGCACAATTACTTGCTTTTTCTACAAGTTCCAGTGCGGCAACACTTCCTGTTACTATGGAAAGGGTAGAAGAGCATATTGGGGTAGATAAAGAAGTTTCTAGTTTTGTATTGCCCGTAGGAGCCACCATCAATATGGATGGAACGAGTTTATATCAAGCTGTAGCATCTGTTTTTATTATGCAAGTACTATGGCCAGAAGGATTGACATTTAGCAATCAGATTACTATTGTTTTAACAGCATTATTGGCTTCTATAGGTTCTGCTGCAGTTCCAGGAGCAGGAATGGTCATGTTGGTTATTGTTTTAGAAGCAATTGGTTTCCCTTCTGATAAGCTTCCAATTGGTTTGGCATTGATATTTGCAGTGGATAGACCATTGGATATGTTACGAACTACTATTAATGTAACCGGAGATGCTACAGTTTCTATGATTGTAGCAAAATCTGTGGGTAAGTTAGGTGAACCCAAAGTACAGGAATGGGATGATCATTATGAAGGGTAGATTTTTTTTAATTACTCATTTAAGGTTTAATTCTCCGAAAATTACCTTGAAAAGTAAATGATAGTTTCGGCAGCATATTTCGTGAGCTTACTTGCAGGTTTGTGATTGGTAATTATGTAAATTATTGATTCATAGCTTCTTTTGTTGTTATTTTGTTTGCAATTTTATAGTATAAGCTAGTTGCAGCATTAGATGAGTTTCTAGAATATTTTATGCCTTAATCTAGCACAAAATAACTCAAACTCTTTATACGAACTTCTTATCCATAAATTGTATTATAATCAAATTGGTATTAGTTAAATCGAGGTTAAATAGGAACTTCCAATCGTAAGATTAATACCCAATCTAGGATATTTACATCTTTTAAATGAATAATATCACCTCTTAATGAAGAATGATCCATACGCAGCATTACGCTACAAGGAATTTACGATCTTTTTAATTGTACGGTTTGCCATGGTATTGGCTTGGACAATGCAGTTTATAGTCATTGAATGGGAGGTGTATAGTTTAACCAAAGACCCATTATCTCTAGGAATCATTGGACTAATGGAGGTTATTCCGGCGGTATCTTTGGCATTGTTTGCAGGACATGTAGTAGATCAAAAAGAAAAAAAAGGTTTACTTGTTAAATGTATTTTAGGGTTTTCTGCTATCAGTCTAGGTTTATTCGCGCTCACATTACCTGATATAAGTTCTTCTTTGCCAAAAAACACAGTATTATATGGAATCTATTTTCTGGTATTTTTGGGAGGAATCGTTAGAGCATTTTTGGGCCCTACCATTTTTTCTTTGCTTGCGTTGATTGTACCCAAGAAATTATACCCGAATGCTGCCACCTGGAGTAGTTCGACTTGGCAGATTGGTGCAGTATTAGGCCCTGCCATGGCTGGTTTTTTTATAAACTGGATAGATACACACTGGTCTATGTTTCTTATTTTTAGTTGTTCTATTATAGCATTATTCAGTTTATCTTTTATTCCTAAAAAACCTATAATGAACCCAAAAATAGGAGAACCTATTATGAAAAGTTTACTTGAGGGTATAAAATTTGTAAAAAACTCGAAGGTTATTTTAGGAGCTCTTACATTAGATATGATTGCAGTACTTTTTGGAGGAGCAGTAGCTTTGTTACCTGTATATGCTCAGGATATATTAGAAGTAGGACCACAGGGCTTTGGAATACTAAGAGCAGCTCCAGCTGTAGGAGCATTTATTATTATGTTCACAACAGCATATTTTCCCATAAGCAAAAAAGCAGGTATGAAATTACTGGTTACAATATTTGGGTTTGGGTTATGTATTATTGCTTTTGGAGTATCCACGATCTTTTGGGTATCGGTAGTTGCGTTATTTCTTAGTGGAGTTACGGATGGTATATCCATGGTCATACGTCAAACTATTTTACAGCTTAAAACTCCAGATCACATGCGAGGACGTGTCGCTTCAGTAAACTCAATGTTTGTAGGATCTTCTAATGAACTAGGTGCTTTCGAAAGTGGTATTACAGCAAAATATATGGGAACTGTAATGGCAGTAGTTTTTGGAGGTGGTATGACTTTAATAACAGTAGTACTAACTGGTGTTTTCTCTCCGGAATTTAGAAAATTAGATCTTACGAAGGATATAAACGAAGAGAAATAGAGCTCAAGATGTATAATTATCAATTGGGTGTTTAAAAAACATTAACAATATATTAAACAACTCATTAGAGCTATTTACATCTAATATATAAATACTAATAAAATATATGTAAGATGAGATGTTTATTAATGCTATTCCTTTCTGTTGTTTGCTTAAACTGTAGTAATGATGATGATCACAGTGATACGCCATTATCAGGCTTACAAGGCAAGTGGAATCTTGTGAATATAACAGGTGGTTTTATAGGAGTCAATCAGGATTTTGAAAAGGGCGTTATTGTTTGGGACTTTAATGATTCTACTAAAATGGTTACGGTAACAAATAATGCCGTTACTACAGGAGGGATATATACTGGGTTGGAATCTGGTACGTACCCTTACTCAATAAGTGCACCTATGGATTCTGATGAATTGTATGTTAATGATGTTAGTTTGGGAATTTATATATTGGAATCTGATAAATTTACACTCAATGCACAATATAAAGATGGATATAAACTTAGTTTGGAACGTTAGAGCTATTACGTTTTAAGATTAGAACATTGTAATTGTACAATGTTCTAATCTATAATAATTTGATTTTTCTTTTTATAAATTGATGCGTTTGCTTTTTGGGTATTTTATTTGATATGAAAATTGTTGTTTCAGATTACCTTTTGAGGGTATTTTTAAATTCCATCGTAAGATTCCTGTCGTAGGGTCATACTTAGCACTGGTATGATCTATATCGTCAATTTTGATCTCTTTATTTTGCGAGATAGGAATACGTTCCTCAAGAATTATTTGAATGGCAGCTCGCTTATTGTTTTTTAATTCGATTACATATCCCAAATCCACAATTTTAGAATTACTTATAAAAGATTTATGTTTAAAATTCTTTAGACGTTCTCTCTTTACTACAATAGATGGATCAATTCCTAATGAAATGGATAAACTATCTGTAGTTGCTACGGGATCAATTACCGTTTTTCCTGCATAGTTTCCTTCAAAATAAACATTTGCTTCGCCAGCTAATAAATTAAACTGCTCCCAGTTGCCAAGCTTTGCGGTTAAAAATACATTTTCATTTAGTTCTGGAGCGACGTAGTAATTATAATCACTGTTTATATCGAATTGATCAATTTCGATTACGGTAGTATCCTTATTAGATATAATAGAATATTTCTTTTTAATTATAAATTGAGTATTTGTAATTCCTTCTTCTTTAGATTCTACAACTGCATTGTATGATTCTTCTTTCCTCATTCCCGATTTTTTAGCTTCTTTCCTTATCGATAATCCCATAGAAGAAGTTATCATTACTTCTTCTAATAAATGTTCATCCGATTGTAGATTGACATTAACAATCGAACTGCTTACCGGAATTTCTTTTGAAGCAAAACCAATATAAGAGAATACCAATTCTTTTCCTTCGTTTATTTTAATAGAATATTTACCATCAAAATCTGTATTGGTACCATTAGCCGTACCTTTTTCTATTATATTAACACCCGGAAGTGGTAGACCAGCATCATCCTGAACTATTCCAGTAACCATTTTCACCATTGGGTTATAGATAGCGTTATATCTGTTAACAGCATTTTTTCTTGTATAATTATCATAACTAAAATTGAGATACCTGGTTGTAAGCTCTGGTTTAAGGTTATTGGTGTTAGGGTTCCCAGTAGAAAGAATTACCTTTACATCATTCCAATCTGTTCCTGTTGATTGATATACATTGGCCTTATAAGTCATTTTTAATGGGGTATCAATATTTTCCGACTTAATATCATATAAAGGAAACCAACCAGCATCTTTAACATTGTATTTTAATTCTAATATGAGGTTAACTGGTTCTGATGTGCTTAGTTTTAAAGTAATTTCTCCTCTTTCTTCTTTGGTATAATCACTTAATGTATCGATTTGGTTAACCATAGTTGTGATTTCATCTTGTAGTTTATCCATTTTTTGTTCGATAGCATAAGCTTCGTTTTGAATTTGTATAATCCTTTCTCTATAATATGTAGAAATTTCTTTGACTTTTTCTAATGACAACTCTGTATCATCACTGCCAATACGTTGATTTTTATCAAGCATTTCTCTTTCTTTGGCAAGGCCCGATAGCATATTTTGCAGCTTATTCTTCTTTAATAATAAAAGATCTACTTTATTTTCTAATGATTCTAGTTCTTCAGAATTTTTCCTTTTTGTTAGGTAATCAATTCCATAATTTATAGATAGTATAGATGCATTTTGTAATCCTGAGACTTGTATGCTATTTTCATCAATTTTGTTTGAAAGATTATTGAAAATAATTTTGTTCGTGCCAGATTGTAATCCTACCTGAGCAGTTCTTTTAATACTTGCACCAGACAGATATATGGTAACTTCTTTAATGTTGGATGGAATTTTCTTTTCATTATTAGAAAAAGTACAAATAGGGGCGAATAATAGTAGGAGTAATAAAGTTTTCATAGTTGATCGATTTAGATTTACTAACAATATATAAGATGGCTATTTCAATTAAAAGTCATTTTGAGTATATGGATAACTTGAATGAGTGAACTTTGGTTATAATCTAGTCTAGAAGTGCTTATATTTTACGATTAAGGTATTGTTCCTTGCAAAAAGGGGGAAAACCCCTATATGATTTTTAGCTAAAGTCCCCTTACTTTGTACTAATGATATGTATACTTTTGAAAAACACAAATTAATAGTCATTAAACATGATACATATGAAACGGCTTTTTCTACCCATAGGTTTAATTACATTTGCAATAATATGCTTGAGTATTGTGCATATTGATAATATAAATAAACTTGATGCTGAATTTTATGAATTAAGAGAGAAACATAAGACTAAGCAGCCATCATTTAGTACAAATGATATGAATAATAATAATCAGTCTGATCAAATCAAATGAAGAACAGTAACAGACACTGTACAATTAATTAATCAATAAATAAGGATTTTAGCTCTGGAGTAGGGACAACACAGCTCTCTCTTTTGCCAAACCACTTATAACGATTTTTAGCAATAATATCATAAATCCAATCTCTAATAAATTTTGGAATAATAATATTAACAAAGAGTAAAGGGTAAATACCAGACAGCTGTTTTGCAATATGTAAAGCAGCTGTTGATTTATGGTAGTATGCATATTTAGGGTCAATAAGTAAAATAGAATCTAATTTAGAACTATCAATCCCTCTTTCTTTAATTAATTGAATACCGACATCACTTTGTAAAGAAGCATATCTGAATATATCATTCTTATCGTGCTTGATTATAAAATTAACAGCACCATTACAGAGATTACATACTCCATCAAATAATATGATTTTTTTTCCTTCTGCTACCATATTACAAAGGTACTAATCAATTTTTTATCTAATACTTATTATTTTATCGTAATCATCCGAAAGTCTTCAAAAAAGATAACTTTTATTAATGTTAATTCGCTGATTAATAAATCATTATGAGTTTTTAATGATTACAGAATCAATAACTTCTTTAGTTGTTGTATGTAAGTTATTTGGTAATAAATTATCTTTGGGTAATACGGCGAGGTATCTATCATTATTGGAATCAAATACTTGTTTAAGTATCGGGTCTTCTAATTGTAATGTGTCACAAATCTCCGTTATAAGATCAAGGTGATAAATAAGATCAGTACTCCCCAAATGAAAAATTCCTTTTTTGTTTCTATTGATTATGTAATGTAATTGCTGTGTTAATTTAGATATAGAAGTTGCATTAATGATTACATTCGGAAAAACTTCGATAGGTACTTTTAAATCATACAGAGTTTTAAGTTCTTGGATACGAGGGGTGGTAGCGCCAAATATCATAGGAACTCTTGCGATTACATATTTATGTGTAGGTAGTCGCATTAATGCATTCTCAATTTTAATTTTAAATTTTCCAAAAATACTTTCACTAAGTGTTTTATCATACTCGTATGAAGGATAATTACTAAAAGAATCAAATACATTAGCACTAGACATGAAAATAAGTTTACAACGATGCTTCTTAATCCATGTTATCAAACGATCATGAGTATCTAATTGAGAATTAAAATTACCTCGCAATGCTGAAATTATTACGGTAGGTTTTAAATTGTTTAGTAGAATGGATATATCTTCCAGTTCCATGTCGTACTGAAAGAATTTCTGATTTTTTTCATAAAAAGGGTTATCTGTTCGATACGTTCCATACGTATCAAAATATGAATTGAGTTCCTTATATAAGGCATTCCCAATAAAACCACTACCTCCTATGATCAGAATTTTTTTCAATATGCTATGATTCTAAAAAAGTTAAGTTTCAGAAGACTACAAATAATGTACCCACTGAAACTTAACTTATACTTTATTATTGTAATAAAAAAAATTATCCTTTATAAAAAGGTAATTTAACTACAGTAGCAGGAATTACTTTTTTACGTATCTGAATATTAATTTTACTACCTACACTAGACAATACAGATGGTACATATCCCAGTCCTATACCTTTACCTAGAGATGGAGACATCGTGCCTGAGGTTACAGTTCCTATAGTTTTACCATTACCATCTACAATATCATAGTCTTGTCTAGGAATTCCTTTTTCGTCTAACTCAAAAGCAATTAGTTTTCGTTCTGCACCACGTTCTTTTTCTTTAGCAAGATTTTCAGAGTTAATAAACTCTTTAGAAAATTTTGTGATCCAACCTAATCCAGCTTCAATAGGAGAGGTTTCATCATTAATATCATTTCCATATAAGCAATATCCCATTTCTAATCGTAAGGTATCTCTTGCTGCTAATCCAATAGGTTTGATTCCTGAATCTGCACCTGCTTCTAATACTTTATCCCAGATTTGTTGAACTTCAGAGTTTTTACAGTAGATTTCAAAACCACCACTACCAGTATAACCTGTTGCAGATATAATTACATTTTCTACCCCGGCAAATTCGGCTACTTCAAAAGTATAGAATTTCATGGCTCCAAGATCTATAGAAGTTAGTGACTGCATAGCCTCAGAAGCTTTAGGCCCCTGAATAGCTAATAAAGAATAATCTTCAGAGATATCACGCATTTCTGCATTCATACTATTATGACTACTAATCCAATTCCAGTCTTTTTCTATATTTGATGCATTAACTACCAAAAGATATTTTTCATCAGCCATCTTGTATACGATAAGATCATCTACAATACCTCCTTTATCATTAGGTAGACAACTATATTGTGCTTTTCCATCTACAAGTTTAGAAGCATCATTAGAAGTTACTTTCTGTATTAGATCTAGTGCATTAGGTCCTGTAATTAGGAATTCCCCCATATGAGACACATCAAAAACTCCAACACCTTGGCGTACAGTTTCGTGTTCTATATTTACTCCTTCATAAGAAACAGGCATATTATATCCGGCAAACGGAACAATTTTAGCTCCAAGAGCCTTATGAGTATCTGTTAATGCAGTATTTTTCATCTGTTTATATTTGTTATTTTTTTTCAATAATTTTAAACCCTTGCTTATATAAATGAGCACGAAAATCGATAAAAAACATAGTTACTACATCTATAACTTTTTAACGCTTTTCTGGTATACAATAATTCGTTTATTAAATTGACGCCGAATGTAAAAAACTTTGTGCTGCTAAGCAATGCTTTTTTGTGATAAATTAGGTAGTTAATCAAATCAGATACTTTATTAGTAATAATATGATACAATACTATTATGTTTTATAGAGTTTTCATAATTTCATGTAAAGAATCATATTACCTCGATATCTCTTAAAAATACAAACTAAAAATTTGGGAATTAAGGAAGGATATTTTGATGCTATCAATAGTAGGATCTCTGTTGAAGTATATTTAGTTTAATTCAATAGCTTCGGATGCTAATATTTTTTTAATGATAATCACATAAAAAATATTTTCTTCTAGGTGCAACCATCAGTTTTTCAAATTGTCTATAACTATAGAAAAATCTGTACGACAAAGAGTATGCTTACTTTATTTAGTACAATTCACATGATCTTTCAAATCAAAAGATCTTAAAACTAAAGTCAATGTTTAAAAACTTAAAATTCAAAAATCAAAAAATGAAAATTAACGAGCTAATCCTATATAGCTTGATTTTATTCTTATTCAGTTCCAATGTATTTGCTCAGGAAACGTATTCAATTAGTGGTGTAATCACTGATAAAAGAAATGGAGAAACACTATTTGGTGCCTCAATTTATTTAGAAGGAACTACCATCGGTGTGATTACGAATGAATACGGTTTTTATTCCTTAACAGCACCAGAAGGGGAATACGTATTAGTAGTTTCCTATATGGGATATGGAGAAGTTACGAAATCAATAACAATAAGTGGAGATCAAAAATTAAACTTTGAGATAGAAGAGGCCTCAAATGAGTTAGACACAGTAGTTATAAAGGGAGGGACTTCTGAGCGTGTCAGTCTTAGAAAACCAGAGATGAGTGTTTCTAAGCTAAATATCAAAACAGTAAAACAAATGCCTGTAGTATTAGGAGAAGTTGATATTGTAAAATCTATCCAGATGTTACCGGGGGTTACTAATAATGGAGAAGGTTCTAGCGGTTTTCATGTACGGGGAGGAGCTGCAGATCAAAACTTAGTATTGTTAGATGAAGCTATTATTTATAATACTTCTCATTTACTAGGCTTCTTTTCAGTGTTTAATGCGGATGCAATTAAAAATATTAAATTATATAAAGGTGGGATTCCTGCCCGTTTTGGAGGTCGGGTTTCTTCTGTATTAGATGTCCGACAGAAAGATGGAAATACAAAGAATTTTGGGCTTACCGGAGGTATTGGTGTTATATCCAGCAGACTTGCGGCAGAAGGACCATTATTCAATGATAAAAGTTCTTTTCTTGTTGCCGGTAGAGGATCTTATGCACATCTTATTCTAAAAGCTGCTAATGAAGATAATGCTGCCAGTTTTTATGATTTAAATCTAAAAACAAATTATTCATTATCTGATAAGAATAAATTATATCTGTCTGGATATTTCGGAAGAGATGTCTTTAATTTTGGAGACAGTTTTGATGCTAGTTATGGAAATCTATCAGGAAACTTACGCTGGAATCATATTTTTAATGATAAGTTGTTCTCTAATATGTCACTTATCTATAGTAAATATGATTATGATTTAGGGATTCAAGTAGAGGAATTTGATTGGGTATCCTCTATTAATAACTATAATATTAAATATGATTTAGCTTATTATGCAAGTGATAAGTTCAAATTAGATTTTGGAGTTGGTAGTATTTACTATGATTTTGATCCAGGGCGTATTATACCTAGATCGGATCAATCATCAATTAATCCGTTATCCTTAGATAGAAAAAAAGCATTGGAAAGTTCAGCATATATTAATGCAGAACATAAATTATCTGATAATTTATCCGTTCAATATGGAGTTAGATATAGTAACTTTATTAGATTAGGTGGACAGTCTCTATCGGATTACGCAAATAATCAACCTGTAGTTTATAATACTACATTGGGAATATATGAACGCGGAGTTGAAATAGGAGAGACAGAATATGAGGATGGAAAAACCATTAAGGATTTTGGTAATTTAGAACCTAGGTTATCCTTGGCATATCAATTAAATGAAGATTCCTCTATTAAGATGGGATATTCTAGATCTGCACAGTATATCCATTTGTTATCCAATACCACATCAGTTACTCCTTTGGATGTTTGGACGCCTAGCGGAAAATTTATAAAGCCACAAATATCTGATCAATACGCATTGGGATATTTTAGAAACTTTAATGATAAAATGTATTCTTTAGAAACAGAGGTGTATTATAAAACTACTGATAATCGTATTGATTATATAGATGGTTCTAACCTTATTGGAAATAATACAATAGAAAGAGAAATTCTCAATGGAGAATCTAGAGCGTATGGATTAGAGTTATTGATACGTAAAAGTAGAGGCAATTTTACCGGATGGTTGTCTTATACGCTATCAAAATCCGAACAAAGAACTCCTGGAGGAAATGCTGGTGGCCTTGGGATTAGTGATGGAGATTGGTATAATACTGCCCATGACAGAACTCATGATGTATCCTTAACAGGTGTCTATCAATTAACAGATAAGTGGAGTTTTGGAGCAAATATGGTTTTTCAAACAGGGAGACCAGTTACGTACCCTAATGGACAATATGAATACGAAGGGTTGTCTATAGCTAGTTATTCCGATAGAAACTCTGATAGATTACCAGCATACCATAGATTAGATATTTCTGCTACATATAAACCTAATAATAGACCTAATGCCCGATGGAAAGGAGAATGGGTATTTGGGATTTATAATTTATATGCCCGTAAGAATGCCGCTGCAATATCTTTTGCTCAGAATATAGAGACAGGAGCTAATGAAGCTACAAGAACAGCTGTTTTTGGAATTGTACCATCCATTATTTATAACTTTAAATTTTAGTATCATGAATGTATATTCAAAAGTAATAGTGTTTTTAATTTTGTTTGTAGTCGTAATTACGTGTGTTTCTTGCGAAGATGTAATTGATGTAGATGTGCAAACTGAACCATCGCGATTAACTATAGAGGCTTCTATAGATTGGGAAAAAGGAACAACAGGTAATAATCAAACCATAAAATTAAGTACCTCTACACCTTATTTTAGTACAAATACTAATACCAATGTTACTGGTGCAACAGTTAGTATAACTAATGATACGAGCGGAGCTGAGTTTATTTTTGTGGATCAAAATAATGGAACGTATCTAGCCAATGATTTTGTGCCTATACTTAATCAATCATACACATTAAATGTATTATATAATGGAGAGCAATATTCTGCTAACGAAACATTAAAACCAGTAACAGATGTTAAAGAAATTAGACAATCAAGAGAAGATGGCGATGATGAGAATGCACTAGAGGTAAATTTAATATTTGACGACCCCGTAGATGAAGAGAATTATTATTTATTTAGGTTCAAAGAACAAGGAGATTTACTAGCAGAATTAGAGTCCGCTGATGACGAGTTTGTTAATGGGAATGAAATTAGTTGGTGGTATGAGAAAGAAGATGACAGTAGTACAAATACCGAAGAATTTAAGCCTGGAGATGTGGTGAATATAGACTTCTTTGGTATTTCTGAAAGCTATTATAATTATATCAGCATACTAATAGAACAATCAGAAAGTGGAGGGCTTTTTAGTTCTACTCCAGTTGCTTTAAAAGGTAACTGTATCAATTTAGATAATGAAGATAATTATGCATATGGATATTTTAGATTAACAGAAACTGTTACATCTACCTATACGTTTCAGTAAATAGATTAAAAAAATAAAATGAAAAATGAACAAGTTTTAACGAGAAGTATTATGGTTAAATAGGTATTAAACCCATAATGACTAATTAAAACTATCATTCCGAAGGTAATTCTGGAATGATAGTTTTTTTGAAGATATATTGAAACGATGGTAATTATTATAATTAATTGCTATATAAAAAATCAGTTATTACTAACAATAATCAAAACTGAGATTAAACATGTGACAATTCCCCTATTTTATAAAAAAATAATTTTCTACAAAAATTACTCAGTAGATTAAAATTTCTTAGAGGGAAAAGTTTGCTAAGAATACTGATTTAGGGGAGTTATGTCACATATTTAAAATTTTAAGGAACGTATATTTATTATATATTAAAGAATTTATATACATCAAAAGTACTAAGATTGTACTTCTTTTTATACCATAATTGTATGAACGGTATGTACTATTGTATGAATGGTATGTTTTAATGTATAAAGTGTAAAAAGTGGAGTCTGATTTATTATCAGTAAGTAGGAAAAGGACTATAAATATTAATTTATAGAAATTGTATTACTTAGCTAAAAGCTTTTAAATACAAAAATCACTTAACAGATATAAATATAATGTGTGTGTTAAAAAAAGAAGTCATTTTAAATTATTCCGTTTTATAGAACCTATTTTCTCAAGTTGTACTTGTTTAATTATTTAGAATCAAATTCTAGTATAGATTTGACGGGTATTCAGGCATAAATTACTTTAGAGAATAAAAGTTTAACTATATGTTATTTTATATTTCAAAACAGATTAAATAATGAAAGCTTAGCTTAACGATTTTATAACGTGTATGGTAGAAAAACCACCCAAAAAAGGTAGGAAAAAAGCCGTTATTTTTTGTACGTTTATTCTTTAATTTTTAAAACCAAATTATAATGAAAAATGTACTAAACACAATTTTATTCGGAGCGCTATATGCGTTTACAATTTCTTGTACTCAAGATGAGTATATAGATGTAGATCAGGCTCAAAACAATATTAATAGAAGCGATACTACGATTCAGGAAATTGTAGCTCTAGGTTTTGCAGAGGAATCTATTGTTGATATGGGAACTTATTATATGGTAGGTAATGATCTTACTTTTTCTAAGAAAGGAAGACCTGTATTACCAGAAGATTTTGGAAAACAATCAAGATCAACATATACTGTAGAGGATGTTACAATTGGTGTTCGTATAGATCCAGCACTTCCTACTAATTGGAAAACAGCTACAAGAGAGGCTATGGATCATTGGAATGCGAATGCTGATAGTGGAATTTATTTTTATGAAACAGATTTCTATTGGCAAACAAGCCCAGGAGTATACCTTTTTAATCCAGAAATACAAGTAATTAGTGATGCTATTAATCCATTACCTAACTATGTAATTGCTGCTGCTGAGTTCCCTACATCTGATAGAAAACCCGGGTATAGAATCCGAATCAATTTAAGCTTTAATGGGTGTAGTGTTTCTAATAACCTACGGAGATTTAATATGATCCATGAATTAGGACATTGCGTAAGCCTTAGGCATACTAACGAAGGAAGTGTATTGGGAACTCATATTACTGGAACACCAACTTATGATTCTGTTTCGGTAATGAATGGCGGAACCGCTTGTACTTTATCTAATGGATTTTCTGCTAATGATAGAATTGCAATAAACACAGTATATCCGCGTGTGATCACGTCTCCACAAAATGTAAGGGCTTATCATGATGGTGATGAAGAGTTAGATGTAACGTGGAATGTAGTTCCTGGTGCAGTAGAGTATAAAATATATTCTCAAACGGATGTAAACAGTGGAGAATTTTATCATTATAGAACTGTGCGAAATAATAGATACAGTAGAGAACTTAAGAAAAAGTATAGAACAAATTACAGGATACTTATTAGTGCGTTAAATGCATCGGGAGTAGAAAGTAAATTTATAGAGCCGGATTATAGCTGGAAGTAAAGCCTATTAAATTCAATCTATAGTAAAAAGTAAGTAAGGTATCTTAAAATTAGAGATGCCTTACTCTTTTATAATATCACAAGTATCCGAAAGTTTTTTTGTAATAATCTGTTTTTTTTAACTTATAGTAGGCTACTTATAAGAATTTATATTTTAAAGCATTTCAAGATATATCAATATGTTTTATAAATTCAAAATGTAATGTAATGATAATTAATTTTGATTATTAGCTCTAGCAATGAAGCGATCTTGATTCTAAAGTTTCGGATGCTAGTGACATCATTCAATAGTTTTTGTAAATTGAAAATACAATATACTGATATTCGTTTCATTTTCTAAAATCTAATATCATAATGGAATGTTATAATGAATATTTAAACTATTGTTTGGAAACTGTGATTGTGTATTCGGGGGCATATTATAAAAATCATATGCGGCTTATCAATACAAATAAACCGCATACTTTTATTAATAATTATATTAAGAGTTTAAAAATTAACTCTTCCTGTCCCTATATTACCACTATTAAAACTATCCCAGCTACTATCAGTAGGACTATCTAACCATACGTTAGGACTCGCCCAGAACCCAGAAAACCCAGTTGCAGGAACTGTTTGATCACTTGCCCATATCTGAATTACGAAATCTGTTACAAACCAACCATCCTGACCTTTTAAGTAAAGAGTAGCACCATCAATTTCTACCCAAGCAACGGCTCTATCCGGAAAAGCAGTTTTAAACAAATAGGCATCCCATCCACCTTCACGATCATCACCAAAATTATCCATCCAATTAAATGGAGGGTTAAAGTTACCGACACTAGTGCTAAAACGTGCATATGTCCCAACATCACCATCAGTATCATTATTAGATTGAGTTCCTGTTTTAGTCCATACTCTATAGAACCACTCAGTGCTTACCATTTTGTTCTGAATAGGCTGCTTACTAATATACTCTCGTACAGCATTATCCCATTTTAGTGTAGCTTCTTCCATACTAACACCTTCATCAAAATGCATGTGCAACACAGGAAGGCTTGTTTTAGAGCCTGTATGACTAATTGTTTCACCACTTCTTCCTGTAGTACTTTTAAAACCTTCTTCTACAACTTGATTTGTTTCGGTGTTTATCTCAGCTTTTTCACAAGATACAATACCCAATATTCCTAGAGTTAGTAAAGCGAATATTCCTAGATTAATTATATTTTTCATGATTTTAGTTTAAAAAAATTAATACTTAATAAATGGATACACTTAGATTTAGCCGGCTATAAATTATTGTGTATCATATTGTTTACAAATCTATAGGCGTTTTTGAGATTCTAAAAAGGGGATTTGCCCCTTTTTATATAGACATTCTACCTCTTTAAGAAATTATGTATAAATATGGTTTTTGAAGCAGTTATGTTCAGGTTAACGCATGGTATATGTTTAATATTCAAATAGATACAATGTTTTTGTAAAAAAGTAATTTAGAGTTATAGATACTATTGAGAAATATTAACATTTTATTTGTTTACTTTTTTTCATAAAACTAATTTTTTAAGATTCTAGGAACACCTAAATAATTAAACAATCAGGTATTTATACGTGTATAAAAACCGTATCATCTTATTAAATTAGGTTTTCAATAAAATAGTCCCTAGCTTATTATTTAAAAACTGTAATGAAACAAACTATTTCGTATACCATAAAATATTTGATAGTTACAGTAGTAATTACACTTATATTTTCTAATTGCAATAATTCTAAAAAGAATCAAACCGTATTAGAAATAGATAAAGGGATACCACAAGATTCGGTTGTTTTTAGTTTTTCCTTTGTAGGATGTAACCGAGTACAATATGGTGATTGGCACAACCGAAAAGCAACAAATGCTTCTACAGCCAATATATCAGTTTTAAAAAGGATATTTAATGACATTTCAAGTAAAAAACAGCAACCATCTTTGTTTTTCTTTTTAGGTGATTTGGTTTTAGCCGAATCCGATACTAAGAATCTGAATGATCAGTTAAAAGCTTGGGTAGAGCTCTATAATGACAAAACATTTAGTAATGTAAATAGTTCCGGAATAGAGTTAGTAGCTGTTCCTGGAAATCATGAAATGTTATTTTATGATACTTCTGATGATAAAGAATATCCATTAGAAGGAACAACTGAAGTATGGATGCGTTATATGAAGCCCTATATGCCAAAAGATCGTACTCATATAACAGGAAAAGACAGTATTGTTAATCAGATGACATTTTCTTTTTCTCGGGCAAATGTTGGTTTTGTTGTAATGAATACAGATACTTACAATAAACCAACCAAAGAAAAACCAAAGGGTTATGAAGGATTAATTCCTACGCAATGGATTATCCATCAAATAAAACAGTTTAAGAAAAACCCAGCAATAGATCATATTTTCGTTTTGGGACATAAACCATACTATGTAGATGGAAAGCCAGAAACTGGCCATAAAGGATTTCCCGAAGGACCAGTGCTATGGCCCGAATTACAAAAATCAAATGTGGTTGCCTTATTATCTGCTCATGTCCATGATTATGATCGCATGCAACCTGATGAAAAAGGTACCTATCAAATTATAGCAGGAAATGGAGGAAGTGATGGAGCTGCTACTTTTTTTGGTTATAGTACTATTAATATCCTTAGTAATGGAGACATACAATATCTAGCAAAAGGATTTACCAAAGGAATTCCGTACTATGAAGATGTTCCTTCAAATAAAATGAAAATACAGGATAGTACGATTCTTAGTTGGTCCAAAAACAAAAATCCGTATCAAAAAAAGTAATCAATTAAGCTCTAGTCATATAAGTAAAGGATTGTAGCTTCAGTTTGTATAATAGTATTTGTGTATGCATGAATAAAAGGTATGACACCTTTTTTAAAATCTTATGTATATCACCTAAATATTTTACTAATCTTTATATGAGTATCGTTAATTTCATTTTTGCTAGAATCATTGATCCAAGAGTTTGTCAATATATAATACGATTTATAATTTATTTTATGGCTAGGGGAAACATATTTTTTAGTCAAAGTATTCCAAATAGTATGGTTGGGCAATTTTTTCTTAATTTTTTTTGATACTGTATTTTTTTTGGTATTTTAGAAATCGTATTGATCAAGTTTCTATAATCTGAGATAGGGTAGTGGTTGCACTTTTTATCCAAGTAATACCAATTTGATTATAAGACATCTCAGATAAAATGAAGTTGCTTTTTTGATTTATGAACGAACTTTAGAACTTGTAACAGTTTCGTTTTATTTTCTGATTTTTTATTGTTGTCTGGAGATTTACAAGAAAAAGCGAAAACAAATAAAATTATAACTAGGATAATATATTTCACATTATCTAGATAGTTTGGGGTTGTCATTATTTCCAAATCCTAATCTCATTTCAAACTGATTAATAGAATTAACCATTCCTATAGATTGTAAAAAATCTATTTTGTCTACAAGTCTAGTATCTACATTATTTATTTTAATAGTATTGGATACCTGATTAATTCCAGAAAATAATTGAAACCAATTACTTTTCTTTGTATTTAATAATTCGAATTGAGGAATATATCCGGTATCTGGATGTATCACAAAATAGGATTGCGGTGCCTTATTGCCCATAACCAGAAAATATTTATAGTCACCGTTTCGTATTGTTTCAAAGTGATTATCCCAAGAATAAAGATCCTGATTCGGTAACGTTTTCCAGTCTAATTCTTTAAAAGAAACTTCTTTTATTACAGCAGGATCAACATTCCCAAGGCGTAATTCTCCTTTGAAACATTTATATTTTTTATAAATTTTAAAACCAACACTTTGATAGGATTTAATAGCCGCAATATTATCGGTTATTACTTCAAGAATAGAATGAGAAATTCCATTTTTTTCTAAATCTTTACGCGCGTATTCATAGATTCTTTTCACTATTTTCTGACCTCTATATTCCGGAATAACTCCTGTACCCGTATTGAAAGCAGTTAGTTTATTATTTCTTTTATCGATAGCATGGATAATAAAACCAACTAATTTCCCTTTATCAAACATACCATAAGAAAAGCTAAATTGAACTTTGGCAGTTTTCCATCTTTCCTTATAGTACTTATGATCTGTGGGCATTTCTACATAGTAATTCTCAAATGCCTTGAGGAAACAGCCTAATAATATATCTAAATTTACATCTTGCAAGCTTTTTATGATCATGAACTCAATATGGATTTTATATAAAGTCCTAGCATCTGAAAGTTTGATAAAAATTCATAAAAACCTTTGAGATCCCTTTAAAAACGGAAATAAAGTATTAAATTCTATGAAATTATCTTTTTTACATCGAGTGAGACCAGTCAGGCTTTTAAAATTTGATAGGTATTGACCCTTGTATATTGTAAATTGAAATCTGATTTCAAAAATGATTTTAATTTATACTTTCCGACACCAGTGATATAAAGGTAATAAGTTATCTGAAAAGAAGAATGTATTTATGTAATAATTTTGGAAACATATACTTTTAATTAGGTAAATTAAATTTATAGAGGTCAATATTTAAATACGTATCTTAACATTCAACAAAATTAATTAATAATGAACATTTTTAAAGGCCAAAATCTTCTAGAGTTCTCTGATCGCTTTAAAACCGATGATGATTGTAAGAAATATTTAGCTCAAATTAAGACCAAAACTCCATTTAAATGCTCTAGATGTAATCACACAGCTTGTCAAACTCGAACCGATTATTCTAGACAATGTAATATTTGTAGACATACAGAATCAGCGACGGCTGACACTCTTTTTCATAAAGTAAAATTTGGTGTGCGTAAAGCATTTTTTATTTGCTTTGAAATGGCGACAACTACTAAGAGTCTATCTGCTAGTTATATGGCTGTGCGCTATGGAGTGACAGAAAAGACAGCAAGGCTTTTTATGATGAAAGTAAGAGAGGCTATGGGCTCAAGTGGGAACAATCCAATGGATGGAGATGTTCACGTCGACGAGTTTGTTTTAGGGGGTAAAGATGAAGGTAAAACAGGAAGAAGCTATGATAGTAAGAAAAAGAAGGCGGTTACAGCGGTTCAGCTTACCAAGGATGGGAAAGTCAGAAGAATGTATGCTATGAAAATAGATGATTTTTCTGCTCAATCACTACAATACATTTTTGTTAATCATATCAGTGGTGAAGCCAATGTAACAACCGACCAATGGAGAGGATACAGACCTATATCAAAGGTTTACAATATAAAACAGATACCAAGTAATAAGGGATTAAATTTTAAAGCACTTCATACCATGATACATCAGGTTAAATCTTGGATTAGGACAACTTATTCTTGGGTAAGTGACAACAATCTCAATAGATATTTTAATGAGTTTTGCTTTAGAATAAACAGATCCCAGAGGAAAGCTACAATATTTAATAACCTAATAACAAAAATGGTCTACGGAAATAAAATATATCAGAAAGAATTAATAAGTAATTAACTACTGACCTCTATAAATTTAAATAATCACGGCATTTTAACCCGGATTATGGATTATAACTTTGTGATGAGAATTGAAATCATCATAAAATATAATATTTACTAAGTTTTAGTGTGGTAGTTTACCCTGAGGGTCGAATAGCTATGGTTCAACTTAAAAATGTAGTGAAACGACATGTTTTTACAATAATTTAAAGGTGCAATAAGATTTACGCATATAGTTCATTTCTTTTGCACTATATCTGCATTATAAAATTCAACAATAGCTATACTTCGACGTAGTTCAGTACAAGTGGCTATTCTTTAATTTTATGCCTTAATCTATCACAAGATAATTCAAACTCCTTATACAAATTTCTTATCCATGAATCTTATAATTTAATAAGGGTTTATGTATTTCATATGGAAATTTTGTCTTTTGGATCATAGTTTAAATTTATTCAATCGTTATTTAAATCATTGTGAAATCGGATTTATAAATTTTTGGTATAGTATTTGGATTAAAGAAATATAGATTGATAATATAGCTACAGTACTAATTGTATTATTATCTATTGTTTTATAAATTTGCCGCTAGGAAAAACAAGGACATAAATGATGAAGTTATTTAAATATAAAATAGTATTACTTATTCTTTTGTGCGTTCAGATAATTTCGGCTCAATCAGATAATGATGTTAAAGAAGCCGAAGTGATTAATGCACAAAAAGAAATGGTAGGTAGGCTTACCGGGCATCTACCTATTAAAGGTAAAAAGAAATTAAAAAGTAGGTCTAGTACTTCCGAAAGAAAAACTACCGCAAACTATTTGTTTGATGCTCTAAAAGATATTGGGTTGAATGCCAAAAAACATCCTTATAATGTTCAGGATAAAAAAGGAAAAGTATATAATGGTGTAAATATATATACCGAAATCCCTGCAACGAACGGGAGTAAGGAATATGTAGTTTTAGGAGCTCATTATGATACCGCAGAAGGTAGCCCAGGAGCTGTTCATAATGCTACCGGAGTTGCACTAGCTCATTATGTTGCTACTAAACTAAAAGAACTTAAAACCAGATCTAAGAATTTTATTATTGTGTTTTTTGATCAGCAAGAAACCAATATGATTGGTTGTAGAATGTTTGCTAAAAAATTAAAGGAAGAAAAACTTAATGTACTTGCAATGCATAGAGTTGATTATATGGGTTGGGATAATGATGAAGATAGAGCAATAGAGTTACTAGCATCTTCTATTAGTTTAGAATCTGCTTATAGATTAGAATCACCGGTTCCTGTATTTAAAAGAGTTGTTTCTACACCCGAAACCAGAATATTTTCTACATTAGGTTTCGAAACAATTACAATTACGGCAGAACTAAAAAATGGTGATAACTCACCATACGTTCATCAACCAGCTGATAAATATACTACTGTAAATTTTAAATATTTAGCTTCTACATCCGAAATTGTCTATCGTGTAATGAAAACAATGGCTAAATAATATCATTAAGTAGTAAAGCAAAAGAAATATAACGAGTAGACCGAATATGTATCAAAAAAATACATAATATTTTGAATTTCGGGAAAACATCATAAAGAACTAAAAGAGTTTCTTCTTAGTTTAGAAGAAACTCTTTTAGTTCTTTATAATCGTTTATAGCAATACTCACTTTTTCCTTATGTAATACTCTTTGAATCTGTAAAGGAATGTCTATTGTAGTATTCAATGTATCTTCGACAATATCTAAAAATTTAACAGGATGTGCCGTTTCTAAGAAAACCCCAAATTCATTTTCTTTTAGGTCATATTCCTTAAGCCCTAAATATCCAACAGCACCATGTGGATCTGCAATGTAGTTTGATTGATGATATATTTTCTTCATTGCCTCTTTGGTAGATTCATCATCATAGCTATATGCAGAAAACCTATTTCTAAGAGATTCAAAGTTATTATCAAATAATTGTTGGATTCTTATAAAATTACTTGGGTTTCCCACATCCATTGCATTAGATATAGTCGCTTTAGATGGTTTGGGTTCATATTTAGATGTATTCATATATCTAACTACCGTATCATTGATATTGGTAGAAGCTACAAAATGTTTTACAGGCAACCCTAATTTACTCGCTACAATACCCGCACATATATTTCCAAAGTTTCCACTAGGAACCGAAAAAACAATATCTTTCTTTTTACTTTTTACCTGTTTATAGGCAAAAACGAAATAAAATAATTGAGGAAGCCATCTGGCAATATTTATAGAATTGGCAGAAGTTAATTGCTTATGATTAGTAATACTTTCATCAAGAAAAGCTTTCTTAACCATATCTTGGCAATCATCAAATACGCCATTAACTTTTAATGCTGTTATGTTTTGACCTAAAGTAGTCAATTGCCTTTCTTGTATATCACTTACTTTTCCTGAAGGATATAGAATTACAACATCAACACCTTTTACTCCTAAAAAACCTTGGGCAACTGCACCTCCTGTATCTCCAGAAGTTGCAACAAGTACAGTAACTTTGTTTTCATTGTTTTTATTGAAATATCCTAAGCATCTTGCCATAAAGCGTGCACCCACATCTTTAAAAGCCATAGTGGGGCCATGAAAAAGTTCTAAGGTGCCAATATTTTCTTCTATATCTATAACCGGAAAATCAAAACTCAATACATCAGTCAAAATTTCTCTTAGCTCTGTTTCTGGGATTTCATCTCCTACAAACTGCTTTATAGTCTGAAATCCGATTTCTATAGTATCCATATCCTCAATAGTTTCAAAAAACGAGGAAGGTAGGGGGGATATGTTTTCAGGGAAATACAGTCCCTTATCTGGTGCTAACCCTCCTACAACAGCTTCAGAAAAAGAAACTTTAGGGGCATTACCGTTTAAACTATAATATTCCATTTTTATATTTTTATGAACCTAAATACAGGTTATTTTTTATTTTAATTATTCAATTATTTTAATTCCTTCACTGTTTATTTTTGAAACATGAATATCGAATTCAAGTCCGGTTTTAGCATAAACTTCTTCAATTGCATTAGCTACATTATTTGCTGCCTCCATGCCTTTGCATAATGAAAATATAGAAGGGCCTGATCCAGAAATCCCACAACCCAAAGCTCCTCGTGCAATGGCTGCATTTTTTACATTTTGAAATTCGGGAATAAGAATCGATCGCATTGGTTCAATAATAACGTCTTCAAGACTTCTTCCTATAAGATCATAGTCCTCTGTAAAAAGTCCTGAAATTAATCCTCCAACATTACCCCATTGGTGAATAGCTTGTTTCAATGTTACTTTTTGCTTAATAACAGATCTGGAATCAGATGTTTTTACTTCGATTTGTGGGTGTATTACGGTCATTACTAAATCTTGTGGTGTATGCAATTTTATAACATCCAGAGGTTTATAACTACGGACAAGTGTAAATCCACCGAGTAAGGCCGGAGCTACATTGTCGGCATGTGCATTTCCACTAGCCAGTTTTTCTCCTTCCATTGCAAATTCAATCAGCTTATGATTTGTAAAAGGATTGTCTAAAAGATGATTAACAGCCCATACCGCACCGGCACTGCTTGCTGCGCTGCTTCCTATTCCACTGCCGGCTTTAATCTTTTTGAAAATTTCGATATCTACACCAACTTTTTCGGAATAATTATCTAATAGCGCTTCGACAGCCACTCCAGCAACATTTTTTTTTGTTTCTAAAGGTAAATCAGCTCCTTCTAATTTAGTAATTCGCACACCCGGTTCGGAGGTTATAGAAATAATCATTTCGTCTCCTACAGTATCAAGGCAACACCCTAGCACATCGAATCCGCAAGATAAATTAGCAACAGTGGCGGGAGCAAAAATCTTTATACGTTTCATTTGTTGGTTTTTATAAATTATCTAATTTGTGTTGATATGTTGTCTTATTGCTTACCTATTCTAATGATGTCTGCAAATATTCCAGAAGCTGTAACATCTGCACCAGCACCAGCACCTTTGATTATTAATGGTTGCTCTGGATATCTGTCCGTATAAAAGAGTACAATATTATCGCTTCCTTCTAAATTATAGAAAGGATGATTTTCAGGGATGTGGTGTAATCCTACCTTTGCTTTACCATCTTCGTATTGCGCTACATACTTAAGACGACAATTCTTTTGCAAAGCTTCTTCTAAAATTCCATTGAAATGAGCTTCATTATTTTTAATAGAGTTCAGAAAGTCTGGAACATTGTGTGTACCTAAACATTCGGTTGGTAAGAATGATTCATTGATGATATCATCTAATTCTAATACATTTCCACTTTCGCGTGCTAAAATTAAGATTTTACGAGCTACATCAATACCGCTAAGATCTATTTTAGGGTCTGGCTCTGTATATCCTTCTTCTTGTGCTTGTTTTACAATATCATAAAAGGAATTTTCTTTATTGTAATTATTAAACACGAAATTAAGGCTCCCTGATAATACTGCCTGAATTTTATGTACATTATCTCCAGAAGCTATCAGGTTATTTAATGTGTCAATTATGGGTAATCCGGCTCCTACATTAGTTTCATATAAAAAAGACGCATTAAATTTTCTAGATAAATCTTGTAACTCTTCATAATTCGAATATTCATCTGCACATGCTATCTTATTACACGTCACTACCGCCATACTCTCTGCAAGATAGTGTTTGTATATTTTTGCAATTCCTGGATTAGCTGTGTTATCTACAAAAATTGAATTACGAATATTCATGTCCCTAGCAGTAGAGAAAAAGATTTCTGGATTTGCCTTTTCACCAGTTGTTAATTGTTCTTCCCAAGAGTCTAAACTGATACCTTTTTCATTAAAAATCATAGTTCTGGAGTTAGATAATCCAACCACACGGATTTTAAGACGTAGTTTGTCTTTTAGATATGATTTTTGTTGTTTTAATTGTGTTAGTAATTTACCACCGACATTACCAACACCAGTAACAAATAAGTTTAATTGTTTTGTGTTTACCTCAAAAAATGTTTCGTGAAGGGTATTTAAGGCTTTTTTAATATCTCGTTTTTCTATGACTACAGAAATATTTTTTTCTGAAGCTCCTTGAGCAATTGCCCTGATATTCACATTATTTCGTCCAAGTGTACTGAACATTTTTCCGCTTAAACCTTGATGATGATACATATTATCACCAACTAATGCTATTATAGCGGCATCATTTTCAATTTTAACCGGTTCTAATTTATGTTTCGCAATTTCAAATTCGAAAGTTGTATCTAAGACTAACTTGGCTTTTTCAGAATCCACAGCATTAATTGCCAAGCATATTGAATGTTCGGATGATGCTTGAGTAATTAAAATTACATTAATGTTTTCTAAATATAAAGCCTCAAACAAACGTTTAGAGAACCCCGGTATACCAACCATTCCACTTCCTTCTAAAGAAACTACAGAAATACTATCGATATGACTAATACCTGTAATAGGGCTTTGTCTTTTTTCAACTTTTCGTGTGATTAGTGTTCCTTTATCTTCGGGTTGGAATGTATTTTTTATTACAATAGGAATGTTTTTTTCTAATATGGGATGAATAGTTGGTGGATAAATAACTTTTGCTCCAAAATGAGAAAGCTCCATTGCCTCTTGATAGGACATATGTGATACTGGTTTAGCCTGTTTCACTAATTTAGGATTGGCCGTAAACATACCGCTTACATCAGTCCATATTTGTAGTGTAGAAGCTTGTATCGCTGAAGCAATAATGGCTGCGGTAAAATCAGAACCGCCTCTTCCTAAAGTAGTAGGTTCTCCTCCGTTAGTACTAGCAACAAATCCAGGGAATAGAGTTATTTTATGTTCTTTATTAGCACAATATTCCTTAATCCTTCGATTTGTTTCTTTATAATCCACAGATATTTTAGTTACGTCAGAAACCAATATATAATCGCGGGAATCTTTAAGGATAATATCTAAACCATTAATCTTTGCTGTTTCAGAGATGATAAAAGAAGAAAGCATCTCTCCAAAACTTGAAATAACAGAAGCTGTTTTAGGAGATAATTCACTAAGCATGAATACACCTTCACATAGCGCTTCTAATTTATTTAATTCAGATTTAACCTTACTAATTACTGCACTTTGTGATACAACAGGAATCAATTCTTTTACAGTTTCTAGATGACGGTTTTCTATAGTTTCTAATGTATTTCTATAATTTTCATTATTAGAAGAAGCTTCATTTCCCGCTTGTAGTAAAAGATCTGTTATTCCTCCTAATGCCGAAACCACAACATACAAAGGAGTATCTGCCGATTTTCTTTTTATTATTTCGATAACCTTTTTTATAGAAATTGCATTAGCAACCGAAGAACCTCCAAATTTTAGAACGTTCATAATTTATTTTTTTAGTAAATATTATAGTATTAAGACTTTTTGCGGTAGTCTAATTTTTAATTTAAAATTAAACTACGTATTCGATGTGTGATATATAATTATAGAACCCCTAAGGGGTAATAATAATAGTTGTAGATGTATAGGTGCTGGTATATGAAGAGTATATATAAGGAGAATCTATTCCTGATATAAGATGTAAAACCGAAATTGATACCGCACTAAACATTAATTTGATTTAAGTTGAAAGTCAAATGTATAATTTTTTACTTTTGAACAAAATAAAAATGAAGAGAATCTCATACTTTTTATAGATACTCTAATTTTAATATTCTTTTTTTATTAAATAACTAAAAATTAAGAGGTGAAAATATTTTCTGCAGAACAAATGCGAAATGCTGATACTGCCACAATACAGTTACAAAAGTTAACTTCATTGGAATTAATGGAACGTGCAGCTACACAAATATTTAATTTGTTACATCAACGATTACAAGGAGCTCCAATTCCTATTCATGTATTTTGTGGTTTAGGTAATAATGGAGGTGATGGTTTGGTAATTTCTAGATTATTATTGGAACATGGATATCATGTAAAAACATATATTGTTAATTTCAGTGAAAATCGATCTAAAGATTTTTTAGAAAACTATGACAGGTTAAAATCAATGGCTTCTGAATGGCCAGAACAATTAAAATCAGAAGATGATCTACCCGATATAAAACAGGAAGATATGGTCATTGATGCTATTTTTGGTATCGGACTAAATCGACCAATTGTTCCTTGGGTAATAAAACTTATAAAACATATTAACGCTGCGAGGTGTTTTACGTTATCAATTGATGTACCATCAGGATTGTATGCGGATAAAGCTCCGGATGATCCAGAGGGAGTTATTTATGCCTCAATAACGGTAACTTTTCAATTGCCAAAATTGATTTTTTTCCTCCCTCAAACAGGTCAGTACACTCAAGATCTGGAGGTAATCGATATTGGCCTGGATCGTGGGTTTATCTCCCAAACACCTGGTTTTGCAGAGTTAATAGGTAAAAACGAAGTACTGTCATTATATAGGCCTAGACATAAATTCGCACATAAAGGGAACTATGGACATAGCTTGCTAATAGGGGGGAGTTATGGAAAAATGGGTAGTGTTGTACTTGCTACAAAATCAGCTTTCCGTATTGGAGCAGGTCTGGTTACTGCATATATTCCAGAGTGTGGATATGATATCTTGCAAACATCAGTTCCGGAAGCAATGGTGATTGTAGATGAAGAAGATGATTATATAACTAAAGTTTCTTTAGATTTTAAACCAACCGCAATTGGTATTGGGGTAGGACTAGGGGTTGAGGAAAAAACAATACTTGCTTTCAGGAATTTCCTAAAAAACAACGAATCACAATTGGTTATAGATGCTGATGGAATTAATATTTTGGCTAAAGAATCAGAACTGTTAAAACTTATTCCTGCTAAAACTGTACTTACTCCGCACCCTGGCGAATTACAACGATTAGTTGGAGTTTGGAAAGACGATTTTGACAAAATAGAAAAAGCTAAAAACCTATCAAAGACATACGACTGCATTGTTGTTATAAAAGGAGCAAATACATTGATTATCTATAAAGATAGTATTTACGTTAATACCTCTGGAAATCCAGGAATGGCAACAGCAGGTAGTGGAGATGTGTTAACGGGTATCATTACGGGATTAATTTCGCAAGGGTATGATCCACTAAGTGCAGCAGTTTTTGGAGTATATCTTCATGGAAGTTCAGGTGATATTGCAATTCAAGAAACAGGATATCAAGGATTGATGTCAAGCGATATTGTAGCTAATATTGGTAAATCTTTTATTGAATTATTCAAAAAACCACAACCAATTCAACAAGAAAATTAATAGGAGTCTATTAGAGTATAAAAATAACGTGTTAAACACACAATTTTGTTAAATTTTTATAGTTAATTTGAATATTGATATTCATACTATCAAATATTAATTAAAAAAAGCAAAGAAATGATGAAAAACAAGATGATGGCAATTGGTATGGTTGCCTTAGGATTACTAGGAACAATATCCTGTTCTAGTGATGATGATGGACCTGCAACTGGTAATATTTCAATCGAAACAATAGGTTTAGAAAATCTTACTGGAGGAACCACATATCAGGGGTGGTTAATTGTAGATGGAAAAGCTGTACCAACGGCTAGATTTACGAATCCTGCAGGAACAGTTAACTTAAGTGCTTTATTATCAGATATTAATAATGCAACTGATTTTGTACTGACTATTGAGCCTGTCGGTGATAATGATTCAACTCCTTCTAATGCTAAGATTTTAACGGGTAGTTTTAACAACTCTAATTCGGCAACTCTTAACTTTGCTCCAGTTGTTGCTGATATATCTAATACATCCGGTACATTCTTCTTAGCAACTCCTACTGATGATGTAGCAGATAATG
The DNA here is from genome assembly GCA_947498455.1 of uncultured Aquimarina sp. Classification (GTDB taxonomy): domain Bacteria; phylum Bacteroidota; class Bacteroidia; order Flavobacteriales; family Flavobacteriaceae; genus Aquimarina. The sequence continues at coordinate 130,685 of CANMKK010000003.1, forward strand.
ATGAATTTGGAGTATGGTTTATAGAAAATGATGCTGCTAGTCTTTCGCTTCCAGATTTAGCAACTGGATGGAAATATGAAGGTTGGGTTGATTTTGGAAATAAAATTATTTCAACAGGTACTTTTTCTGAAGTTGATGTTACTGATGATGCCAATTTCTTTAAGGGATCTGGAGGGACTGTTCCTTCTTTTCCAGGAGAAGATTTTTTAGTAATTCCTAGTCAAATACCTCTTACTGGTATTACTTTTCCTGCAGCTGTGACAAGTAAAAGAGTATTTATAACAATAGAACCTTTTGAAGATAAAGATCCTAATCCATTTTTTATAGAGCCATTAAGTGGTAATGCAGGTATAACTACTGGAGCTGCTAATCCAGTATCAATGACTTCTAATACGGCAGTTCCATCAGGAAGAGTGACAAGACCGAATTAGAAAAATAAAGTTAAAGATATTTATTCCTATATACGCCTGATACATATATGTATCAGGCGTATATGTTTTAATCATCCATTAAAATTAAAGGCTTCACCTTTTATTGATTAATTCGAAAACAAAACTTTCTTTTTAATTCACATTATGGAGTTTAATTTCCCTAAAATTCTAACATTTTGTATCCACTTGATGCCTCAAGGTAATTGACTAATTTTACCACTTCTAATATTTGGGTAAATTTATAATTGATTTTACCTACGGGGATGGAAAGTATTCATTACATCTGTAAGATGACTTTTGTCAAGATGCATGTATATTTCTGTTGTGGTAATACTTTCATGTCCTAACATCAATTGGATAGCTCGTAAATCGGCTCCGTTTTCTAGTAAATGAGTCGCGAATGAATGTCTAAAAGTATGAGGGCTAATATTTTTATGGATGTCCGTTTTTTTAACTAAACGCTTGATTATAGTAAAAATCATGGCTCTGGTAAGTTGTCTGCCTCTACGATTTAAAAACAAGGTGTCCTCATGTCCTTTTTTTATGTTTAGATGCCTTCTAATTTCTGTTCTATAAATGGTAATGAATTTTTGAGTAGTTTCTCCTATAGGAACGAATCTTTGTTTATCTCCTTTTCCTGTAACACTAATATACCCTTCTTCAAAAAATAAGTTGGAAATTTTTAACTCGATTAATTCACTAACTCTAAGTCCACAACCATATAATGTTTCTATAATGGCTCTGTTTCTTTCTCCTTCTGGTGTACTTAGATCTACTTGAGCAACAATTGCATCAATTTCATCGACAGATAAAGTATCAGGTAATTTTCTTCCTATTTTTGGAGCTTCTATAAGCTCCATGGGATTTGTTTCTCTATACTCTTCAAAAACAAGGAAATTAAAAAAACTTTTTAACCCAGAAATAATCCTTGCTTGTGATCTGGCATTTACCAATTTTGCAGTTTCAAAAACAAACCGTTGTAGAGTATCCTTTTTTATACAGAGAGGTGTGCTTTTTATGTTATTAGTTTTTAGATATTTAATAAGTCGTTCAATATCTAAATTATAATTAACAATAGAATTATTAGATAACCCTCTTTCTATTCGGAGGTAGTGCTCGTAATCTTTTTTTGCTTCTAGCCATTTCATGTCACCAATATAAAAGAAAAACCATCCCGATTTCTCGGAATGGTTTTAAAAATATTTATGATACGATAATTAGAATTTATATACTAATCCTAAGTTGATATCTTCTAAGTTTACTCCAAAAGCAAAGGTGTTTATTGATTCCGAACCATCAATATCTGATTTAGAAGTACCATATCCTATAGCCCCCCAAAATGCTTCTAAAGCAAAGTTATCGCTTAAGAAATAGCTTACACCAGGCCCAACGTTAACAGAAACTCCGTCTACTTTAGTTTCTGCACTACCTAATTCAACTTTAGAAGAATTATAATTAAATGCAGCTTCACCAAAAATAGAGAATTTAGATGAAGGATTGAAGTAATACCTTCCAAATGCTCCAACAGCAAAAGCATTAGTTTTAACATCTTCTTCAAGTGGTGTTTCTACTTTTCCTGTAGTAAGACCAAAGCGAGCTCCAACAGCAATATTATCAGAAACAAAGAAACCTACTCTTGGTGTAAACCCAAAAGAAGAACTTTTAATATCTCCCTGAGATGAAGAACTAAATCCAAAAGATCCAGAGATAAAAATATCTCCATTAGCGAATCCACCATCTTGCGCATTGGTGAATGTCATTGTAAATACTGCTAATGCAGCGAAAAGTAATTTTTTCATAATACTTGATTGTTTTTTTAAATTCGGGCGCAAATCTAAGTAAACCGTAAGCAATATTCCAATCCTTTTTTTGATAAAATTGTTTAAAAATACTAGTATGTTGATAGTCAGATATCAGAAGTTTAATAAAATCTATTTATTTTTAGAATGATATTCATTTTAAAAAATAAAGTTATTTTTGAATATGGATTTATTTTTAAAAATTAGGCAGAGTACTTTTACATTAATAGTACTGGTATGCAGTTTAAATTCTATTAATGCTCAAAAATTGGATGAAAATCCATTATATGCCAGAGCCGGATTTAAAGGAGGAATTAATTATTCTACTATTATTGGAGATGTGGATAGTCCTAAAGGAAGAATACGTGTACATTTGGGAGTTGTTTTAGAATACCCTATTTCAGAAAAGTTTTATGTTCAGGGAGAATTATTATATTCTGCACAGGGATATTCTATTGATGTAGATGACATGGAGCAAAATGTAAGTCTTAATTATTTGACGTTGCCAATTCTAACAAAGTTATATCTTACCCAATCAATTAGTTTAGAAACCGGACCTCAGTTTTCATTATTAAATACTGTTGGAAATGACGATGTTGCGGATAATGATCCTTTTTTTAATTCATTCAATGATTTTGACTTTAGTTGGGGTATTGGTGGAAGTTATAGGTTAGAAAGTGGTTTGTTTTTTCAGTTACGTTATAATCTAGGGTTCTCTAATATTAATAAAGCTTCTATAAATAATAGAAATTCAATAGCGCAATTATCTATAGGTTACTTATTTAAAACAAAAAATAACCGTAGACAACTGTATGAACGCTAAAAGTATAAATACATACATTAAGGAAAATATATATGAAGCTTTTAATTATAAATGGTCCTAATTTAAATTTACTAGGCAAGAGAGAACCAGGAATTTATGGTAATCAAACTTTCCAGGAGTTTTTTACTGAAATGCAAAAACAATTTAATACCATCGAACTTAATTACTTTCAATCCAATATAGAAGGGGAGTTGATTACTAAAATACAAGAAGCTGATGATACTTATGAAGGTGTTATTCTAAATGCTGGGGCATATACACATACTTCAATAGGTATTGGAGATGCTATAAAAGCTGTCTCCGTTCCAGTTGTAGAGGTACATATTTCTAATACATTTGGTAGGGAAGAATTTAGGCATCAATCATACATATCGCCCAATGCAAAGGGAGTAATACTTGGTTTTGGTATGCAAAGTTATGTTTTAGGAGTCCAAAGTTTTTTATAAAATACTACCGTATAGAAATCAAAAAAGGGGTTGAGAAACAACCCCTTTTACAATTAAAAACTTAAACTAATTAAACATCGTTATGCATTATTTATAAAAAATATGCGATGATTAATATTATAGTGCTATCTAAAAATGATAGACTCATTATGAGTTTTTCCACCTATTCTTAGAGAGATTATATAAGGACCAGCCTCAATTCCAGTAGCATTTATAGATTTATTAGTCGTAATTCCTTCTAATACCTTTCTTCCTTGTAAATCATAAAGATTAAAAGAAACCTGATCCGTAGGAGCAACTACATTGATCATGCGTTCTGAACCAACAGGGTTAGGGAATGTAGAAATCTGAATGGCTTTTGTCGTTACAAAATTTTGAACGACTGCTTCTCTTGCACTTCCTCCCAGTGAGAAGGTTGTAGATTCTGAACTACCAAATGCAGCACCTGAAGCTAATGTAGTACTTCCGGTAGTTAAAGTATAAGAACCATTTCCATATGAACAGCAAATGCCATCTCCGAATGTATCATTGATTGTAAATGTATAAGATCCTGCATCAAGGCATTCAGTTACTGATACTGTAGATCCGTCTGGTTGAGATCCATATGTACCTCCAGAAGCTACTACTTGACTACTACTATTAATAATTTGCCAGCTTGTTTCTTCTGGATAATTATCTAGGTTTAATGTCAAAGTAACATCTGTACAACTAACTATACCAGAAGTTAAATTGATATCATCAATTGCCATATCTCCTCTCCAAGAACTACCAGTAATTCCATTAAATCGTAATTGTACACTATCACCGGTATAGGATGAAAGATCAATAGTTTCAGAGTTCCAAGAATTTCCTTGATTTCCTGATTCAGTCCAAAGAGAAGTCCAGGTAGCGCCATCATCATTACTAGCTTCTAGAGTCAATGTACCCATATTACTTCCGTACATGTGATATTGAAAAGAAAATGAAGCTTGAGTTTCTCCACTAAGATCAAAACATGGAGAATTTAGTATGGCTCTTTTATTAGGATAACCAGCTCCATTACCAGATGCTTCTATATACATATAATATGATCCATCAGCTCCGCTTGATGGTCCCGTATTACGTGATGGAGTTCCATTCGCATCATTGGTCCAGTTAATATCATCATTTGTAGACTGACTCCAATCTCCTAATGTATTCTCAAAACTTTCTGCATATGGCAACGTAGTTATACCATTAGAACATCCATTTCCTCCTGCTAGAGTAGTTGCGGTTGCTGTATTACTAAATCCGGAAGTATTGCCTGCCGCATCTTTTGCCTTTACACTAAATGAATATGATGTCTCCGATGATAGACCAGTTGCTTGATAAGTGGTGCCTGTAACAGAGGCTATTAGTGTTCCATCTTGGTATATATCATATCCAGTTACACCCACATTATCCGTAGAAGCATTCCAGGAAATGTCAATTGTACTATTTGTAGCATTTGATGCAGATAAATTCGTTGGAGCCGAAGGGGCTTCAGTATCTGGTGCAAGTGTAGTAGCTGTGGCTGTATTGCTAAATCCTGAAATATTATCTGCTGCATCTTTTGCTTTTATACTAAATGAATATGATGTACCAGATGATAGGCCTGTTACTTGATAAGTAGTACCTGTAACAGAAGCTATTAATGCTCCATCTTGATACACGTCATATCCAGTTACACCCACATTATCAGTAGAAGCATCCCAAGAAAGATCAATAGAACTTTCTGTTTCATTAGATGCGATTAAGTTGGTAGGGTTAGAGGGAGCTTCAGTATCAGGAGTTACTTCACCATTAATTTCGAAATTTGTGTTAGAAATGTCAAAGAATATATTGCCTGACCCTCTTACCATAATCCTATTTTGATTTCCTTGAAGATTTGGAACTATAATTGTATGTGATCCATCATTAGTTACAGCACTAGCCAAAGTGGTTGTATATGTATCACCTCCATCTGTAGAAAGTAATATATCTACATTAGCTGCATTTATCCCATTTCCTGTTGTACCGGCAACATTCCAAGTAATTGTTTGAGAAGATCCTGCCTCCCAACTTACATTAGTATTTGGAAAGTTTACGACAAAAGGACCAGCATTAGCGGTAACATTTACTCTCATATCATCACTATTATTTCCTGCACCACCAGCTCTATTATCTCTTACAGTTACCCTAAAATTCAATGCTCTGGTAACAGTTGGTACTGCTTCCCATTGCCAAGAAGTGGCTCCAGTTTTAATAGTTTCTAATCTAGGGAAATACCTAGTATTAGAGGTAGTAGGGTTATAAGATCTAAAAGATACTCCAGAAGTTGTAGTAGTACTAGGATTGGTATGAGCTGAATCATTTTCATCTGCTTGTTCCCAGCAGTAAGTGATTGGATCTCCATCTGCATCAGATCCACTTGCAGTCAAGACAAAGGCAGTACCTTGTGGAATTGTATAATCAGATCCTGCATTTGCTGTTGGGATGGTATTTCCAGTATTAGTATTTGTTTGACAACTTGTTGATTTTACATAATTAGTTACCTGTTCAATGGTATAGAAATGGAAATATGGATCACTGTTTTGTTGTACATCAGTAGCTCCTGTAATCCCAGCATATCCCATAATAGTAGATCCACTACCTGGCTCATAATGAGCATTTGTTCCTTCATTTCTAAAAGAAAAAGTATGATTTCCTCCAAATTGATGACCTATCTCATGTGCTACATAATCAATATCAAATTCATCTCCTTGTGGAGTTCCTCTCGATGTAAAAGCGCTTCCTTTACTTCCATCTACACATACGCAACCAATACAGCCAGCATTTCCATTATCACCAGCAAGAGCAAATAAATGTCCAATATCATAGTTAGCTTCGCCAATTACACTGGTAAGTGTTGATTGCAGTTGGCTATTAAAACTTCCATTAGAGTAAGGGTCAGTACTTGAATTAGTATATATTACATCATCATTATTAGCAATTAATACCATTGTAACTGCAAAATCATTTTCGAAAACACCATTCACTCGAGTCATTGAAGCATTAATTGCCGCCATTGCTCCAGCTTTGGTTCCTCCATGGAATTGTGTATACTCTCCATTGGTAGAAACAGCTAAGCGATATGTTCTTAATGTACTATCATCAGCGTTTTTGAAGTTTTTATTTATATTTTTGGAGTAATTAGGTGTGTTTTCATTTACTAAGCACTCAAATCTACTGTGAACAGAAGATTTTTCAGCTCTCTTATATATCGTATATGTATTACCATTTCTAGTAATAGGTTCGATAAATACAGCTTCTCCTTTACCAGAAAATCGCATACTTTGCAATCCGCTAGGAGCGATGCTAAATCTAATTCTGGCAGATGGATCACTAATACCTTGACCGGCATATGACTTTATTCCAGGGTATTTAGCAGCTAAATCGGGATGCATTACCGGTGCTTCAAATACCTTAAATGATTCCATTTTACCTTTTGAATTCGGAAAATCAATAATAACATTAGAATTCAATGATTTTTCACGTAAAGGAGAACTTTTAAGCATTTGTACCATTTCATTGACATCTAAGTCAAAAAGAGTTTTGGTAGGTAAATCCATTTTTGTGGATATGATATCCGAGGCTTTTAAATTAGATTCTGCTTTTTTCCAAGGAGATTTTTGGGAGAATCCTAAGTTAAAAATAAGTAATCCTAAAAATAGTGATAATAGTGTTTTCATAATTAATAATTAATTTGAGTTAATACTGATGTAAATTAACAATATTTAAGTAATCATTAACATTATGATATTAAAATATTTAAAAAATGTTAAAAATAACATTTTTTAATAAATAGTTATTATTTGTAAACGCCTTGTGTATATGGTTTCATCTATTTTTAATGAACAACAGGTTAATTTAATTTTATTGTGTATTTAAATAATTGATTTTTTGTTTTTTACGGTTTTAAATCATGTAGTTTATAGTAAAAACATACAGGGAAAAAACAAACTATACGAAGTGGGGGATAAGTCTGTAAGTTTTTATGGTATTTTGTACGTTTAACATTAATGAAATTAATATATATCTAAAAATTAATATTCTAATGAATAAACAAAAAGAGGGGTATTGTAAGAAGAGTATGAAATAAAAAAGGCTACCTGAATAGGTAGCCGTATATTATAGTATATAATATGAATTGTATTATATATTAGGAATGATTAATTCCTGATCTGGATGAATAACATCTGGATTAGATAAAATATGAGTATTAGCTTCAAAAATTTGTTTGTATTTCATAGGATCTTTAAAGTAATGTTTTGCAATCTTACTTAAAGACTCACCACTTTTAACTATATGCCTGTGATATACAGATTCATCAGCAACATCAATATCAGCAATGATATCTCCAGGAGTTTCTCCTCCAATTTCCTTTATTTTATCCCAAATTTGATTTTTCTCATATTGAGTACCCGCAGTTCCTTTTACTTTAAGAATGCCATTTTCCTCTGATACATCACCGTTTTGGATATTTAGTTTCTCTCCAAGCTCCAAAACATCTTGATATTTAGCTTTTACCATAACTAAGTTGATTTATTAAATTATTAGATTAGATTTACTCAAATATAATAATTTCTATAATGAGTTTATTGTTATTTTGCTGCTAAAAAACAATGAATTTTCGATAAAAAGCACATTTTATCTATATTCGAATCTTCAATAATTAAAAGCTTATGTTTCAAAAAAGGTATTACTATCTGATTCAATTACAATATTTAGGATTTAGATACCACGGATGGCAAAAACAACCGCAAGTAAATACTTTGCAAAGAATGGTCGAAAGAACTATTACTTATGTATTAAATCATAAAAATTTTAAAATTTTAGCTTCAGGTAGAACGGATGCTAAAGTCTCTGCGAATGATGCCTATATTGAATTGTTTGTAAATGATGATCCTTTAGATCTAAAAGATTTTTTTGATCTGTTTAATGATAACCTTCCACAGGATATTAGAGCTTTAAGTATTCAAGAAACGGATAAACAGTTTAATATAATTCAACATCCTAAGGTAAAAGAGTATATGTATTTGTTTTCTTTTGGCAAGAAATTCCATCCTTTTAGCGCACCATTCATGTATAATGTTATGGAAGATTTAAATATTAAATTAATGCAAAAAGGAGCTAGGTTATTTGAAGGAAAACATAATTTTAGATCTTATTGTCATAGACCCAATGAGCATACAATTCTCGAAGGCGAGATTTTACAATGCTGCATTGTGAAAAATGATATATATACGGCAAGTTTTTTTCCTGAAGAGAGTTATTTATTGCAAGTGAAAGGGGAAGGTTTTAAAAGAAATCAGATTCGACTTATGATGGGAGCCTTATTAGATTTAGGAAAAGGAAAAATAGACATTGATTTTATTAAGCGCACTCTGAATCCTAATGAAGAAAAAATTGTTTTAGAACATATTGTTCCTGGCTCCGGATTAATACTCAATTCTATAGAATTTAAGAGCTAAATAGAAGCAATAAATGTACTGGTAATGAAAGTTATATCTAATAACCTGAGTTCGATTGTTATTTTATTAAAAATCAGATTGTTATGTTTTATTTTCAGGTCGAGCGAAGTCGAGATCTATTGACTTGATAATATAGAAAAGCTCAGATAGTCGCTTAGACGAAAGTAAAAATCAACTACTACTGACTTGAAGCCGGTAGTAGTTTGATCAATTTTTTTATACTTGATTTATAAATAAAAGCTTGTAATAATTTTTATCGAATCAATGCAAAATGACTTACATATGTTGCAGATCCATCTAATAATTCTGCTTTAAACCAATATTCTGTAGAAGGCAGGTTTTTTCCGTTATATGTCCCATCCCATCCTGATCCATTAGGATCTAACTGTTTTAAAAGTTTTCCAAACCTGTCAAATATATGGATAGACATATCAGGAACATCAAAATCCGCTATTACATTCCAGGTTTCGTGAAAACCATCACCGTTCGGAGTAAAATACTTAGGAAAACCTACTACAAATATCTCTTTGGTAATAGAGCCACAGCCACCTGCATCAGATACTGTAACTTCATGTATGCCAAGAGAAACATTCTCGAATAATCCATCTTCCTGAAACTCTCCGTTATCGAGGCTAAATTGGTAATCACCATTACCTGTTACTGTAGCTATAATATTATTATTATCAGAAAACACACCCTGAGATAAAGCTAGGTTTAAGTCTAAAGGACCAGTATAGCTATCAATCATAATATTACTAATGTTAAAACAATTAGAATCGTTTGCCGTATAAACAACCAAATAATCTCCCGGCTCTGTAGCTATAATGCTAGAAGAAGTTTCTCCTACGATCTCTGTTCCATTATGACTCCAGGTAAAGGAAAAATCAGTTTCGCTTAGAAATGTTTCAATAACTGGAAAGTCTCCTGTATCAATAGGAATCCCATTTTCATCAAGACATATCTGTCCATTTGCTTCTAATTGTACTTCACGTACCAGATCAATACTAAGAGTAACATCTATCATAGAGCTAACACATCCTTGTACTATATCAACTGCTTCTACCATATAGGTATGTGTACCTATTTCATTAGTGGTAGGAACATATTCCAGAGAGTTCTCCGCTATTAAAGTGCCATCTTCGGCATACCAATTGGCACTAAGTCCATTTTGTACATCTACTGATAATACGGGTATTATATCTCCTAGACAGATACTTTCATTACTTGGATTACTAGGCTCGGCAATAGTTGGACACTCACATTCTGGCGCTGTAATTTCCATAGTAAGATCACAAGCTGCATTAGCTGGATTTACAGCGGTTAATCTAACATCAATTCCACTTTCTATTCCCGATACCAATGAGTTAATTAGATCAACAGTTGCGGTTCCAGCAGGGTCTACAGAAATGTCCCAAGTACCATTAGTTGTAAATGAAATCGAGTATGTTCTTCTATCTGCTGAACAGGATGTTTCTGTTAGAGTTAAGATTGGTGTTATATCTACAGTAACATCTATTGTAGCTGTATCATCCGGGCATAAAGAAGATTGATCACCAGCTACTGTATATGTATATGTTCCAGAAGTATCAATAGAGGGATCAAAAATGCCAGTACCGCTCTGTAAAGCTGGAGTCCAAGTACCATTGTTATCCGGTGTGCCTCCTAATATTCCAAATAAATCAATAGCGTCATCTGTAGAACAGAGAGTAGTTTCATTTGATATACCTGCATCTGGTCTGGTAATTACTGTAACTGTTATAGAGTCTTCGATAGCCACACCAAGGTCCGTGACAATTACAGTATATGTACCGCCTTCAGATACCGTAATATTTGCTGTAGATTCCCCAGGTATGGTTACTCCGTTAAGCTGCCATTCGTAGGTTTCTGATCCAGAAAAAGGGTCTTCTACATTTCTTGCAGTTAATATTTCTGTATCTCCTTCACAAAGAACAAAGTCTAATTCAGAATCAGATTCATCAACAATAACTACATTGGATTTTACCGAAAAACCTCTAATAAAAACTGCAGAATCTAACTGTGCATCTCCTCTATCTGCAATAACCATTTTAATTGTATATGTTTCTCCGGGTACTACTATAGTTTCTGTGTTTAATATTGTAGTATATCCATCGAACTGTACAACATTGGTATTGTTAATTCCAGAATTACTAACATATAATTCTGGAAAAAAATTCACTCCCAATTCTTCTCCACCACAGCGAAAAGGATCCCCATTTTGGTCTAGATCGATATGTATGGATCCTGTATTGACAACTATATTATTGGAACCTGGAATAGCGGCTATATTACTCCCTCCAAATGGAGCTCCAGAGTTATCCGGAATTCCAGGACCTTTTATAAGAAAAGCAAATCCATCTCTTACATTTGGACTACATTCATAATCATCTTCATATTCTTCGGATGCAAAAATAAAATCGAATACTAAAGTATTTCCTTCTGGAATGAAATCAAATTGAAAGACTGTAGCATTTAACGTTTCATGATTATCACCATTGGTAAGATCTAATATAGTCTTAAGATCTTGATCCCCTACCCAAGAGGTTTGACCGGCTCCATTAGCTATATTATCATTGGGGCCTTCTGTATCGACTGCTATACCGGTAGAAAGTACGATTCCTTCATCAAAGGGGAAATTACTATTTCCTCGGGTAAAATATCCCCAACTTCTTAATTCTGGATTTCCAATACCTTGGGGATCTTCTGCCACGATGATTGTAGTAGGGTCAAAAATGATTCCATCATTAGCAATAAGTACATCACGAACCAATTCACCAGCAGTTAAGTTGGTTAAAGGATTGCCCTCTGGGTTCACATCAATTGATTCTTGCGAAAATGTAATATAATAGCCTAATAAAATCAATAGTGTGAAAATTGATTTTTTTTGCATTTTGAGTTTGTGTTGAGTTAGTTTTGTTTATTCCAACGTAATTTTTGGATATATTATTACATTTTATATTTTTCATTAGTTATTATTAACTTTTATCATGTAGGGTATTATTTTCAATAATTTTCACTTAGATCACATTGTGGTTTCTCATGGATTAAATTTACACTTTAACCGTAATTACGTCATTTTTTCAGGATTTAAAAAAAATCTATATTTCTTCTGGATAATTGATTAAACTAATCCATTTTTTGCGTAAAATGAATAACTAATGAATTAGAAAAAAAATAATGGTAAAGATGTATTTTTTGAAATAATTATTTAGTCTGTACTTTTTTTATCAAGCATGATATAGAAATAATGTATTTTGTACTATATATTTTGATGATATTATTTATATGAAAAAAAAACTTGAATTAAGTAGTTCTGATCAAAACTCAACAATCAATATTGAAAAAGGTGAATTGATAAGTTATAAATTTGATGAAGCAGAAATAATGCATCAAAAAGGTGATAAAGGGTGGGGAAGTACCGAAATAGAAATGTTTCCAATTATTGGTGCGACTAAAGAGAATGATTTTAAGGTTCAAACACCTAAAGGGAATGCACTACTTGATCAGCATGGGATTGCAAGAATTATGGATTATCAATTAATGGAATCTAATGAGACTACTGCTGTTTATTCAAAAAAATATGTAGCAAACTCTCTTAAATTAAATCATAAATTTCCACAAAAGTCAACTCAGGAATTTCTGTATTGGCCTTATAATTTCGAGATTTTTAAAACTTTTAATCTAAATAATAATTACTTAAAAATATCACTGGAAGTAAAGTCAGATAAGGGCATGCCATTTATGTTAGGGTTTCATCCTGCTTTTAAAATATACAATGATGAATGCGTAATAAAATCTTTAGAACAGGAACTTGGAGTACAAGAAATTTTGGATGTTGGTGCTGCAGCGTTTTTATTAGAAGGTTGTAATGAGCTAGCATTACATAATAATGGAACAATAACTATTAAAGTGAAGACATCTGGTTTTAGACATATTATGTTATGGACAGAAGTAACTAATATGGTTTGCATAGAACCTATAACATTTTACCCTTTTAGTGTTTCTCCAAAAGAATTACATAAAGGATTCGATTTTAGTAATGGAAATGAAAAGTTCGAAATTACTATTTCTCCAGAATATGAATAAAAAAGAAAACAATTTCTATTTCTTCTTAAATTTCTATGCATCATCTTCTAATACTGCTAGGGCTAATCGAATTGTGTTATAATCTAATGCTTCCTGAAAGTGCTCAAAATATGGTTTTAAAGCATCTGGGTTATCTAATTCTTCTTTAGCTTTTCTAATAGATTCAATATCTTCTTTACTTACAAATTGCTTTAAATCGATATTTTCTCCACTTTGATGTAATTTCATTATATGAGAAAAAATAGTAGATTGCGCTAGCTTTCGTTGTACTGCAATTTCTTCTACAGATAGCCCTTCTTTATATAGTTTTAAGGTTTCCTTATGTGAATCTCCTTTATTTTTATTAGCCTTCCTTTTTGCTTTGGTTTTTTCAGAAGAAAAATCCAATATTGCCTTAATAAACTGGTGCCCATAGTTTTTCATCTTTTGTCTACCAACACCACTTACTTGCATAAATTCTTCATCTGTCATAGGTCTTAATTTTTCCATATCACGTAATGAAGCATCACTAAAAATTTGATATGCAGGAATATCTGCTTCTTTTGCTAATTCTAGGCGTAAGCGTCTAAGTGTTTCAAATAAGTCTAATTTTTTTGCCTTGTTTATTTGTTCTTGAGCTACTTCTTTGATTTTTTCAAACTCTGCCAAATTAGCTAAACGTACTTTTTCACCTTGGAATAGTACTTTTTTGGATAATTCGGTTAGTTTTAACTTATTATTTTGATGAAAAGCAATTTCTAAATACCCTTGATTAATCAATTGTACGATATATTGTTGCCAATCTCTCCAGGCGATATCATTCGCTATCCCATACGTTTTTAATTGTTGATATCCTTTATCAAGAACCATGGCATTTTGTGCTCCTCTTAATACATCAATCACTGTTCCTATAGGTTCCTCTTCCTTTATTCTGGCGATACAAGATAAGGCCTTCTGCGCAATGATTGTACCATCAATAATACTAGGTGGGTTTTTGCAAACATCACAATTTCCGCAATCTTCTTCAATTAGTTCTCCAAAGTAACTTAGTAAAATCCTACGTCTACAGCTTAGTGAATCTGCATATTGCTTCATACGATCTAACTTAGCCAATTGTACCTCTTGATTCCCTGACATATTTGCAAATTTTTGCAACTGAACTACATCTGCATAACTATGGAAAAGTAAGGTATGTGAAGGTAGTCCATCACGACCTGCACGACCAATTTCTTGATAATAACCTTCTATATTTTTGGGTAAGTTGTAATGTATAACCCAACGTACATTCGATTTGTCAATTCCCATACCAAACGCAATCGTAGCACAGACAATCTGTACGGTATCATTAATAAAACCTTCTTGAATCTTAGATCTTTTTTGATGATCAATCCCTGCATGATATGCTTCTGCATTATATCCCTGTTGTTGCAGTTTGTCTGCCAACATTTCGGTAGTTTTTCGGCTAAGACAATAAATAATCCCACAATCGTTAGGCTTGTCTTTTAGGAAATTAATTATCTGTTCTATTCTTTTATTACCAGGTCTTACCTCTAAACTTAAGTTCTTACGATCAAATGAAGCCAAATATTGCTTCGCATCAGAGATATTCAATTGATTACAAATATCCTGTCTGGTTGCCTTGTCAGCTGTTGCGGTAAGGGCAATTACTGGTATATTTTGAAATTTCTTTTTTAAATACCCTAATTGCGTATATGCTGGTCTAAAATCATGTCCCCAAGATGAGATACAGTGCGCTTCATCAATGGCAATCAAACTAAGTTCTACCTGTGTCAGTATAGTGTCTAAAAAGCTTAAACTTTCTGGGGCTACATATAATAGCTTGATCTTTTTGTTTAGTAATTGTTGATATATCTCTTGTTGCTCTTGCTCGACTTGACTACTGTTTACAAAAGCGGCAGAAATACCGTTTGCCAATAGTCCATCTACCTGATCTTTCATTAATGCTATTAAAGGAGAAATTACCAAGGTCACTCCAGGTAATAATATAGCCGGTAATTGAAAGCAAATAGATTTACCACCACCTGTAGGCATAATGACTAAATTGTCATCTCCATTGAATACAGAATCTATTATTTCTTGTTGTAATGGGCGGAAGCTATCGTACCCAAAATATTCCTTTAAAGTGTACCTGAGTTGTTCTTGATTTGGCATAGGTACAAAGAAAAGAAATACTTTAGAAAACCAATAAAAAAAACGTTTTGATCTTCTGTTTTAAAACATATATGAAAACTAGATATAAATACAAATAACCTATCTGAAGTATTACTTCAGATAGGTTATTTGTATGCTTACAATTTTTAAAAAAACTTATTTTTTAGGATCTAGAACCATTCTAATACGCTCTAGTACATCTTGTAGGTGATATCTTGTCATTGTATCTCTTGTTCTGTTAATTGCAGATCGAACATCACGGCGCAAAATATTTAATTCTGCGCGTACCAAAGCTCTGATATCACTCTGTGAAATATTTATTTTGGTACCTACTACAAATTGTCCATGATTTTTTGATTTTTTTGATTCATCTTTTGTCATCAAAAACTTCATTCTGTCAATGTATGCTCGCTGTAAATTACGTCTGTATACATCGATAGTTTTTCCACTTTGTAACTCAGTCCATAAGCCTGATCTTATTTCGGACATCATGTTTAATAGGGTATAAGCTTTCTGGGGGTTTAAAGCTTCTCCTTCAATAAGTCTTGCCATTTTTCCTTGATCCAAAAGATTATTCAATACACTTACCTGAGTACTGCGAAGTCGTTCTATATTACCGGTAGATTCTATCTTATCAAAAATAGTTTTATCAATTAACCAGTTTGGAGTTAGGAATAATTGATTTTGTATAAATTTCATTGCTCTCTGTTGATTTTCTTTAGTAACATGAGAGTATACAGAACCATCTTGATCATATGTTTTATAGTATTCATAAATACCTCCAATATTAGAAGATACGTGTCCCATATAACGACTGTATTGCGCTAAAACTTGTTGATATATTGTTTTTAGATCACTATAGTCTTTTCCATCTTCCGCAGTCCATTTAATCAGATTAGGAACTATTCTTTTTAGGTTTTCAATACCATAGGTACTTGCTCTAACAGCATCATCTCCTAAATCTTCTGTTTGGGAGCTGGGGTCAATTATTCCTCCAAATTGTTGTTTTCCGAATCTGTACATCGGATCATTTTGATGTTCTAAAATCCAACTATCCAATGTTTTCTTTTCTTCTTTTGCTGTTAAATCCAATAAAGGACGATATCCCCATCGAATTGCATATTTATCATAAATTCCTAAATTAGGCATTAAGTCGACGTCTCCATCTCCTGGTTGAGCGATATAATTAAATCGTGCATAATCCATTATGGAAGGAGCGGTACCGTACTTTTTGGTAAATTCAGGATCTCTTAATGATTCTACTGGATAGGCAGTACTGCTTCCCATATTGTGTGGTAGGCCTAAAGTATGTCCCACTTCGTGAGCAGACACAAAACGAATTAACCGCCCCATTATCTCTTCTTTAAAAGATAAGCTCTGTGCTTGCGGATTGATCGCAGCAGTTTGTACAAAAAACCAATTTCGTAACAAAGTCATCACAT
This sequence comes from uncultured Aquimarina sp., assembly GCA_947498455.1. Lineage (GTDB taxonomy): Bacteria > Bacteroidota > Bacteroidia > Flavobacteriales > Flavobacteriaceae > Aquimarina. Next base: position 147,370 of record CANMKK010000003.1, read on the forward strand.
TATGGTACCAATTGATATCACTCTCCAATATCTCTCCTGATCTTGGGTCACTTACATGTGGACCATTTGCATTAGGAATAGGAGATGCGAGATACCTCACTACAGAATAGCGTACATCTTCTGGGCTCCAATCCGGATCTTCTTCTTTTGTTGGAGGGTCTTTGGCGATAATAGCTTCTTTGAAACCCGCTTGTTCAAAAGCTATTTGCCAATCTTCAATTCCCTGTTTTAGATACTTTCTCCATTTTTTTGGAGTTGCTCGATCGATATAGTAAACAATTTGTTTTTTAGGAACTACTAGTTCCCCTCTTTTAAATTTCTCAATATCTTCTTCTCTTACTTCTAGTCTCCATCTATCCAGATAGCGAACAGTTTTACTTTCTTGTGCTTCTAATCCATAATCGACTTGTCCACGTGCAAACCATCCAACTCTTTGATCAAAATAACGCCGCTTCATTGGTGTCTTAGGTAATAAAATCATAGAATTACTTATTTCTAATGATATAGAGCCCGTACTAGTATTAGATGGTGGTTGAGCGGCATCGTATGTTTTTACATGACGTACTTCGATATTTAAAGGATAACTCCGTATTGTATCTACATAAGATCGGTTATGATCTAATTTCGAAATTTTATATTGTTTACGTTTATGATGCGGAAAACCTAAAGCTTTGATGTCTTTTTTAAATAAATCTGTAACCTCTATTACCGTTGTATTGCTATTGGATACAGAGTCTTTCCTGAAAGATTTGATAGGAAAAGCATAAAGAATTGGTTCAAAATTAGAGTTTACAACTGCTTCATGAATGGGTAAAGAATCTGGGGCAAAAACCTGATGAGATACGACTCTTAGAAGTACTTGTTTATTTCTTTTTTGCCATCGTAATACTTGGGTGTTTTGTTTTCCTCCTCCAAAACCAATTCCTGAAGCAGTCTTGGAAATACGAGTGACCATAAGCATTTCTCTATTTAATAGCGAATCTGGAATCTCATAATAATATGTGTCTTCTATATTATGTACCGTAAATAACCCTTTATCAGAAGTAACATCCTTAGTAATGATCTCAGAATATGGTTTTATTTTATTTTTATTTGTATTTCGTTTTTTAACATCCGATGCAATTGTTTTTTTATTTTTTGGATGAAAGACCGAACAACTCGAAGAAGTAATTGTTATGATTAATAATATAACCCTAAATGTATTTTTTAGCATGTGATTGATATTTTAAACCGAGGAAGGTAATAAAATATCAGAGAGGACTATGTGAAGGTAAGGTTAAACCTATACTTAAAAAATAAAGGAAGCACTAATGGTTATACCAAAAGATTGATTGTTTATATATTGAAAATTAATGTAGTTTTAAAAGTATTTATGGGTATATAGCAATCATTGAAACTCACATTTTAACTCCACTTGTGGTTGTAGTTGATATGTAAATAATATTGTCTTAAACTCTAACGGAGTATTTAGTTTCATTTCATATGGTAATGTTAGAGAAGATTCACCACGTGTAAGTTGTAGGTCTTTATAGATATTTACTTTGGTATCAATCAATAAACTTTTATACGCAATTGTAGGTTCTAGATGGAGAGAGATGGAAGGAAATTGTACCGGATCACTATTTTTATCTAAAGAAGCTAGTGCTTTTCTGGTATTAAATATCTCTACCAATTCTATTTTTTTTGATTCCGGTTCATTAGCCGAAATATTTTCTTCTTGGATTCTAAAACTGCTCGTAAGCAATACATTTTCGGGTATAATTATTGCTTTTTCTGATAATTGAGGTAACATATTACGTAATATAGGTACATAAGATTCGCGATATAATAAAGCATCCAATGTTTCACTAAAAAGAATATGAAATGAATCTGCCGAAGGGATATTAAATGTTACTGCATCCGCTATATAATATTCTTGGACATACTGTTTTAGATGTAAAGTTTCAATTAGTTTTTTTGCTAATTCTAAAGAATCCTTATTTATTTCCAAAATCGAAAATTGAACTTCACTGGGGTCAAATAATGGTGCAACTAATGTTATAAACGGAGCATACGGTCCACAACCAGCATAAAAAATAGTAATGACTTTTTCTGGGTGTTCCTTTTGTTTATCCTTAATTGCGGTTACAATTCCCCTTAGAAATCGTACAGTTCTCTTATAATCTAATAAGCATTGAGCAGCATGGGTAAGAGAAAGAGCCATACCGCTAGCTGTGGGTACAGCAGCCAGATATTTAACTTCTGTACTGTAACTCGACAAATTGGTTATTTCACCAAAATAACGATTAATCTCATGTAAAGTATTTTCAATTGTTTCCTGATTCGTGTTATTTGTCAATAGGATAGAGGATAAATACTTTATATCTGGAATCATAGTTCTATAGGAGTCTCTATATATTTACATTAATCAAACAAATCAGAACTTAGATATCTATCTCCACGATCACAAATAATTGCTACCAATACTCCGCTTTCTATAGTTTCTGCTAACTTAACAGCAGCTGTAACTGCTCCGCCACTGCTCATTCCAGAAAAAACACCTTCTTCTTTGGCTAATCGTTTGGCCATCTCTGTAGCCTCTTCTTGACTAACTTCAATAACCTGATCAACCTTGTTAGGATTGAAAATCTTTGGCAGATATTCCTTGGGCCATTTACGAATTCCTGGTATTCTAGATTCATCCGTTGGCTGTACACCAACAATTTGTACATCATGTGATTTTTCTTTTAGATATGTAGATGTACCCATTATAGTACCTGTAGTTCCCATAGAAGATACGAAGTGTGTTATTTTTCCTTCTGTGTCCTTCCATATCTCTGGTCCGGTAGTCTTATAATGTGCTTTCCAATTATCATCATTGGCAAACTGGTTAAGGGTTACAAATCCTTCTTTTTCTACTTTGGCTTCGACATAATCTCTAGATCCTTCTATACCGTTCTCTGCAGATGTTAATGTTACTTTGGCTCCATATGCTCGCATAGTTTGTACACGTTCTATAGTAGAGTTTTCTGGCATAACTAGTTCTATATTCAGCTTAAAAATACCTGCAATCATAGCAAGAGCGATTCCCGTATTACCACTGGTAGCTTCTATAAGCTGACTATTTTGATCTATATCACCACGATCCAAAGCCGATTTGATCATATTATAAGCGGCTCGATCTTTGACACTTCCTCCAGGATTATGGCCTTCTAATTTTAGATAAAGGGTGATATTGGGATTATTTATTAAGGATGTAGCCTTCACCAATGGCGTATTCCCTATTAGGTCTAAAATGCTATATGACATTAGATCACTTTTTTTATTTTAATTTCTGATGTGTTTGATATAATCGAATTTTCAGGAACGGAAGAAGTTACCCAAGCATTTCCTCCTACAGTACTATTAGCGCCTATTACAGTATTCCCTCCTAAAATAGTAGCATTAGCATAAATAGTAACATTGTTTTCTACCGTTGGATGGCGTTTTACACTCCGTAATTTTCTGTCTACATACAAACCACCAAGTGTAACTCCTTGGTATATTTTTACATTATTTTTTATAATGGCAGTTTCTCCAATAACAATTCCAGTTGCGTGATCTATAAAAAAAGACTCTCCGATTGTTGCTCCTGGATTGATATCCGTACCTGTTAGCCTATGAGCATATTCTGTCATTAATCGTGGAATTAATGGCAAACCGAATTTAAATAATTCGTGACTTAACCTATAGATAGCTATCGCATAAAATCCGGGATATGCTAAATATACTTCCTCAATTGAATTTGCTGCCGGGTCACTTTGCATAAAAGATTCAGCATCCTTATTTAATTTTTTAAATATTTCTGGTAACGTATTTAAATAGGACTGCCAGATTTTTCCGCATGGTTTATCCGTTTTCCAACAAGCAAGATCTATAAGGTCTTCGAAAGTTTTCTCGAGTAGATCAATATTTTTTTCTACTTCGGTATCCGTATCGAATAATGTATAAAAAAGAAGGTTTGTAAAATACTCTGTTCTTTCTTTTAACTTTAGCTTTAGATTAGGATTTTTTTTTTGTTCCTTAATCTTGGCTATAATAAGATCTTTTTCTTTAGTCATAACACCTATTTTGAAAAGTCCAGTAAATATATAGAATAATGAAACAATGAAGTCCTAATTTTATTGAAATACTTACATTTTTAAATAAATATTGTACCTAGTGCTTAAAATATGCAGATTAACAATAAATTTAAGTTAAACAGAAAGGAGACTTATAGAATTTAGTATTTTTAGAAAAATTAAGAGTAATAATGGGACGTATCAAATTAGACATTAGACTTTATTAGAAACAATAAAACATGAATACTATAGAAAAATCGGCTTTTGAATTTTTAATAGATTTGAAACAAAACAATCATAGAGATTGGATGCTGGAACATAAAAAGCGTTATCAAGCGAATGAAAAAAAAATGAAATCTTTTTATAATGCTGTAGAAGAAAAGCTTAATGTCAAGGATGAAATTGAAAAAGTAAAGGTTTTTAGAATCAATCGAGATGTTCGTTTTAGTCATGATAAAACACCGTATAATGTGCATAGGAGTGTTAGTTTTAGTAGGGCAGGAGCACATCGAAGAGGAGGGTATTACTTACGATTAGAGCCTGGGAATTCTCAGATGGCGGGAGGTTTTTTTAGTCCTGAACCTAAAGACCTATTGCGTATTCGTAAAGAATTTGAAATGGATGACCAGGAGATCAGAGAAATATTAAAAAATAAAGATTTTAAAAAGGCTTTTGGAGGCTTCAATACAGAATATCAAGTAAAAACCGCACCAAAAGGATTTAGTAAAGAGCATCCTGCAATTGATTTAATAAAAAACAAATCGTTTTTTGTTGGACATAGTTTTACGGATGAAGAAGTGTTTGCTAATGATTTTCTGGACAAATTAGTGTATCATTTCGAGTTGTTACGACCATATTTTGATTATATGAGTGATGTATTGACTACAGATCTTAATGGTGCATCTTTACTTGACTAAACCTTAAAAATTTTGAGCTTATAAAATTAATTTGAATACTAAAAAATAAACTATGAAAAGAATAGCGATTAACGGATTCGGAAGAATCGGACGTGCCGCGCTAAAAGTAATTATGGAAGAACCAGATCTAGAACTGGTAGCCATTAATGATCTTATGCCTATCGAGAGTGCACAATATTTATTGAAATATGATAGTGTATATGGTATTTTTAAAGAAGAAGTGAGTATAGAGGGAACTCATCTGAATGTAAAAGGAAAAAATATAGAATATTACAACCTGAGATCTCCTGAAGACCTTCCTTGGAAGGAACTAAATATTGATGTAGTAATTGAAAGTACTGGTTTGTTTACAAAAAAAGAAGATGCCGAGAAGCATATTTTTGCCGGAGCAAAGAATGTTGCTATTTCAGGGCCTACAAAGAGTGAAAATGCTCCCACGATTGTTCATGGGGTAAATACAGAAGATGGTAAGACTACCATTTTTTCTTGTGCTAGTTGTACTACCAATAATGTGAGCCCAGTTATGGAAGTATTAGGTAGAACGATTGGTGTAAAAAAGGCAATTCTTAATACCATACACGCATATACAGCTTCTCAGCGATTGGTTGATGGACCATCCAAGAAAAACTTACGAATGGGTAGAGGAGGAGCTGTGAATTTAATCCCAACATCAACTGGTGCCGCAAAAGCCACAACAAAAGTACTACCTGAACTCAAAGGTAAATTTGACGGAATAGCGGTAAGAACTCCTGTGCCGGTAGGATCTGTTAGTGATGTTACTTTTATAGCAGAAAGAAATACTACTGCAGAAGAAGTTAATGAAATTCTGCGTAAAGAAGCTAAGACAGATCGATATGCAAAAGTGATGATGGTTACAGATGATCCTATTGTTTCATCAGATATACAACAAAACCCATATGCTGCTACTGTAGATGCAGCAATGACCAGAGTAGTGGATGGAGATTTAGTAAAAGTTATGATTTGGTATGATAATGAATGGGGCTTTACCAATCAGATGATTAGACAGATTAAAGAGCTTTAACCTGAAATCATTCAAGAATATAAAAAAGAAGTTAGGTTCCTTTTAAATTAATTAAATACCTAACTTCTTTTTTTTTAAATTATGTGAATCTCATACTTATATCTGACTCAATCCTCCATCAACCTCTAGTTCAATGCCATTAATATAGGAAGCTTCTTCAGAGGCTAAGAACAGTGCAGTTTTTGCAATTTCTTCAGAAGTTCCAAAACGACCAAGAGGTACTTGTTGTGCAAAGCCTTTTCCCATTTCTTCTACTACATCTGCAGGTAGCCCCATTTTGTCATATATTGGTGTATCTATAGGACCAGGAGCTATAGAATTTACACGAATGCCTCTAGATTTCAATTCGGAGGTTAATACGCGTTGATAGGCACGTAAGGCTCCTTTAGTAGCAGAATAAACACCTAAGCCATCAAAACCCTTTTGGTGAACTATAGAGTTTGTAAATAATATAGTTCCACCATCATTGATATGACCAAGTGCTTCTTTTGTCGCTAAAATAGGTCCTTTTACATTGGTATTAAATAGCGTATCATAGTGCTCTTCGGTAATCTCATTAGTTAGAGAAACAGGGGCAATACCCGCATTTAAAAATAGAATATCTATAGTACCATAAGCCTTTACTGCTTCTTTTATTAAATGGATATTATCCTCAGGAATAGATACATCTGCTTTTACGGTAATAAAATCGCCTTCAAGCTCTTTTTTAGCTTCATCAAGTGCCTCTTGTCTTCTACCGGATACTACAACTTTAGCCCCCTCTTTAAGGTATAATTTGGCTGTAGCTAGGCCAATACCACTGTTTGCACCGGTTATTACGGCCACTTTGTTTTTTAATTTGTTCATTTTTGTATCGAATCTTATTTGAAACAATCGTTTCAAATTTGGTTAAAAAAAAATTAATATAATACGTTAAGTACTGTGTTTATAATGTTTTTAAGATCTCCTTCATTTTTATTGAGGATTCCGGTCATTCTTAATCCTTGAATCGAAGTGTAGAGATACCATGCATATTGATTGGCACTTTGGTTCTCATTAAATATCTTTTCCATTTGCCCTTTGCTTATAATATCCTCAAGCATTGCAAGCATTCTTTCTTGATTAGATTCCATAAAATTTTTAATGCTTGAATTTTGATTAGACATTTCAGACTTACAATTAACAATAAGACAGCCTTTCCTGTCATCATCACCAAGTATATCCTTTAAAGTAATTGTAAATATACCTTCAATAGCATCTATCGCATTATATGCGTTGACAACTTCTTTACTAAAATTAGTATTGGCATTATTTTGATAATGGGATAATACTTCCATAAACATACCCAATTTACTGCCAAAACTATTATAGATACTTGATCTATTGAGATCTGTTGCGTCCACTAAATCTTGCATAGATGTTCCATTGTATCCTTTTTTATGGAAAACTTCTGTTGCTTTTTGCAATACATGGGTTCTATCGAATGTTTCTACTTTAGGCATATAGAGATGAAATGATCGTTTCAAATGTATTTATAATTATATACAATCCATATTAAGGAAATCATAAAATTTTATCGAATGCCGGATTAATCTATAAAACCCGTTTCATCATAATATCGGTCTGTAAGTCTGTTCCTAATAAAAAGTGATGTCTATCAAACATACTAAACTCATTTTTTTCATAAAATAGTATCGCGCTAAGATTTTGATTCCAAACCCCTAACCATATAAAATTCATATGCATAGATGTAGCAATTTATATTGATTTATCAAGTAACTTTTGCCCTATCTTTTTTCCTTGGTATGCTTTAATGATATATATTCGTTCTATTTCAAGAGAATTACCTTCTAAGAGTTCAGTTTGGACATTACCCATATTTAATTTAAGGTATCCAACAATATTTGCATTTAGTTTGGCGAAGTAAAAAAATGAATTTACATCTCTTAATTCTTCCTGAATACCTTTTAGTGTAAATTTCTGGTTTAGGTATTGTTCTATGTTTTTTTTAGAGTATTTATAAGAGGTCCAAAGGCTTTATAAAAAGTTTCACGACCAATTTTCAATAAATCTTTGGCTTCATTATTTCTTACAGCTTTTATTCTTATATCATTTTCTACCATAGTTTTTTACAATAAAATTTCTTTGGTATAAAAAGTTATTTAATACATTTTAATGTTGATTTGATACTCATAAGCTCATCCCAAATTGGATGATCAGTTTCTTGAGGAGAGAGATAAAACCAAACCAAATACTTTTTATTGGCCAAGCAATATTCACTTCTAATACTCGTATTTAAAACAAAAGATTTTTTCGCAAAAAATTCATCATAAAGTTCTATAGTGCCCCTAAAAGTATTTTTATCTATTTCTCGAATTGAAGATTTAGTTTCAGGAATATCTTTATAGAAGTTAAAATTAGTAATTGCTCCGGTATTCATAAGTCCATCAAAGTACGTGTTTAAAATGCTTTGGATTTTAGAGGGATTCAGATGAGGGTTTTCTTCTATAATCCATAAAAATATGTATGAAAAATAATCATCACTAGTTGTCTCACTCCAACCTGGAGCAAATAAAACATGTTCTTCTCCTTGATAATCTAAATCTCCAGCAAATATTAATGGGAATTCCAAAACCTCACTTCGCCAGTTATCTTTGGATTCCAGAACATTGATTATGTCATTATGTAATCGGAAATAAAGATACCCCGCGACAAAAGCAATAATTACTATCAGTACTACTATTATTTTTAAGAGTTTTTTTAGCATTTGCTAATGTAAGGATTATACAATTCGTTTAATTACCCTAAGTTTATGTGTATATGCTCGTTTTTCTGCATTAAAAATCCCAGTATGATCAATACGATCCACACGTACTTTTCCATGTGCATGGATAATATAATTATCTTTCATAATTATACCTACATGAGTGATCACACCTTCTTCATTATCAAAAAAAGCTAAATCACCAGGTTCACTTTCTTCTATAAAACTTAATGGTTCTCCCTGAGTAGCTTGCTGAGAAGCATCTCTTAATAATTTATAACCATTTAGCTTATAAACCATTTGGGTAAGACCACTGCAATCGACACCAAAATTTGTTTTTCCTCCCCATAAGTATGGTGCATTAAGGAATAAATAAGCTGTCTCTATTAATTTACTTTTTGGTTGCTGCTCTATAATTTTATTTCCTTCGTATTGATGTTTAAATAAATCTAGGGCCTTTAACGAGGCTCCTAATGGGATTGGAATTAATTGATTATTATCACAACTAACAAAATCAATTAGATCTGCTACGAGTGGCTGTTCTCCATTGTTAAAACCTTTATATATTTCTTCGGTTATCTCTAAATATTGTTTATTATCCATCCATCCTTCATAATTGTCGAATGCCAGGCGGATACGACTCCATTTTTTTCTTTGTTCCAAGATTTTAAAGTGTTCTCCATATAACACCTGAGATACTAATTCACTAGTGTCATTAGGTTCAAAACGTAGAGGGATAATACTTAGGTTGCAAATACCGTATTGCATAAATATAATTAGAAACTAGACAATGAAATGCTAGAAATTAGACACTATTACTATTTTTGTACTATACTCTTTCAATTACCATTGCAGATGCACCTCCACCGCCATTACATATAGCAGCGGCGCCAATCTTAGCATCATTTTGGTCTAACACGTTCATTAATGTTATCAATATTCGCACACCCGAACAACCTAAGGGATGTCCTAAGGAAACTGCACCGCCATTTACATTGGTATTGGTATCACTTAGTCCCAAAATCTTCATATTAGCCAATCCTACAACAGAAAAAGCTTCATTAAATTCAAAATAATCTACATCGTCAATAGAAATTCCAGCCTTTTCAATTGCTTTTGGCAATGCCTTAGCTGGAGCTGTCGTAAACCATTTTGGTTCTTGAGCTGCATCAGCATAACTTCGTATTTTTACTAGTGGTTTTAACCCTAATTCAGCCGCTTTTTCGGCACTCATAACAACTACGGCACCTGCGCCATCATTTATAGTAGAAGCATTTGCAGCTGTTACAGTTCCATCCTTTGTAAATGCTGGACGTAAGGTTGGAATTTTTTCTATTTTTACATTCTTAAACTCTTCGTCTTGTGTTACCAAAATAGGTTCACCACGACGTTGAGGCACAGCTACTGGAACGACTTCATTATTAAATTTTCCATCTGCCCAAGCTTTGGTTGAACGTTTATACGATTGAATAGCAAAGGCGTCTTGATCTTCTCTAGTGAAATTGTACTCTGTTGCACATAAATCCGCACAGGTTCCCATAGCATTTTGATCATAGGCATCTACAAGTCCATCTCGCTGCATTCCATCCTCAAAAGTTTGCGGTCCAAATTTATGACCAGTCCTAAGTCTTACATAGTGAGGGATTAAACTCATATTTTCCATTCCTCCAGCTACTACGATATCAGCATCTCCCAATGCAATTGTCTGGACAGCATGCACAACCGCTTTCATACCGCTAGCACATACTTTATTTACAGTCGTACAAGGAACAGTATCGCTTATTCCTGCACCTAGAGCAGCCTGTCTTGCAGGAGCTTGCCCATTTCCAGCCTGTACCACATTACCCATAAACACTTCTTGAACCAATGAAGGGGCTAGATCAATCTTATCCAACGCTCCCTTAATAGCTATTGTTCCTAGCTGTGTTGCTGGAACTGTAGATAAACTACCTAAAAAACTTCCTATCGGAGTGCGTGCTGCAGATACTATTACGACTTCTTTATTCATTATACCTAATTGTTATTTATGGGTTTGCTATGACGCGAATTTAAGGATTTTTAGATGATCTTCATAGAAGCATAACTATTAAAGAATTGTTAGAACTTCTATTTCCCTGATATCCTTATCTGATTTATTTTTTAGTACTTTTGAGTGATATATACGAATATTGTCCTTGTGAAAAACTTTTTAAACAACTTTTATAAAAACCAATCAAATCTATATAAAGGTTTTCTTTTTATTACAACTTTAGTCCTTATTGTTTATTTATTCCCAAAAGGAGGCGTATTCAAATATGAATTTGCCAAGGGAAAACCGTGGCAATACGAAAATTTATATGCACCTTTCGATTTTGCGATTGCTAAAACCGACAAAGAAATAGAGACCGAGAAGAAACAGATTACCGATAATCTTATTCCATATTTTCAATATGATACTATTATATCTAATACTTCTAAAGATGCATATAATCAATCTTTTAAGAACTACTTAAGTGTTCTTGAAGAAAGTAGTTCTGCAGATCAAGCTAAGTTATTCGGAAGAATCCTACTTAATGACATTTATCGATATGGTGTGCTAAAAGAAGCATATGCTTATGATGCTAAACGGCAGATATTTCTTAATAAAGGTAATAAAGCAGAAGCTATCACTTATGGACAAATAGCAAGTGCTAATTCGGTCACAAAAATAATTAATTCCAGAATCGAAAAGAGTGAATATGTTAAGTTTAAAAGTGGATTTATTGCCTTATTTTATGATTTAATAAAACCTAATGTATCACTAAATCAAAAACTTACTCAAAGTACATTAGACAATGAACTAGCCAAAGTACTACCTACCCGTGGTAGTGTTTCTAAGGGTAGTAGGATCATTGCTAAGGGAGAAGTGGTTGAGGGAGATCGATTACAAATATTGACTTCTCTAAAAGCGGAATATGAGTCACAGGTATGGAGTGATAAGAATTTCTATTGGATTGTTTTTGGGTATAGTATTTTAGTGTCCCTAGCATTGTTAATGCTGTTACTCTTTATTAGAAAGTACAGAAAGGAAATTTTCGAAAACAATACTCAGATTACATTTATTGCCTTTAATGTATTGATTATGGTCTTGATAACCACTCTAGTGGTTACCTATAAATCGGATTATATTTATATTGTACCACTTTCTATTTTACCTTTAATATTAAAAGCGTTCTTCGATTCCAGATTAGGATTATTTACTCATGTACTTACAGTATTGATCTTAGGATTTATAGTTCCTAATAGCTATGAATATACGTTTTTACAGATTATAGCAGGAATAGTAACCATTCTTACCATTTCAGAATCTTATAAAAGAGCAAATCTATTTATATCTGTGGGGCAGATTACGTTTGTATATATTGTAGCATATATTGCCTTTCATATCATTCACGAAGGAAGTATTAGGGATATTGCGTGGGAAACCGTTGGTTTATTTATTACAAGTGGTTTTGCTACTTTAATTGTTCACCCCTTGATTTATGCGTATGAAAAAATGTTTGGATTGGTGTCTGATGTTTCCTTATTAGAATTAAGTGATACGAATTCTGCATTACTAAAAGAGTTATCGGATAAAGCTCCAGGAACATTTCATCATTCATTAAATGTGGCAAATATAGCAGAAGCCGCCGCTAATGAAATCGGTGCTAATGCTATGTTAGTTAGGGTAGGAGCATTGTATCATGATATTGGCAAAATGGCAAATCCTACTTATTTTACTGAAAATCAAACAGCCTCCGGAAATGCACACGACGTGTTATCTTCTAAAGAGAGTGCGAGCATCATTATAAATCATGTAATAAGAGGAATAGAAATAGCTAAAAAATATAAATTACCAGATCGTGTAATTGATTTTATTAGAACACATCATGGTACAAGTACCGTGTATTATTTCTATAAGAAAGAGAGCGAGGTTAATGAAAACGTAAATATCGCAGATTTTCAATACCCCGGACCTAAGCCCTTTTCTAAAGAAACTGCAATTTTGATGATGAGTGATAGTATAGAAGCTGCTTCCAAAAGTTTAAAAAAGCCAACTAGTAGTTTAATTGATTCTTTTGTCGAAAAAATAATTAATAAGCAAATGGAAGATGGTCAGTTTCTCAACGCCAATATCACCTTCAAGGAGATCCAACAAGTAAAAAAGATATTTAAGCGTAAACTTACCAATATCTACCACTTACGTATTGAATATCCTGAATAAATGAAATAATAATTGATGTAATAATATTTTTAATTATTTTTCTTCTTTAAGGTATTTTCGATCCATCCAGAAAGTACCGAAAGGAATTATAGAACAAAGTAATACTATCGCCGTCGTTTTATTAGACCATTTTTTTTCGAATTTTACGAGAATTGCAAAAACGATATACAATAAAAATAATAAGCCGTGAGCCATTCCTATAACCCTATTAGGCTCTGGAGATTCAAACATATATTTCAATGGCATCGTTACAAACAGAATTAGTAGGTAAGAGACTCCTTCAAGGAAACTAAGGATTCTAAAAGCAATAATCATAAATTGTTAATTTAAAATTTTGTACAAAAATAAAACACTATACCAATAGACGAGCCAATTATTACTATTTTTTGGGATTATAATCCAATTCAAATACTTCAAGATTAAAATAAGGGAGAGTGGCTAATAAGTGATCAAAAATATCTCCAACTATGTTTTCATAGTTTTTCCATATTTTATCATTACTAAAAGCATATATCTCTAATGGAGTCCCTTGTGGTGTCGGCGCTAATTGACGACTCATGATCGTCATATCACTATTAATATAAGGGTGATTTTCTAAGTAATATTCCGTATATTTTCTAAAGACTCCCATATTAGATAAATTACGTCCATTGACAAGAACTTCTTTATCAATTTTATTTGTAGTATTAAAAGAATGTATCTCGCTCTGAGAGTTTTCGAGATACGTTGTTATAAGCTGTATCTTTTTAAGATTTTCAATATCTGCCTCTTTCAAAAATTGAATACTCGAAGCTTTGATTAATAATGCCCGTTTTATTCTTCTTCCTCCAGAATCCATCATACCACGCCAGTTTCTAAAAGATTGAGATGTTAAATGATACGTAGGGATTGTAGTAATTGTCTTATCAAAATTCTGAACTTTCACAGAAGAAAGATTAATTTCTATAACATCTCCATCTGCACCATACTTATCCATAGTAATCCAATCACCAATACGAACAGTATCATTTACCGCCACCTGAATACTAGCTACAAAACCAAGAATAGTATCCTTAAAAATTAACAGGATAACAGCAGACATAGCTCCTAGAGCCGTTAAGAAAGTCCAGACAGATTTGCCCGTAATAGATGAAAAAATAAAAATAGCGCCAATGCACCAAGCAAAAATCATGAATACCTGGATGTAGCTATCAATTGGTTTATCCTTAAATGACTCTAATGATTTAAGAAAATCTCTGAATGTTCTCAGAATACTTCTAATAATCCATATAGTCAGTATAATAACCAAAATATCGAAAATCACTTTTATATAACCTTCTGTAGTTGGAAATGCTATAAATAAATTAGGTACAATCCAAATGCTTATCGATAACGGGATAATATGTGATAAATGATCAAATGTTTTATTTTTGACTAAGTAATCATCAAATGTATTTTTAGATTTCGAAGCGTATCTTCTAAATATGTTTAAAATAAGATTTCGAATAACTCTATCAACAATGAATAATACGAGTATGAGTACTAGTATACCACATAAAACATTAAGATATTCTGCTATTTCTTTTGAAACTCCATTAGAAACAAGTAGTTCATAAAAATATCGAGTTACTTTTTTCATTATAATATATATTAATTCACACTGTGGAGTTTATTTTTTTGAAGCTTGTCTAAAAGTTTAAAAATCACATATCCGTTTTTATGCCTAATAGACTTTTACTAAAATCCTAAAGGGGTAGTGTCTAGATCAAACTAAAAATAGCTAATGCGTACAGATAAAAACGTACAAATCGTAATAATCCAAACAGTAAATAACTTGTAAAAGAGTATTTTATCATACCGGCTGCAATACTAGTTATTGAAAACGGTATGGGAAGTAAAGCACCAACAACAATAAGGAAACCTCCCCACTTTCTGGTGTTTTTTATATGTTTTGCCATTTTAACCTCCAAATATTCATGGACAGAAGGTATTTTAGTAATTGATTTTCCTATAAAATAGGATATTACACCACCTAGATAAGATAGTAATGCAAGTATTGATAAATATAGTATAGGAGAGGATGCTTTATCACTCCAAGCAATAAAAATTTCTGGAGGAATTAGCCCTAATAATGATTCTGATGCAAAAAATACACTAAAAACTATGTAATCAGCATAATTATCAGTGACATATAATAGTAAATCATTGATATTAATTACACAATAATTAATAATTAATAAACCTGCTATAAAAAGTAATATAGGAGGTAATGCTTTTTTTAAACTTGTTCCTAAGAATTTATAGAAACCAGTATAACTATAATATTGATGTAGTAATTGTAACTTTGTTTTTTTTACGGACCTGGAATTTGTTCTCATTCTCTCTTAATTTATCTTTTTCATTTGTCAAACATAACTGGTTAGTAAACAACTAATGTAATACATTATTATATTGACACTTTTTCACAAGCTCACAAAAATAATAGTTTCTATTTTTTTTTAGGCTGTTAAAATCATAAAATTCTAGAAGTTTTTCAACAACAGTCAAAAATGTATACATAAAAAACCTTGATAAGTTCAAGGTTTTTTATTATTTAGTTGCGTTAAGGTAGATTATATTATGCTAAAAGTGCATTTCTATAATCACTTAGATCCATTAAATTCATTTTGTTTCTTAAGTCTTTAAATAAAGAAATAAGATATACTAGACTTTCTACTGGGTTAACAGCCTCTTCTGTATTAACAACAGTTCCTTCTTCATTTCCATCTATCGGTTCATCATCCGGAATGGGTATCAAGAAACTGTCATTTTCTTCTATATGTTCACAAGTAAGTCTCAAGACTTTTACTGCCAATGGAATTTGGGCTTCCAAAGCATAAGATCTAAGATTTTTTATATCTTCTATTAGAGTGTCTGTGTTAATTCCTGAATCTTCTAGATCAGTCAGGATTTTGTCTATTAATTTGAGAGCCTTTTTATTTTCCAAGGATTTATAGAATTAGTTTAATTTATAAAATGATAGGGCAAATTTAATCCTTTATCTAATTCTTTAAAATCTTTTAAAACAATTAATTTGCTTTAAATGTTAAAATAAAAAAAAAGATCATTTTTAATTGCTGTTTTCGAAAGAAAAAAAAACTGTAAACTCTTATTTTTAAACAGTTTATACGTTGTTATGACTAGCTATACTTATATTCCAGCTAAAGTTTGAGGTTAAGCCGTAACCGGATATCCTTAATCCTTTTTATCTTTGAAAAGTATTCCAATTACAATTTTTCCCTTACTTTTTTTGTTTTCCCCAACACTTACCTCCTTGAATACAGGAGGTAAGTTCTTCATGGGGTATTTCGTAATTAGTCCGATTAATAATCATTTCATTATAGGTTCCTTTAATCATAGAAAGCACGTTAAATATTTTTAATACCTAAAGTATTTTAATTTTGTAGTTTTTGCGCTACTATATGGGATTAACAACTTACCAAAAAAGATAATCAATTTTGATGGAGATATTACCTAATCTTCTACATAAAGTAAAGGAAGTACTTTTGTTTTTTTAATTACTAAAAATTATAACAGTTTATCGTAATTAACTAATTCCAAAATTAGAAGCAATAAGAGCATTGGTAATTTTTATTTTCAATCAAAATGCTGTTCCTTTGGGAACAAAATTTCACTAATGGCTAAAATCGGAGCTTGGATATCCGCGGCAAGATTGCGAACATTACCGTTATCTTTATCTGGGATTATTGTTGGATCTTCTTTATATAATAATTTTATACTTAATCCCCTTGAGGGCGCTATTTCTGGTAAGGTCAATTTTTTTGCTACTAAAATCTTTTGGCTTGCTATTGCTACCACCTTAGGATTACAGATATTATCTAATTTTGCTAATGATTATGGAGATGGAGTTAAGGGAACAGATAATGAAGATAGAATAGGTCCGGAGCGAGCGCTACAAAGTGGTTCGATTAGTAGGGATGAAATGTTTAAAGGAATAATCATAACCGCTATAATCACATTGATTTTAGCCATTCTTTTAATCTATACTGCTTTTGGAGCACGTTATTTTATATATTCTCTCTTTTTCTTCTTTTTAGGACTAGCAGCAATAGTAGCCGCTATAAAATATACGATGGGTAATTCAGCATATGGCTATAGAGGATTAGGAGATATATTTGTGTTCGTTTTTTTTGGATTAGTAAGTGTCATTGGATGTTATTTTTTATTTACAAAAAATATAAATTGGTTAACTTTTTTACCGGCAGCTACCATTGGTTTACTTAGTACTGCTGTTCTAAACTTAAATAATATGAGAGATCATGTTAGTGATAGAAAGGCAGGTAAAAATACAGTTGTTGTTAAAATGGGACTACTTAATGCTAAAAAGTATCATTATACTTTAGTTATGGGAGCTTTATTTTGCATAAGTCTTTTTGCATATTTTACTTATGAAAATTATACAGATATATTATTTGTAGTTGCTTTTGTACCATTACTGATTCATATAATAAAAGTAATCAAAACAAGGCATCATGAAGATTTAGATCCAGAACTAAAAAAAGTAGCACTATCGACCTTTTTATTAGCAATTTTGTTTAGTATAGGTCAAATTTTTTAAGTTAGCATAACTCATTTTAAAATATACGTAGTCTATTTTATTTTAACATTGAAAACTTCACATAATGAAAATTACTTTTTACGGACATAATACGTTGTTAATTGAAATCAACGATAAGAAAATTATAGTGGATCCATTTATTACAGGAAACCCATTAGCAAAAGATAAAATTAATATCAGTAATATTACTGTAGATTACATATTGTTAACGCATGCGCATCAAGATCATATATTAGATGCAGAAGCAATTGCTAAAAATTCTAATGCGACTATTGTTTCTAATTTTGAAATAGCTACACATTACCAGAATAAAGGCTTCAATGTACATCCAATGAATCATGGGGGTACTTGGAATTTTGATTTTGGAAAAGTAAAGTATGTTAATGCGATACATACCAGTAGCTTTCCTGATGGAAGTTATGGAGGACAACCTGGTGGATTTATAATAGAAAGTGAACACAAAAGCATTTATATTGCCGGAGACACAGCACTAACTATGGATATGAAATTAATACCAATGTATACCAAGTTGGATCTAGCAGTATTACCAATAGGAGATAATTTTACCATGGGAATAGATGATGCAATTATAGCTAGTGATTTTGTAGCTTGTAACAAAATCCTAGGAGTACATTATGACACTTTTGGATATATCGAAATCGATCATAAGGAGGCTAAAAAGAAATTCTTAGATAAAGGTAAAGATTTGATACTTTTAGAAATAGAAGATAGCATTGAATTATAGAATGAAGGCTTCATATCACAAACACATTTTACAGTTTAAAAAACCAAGTGGTACCTCTAGGGGAGTTATAAAAACTAAAGAAACTTGGTTTATTGTGATTACTGATTC
Organism: uncultured Aquimarina sp.; assembly: GCA_947498455.1. Lineage (GTDB taxonomy): Bacteria > Bacteroidota > Bacteroidia > Flavobacteriales > Flavobacteriaceae > Aquimarina. The sequence goes on from CANMKK010000003.1 coordinate 165,823, forward strand.
TAAAAAGCAAGGAATTGGAGAGTGTGGTATTTTAAGAACATTAAGTATTGATGATCGTTCTGATTATGAAGATACCCTGAAATGGACCTGTGAAAATATAGATTTGGGACAAGAGAAACTCTTGGAAAAACTCAAAGAGTTTCCAAGTATCCAATTCGGGATAGAAATGGCGTTTAGATCGTTAAAAAGTACTTCTCCATTTCTATTACATCCTTCCAAGTTTACAAAGAGTAAAGATGTTATTCCTATCAATGGTTTAATATGGATGGGAGATAAAGAATATATGAAAGAACAGATTGTTACTAAACTAGATGCTGGATTTAACTGTATCAAATTAAAGATAGGAGCAATTGATTTTAGAACAGAATTAGATTTATTAGCCTATATAAGATCACAATTTTCCTCGGATGTTATTGAAATAAGAGTAGATGCAAATGGTGCTTTTGATCCAGATGAAGTGCTTAGTAAATTAAAAGAACTTAGTATTTATACTATTCATAGCATAGAACAACCCATCCGACAAGGGCAATGTATGGAGATGAAAAAATTATGTAAAGATACACCATTACCTATTGCACTAGATGAAGAATTAATAGGCATATTTGATCTAACAGAAAAAGAGAAATTGCTACAAACGATACAACCACAGTATATAATTCTTAAACCTAGCCTGATTGGTGGATATAGAGGAACGCAAGAATGGATTGATTTAGCAAATACGTATGGAATAGGATGGTGGATTACAAGTGCATTAGAAAGTAATATCGGACTCAATGCAATTGCACAGTATACATATACACTACAAAGTACACTTCCTCAGGGATTGGGAACCGGTAGCTTGTATACCAATAATCTAGAATCCCCATTAGTTGTTAACGAAGGAACCCTACAATATGATGTGGCTAAAAACTGGAAAGTGCCATATTTAAATTAATATTATTATGTATATAGAAGAAGCATTTAAAGTAAAACATGATTGGTGGAGATACATCATAGGTTTGTTGTTTGCATTTATTGGTTGGCAAATGATTGGATTAATACCACTTATAATGGTAGCTTTCTCCAAATCGGATGGAATACAGCATTTTATTGAGGCTGCTGAGAATAGTTTTTCTGATTTGGGTATTAACCCCAATCTATTTTTAGTTTTAATGATTATTGGTTTTGCCGTTGGTTTATTAGGACTACTCCTTGCCGTAAGATATATTCATGAGCAAAAAATTACATCATTAACTACTTCCAGAAAGAAAGTAGATTGGAAACGTATATGGTTTTCTTTCTTTATGGTAATAATTTTAAACCTTATTCTATTTTTTATTTCATATATGATGGAACCTGAGATCTATGAATTAAATTTTAGGGCAGTACCATTTATTATTCTTTTATTGATTTCATTATTCTTATTACCACTACAGACAAGTTTTGAAGAATATTTGTTTAGAGGATATTTAATGCAAGGTATAGGCGTTTTAGCCAGGAATAGATGGTTGCCGCTTTTATTAACATCGGTTATGTTTGGTTTACTTCATGGTTTTAATCCTGAAGTAGCCAAATTAGGTAATATAATGATGGTGTATTATATAGGTACAGGTTTCTTATTTGGAGTAATGACATTGATGGATGAGGGAATGGAATTAGCATTAGGTTTCCACGCAGCTAATAATATGTTAGCCGCAGTACTGGTAACTACTGATTGGAGTGCATTGCAGACTGATGCTATTTTTAAAGATATTTCAGAACCAACAGCAGGTTTAGATATCATACTTCCAATAGTTATTCAATATCCGATAATTATATTCCTTTTAGCTAAGAAATATAAGTGGTCTGGTTGGAAAGAAAAATTGTTTGGAAAAGTAACTAGGGAAAATTTAACATTAAATTAATGATTAATTATTAATATACTTTTTACATTTAGCTAACCTCTATATATGTTAGAAATTTGAAATTTGAATATGCTATTGAAAGATACTTTTTCTGCGCTTCAAATACATGAAAGTTTTAGTATTAATAAGCAATCCTTTGATAAGGATAGCCTATTTCGTTTTGCACATCATTTTGTAAAAGAAGGAGAAGCTTACGAACAAGAAGTAGGAAATTTTTTACTAGACTGGCTTAATGATGATGAGTATATAATTGTACAAACTTCTGGTTCTACAGGGAAACCAAAAAAAATTAAGATCTATAAGAAGCACATGATTAATAGTGCTATTGCTACTGGTACATTTTTTAAAGTAGAAGAAGGAACTACAGCACTTCTATGTTTACCTGTAACTTATATTGCTGGAAAAATGATGTTAGTGAGAGCGATGGTTCTGGGTTGGAAGATTGATTTAGTCCCGCCAAAAACAAATCCTCTGGATACTGTATATAAACAATATGATTTTTGTGCAATGATTCCATTGCAATTAGACAATTCATTAAATAGACTGCATTTACTCAAAAAATTAATCGTAGGAGGAGGAACAATATCCGAAAACCTAAAAGGATTAGTGCAAGGAATTAAGACCAAAGTGTTCGAGACTTATGGAATGACTGAAACAGTCACGCATATCGCCGCAAGGAGGATAAACCCTAGAAAGAAAGATAAAAAAGATTTTAAATTTTTTAAGGCATTACCAAATATTTCGCTTAGTACAGATGAGAGAAATTGTCTTGTTATTAAAGCACCGCAGTTAAACGAAGAAACAATTATTACTAATGATGTGGTTGAATTAAAAACGTACAAAAAATTTAATTGGAAAGGTCGTTATGATAATGTAATTAATAGTGGAGGAGTAAAGCTTTTTCCTGAAGAAATAGAAGCTAAGCTTCAGTTATTTATTGGGCATCGTTTTTTTATCAGTAGTGTACCGGATGATGTTCTGGGTAATAAATTAATTCTTGTGATAGAAAATAAGTATGATGAAAATACGTATCGTAGCTTATTAGAAGCTATCTCCAATGTAAATATGTTGTCCAAATATGAAATTCCAAAAAAGATTTATTTTCAACCTAAATTCATAGAGACCGAAAACGGAAAGGTACAACGTGCTAAAACCTTGAACTCTATTTTGCAACAATTATAATCCTATACCATTCTATAGGTTCCCTAATTGAAAAGCACCATTTGCTCAATATAGATTTTCTATCAACCTTACTATAGGTAGTTTTATTTCATAATCAAACAAGATCAATTATGAAACAATTATACTACTTTATGGTTTTATTCCTCGTCACGGGAATATCATTTGCACAAGAATTAACTATTACAGGAAAGGTAACAGATGAAAATTATAACCCGCTTCCAGGAGTCAATATTCTTATTAAAAATAGAGGCACTGGAATACAAACCGATTTTGACGGGAATTATTCTTTGGCAGTTAACATAGGAGATACTTTAGAATTCACTTTTGTTGGTTATGAAACCGAAGAAGTGAAAATCACGTCTAAGTCCAGTACGATTAATGTTATGATGGGGATATCTGCAGCAGAATTAGATGAAGTAGTTGTAGAAGCTTATAATATAAAGCAAATGCATAGAACCTCTCTTTCTAGCAATACGATGACGATTAGAAGTCGATCATTATCCGTAAGCCAAAGAAAACCAAGAACCAAAACAAATATCCATACAGCATTAACCGGAAAAGCAACGGGAATTAATATTTCTAACAATACGGGGAATAGTAATACTTTAAAAATAAGAGGTATCGGTTCTACTTATGATAAAAAACAACCTTTATATATTGTAGATGGCGTACCTATTGACGCAAAGAATACTGCTATGATTAAAGCTATCAACCCAAAAGATATTTCCAAAACTAAAGTGTATAAAAGCAAGGAAGCAACTTCTATTTTTGGTGCACAGGCGACACACGGATGTGTTGTAATTACTACGCATCAAGGTAATTATAGGGTCTATAATGATGAATCTTATAGTGAAATCGTAGAAAATAATTTCGAAAATGTAAAATCATCACCTCTATCTACATTTTCTATTGATGTTGATAAGGCTGCTTATAGTAATATCCGTAGAATGATAAACAATGGTTCTAAAATTCCTATTGATGCCGTTAAAATAGAAGAAATGGTGAATTATTTTGATTATCAGTATGAACAACCAAAGGATCATCATCCATTTGCGATTCATTCAGAGTATGGCGGTACACCTTGGAATAAGGAAACTCAATTGGTTAAAATAGGTATCAAAGGAAAAGAAATTCCTCAAAACGAAATACCTGCATCCAATCTTGTATTCTTAATAGATGTATCTGGTTCCATGGGAAGTAGTAATAAATTACCATTATTAAAGAAAGCCTTTAAACTATTAGTAAATCAGTTAAGGGAAAAAGATAAGGTTTCTATAGTAGTATATGCGGGAGCAGCAGGACTTGTTCTACCTCCAACATCCGGAACACATAAAGCAAAAATAATACAAGCCCTTGATAATTTGGATGCAGGCGGGTCTACAGCAGGAGGAGAAGGGATACGACTAGCATATAAAATTGCCAAGGATAATTTTATAAAAAAAGGAAACAACAGAGTGATTTTGGCAACAGATGGAGATTTTAATGTTGGGATGAGCAGTGATAAGGATATGCAAACTTTGATAGAAGAAAAAAGAGAATCGGGTGTATTTCTAACCTGTTTAGGCTTTGGGATGGGGAATTATAAGGACTCCAAATTAGAAATATTAGCTGATAAAGGAAATGGAAACCATGCCTATATTGATACCATGCAAGAAGCACAACGAGTCTTAGGTAAAGAGTTTGGTGGTACTCTTTATACCATTGCTAAAGATGTAAAGATACAGGTAGAGTTTAATCCCGAAAAAGTACAAGCCTATCGACTAATAGGGTATGAAAATAGGTTATTGGAGGATGAAGATTTTATAGATGATACCAAAGATGCAGGAGAATTAGGAAGTGGTCATACCGTTACTGCATTATATGAAATTGTACCCGTTGGAGTTAAAAGTTTATATATCAAAGAGACTCCAGATCTAAAGTATACCAATCAACAAATTACTAAAAATTATGGAGACGAGCTATTGACTGTAAAGTTTAGGTATAAAAAACCACAAGAAAGTAAAAGCATAGAAATGATTCATATATTGAAAACAAACAATACTACAGTTTCTCAAGACTTCAACTTTGCAGCATCTGTGGCGTGGTTTGGGCTTAAAATAAGAAAATCAAAATACCTAAGTAATAAAAATATCAACGATATTATCTCTCTAGCCAAATCTAATAAATCTATAGATAATCAAGGATATAGAGCAGAATTTATAAGGCTAATGAACAGTTATCAAGTGTTATAATCACTAGTATCCGAAAGTATATATTAAAATCAATGTTAAAATCATATTTTAATGTATAATGTACTAATAGTTAAGACCTTTTAGGTTTCTAAAACCTGAAAGGTCTCAATATACAATGGTATTAAACGGTATAAGCTCTAATTAATTGATCTTTAATTTTCTTTAAGAATGGCATACACCAAATCTTTGGTAAGAGGTTTTCCTTTTGCCTTGGTGTATACCATTTTAAAATCATATCTAAAATCGCAACCATTTTTATAATCGCTGCATCCATAAGCAGTATTTCCTTTTATAATAGTTCCTTTCTTACATTTTGGACAAGGCATCGGACTGGAAATATCACTAGTAGAAGATGTATTGATTGTTTTCTTTTCTTCGAATACCAATTGAAATGTATCATCAAAACGTACAAGCCCTTCCTTATTTTCCGAATTCTCTTTAAACCCTTTTAGATTTACAGTACATCCTTTTTCTAAAAGTCTTAGATACTGATTTTCGGAAATTTTCTTGTCTTTAAAACTAAATGGAAGTGTGAAATTGCATTGATTCTTATACTCGCTACATCCATATGCGGAATTCCCTTTTATGATACTACCTTTCTTGCATTTCGGACATTTTTTGGTGGTAATTCCTTTTAATTTTTTATTCGTTTTTTTTGTTATGGATGCAGCATTCTTGGTATGCGTAATATTAGCTCTTGTCTTTTCGGTTCGGACTTCATATACCAAATGATCTACCATTTGCTTCATGTTTCTAATAAAAGTTCCGGCATTATACGAGCCTTTTTCTATATCCTTAAGTTGTTTTTCCCATTGACCGGTTAGTTCTGCAGATTTAAGAAGTTGATTTCTAATTGTATCAATTAATTGTATTCCGGTTTCGGTAGGTAGAATTAATTTTTTACTACGTTTCACATACTTACGCTTAAAAAGGGTTTCGATGATATTTGCTCTTGTAGAAGGTCGACCGATACCATTCTCTTTCATTAATTCTCGCATCTCATCGTCATCCACTTGTTTTCCTGCAGTTTCCATAGAGCGTAATAATGTAGCTTCTGTATATTGTTTAGGTGGTTTGGTTTCTTTTTCTAAAAAAGAGGTTTCGTGCGCTCCCTTTTCTCCTTTTACAAATGATGGTAGTATTCCTTTTTCCTTTTTTTGTTGATGATTCTCTGCTGTTTCAAAAACAATACGCCATCCTTTCTTTAGAATCTCTTTTCCGGTTGTTTTAAATGTTACCGTATCCGCTTTACCGATCACCGTAGTATTCGCAACAGTACAATCTTCATAAAAAGATGCAATAAATCGTTTTACTATAATATCATATACCTGTTGCTGGTTATACTGCAAATTGATCTGAACACCGGTAGGAATAATAGCGTGGTGATCCGTAACTTTTTTATCATTAAATACTTTGGATGACTTTTTAATTTTTGCATTAAGAATCGGAACTGTCAACTCACTATAGTTAGTTAACTTTTTTAATATCTCCGGTACTTTTGGGTATATATCATTAGGTAAAAAAGTAGTATCAACTCTGGGATACGTTATTACTTTCTGTTCATATAATTTTTGAGCTATTTTTAAAGTATCGTCTGCAGAAAAACCAAATTTTGTATTACAGTATACTTGTAATCCCGTAAGATCAAACAATTTAGGAGCATATTCTTTTCCCTGTTTTTTAGTAATAGAAACAATCTCGAAATCACTTTCTTTTACCTGCTCAGCAAACTTTTCTCCTTCTTCTTTTTTTAGGAAACGTCCCTCTTCACAATTAAACAATGTATTTCGATACAATGCTTGTAGTTCCCAATAGGGTTGTGGTTTAAAATTTTCAATCTCCTTAAACCTATTGACTAACATCGCTAGGGTAGGAGTCTGTACTCTCCCAACGGAGAGCACTTGCTTAAACCCTCCATGTTTTACGGTATATAACCGAGTGGCATTCATCCCAAGTAACCAATCTCCAATCGCTCTAGAGAATCCAGCATAATACAGGTTATCATACTGAGAGGAAGGCTGCAGTTTTTCAAAACCTTCTTTGATTGCTTCTGTAGTTAATGAGGATATCCAGAGACGTTGTACTTCTCCTTTATATACTGCTTGATCAATAACCCATCGCTGAATCAATTCACCTTCCTGACCCGCATCCCCACAATTGATTACTAGTTCAGCTTTATCAAATAGTTTTTTGATAATCCCGAATTGCTTTTTGATACCTGAATTATCTACTACTTTAACCTTGAACTTATCAGGTAGCATAGGGAGATTGTTTAGATCCCAACTTTTCCAATGAGGCTTATAATCATTTGGCTCTAGCAGTGTACACAAATGACCAAAAGTGTAGGTTACAGCATATCCATTACCTTCATAATATCCATCACATTTGGTATTCGCTCCTAATACAGAAGCAATTTCTCTGGCTACACTTGGTTTTTCTGCAATACAAACTTTCATAGATATGACAAAAATAATTAAAATCTTACGATACCTTTTTATATTATAATTTAGTAGTGCTATGTAAAGATTTTAGATCATTAACTCTTCAAGAAACATGAATAAAAATAACACTTTAAGATGTTGAATTTTATTGTTTTAAGTTGTTTAAGTTGAAAAACTGATTATTTTAAAAGTTTCGCAAAGTTTTGATTTACTTTAATAGTAGAATAATTGCCCTAATGATTTCTTATAAAAAAATATAGTCTCTAAAATTATAATAGCTTAAGCTAAGGATAATACCCATTATAATAAAAGTAGTTCTGATTGTCTTTAGTATTCTTAGAAGCATCACTTTAGTACTTATACGATTTACGCATAAAACTTTCGCATATAGTTCGTTTCTTTTGCACTATATCTGCGTTATAAAATTCAACAATAGCTAAGGCTATTCTTTAATTTTATGCCTTAATCTAACACAAAATAATTCAAACTCTTTATACGAACTTCTTGTCCATAAATCGTATTAGAAGGATTAAAATAATAGCCCTTACCCCATACAGAAGTAGTTCGAAGCATTATAATAATACTTCGAAGGGTTACTGTAAGGCCTAGAAGCCTTAAAAGTAGGGGTAACACCCCATATCTTACCCCATAAATTGATCAAAATATGGTCTGGAGGCCTTAACACTTGGCCTAAAAGTAGTAAGTCAAGGGGTCAGGACTATTAAAATGATTTATTGAAATAGTATCGAAAGGGGCACCCCCCATACTCGTAAGGGGGTACCCCCTTATAAATAGAAGCATCAAACCATTAGAATAGAGGTCGTCTGTCTTACCCAATATAGTAAGCATAGCTTTATTTTCTTTTATGATGAAACCAAAACAAGATAAGACCTGCTAGATTCTAAAATCTAACAGGTCCTTGTTATACTACTTAATTAAAAACTAGTATGAGTTATTTGTGGTATTGACCATTGTTTTATTCAATCATCCAAAAACATCTCCCAGTATATGTACAATTACCACCACATAAACTAAGGCATTGCTCATAACTATTAAATTGAGTACCTGCTTTTACTATTCTTTTTTCTTCTTTAGAAAGTCTGTGTACACCTTCTATATTTAATACATTTTTTAACATATTATTGATTTTAAATTAGACATTAATGATTTATTAAAATATTGATATGAAATAAAATACCGAACATACCATCATAGAATACGTATATAAAACTATGGACAGATAGGGTTGCAAGGATCAGGATCAATTATAACACCTCCGGGTCTTCTGATAGTTCTTCCGTCTCCCCATTTTCTTGCTACAGGATTAACAACCCAGATACGTAGACCACCATTAGCAAATAAGTTTCTTTCTGCTTGTGATCTTAGTCGTAGTGTTATAACATCTTGTCCTTGATTATTAACGTACTGCTGTCGATCGGTTCCTCTATACGTTCCGATTATATTAGCCCCGTTTGGGCTTCTAATATCAACATAGGCATTACTTTCGAAATTATCACCTACGATCCAAATACAATAATAATCATCACAACCCGCTCCAGCACTAACTATTTTTGGAGTACCATCCTTAGAAACTATCGCTGCATTATACCTGCCTAAAAATAAATTGACATTAGGACATCTAGAAACAGTTATGTACTCTTCTACCTTATAACCGGGCGGAATGCCTTCTATAGAGCATACTACGCTGACAGAAGATTGATTCTTTTTTAGATCCAATTCAATTTCTGAGTTCTCAGTGATTGATTCTTCGTGTAGATAATGATCATCTTCTTTTTGACAACCTACTATTCCTAAAAAAAGTACCATGAGTACAATTTTGAATATATTTAATTTCATAATTATTCGATTTGCGTTTTTAAAAATTTATGATTCTCGTCGACTAGAATACGTTCGTAAAACTAAAGGCAAATACTTGATTATAAAAAGAAAGAAAAGTCAGTTTTATAAATTTGATGTTATTATATCCAAATATTCCAATACTTAATAACTCCTACACTTACATGTTTAAAAACTTCCACACTCAAATACTTAATCAGTAAAATATATACTTTAATCGAAAATTATATAATCTCCCCGAATTCTTCGTATTGTTTTTCTACTTTTAGAGTTTATATATCTATTTTGGTATATACAATATAACCTAACGGCTATAATACTATATGGCGATACAAGCGAAACTATACCTTGATGATAAGGAGATCAATGTAATAGCGTGTAATTTTTCTTATAAACAAGAAACAGATCATACAGGCAGACCTACTAATAAACCTAGATATATGGGAATGGAAATGGTGGTAGAGGTACGTAAGGATGTTGATTTTATGGAATTAACGATTGCACCAGATATGAAAAAACAATTAGAAATACATTTTATACCCATACATCTAACAAGTAAAATCCGGAAAATTAAGCTGATCGATTCTCATTTTGTAAGAAACACAGTGAACTATGCTGCTGATGGTATCACTCCCATAACAGAAACCTTGTTTATTACCAGTGCAGGAGTAAAAGATACTAACTCCGAAACTGAATACTCTGCTACATGGAGAACGACTTTTGCCGATAATACTCCGGTTACTGTTAGGGAGGAGCACGTGGAACCAGAAATGATAGAAAGTTATTACGAAGACAAACAAGGTAATAGAATACCGGAAAATAAAGTTAAAATAGGAGATGAGATATACCTAGTATTAAAAACCAAAAACGCTATTGGCAAATCAATAAAAATAGATTTATGTGATAACATAAGAGATTTTGAGTATAATGGCTCAGTATTGGAAGACGATATTTTAGAAGGTATTTCTATTACTTCAGAAATACAAAGAATTGCATTAAAAGTAGTCCGGCAACAAAAAACAGAATCGTAATGGGAAGAATTTGGTTTAATGATTTTGAACATATTAGTACGGATTTTGAGGATTTAACAATAGAAGCTCCTCGTGTAACTAATGCTTATTTTGCAAAAAAAGTAGTTACTGCAGGTAATTCTGCTACAGGTCCGACGGTTGCTTTTACGGAAATTAATGAAGGGGTTTTAGGAAGAGATGTTTATATAATTGTAGAAACGGAAAATTTTGTTCCAATAGATCAACCAATTGTATCTACAGAAAGAGCAAGTCTAACCGTTACTTTAAAAACAGGAGATTGTAATCTAACAAATGTTTCTGATGAAACTATACAAATTACTGATGGTACAACTAATGTAGATAGTTTTACAACCCAAGTTGGAAATACTAATGTGTTAAATGATATAGAAGGTAATTGCTTATATATTAATCTTGATGATTTTGTTGATAAAGCTATTTTTAAAATTTCCTTACGTCCACATACTAGAGCTGTTTTTGATACTTGGGCAGAAAATATTCATAGTGCCGGAACTGATCTTCCATCTATAGAAATAGAGGTAACCCCAGAGGATGATACAATGCTTGTTGTGTATGGTCCGGAGGATGATGAGCAAGGACCACCTCTAGAAATTGGTCGTTTTGCAAATTCAGATGGACATTTATTTAGATTAGAAAATAAGATTGTATATGAGATTTATCATGGTGATAATTTGTATAATAATTTTGATGAGGTAAATTCAAATAATCAACAGGTAAGAAGAAGAATAGGGCGGCTGACTAATAACTGGGCTAGAATTGATAATTACGATGAAAATAATCCTAAACATCTAGTTACTTATTTTTATCACGATAGTAATGATAATGAACATAAGGTATGTACTACGGAGAAAATAAGAATAACAGAAAAAGGTCCAAGATCAAATACAATTCCACCATTAGCTTCTAGAGGTACACAAATTCCTCCAATAATAGATTATAGAAATAATCAAAGAGCTGGAGAAGATATATCAGCTAGTACTTTGACCAGATATACAAATGGAGTACACGCGATTGAATATTCAAAAATGGAAGACACCAACAACCCTGGAAATTATATAGTTTCGACTAATATACTTAGAGAACGATGGTACCCTGTACCAAATGGTAATAATTTTGTCCATATGGTTAATGCGGATATAGAACAAGAAGCGGGTATGGGGCCTCAAGTTTTTACAGGATTGGATTATGTAAATGGAGATCTAAGGATTAGATATTGTTTTAAAGATACCAGAAGAAGACATGTTCAACCTGACCTATTAGCAGCTCTTATTGGTGTCATTGCTCAGTTTAATGAAGGAGATATTAATGATCAGGGTAATGTTAGATCCGGATTAAGTCATAGAATATGTGGAGAAGGTTTTTCTTATGAAGATGGGTCTTGTTACCCAAGTACATCACATAGGAATGGTTTAGCTGGAGACTTATACTACCTAAGTACTAGTTTAAACGGTGTTGAAGTTTTATTGCAAGATTCAGATTTTGATTATACAAATCAGGTTATATTTTGTAATTTATTATATGATTTTGGTTGGTCTCGAACAGGTAATTCTTTATCCGAAAACTTTACAAATCTAGCTATAGGGATTAATTCTTCAACCATTTTGCCTCATAGTTCACATGTGACAACACCAAGACATAACAACCATCATCATATCCAACGATTTAGTAATAATTTTGTCCAAAATTTACTACCATGATTTATCGATTAATAATAATTACACTTGTTACTTTTAGTTCTTGCAAACACAATGTGGGCAATAGAGTTGATAAATCCCTTTCTGAGTATAATGACACAATTTACGCCAATAGTAATCAGGATAAAAGTCTTGATATCGAGTTTTTAGATTCCCTATCTAAAAAAATAACACTGCCATATGGCAGAAAAGAACTGGTCGATATTGATTTTCCCGATGATTGGTATTGTGGTGGTGGATACTTAGAAGGTTCTTTAAAGAAGGAAGGCTTAAATGATAAAGATAGTATTCAGTATGCTCAGAGTTACTTTAGGATTATAAAATTTAATAGAAATGATAATATAAATATTGATTTTAATAAGAGCATAAAATTAAATGATAGTGCAACTTTACACACAATAAATAATTTACTAATAAAGAAAAACGATGATAAGCAAAAAAGGATTAAATCTGATTTATCGTTATATATAAAGTTACCAAATTATAAGAATTTTAAAATATTTGGTCTTTTGGGTAAGGGAGATCATCTTTTTTATAATCCTATTTATATTATAGTTAAAAATAATAAAATTTCTGATGTATTGGCAGCTTATGAGTATTCAAAATCTGAAACTCTTATAAACAAAAGTATATACATAGATGAGAATCACTTATTTAATTGCAAAATTTTTGATAATACCGATGGATTTGAAGTTAATTCAGGAAAAAATGTTTCTTATAAAATTTCTAATGAAGGAAAATTTGTAAGGAAACAATAATCATAATGCCTGCATATTGCAATTATTATAACAGAATGTAATTTTGACGGTCTGGATAAAAACGAAACAGAAGATTGTTACTTATATATTATTTCACACGATTTCCCTGAGCAAGAATTTAGCGTAAGGGTTCTATCTTGATAAAATAAAAGGAAATATAAAGATTCTTTTAATAGGCTAAAGACTAAACGGTATTTTAAAAATACTCAAAAACAATGATTAAATACACCTATGCTTTTATATTATTTGTTAGTATAATATGCTGTAAAAAAAGTAATACAGAACAAGCAAGTAAAGATAATACTACACACGGTAAGAACTATAATATTCAACAAAAAACAATAAATAGATATATAGATAATCCTGATTATTTTATCAAAGATATTGATATCAATAATGACAGATTTATAGATAAAGTTGTTAGTAATGAAAAATATAAAGGCAATGCACTTCTTTTTTTCCTGAATAAAAATGACAATTATGAGCTAGTATTAGAAAGCATTAATTTTTCTGAGGACGGAGGTAAGATAATTGGAGAAATTGAGGCTACAAATAATGGAAATGAAGTTGTCAAAATACATACATATTTCCCTGATGGCGGCATTGATAAGGCAACTTATTTTATAAGCTATGCTGAGAATTCTTGGATGTTAAATAGAACTATTTTCGAAACAAGTAATTGGCAGGAGGATCATACCAAAAATTATTTATGTGAAGTGCAACAAAATATACATTTATCTAAATTGAATACTCAAGAAGGAATTAAGTTACTGAAACAAATTCCTAAAGTCGATGTAAGAGCAAATAAATGTGAAATAAAATATAAATTCGAAGGTACTTTAGAACAGTTTTCAACTAGATTTAAAGAAGGTAGTAAAAAAAGTGTTACTGATGTTGATAGGTACAAAGCTTTACTTTCAAAATTTAATTTATCAAAAGAGAACCTTATACTTTATAATGACATAGCTTATTATTTAGAAAAATTAAATGCCTATAAGGAATCTATATTCCTTTTGGAAAAAATTATAAATCAATTTCCAAACAGAACTGTAGCTTACATTAATTTAGGAGATGCATATTGGGGCGTAGGGGAAGAGCAAAAAGCAAAAGAAACCTACAATAAATATATTGTACTAATGAAATCATCTGGTAAAGAACAAAAAATACCAAAATTAGTCTGGGATAGGATTAACTTATAAAGTCTATTACTAAAATAATGGATTTTCCTACAAACTATAGAAAACAGAAAAATGATATAACGATATTAATGATTAATATAAAGTTGTTTTATATACTAATTCCTATTTGCTTTTTTTCTTGCAAGGCTCAAAAGCAGAAAACATCAAATGAAATAGTATTCAATATTGTTAGTGACACTATTAAGTGTAAAAGTTTACATGAGAATTTATTTGTAACAGAATATATTGAAGTATTGCATCCTAATAAAGATTTTCAGAATAGAGTACAAAATAAAGTTTGGTCTTTCTTTCTACACAACATTTATCCTGCAGAGGTAATCACAAATCTAAAAGCCTACAACAGCAAATGTTGTGAGGAAATAGATGACAGTTGTGATTTTAATTTTCAAGAATATGATATAAATTATAGCAACTCTAAATTTTCAAGTATTACTGGTTTCTTCAATATTTATGGTTTAACACCTACAGAAGATGAGTTTAATTTAAACATGAAGATTTCTACATTAGAAATATTAAAAATATCAGATTTATTAACAAAAAAAGGAGTTGATTTTCTATTAAAAGATGCTAATCTAAAGATTAAAAAATCAATAAATGAAGAAAAAAAATATTGGGACGATGATGATCTGGATGATATATCAGACTTTATAAGTAATATTTCGGATATTGATATTAATGCACTGAATAATTTCAAGATATTTAAAAATGGCGAAAATTTTTATTTAAAAATCTGGTATTCGTTTGAGGCTACTAAGTTTCAACAAAAATTATTACCGGTAATAAATCTTACTTATAATTTTGATGAACTGAATCCTTATTTCAATAAAGAATTCATACAATTATTGAACGATTAAAATTATGTCTACTAGAGGAAGGCTATAGATTGTTTTAAATGAAAAACACAACATATATGAAAACCATACTATATGTTATTATTTTTTTGAATATATATTCCAATATGTATTCACAAGAACACATTAAATTAAAGTATAAGGACAAAAAAATTGAGAACATAGTACCCCACAATTGGTATATAATTGATAGCACAACTCTAGGTGATTTAAATAATGATGGTATTAATGATTTAGTCATAGTTATCAAAAAAAAAGACCCTAAAAATGTTTTAACAAACAGTGAAATTGGAAATGACTCTATTGATATTAACCCTAGAATTTTAGCCATTTATTTTAAAAACAAAAATTCTTGCCTGAAAAAGCAATTACAAAATAATAACTTTATTTATGTTAATCGAAACCCAACCATTGAAGAACCTTTTCAAGGTATTAGTATAGCACCAGAAGGGGGACTTCAGATAGATTTTCAATTGTTTTACAATGCGGGAAGTTGGTATACCTATAATGAATCTTATTTCTTTAAATATAAGAATGATTCCTTTGAACTAATAAAATATTCAAAACTAGCTGTAAATCGAGCAACCATGGAATCCGAAGAAGAAAAAGTAAATTTCCTTAAAGGCGAAACTACTTATACAACAGAAACTTTTAAAGAAGAAGATAAAGATAAAGAATATCCTATAGTAAAATCCACCAGGACAACCTTTGTTCCAGAAAAACTACAGTTACTAAAAGAGGTAAAGACTCCTTTTTTATTTATAAAATAGTTCTTACATATTTAGAAACAATATTGACGCATTATGGTAGATTTAAATCTTACTTGGAAGATCAATTATCAATCCTTTGTAAAGGAGTACTTTACATTTTTAAATGATTACATCAATAGAGGATTTAATCCTTCTAAATTTGGTAAAATAACCTCTAGATTATGGAAAATGTAAAGAAAATAATACTTCTCTTTATATTATCATTTACTTTTATTTCTTGTGTTCAAGAAAATTTTAAGAAAATTAGTAGTCAATTATATAAAGATTCATCAGGTGAATTATATATTAAAGCAAAAAACAAATCTTTACTGCACCCTTCTAAAGATATAAGTAAAATTAAAGGTTTTATATATCTTAATAGTATTTACGACGTTATTAATCAAAATAATAAGAATCTCAAAAACATAGTTGATATTAAAACCTTTGAAAAAGTTAATAGAAGTGGTAACTATTTCAAAGATACTAATCAAATCTATGTTTATACCAATCAACCAAAATCTAATCAATTATTTAATATTAAAAATAAAGAGGTTATATTATTTGGTATGGACAAAGATTATTTGAGAATCAGAAATGTTACGTACTACAAAGGAATAAAATGAGATGGATTAAATACTACAAAGGCAAAATTATTCTATTGTACCAACTCAAATACAGATAAAATCGAGTTTTATTCAGATGTAATCTATTATATCATGAAGATACTCTTATTACCTCAGAATATTTAAATTATATGAACCTAACAGAAAAAACAAAAGATTCGCTAATCAAAGTTTTTTTTCAATAGATAGTAATTCTTGCATTACTCATTGATTATTATGAGATTAAAATCATTGTACAATAATAAAAACACCTTACTTCTTTTCTTAATCTTTCTTTCAATAGCTTGTAAACAATCAACAAACTCATTGGTAGAAAAGGATTCTACTCATATAAGAATTAATAAAGAATCAAAAGAAAGCTCCTCTACATTAGAATCACAGAACAAGATAGTTGTTTCTCAAGACAATTATAATGGTACATACCATCTTAGTGGAAGAAATAAGTGTGAAATGTTAATTACGATAAAAGATGATATGTATTCTGTAAAAACTAATAAAAGAACTCAATCTGGAACTATCGATATTATAAAAAGTAATAGTTTGGATACCTATATTTTGTTTAAGAACCTATTTGGTGACGATCCTAAAACTGAAATAGAAGGAAAATATGAAGACGGAACTATAACCATTCAAAATTATGGTAATACTTTAAATCCTTATACCAGAATAAGTGAATGTGGAGATAAGTTTTTATTACTGAAAAAGACGAACCAATAATCTATGTTAGATATTTATAAAATATGATTAAAAAATGTTTCTAAAAAACGCTATATATTAAAACTACCATATTTTGTCTAACATTATTTATAGTATCCTGCAAGCAGACTACTACCGAAAATAATAGAAATAATGAGCAGGTTTTTTAAATTACCAAAGTACTACATACTAATCATATCACTGTTTATAACTACTACCATATGTAGTCAAGAAACATATTTTGTCGTTGCAAAAAATGGTCTTATTATCAGAGATCAACCTTCTAAATTAGGGAAAAGGATTGGTAAATTATCCTATGGATCAGAAGTGAAGATTCTAAAGAATACAGGCGTATGGTTAACAATTAGAGATAATGATCAGGAATTAAAAGGGGAATGGGTGTCTATAACATTAGAACCATCAAAAAAGTCAAAACCTACAGCAAACTATTATATTTTTAGTGGCTACTTAGTGTCTAAAGAAGAGGCTATCCATAATGATATATTTCAAAAACAAAATATGGAAGACTTACATATTTATTCAACATATTCTTTTGAAATAAACACAGGAGATATTGTTAATCTCATTCCACTTACAGATAGTTATCCGTGGACGGAACATAAAGACTCCCTGGCCATATCAAATCATTATTTAGGTAATATCAAAACAGATAATAATAATTACCATCAATTAGATTCTAATTTTAGGAGTCGTTTTCTAGGAAGAATGAATATTTCTGAGGATCATAACATATTTGTTTATAATGTATCCAGAGATAAAATATTTACTTATCGTGTAAAAGATCAGCCTTTAGTGGGGATTCTCACCCCATACGGAGCTCAAGATCAGATACAGCAGTATGATTATATAATAGGTTTTGATCTCAATGAAACGTTAAAGAAGGGTATTAATTATACAGAAACGATCTTTACATATATAGGCAAAGAAAACCCTTTTCAAACAGGTCAGTTACAAGAATTAATTTGGAGCAAGATTGATTATAACCTTTTTAAAACTAATATTAATTGGAATAATGCTACTTTCAAGATTAGATATGATCCGTTAAAAGATGTGTATCTTTTTTCAATGGAAAACCTGGATTACTACCTCATTAATTTAGTAGAAAATGATCAACTTCGAGATCGGCATTTGATAATTGTAGATAGAAGTTCTAAAACTATAATGGCTGATTTTTATTATAGTGAAGGTGAGAGTTCATCTCTTGCTCCTATAACCATAAAAGGTGCGCAGCAAGGCTCTTCTGGAGGACAATGGACAGGTAAGATGTTCAAAAATGCTCCTCCTATAATATTTGGTATTTTATACCATACTTTCGGCTGCCCCAAAATAGATATTATAAGTGAAAGTCGTAGTTCCATACGTTTACGTTGTGACAACAGACACTGATTGGAGAGATGTTCTATTGATTTCTAATACCAGTTGTTGTTTGAATTTACTGGAAAAGAAAATAAAGATTTTTTTGTTTCAATGAAGAAGAAAAATTAAGCATAGCTGGGCTACGGTTTATTTTTATGCTGAAATTGAGGCACAAAAAAGAACATTTTATTACGTTAAATTCAAATGACAAATGGTATTAATAGTAGTCGATAAAGCATAAGACTATGTAAAGTCCTGACAGGTGTCAGAAACCTGTCAGGACCGGTGATTCACAAATTATCTTTGTTATACGATCTATGGATGAGAATTTCGTAAAAATAATTGCAACGATTTTTCTAAGTAACAAAGTAGGACTATATTTAATTAACATTTATTTTACCTATTGGATACATTATGACAACAATATTTACATGATGAACTCGTTATTTATATAATCTTAAAACCTAATATAATGAAAAAAATCACAGAAATTAATGGGGCTAAAAAAATGTCCAAAAAAGAACAACAAAGTATCCATGGGGGTAACTCTCAAGGGTCTGTTATTACATGTCAAACAAAAATATTATCTTCTATAGAAATAGGTGTATCCACAACTGTGACATATTTTTGTGACACAAGTGAAGGTCAGTCTTGTGGTTCGCAATTCTATTGGGATGATGAACAACCTACAGGTTCTTTCTGTACAAATTCATAGAGCTCATAATTAATAACTATTTGACCTTAAAAAAATCCTATAAATAATTGTTTTTTATTTAGACTTAGAAATAAAATAGAACCGTAGCTTTACTTCGACTAAGTTCAGTATAAAATTCTATGTTTTCATTTTCTTTCTTACTAAGATCAAAAATTACTGTTTATTTTTTCAGGTAATTCTAATGTCTAATAGGTATAACTATCTAATCCTACTTCGTCATTTTAGATTTTTCAAAGCATTCATCCCTTTGCCAACATTGTTTTTCATTTACAACTAGCGTTGTACCGTGTTCCAAAGGCAGAAGATTGAAGTCTCAATCAAAAGATGACAAAGTAGGATTAAAGAATAGCCAATTGTGCTAGCGCTATACCGAAGTATCGTAATTGTTTCTTTTATCTACAAAATATAGTAGAAATAGTATGCGATTAGATGCAAAATTTTATTCGTAACTCGTATTATACTACCTAAAGCAATTTTTTTAATATAGTACCATAATACTGAACACCTTCTATCAGAAGACTGTAGAAATAGGTGCCTGAAGGAAGGTTATCATCTTTAAAAACGATGGTTTGATTTCCTGCTCCAGCAGGATAGATATATCCTTGTTGATAAACCTTTATTCCATTTCGATTATACATTGTAAATATGGCTAGAATCGTGTTTGTATTATCTAACCTGAATGAAATGTTTAGAACATCATCAAAAGGATTGGGATAGGTTTTTATAGTAGTAGCATTGCATTCAATTTTTGGGACACGATAATTCAATGTATTATTGCTATTAGAATACTCCAATACTTCATCCTTCTCATCAACCACAATATAGAGATAGTCATCTGCTATTTCTTTATATAGTGTAGATTTTATAAAGAAAGAGACCACCGTCGCTTGACCTCTTGCCAATGGAGGAATCATAGTTTTATTGAGTAACACCGCATCGGTATCTTTTTTATAATAAACACTTACCTCGGACTTCTCTGTAATATCACGATTTCTAACATTTCTAATATGGGTTTTTAAAAGAACTCCCTGATCCCTAATGGTATTAAATGGTTTTAGTATTTCTGCGTGTGTAACTTCTAGATCTCCTAGTGAATATGGACTATACACCGTAAAATCTATAAATTCTCTGTCTACAACAGCATTATTTGTTACTTCTTTTAGTGCTAAAGAAATAGTATAATTACCGGGATGCGTATCATATGCTCCCATATATAAAGTATACGTTCCTAAAAGGACCAATTCATCCCGTACGATATTTTTAGCACTCCTTGCAGATCCTCCGCCAGGTCGGGTAGGGGGTATTAAAATAGGATCTAATGTCGTATTTATTATATGAGAAACACCTATAAAAAGGTTCTTTTCCGTTTGTCGTGATCCAGTTATAGTATCCTCATGATAGTTACCAAAAACATTAAATTTAATACCTCCATAGATCGAAATCAAAAGGTCTATAGTATCTGGAAGTAGTATTTCGGATTTATAGGCACTAATGTCAATAATTATATCCAGCGGTACAATAGCTCCATGATCTCCATTCTCTGATGAAATGATTTCCGAATTTGTCGATTTATAGGGTAACTTTTCAGTATTGCAATAGATGGTATACGATAGTAAATACATCAAAATTAAGGGAAGCGATCGCTTAGTATAGTTCATTCTAAAATAAATAGTACGTTAAGTACATAAAAATATGTCAAGCATCTAACAAACCATTATAATCAATTACTAATATTCATCAATTTTATAAAATTGACTGTATTTTATTCATTTTTGTTCAATTAAAATAACTTAAAACTACTTCTTAAATCTCAGCTATTGACTCCATGTCTCTATACGCAACTACTTCATAATCTGCACTCCATACTTGTTTTCTTGAGTCTTTACCGGATACTACTATATTTTACTCATTAATTTTTTCTAAATTGTTTTGCTAGTCAGTATTTCTTTCTGAATCTGCTTGATATAGAATGAATGCGTGAGGCCGGTTTGTTTTTTAAATGCATTAGCAAAAGTATTTACACTTTTATACCCTAACTCTTCTGCAATTGCTTTAATGGTATAGGATCTAAATTTATAATCTGTTTTTAGCTTATCTAAACAAAACTTAATTCTTAATTCGTTTATATAATTATTAAAAGTTTTATAACGGGATTCACTAATAACTTTAGAAAGATAGGTTGTATTGGTATTGATGAGTTTGGCAGTTGTATACAAACTACAATCAGAAGTAAGAAAAAAGTGTTCTTGTTCTAATATATTTAGTTTTTCGAAAAGCTCATTTGTTTTTTTATCCGTAACAAAATCTTTTTTGAGCTTATGACTAGGACCAAAAACTTTTTCTTTCTTCTCTACTTGTAATTGCTCATATAATGCTTTGTTTTTGCGCTGTATTTTCACAAAATACAGTATCAAAATAAGTAAACCCCCAAGTACTATTAATAATCCTATAACATAGGTAGCATTTTTTGACGCCAGGCTTAGATTTTTATCTTTTAGATCAGCAATATCCTCATTATATAATGTATCTCGGGCATTCATATCACCAGTATGAAGAGATTCTATGATCTCATTATAAACTTTGGTATATTTTAGTTGTAATTCTTTATTATTAAGTTGCTCTCCACACTTAATTGCCAGTGCATACATTTCTTTGATTTTTTCAACTTCGGCATCCGCTTCTATCATATCAAAATTATAAGACAATAATTCTTCTGCTTTCTTATACTCTTTTAAAGCATAAAAACATGTGGCTATATGATAATTGGCAGTTAATAAATTGACATCCCTTTGATTATTTTGTTTTAGTAAATCAGATTTAGCTAATATGAGGTATGATAAAGCCTTATCATATTTTTTCTTTCCTATATAAGCCTCACCAATATTAAGATTAAAATTGATAACATAATTTACAAGATGATGCTTCTCGGCATATTGTATCCCTTTATAATCATATTCTAATGTGGTATCATAATTTCCCATTTTATAATAACACACTCCAATTCCCTGTAATGTTGTTAAATAGGATTCTTTATATGATTTAATAGTTTGATATTCGGGTTTCTCTAAAAAGTCGAGAATATTCAGATAGGTTTCTAAGGCATCTCTATGACGATCCAATCGAATTCGGACCAAACCTATATTTATTAAGTTAGGAATTCGTTTATCCTTTAGATCATATTGTCTAATTATATTTTTTGCTTTTAGATATTGACTTAAGGCATTGTTGCGGTCTCTATCATTAAGATAAGCACTTCCTGTCAATGTCAATGCACTTATAAGATTATCTTTTGTTTCTAATTTTTCGGCAGACTCGATAGATAAAAGACCATACTGAACTGCTTTTTTATAGTCCTTTTTAACAAAGTATGTGTATCCCAGATAATAATAAGATAAGAATTGGGTATAATAGTCATTTTCGTTGATACCTTTTTCTAAATATATCTTATAATATACTTCGGATAAATCAGGTTTTTCTTTAACCTTTCTAAGTACAAAATTATATACGGTATCAGCATTTTTTTCTTTAAGAATAAAGTCTCTATCGGTTTTTAACTCATATTCTAATGTATCGATATTTACAGATTCAACTTTTTGAAAGGCGAGTCCTTTACTAATCAACAAAAAGAAAAATAAGGATAAATTAACTATTTTCATGATTATTAACCTAACATAAACAGGAATCACTTGTACTCTAATCTAATATAAAAATCTATACCGAGAGCCTATACTACACTTGTATTACCCCCAGATTAAATGGTTTTTCGATAGGGGAGTGATCCGCCGCTTCGATACCCATAGAAATCCATTTTCTGGTATCTAAAGGAGGAATGATGGCGTCAGTCCAAATTCTGGCCGCAGCATAATAAGGCGAAATCTGTTTATCATATTTAGTTTTTATCTTATCAAACAATGCTTTTTCATCTTCTTTGGATATTTCTTTTCCTTTCTTTTTTAAGGAAGCCGTTTCGATCTGAAGTAATACTTTTGCGGCCTGCGCACCTCCCATTACAGCTAATTCTGCACTAGGCCATGCACAGATAAGTCGTGGATCATAAGCTTTACCACACATAGCATAATTTCCTGCTCCATACGAATTACCGATAACAATGGTAAATTTTGGTACCACACTATTACTCACGGCATTCACCATTTTTGCACCATCTTTGATAATACCTCCGTGTTCGCTTTTACTCCCTACCATAAATCCGGTTACATCTTGCAGAAATACCAGTGGGATTTTCTTTTGATTGCAATTAGCTATAAAACGAGTAGCTTTATCAGCAGAATCAGAATATATAACACCTCCGAACTGCATTTCTCCTTTCTTGGTTTTTACAATCTTACGTTGGTTCGCAATAATACCAACAGCCCATCCATCAATTCTGGCATATCCAGTAATGATTGTTTGCCCATATCCAGCTTTATATTCCTCAAAATCAGAATTATCAATCAGTCGATTAATAATTTCATACATATTATACTGTTCATTACGGGCTTTGGGCAATAAACCATAAATTTCTTCTGGATCTAATTTTGGTTTACAAGGTGTGATTCTATTATATCCTGCCTTATCATAATCTCCAATTTTAGATATTATATTTTTAATCGTATTTAAGGCATCTTTATCATCTTTTGATTTATAATCTGTTACCCCAGATATTTCGCAATGCGTTGTAGCGCCTCCCAAGGTTTCATTATCGATGCTTTCGCCAATAGCAGCTTTTACCAAATAACTACCGGCAAGAAAAATACTACCAGTTTTATCAACTATTAGTGCCTCATCACTCATAATAGGTAAATATGCTCCTCCTGCAACACAACTGCCCATAACAGCAGCAATTTGTGTAATTCCCATACTACTCATCACAGCATTATTCCTAAATATTCTACCAAAATGTTCTTTATCCGGAAAAATTTCATCCTGCATAGGAAGGTATACACCAGCACTATCTACAAGATAGATGATAGGTAATTTATTTTCAATTGATATTTCCTGAGCTCTTAGGTTTTTTTTACCAGTAATCGGAAACCAGGCACCAGCTTTTACAGTAGCATCATTGGCTACGACAATACATTGTTTACCTTTAATATATCCTATCTTAACAACGACACCACCACTAGGACATCCGCCGTGTTCACCATACATATCATCCCCGGCAAAAGCTCCAATTTCTATGGATTGAGCATCATCATCTAACAAATAATCAATACGCTCCCTTGCAGTCATTTTACCCTTGGCATGAAGTTTTTCAATACGTTTTTCACCCCCTCCGAGTTTTACCCTAGCTAGCTTTTGTCTTAATTCCGAAACTAATAATTTATTGTGATCTTCGTTTTTATTGAAGTTAATGTCCATAAAAAATGTTGTTTGCACGAAAATACAAAAAAGTGATGCTTTTTTGTAATCTACTTATACACCAAATAAAGTTCTTTTTAGTATTCTTATTTTTAAAAAGATATAGTTCAAAAATAAAATAAATTGAACTACAACAGTTTATCTATATTTCTAGGTAAGAAAGTCATTAGTCTGTAAAGTAAATTTTAAAAAGTATTTTTCACAAAACCTTTAACTAATAAATCTTTACTATTTTCTTTACAGAAGAGAAGTAGGTTAAAGCAATAGGAAAATGACCACAAATGATGTGTGGGGAAATTAGAACCTATGGGGTCACCCCATTTATTAAACCTAAATATAGAGGTGCTTGATCTAAATATGGGGTACCAAATGGAGTCTACTCCCTCCTTGTACTCTAAATATAGAGTAGAATATCCTAAACATGGGTTAATGCGCCCCAAATATGAAGCTATCTTGTTTTTCAGCAAATTTCCGAAGATTCATAAAAAAAAATAGAATATCCACAGAATCATTGAGGGTATATTTCCAAATGTTTACATAGTTTTACATTAAGTAAGTTTAGATGAATAGCGTATATAAAACTAAGTCTGTATAAAGTTAATTGCAAAAGATGAAAAAGACCATCTAACAAAAATGTTTCCGTCTTTTAAAAAAGTTAATCTGTAGCTTTGTACTAGAAGAATAAAATTAAACCAATGAAACTCCTCCACACCGCAGATTGGCATTTAGGGCATCGTTTACACGAGCATTCGCAACAAGAAGAACAACAATTGTTTTTAGAATGGTTAACAGCGCAAATTGATGTTTTAAAAATTGATATTTTATTAATTTCGGGAGATATTTATGATACCGGAGTACCCGCTACTCAGAGTCAAAAAATGTATTACGATTTTTTGATCAATTTACAGAAAACACATTGCAGTCACGTAGTGATTACAGGAGGAAACCACGATGCTCCCGGCACTATCAATGCTCCAAAAGCACTATTACAAGCATTATCAGTTCATGTAGTAGGCAAAGCCACAGAGAATATTGCAGACGAAGTGTTTGAACTCTCGGTAGGAGAAGAAGAAGTCATTATTGCAGCAGTCCCATATTTACGAGATCAGGATATTCGTCGGGCAGTGGCAGGAGAAACTTTTGATCAAATTACAGATCGCTATAAAACAGCACTGGTAACACATTATACAGATGCAGCTACCTATTGCAAGACGTTACAAAAAGAAAATACACCTATTATTGCAATGGGACATTTATTCGCAATAGGTGGATCTACATCCGATAGTGAACAAAACATCTATGTAGGTACGCTGGGACATATCGGAGCAGAGGATTTTCCGGAAACCTTTGATTATGTAGCACTAGGACATCTGCATCGCCCACAAATTGTGGGCGGATATGATCACATTCGATATTCTGGATCCCCTAATATTCTTAGTTTTAGTGAAATCGGGTATGACAAAAAAGTAGTAATACTAGAAACCAACAACAGTAGCATTGCACAGATCGAAGAAGTTACCATACCAACATTCAGAAAAATATATTGTATCAAAGGAACCTTAGAAGAGTGTATTCCCAAACTACAAGAAATTGATACCAGTACAGATATATTAACTAGCTGGGTAGAAGTAGTATTAGACAGTACCAGTGGTATTCAGGGAGACAACACTGAGATAACCAAAGCTATAGAAAATCTGAATTTGGAGGTGCTAAAAGTAACCGTAAAGAATAAACGTACTATTCAGGGATTAGAAAAGTTAATCGACCATTCGCAATCAGTAAAGGAGCTATCTCCTATAGAAGTTTTTAAAAAGAAATGCGAAGAACAAGAGGTAAACCTTACAGAACATCCGGAATTGATGGATGCCTTTCAGGAAATTGTACAAATTGTTAGAGAACACTAAGCGTAATAGATGAAAATAGTAAAGATTGAGTTGCAGAATATCAACTCTCTACAGTCAGAAACCCCAATAGTTATTGATTTTGAATCTCCTATATTTCAGGATGTAGGTCTATATGCGATTACAGGAGCTACGGGTGCAGGAAAAACAACCATTCTAGACGCAATTACCATTGCATTATATCAAAATGTCCCTAGATTTAATAAATCCAATATCAAGGCAGGATTGGTTGATGTGGTTAGTTTTGGAGCAACAGATGCACTATCACGGGTTACTTTTTCTAATAAAAATACTCGGTATGAAGCACAATGGAGTATACGATTGGTTTCAAAAAATGGAAAGCCATTAACCAAACCGGATGAAAATGTGCGCTTAAAAAATCTGGATACCAAAGAAATAATCGCAGAAAAGAAAACCGAATTCAAAAGTGCCGTTGAGGACATTACACAACTCACCTATAAACAGTTTTTGCGATCTGTGATGTTAGCACAAGGCGAATTCGCAGCTTTTCTATCTGCAAATGCTGCGGAAAAAGGAAAATTATTAGAACAAATTACCGGGGAAGAGATTTATAAAAAAATAGGAGAAGCTATTGGTACAAGAAAAACAAATGAAACCAAAGTACTAGAGACTATTAAATCCAAAATCAATACCGAAGATCTATTATCGGATACGCAACGTACAGAATTACAAAAGGAATACAAGGATAGTACAGCAGAAATTGCTGCATTAGCACCAAAATCAAAACAATTAGATAAAATTCTGCAATGGTATACTACTGCAGAAACACTACAAAAAGAAAAAGTACAACTAGAAGGAGATCAGAAACTATTAGAACAACACCGAGAGGCTCAGAAATCCACAATAGAGCTATTGTACTTACACGAAAAGGCAAAACCTTTTCGAGAACAAATACGTACAGTAAATGATACAGAGAAGCGTATCACAGCTAAAAAAGAACAACTTCAAGAATTAGTAAGCAGCGAGAAAATACACATAGAACAGTTAGATATTTACAAAAAGAAATCTCTGGAGCATAACGAAATACTAACTCAAAAAGAGAAAGAGGAGACCGCATGGCTTCCGAAACTGGATACCGTATCTACATTAGATGTAACTATTAACACGATAACTCAGCAAAAAAAAGCTTTAACAGCAACCTTTCAGCAGCGTGAAACCATTATAATTGCCCTTAAAAAATCAATAGAAGAAAAGCATAAAGAGTCTGAACGATTAAAAGAAAAGTGTGGTACTCAGGAAAATTACCTGATCACTCACAAGAATGTCTTATTGCTAGAAAAAGAACTTACCGATTGGAATACCCGATTAACCCTTCGCAAAGATAAACTAGAACAATTACAGCAGCTATCGAAAAGTAATATCGAAAAAGAAAATGCTTTAGAAAAACTAAACCAAACTGTAGGACAGAAAATAGAAAAAATAGAGCAAGAAAATAAACGTATCAACCTTTTAGCAGAAAAATTAGAAGTAATAAATAAAACTATTGGAGAAAAGGATCTTACCGCTGCACTAGCTAAGCAAGAACAACTAAAAAATCAACAAGGGACTTTTACCAATGCAATGCGAATAGCAACAGCATATCAGACAGATACCAAAACGAAAAGCACTCTAGAAGAAACAGAAAAGAAAGTAAGTGAGGTTAATAAAGCATTACAGGCAGAAGTTCGTATACTAACACCTCTACTAGAACAAACACAACAATCAGTAAAGGACGCTCGTGATATTTTACATTTAGAACGTACCGTCCAATCATTCGAAGAAGAACGAAAAAAACTAAAAGAAGAAACTCCTTGTCCTTTATGCGGAAGCACAGAGCATCCATACGTAACTTCATATAAAGTAATTGAGTTATCTAAAAGCGAAAAACTAGTAACAGATAGAGAAGAAAATCTTTCTAAACTGATACAGCAGCAGCAGCAATTAGAAGTGAACATTGCAAAAACTAATACTTCCTTAAACATCACAAAAGAGCAGCTAGAAGACATAACGATAAAACTACATACGCATCGTACAGATTTCGGAATACTTTCGGTATCTACAGAGATTGAAAACTTAGAATGTATCAAAACATCTCTAAAAGAAATCAATGCTCAATTAATAACCATTGGAGATGAAATTAAACAAACACAGGAATTGTTAAATCAAAAAGATACAATCACTACTAAATTGGCTGCTGAAAAAGAAAATATCAGACTATCAGAGCAGGAAATTATTACTTTAAAAGAAAAACGAAAGAATACTACTCAAGAATTATATAATAAAAAACAAGAAGAAGAGAAAGTTATAGAAGTCGTATCACTTGCAGAAGCAAATTTACAAGAGGAATTGGCAATACATCAGTTGCAACTTCCAGCTATAGAAAACACATCTCAATTTATCAAAGATATAGAGTCTAGAATACGCATTTATAGAAAACAACAACAACAGTTGGAACATCTAAAAAGTCAATTAAATCAATTGATTGCTGAGATACAGGGATCATCAAAACAATTAGAAGACAAAACCAAAGACAACAATCAACAGGAAGAAGAAATTACTAAACTTGACACTCAATTAAGACAAAGTATTGCAGAGCGAAAGGAAATAGTACCAATGGAAGTTAGTATTGACCAAAAGAGAAGTGAGCTTAAGAATGGTATAACAAAAGCAAAAATTGAAGCCGAAAAAGCGATATCCAATCTTCAGAAATTAAAAGAAAAGCAAGCTGCTGCACAAAGAGAACAGGAAATATTACAGAAAGATCTGGAAAACCTAAATGTGAAGATTACCCAAGATACCAAAGTATTGCAAAATGCCATAACACAGACAGATTTTCCTTCGAAAACCGCTATCGAAAATGCATTGCTTGATTCAGAAACTGAGTTAACATATCAATCAATTCTCAGGAAATTAGAAGATAAAGGTGTAGCACTCAAAACCCGAAAAGAACAATGGGATATTTCTAATATAAAACAAGAAAAAGAAAAGGATTTTGAAACCTCATTAACTGAAGCTACAAAAGATAAAGAAGAGTTAGAGTTAATAAAAGACGAGCTTCAGACAAAAATGGGAAGTATCAAACAAAGAATAGTATTGGATGATCAAATTAGAGAACGAAATAAAGTTAGGGTAACAGAAATAACTACACAACAAAAAATTGTGGCCAAATGGACAACACTCCTTAAACTAATTGGTGGCTCTAAAGATGCTTTTAATACCTATGTACAGCGACTTACCCTGCAAAACCTGATTCATTTGGCAAATGTTCATCTCTACAACCTAAATAAGCGATATTCTTTAGAGATGAAAGAAACCTACAGCATAGGAGAAGAATTAAACTTTATGCTGGTAGATCATTACCAGGCAGATGAGGCTAGATTGGTAGATACTTCTAGCGGTGGAGAGAAATTTTTAATAAGCCTTTCGCTGGCATTAGGGCTATCAGATTTAGCAAGTCATAATGTAGCCATTGGCTCTTTATTTATTGATGAGGGATTCGGAACATTAGATAATAATACACTAGAAACCGTAATTGCCACATTAGAAACCTTACAAGCACAAGGTAAAATGATCGGTATTATTTCTCATGTAGAAAATCTTAAGGAACGAATATCCACTCAGATACAAGTCGTCAAAAAGAATAATGGAGTGAGTACTGTTAATCTAGTGTAAACCTTTTTAGGTAATAAAATTATATTTTTTGTATCTCGTGACCTGACAGCTTGAGCATTATCGTATTGCGGACTTCGGCTCCGCTCAGCCCTCGGATGTAATATCATCAAAGAACGAATCAAACGATCACTGAGCGGAGTCGAAGTGATGGATATATTCTATTATCAAACACCGGACTTCGGCTCCGCTCGGCCCTCGGATGTAATATCATCAAAGAACGAATCAAACGATTACTGAGCGAAGCCGAAATGAAAGTGGATTTTTGACTTCGCTCATTCTTCCTAAGTTTTTTAGTATTGACAAATATGATTTCAAAAGTTATTTTCTATTTTTAGTATAAACTAATAACATGACAGGATACATGTACATATTAGAATGCTCGGATGGGACTTATTACACTGGTAGCACTAAAGATATAGATCGCAGGTTGATGGAACATCAGAATGGAGAAGGAGCCAATCATACCAAAAAGCGATTACCAGTTACATTGTTATATTATGAGAAATATGATCGTATTGATACTGCCTTCTATAGAGAAAAACAAGTACAAGGTTGGAGTAGAGCTAAGAAAGAAGCATTGATGAGAGGGGATTTGAATGAACTCCATAATTTGTCAGAGTGTCAGAATGATAGTCACTATTCTGTTTATCTAGCACCGGACTTCGACTCCGTTCAGCCCTCGGATGTAATATCATCAAAAAACGAATCAAACGATCACTGAGCGGAGTCGAAGTGATGGATGTATTCTATTATCAAACACCGGACTTCGGCTCCGCTCAGCCTCGGCTGTAGTATCATCAAAGAACGAATCAAACGATCACAGAGTGGAGTCGAAGTGATGGATGCATTCTATTACCAAACACCGGACTTCGGCATTCCGCTCAGCCCTCGGATGTAGTATTATCAAAGAACGAACCAAACGATCACTGAGCGGAGCCGAAGTGATGGATGTATTCTATTATCAAACACCGGACTTCGACTCCGCTCAGCCCTCGGCTGTAGTATCATCAAAGAACGAATCAAACGATTACTGAGCAGAGCCGAAGTGAGAGAGGATTTTGACTTCACTTAACCCTTCTATTAACAATTGCTGTTGTCAACACAATCAATTACGCATGTTACGTACTACATAGAAGTATTTTAAGCACTTTTGATTAATCATAATATTCTAAGCTAAAAAATTATTAAATAATTATTATTACTATCTTTTTTTAAAATATAAATAGTAGAATGTTCTTAGCTTTTTCATAGTTTTAAATATTGTAAAATATAATGTAGGTTGTATAATAGAAGAATGATAGAATCGTAATGAGAGTACTTCACACAAGTTTTGAGTGCTATCCCTTGGCAAAAGTTGGTGGATTAGGTGATGTAGTAGGTTCCTTGCCTAAATATTTAAATCAATTAGGATGTACAGCAGATGTCGTAATTCCGTATCATGATACTAATCACAATAAAGAGCAACATCATAAGACAATTTTTTCTGGTATAGTACATCTAGGAAATGTAAACTATAATTTTAGTGTAAAAATATTACAATCCACGGAATTATTAGGTTTTCAGGTATTTTTGGTGGATATACCAAAATTACTACATAGATCAAATGTATATGGTTATTCTGATGATACAGAAAGGTTTGTATCTTTTCAATTGGCTATTTTAGAATGGTTGTTGAGTTATGATCAAAAACCGGATATTATCCATTGCCATGATCACCATACAGGCTTGCTTCCTTTTTTAGTTTCACAGGCGTATAAGTATAAAGAGTTAAGTAATATACCAACAGTTCTTACTATTCATAACGCTCAATACCAAGGTCAATTTTCATACGAAAAACTAAACTATTTACCAGAGTTTGACATTCAACATATAGGATTATTGGATTGGGACAAATGCATAAATCCTTTAGCAGCAGGGATTAAATGCGCTTGGAAAGTAAATACAGTATCTCCAGGTTACATGAAAGAGCTTCAGAATCAAGCGAATGGACTAGAAGGTTTACTAGCACACGAAAATAATAAATGTGTTGGAATCCTTAATGGTATAGATCATTCTATCTGGAATCCTGAAACAGATCCTATGGTCATTAAGAACTATACGATTGATACTTTAATCTCCGGAAGGGCAGCAAATAAAGAATGGATATGTACAAGATTTAATTTAGATGTTAAAAAACCATTATTCGCCTTTATTGGCAGAATGGTGTATGAAAAAGGAGCAGACCTATTACCAGATATTGCTAGAATTGCTTTAGAACATAACGATATCAATATACTAATATTAGGATCGGGAAATCCTGAGGTAGAAACACAACTATTACAGCTTAAAGATTTTTTCCACGGTCGATATAATACGTTTATAGGATATGATGAAAAGTTGTCTCATATCATATATGCGGGAGCAGATTTTCTCTTAATGCCTTCTCGGGTAGAACCTTGCGGATTAAATCAAATGTATGCTTTAAGGTATGGACTTATACCCATTGTTCGCAAAATTGGAGGACTCAAAGATACTATAATAGACATCAAAGATGGAGGTTTTGGAATCTGTCATGAGAATGCTACGATACAAGAAGTATGTGATGCAATCACAAGAGGAGTAGCATTATATGCAGATCAAAAATATTATAAGGAAATACAAAAGAAGATTATGAAAATTGATAACTCATGGAATACCTCTGCCAAGAAGTATCTAGAAGAATATGAATTTCTAAACCAATTAAAATGATTAATAAAAAAGTTCTTGCAATTATCCTGGGAGGAGGACAGGGAACTCGATTATCTCCACTAACAGAAAGTCGATCAAAACCAGCAGTATCTATAGCAGGAAAATATCGATTAGTGGACATTCCTATTACCAATTGCATCCATTCTGATATAAAAAGAATGTTTGTACTAACACAATTTAATTCTGCTTCATTAAACAGTCATCTTAAGAACACTTATATTTTCAGCTCTTTTAGTGATGCATTTGTAGATGTACTGGCAGCAGAGCAAACCCCTACTAATAAGACTTGGTTTCAGGGTACAGCAGATGCAGTGAGGCAATCGATGCATCATTTTTTGAATCATGATTTTGAATATGCATTAATACTCTCGGGTGATCAATTGTATCAAATGGATTTTAATAAAATGATAGATTCTCATATAGAAAAAGGAGCAGAAATTTCCATTGCTACATTACCAGTTACTCCAAGAGAGGCTACCGAATTCGGAATCCTTAAAATGAATAATGAACACTTTATCTCTTCTTTTGTAGAAAAACCCGAAGCAGATGAATTACCCGGTTGGGAATCTGAAGTTAGTCACGAAATGAAAGCTGAAAATCGTGAGTACCTCGCATCTATGGGTATATATATATTCAATAGAGAACTATTAGTCAAATTACTATCTGATCAAAGTACCATAGATTTCGGAAAAGAGATAATACCTCAATCAATTGGAAAACATAAAGTATTAGCCTATCAATATGAAGGGTACTGGACAGATATTGGAAATATATCTTCTTTTTTTGATGCCAATATAGAACTGACCAATGATATTCCTAAGTTTGATTTATTTAACAATGCCAAAGTAATACTAACCAGACCGAGAATCTTACCACCTTCAAAAATTTCTGGTACCTGCTTAGATAAAGCTATGATAGCCGAAGGTTGCCTTATTCAAGCTAAAGAAATCAAACAATCTGTAATAGGTATTCGATCTAGAATAGGAAAAGATACCGTTATAAAAAATACGTATGTAATTGGTAGTGATAGGTATCAGGATCTTGATGAACTAGAAACAGACCTTAAAGAAAATAGACCGTTTATAGGTGTAGGCGAACGATGTATTATCAATAATGCTATAATTGATAAAGATTGTAGAATAGGAAATGATGTTATTATAGAAGGAGGGCCACATCTAGAAGATATAAATGAGGATGAGTATGTTATAAAAGATGGTATTGTAGTCATAAAAAAAGGAGCTATAATCCCTAATAACTTCAAAATTACTAGTGTGAACAATTATAGCCTTAAAAATGTATAATAGAATACAAAGCGTTTTAATTACTGTATTCTCTGGTATAGCAATAAGAAAATTTATACTAAAAATAATGACCAATCAATACGATGTATGAGTAAAGTAATTCCATACAGTCTTTTTTCGGAATTTGATATCAATCTTTTTAAATCTGGTACACATTATCGGTTATATGAAAAATTTGGTGCTCATATCACTACTGTAAATGGTGCCAAAGGAACCTATTTTTCGGTTTGGGCACCATCAGCAAAATCAGTATCCGTTATAGGTGATTTTAATTATTGGACAGATGAGGCACACAAATTAAATGTAAGATGGGATTCATCAGGAATCTGGGAAGGTTTTATTCCCGGAGTTCTAAAAGGTAGTCTGTATAAGTATAAAATTCATTCTACTATTAATAATGTTATTACCGAAAAAGCCGATCCTTATGCAAGGAGGAATGAACACCCACCAAAAACAGCATCAGTAGTATGGGATGATGAGTATATATGGGAGGATAAAACGTGGATGAAAAATCGTAAACAGTATAATGCACTAGACGCTCCATTTTCTGTTTATGAAGTACATTTAGGATCTTGGAAGAAAAAAATAGAAGAAAACAGGTCATTATCATATGTAGAATTATCAGACGAATTGGTTTCTTATGTAAAAGAAATGCAATTTACACATGTAGAGTTGATGCCTATAATGGAATATCCTTATGACCCTTCTTGGGGATATCAACTTACAGGATATTTTTCACCAACATCTCGTTTTGGATACCCAGAAGATTTTAAATTATTGGTAGACAAATTACATCAAAATAATATAGGTATATTATTAGATTGGGTGCCATCGCATTTTCCAGAAGATGCACACGGACTTGGCTTTTTTGATGGTTCTTGTTTATATGAACACCCAGATAAAAAAAAAGGATATCATCCCGATTGGAAAAGTTTAATTTTCAATTATGGGCGAAATGAGGTTAAAAGTTTTCTGATAAGTAATGCTATTTTTTGGTTAGATCAATTTCATGTGGATGGCTTGCGGGTTGATGCTGTAGCATCCATGTTATATTTGGATTACTCCAGAGAAGAAGGGGAGTGGGAACCTAATATATATGGTGAAAGAGAAAATCTAGAAGCTATTGATTTTATAAAAGAATTGAATATAGAGGTATATCAAAGTTTCCCCGATGTGCAAACCATTGCAGAGGAATCAACTTCTTTTTCCATGGTATCGAAACCTACCTTTCTAGGAGGTTTAGGATTTGGTATGAAGTGGATGATGGGATGGATGCATGATACCTTAGAATATTTCCAAAAGGAATCTGTACATAGAAAATATCATCAAAACGATCTTACATTTAGCATGACTTATGCTTTTACAGAAAACTTTATGTTGCCTTTATCCCATGATGAAGTCGTATATGGAAAACGAAGTATTCTGGGAAGAATGCCAGGTGACGAATGGCAACAGTTTGCTAATTTACGATTGTTGTATGGCTATATGTTCACACATCCCGGAGCTAATCTATTATTTATGGGATCTGAATTAGGGCAGCGCGATGAATGGAATTTTCAGAGTAGTGTTCAATGGAATTTACTTCAGTATGAATATCACGATGGAATACGGAAATTGATTATAGATTTAAACAAGATGTATAAGAAATATCCCTCCTTATATAAAAATCAGTTCACAACAGATGGATTTGAGTGGATTACATACGATGATCACGAAAATTCTGTACTGGTGTATATTCGAAAAGGTACTAATGAAGATACTACACTTGTAATTGCATGTAATTTTACTTCTATACCAAGAAAAAATTATAAGATTGGGCTACCAAAGAAAGGAGTATTACATCAAATATTTAATAGTGATCTAAAAAAATATGGTGGAAGCGGTATTTCTAATCAGAAAGAAACAAATAGTATAGAAGAGAGTTGGCACTATAGAAAATATTCAGCTGAAATTAATATTCCTCCTTTGGCTACCGTTGTTTTTACAATAGAATGATATGCTTAATAAAGGAATAAGAAGTATAATATAACATTTTTGAAATATAGTAAGATAAAAGAAAAATGACCTACTATGATTACTAATACTGAGTTAGAAAATAAAGGGAATTTATTTCCTGGAAAAATTGTCTCATTTTCACAAAATGTAGACAAAATCAATTTTACTACAGAAAATGGAGTTATTCTACAAGTTACAATTATAAGAGGTAGTGTGATTCGTTTTCGATATGCTACAGGTAATAATTTCGAAAATGATTTTTCTTATGCCATTAGCGAGAAAGGAGTAAGAGGGTACAGCGTTTTAGAAGTAAATGAACAAAAAGATGGTTATGAAATAATAACCAAGAAAGTTCGAATTTATATAGCCAAAGCAAATATTCAGGTAATCATAAAGGATGAAATTGGAAATATTATCTGTAAAGATGATTGGGGATTTCATTGGGAGCAAAGTTATGAATATGGGGGCAACATAGTAAAAATGAGCAAATCTGCTCCACAGGGAGAGTGCTATTATGGTTTAGGTGATAAACCCATGCATCTTAACCTAAAAGGTAAAAGAATAGAGAACTGGGCAACAGATCAATATGCATTTGGAAAAGATCAAGATCCTTTATACAAAAGTGTACCTTTTTATATTGGAATGTACGAAGAAAGGGCATATGGGATATTCTTTGATAATACGTTTAAAACCTATTTCGACTTTTGTCATGAACGAAGAAATGTAACTAGTTTTTGGGCACATGGCGGAGAAATGAACTATTATTTCTTTTATGGTCCCG
Source organism: uncultured Aquimarina sp. (assembly GCA_947498455.1). Lineage (GTDB taxonomy): Bacteria > Bacteroidota > Bacteroidia > Flavobacteriales > Flavobacteriaceae > Aquimarina. The sequence goes on from CANMKK010000003.1 coordinate 202,863, forward strand.
ATATGCAGGAAGTAATAACCAGGTATACGGATCTTACGGGTAAACCAGAACTACCTCCTTTATGGGCATTAGGATATCATCAATGTAAGTGGAGTTACTATCCAGAAAGTAAAGTAAAAAAGGTAACTAGTAAATTTCGCGAACTTCAAATCCCTTGCGATGCTATTTATTTAGATATCGATTATATGGATGGTTTTAGATGTTTTACCTGGAACAAGGAATATTTTCCAGATCCAAAACGTATGGTTGCAGAATTAGCAGAAGATGGTTTTAAAACAATAGTTATTATAGACCCTGGAATCAAAATAGACAAAGATTATTGGGTATATCAGGAAGCTATGGATAAAGACTATTTCTGTAAACGTGCTGATGGCCCATATATGAGAGGAAAAGTATGGCCTGGAGAATGCTATTTTCCAGATTTTACCAACCCAGAAGTGAGAGAATGGTGGTCAGGACTATTTCAGGATATTATAGATGAGATCGGTGTTAAAGGTGTATGGAATGATATGAATGAACCTGCAGTTATGGAAGTACCCGGAAAAACATTTCCTAACGATGTGAGACATAATTATGATGGTAATCCATGTAGTCATAGAAAAGCACATAATATATACGGAACACAAATGGCTAGAGCTACCTACGAAGGAATTAAAAAATTTGCCTACCCAAAACGTCCCTTCGTAATTACCAGATCCGCCTATTCTGGAGCACAACGATACACTTCTTCCTGGACAGGGGATAATGTTGCTACTTGGGAACACTTATGGATAGCGAATATACAGGCACAACGAATGAGTATGAGCGGTATGTCTTTTACAGGTAGTGATATTGGTGGATTTGCAGAACACCCTACAGGAGAACTATTTGCACGTTGGATACAATTAGGTGTATTCCATCCTTTTTGCCGTACACACTCATCTGGCGATCATGGAGATCAGGAACCATGGACTTTTGGGCAAGAAATAATTGATATTACCAGAAAATATATAGAATTGCGTTATCAATTATTACCATATTTATATACTATGTTCTGGGAGTATGCAGAACAAGGAATCCCAATGCTTAAGTCTCTTGTGTTGTATGATCAAGAAGATACACAAACACATTATAGAACAGATGAGTTTATTTTTGGAAACCAAATACTCGTTTGTCCGGTTCAGGAGCCTAATTCTAAAGGGCGAAGAATGTATATTCCTCGAGGCAACTGGTACAATTATTGGACTCGGGAGTATGTAAAGGGAGGTAATGAACAATGGGTTGATGCAGATTTAGACACCTTACCCTTATTTATAAAGGAAGGATCTATCATCCCGAAATATCCTGTACAACAATATGTAGGTGAAAAGAAAATAGAAGAACTTAAATTAGAAGTGTATTATAAATTAGGGGATAAGGAAATATCTAAAGTATATGAAGATGCCCAAGATGGATATGATTATGCAAAGGGAAGATACAGTCTAAGAAGCTTTTCTTTTACAGGAAAAGAAAATGAAATCATTCTTCAACAACATAAAAATGGCACCTACGTCACAGAATATAACACTATAAAAATTGAGTTAATTGGATTACCTTTTACGATTAGCGAAATTGAAATAGACAATGTGATAGTCGGTTTAGATACTATTCAATATAATTCAGAAAAAAGTAGTATCATAGTGCCTAAAAATTTCAATGAACTTCATATTATAGCCATATAATAATGAACAGTTTATCGATAAATCTAGTAATCTATGGATTTTAGAGCATAAAATACATTATGAAATATGTATAATGATCTGTTAAATTTTGTAATTTTAAATTCTAAAAGGTCATATATCAATAATCATAATGAAACTAGTCTTAAATAATCAAGTTAATCAGTATTGACTTGTATAATTGGTGATAAATTTCATTATCATATTTAATTTTATGAAGTATGACAATTAAAAAAGCAATAAAATAAACAGATGAAAAAGAAAAAATTAATCGTAGTACTTAGTGCAGTTCTACTTTTTTTATCATGTGCTACCAATCCTTTTACAGGTAAGCAAACATTAGCATTAGTACCGAATTCTCAGATTTTACCTGCAGCATTTGCGCAATATGATCAAGTGTTAAAAGAGAGTAAAGTAGTAACGGGTACATCTGACGCCGAAATGATTAAACGAGTCGGGCAAAAAATTGCTACTGCGGCAGAACGATGGTTAAATGCTAATGGACATCAGGGGTATTTGAATGATTATAAATGGGAATACAACTTGATTGATGATAATGTAGTAAATGCTTGGGCGATGCCAGGAGGAAAAATAGCTTTTTACACAGGGATTCTTCCAATAGCAAAAACAGAAACTGGTGTTGCCGCTATTATGGGGCATGAAGTAGTTCATGCAATTGCTAATCATGGACAACAACGTATGAGTGCCGGTCAGTTACAACAAGTAGCAGGAGTAGCTACTTCTGTAGCTGTTAGTGGACAAAATGAACAGACACAACAAATAATCGGTACAGCCTTTGGATTAGGTAGTCAATTAGGTGTTATGCTTCCTTTTAGTAGAAGCCATGAAACAGAAGCTGATAAAATAGGACTGACCTTAATGGCAATTGCGGGATATAACCCGGATGAAGCTGCCGAATTATGGAAACGGATGAAAGCCAATAGTGGAGGTAAAGAACCTGCAGAATTTATGAGTACACATCCATCAAATGATACACGTATTGCAAATCTTACCGCTTGGGCACCTGCAGCAAAAGCAGAAGCCAGAAAATTTGGAGTTACCAGCTTTAAATGATTATAAATTTGTAATAATTAAAAAGATTATACCTATTTTAGGAGCTGTTCTGAAAAATTCAGAACAGCTTTTTTATTATAATTAATTTTAGAAAGTATATTACATGCAACAACTACCTAAAGGAAGCAAAAAATTGTTGAATGCCTGGGCTTTTTATGATTGGGCAAATTCTGTTTACAATTTAACAATATCATCTGCTGTTTTTCCTATCTTTTGGGGAGCACTGACAATTATACGAGATGATGAAGGAAGAATTATAAGTGATACAGTAAGATTTCTAGGATACGATATTAACAATGATTCATTGATTAGTTATGTAACAGCATTCGCATTTTTGATTGTATCAATTATAAGCCCTTTTCTATCTGGAATAGCTGATTATGTTGGCAATAAAAAGAATTTTTTAAAATTCTTTTGCTATTTAGGAGCTTTATCTTGTATAGGACTTTATTGGTTTTCTTTAGAAAATTTATTCATTAGCTTATTATGTTACCTACTAGCTTTAATCGGTTTTTGGGGAAGTATTGTTTTTTATAATTCATACTTACCCGATATAGCTTATCCCGAACAACAGGATGCCATAAGCGCTAAAGGATACTCTTTAGGATATATTGGAAGTGTTATACTCTTAATAGTTAATTTAATTATGATCCTAAAGTATGATTGGTTTGGTTTTGAAAGTGAAGGTGCTCCAACCAGATTATCTTTTTTGATGGTAGGTGTTTGGTGGATTGGTTTTAGTCAATATACTTACTATTATTTACCTAAAGGAAATAAAAAAGAAACGCTTTCCAGAGATATATTATTTAATGGTTTTAAAGAATTAAAACTGATATGGAATGCTTTGCAACACAATTTAAGATTAAAAAGATATCTAGTTGCATTCTTTGTATATAGTATGGCAGTACAAACGATTATGCTTATTGCAACCTATTTTGGTATTGAAGAATTGGATTGGGGTGATCAGGATGCAACCACAGGATTAATAATAAGTATTTTACTAATTCAACTTGTGGCTGTACTAGGAGCTTTTTTAACATCGAGAGCTTCTGCTAAATATGGAAATATAAAAACATTGATTTTTATAAATTTCATTTGGATTGGTATTTGTATATATGCCTATACAATTACTGTTCCTTTACAATTTTATGCAACAGCAGCTGTCGTTGGTTTAGTTATGGGAGGAATTCAATCTTTATCTAGATCTACATATTCTAAATTTTTACCAGAAAATGCAGTAGATACTGCTTCATATTTTAGTTTTTATGATGTTTCAGAAAAAATTGGAATTGTTATAGGAATGTTCTCATATGGATTAATAGCCCAAGTAACAGGAAGTGTACGATACTCTATATTATTTTTAATTTTATTTTTTGTAATAGGATTGCTATTACTTTTTAGGGTAAATACAAAAAAGACTGTCTCTTAATCAGAGTAGAGTATTAAATATAAATTAACCTATTAAAGAAAGAAATTAAATCACTCTTAGCAGGTTTCCCATACATTATATATATCTTCATGTTTTGATTTTTTATAACATAAAATAATGGGTAAACAAACGTCTATAAATATACCTGCTTGATTTGTATATGAACCACCTCTGTATTGATTTCATAGTAAACTTACTTATATTTGTGTTCAACTTTTAAAACGAAATCCTACCTATGAAAAAAACCTACGTATCGCTATAGAAATGATTTTAATCTAAAATCTTCGCACTTCATCCAATTAGTATAAAAATTTACAATCCAATATTAGTTATACTTATTAAATGTGTACATATTTGATATACTATACAATTCATTTTATATAAATTAATAAGCCATGAAAAAACTCATTTTACTATGTACCGTAGTTCTCCTTGTTTCCTGTACTGCTAGTCAAAAAACCGTTATTGCGGCAAAAAAGACATTAAAAGGAGAATGGTCATTAGATAAAATATCTTATGATCGATCCGGTATTTTCGAAGTTACACTGTATAATGACGCATCTGCAGAATGTCTTACAGGTGGTATTTGGAAATTTATACCAAATAATAATACAGGGAAATACACTGTTAATGAAAGCGAATGTACTTCTACAGGTGCACGTAACTTTAGATTTACCATTCCACAACCAAATGAAAGTGGGGTCTATAGCTTCCTTTTTAAACCAACAGACGAAAAGAAAAAAAGCACAAATAATAATAAGGGATATAGGATGACACTACAACATCTTGATGATACGACAATGACATGGGCTCAGACAGTAAGTCTAGAAGGGAAACCTTTTGTTATCACAATGAATTTTAATAAAATACAATAAATCAAATTCTTACACAATGATAAAATCTAATCTAAAAAAGTTCTCGATTATACTTATGGCAGCTACTATGTTTGGTAGTTGTGATGCTGTACAAAATGCAAACAATACACAAAAAGGAGCCGTTATAGGTACTACTGCCGGAGCTGTGCTTGGTGGAGTCCTAGGTAACAATGTTGGGAATAAAGAAAATTCGGTACTTGGAGCCGTAATTGGTGGAGTAGTAGGAGGTGTTGCTGGAGGTATTATCGGAAAACAAATGGATAAACAAGCACAAAAGATTGAAGAAGAAATTCCAGGAGCAGAAGTTACACGTGTCGGAGAAGGAATTGATATTGTATTTGACGAAACAAGTGGTGTTTATTTTGATACAAACAAGCATAATATTAATACCAAATCAAGAACAAACCTTAATAAACTTGTAGGGATTTTTAAGGAATATCCGGATACTAATATCATCGTAGAAGGTCATACAGATAGTTCTGGGGATGATGCTTATAATTTAGAATTATCAAAAAAGAGAGCTAATGCTGTTACCAGTTATTTAATTTCTCAAGGAATCAGTAAAGAACGTCTGACCACTTATTTCCATGGAGAGACACTACCAAAGTATGATAATGCAACGGCAGAAGGTAGGGCTAAAAACAGAAGAGTAGAACTGGGAGTTCTAGCAAATGAAAAAATGATTGAAGATGCAAAATCAAAAGTAGATTAAACCTCGTTTAAAGGTAATTTCTTAGAGTTTGTCTTGAAAACAAAATAATTGCTTTGAAGTTTTTATTTTATGAAAAAAAACTAGTTTTTGTAATACATATAAAAAAGTCCCGACAAATAAGGTTCGGGATTTTTTTATACCCAAAATTATGTATCTTCAATAAATGAATAAGCATTCACATATACTTATTATAGGAGGTGGTTTAGCAGGTTTAACCAGTGCTATTCATCTAGCAAATACAGGAATATCTGTTACTCTTATTGAAAAAGATGTCTACCCAAAACATAAAGTTTGTGGTGAATATATATCTAATGAAGTGCTTCCTTATCTGGAACATATTGGTTTAGAGATCGATAGACTAAAACCAATTAATATTACCGAATTAAATATTAGCACATTAAAAGGAGAAATGATTAAGAGTAAACTTCCGTTAGGAGGTTTTGGTATCAGTAGATATACATTGGATTACTATTTATGGAATAAAGCCAAAGAACTGGGTGTAGAATTGATTAACGAATCTGTTATTGATGTCAAATTCAATCATAATGAAGATATTTTTATTATAAAAACATCCTTAAACAACATTTTTAATTGTAGCTATGTAATCGGAGCATATGGAAAACGTGCTACATTAGATAAAAGTCTAAAACGTAGTTTTAGTTTAAACAAATCTCCATGGCTTGCCGTAAAAGCACATTATACAGCTGATTTTAACACCAAAACTGTAGCTTTACATAATTTTAAAGGAGGGTATTGCGGGCTTTCTAACGTAGAAAACAATAGAGTAAATGCTTGTTACTTGGTACATTATAATAATTTTAAGAAATATAAAGATATTCTAAATTTTCAAAAGGAAGTCCTATATCAAAACCCACACTTAAAACAGTTTTTTGAGAATGCCATTCCTGTTTTTGATAAGCCAATTACAATAAGTCAAATAAATTTTGAAAGAAAAAAACCTGTAGAAAATCATATATTTATGGTTGGAGATGCAGCTGGGCTCATACATCCTCTATGTGGTAACGGAATGGCAATGGCGATTCAAAGTGCACAAATAATATGTACATTATTGGTTAAGAATTTTGAAAAACAATCTCTTTCACGTATTGAAATAGAAAAACTTTATAAAGAACAATGGGACAATGCCTTTTCAAAAAGACTATATGCCGGTCGAGTGTTACAAAAAGTATTAATGAACCGTAAATTCCAGAAGTTAGCTCAGAAACTAGCTAATCTACTTCCATCAATCGTTCCTCTTATTATTAAACAAACTCATGGTAAACCATTAGTATGCTGATAAACCTTTCACAACGAAGCAATGAAGAAGAGTTAATGGATAACCCTGATATAGATGAAAATGCACTAAATATTGCACTTTCTGATATTTCTAGAGTAAACAGATTGCTTGGGGGTAATTCAATAACGTTAAAAGCAGTGTTTAACGAAATAGAAAAAGCACCTGTAACAAAAAAATGGGTGATACTGGATTTAGGTAGTGGAGATGGAGAAATGCTAAGACAAATTGCTAATTGTGCACGGAAAAACAGCATAAAATTACAATTAATAGGGATAGATATTAATGAAAAATGTACTATTCAAGCAAAAAAAATGAGTATAGAATATCCCGAAATAAATTATTTTACTAAAGACATATTTATATTAAAAAGACAAGATTTTAATTGTGATATCCTCATTTGTACCTTAACGTTGCATCATTTTAGGAAAGAAGAAATTAGAGAAGTACTAAAAAAGAGTATCGAGCTAGTTTCTCATAGTATTATTATAAATGATATTCATCGAAGTGTACTTACATATTACTTGTTCAGAATATTTAGTTTTTTCTTTATCAAAGGATATATCGCTAAAAATGATGGCTTAGTCTCTATTAAGAGAGGATTTAGAAAGAATGAATTAATATCATTTGCTAAAGAATTACAATTAAAAAAATATCGATTGGATTGGAAATGGGCATTCCGATATCGATTGATTATATCAAAACAATAGGATAATTAAAAAGGGAAAGTAGTTTGAGTGTAAAAATTACAACAGTAACTAAACAGTTACCACAATATATGAGAGAAACCAAAGAGATACTTCCATTTGTTTCTCAATGGTTAACTGGTCAAGAAGAACGTTTTAAACGGAAAGTATTAAAAATTTTTGAAAATGCAGCTGTAGATAAACGATATGGTATTATGAGTATCGAAGAAGTTTTTACAGCTACTTCTTTTGAAGAAAAAAATAATATTTATATAAGAGAAGTAAAAAAACTAGGTCACGAAGTAGTAAAAAAAGCCTTGGATAAGGCAGGTTGGAGTCCCGAATCACTTGATTTTATAATTACAGTAAGTTGTACAGGCATAATGATTCCTTCATTAGACGCATATATAATTAATGAACTTCACTTAAGGCAAGATATTGTGAGGTTACCAGTTACTGAAATGGGTTGCGCAGCAGGAGTTTCCGGTATCATCTATGCCCGTAATTTTCTAAAAGCGAATCCTGGTAAAAGAGCTGCGGTAATTGCTGTAGAATCTCCTACAGCTACATTTCAACTAGATGATTTTAGTATGGTCAATATTGTAAGTGCCGCTATATTTGGCGATGGTGCTGCTTGTGTACTATTATCTTCAGAAGAAGATGCTAAAGGACCTAGTATTATTGCCGATGAAATGTATCATTTTTATGATGCTACGACAATGATGGGTTTTAAATTGACCAATGGAGGGTTACAAATGGTTTTGGATAAAGAGGTACCCGGAAAAATTGCACATCACTTTCCAGATATTATACATCCTTTTTTAAAGAAATATGGAAAAACAATAGAAGAAATAGACCATCTTATTTTTCACCCTGGTGGAAAAAAAATTGTACAAACCGTAGAAGACCTTTTTGGTGATCTAGGTAAGAATATTGATAACACCAAAACTGTACTACGTGATTATGGAAATATGAGCAGTGTTACTATATTATACGTTTTGGAACAATTTTTAAATCAAAAACCAACCAAAGGAGAAACTGGTTTGATGCTTAGTTTTGGCCCGGGATTTTCTGCACAACGGATATTACTTGAATGGTAATTCAATACTTCAGAGTATAACTCAGATAAAAAAAAATAATTGGTAATTTTATTTGAGAAATGGTATTACTTAAAAAAAATAAGATTATGAGAAATTTATGTATTATTATGATATTTGTTTCTATTAATGCTATTACCTGTAAAGAGAGTAATAGTGATGATGCTATAGATATTATTCCTGATAGTAAAGCATTGGTAACTAAAGTCTCAGTATCGGGTGAAGAAGGTGACTATACATTTAGTGTAGAAATTAAAAGTCCCGATTTAGGATGTGAACAATATGCAAATTGGTGGGAAGTGATCTCTGAGGATAAAAAATTAATATACAGAAGAATACTTGGACACAGCCATGTAAATGAACAACCATTTGTTAGATCAGGAGGAGCAATTGAAATTACTAAGGATCAAATTGTTTACATTAGAGTGCATATGAACACTAATGGGTATAGTGAATATACTTTAAAAGGGAATGTATCTCAGGGGTTTGAACAATACATAGTAGAAACAGGCTTTGCAAGTGATTTAGCATTAATAGATCCTTTACCAGGTGAGTGTGCATTTTAAGCAGTTATCAGTTTGAAGAAAAAAGAAATTTTAGAAAAGTTGCCATATGATCCTCCCTTTTTATTTGTGGAAGAGCTTCTTAAGATTAATGAAGATGGAGTAGAAGGGAAGTATACATTGAAAACAGATGAATATTTCTATAAAGGACATTTTAAAGAAAAACCGGTAACTCCGGGAGTTATACTTACCGAAATAATGGCTCAGATCGGTTTGGTTTGTTTAGGAATATACCTTATAAGTGACATTGCTGAAGAAAATTATAATAAAATTGGAGTAGCTATGAGTAGTACAGCCATAGATTTTTATAAACCTGTATTTCCGGGAGAATCAGTAACTGTAATTTCGGAAAAACAATACTTCAGGTTTAATAAGTTAAAATGTAAGGTATCCATGTATACTCAGGAGAATAAATTAGTTGCAAAAGGGATTATTTCTGGAATGATTAAACCATGGAGAAATGGATAAAAAACGCGTTGTCATAACTGGTTTAGGTGTAGTATCTCCTAATGGAATGAATGTTTCAGAATTTACGAATGCTATTAAACATGGAATTAGTGGAATCCAATATATTCGAGAACTCGAAGAACTTAATTTTTCTTGTCAAATAGCTGGAAAACCATTATATGAAAATGATTACTTGAATAATTACTTTAATACAATTCAGCGTAAAGGTTTAAACGCTTCAGGATTAGAATATGGAGTGATTTCTGGTTTAGATGCCTGGAAAGATGCAGGTTTATCAATCGTAGAAAAAGAAAATAGCCCACTTTGGGAAGCTGGAGTGATTTTTGGGACTGGAATATTGGGAGTTGATAAATTCCGTGAAGCTATTTATAAGGTCGATGAAGGAAAAGTAAGGCGACTGGGCAGTACTTCGGTCTTACAAACAATGGCAAGTGGTATTAGTGCTTTTTTAGGAGGAATGATAGGTTGTGGCAATATAACAACAACTAATTCTTCGGCTTGTAGTACAGGTACAGAAGCTATATTAATGGCCTATGATCATATTACATCTGGAAAAGCTGAAATTATTCTGGCAGGTAGTACAAGTGATAGTGGCCCGTATATTTGGGGTGGATTTGATGCAATGCGTATATTACCACACAAGTATAACAATGATCCCACTATCGCATCCAGACCTATGAGTGCTACTGCATCAGGTTTTGTACCTGGTAGTGGAGCAGGGGCATTAGTTGTAGAAAGTCTGAATAGCGCAAAAAAAAGAGGAGCTACAATTTATGCAGAAATTTTAGGAGGGCATACCAATAGCGGCGGACAAAGAGGCGGAGGTAGTATGACAGCTCCTAATAATATAGCTGTTCAAAAATGTATTCGACAAGCTATTACCAATGCTAATATTCGTCCAGATGAAATCGACGCTATTAATGGTCACTTAACGGCAACTACCAAAGATGCTACTGAGATTAGAAATTGGAGTCAGGCATTAGAGTTAAACGGAAAAGAATTTCCCTATATAAATTCCCTAAAAAGTCTTGTAGGGCATTGTTTGGCTGCTTCAGGTAGTATAGAAAGTGTAGCTACTGTGTTACAATTAAAGGAAAATTTTATTTTTGGAAACATCAACTGCGAAGATTTACATCCAGAAATAGCCGCTTTGGTAGATCGAGAAAGAATACCTACAAAAACTATTAACAAAACACCATCTGTTATTATGAAAGCAAGTTTTGGTTTTGGGGATGTCAATGCTTGCGTTGTTTTCAAAAAGTTTTCAGAAAATAAGTCAACTGCCACGAAGAATTAAACTCCACAATGTGGATTAAAATAAAAATTGTCTATTTAGACAAATACCAATATACATACAAATTATGACAAAAGAAGAATTAATATCAAAGCTTAGAACCATTGTAGCTCCTTATGTTCAAAATCAAGAAGCATTCGAAAATCTTTCTGAAGAAACAGACTTTATAAATGATTTGGAAATTAACTCCGCCAATTTGGTAGATGTAATTCTTGATGTAGAAGATGAATTTGATATTGAAATTGATAATGATGCAATGGAAAAAATGCTTACTATAAAAGCTTCCATTGAAATAATTCAAGAAAAACTAGCTATCAAGTGATCGGAAATGATATTGTAGATCTACATCTTGCTTCTGTCCAGAGTAATTGGCAGAGGAGAGGTTGGTTACAAAAAATATTTACAGAATCAGAGCAGCAACTCATACTTGAAGCCAAGAATCCTGATAATATGGTCTGGAAACTTTGGAGTATGAAAGAGGCTACCTATAAAGCACATCAAAGATGTTTTCCATTTCCTCCTAAATATAATCCTAAAGATTTTATAAGTAGTGTCGATGATACAATGTTTGTAGGAAGTCATCTTTATAAAACAAGTTCTAAAATTACCAAAGATTATATCCATACCATGGCATATACATCACACTGTAATTATAAATTTATGATTAGTAAAAATGATAGTTATACATCTACTAAAGAACCTTTAAAAAAGTATATTTCATTGCACTATAAAATTCCAACATCCTGTATTGAAATAATAAAAGATACGTATCGCATTCCCTTTGTTAAAATTGATGGGAAAATATCTAAAATTAAACTATCCTACTCAAGCCATGGGGTTTTCTCTTCTTTTATGATTCATTTATAACTTTACTTTATTTGTTTTTCTATTTTTGAACAAACCAAACCACAATTCATTAATCAGAGATTACACAAAAAATGTCATTTATTAAAAAACCTAGTATTACCATACTAATAGCTACGCTTATTATTTCTTGTTCTAAAAAGGAACAAAAAGTTACTGATATCAATAACACTGTAGAAGTTCCGGAATTTAAGATTGATTATGAAAAATTTACTTTGGATAATGGATTACAAGTAATACTACATGAAGATCATAGTGATCCAATTGTGGCAGTAGCTACAATGATGCATGTCGGATCGAATAGAGAAAAACCCGGAAAAACAGGGTTTGCGCATTTTTTTGAACATATGTCTTTTAATGATTCCGAAAATACTCCTGTGGGAGCAAATAGAAAATTAATTCCGGAGTGGGGAGGAGCACGAAACGGAGGAACCTCTAGTGATTATACCATATATTATGAAGTAGTCCCTAAAGATGCTTTTGAAAAAGTCTTATGGATTGATTCTGATCGTTTTGGGTATATGATTAACACCGTTACCAAAGAGGCGTTAGAAAGAGAAAAACAAGTAGTTAAAAATGAGAAACGCCAAAATGTTGATAATAGGCCGTATGGATATACAAATGAAATTATACGAAAAAACCTATATCCAGAAAACCATCCGTATAGTTGGACAACCATAGGACAGCTTCCGGATCTACAGGCTGCTACGCTCGAAGATGTAAAAGAATTTTATAAAAAATATTACGGAGCAAATAATGCTACATTAGTAATCGCTGGAGATATTAATATCGGTGAAACTAAAAAATTAGTTAAAAAATGGTTTGGAGAAATTAGAACAGGTCCAGATGTGGTTCCTTTGGATCCAATGCCCGTAGTTTTACAACAAAAAAAGTCGCTTTTTTTTGAAGATAATTTCGCAAAACTACCAGAGTTAAAAATGGTATTCCCTACTGTAGAAAAATACCATAAAGATATGTATGCGTTGCAAATTCTCGGTAGGATATTAAGTGGTAGTAAGAAATCTCCATTATTCAAAATTCTTGTCGAAGAGAAGAAACTCACCTCATGTCCGTATGCATATCAAAATTCTTATGAATTAGCAGGAGAATTTACAATTAGTATACGGGCAAATAGTGGTAAAGATTTAGATAGTGTTAAGGTTGCTATAGAAAATGGATTGACAAGATTCGAGAACATTGGTTTTACCGATAATGAATTGAAACGGATTAAAGCCAAGTTAGAAACAGGATTATATAGAAATTTTAGTACCGTATTAAGAAAAGCACGTCAATTAGCACAACATAATGAATTTAAGGGAGATCCAGGATATCTTTCGGAAATGGCAAAATTGACAAATGCAGTTACTAAGGAAGATATTATTCGAGTTTATAATACATATATTAAAGATAAAAATTATGTAATGACCAGTATAGTCCCCAAAGGACAACTACATCTTGCAATAACAGAAGCTACAAAAGCAGAAGTATGGCAGGAAGAAGTGAAAAAGGGTATTGCTACTGAAGAAGTAAGTCAAGGAGAAGAAGCTATATATAAAAAAACTCCTTCTACAAATGATCGTAGTGAGCCTAATTTCAGTGAATTACCTTTGGTGAAAAGCCCTCCAGTATGGACTAGTGATACTACTAATGGAATAAAGATTTATGGAATAGAAAATAATGAGTTACCATTAGTTCATTTTGATATTACGATACCAGGTGGTCATAGTATGGATCCTATTGATAAATCAGGAGTTTCTAACCTAATGACACAATTAATGATGGAAGGGACAATAACTAAAACTCCCGAAGAATTAGAAGAAGCTATTGGATTATTAGGTGCTTCGATTGGTTTTTATACCACTGATGAAGAAATTCGAATCACCGCTTCTTGTTTGTCCAAAAACTTTACAGAAACACTCACTCTAGTAGAAGAAATATTAGTACAGCCTCGGTGGGACAAAAAAGAGTTTGATCGGATAAAACAAGTACTAAAAACGGATATAAAAAATAGGGAAGCAAACCCTAGAAGCATTGCATCAATTAATTTCAGCAAACTAATATATGGAGATCAACATATTTTAGGAACTCCTAGTTCAGGTACCTTATCGACAATTGAGAATATATCATTAGAAGATGTAATAACGCAGTATAAAAAATTAGCTCCCCATAATACTTCTTTTCATATTGTAGGGAATGTAAAAAAGGAAGTTGTTGATAATGCAATATCATCACTTTCATTAAATTGGAACGCAAAAGGAGAAACTGTTCCAGAATTGGATATTATTAAAAAAAACCAAAGAAATCAATTGTATTTTATAGATGTTCCCGGAGCGAAACAGTCAGTCATTTATATTGGAAATATTGCGCTATCAGGAACAAATGAGGATTTTAATAATTTGGATTATGCCAATGAGATTCTTGGAGGAGGATCTAGTGGCAAATTATTTCAGACATTAAGAATCCAGAAAGGATACACCTATGGTGCATATTCTGGTATTAAAGCTTCAAGAAACAAAAGTCCATTTATTATAAGTACCAGCGTAAGAGCCAATGCAACTTTACCTTCATTAAAAATTATTGAAAACCTAATCACGAATTACGAAAATGATTTTGATCATGAAGATGTGAAAATTACTAAAAACAAAATTCTAAAAGCAAAAACCAGAGCATACGAAGGCTTAGAAGATAAATTAAATATACTTAGAGAAATGAGTAAATTTAATAAGCCCGCATCCTTTATGGAGGATGATCAAAAAGAATTAGTTAGTATGACCGAAAAAGATTATAAATCAATTATTTCTAAATATTTACAAGAAGATGATATGATTTATCTGGTGGTTGGAGATAAGGCCACTCAACTCGAAGAAGTCAAGAAACTAAATAGGACAGTTACAGAAATAGATATTCATGGTAATAAAATGAGATAAAAGATAGAAGTAAAAATTAGAGGATCGAGAAATTCTATTTCTTAGTTTTTGCTTTGGTTTAAATGTTCTTTTTATTAAAAACCAACACCCATACTTTACATATATGTAAGTCTTTGATTTTTAACACAATATTTAATATATTACAAAAAAAAGGTATAAATTTACGAGATATAATCAAAATATCTAACTAATGTTTGTTAGATATATGCTACTAATAGGCAAACAGATACTGATATTCTTATGTACCCTAATCCAGCTACTGATTTTGTGACCATTAAAGGAAATTCTTTAGTTTCTTATAGAGTAATTTAATGTTTGGGTGATGTAGGGAATTAATGAAAGTATGAAATGAAAATATAAATAGTATTATTTAAATATTCTATTTTACATAATATAAATTATAGTACAAATGTATTGCTTTGTCAATAAGAGTGGTTTATCCATTTGATAGCTATAATGTAGTATTATGTAAAATATCCCATAAAGTTTAGTTCTTCGTAATAAACTTTTGTACTTGGGTCATTAAACATTAGGCTCTTGGGTTTAGTACTAAATAATAAACATTCTGCTGTTTGTACTATAATTAGACGCTATGTAAAATTGCCGCGCCCAACCGCTTTATTGTTTTTAAAAAATTAAATGCTTTATGGCATTTATTTTTAAACTCAATTTGCCACCGCTTGGCCACACCAAAAAAAGCTAAACCTTTTGCTCTTAATTATAATTCTCGTATTCGAAGAAAACCCTGCAAGATTTTTTTCTACGACATTCTCGTCAAGGTTGCCGCAAGAGAATAAAATTTTCCCAGCGCATATCCAGGCTTAAAATTTTATACACTTGCTTAAATTGTGCATTTGTTTGAAGCTTTCTAAGTGTATGCATATCTTTTTTTCTTGATAAAAAAAGAAACAAAAAAATCAAGGCTGCACAAACCTTTGGAAACAATGTACGGTTCAATCGCTATATTTTAGAAAACATTGGAACGTTTTAAGACTGCTTAGAACTAGATTAAAAGCTGTTATTATTAAAGGATATGTATTGATAGACCTCTAAAATATGTACGCTCATTCACCTATTGTTTTTACCAAAGTTTTCTGAGGCCGTTTTGCCAACGCTTCATCTCGGTAAAAACGCAGGCTCTATTTTACATAATATTATAAAACTAAGCTTTTAGTTTATCTATCATATTATTTAAAGCATACTTTTCTAATTCCTCTATGGTTTTGCTTGTTATTTTAATCTCCCAATTAGATAAACTAGGCATTAAACCCACTTCATTATTCATAAATAAATTGCTATTGGAATCTTGTAAATACTTGGATGGAATTACATACACAACTCTTGGTTGTTCTTCTATGATTAAAACTAAAGTGATAAACAAGTTATCATTTAGTTCTCCTAAATCTTGCTTTGCAATTTTAATACTTTGTTTTACAATATCTAAATCTAACGATTGTAAGTATATGTGATGATTACCTATTAAAAAGTCTACTCCTTCCCTCCCATCGGTTTTAGCAATTAATTCTAAGTTATGACTTTTTAATTCTGATTTTAGGAACTCTAAGGCAATCATTTTGTAGAAACTAATAACTCTCTGATATCCACATCTAGTATTTCTGCAATTCTTTTTAAATCTTTTAAATGTGGTTGAGATTTATTATTGCAAAAAGCTGTTACAGAAGTCGTACTTTTTCCCAATTCTTCCGCAAGCCATACTTGTGATTTCCCTTGAATTACTAGTACTTCTTTTATTCTATTTATCCTTTCTGTTGCCATAATTATTTGATGTATTCTACCTTAAATATATAATACATACTTATTAAAACATAAGTTTAAATTAAATTTTAGTAATCTAAACTTGTATTTTTAAAATTTAATTTATAAGTTTGAATTAACTTTATGTAAGTTAAAATTATATAAATGTAATTTTTAGTTAAATTTTCATTGTTAATAACTTTATTTCAAATTTTATGCCATATCCTAAATATACTAAAGCCGACCTTGAGAAAATCGTATATACACAACTAGACAACCTAAATGCAATTCACGATTTATTACGCATTATGAAACTTCAAAATGAACTTATTGAAAATGCTAATAAGAAACTAAAGGATGAAGTCATTGATTTTAAGAAACGTGTTAATTATGGAACTGGAAAAGTTTGAATAATCATACAATACTAATTTCAGAAAGATGGTTAGTCAAACTCTCTATTATTTTATCATTAGAAAAAATGGTACTCTCTTTTATGAAATTTTCAATATCGTTTTGAAATTCATTTGAGAGTTCAATTTTATTGAGATACTTCTGTATATTTTCTCCATACTCTTTTTCCATTTCTTGTAACCATTCATTCTCTATATCATTTTTGTTGTTCAATCTATTTCTATACTCTGATAATTTCCAAATATCAAACATCATTTTAGTGAATAGTTCAGCATTTTTATTTAGTAAGTTTTCTTTTATCGTAACCCCATCTAATGATTCTAATAAAGCTTCATCTACATTTATTGGAAGAGGATTGCCATAATCACTTTCTTCTAATTCGCCTTTTTCCATAAAATTTTTAATTCTCTCAAAAAGTACTTTTTGAACTCTGAAACCATTACTAATAGCTTGCGAATCTTGGATATTAATGAAATTAAAAAAATCAATCTCTGTAGAAGCTAAGTCTGCCAACCCTTCAATCAAGAATAAAGAATCATTTTCAAAACTTTCAGGCATTAATCCTGTTACTCCTATAACAATTTCGCTTAAGGTTTCTGTATTCGTAATTCTATTTGGAAGATGAAATGAAAAATAGGATTTGTTCTCAAATTCTTTAATTATTTGATGAACTTCCAATAATTTATTTTCATTATATGTTTGCCACCAATTTTGAATTGTTTGTTTAGTATTAAATATTCTACCACGATTGGAATTAATGAAGATTAGTATATAATATGAAACAGTCATAAGTAATCTATTATACCAAACGTTTTCTTCTTCTTTTAACTTAAAAGTATCGTGATATATATAAGTAGACCCTACTACATTATCAAATGATTGTTGCATTACTGATAGCTTATAAAATACTGCTTTCAAGTTTATAAATGCTACATTTCTATCATTACTTTGCTTAGGTTTAATTATGTTAGCTAATTGATTAAGAGTATTTCTCAAAGAAGCACACCAATCACTTATTCCTTTTTCATATTCCGAAAACTTAGCTTTGTCAAAATATCTCCTTGATTGCCTAAAATATCCTTTTGTTGTACTCAATAAATTTGATAAGAGTGTTATTTGTGCAATTAATTTATTTAATGAAGATTTAAACCTAGATTGATTTCCTTCCATTGAAGATTCAAAGTATCTAACACATATTTTAGAAAAATTTAATGCCTCCTCTCGTATTTTTATGTATTGGTTTTGCCATTCATAATTTGAAGAGGAGCGGTATTTATCAAGTATTGTATTGTTCCATATTTGATTAATATGAACATCAAAAGTATTTACAATATTTTCTTTTGGCATTGCTTTAATTGAGTTCTGTAAAACAACCTTGTAAATTTCTTCATTTGGAAAAGGAAGAATTATAGCTTTAGTACAATACTTGTTATAGATAGGTAGTAAATTGTGAACAGTTTGAATTCTATATACACTAAATTCGTTCGCTTTGTCGGCATCTTGGTCTAACAAATATTCTATATGGATATTTTTACCTTTTTCTTTAATTGTTAATGAGTTAGTTTGTCTTTTTAGGATGCCAATAACTAAATCCTTATGTTTTTTTACAAATCGCAAGTGTTTTTTGGAGTTTGTAATATTATAATAGCTAAAAAGTTCAGAAGCTTCATCAATACTTTCATTTTTTAATACTTCCAATAGTTTACTTTCGCTCAATTCAATTTTTAATGGTATTGAAACCGATAGTTGTTTAAACCACTTAATAAGAAACCCTAAACCTTGATAGCTTTTTATGTTATTGGAATTAGTATCTAGATGATTGGATAAATAATTTGTGAATTTTATTATATCAGATTCTTTTATATCATACGGAGCTAGCTCTTCAGACTTTTGTGAAAGAAAATTTAAACCAGAAAGCTTATCTCCTAGAGATTCACTAAGGCTTTTTATTGTGTCTAATTTAGTGAATGGTAATGTTTCTGTAATAAATAGCTCAATCCCCCCGTGATTAAAAACATCGTCAAAAATAGCTTTATTTTCCGTCCAATATTGTAATGGTTCACTATGCATTAATCCGTCTATAGCAAATACCATTTCGGAAAACTTTTGCTTTGAAACCAGTTTAGCTAAATCATCATAAAATGAATCTTTTGAATTTGACTTTATTAAAGGAGAAATATTAATAAAGTAATCATATATAAAATCTTCTGTAATTATCTTATAAAGAGATAAAAGAGTATTTGTTATAGGTATAAAGTCATTTAAAATATCTACTAAATGCTGTGACCTAACAGGGTGTAGACCTTCTATATATTCTTCTTCAAATTTTAAATAAAACTCATTTTCAAGTTGCTTTAATGCCTCTCCTCTATCTGTTATAAACCCAATATTTTCCTGAATAAAATTTATAAGATTTATAGACTTAATTTTTAAACCTAAAACATCGGCAATCGAAATAAGACGAAGTATTTCTATTTTTGAATTTGCATCTTTCTCTGTATTAACTTCTTTTATTTGAGTACTTAATCGATTGGAGAGCATTTCTCCTTTAGTCAATAGATATACATATTCAATTAATAATCCCTTCGATTCCATTTTCTCCCATACAGATTGCCAATTTGAAATTTCGGAATGTATTTTATCTCGTTTTTTTAATTCTAAAAAAATTGTTTTTGCTTCATTAACAGATAAACTTATATCTATAATCTTAGTACTTGCTTCAGATAAATCCAACCCATATCGATACCAATCTATGTGACGAGTAGTTATTATAAATTTTATAGGTAAAAAATGTGTTCTGTCAATCAATTCATAGTATTTCGATAAAGTATTGTTTAGCCCGTCAATTACGATGATAGGCAATTCACCAATCTGTACACGTGATTCTACAAAATCAAATAAACTGGCTACATTATTAATATCATTACAGTATTTTAATTCATAAATCGTATAACCATTTTGTTTTAATTCAAAAGATGTTTGCCAAGCCAAAGTAGACTTACCTTGACCACTTGAAGATTTAACAACTACTATACTATTTTCATTTATTCCTTTTAAAATTTGATTATGCCATTCATTTCTTTTTACTGGTAAATCTTGAGCAATATGAATTGGTTTTGCAGCCTTGCCTTCAAAATAATCATCTCTTATTATTGAGTTTGCTAAGTAATCAAAATCAATTTTTTGTATCCAATTATTTTCGATTGCTGGATTAGTTGGGCTTTTTGAAAAAGAATCCGTTACTAATTGAAATACTTTCTTTAAGTCTAAATATTTTACTGGAGTACGTTCTCTAGACCAATTAAATGAATTATAAAAAAGGGCTTTTAGATATTGATTTTCCGTACCTAAATTGATATTAAACTTTTCAAATAAAAGTTTGTTACAACTTTCTATTAAGTAGGATTCTGAAACATTTATAAAATCAATATTTCTTATGAACAAGTCAAAATCTATATTGGTTATGTCTATTGATGAATCTTCAAATTTCTGTTTCCAAAAAGTAACTGTTTTATCAGTAACTTTTTTAATCACTAAATCATTTAGATTTCCTTTTGAAGTTTTAAAATTATATACAATTTTTAAGTTGCAATTAGGATTGATTGTAAATGAGTCTAAGAAGTTTTGTAAAACGCCCATTTTCCAGAAACTACCTGCATCTATAGTATTAATTGAAGATTTAAGTTGAATGTATTGATTATTATCGACTTCAATTACGTCAAGGTCTTCAATCCCTTCTAAACGGATACTTTTTTCAAGATTAGAGTTATTTAATTCATTTAAAAGAGTAAAACAAGAATAGAGTAATTGAAACCCCATTCCTCTAAAATTTATTGCTCCTCCTTTTCTTTTAATTGCTAAATCATTGAGTGCTATATTCAAGTCCTTATCTATGGAATAGACAATATTGGCAGTAGGGTTTTGCTTTTTATTTCTTTGTTTTTTTCTTTTAGATTTTGACATTTTACTCTTTCTCAAAAATTTTATTTAAAGACTCATCATTCTTTATATTATTGAAATCTTCGTTATTAATAATGTCATCTTTTTCAAAAACTTCACCACTATCTAGAGATTTTTGCAACCATAGTATAGAATTTGCAATATCTCCTTTCAGGGAATAGGCTCTGGAAACTTGAATAGAACAACATCCGTTATCTAATGTTTCTGCTTTTTCTAAAAAACCTATTGCTTTTTCTAAAAAAAGTTCATCTATTTTAGGAGAAGCTTTATGCTTTTCTATATATGCTACGCCTAAGTTAATATATGTATTAGAGTGGCTATTATCTTTTTCTAAGACTTCTTCTAAAATTGAGATAGAGTCATTTAAAGCTGTTTGAGCTTCTTTATCCTTTAATAAACGAGATTTATGTAGTAAACAAAAGCCTATATTATTTAATGTATTAATATCAGATTCATTTATTTTTTTGACTTCATTATATTCTATAAATGCTTTTTCACAATATTCAAGATTTTCTAAATGCAATGACAATGACATATATTTATTCCCTAAACGATACTTTATTTCAGTATTTACTCCATATTTATCTTCTAATTTTTTTAGAATTTCTATAGCTTTATCATAATGTATTTGAAAGTTTTCTTCATCAAAATCTCCATATTCACCTAGGATGGAGGCAAGTAGTAGATTATGAGATAATTTGTCATTTTTTTGTATTGCTATTTCAATATTCTCAATAGATTTTTCAAAATTTTCTTTATTGTTACTATCACTGATATTCGCTAACTCCCAATGAGAAGTAGCTAACCTTTCATAAACAATGTCGTCATTGGGATAAAGTTCAATTCCTTTTTTAAAATTCTCTATGGCATTATAAAGTTCAATTTCCTTTTTATCCGTTTCTTTTTCTTCAAATGCAATTTCCATTTGTAACATACCAGAATTACTAAAAACTTCAAACATTGTAGGTTCATATTTTAAAGCTTCTTTTAAATCTTCTAATAATTGCCTTCTTAGTTGATTATTTATTGTTCCATTAAAATTGGCTAATTTTAATTTTGATAATGCTCTATTAAGATAAGGTCTTCCGTAAGTTGAATCTAAAGAAATTGCCATATCATAATAAGATAATGCCGCTTTCATTATATATTCTTTTTGAGCTAAAGGTTTAGCTTCTCCAGCCTTAAAGGTGTCATTTGCATAGTTATATACTACAACAGATAAGTTTCTTATAAGTTGTTTTTCTCCTGTAGCGAGAACTCTATTCTTTAAATCTTCAAAATTTGCCCCAGATGGTTTCTTTTTTTCGTTATAAGATTCTATTTCATCGAGTAAAGCTTTATTTGCATCACTTGTATTTGTTAAACGAATATTCATTGCCTCAATAAATCGGTCGGTACCATAGGCGTTTTTAATTTTTATAGAGCTTCCTGAAAAACTTTCAAAACCAATTAACCCATCTTCAGGATTACCTAAAATCATTATAGGTTCAATGTTTGATAAACTGCCCTGGATTACCTTATTAGATTTATAAGACATTTTATGCTCCTTAAGTAAAGAGAAAAACTCATTAATGAAGGACAATGAATCTTTTATTGTTGGAAGTAAAAAATCATCTAGACTAACTGACCTTTTAAGAGTTCCTTCAATTTCAACTTCTTTACCTTTAATTATAATAAACTCGTCATCAATGAGAGAATATGATGAATGTGCGAAGGCATTACGTATTCTATTATAATATAATGATTGCAATTGTATTATAAAATCTTCAAATCGACATTGAACTCCGTGCTCTAATAAACGTTTTAGTTTTTCTGTTGGTGTTATATCATCTTGGTCAAACCTATTATATAAATCAGGTATATATCTTAGACCTTGAGCAGTAGCTATCCTTAATAAATTACCAAGAACATTATAGAGTTCATCCATTTCAAATATGTGTCCGTATAATAAAAGTCCTAAACGAGTTTTTGTATGTTTATCAGTTGCTTTATCCATAAGATTTTCAACTTCATTTATTAACCTCTCACTCTCATATAAATGTGATAGAAACCTTTGGTCTCCCATTCCATTATAACCAATCAGGATATTTATAAATTCAAATTCATCTACTCGTTTTGCTAAATCAAAAAGTCTTTTTAATTCACTAATTATATCTATTTCAGGCATATTGTTTTTATAAATCTGTTAATCTATAAAGATAATAATTGTTAATAACTGAGACTTACGGAGTTCCGTAATTATTTGAAGATTAGTGTGAAATACCCCATTCCATACACATTTTGCCTCCACTCCTCTACCCTAGCTGCAAAAAGAGTATTCCATTACATTTTTAAAGAAGCTTTTGGAGAAGAAAAAAATCAAAGAAAATTTGAGAAAGGAACTTCGCTTTTTACCAAAGCAAAGTTACATAACGCAGAACATTATAGTACAAATATATATTGTAGCAAATTGGCGTATACGTAGTATTTTACATAATTGCAGATATAACGACACCGTTAGGTGTTTTATATCGTCAGCAATTATGTAAAAGCCAATTTGCGGCACGTTAAGTTAATTCGTAGCTATAATGTAATATTATGTAAAATATCCCACAGTGATTCTATTTCATAGTAATTTATGTAAAAGCCAATTTGCGGCACGTTAAGTTAATTCGTAGCTATAATGTAATATTATGTAAAATATCCCACAGTG
>CANMKK010000004.1 GCA_947498455.1 uncultured Aquimarina sp.
AGCAAATATTTCTTGTGAATTCATCATCCTTTAAAAATAACTTTTTTATCCTACCCACTCAAATCAACATAGAGCCACTTTTTTTGACTAAACAAACAAACCCAATCAGATAAATTGATTGGGTTTTTATTTTTTATAAAGACCTTAACTGAAGTTAGACTATTATCACAACTTTTTATCAAAAAATTAAAATTAACCCTTTTAAGAAACTTTAAGATCTCATCATATAATATTACATTACTTCTTTTTTTTATCATCTTAAATACTCTTAATTTAAGTTCTTTTTAATAAAGAAAAACAATATTAATTATAAATCAATAATTTTTATTTATATTAATAAAAATTACCTTTGCTTAAATTTTAACAATCATGAATAAATACTTAGTAATTCTATTTTTTATATCCGGGAGCATTTTTTCTCAAAATATAAATACTCTTAAAGAATATGCATTACGAGATGCCAAATTAGTTTGTGAAGCTTCTATGAAGAAAGATTACAATACTATATTAAAATTTACTCATCCCCTTATTTTAAAAAAATACGGAGAAAAACAATTAAAACAATTAACAGAAGATATTTTTAAAACGATGTCTGCTCAAAAAATAAAAATTATAAATTCTGCTGTTGATGAACTTACAGATATTAGAAAAGAGAAAAAAGAATATCGCTGTCTTATTAAAAATACCATTAGAATGGATTTTAATGGAAGGAAAGTAACTTTAAAAAGTTCTCTTTTTGGCTTTTATGATAAAAAAAGAGAGCACTGGTATTTTATTGAATCTAATAAACTTCTGGATGATCCAGAAACCAAAGAGCTTTTTCCAAGTTTTAAGACTGAAATAGAGATTCCAATTGATGAACAAATCAGTGAAAATTAAAAAATTAAGGGCATTATAAATATTATAATGCCCTTAATTTTTTATACTATTATATTATATATATATCAGCTAATTTAGATGCTTCCATTCTCAATAATTCATTAGCATCTTCTTTCCCTTTAGTAATAAAGTCCATTGCCAACTGATCGGGTTGTAACCCTTTTATTCTTAATATTTCACCTAAAGCAATAGTAACAACAATTCTAGTCCCAACCTTTTTAACAGCTGTACCATAAAGTGGTATCAATTCTTCGATATTGACTGTTTTTGCTGCTTCAATTATTTTTGCTCTTAGTATTTCTCTCTTATCTTCAGGTAAATTGGTATACTTCTTCCCTCCTCTTTTGATCACATCTATTCCGGAGATATTAGCACTAGTATTTGCTTGTGGTTTATTAGAATGTGATTGTTTATTCTCTACTGGTTTTACTTTGGCCCAAGTATCCCGCAAACCAACTGTTTTGTTAAAAACTAGGGCTTCTTTTTTACTATCCAAATCAACATTAAAATATCCTAATCGCTGAAATTGAAATTGATCCAATATTTTAGATGATTGTAAACTTGGCTCAACATAACCAGTAACTACTTTTAATGAATCCGGGTTCACAAAATCCATAAAATCTTTATCCTTATGACCATCTGGTGCTTCATCATTAAATAATCTGTCATATATTCTAACTTCTGCCGGTATTGCATGTTTTATTGATACCCAATGTAGTGTTCCTTTTACATTTCGTTTTGATTCTTCTGTACCACTCCCCGATCTACTTTTAGGATCATATGTACAATGAATTTCTGTTATATCTCCATTAACATCTTTCACAACACTTTCTCCTTTGATGATATAAGCATTTTTTAGACGTACTTCTTTTCCGAGCGTTAATCTAAAATACTTTCGCCCCGCTTCTTCTTTAAAATCTTCTCTTTCTATATATAATTCGTTAGAAAAAGGTACTTTTCTACATCCTGTGGTAAGATCTTCAGGGTTATTTTCTGCTTCTAACCATTCGTCATCAACTGTATAATTAGATATTACTAATTTTACTGGATCTAATACAGCCATAACTCTAGATGCAGTTTTGTTTAGATCTTCTCTTATACAAAACTCTAACAAAGAAACATCAATAACATTTTCTCTTTTAGCTACTCCCACAGTTTCTATAAACTTTCTTATTGATGCAGGGGTATAGCCTCTTCTCTTTAGAGCCGAAATCGTAGGCATCCTAGGATCGTCCCATCCATTTACTATACCATCGTTAACTAATCTAAGCAACTTACGTTTACTCATAATAGTATAACTAAGGTTTAAACGTGCAAATTCACGCTGCTTAGGCCTTATATTATTTTCTGAATATACTTGATCCAAAAACCAATCATAGAGCTTTCTATGGGGCTTAAATTCTAATGAACAAAGTGAATGAGATATACGCTCTATATAATCACTTTCTCCATGTGTCCAATCATACATAGGATATATACACCAATCATTTCCTGTTCTATGGTGTTCTTTCTTAAGTATTCTATACATTAAAGGATCCCGCATCAACATGTTGGGGTCTTCCATATCTATTTTTGCCCTAACCACATACGCTCCTTCATCAAATTCTCCTTCTTTCATTCTTCGGAACAAATCCAAGTTTTCTTCTATAGATCTATCTCTATATGGACTATTTGTACCCGGTAGCGTTGTGGTTCCTTTCTGTTCTGCAATCTGCTCAGAAGATTGAGCATCCACATATGCTTTTCCTTTTTTAATCAATGCTATTGTCCAATCATATAATTGCCGAAAATAATCAGAGGAATAACATTCTTTATCCCATTGATATCCTAACCAAGAAATATCTTTCTTAATCGCATCAACATATTCCTGCTCTTCTTTTGCAGGATTTGTATCATCAAAACGTAAATTAACGGGAGCATTATATCTAAGTCCTAATCCAAAACTTATACCTATAGCCTTGGTATGTCCAATATGTAAATACCCATTAGGCTCAGGAGGGAAACGAAAACGTAACTCATTAGATTTCATTCCATTTTCTAAGTCTTCTTCTATTATATTCTCAATAAAATTGAGTGATTTTTTTTCTTCTGTCATTGCTAAAAAATAAAAACACAAAACTACCTAATATTACCTAATATTTCTAATGACTCACAACAATTGTATATAATCTATCAAGTATCTAAATACTTATGTATGATTTATTGCCTAAAACGATACTTTTACTACTTTTCAAATAAAAGATTCTTGCTACCTTTGTAAAAAAATTAGTGGGATTAATAAAATTAAAAAACATCAAGATATACGCATATCATGGATGTCTTATAGAAGAGAAAAAAATTGGCTCTGATTATAGAGTTGATTTAAATATAAAGGCTAATCTTAACAAATCAGCAAGTACCGATCATCTTGCAGATACTGTAGATTATGTACATCTTAATCATATAGTTAAGGAAGAAATGGCTATTCCTTCTAAGTTACTAGAACACGCAGCCGAACGTATCCTTAATCGGATATTAAAAGAGCTACCCCTTGTTGATAAAGCAACCATAGATGTATCCAAAATTAACCCACCAATTGGAGGAAATGTAGAGATGGTTACAATTACTAGGAGTAAAAAACGATAAATAAATCCAAAGTATTCATAAATTTTTTTACATTTGCGCTCTAAGACACAAAAAGGGTGTCGTGGCCGAGTGGCTAGGCAGTGGTCTGCAACACCATCTACAGCGGTTCGAATCCGCTCGACACCTCAAAAAAAACCTGTGAATTATCACAGGTTTTTTTATTTTATAAAACTTCTTAGAATAGTATCTACTTATAATTGGATTCTGGAGCAATTCTGTCAATTCTATCCTTAATCTTTTTTTCCATAGTATCTGGTAATACTCCTTTTACTATTACAAAAACACCTGAAATAATCAATATAACGCTAATAGCTCGTTTAATTAAATATGTTCTTCTTGGTGTTAGTTTTTTCTTTAGCCTCTTGGCTAGAAGCATTTTAAAAATATCAATAAAAAGATAGGTTCCTAGAATCATTGTAAAGAATAGTACTATTCTTTTTCCACTCATATTATCTTGTGTTCTAAATCCCACAAGTATAAAAATCCAAAATGCTAATACACCTACATTAATAAAGTTAAGAAGAAAACCTTTAATAAAAAGCATAATATAATTACGCTTATTAATAATTTCAACAGATGTATCTCTTAGTTTCCTATAATTTTTCTTCTCTTGTATGAAAGAAATAACACCATATGTAGCTATTAACACTCCCCCAAGAATTAAAAGAGCTGGATCATCTTTTATCTTATCTATTAGTTGTTTTGTACTGTAATATGCAATTAAAATAAAAACAATATCCGCAAAAATCACACCTAAATCAACGACAATAGCTGCTCTAAAACCCTTAATTGCAGCTGTTTCCAATAATACAAAAAAGACTGGACCAACTAAAAAAGCTAATAAAAAACCAATAGGGATAGCGGCCTGAGCATCTTGAAGCATAATTTTGCAAGTGTATTTCTTACAAATTTAGAAAATACTACTTAGTTAACCTCTATTATTTTGCCACCAAATACTTTTTTAGAATCAATTTCTTTTGGTTTTCCATAAATCCTAATGGTTCCACCTGCTGCAGTATTTGCTTTTACATACGTACTGGCATTTACGCTTGCCCTTCCTCCTGCACTAATTTTAACTTTTGTATTTTCTGTTCTTAAATCTTCTCCTATGTATTGTCCACCCGCTTTGACAGTCACTTCTTGATCCTTTGCTTTTCCTTCTAAATGTAGTTCTCCTCCTGTAACTGCTCTGGCAATAAGTTGATCTGTATCTAATTTTGCAAATACCTCTCCTCCTTCCTGAGCTCTTATGTCCAATGTTGAAGATTCAATAGTTTCTTTTACACTTATCTTTGCACCTTCATTAACGTCCAACTTAGAAATTGTGGTATAATATACAATCACCTTTGTATTATTGTTATCCCAAAGATTATCTAATGACATCTTAATTTTTAGAATGTTATCTTTAATGACTACATCTACTTCTTGTTTATTGACACCAGAAATTTCTACTTTATTTTCTGTTCCTTTAAAAAGTTTTACTTCAATTTTATCAAAAACTTTGAGCTCACTAAAATCTCCAACTTTTTTGGTTATTATATCCTGTGATTGCACTAAGGTAACCATAAGTAAGAGTATTAAAACACTTAATTTTTTCATTGACTTTAAATTTTAATGTTTGACTAAAAATGATTTATTGTATCACAAAACGATCTATATCTTGTATTATTCTATTTCTTCTTTACTTCCTAATATTACAAAATCGAGATGTCTCTTAATAAGATCAGCATTCTTAACTTGTACATATACTTCATCTCCCAATTGATATATTTTCTTCGAATTCTGACCAATAACTGCATATTCATCCTGATCAAAAACATAATGATCATCATTCATATCCTTAAGACGTATCATCCCTTCGCATTTATTATTTATAATTTCGACATATATCCCCCATTCCGTTACACCCGAAATCACACCCAGAAATTGCTCATCTCCGTGATCTTTCATAAACTTTATTTGCATAAACTTTATTGAATCCCTTTCTGCACTAGCGGCTAAATTTTCCATAGAACTACTATGGTTACACTTTTCTTCGAATTCTTCTTCTGATACAGTCTTACCATTATCCAGATAATGTTGTAACAAACGGTGTGCCATAACATCAGGATAGCGCCTAATTGGTGATGTAAAATGTGAGTAATAATCAAAAGCTAATCCATAATGTCCAATATTATGTGTTGTATATTCTGCCTTACTCATACTTCTAATTGCCAAGGTATCTACAAGGTTTTGTTCCTTTTTACCCTGAACATCTTGTAATAGTCCGTTTAATGACTTGGTAGTTGTTTTACGATCTCTTAAATCAAGTTTATAACCGAATCGTCCGATTATATTTTGCAATGCGGCTAGCTTTTCGTCATTCGGTTCATCGTGTACTCTATAAACAAATGTTTTTTTAGGGCTTTGCTTTCCGATGAATTCTGCCACTTTTTTATTAGCAAGTAACATAAACTCCTCAATAAGTTTATTAGCATCCTTAGAAGTCTTAAAAAACACTCCTACAGGATTATTTTCTTCGTTTAGATTAAACTTTACTTCTACCTTATCAAAAGATATGGCTCCCTGCCCCATTCTTTTTGTACGCATTATTTTGGCAAGTTCATCTAATTTTAAAATAGCATCCGCTATTTTTTGATCAGTTTTATAGGATTTTCCACTAAGAGAAATTTCTGCAGGAATATTATTTTCTCTAGTTTCTATCACATGCTGTGCTTCTTCATAAGCAAATCTAGCGTCCGAATAAGTAACCGTTCTTCCGAACCATTGATTGACAATTTCTGCCTTATTATTTAGCTCAAAAACTGCTGAAAAGGTATACTTTTCTTCATTGGGGCGTAATGAACACGCATTATTAGATAATACTTCGGGTAGCATTGGCACTACCCTATCAACAAGATAAACAGAAGTAGCTCTTTCGTATGCTTCATCATCTAAAATTGTACCCGGTATCAAATAATGCGACACATCTGCTATATGAATTCCTACCTCATAATTACCATTTTCTAAAACCTCGAATGACAATGCATCATCAAAGTCTTTAGCATCTTTAGGATCTATTGTAAATGTTAATGTTTTACGCATATCCCGACGTTTCTTAATCTCGGATTCTTGTATAGATGTATCTAAATTATTAGCGTAATTTTCTACTTCTTCAGGAAATTCATAGGGCAATCCATATTGTGCTAAAATGGCATGAATTTCTGTATTATGATCACCTGGTTTACCTAATACTTTTACTACTCTTCCAAATGGAGAATCTGCTTTCTCTGGCCAATCTTCAAGTTTAACCAATACTTTATCGCCATTTTCTGCATCTTTAATTTTATTTTTTGGAACAAAAATATCTGTATACATCCTGCCATCCTGCATATTAACAAACGCGTAATTCTTTTGGATTTCTATGACTCCAACAAACTCATCTCTTTTTCTAGAAATGATTCGAGCAATCTCTCCTTCACTTTTTCCTCTACGTCTACGTCTATAGACATACACTTCTACTTCATCTCCATTCAAAGCTTTATTTAAATTATTATTCGGAATAAAAATATCTTCTTCTAATTCGGTAACAATAACATATCCAGTACCTTTCGAAGTTATTTCCAGAATTCCTGTAAACGTATTTACATTTGGTATAATTTTAAACTTACCTCTTTCTACTTCTTCTATTTCTTTTTTAGCCGCAAGCTGAGATAATTTCTTTATAATTTGATTTCGACTACTAGCATCACTAACTCCAAATTTAGCAGCAATCTGTTTATAATTAAATAATTGATTTGGTTCTGATTTAAGTATTTTCAGTATTCCCTGAGTAATATTTTCAATTTTTGGAGACTTCTTTCTTCTACTATTTCGTTTCATTAATGTCTTTAATAAGTAATATAAAATTATGGCTTATTGTAAACAAGTATGTTTATTTATAAACAAGCCTTTATTAAATATTATAGTTGTTATATATTTATTTTATTACTGTTAATCATAATTATTTGATTAACAGTTGTTAGTTTTTAAAAAATCTGATATTTTTCTTAAAATTTACTTAATTTTAAAATACCAAGAGTATTTTTTTTTCGTTTACCTAAGCATAAGAATGTTGAAAGTCAAAAAAATTCATAGAATCATATTTTTATTTATCCTAATATTTTTATTGGGTATATATTTTTTTATGCTCTATATAGGGAATACTATAGATCAAAAAAACAAAATAAATGAGCAGTCAGAAATTAATAGTCCTGTTCATTCTGACCGAGAAGCAACACAAATTAATTAATTCTTTTCTATAATTTGTATATTTACTACTCTAGTACTGGTAGTATCTCTATGAAAGATTTTATTTCGATAGCAACTTTTACGTATCCAAACGAGTATGCAATATTACAACATCTTTTGGAAAGAGAAGGTATTTCCTATTTTTTTGAAAATGAAACCATGATTAGTGTATTTCCTTTTTACTCCAATGCACTAGGAGGAATTAACCTAAAAATACATATCAAAGATAAATTAAGAGTTCTAGAAATCATTGATGAACTAAACAATGATTCTCATCTAAGAATAGTATAATTCTATATTCAATTATAGTTTTCAACATATATACTATATATACTTTTTCTTTTTCTTAATTTAAAAAAAATAAATAGTGATTATTATGTAGTGTTAATAGCGGTATAACTTTTATAAGATTTATTTGCTTTTTAGGTTAGTTTAAATTTTAAGCAACATATCAACAACATATTAATGATCTAAACAATTGAAAATGTTGTAAAAATGAATTTTAATTAACAACTGTTGATAGTTATTAAACACACAAATTTTTTGATATTATTCTATAAAAAGTAGAGTTCATAACATGAATTTAATGTTTAAAAACTTAGCTAAAAATAGTAGAGTTATAATTTTGATTATTGATTAGAGTGCTTGTATTCTAATAAAAAATAAGATTACCAAAAATAGTTCCTCAATTTTAAGAACTATTTATCCACATGGTATGTTAACACAGAGTACCTAGTTATTAACATTGGGGTAACGTTAAGTTAATTTATTGATTTTTTGAACTTTACTTTTTTTAGATTGAAGTATCTTTGTTCTTTGTTTACATTTTACTTTATAAATTAATTTAAAAAAATAATAAGTTGTGAAAATAGCTATTGGAAACGATCACGCAGGAACAGATTATAAATTTGCTATTATATCGTATTTAGAATCAGAAGGTATTGAAGTTGTAAATTATGGTACGGATGGAGATAGTAGTGTTGATTATCCAGATTTTGTACATCCTGTCGCAAAAGATGTAGATTCTAAAACTGTGGATTTTGGGATTTTGATTTGTGGAAGCGGTAATGGTGTTTCTATGACTGCGAATAAATATAAAAATGTTCGTGCTGGATTATGTTGGACTAAAGAAATTACTGAATTAACAAGGCAACATAATAATGCTAATATTATAAGTATTCCTGCAAGATTTACGTCTTTACATCAAGCAATTGAAATGGTTAAAACGTTTATAAATACTGATTTTGAAGGGGGACGACATCAAAATAGAGTAGATAAAATAGCAATGTGTTAGTTATCTGAATGACCGATCTAAGTTTTAAAACAAAGCCATTTAATGAACTTTCTACTTCTGAACTTTACAAAATTTTGCGCTTACGCGCTGAAGTTTTTATTGTAGAGCAAGATTGCGTATATCAGGATATTGATGACAAGGATAGTTACGCATTACATGTAATTGGTTATAAAGGTAATGAAATCATAGCATATGCTAGATTATTTAATACTGGTGACTACTTTGATAAGGCAAGTATTGGTAGAGTTGTGATTTCTGAAAAAGAAAGAAAATTTGGATATGGACATATGCTTATCCAAAATTGTATTGCGGAAATAGAGAAACATTTTACCGCTAAAGAGATTCTAATTTCTGCGCAATGTTATTTAATCAGTTTTTATAAAAAACATGGTTTTAACGAGGAAGGAGAAGGCTATCTGGAAGATGGAATCCCGCATATTAAAATGCAAAGAGCATAAAAAAATCCTGAATTATTATAATTCAGGATTTTTTTATTTTTAGTAGAATATCCTACTTAAGTATGTTCTCGTATTTACTTTTTTCATTTAAAATTTCCTTACTCTTTTTTATTTCAGGATTATGGAGGATATAGTACTCATATAGCCCTTCTCTATAAGAATAACGCTTAATAATCTCATCTGTAAGCAAATTTATTATTTCACTTTTTTTAGTATCCAGTGCTTTGTGCTTTGCAACTTTTATCGAAGCTAATAGTGCATTATAACTTTCTGAAATATCAGTATCAAACTTATCTCTTTTTGCGATCTCTAAGGATTTTTTAAAGGATTTTTCTGTGGCCGTTTCATAATCAAAATCACTTTGTTTTATGAAATTTTTAAAATCTTCGTAATCTTTAGCTGTAAACTTAAAATTAGGCGTATCCATCTGAGGATGTGCATAATAATATTTAGTAGCATAATCGAAGATAGCATTAGATTGAAGCAGGGAAGTAGTGATACTACTAAATTTGGAAGTTTCCATTGCTATATCCGGTTGGATTCCACCACCATCATAAACCGTTCTTCCATTCTTTGTTTTAAAGGCTTTAAAATCTTTTTCATTAATACGAACTGCCTTGTTGTTTTTATCACGATTCCAATAATCTAATGCTTGTATACACCTTCCACTAGGAGTATAGTATCTGGAAATAGTTATTTTTAGTTGTGTTCCGTAGGTTAGTTTTTTAGGACGTTGTACTAACCCTTTTCCAAAACTTCTAGAACCGATTACGATACCTCTATCGAGATCTTGTATTCCTCCTGCGACGATTTCACTTGCCGAAGCACTTCTACCGTTTACCAAAACAACCAAAGGAATAGCAGTATCTATAGGCTGCTTTTTTGTAAAATATTCTTTGTTGTATTTTTTAACAACAGATTTAGTGGTTGTGATGAGCTCTCCTTTAGGAACAAATATATTGGTTACATTAATTGCTTCACTTAATAAACCTCCCGGGTTACCTCTAAGATCTAAAATAATTTTATCAGCTCCTTTCGCTTTTAATTCTTTTAAAGCAGCAATAGTTTCTGTGGAAGCTTTATTATTAAACTTAGAAAGAACAATATACCCTGTATTATCTTCTAATAAAGAGAAGAAAGGAACGGCTTTTACCTCAATTTCTTCTCTGGTTAGTACTGTTTTTTTAGTTGCTCCTTGTCTATTATAAGTTATGTCTACTTTGGTACCACTAGCTCCTTTAAGCAATTCTCCTGCATCTTCTTTAAAATCTGACACTAGGACATCTCCAATCTGAATAATTTCATCTCCTGCCTTAAGACCAGCCTTATCAGCAGGGTAATCCCTGTAAGGTTCTACAATAACAATTTTATCTTTTACGGTTTTTACTGATGCTCCGATTCCTGTGTATTCACCGGCATTTCTGATCTTAGACGCTTCTACATCTTGTTCATTCCAGTATTTGGTATATGGATCCAAATCATCTAGCATGGCTTTAATAGCGGTGTCCATCAATTCAGCAGGATTCGTTTCATCCACATAATTCATATTTAATTCCTTAAACATGGTAGTGAAAATGTCAATCTGTTTAGAAATTTCAAAAAAATCAGATTTAAAACTTACTGTTGTTAGTAGGAGTATAGCCGCTATTGAAGGGTAAAGAATTTTCTTTTTCATTTTTTTCATTTTTTTAAACCATAAAACCATGAAAGTTGTTATGTTTTAATTTCTTGTGTGTTAAACTTTTGCAATATTTTTTTCATTTTAGATGCCACCAAAGCATACTCAGGCATTTCTTTACCCGTGTATAAGAACATAAAAGTGAATTGATGAGTAGTATTGTGATGTACAATATACTTATTTTTTCTATAACCTTCGCGAAGTAAACGTTTTATACGGTTACGGTCTACAGCCTTTTTAAAATTACGCTTACTGACCGATACTGCTGTTTTAGGACCATTATTTTCTTGAATGGAAGATTTTCTATATATAAGTCTTATAGGATATTGAGCAATAGATTTTCCTTCTCCGAAAAGGAGCTCAATTTCTTTTTTACTTTTAAGCTTTTCTTTATGATTAAACGTTTCTTTCATTTACTGGTAAAAGTACAGATAAGATTTTATATTAAAACCTAATACACCTTCACTGTTTTTAAGTGAAGGTGCATTAAATTTCTTTTTAGAGTTTTATTTCAAAAACACTTATTTCGAAACTTATCTCCTTAATTTATTATTTCTTATTGAGAAAAACTATTGTTGTTTACATTAATATCAGCCATTCTGTTTGTAATATCTATTTTAACAGATTTTATTTCAGACTTAGGTTTAGATATGTTTATGGTATATTCTGGGTGTGCCCAAGACCAGTCAGATAATATAGTTCTTTTATTTGAAGGAAAAGGGTTTTCTTTCTCGGATCTCATCATTCTAAGAGGAATATAAAAAGATTCTTTTGTCCCATCCGTATATTGAACATAAAGATCTATTGGCATAGGTGTTAATCCGATACGTTTTAATGTGATTTGTGTTTCACCTTCATTATCCATAACATTTTTTATAGCATAATCAATGGTATTAGTGGTTTGCGTCCAATCCGTTAAATACCAATCTAGTTGCATTCCTGATACTTTTTCTGCAACTCGCTTAAAATCATTAGGGGTAGGATGTTTAAATTTCCATTCATCAAAGTAGCGTCTAATAGTTTTTGCTAAGTTTTTTTCACCAATAATATATCCTAATTGTGCCAGAAATACGGCTCCTTTACTATATGCTGAGCTTCCATAAGCAAAGTTATGTTCATATCGATCTGCATGTGTAGATTGTGGTTGTTCTACTCCAGAATTAGCTAGATTTATATATCCCTTGTATGTTCCGTCTAGAGGATCAGGTTTATTTTGCTCTAATACCTTATCCATTGCTAAAGTAGAGATATATGTTGTAAACCCTTCATCCATCCATTCGTGTTTAGACTCATTGGTGGCTAAAATATGTTGGAACCAAGCATGTGCCATTTCATGAGCGGTTACACCTACTAAGCTTCCAAAACTTCTGGATCCGGTAATTAATGTACACATTGCATATTCCATACCACCATCTCCTCCTTGTATAATAGAGTATTGATCATAAGGATATTTACCAATATTTTCACTGAAATAGTTCATTAATTCAACCGATTTAGGCTGTAATTTTTTCCAGTTTTCTTTGATTTCCTCATTATTCTTATATAAGAAATGTAGGGTAGGACCATTAGGTATTTCTACAAGATCATGGATATATTCTGGGTCGGCAGCCCAAGTAAAATCATGAACATTGGGAGCGACAAAGTGCCAGGAAAGCTTTTTCCCTTTGTGTTTTACTTTTGTACCCGGTTTTTCATATCCATAACCAATCTCTTCGGGATTTTGTAAATACCCAGATCCTCCTAGAATATAGTTTTTATCAATATGTATCGTTACATCAAAGTTTCCCCATACTCCATGAAATTCTCTTGCTATATATGGATCTGCATGCCAGCCTTCGAAATCGTATTCAGCTATTTTTGGATACCACTGTGTCATAGAGAGAGCAACTCCTTCACTACTATTTCGTCCGGAACGACGAATTTGTTCTGGTACTTGTCCATCAAAATTCATAGAAAAAGTTACTTTTTCTCCTGGAGCGATAGGTTTGTCTAATGTTACTTCTAATACTGTTCCAGCGATTTCATATGTTACTTTTTTACCATTTTGTAGTAAAGAAGAAACTTTTATATATCCTATTTCATCATCAGAAAGTTTACTGATTCGATCCATTACTCTTGGATCTGGATCTTTCATTTGTTTAGATCGCACATCCATTTCACTATTAGGCTGAAAAGCATTAAAATGTAGATGATAAAATACCTGATATAATGAATCAGGGGAATTGTTAGTGTATACTAATTCTTGAGATCCCTTATATTGAAAATTCTTAACATTCATGTCGATATCCATTTTATAATCGACTTGTTGTTGCCAATAGGTAGTATTGTTTTGGGCAGAAATGCTCAAAACTCCTAATAAAAATCCAATTGAAATTATTTTAAACATGACGTGTTTTTACTTTTTATTTAGACATTTTATCTGCCAATATTAGGGCGTTATAAAGGTTTACCATACTTCCGGATTTAGATAATTCACTAAACTTTTTAGTATTGGTTGGTTGCCCACCAACAACTACTGAAGCATTAGTACTTAGTCCACTATCCATTAATAATTGTTTTACCTGCGAAGCTTTCAGTTTAGGGTAATACGATCGTATTAAAGCAGCTACACCAGCTACTGCAGGAGCAGCCATAGAAGTTCCTTGTAGGTATTCATATGAATTTAAAGGAGTTGTTGCCCATATTTTTACTCCTGGTGCAAAAACATCTACATTGTTTTTTCCATAATTAGAAAACTTGGCAATTAGATTAGCTCCATATTCATAATTTAATGCACCAATTGTGATAAAATTATTTGATATTTCAGTTGTATTTGTAATTTGATCATTAGGATATACATATTTTTGATCTAAATCTTCGGCATCATTTCCTGCAGCATTAACGATAAGAACATCTTTTTGAGCAGCATATTTAATAGCTTCTCTAACCCAATCTGGATGTGTAGAATAATATTTTCCAAAACTGGTATTGATTATTTTAGCTCCATTATCCACCGCATATCTGATAGCCAATGCAATATCCTTATCATATTCATCTCCATTAGGAACGGCTCTAATTGACATAATTTCTACATTCTGAGCAACTCCATTTACTCCTTTTCCATTATTTCTTTCAGCGGCTATAATACCAGCTACGTGAGTCCCATGTTTAATATCCTTCTTTTCAGGATCTGGCCCCATCACATTATTATTTCCGTAGTTTTTATCATTAATATCATCTACATTATCCCCTACAACGGCACGACCATCAAATTCAGTATTAAGATGATAATTTAGTTGTTCAGTATAATATTCGACACCATTTTTTATGTTTTTAATGAAACTAGGAATTTTTTCTCCTTTATCTAAAACGCCAAACATTTGAGAAAGAAATGCTATATGTTGTTGCATTTCTGGGGTATCAGCTTTTACCGCTAGTAATTCTTGTTGAGTATATGTTTCTTTTCCAATGGTTTTAGATATGACATCATGAGAAGCTTTGGTTTGTTGAAATATTTGCTCATATTGATTTTTATTACCTAGCGCTTTTTGATAATCTTCTTCGTATTCTGCTTTGGCTTGAATATATATTCGATATTCATCCTTATCAGAGGGATCAATTGAGGTTAAATCTTTTCCTTCATACTTAGATTTAAGTTGTTTGACAATTCTGGTATGTTCTAAGTTTTCATCTTTAGAATCTCCTAGAAAATTCCATCCATAAATATCATCGATGTAACCATTATTATCATCGTCTTTACCATTTCCTTCTATTTCTTTGGTGTTTTTCCATAATACACCATCAAGATCTTCGTGTTCTATATCGACACCACTGTCAATAACTCCAACAATTACAGTTTGACCTTTTTTGTTTTTAATCAATTCTGCATAAGCCTTGTTCACACTCATTCCAGGAATTGTATCAGAAACTAAATCTGATGAATTCCAATTTTTCAATTCAGAGTCAGTTAATGAAATATTTTTTAAAGGAATAGCATCTATATTTTCTATAGGTGTAGATACGATAGTAGGGGCGCCACCACATCCCACAAGTACTAATGAAGATGTTACTGCTGCTATTAAAAATTGATTTGATTTTTTGGTCATTGTTGTATTAATTAAATATTTCATTGCAAGTAAAAGTTTCTTTTAGCCGTACTCCTTTTTCGGTATGTTGTACGGTAATAATTTCGTTATGTGCATCATGCCCCATACATAGATACCAATTATTATTGGCAGCATTTTCTAGAAATAATTTTTTTTCTGGTAATGTTAACAACGGACGTGTATCATATCCCATAATATATGGTAATGGTATATGACCTGCCGTTGGTAATAAATCTGCCACAAAAACGATTGTATTTCCTTTATAAGCTATATGTGGAATCATTTGTTTTTCGGTATGACCATCTACAAATAGTACGCCAAAACCTAATTCTGTTTTTTCTTGGAACTGTTCATTTGTTTGGGAAATGAACTTAAGATGCCCGCTTTCTTGTATTGGAAAGATATTTTCTTTGAGAAAAGATGCTTTTTCGCGAGCATTTGGATCAGTTGCCCAATTCCAATGTTTTTCATTACTCCATACGGTAGCATTTTTAAAGGCCAATTCATAGTTTGTTTTATCCTTATTCCATTGGACTACACCACCACAATGATCAAAATGTAAATGTGTAACAAAAACATCAGTAATATCATCTGGATGAAATCCTTTCTCATTTAATGATTTAGTAAGGCTATCGTCTCCCCAAAGAGAATAATAACCAAAAAACTTTTCGGATTGTTTATTTCCCATTCCAGTATCAATTAATATTAATCGATCGCTATCCTCAATCAAAAGACATCTCGCCGCAATATCGATAAGATTATTAGCATCTGCTGGATTGGTTCTATTCCATAAATTCTTAGGAACAACACCAAACATTGCACCACCATCAAGCTTAAAATTTCCGGCTTTTATAGCATGTAAATTCATCCGTTTATCATAGTTTTATTAAAAAGTCAGATGTAGTTTATACATAAAAACTTTAGATGATTTTAATAATATATTTTGGTTCATTTTATATTTAAAATAAAAATTCTTGCAAAATAGAAAAAATGATAAGGATCAAGGTTTTATTTGTACACTTTTTAACAATAATTCGTTATAATTGATCTTAGAAATGATTTTTTCTAATCTAACTCCAAAATCTAATAACTCTTTAATCTCTTTTACACTCGCAATACGTTCTTTTCGCATGAGTAATAAAGTGTCTCCATTCGATTCGATATGATAATAAGGATTACTTTCGAAAAACAGGACTAATTCTTTTGTAAAAAACAACTGTATCCTCTCAGAGTTTTCACCAAGTAAATAAAATCGTTTAGAAAAATCAGGGTGTCCAATAATAGAAATATCTTTAAAGCCTGCAATTTTGTATATAAATTCCAATAAACCTTCTCTATCTAGTGTAAATACCGGAATTTCTTTTTTTAGATCAATTGTTAATATTGTTGTTTTTATAATTTTTTGCGCTATGAATTCGCCTTCAGAAAATTCGACATCAGAAATTTTAAAAGATGAATCTTTATTAAGTATGTTATTATAAGTATATTTTATTTTTTTTGTTTTGAAAAAAATAAAATCCTGTAAATAAGTAGCATCTTCATCTTTCTTAGGAAAATAGTTCCATGAAAAATTGCTAGCCACTTTTTTTAGATCTTCTTGTCTTTTTGTAAGGCTAGATCCTATTTTCATTTTTTGAGAAAACGAAAATAAACGTCTTACGGCTAATGGGTGTCCGGATGCCGTACCATGTTTATCGAGTCCAGTTATTTCAAAAGATCCACCTTTCTTTTTAAAGACCTCTTGATAGCCAATAAGACTTTCCTGTACACTATAATCCACAAAATCGCATAATGAAAAATCAATAACCACATCACTATCCTCAGGAATTGAGTCAAGGTTTCTTTTTAATTTAAAGAAATTAAGAAAACTTGAAAAATTCTTAACACTGATAAAATAAATACCATTTACTTCTTCTTTAAACATTAGAACATTAGGCTTAAAGAGGTTTCTTGCAAAAAGTATAGCACTTTTATTAAGTATAAAATGAATAATAAGTGTGGTTAGTATACCGATTAGGATTCCGCTAATAAGATTAGTAGTGATTGTAGCAATAATTGTAGCAGTAAAAATAATTAATTGTTCTCTTCCTATTTTAGCAATACCTTTTAAGTTTTTTGGAGCAGCCAATTTGTAACCGGTAAATACTAATATTGCAGCTAATGCGGTTAGTGGAATTCTACCCAACTGATCTTGAAACAATACCACAAATAGGATTAAAAATATAGAGTGAAAAAAATTAGCTGATCGATTACTTCCTCCATTATTTACATTTACAGAGCTTCTTGCGATAACAGTGACTACATTTAATCCACCTACAAATCCACTGGCAATAGAAGCAATTCCCAAAGCCATAAGATCCTTATTGGTATTGGATCTTCTTTTTTCAGGATCTAGTTTATCTACAGCTTTAATACTTAATAGGGATTCTATACTAGAAATTAATGTAATAGCAATGACAACTCCAATGAACTTTGGTTTCAATACGGATGAAAAATCTGGAGAAGGAAAATTAGAAAAAACCTTATCAGGTATCTGCACAAGTAATTTATCTGCAATAGGGTAAGGCGCAGATGAAAAGAACTCGTAATAATAACTTAATCCTATTACTAAAAGAACGATCCACATCGGTGCTGGAATCAATCGAAGATATTTATGTCGGATTTTTCCATAAAAAATCATGATTAATAAACTTATCACCCCTACAATTGCAGCTATTACTAAATGATTATATTCTGGTAAAAAAAGTGAGTATATACTTTTAGGAATTGTTGCCAATAAAGAAATCGTATCTCCTTTTGCACCAATATTGGCGACCATTACATGAAATTGTTTGGCGAATATACTAATACCTATTGCTGCTAACATACCTTGTATTGCAGATGAGGGAAAAAAGTCACTGAGAATACCAAGGCGTAAAAAGCCAATAATAATCATTAATACCCCCGAGCAAATAATGGCAGCGAGAGTAAAAAGATATCCTTGAAACAAATCTCCATTTGCTAAAGTGGTTATAGCGCCAAGTAGTACAACCACTAATCCATTTCCAGGACCAGTTATGGTAACATTAGAACCTCCGAATATAGAAACAATAATTCCACCAACTATAGCGGCAATGATTCCGGATATTGGGGGAGCTTCTGATGCCAAAGCGAGACCTAGCCCAAGAGGCAGTGCTATAAGGGAAACGACAAATCCCGAAAAAATATTTTTGGGTAATTGTGCTAAAAACTTAGACGTATTAATTTTTTCCATGCTATCTAATAATTAATACATCTGTTGGTAATTCTCCTAAGATATGTTCAATATCATGAGGGAATAAGCGATCCCAAAAAGATGTTTTTTTTGGAGCATTCATCACTAATAAATCTGCACCGATAACCCTAGCATAATGACCAATAGAGTATCCTCTTTTTCCAAAAATAGGCTGTGTTTTAACACGGATGTCATTCTTACAATCTTCAGGTACTGCTTTAAGAATTTTTTGCACTCTACTATGTTCCTTTTCAGTCAATTGTTCTTTTCTTTTGGTGGCTTTGATAAGAGATTTATCATCCTCTATTATAACCTGAACCTCTTGTTCTGAGATTTCTTCGACAATAGTAAGTTGTTGTGCCCCGAGATTTTGAGCAATTTCGAAAGAAGCTAAAATTGTTTGTTTCGTTTTTTCAGCTTTTAAACCATTTACCACAATATGGTGACAAGGTCTTAAATCTTCTGAAGGTTTGACAAGTAATAAAACAGAACAATGAGCTTGTCTTGTAATTTTCCTAGCTATGGAACCTATATAAAATTTTAGGAAATCTTCTCTTGGAGTAGCACCAAGCATGATAAGATCTGCATTATTTTCTGATGCTGTGTCTATAATTACACGTACAGGATCACCCTCTCTCCACACAATTTTCACTCTATCAGTATCATCAGAAAATCC
Organism: uncultured Aquimarina sp.; assembly: GCA_947498455.1. GTDB lineage: Bacteria > Bacteroidota > Bacteroidia > Flavobacteriales > Flavobacteriaceae > Aquimarina. The sequence goes on from CANMKK010000004.1 coordinate 19,218, forward strand.
AGAGATTAACCTTTTTATGGTATCTTCTTTTTGTTCTGTTTTTTTACCTACGTGTACTAAAACCATTTTAGAATCAAAGAAATCCACCATTCTCATGGCTTCATATACATTATTCTTCAAATTGGGTGAAAAAGCAACACCTATCAAGATTGTTTTAAATTTATGATCTAAAATATGGCTCAAATTTATACTGTTAAATTTTAAGGGCAGAATATACTGTTAATTTTTGGAAGTATAAAATAGAGAAGAGTTCTAAGCGATATTAAAAAAAAACATGTTATTTTGATTCTAAATTTTAGAATCAATAAAGATGGTAGCATTAGCAGGAATAATAATTCTTGGTATTTTGGCACAATGGGTAGCTTGGAGGTTTAAGATTCCGGCAATTTTACCACTTATTTTAATAGGGCTTTTGGTGGGACCATTAGCAACCTTATATACTGAAGATGGTACTAAACTAATACAACCCATATGGAATGGAACTGAAGGTTTATTCCCAGGAGAAAGTTTGTTTTACTTCGTCTCTTTGGCGATTAGCATTATCCTTTTTGAAGGAGGGTTAACGCTACGAAAAAATGAAATTCTAAATGTAGGTCCAGTAATTCTTAAGCTTATTACTATTGCAGTAATCATTACTTTTTTTGGAGCCGGATTCGCTGCACATTATATATTTGAGTTAAGTTGGCCGATTTCTTTTTTGTTTTCCTCTCTTATTATAGTAACAGGACCTACTGTAATTACTCCTATTTTAAGAAACATACCATTAAAAAAAGATATTTCCGCAATATTGAAATGGGAAGGAATACTCATAGACCCAGTAGGAGCATTGGTAGCTGTTTTAGTTTTTGAATTCATTAGTGTTGGAGAAGGAAGTGCTTTTACAAAAACTGCTTTTATAGAGTTTGGTAAAATCGTTTTGTTCGGTACTACTTTTGGATTTACTTTTGCTCATGGATTGTCTATAGCAATTCGCAAAAAAATTATTCCTCATTATTTATTAAATGTTTTTACACTTGCTGCGGTCTTAGGAGTATTTGTATTATCTGATGCATTTGCACATGAATCCGGATTATTATCAGTAGTGGTCATGGGTATGGTACTTGGTAATGTTGGGTTACCAGATATTGAGGAGATATTGTATTTTAAAGAGTCTTTAAGTGTTCTACTAATATCTATTTTATTTATTCTACTCTCCGCAAATATCAATATGGAGGATTTGGAATTATTGTACAATTGGAAAGCTATTTTGTTGTTTGCTACAGTGGTTTTTATTGTACGGCCTATTGGGGTATTTCTGAGTTCTAGAAACTCTGGTCTAAAAACCTCAGAAAAACTTTTTATTAGTTGGGTTGGACCCCGGGGAATAGTAGCTGCAGGTATTGCATCATTATTTGGATTAAAATTAGCTAAATCAGGTGAGCCAGGAGCAGAATATATTACACCTCTGGTGTTTATGATTGTATTAGGTACGGTTTTATTAAACGCTACAACAGCGAGAGTCTTTGCAAAAATAGTAGGCGTCTTTTTACATAAATCCGAAGGAATATTGATTATAGGAGCTTCTAAAGTTTCTAGATTAATTGCTGCATATTTAAAGAGTAATAATAAGCATGTGGTATTAATAGATAGCAATCGCGATAATATCAAAAAGGCAAAAGATTTACATTTGGAAGCAATAGAAGGTAATATTTATAGTGATCAGCTAAAAGACAATATAGAATTAAATGATATAGGTTTTCTAATGGCATTAACCGGGAATACGGATATTAATAAATATGCGATTAATAAATTTAGAGATCAGTTTGGAGAAAATGGTTCTTTTAGATTGGTAAGCACTGAAGAGATGAATGATCCTGATAATAATCCAGATGAAGGATTGTTTTCTCATACCGATGATTATTACAAATTAATAGAATTAGCAGAAAAATATCCTGGTATACAGGAAATTAAAATTAAGAATAGTGAGGATTATAATTCCTTAATTAAAATCACAAAAAATGATCATGAAACAATCCCATTATTTATAAAAGATCCAGACAATAACATAAGGATTATTTCGGCCTATAGTGAGAAAATGAGTAAAATTAATGAGGACAGTTATTTTGTATATATTGGAAAACCAATAGATGTTGAAGTGGTAGGTAAAAATATCGATTAAAAGTAAGTTATTTCCGTCAAAAAACATATTATTAACAAAATATTTTGTTAATAATAAATTAATCTTATATATTGAGCCGCTTTAATTCTTCAATGAAGGGTTAATTATTAGAGATTTAGCTCTAAAATAAACAATTTTAACAAGCACACTTCATAAGTATTGAAGTCTGTTGAAAACTTAACGAAAAACCCAAATTATGAAAAAACTTATGTTAGTGGCCGTTGTTGGTATGGCTTTAGGATTCGCTTCTTGTGGAGAAGATGATGTAAAAGATTTTGCTTGTGATACGGCAAGAGATGCTCTAAGAGCACCTGTAGATGTTGCTATTGCTGCATTTCGTGAAGATGAAACTTCTCAAACATGCGAAGCTGCTAGAAATGCAATAGATTCATATAAGTCTAATGAATGTGGAGATAGTCATTTTGATGCTGTTTTAGAAGGGTTACCTGATTGTTCTACATTATAATAAGAGCATACATTTAGAATATTATAAGGGGTTGTCGAAAGATAACCCCTTTTTAGTTTATATTATATTACATAAAATATTGTAAATAAATGGAGTATCATATATTTTAGATATTATCTCTGGTAGTATATTATTAATTTTACGGAAAAAAAGTTTTTATAACGTGTGTTTTCCATAGTTTTTTTATTTTCGCGGCTTTTTAAATTTAAAAAGTAAGACAATGAAAAAAATTACGTTTATTGCCATTTTTAGTATGGTATTGGGATTCACATCATGTGGTAGTGATGATGTAGAAAATGTAGCTTGTGATATAGCTGATACAGAATTAAGGGCTACAGTACAGGAAGCATTGGACGCTTATGATAATGCAACTGAGAAGACAGAGGAATTATGTACGGCTGCAAAACAAGCAATCGAAAGCTATAGAGCAAATGAGTGCGGGTCAGCGGATGCCTTTGCTACAGAATTAGCTGAATTACCAGAGGATTGTAGTGCGTCATCAACAGAGGTAACAGGAACTTGTGTTACTTGTTCTGTACAAGGAGTAAATTTAGAAATTTGTAAAGGCTCTAATGGAAATGCTATTGTTGCAGGAACAGATTCTGGAATTGCTTATGAAGGATATGCGGCTGCCTTTGGGTTAGTTTGTAATTAATAAAAAAGAGTAGTATAAATTCTATAAAAAAGTGGCTTTTCATTATAGGAAAGCCACTTTTTTTATACTTTTATTGCTCCTTAATAAGATAAATATATACGGGGAAATGATCACTATATCCACCAGTATATGCGCCATTAGCAAAACTACGATACGGGTATCCTTTATACCTTCCTCTTGCATTTGCTAAGTAGTTTTTATTATAAACACCAGCTTTATAATATTTATAAGAAGAATAATCTTTATCCAGTAATCCTTTTGATACTATAATTTGGTCGAACAAATTCCAACTATCTCTCCAGGCTAAGGAACCAATTCCTTTTTTAGACATACTATACATGGGATTATAAAGTTCTTTTTGCGTCACATCTTTTTTATCACCTTTAGCTGCCAAAACTTTTTTTACACTAGAATTATCAGGGTCATCATTAAGGTCACCCATAGTTACAATCTTTGCATATGGATCAATATCAAAAAGAGAATCAATGATTTTTTTATTTAATTCTGCAGCTTTTTCTCTCTTATGTCTACTTCTGGCTTCGCCACCACTTCTTGATGGCCAATGGTTCACAATTATATGAATCAAGTCACCATCCAGATATCCACTAACCAATAATTGGTCTCTGGTATATACTCGTTTGGTAGCATCTTTATTGTCATAAATCAACAACTCGTGAATACTTGTATTGATTGGTCTGAATAATGATTTCTGATATAATAAGGCGACATCAATCCCTCTTCTATCTGGAGAGTCATAATGTACAATTCCATAATCTTTGGGAAGTAAAGTCGATTGGTTAGCTAAATCTTCCAGCACTTTTCTATTTTCTATTTCTGCTACTCCTATAATTGCCGGAGCATTTTTGGTTACATCCTGTCCGATTTCAGAAATGACCTTGGACATTTTCTTTAGCTTATCCTTATAAATATCTTCTGTCCAATGATCTTTTCCTTTTGGAGTTCTATCGTCATCAAATGTGATAGGATCATCTTCCGTATCAAAGAGGTTCTCCAGATTATAAAAGGCAACAGTATTAATTTTATATGTTTTCTTTTCTTGAGAAAAAAGGGTAACAATTGGGACACATACCAGAGTGATGGTTATCAAATATTTAATGTTCATTATTTAACAATGTATTAACTTAATGTAAATTATGTTTCAAATTTTAGACCAAAAGTAAGTTTTCTATGTAAATAACTTACTTTTGTGACGCGGAAATAATAATTTCTTAACTAAAACAATAATTTTAATGAAAGTGTCATTACTAAAAAAGAAGCTGTTCTTTTTAATGGTTTTTTTAACCTCTGTCACGAGCTTTTACGGACAGCAAACAGGATTAAAGGGAACTATCGTTGACGCATCTACAAATGAAAAACTTTCTGGGGTATTAGTAACCATAGAAGGAACTACAATTACTGCTATAACAGATGGTTTTGGAGTATTCGATTTTGTAAATGCGGAGCTCCCATTAGGAGAACAAATTGCAGTATTATCCAAACAAGGATATATTACACAACGTTTTCCCATTGTAATTAATCAAGGAAATATTTTGGATCTAAAAGAAATGGATTTGCAGTACGACCTTAATCAGGCCGAAGCACAGATAGGTACCATTAGTCTTTCTGATAATGAATTAGATGAAGGAGATGATAATGCCTCATTTAATGTATCAGGATTGTTACAGGCATCCAGAGATGTATTTCTTAGTGCCGCAGCATTCGATTTTAGTGCTACTTTTTTTCGTCCAAGAGGACTTAATAGCGAAAATGGAAAAGTACTGATCAATGGTATAGAGATGAACAAACTCTCTAATGGAAGACCGCAATGGGGTAATTGGGGAGGATTAAATGATGTACAGCGCAATCAGGAATTTACTATGGGTATTGCAGCTAATGATTACACTTTTGGTGATTTATCAGGAACCACAAATATGGTAATGAGAGCTTCTCAATTCAGAAAAGGAGGAAGAATTTCATACGCAGCCTCTAATAGGAGTTATACAGGAAGAGCCATGGCAACATATAATTCGGGACTCATGGTCGATGGATGGGCATATACTATTTCTATGTCCAGAAGATTTGGAAATGAAGGATATATAGATGGTACATTGTATGATGCCAATTCTTTTTTCGGATCTGTAGAAAAGAAAATCAATGACAAACACAGTCTAAACCTTACCAGTTTTTATACTCCAAACCGTAGAGGTAGATCCACAGCGATTACAGAAGAAGTATTTAGTCTAAAAGGGAGAACATATAATCCGAATTGGGGGTATTTTGATGGCGAAAAGAAAAATTCCAGAATTCGTGAGATTGAAGAACCTGTCATCATGCTTAATCACTATTGGAATATTACAGAAAAGACTAGCTTAAACACCAATATAGCATACCAAACCGGTACAATAGGAAACAGTAGGTTAGATAATAATGGAACTGATCTAGTAACCTTAAATGGTCAAGAGACCTATATAGGAGGTGGAAGAAGTAGAGATACTAACCCAATGCACCCAAGTAATCTACCCAGTATTTATTTACAAGATGCAAATCCGACACCTTTAGATTATCAGAATGCTTATTTAGCGCAGCAACGATTTATAGAAGATGGGCAATTGGACTGGAACCAACTAATACGTGCAAATCAATTAAGTGCACAACAAGGAGGTAACGCAACATACATTTTATATGAGGATAGAACCGATGATACACAATGGACGTTTAATACTATTGCAAACAGTCAGTTAACGGATAATATTGCTCTCAATGGAGCCGTAAATTATAGAACATTAAAAAGTGAAAATTTTGCAGAGGTATTGGATCTTTTAGGAGGAACCGGTTTTCTGGATGTTGATGGTTTTGGAACCGCTATAAATAATACGAGTGGTATAGAATTTACACCACAGGAATTAGCCGACAGAGCACAGAGCGATGTACGTAATCGAAACCGAATTGTAGGAGTAGGAGACAGATATGATTATAACTATGATATAGATGCAGATGTGATTAGTGGTTTTGCCCAAGCACAGTTTAAGACTAATAAGGTTGACTTTTTTCTGGGTGGAAATATATCACAAACTACCTATCAAAGAACAGGGTTATATGAGAATGGGTATTTTCCCGGAGTTGGATCATTCGGAAAAGGAGAGAAGATATCGTTTACGAATTACGGGGCAAAAGGAGGATTTACTTTTAAGATCGATGGACGTAACCTAATTGATGTTCATGGAACGTACTTTACCAAAGCTCCTACGATCCGTAATGCCTATGCTAATGCTAGGCAAAACCACAGAACTATAGCACAATTACAAGGTGGAGAGCAAGAGAGTGAAAAAACACAATCTGTAGACGCGAGTTATATACTACGTACTCCTAAACTAAAAGCGAGACTTACCGGGTATTATGCTAAGATCGAAGATGCTACAGATATCTCTTTCTTTTTTACTCAAGCAATTTCTGGATCAGCTGCAGGGTTCGTTCAGGAAATCCTTACGGATGTAGAAAAACTCCATGTGGGAGGTGAACTAGGAATCGAATATCAGATTACCCCAACCATTAAACTAAAGGGTGCAGCTGCTATTGGTCAGTTTACCTATAATAATAATCCTAATTTATTTTTAGCAAGTACTAATGACATATTTCTTAATGAATCTATAGAAAACCCTTCTGGTACTGGTAATTTAGAAGGAATTAAGGATTACGGAAAAACGGCATTAGAAGGTTATCGTATTGCAGGAGGACCACAAAATGCAGTGCAATTAGGGTTTGAGTATAGAGATCCTAATTTCTGGTGGTTTGGTACCACGGCTAATTATTTCTCTAATGCATATATAGATATCAGTCCGTTTGCCAGAACCTCTAATTTTAATCAGGATACGGATGGATTGCCTTTTAATGATTATGACGAAAATATTGCCAGAGAGTTATTAAGACAAGAGCAATTTGATGATTATATATTAGTCAATGCAGTGGGAGGAAAGTCTTGGAAAGTAAAGGATTATTATATAGGTTTTTTTGCTACCATTAATAACATTTTTGATAAAGAATATAAAACCGGAGGATTTGAGCAAGCCAGAAATGGTAATTACAGATTATTGCAAGAGGAGTCTCAGCGCGATACGCCAATTTTTGGTCCCCGATATTTTTATGGGTTTGGTACTTCGTACTACCTTAATGTATATGTTAGATTTTAATCCCTCATTGAGGGTTTGATTACTCAAGGTTTGCCTTGAAAACAAAATTATGATTTCTGAAACATATCTCGTGAACTTGCTCAGAGATTGTTGATTGATAAACACAACAAAAAATAGAATAAAATGAATTCAATTAATTTAAAAACAATTTTTAGCGTTTTGGTTTTGGCGGTATTAATGACTGCTTGTGTGCAAGACGATGATTTTAAAACTCCGACTCTGGAGATAGAAGCACCAGATCTACAAGGAAGCACTCCAATAACATTAGATAGTGCATATGATATATGGGAACAGACATTTAGAGGAGCTGTAGACGATGCAGGATTAGATTTTGATAGTAATTTTGATACGGAAGCTATAGAAGCACTTCGATTAAATACCAAGCATACGTTCGAAGTTACTGATACCGGAGTACCTCAATTTATGTCAGGATATGTAGTATCGAGTGATAAAGCAGGAAACTTTTTTGAAGAATTAATTCTACAGGACAAACCAGAAAATCCAACAAGGGGAGTCCGATTACTAATAGATGTTAATCCTTTATTTACTTTTTATGAAATAGGTCGTAAGGTGTTTATAAAACTCGATGGATTATCTATGGGAGTAGAAAACGGAGTGATGACCTTAGGAGTATTATCCGGTGATGAGGTGGATAAGATCCCTTCTTTTTCTCAGGCAGAAACAATTGTAAGATCCGAAGAAGTAGCTACCATTATTCCCTTAGAAATTACATTTGCAGATTTTACAGATGCCATTACCAATATATATGTTAGAATTGTAAATGTTCAGTTTAATAGAAATGATGTTTTAAGGACTTCGTTATCATTTGCAGCTGAGCCAAGTGACGAGTTTGATGGAGAAAGAACTATGGAGAGTTGTGATACTGATGTCACTGCCATCCTTAGCACCAGTACTTTTGCAGATTTTAAAGGGTTAAATTTACCTACACAAAGAGGAAATTTTGAAGGAATATTAACCAAGAATTTCTTTGGAGATACGTTTAATCTGGTATTAAATGATCCTACAGGGCTTGTATTTGATAATGAGGAACGTTGTGATCCTAACGTATTAGAATGTGAAGGTACAAGTGGTGGATCAACTACTATTTTCGAAGAAGATTTTACTGGAGCTGATATTAGTAATCTGATAGCTGCCGGATGGGTCAATGTAAATATTACCGGTGGAGATGTGGATTATTTTGTAGGAGGTTTTGGTGGTAATGATTATGCGCAAATCTCTGGACATAATTCTGATGAAACATCTTATGAAGTATGGTTAGTAACACCAGAGATTGACTTAGATACCACTACAGCAGAAGAATTATCGTTTAGAATCCAGTCTAATTATGATAATGGAAATATCCTTACGCCTTTTATCACTAATGAATATTCAGGAGATGTTACAACTACTTCTTGGACTCAATTGGATGCCGAGATACCAAATGGACCCAGTGGTGGATTTGGTGATTTTACGAATGTAGGACCGGTTACTATTTCTTGCCTCGATGGTAAGGTACGTATAGCGTTCCGTTATAAAGGAGGAGATCCAGGAGCAACAACTCGATACCATATAGATGATATCAAAGTTTCTGGGAATTAATACATACTTGATTTCATAAAAAATCCCCTGAGTTTTTCTCAGGGGATTTTTTATAGACGCATATAATTCTTTTGGAATGCAAGACGACACGTTTATGCTTCAGTAGTTGAACCGTTCTTATTTCCGCTATTAGAACGATTATTCACTACTTGGTTATATTGTCCAGCAAGGATATCGATCTGGTTCAGTAGTATTGTATAGGCTTCTGTATTGCCAAGCGTAGCATGTGCAAGAATGTGATTAACCAATGTTCGGTATGCTTCTGTTGCTTGTACTCTTAGTTTGGGAATATCAGATGATGGATGTAATGCAGCTTCGCCCACACGATCCAAATATTTAGCAGAAAATGTAATATTACTCTCTTTTAGCTCAGCTAACCAACTCCCCAGATGTAATGTTGCTACGGCTGCAATGGCTTCTGCTTCTGTCTCCATATCCTTTACAATACTATTGATAATGGCCGTTTCTTCCTGATAGCTTAACCGCTGAATATTATCACCATGAGCAGCAATAATATTGTTTAATATGCTGGCAGCATCGGTAATCGTACTATCAAAATGATATCTATAACTATCGATAACACCTCTTAACCCTACTATGGCACGGTCTCTACGTTCATCGAGTGCAACTACTTCTTGAGTCAATTCGCTACCTTGACTTTGTTTAAAGGCTGCATCAATCTTGTGTACAATTGAGTCTAAGGTTACCTTTTGTGCAGTAAGCTGTAAAGTTTCTAAATCTTGTTTGCTTAATAGTTCTGTAATATCTGTCATATATTGCAGATACTCTCCATTTCGATAACGGTTCAAATACGGTGTGTTCATGTGCTTAAATTTTTTATGTTAATACAAATAGGGTAAAATACCCACGACATTAATTAATGTCTTATCCATTCAAAACGTTACCCAACTTTATTAAAAATTTTCCTAGTATATGTTTTTTATGCGATTTATGGATAAGAAATTCGTATAAGGAGTTTGAGTTATTTTGTACTAGATTAAGGCATAAAATTAAAGAATAGCCTTAGCTATTGTTGAATTTTATAACGCAGATATAGTGCAAAAGAAACGAACTATATGCGAAGGTTTTATGCGTAAATCGTATTAATCCTCATTGAGGGATTAATTCTCTAAAGCTTGTTTCGAAATTTAAAAATTAAGCACTGCTGGATACTTTATAGGCTTTTCCCTAGGCTGTTAACCGACGAAACCCTCTACAACACTTGCGGAAGCAATTGTTACCCTAACAATAAGCTTTACATTAGTTGCGGAACAATCCTCACGGCAACAATTGCTTTTACATCACTTGCGGACGGTTTTGTTGCACCGACAATGGGCTTTACATTACTTGCGGACAGTTTCGTGCCTATGACGAAACCGTCCGCAACCATTGCAGAGCAAATTGATGCTGTTTTTGGGTTTGGTACGGAGAAAGACAATTGGGTTATTTTATATAGTGGTATAAAACATATCCCAATAGTGAAAGAAGTAAAACCTGACATACTATAGAAGTTCTAAGATAGTTTACAACTTGGAATTAAGGGTATCATTTATTTGATTATTAAAATGTTAATATGTTTTTTCCTCTTGCTGCAGCAAGGGTTTTGCTATTTTTTTGCAAAATTTTAACAATTTTTAGAGGTAACAAATCCATTGTTTGTGACATTAATAGAGACGAAAAGATTTTTTTAGCTCGTTTTATGCGATGGATTTTTAATTGTATAAAGTAGGTTTAAGGGAAGAAATAGAGAAACAATAAAAGTAATTAGTATATGAGAAACACAATTTTGGTAGTGATAGCCTTTTTGTTATGGGGGTTTATTATTGCTCAGCAACCACAAGATATGCCTACAGTGATTCCTCCATCACCTACGGTAGCCAATTTAATGCAGTTTGAGGAAGTGCCCATTGATTATTATAGCGGGCAGCCCAATATCGCAGTTCCCTTATTTTCTAAGAATATACATAAAGATCTAGCTATGAACTTATCTTTAGCCTATAATACCCAAGGGGTAAAGATCGATAATCGGTCTGGATGGACAGGTACAGGATGGTCTTTATTTGCAGGAGGTGTTATCTCTAGAACAGTACGAGATATTCCTGATGAAAGTTATTACCGTTTAGGAGATGGAGAAATAGGGGTGCATAACAATGATGATTTTTGGAACTACTGGGATTTATCTCCCCAAAAAGCATCTGAGTTTGCATGGTATGCCATAGGAGATAAATTAAAACATTATGATACCAAATTAGATTTATATCAATTTAACTTTTTAGGCTTTTCCGGGAGATTTACCATCGTAAAAGAGAATGGTATTCTTGTGCCCAAACTAATAGATAAAAACCAACGCATACGTATCGAAATTGATTACCAAACAGAAACCCGTACAACCAGAATTAGTGGGATCAATTATTTTATTATTACAGATACTAGAGGATATAAATACTATTTTGATGAAGTGTTAGAAGAAACCAGAACATCTTCATCTACGATTTCTGAGCCTAACGGAAGTAATACAACTTTTATTTCTAAACATGGCAAAGATCATGCACCTTTTACATCAGCTTGGCATTTATCTAAAATTACGACAAGTAATGATATTATTATAGCGGATTTTGACTATACACCTGTTTCTGAGGAATATTTGGTTTCCAAAAACCGTACAAGTAACACTATTACCTATTCACAGGGAGGGGCTCAGGCTAATTTAGGTAATACCTATAACCATACTATTTTTGAGCCCAAATTTATAACATCTCAGATGTCTAATAAAATAAGTGCTCAAAAACTCTCTAAGATTACTTTTAGAGATGGGAGTTCTATAGATTTTAGTATACGTCGTAACCATCCTGAAAACAAGGGAGCGATATTAGATGCTATTATCATCAAAGACCCCTTTGGATCAGAAAACAAAAGATTTGTTTTTGATTATGAAGAAACCAGAAGCAGATTATGGCTTAATAGTGTGTCTGAAGAAGTAGGAAACCAATCTCAGACATACCATTTTTCATATTTTAATAAAGAACAATTGCCTCCTTTTAATTCTTCATATGGATCTTGGGGGTATAATTTCTCAGTTCCATATGATAAAGATGCTATTAAAGCTGGATTGCTTACACAGATTGAATATCCTACAGGAGGGGTAAAAGAATTTGAATTCGAAGAGCATACCTTTTCGTATCAAGGAGCTACTCCATTGACAACCGAAGATTTTTATGATAATCCAGATAATACAGAGGGTAAATCAGATTCTGGAAATTTTACCGCTACAATGGATGTCAATCCAAGAGGTCAACCTGGATATAATTTTACACACGAACAAGAGATTACCGTTAATTTATATAATGTCGCTAATTTAGGAGATCAGGATAGAATACGTATTCATGTATCCTCACTATCAGATTCTGATATAGGTGGGTCTGCAGAATGGTATCCGGGACAAACTGATCTGAAACTTATAGCTCCGGCAGGCTCTGTGAGTTTAATTTTTCAACATATAGGAATTCCTAATCATGATCCAGTTGTTGTTACGGGAGAGTTTCATATAAAATATAGTCAATTAAATACTACTAATTTTTCAGAATTTTTAAAAGGAGGAGGCGTACGGATCAAAGAAGTACGATTTAAGGATCATCCTAACACACCAGCCGTAGCAAGGCGTATTTCATATGACTATTCCGAACCTACTAATAGCAACACATCTTCTGGAGTAGTAGATCATATCAGCGGAAGTATGAAAAATAAATACCGTATTGGTGTAAATAAATTTCTGTTCAGAATGCAAGAAAATGTTGCAGGTGCTTTTTATCCAACAAGAACTTTTTATGATGTAGAGACTACAGGAACTCGTGTTCAATTGACCAGAGGCGGGTATGTCGGGTATAAAAATGTCAAGGTATCCCAAACAAATCTAGGGTATACATTGTATCAATATACTACCGCCCAAGATTATCCAACTCCTTCCCAGGTATTTACATACCCCTTTATCCCAGGTCCCAATCTTGATTTTAAAAGAGGGTTGTTGCAAAAAAAAGAAGTATATAATCAAGCAGGACAGAAATTACAGGAAATAGAGAATAAATCATATAACTTTGTAGAAGAGACGATTGTTCCCTCTTATGAGGTGCTTACAGATATATCATGTGAATATTTACAATTTTATGAAACATTTGCTGACAATATTAATGCAAATCCGAGTAAAAATTTGCCTATTGGTACTCAAGAACCAAGACTAGTAATATCCCCATTAATGATTCCTTGTGGTAATTTTGCAAATAACGTTGTGCAAGATGATTTACAATCTGGCTGGGCACAACTAAAAGAAACTGAGACCAGAAACTATACCTATGATACATCGGGTAATCAGTCTGTCATAGAGACCAAAGAAGCGTACGACTATGATACGTTTAATTACCAATTAGATAAAACCACTCGTACCATTAGTATTGGAGGAACAACAGATAGCTATATCAATGATGTGTCTTATACCGGAATTCCTAAAGGGTTATCTCTAAATATTATCAATGAACCCACCAATGTAAGGGATAGTAAACAAGTGGAAGGGACGGGTACTCCAGGATCAGGATACAATCTCATTAATGAAGTAAATAAAACTTTCAAAGAGTTTTCTCCCGATATGGTGGCAGTAGAAAAAGTTCAGTTAAAAAAAGGAAGTGCTACTTCATTAGAAGATCGATTGATCTATCATGATTATGATATCTATGGTAACCCACTAGAAGTATCTAAATCCGATGGCACCCATATTGTATATATCTGGGGATATAATGAAGAATATCCAATTGCCAAGATAGAAAACGCGACCTACAGTCAGGTAGAATCTTATGTCGCCAATTTACAGACCAAATCTAATGCGGATAATGACCGTACTATGGAATATAATGGTAATGAAGGAGCATTAAGAGAAGACTTAGATACCTTGCGAGACGCTCTCCCTAATGCAATGGTTTCAACATACACTTATGATCCATTAGTTGGGGTCACCAGTATAACCGATCCACGGGGATATACGATGTATTATGAGTATGACGCCTTTAACCGTTTACAGCAGGTAAAAGATCAAAACGGAAATATTCTATCAGAAAACCAATATCATTATAAAAACAACTAATACAGTCATACAGATGAAACATATACTAATAGTCATTGCTGTACTAGTAAGTACAGTGATAAGCGCACAGACGCAGACAGAAAATTATATAAAAACCACCACCTATCAGACAGAAGTACAAGAAGGTGGACAATCACAGGTACTAGAAGATGATAAGATCGTAGCCGTTAATTACTTTGATGGATTAGGTCGAGTCAAGCAATCCGTAGCCATACGTGCAGGAGGAAAAACACAACCTACTAATGTATTGGATTGGACAGATGATTGGACATTGGGAACAGGAGATACTCCTTTCTTTAATATGAATGGTCAGTCACATGATAATGAGCGTATTATTGGCGAAAACCCTTTTGGAGAACAATCTATGCTCTGGCGCTGTGGTAATGATGCTGCCAGTGATGCAGATGGTGGGTGGAATACGGATTACTTTGCCGTAGACAAAAATCTGACCTATCGTTACACCGTTTGGGTAAAACGTACTGGATCACACAATGGTAATACCTACCATGGAGTGAATAATGTTAATAATCTAAATGGAGACCCAGAAGGAAACCCTTATTTTTGGTATGGGAAATTACCAAAATTAGACACCTGGTATCTAATGGTTGGGATTGTACACCCACATACCTATACAGGTGGTAATAGTAATATCAGTGGTGTCTATGACCTTGAGGGCAACAAGGTAATTAGCAGAAGTGATTTTAAATGGCGTAGCACGACCACTACAGCAAGGTTTCGCAGTTATTTATACTATGCAACCGACACCAATGTACGCCAGTATTTCTGGAATCCGGTAGCCGTGCAATTAGATGATGCCCTGCAACCCATTGCACAGCTCATCGAAGCATCCAAACCCAAAGATGTTGTTACCCATTATGAGTATGATGAGTATGGCAGGCAAGCCAAAGAATACTTGCCCTATGCCACAACGCAAACTCAAAACGGAGCGATCTATACCGATCCATTGGCAGAGCTGAACGCATTTTACGATACCACAAAATATGGCAATACCACAAACCCATATTCCGAAACTGATTTTGAGGCATCACCTCTAAATCGGCCTTTAAAGCAGGCTGCACCGGGATCAGAGTGGGAACTAAAAACCACAGGAGAAGACCATACCATTAAATTTGATAGAAGAGCAAATACTACAGCAGATGGAGTAGTTTATTTTAAGGTTAGGTTTACTACCGTAACAGGTGCTACCGGAGAGGAAGAACAACTACCAGAGCTAATCAAACAAGGGCAGTATGCTGTCAATGATCTCTACGTATCTATTACCAAAGACGAAAATTGGCAAACTAGTGATGGTAAGAACCATACCACCGAGGAATATACCGATAAGTTAGGTAGAGTAGTGCTAAAAAGAACCTTCGCTACTGTTGGTTCAACGGCCTCTGTCCCACATGATACCTATTATGTGTATGACGACTATGGAAACCTAGGATATGTCATTCCTCCTAAAGTAACGGTAGAAGACGGAGTATCATTATACGAGCTAGCAAACCTATGCTATCAATATCGCTATGACCATAGAAACCGTTTAACCCATAAGAAGATTCCTGGCAAGGGACCAGAGACTATCCTGTATAATAAACTAGATCAACCTGTATTGACACAGGATGCCAATCAGCGGGACAAATCTTCCCGTGAATGGACATTTACCAAATATGATGTTTTTGGCAGGGTTGCTTATACAGGAATCTATACCAGTAACCTTCCTTCTGCTCATCTCGCACAGCAGATAAATCAAAAACCCCTTTGGGAAAACAAGAGTTCCCCGAATGGAGTGGATAACACATTTATTATGTATTCTAACAGGGCATTCCCTGATACCAATATAGAGTTGCATACGGTTAATTATTATGACCGCTACGAATATTATCAAGATGGTTTTAGCTTAAGAGAACCTGTTGAGGTAAGTAATAACCTAAAAGGGTTACCTACTAATAATAAGGTGCGGGTATTAGGTACTAATAAATGGGTACATACCACACAGTTATATGATACCAAAGGAAGGGTTGTAGTTACTGCATCCAGAAACGGGTATTTAAACACATCTGATGTTACAGAAATATATCTGGATTTTACAGGTAGAGTGATGAGTACTAAAAACTACCATACCAAAGGGAATAATGCAGTTATTAGAACAATAGATACCTACACCTATGACCATATGGGCAGGCAAGTAAAGCATACCCAAAAGATCAACGATGAGGCCACCGAGATGCTCTCATACAATACCTATGATGAACTAGGACAACTGGTACAAAAAAAGGTTGGGAATACAGAGCAAGCACCCCTACAGAGCGTAGATTATAAATATAACGTACGGGGATGGCTCACAGATATCAATGATGTAGATGCTATAGGGGATGATTTATTTACCTTTAAGATCAATTACGACAGCCCGCAACATGGGGGAACAGCCCTCTATAATGGAAATATCAGTGAGACCAAATGGAAAACAGCCAATGATAACCGAACCCGTTGGTATAAATACAGTTATGATGCCCTAAATAGGATTACTGGAGCTACAGATAATGCCAACCGTTATACTTTATCCAATGTAAGCTATGATAAGAATGGAAATATCCGTACTTTGCAAAGAAGCGGGCTTGTCAATAATAGTACGTACGGGCTTATTGATAACTTAGTATATAGTTATGTTAATGATAAAGGAATTGATCAAGGAAATAGGTTGATGCAAGTAACAGATACAGGTAATAAAACTTATGGATTTAGCGAAGGAAACAATTTAGATCCCGATTATGCCTATGATGCTAATGGTAATATGACCATTGATCGTAATAAAGGTATTACTGATGTTCGGTACAACCATTTAAACCTACCTAATTATATTAGAGCGGTCGAAACATCAGGCGCACCTTCATTAAGGGGGACATTATCCTATAAGTATTATGCTACTGGCGGTAAACAAGAAAAAACGTTTTACAATGCGAGCAATGGAACAAATACCATTACCCAATACGCTGGAAATTATATATATGAAACAAACTATAATCCGGCAGATGTACATCCTGGGACAGTTTTTGATTATAAAATAAAATTCTTTCATCATCCTGAAGGATATGTAGAACCTATATATGGATATCCATATCCTGGAGGAACTCCTTTTATCACTGGTTTTGATTATGTATACCAGCTAAAAGATCACTTAGGTAACATCAGGCTCTCATACTCCGACAAGGATAACGACGGGAAAATCGATGTTCTTAAAAATAACAGCGATGTTGATGGAGATGGTGACTATGCTCACGAGATTTTAGAGGAGAAAAACTACTATCCTTTTGGACTGCAACATAAAGGTTACAATAATACTATAACTGGAAGGGAACATCCTTATGGATATAATGGCGTTGAGAAAGAAGATGAACTTGGATTAGAATGGATGTCATATGAATATAGAACATCTGACCCTGCTCTTGGACGATTTTTACAGATAGACCCTAAATCAGAAAAATACTATCCAATAAACCCATACAATTTTACTGCTAATAATCCTATTCTATTAACTGATCCGAAAGGTGATACGATAAGAATTTATGGTTCAGATGAATTTAAACAACAAGCTCAGAAAGATTTAAACACTCTTAAAGAAGATAAGATGTTTAATAAGATAATTAGTTTTTTGGATAGTAATAAAACAGATGTAAATATATCAGAGGCAACTAGTATAATAGGGGCAATTAAAAACTTCTTTAGTGAAGGTTCTGGTGATGAAGATATAGTTAAATCATCAATGACAACTGTTGGAGCTGATATAGATGTTGAGTATTCTCAGATTAACGGTGTTGAAGTTGATGGAGTAGAATCAGAATCTTCAGAAGTTTTAGCTCATGAGTTGACACACGCTTTCGACTTTCTTGGTTCTAATGGAAATAATGAAATAGGAAAAGATACAGAGGAAGCAAAAAGAAAGGGCTTAAGCGGTGGTGATCGTGCAAAGTTTATTAGGATGAGAGGAGAAAGTAGAGCCGTTAATAATACAAATAGATTGAGGAGTAAAAAAGGAAAGCCTCTTCGTAACACTTATGCTGGAGAGAAAATAATCGAAAATGTAAAATCTACAGTAGAGCCACCATCAAAACAATAGTTAATGATTAAACATAAAAAAATCCCAAGTACAATCATCAATATAACAGTTATTATACTGATGATTATTTCTTTATTTCCTTTAAAAGAGTTATTCAATAGAATTTATAATTATAATATTACTCAAGGCTATAAACCTAATAGTTTTGGATACCCTGACAGTTATTATGAATTACTAATATCTTTTTGTTTTATAGTTATATGTTTACTAGGGTGTATATTAATTTTATCTAAGAAAAAAATAGGAATTACTATTTTACGTAGTTTTCTATTAACATCAATTATTCTTCTAACTACTAAATTAATAGTAGATTTATCTACTTATGTCGGTTATGTCGTTACCTTAGATATTTTACTTTATATACTATTGATTTTTAGTTTATTTGTTTTTAGTAACAAAAAAATACTTTTTAGTTATTTTGATACAAAGAGCTTAGAGCGTTACAATAAATGGAGTATAGTCATAGTCTCAACAATATTACTGCTAGGAATAGCTTTAATAGTTTATTGGTAAATAGAATAATGAGCAGTAAAAAATGCAAAGCCACCTTCGGGTGGTTTTTTACGTATATGTCCTTTTGGTTTTAAAATCGCGTAAAAACGCATCAACGGTAAGCAGCAGAGCATCCCGTTCCTTTTGTGGCAGCTCGTTAATATCATTAAGACGTTTTAGCATTACAGGATCTTGCAAAGCATTGGCATCATTAGTCTCTCCTAATAAATACCCTACAGTTGTATCAAGTACATCAGCAATCTTCACCACCACATCAATAGAAGGTCTTACTTCATCACGTTCATACTTACCAATAGCAGAATGATGCGCTTCAATAAGTTTAGCCAACTCATTTTGCGAAATCTTCTTAGCTTCTCTTTGTTCCCTTAATTTTTTACCAAAACTCTGCATATACTTATAAAATATGGTATCAAAAACGCCTATTTGCGCTTATTAGGCAAATATATTGCGAATAAATTATACTTTAAAATAAATTTTTAGTTGTAAAAACAATAAGATTTTATAGATTTGTACCAAATAATCGCAACTAATTATTTTTATAATGCTCAATACTACCAATCCGAACAATTACCAGTACACCCCCCTGCTAGCGCCCGAATCCTTTCGGGTGACGTCAAAGCTTGGCGGGTAAGAGTAAGAAATAAACAGTAACAAATAGTCAATTAGCAATAGCTGAATGTTTTTTCCGCTAAGTTAATACTCGGTGGTATTCAAGCCAATCAATAGATTTTGTTAATGTCTGATTAGAAAACCCAGCTAGCGCCCGAATCCTTTCGGGTTACGTCAAAGCTTGGCGGGTAAGAGTAAGAAATACATAGTGATGAAACAGTCAATTAGTAATAGTTGGCTGTTTTTTTTCCCAGATGGAATGGAAGGTATTGTTGTTTCAGGACAACCGGGTGACCATAAGAATAAAAGACACTTTTTAGTGAATGGTCTAGATAGAGCAAAAAAATTACAGAAACAATATAAAAAAGATGGAAAAGGAGAAGGAGTTACTTGGATGGTATATAATAATGGAAACCCAAATATACAACAAAAGGCTGTAAATACAGTACAACCATTAATTAATACAAGGATAAATAATTATCCAAGAAACCAGCAATAAGGAATGAGAAGTACATTATGCATAACTTTAATTTTATTAATTTTTTTGTCTTGTAATAAAGATGTTAAAGATATTATTATAGAAGGTGTTGTAAAAGAAAGTAATACAGGTAAAGTGCTAAGCAATATTGATGTAACCGTAATCTGTTGGAAATATGGAGATAGTCCAGACCAAAGTTATACAGAAGATGAAACTAAAACTATTACTACTGATATTAAAGGAAAGTATCTAGTTAAATTTGATAAAGGTGCTTTTGTCGAAGTAAAAATATCTTTAGATGGATATATTGAAGGATACGAAACAAAAGAAATCTATCAAAAGAAAAGTTTGATAGATGTAATTTTAAAACAAAGATAATAGAATGAAACGTAAGACTGAATGGAGGAAGAAACTCTATAACATTGAGAACTCATAATCAGCAAATCAGATATGATTTAGCAGGAAGAGCTCATGGTGGAGTTCCTACACCACATAAGCAAATTTATAATAAAAACTTTTATAATGGAGAAGTTCGAAGTATAACACGAACTTCAAAGGAAGCAATACCAATGACCCAACAGGAAATAAGAATAATCAGAAAGTATTTAGAAAGTTTACAGCGAAGATGATAGAACCAAAAGATATAGAACTATTCTTAAATTTATCTCAATATGATTATAATGGTAATTATTATGATTTTCATAATGATTATGATTGTAATAAAATAATTTTAGATATTGATAAAACTCTTATTTTGGTTTTTAAAAGTATTATTTCAAGAAAAGAGATTATTTATCTAAAATTTATTGAAGTCTCAATTGAAAAGCTAGATTTTTTCAATTCTCTAAAGGAAGAAGATTTAGCTATTGATAACTTATATCGTGGTAAAACTGAAGATAATAATACTTTGGTAGAATTATCTCCTGATAAAAAAGGATATTTTTACTTAGAGTTTTATGAGGGGCAAAAAATTGAATTTTGGAGTAAAGGGTTAATAATCGAATCTCAATCTTCAGGACAGGTAATCCCTATTGATAGAAAGAAATAATACTGAATTCGAAAGTTTATAACTTCGTAACGGTACGAGTAAGAAAATAAATAGAAGGAAGTCACAACTGATAAAAAGGTTGTGGCTTTTTTGTTTTATAAAATGGACTGTATTTTTCTTTTGGCAATAAAGGCATCAATTACAGAGAAGATATGCTCTCGGTTCCCTGCTAGCCCTGCTAGCGCCCGAATCCTTTCGGGTGACGTCAAAGCTTGGCGGGTAAGAGTAAGAAATACATAGATAAGAACCAGTTACAGAAATGTACCTGGTTTTTTTTATTGATAAAGTTTTACGCTTTGATAAAATAGGTTAATAGAAACTGCTAAAATCATTATTATACGATTTACGAATAAAAATTTCGCATCTAATCGCATTCTTTTTCTACTATATTTTCTTCATAAAATGGAACAATAGCTAAGGCTATTCTTTAATTTGATTCATCAATCTAGCGAAAAATCGTTGCAATTATTTTTACGAAATTCTCATCCGTAAATCGTATTAATGGGATTATAGCATACTGTATAGAATGGCCTTTAGATAGCAATAAAGCAAATCCTATTGAACCATAAACAGAACTAACCAATAATAGTAACCCCCTGCTAGCCCCCAGCTAGCGCCCGAATCCTTTCGGGTGACGTCAAAGCTTGGCGGGTATGTAAGAGTAAGAAATACATAGATAATAAGCAGTCAATTAGCAATAGCTGAATGTTTTTTCCGCTAAGTTAATACTCGGTGGTATTCAAGCCAATCAATAGATTTTGTTAATGTCTGATTAGAAAACTCCAGATGAATCACTCTTCTTTGCTTTTGGTTTGTCGTTTTGTTTGATGCATGAAGGGTAAGGGGTTTCATTAGCATGGCTCCACCTTTATTGATATTGCAAATATACTCAGTTTCTGTATTCCAATCTTTTGATTCTTTGCGTATTATTCCTTGTAAGTGTGATTTTGGAACTACTCTAAGAGCGCCATTATTTTGATCAGTATCGTCTAAGTGTATTCGTACTGTTATTGTATTTTGTAATATATGTATTGGTGGCTGTACTCCATATTGTCCTTTTTTATGAGTCCAGTTACAATATCCTTCTATTTCCATTTTTTTAGTAACGGAGATACTTAGGTCTTGATGATATGCTACAAACCAGTTTGATGTACCGGGTTTATCAAAATAAATAGCTTTGGTAAGAAAATAATCGGATTGGAATAGGCTAGCGACTAATGTAGTGAGATGTGTATTAAAAAGATGTGTTTTTAGTTCTGGGATCGTATGAATTAATTGTCGAATGGCAAATATGTCCTTTGTTTTGGAAAAAGAAGTTTCACTAAGTATTGCATTCTCAATACAAAACAGTATTTTTTCTATTTCATCATTAGAGTATAGATTGGGTATAATGGAATATCCATTTTCATCGAGCTCTATTTTATTTTTCTTATAGCTCATTTTATAAGTGAGTTGTCTTTTAAAATTAAGAGATCTATCTATGCGAATGACAGATTTTTATAGTACTTCGTTAAGAAATCATAGGATACCAGCTCATAAAACCGTTGTTGGGATCTAAAAGCTCGATTAACCAGCATGTGTATATAACTACTAAGCAAGTTATCTTTTTGCATTTCTGAGGTGTTGGACAGGTATTCTTGGATGTGTTTAATAATAGGATTGCAATTAGCCATATTTTCTGATAATATCTGGTATATTTCCGGATAGGTTTGATATATATCTGAAGACATAAATGGTATTAATTCGTCTTTTAGGTTTCGATATTTTTTGTCTAATTGTTTGGTTAGATGTTTATCAGCCTGAAACTCATTTTTAAAGGCTTCTTTATTTAGGTTTGACAGGTTTAATTTTTCCTCTAAAGTATATCCAAAACCATCTAGTAGTTGATCAATTGCTTTGAGTATACATAAAAAATAGAGCGCATCATCTTCAATAAGCTCAATAGCCTTCAGTAATAACTCACTCTGATAATAGAATAAAGTTTCTGATGTTTCTATATTGGTAGCTCCATAACGCTCTAATTCTCGGATATAGGTATCTGTTTGTACACGATAGACCCTGTCATCATCGATATATTGTTTTAGATATGTATTCATGCTTTGGATTACTATTCCTGTATGGTTTATATCTGTAAGAAGAAAGCGGATTCTAAGATGAAAATCGGGATCATTGTACCGAATAAAAAACCAAGAGCTGATATAATTTTTATGCAGTAAACCTGTTACTAAAGGACCAATAATATCTGTCAGAATGTGATCTGATGATCGCTCACCACAATACACTTTATAGTATAACCATTCATCTCCTGTTGTATATATTCTTTTAACATTTGTAGTGCCCATGATAGTCTGTGTAGTTTTTGAGTAAGGGAGTATTTTAGGTTTTGAACGGTATTATTTAACTTCTCTATGCATAGAGATTACCATTTGGTTGGTAAACCCTTCTTGTGCTCTTTTCACAACACATTCCTGAGCAAATAAAAACTCTTCTAATATACAAGAACCTCGTTTTTTTACTGTTTCTAACCACATTCTAAGCATTTGTTTGTTTTCTAAATTGATGAGTAATGTATTATCTCCATCTACCAATTGCACCCATTCTGGGAGTTTTGTATTTGCTCTCCATTGTTGTACAGTATCTTTTAGGTTATTGGGATCGGTAGTTACTAATTTTTGTATAGTAGTTTTATCGATTTTCCAACGTGCTTTTGACAAGATAAAATCTTTATAAACTACTCTGGGTAAAAAAGCTTCTTTTTCTAACACAGACCCCCAGTTAAACCCTAAAAAGGGTCTGGTATCTTGTTTTTGCAGATCGCATAAGAAATGATATATAGGTAATGAATTAGCGCTATAATTATGTGCATTGCTTAATCTTGGTAGTATGTATTTATTTAGTTTTTTAGAACGTAGATACACTTTTCCATTCTGAACAGAAACCATGAGATCTTGAATACCAATTTGTTGTTGTTTAGAGACATTGGATTTTCCCAGATATGGAATCTCATACTCTCTAATTTCTGCTCTCTGAATAACATTTCCTATTCGGGATTCTGGAAGATGAATAATTTCTGCTAATATATGATTTGGCTTTAGTTCTTGCTCTAGAGATGTAATTTCCTTTACATATTCTCTAAGTTCGTCAGATCCTGTGGTAAAACGTCCTAATAAATTAGCTGCAGAGGATCCTCCTATAGACGATAGAAACATCTTTTCTTTACCATCAATAATTACCAATTCTGCTATCCCCGAAATAGTGTCGGGCATCGTATTCCAGTTTTCCTGGAATGTAGTAAAGTCTGCATCCTCAATTTCCATTAATTGTGCTCCAGAAGCTTTTACACCTTCTAATTTTTTATGTAATACTTCATAAAAGGGATTCCAATCAAGAGAACTGGTGGTTGCTCTTTTTGCTGGAATAACAAGTCCTTCTAAGAAAGGAGTAGAGTCGGATGCTTTTTGACTTTGTAAATATCCGACACCTATTTCTGTATCTAATACAGTGGTAAGAGGAACTTCTCGTGTTTCGTATCGATTATAAAATGCGGTGGCAAATTTTTGTAAGTGTGTATTTTGCGAAGCAGGAGATATTTTATTAAATAATGATAGCAATCGTTGTATACGATACCCCCATTTGATATCTAGCTGATTGGATATGGTTTTGGGATATACATCAGTTTGTAACAGGTATTTTTGTTCCATAGGACTCTCCATTTTCTTTACCTGCTCAATGAAATTATGATACTGAGTGATAGGATTTCCTATAGTTTTATCTAATACTAATAAAGCTTCTGTAAACGAATTCAGCTTCTTTTGTGAAGCTGTTATTCCTTCCAGATCATTAAGAATAGTAATAAGTTGTGTCAAAAAATCTTCACCACATATAGAAGGTTCAAGTTCACTAACTAATATCTGATTGTCTATAAGTTCATATATAAAATCAGTTGCTTCTTCTTTGGTGATTTCATTATCTACCAATAACGATGCTAATACATCTATAGAGGCACCATTTTCTGCCTTGAGAATAATAGATTCTAGATATGGTGATATAGTAACGGCCTCTATACTATGTTCTCTCCGGTTATTTTTAGTATAAGTGTATTCTATATATCGATACTGATCACCAATAGAGTACAAACTAGTATTGGGGTACCATGACAATTGGTTTTTAATAGTATCAGTACGTGCTAATTGCTGTGCTAATGCTACTAAAAAATGCATATCAAAACGGGTCTGTCTTTGATATTGAGAAATATCATGTAAGTTAATTTCGGATCTTTTAGCAAAGGAACCGAGGCTACATCCTGCGAATAACCCAAACGGAGTACATCGCGAAGTCATACGTGATAGGTATTTTAATAAAGAAGTTTGTAGCTTAGAGATCGTTTTAGTATCTGTAATTTCCTTCTGAAGCCATTTATCAATTTCTCCAAATAACTCTGGAGAAGCCAAAAAAACAGCTTCTTTGATAACCGAATTGTTCCATATCTGAGACCAGACATCTATAGGGATGTTATCAGAATTAGTTAGAGAACGATAAAAATCTATGGATAAAATAGGAGTTCTAAGGCAGTAGCGATCAAAAAAAGTATATGGGTTTTTAGATTTCAAAGTTTAGTGGATATTTATTTTGGATTGTAATAAATGAATTAGTTCTTTTTGAAAGTATTTAAATCTATCTGGAATACCTAGAATAGTTATTTTTTGATTGTACTTTCTATTAGTATTTTTATTGATGATATTTTTGTGTTTTTCCTCCATTACGTATACAGTATCTGCCCAATTCAAGTCAGCTTCTGTCAAAGGATTTGTTCCTTCTTTTTTGCATGTTTTTATGTTAGTACCAGCCGACAGAAATCGATAATCAGGGTATACTTCTGAAAATAAATCCTCAGCAGTTTTTGATCTTTGTTTGTTAGCAGAGCACACAAATAAAAATTTCTTCATATTATATTACTCTTTTACTCCTTTGGCTACAAGATAAAGAATAACACTTATAATACTTAGAGCTATAAGAAATGTTGCATATGATCTAGTTGATTTATCAAATTTATATGTCTTATTTCCAGAATAATTCTTTTTTCTAAATTTTATGTATATACCTATAACTACACCAATCCAAGTAAATGAAGGTATGATTAGTAAGATTTTAGAAAAAATAGGAATACTGTGTTCTTTTTCACTTCTTTTATAAAAAATAAGATAAAAAGGAGAAACGAATAATAAAATAATAGCAAAAATTAACAAAAGTATTTGCCAAGGTCCTATCATAGCTAATGATGTATTAATTAATTGCATTATTGATATAGTTTATCAAATTCCCACATATCAAAATATCGTAGAAATATTTTAGTGATATTTCTGGCATCATCGATTCCTCTATGATGTGTTCCTGTCAATATTATTTTCTCATTATCTAAAGCATTTTTCATACCGATGGCACGTTTTAATTTTTTGAACTTACCATATTGATGCTTAAGGTTAATATGCCTATTGACCCAATCAGAATTTAGGTTATGTATATTACAATCGCTCTCGAATTGTTTCTTGTCGTAGTATCCCCAAGAGCATAAAACGTACTCTTCATTCTTTAAATCACCCCATGCTTTAAACTTTTCTATTGCCTCACCAAAATATGGAGCATTGTCAACATCGCTTTGTTTGATTGAGGTTAGGTTTTTGCAAAACTCACTAAGATTAGGATTTTTCAATGGTTTTACAAATTGTACAAACTCAGAAACAATTTCTTTTTTGTCATTAACAAGTACGGCACCAATCTCGATAGTTTCATTTTGAGCTTTATTCCGTCCATCCCAACAAGTTGCCTCTAAATCATAAATTATATAGTGCATTAATACTGTTATTCTTCTAGTTTATAAAACATATTTTCATCTACTACAAGAGTTGTCAACTCTACGGTGTGTCCATCTGGATCTTTGGTATAGATGGAGTGGAAATAAAAATGATCCTGGATTGTATAGTCTAGTTGTAACTCATCATACCTCTTTTTTACTTTATTAAAATTTTCTTTAGTTACATTAAAGGCAAAATGATCAATCTTAACATTTTTGGAATTTGTATCCAAAGGAGTGTCTTGTATATCCGCAGGAAACAATGCTACACCTGATTTATTGGATAGCATAAAAATCGGAAAAGAACCCCATTTAGGCATTTGATATCGTTTCAATCCCAGCACGTTTTCATACCATTTTGCAGAGACTTCAATATCCTTTACGCGAATGGCAACATGATCTAAAAATGCGATATCAAATTTTTCTAAAGTCACTTTATAAAAGAAATTGTGTTACACAAATCTATAGTTAAAATATGGTATAACCCATTATCACAGAAATTGTTTTATAATCCGATTCCCAAATTTGATAATTCCCAAGAAGGTTTCTTGGGGTCATATATCTTATTTCGATACTATATTTGTTATTTTGTTTATACCCTAATCCAAATGCAAGATTAGTACCTGTTTTACCGCTTAAATTTGGTACAGTTTCATATTCAATAGTTGATTTGGTACTAAAATCTAGTGTATAAGAACAGTTAATAAAGATTTTTGATTTATCTGATAAAAAGAAATAATGGCGTATCCCAATCGGTAACTCAATTGAACTATAATCTGCTTTTACAATTTCTGTTCTTTGAAAGACGGTATCAGGATCTAATGTGATTTGATTTTCAGATTTGTAATACTGATAAGTAGGTTCTAGTATCAGAGCCCATTTATTTTTATTAAAAGGAAAGACATATTCAGCTTCGATTCCAAATCTAAATCCCAATTCATTATCAAAACTTACATTTCTTGATCTACTGCTGGCACTTCTACTAGGATTTTTTACGGTTAAAGAAGAACTATTTAGTCCAGGTCTTATAGTTAAACTAAAAGCATTTTTACTTCTTTTCTTTTTACCAAAAAGAATATATTCTGAATCGTTACATTCATTATAATTTATAAAGAATTTGGTTAAATCTTTTTTGTAATAATTTAGTTGTTTAATGTTGTTTATTGAAACTTCAGGACATTTTAAATCATTCCAAAGCTGTGATCTATAGGTGTTATTTTTACGTATCGTAAGACTTTCAGGTTTTAGGAATTTTTTAAAAATTAATTGCTTAACGATAGCATCGTTTACACTATAGAAGTACCGTCTTAAACTTCCATCCTCGTAGGAAAATAAAGTTGCTTTTCCTTCCACCAATGATTTTAAGAAGAGTTGTTCTTCTTTAAATATAGGTTCCCCATTTTCATCCAATTCACTTAGGTGTTCACTGGATCTATCAATTTGAACCGTATACCTGCTATATTTTGAAACATTATATATTCCAAACTCTTTAGTGGTTTCAATAGTCGCTTTTTTTATTTCTGAATTTTCCTCTGTTTTGTAATCAAACTTTGTTGGATTGTTTTTCCAATCAACATTTCTAATAAGGCATTCTACTTTTTGACCAGAATTGGTAATATAATATCCTTTTTCGAAGGTTATTTGTGCATAAGTAGTAAAACTTAGAATTGTAAGAAGGATAAAAATTAGTTGTTTTTTCATTTTTATAATCAAATAATAATTTCCACTAGTACGAAAAACAGTTTGTTTAAAATATAGTATACCCTAGTATCACAGAAATTGTTTTATAATCGGATTCCCAAAAAAATTCGTTACGTAGAAAATCGGGAGGAGCACTATATCTTATTTCTAAACTATATTTATTATTTTGTTTGTACCCTACACCAAATTCAAGGTTTGCACGAGAAAGAGGCTCGCCGACGATATCATTTATGGTTTTAAAATCGATTACGAATTCACTACTTAAATAAAAGAGATAGGATGCATTAATAAATAGTTTTGATTGATCATTTAAGAAGAAATAATGTCGTAATCCAATCGGTAATTCTATAGAACTATAATCAACTTCTATGATTTCAGTTCTTTCTATAAGTGTACCTACATTTAGATAGACTAACTCTTCGGATTTATAGGATTGATAGGCGGGCTCTACTATAAGTGCCCATTTACTCTTATTAAATGGTAAAACATATTCGGCTTCAATTCCAAAACGAAAATTTAATTTACTACCAAAATCAATATTTCTTGTCGAAATTGCTGAATTTCGTACTTGCAATGATGAACTACTTATACCTGGTCTAATGTTTATATTAAAATAACTTTTTGGATTTTTCACCTTGTAAAAAGTATACTCTGAGTCACTACATTTATTGAAGGAAATAAAGAGTTTTGTTAAGTCGCTTCTTTGGTATCTAATGTTTTTAATAGTATTTATAGTGATCACTTCACATTTCAGACTATTTCCTAGTTGTTGTCGATACGTATTGTTTTTATGTATTTTAAGACTGGGAGGGTTTAGAAATCTTTTATAGACCAATTGCTCAATATCCGAATTATTGATGGTATAAAAATATCTGTTTAAGCTTCCATCTATATATGAAAATAGAGTTGCCTCTCCTTCAACCAATACTTTTAAAAAAAGTTGTTCTATTTGAAATAAAGGTTCCTTAGTATTACTTAATTTATTAGTATTGTCATTAGACCTATCTATTTTTACACTATATCTAACAAATTTTGATTTATTATAAATTCCGAATTCTTTTGTGGTCGTAATAGTCGCATTTTTAGTTTCTGAACCTTCCTCAGTTTTGTAATCAAACTTTGTCGGATTGTTTTTCCAATCAACATTTTTGATAAGGCATTCTACTTTTTGACCAGAATTGGTAATATAATATCCTTTTTCGAAGGTTATTTGAGCATAAGAAGTAAAACTTAGAATGGTAAACAGAAGAAATATTAGTTGTTTTTTCATTTTTTAAAATTCGATTAATCGATTTACTAGATTAATAGTACTATTGTCTACTAAGTATATGTCGCCACAAGTAAAAATGTTACCCTATTTTGACTATTTTCTTTTCATTTTTTGCAAAAGTAACTTGAATTAATAGTATTCGTGGTATTATTTTTAAAATGCATATTTATTATATTTACTTACTGAGTAAAATATAATACTCTGGGGCTTGTCCCGAAGTAGTTTATTAAAACAAAATATACCAATGCAGGATACATTATTCGAATCTATTATTGACAATTATGATGCTTTAAAATATAGCTTATTAAAAGCGCAAACATTTGACGAATCCCATTATGGTTTCCCGGAAATCTATTATAAAATAATGGAAACGGATACCCAACGTGTTGATGCTTTTCATAAAGCTTTTCAATTACATAATAATTTGCAGGATGCCACGGTTTGTGAAATAGGAGTAGGGACGCTTCCGCTAACTAAATTGTATATGCCTTATGTAAAAAAAGCATACTTGATAGAGAATAACCCAGATCTTGTACCTTACATTAATAAAGAAATTGCAAAGTATCCCTGGGCAGATAAGGTAGAGGTTATCTATGCCGATGCATTGACCGTTGATTTACCAGAGAAAGTGGATTATGTTATTGGTGAGCTGATGAGTATTTATTGTGCAAATGAATTTCAGGTTCAGATTTTTCAACATATGCGGGAGTTTCTAAAACCCGGAGGAAAGTTATTCCCTAACCGTATTGTAAATTTTGCTCGTTTATGTGAGGCAGAGATAGATACTGAGATTCATCATTATCCGGTTAATTTTACCAGACATCAACCGATGTTTCTTACACAGCAATTTTTGGTAAATGAAATAGAATTACTCAAAGAAAAAAAGCAAGGAGTAAAACTTAGTTTCTCTGTACCTGTATTATTTTCTGGAACGGTAAATGCATTGTATCTAGAATCCTATGTAGAGGTAACAGAAGGGGCTAATTTTACAGGAACGGATAGCTTAATGCCTCCTACGGTTTTAAAAACTACGAATACACAAGAAGTAAAAGCTGGAGATTTAGTACATATTGATTTTAGTTTCGATTATGGATCATCTCTAGATGATATTAGTTGTGTATTGTCTTAAGTTTTTAGTATAATCGATTGAATGAAGTTAGATAAGATTTTAGACTATTTGTTTGGTTACCGTAAGTCAGGTTTTGAGATTACTCATCAGGAGATTAGAATCTTAGAGGGTGACCAAAAAGAAGATACTGATGAAAAGTTGGTAGTGGATGTTGATACCTCTTTTAAAGTTGAGCATAACTTTGAAGAACTTCTGTTAGATATTTTTGAAGAAGCTAAGGAAAAATCTGATTGTGAACTTCATAACCTTTATTCAGTTGCTTTTGGTACTTTAGGCTCCTATGCTAATTTATTATCGAAACACCCAGATTACAAAACACAATTTTTACGCTACCTTATAGAGTCTATATCGAATAGGAAAAACAGTTCGGACAATTATTTTTTTAAACATGAGGATAAAGTCCCAACAAATTTTAAATTAGAAATCTGCAATCGTATTCTAAAGTCGAGAATAGGTCTTACTGATAAGGATTTTATTTTTTTGATTAATTTCTGGAAAGATTCATATCCTTTTCAATGTTCATTGAGATCAATTGTAAGACATCTTAAAAAATTTACAGATAAGCATAAGGTAAGTGATGAGTTCGAAAGTACGTTAGTTTCTTTTCTAAGGAGTAAGAAACTTACCTATTTGTATATAGACGAGTATTTGGACATCCAGAGTAGTATCCGAAGGATAATTTTTAATCAATCAGTAGAAGCGCAAAAGAAAGACTTTCCAGTTTTTAGGCTTTTACCGGATTATTTTGGGAATTATGCTAATCAAACTATTAAGAAGTTTGGAGAAAAATCGAAATACAATTATTCACAGATACTTTATGTGTTTTGTAATCTTTCGAATTATTATAAAATACCTGAAAAAGAAACCATTAAAATTACCCAGCTTATTGAAACTATAGGAGTCGATAGCTATAATAAGTTTTCTTACAATCTTCTAAAAAGAGCGGCGGATTACAAGCCCGGTTTGGTTACGTTAAGACATAGAATAGCCGGTTCAAGCTTAGACCATACCTATAAACTTTGTGAGCCAATGCATAAAGAGAACATTAGAATAGTTGGAGGTATTGTATTATATGCAGCTGTGTATAAAAATTTTCAGTGTATACCTGTAATCATTAAAGTCATAGAACGTTGTTTTAGTACTCTATCCGAAATTAGTTTAGGCCCTAGATCCAGAGCTTTGGGTAAAGCCTGCACTCAAAGATTGGCACATAGCTATGGTGAGAATGGAAAAGAAGAGCTAAAGCAATTATATACACGAACTAAATATAAATCAATAAAAAAACAGATTGAACAAGAGTCTAAAACACTATTCTTAAAAACGGGTCAATCCTTATTGTAAAATATCAATATCAAACCCAATAATATCTCTAATGCCATACTCTGATGCCATACTCTGATGTATTAATGAGCTCGATGGGTGTTACATAATGCCATAATTCATTACCGAAGGTATAGTATTCTCCAGTATCTGCCTGAAAGATAAATTCTCCTGGTGCTAACACTTTATTGACACCGTCAAAGGGTTTAATGCTTCGGGGTAGTTTGTTGTAAATCATTTGATTATTTCCCGAAGCTCCCTTTTTTATACACCTGAGTTTCTGCACCTACTATATTTTGTCGGTTAATTACCAAAGCAGACATGATATATAGCGCAAAAGAAACGAACTATATACGAAAGTTTTATGCCTAATTCGTATTAGTCCATATTGATTTTAGTTTTGATTATGGATCCTCGCTAGATGAGATTAGCTTTGTATTGTCTTAATTTTTATGCAAAATTTTATAAATAAAATAAATATTTGTCAATACAATAAAATAGTTTAATAAAACTACAGGTATAGAATTGATAAATAACCCATAAGTGCCTAATAAAAATGCACCAAAAAGATTAACAATTCTTAGTTTTATTATAGAGTTCATCATGATACTGATTGCTATAAATACAGAAGCAGTATATCCTAATACTTCAATCCAGTTTATTTGATCCATGTTAGTATAAATGTTATTTAATGTGTAAAGATTTAACTATTTAATTAAATAATATTGTGATATTCTATTAAAACTTCTTATTCCTTGATAAGATAATACAATGCTGTAGCCTTTATTCATTTTTATGAATTAGCTATTCTTGCGACATAAAATAAAATTCTTAAAACGTAAATTATGTCGTTAGTAACAAAACCAGTTATGATGTTTCCTGAACATCAAATTTATCAGGAAGAGATGATAGATGTCTTAAAAGATTTATTCCCATATCATCCAAAATGGGATACAGTGGAGCGTATGATTAGAAATACCGAAGTAGATAGAAGAAGTCTCCTTTCTCCTATTAATCAAGTTGTAACGCATCCAGGATTTGAGTATAGAAATAAGTTGTATAAAGATGAAGGTTTAAAAATGGCTTCAGAGGCTACTCAAAAAGCGTTATCAGATCATAAAATGAAACCCGAAGATATTGATTTATTGATTGTTGTTTCTTGCACAGGGTTTTTGATGCCTTCTTTGACATCGTATTTAATAAGTGATTTAAATTTTAAACCAAACACTAAGCAACTTCCCGTTGTTCAGTTAGGATGTGTTGCCGGAGCTTGGGCTCTAAATAGAGCACATGAGTATCTAAAAGCGTATGAAGACCATAACGTATTATTGGTTTCGGTTGAATTTTCTTCATTGTTATTTCAACCAGAAGACAATAAAATATCTTCTTTAATATCGAATTGTTTATTTGGCGATGCTGTCTCTGCTTGTATCATAAAAGGATCCCCGGAAGAAGGAGATGAAGGATACTTAATAGAAGGAATTGATTCATATCTAAAAAAGGATTCAGATCATTATATTAAATATGATGTAAAATCA
The DNA here is from genome assembly GCA_947498455.1 of uncultured Aquimarina sp. Lineage (GTDB taxonomy): Bacteria > Bacteroidota > Bacteroidia > Flavobacteriales > Flavobacteriaceae > Aquimarina. Next base: position 52,985 of record CANMKK010000004.1, read on the forward strand.
ACAGGTTTTCATTTTGGTCTGGATAAAGATGTTATGCATAGTATAAAAGATGTAGCTCCTATAATGAAAGACTTTATTAAAAAGGATTTTAGTAAGGATGTTAACGATTTGGATTTTCATATATTCCATACCGGAGGTAGAAAAATTTTGGATGAATTGGTTTCGAATCTGGATTTGGTAGAAGAAAATGTAACCAAAAGCAGAAATAGCCTTAGAAATCACGGCAATATTGCAAGTGGCGTTATTCTGGATGTTTTAAATGACGAATTCGTTGCAGATACTAGAAAACATGGTGATAAAGGAATAATGGCTGCATTTGGTCCAGGATTTACAGCAGAAATAAATTGTGGAACCTGGATTAGAAATTAAAAATCATGATCATTCATATTGTAGTTTTTAAGCTTATTAATACAGAAATTATTGCTATTGAAAATATAAAGCAAAAACTAGACACCTTAAAGAATTTATCATTTCCTGTAGTGTTGGAAATTATAGAAAAATCTAATATATTAAAAAGTTATATTGATGGAGATCTTGTTTTATTTTCAAAATTTAAAAATGAAAAAGATCTGGAGCTGTATATGAAAGACCCCAAACATCTTGAGGTTATAGAAAATACTTCACATAATATTCAAGAAAAGTACATTCTTGATTTTAAATCTCCATAGTTTTAATCTTTAAAAGACTATTACCCCCCCAGTAGTAGTCAATTAAGTTAAATTTTTAATCCTTTTTGGAGAATTTAATTGCCCTTAATATACTAGAAAATAAAATAACTGTTTCAGAGATGCACATTGTACGCCTGTTACTCTAAAATATCAATATCAAACCCAATAATATCTCTAATTCCATGCTCTGATGTATCAACTGGTTCGATAGGTGTCACATAATGCCATAAATCATTACCAAAGGTATATTCTTCTCCAGTATCTGCTTGAAAGATAAATTCTCCTGGTGCTAACACTTTATTATAAATCATTTGATTAGTTTCAGAAGCTCCTTTTTCATACACCTGACTTTCTGCACCGACTATATTTTGTCTATTAATGACCAAAGCAGACATGATATATTGTGCACCATCTTCATGAATTCCTTCTGGGGAATTATCTCCTTTTATTTGCTTGTAAGAAATTGTTCTCATAAAGTGACTGGTGATTTGTATTTTCCTGATTTCTGGATGAATATTTCTAACTAAACCAGTAACTTTTTTTAATAGTGTAAAGAAAAGTTCATTCTCCACAGCTTCTTTGGTAGCTTGGGTAAAAACCCGTTTCCAAACCCGAAAATCTTCTACATCTTGTTCGAAGGATTCTTGTTGTGTTCTTTCAATAAAAAAGGCGTCATCCCAAACCTCTACGATAAAAGCAGAAATATTACGTTGTCTCGTAACCATAGATATCTGATCAAATTTTTGTTTTTGATCAGTATCCAATCGATTAATCCATAAATTCAGGACATCGATAGTGGTGGTACCTTCAAAATACGGTTTATGTAATTGCTCAATGGTATCAGATTCTTGAGAAAAAACTTCTTTTAGAAATTTAATCTGATTCCCTCTAACCAAATATGCATCATCTTGTAACTCATTAAAGAATGGTTTAAAAAAGCTCAAGAAAGACGAGATATCTATGCCTAAATCAACTACACTTCCGATTCGGATTGGAGATTTGATAGTTCGGCCCAGTTTTTTGGATATTTCTTTTTCCGTTATCATTTTTTGATGCGTATCTTTTTAGAAACATGAGATAAACAAGCCTCTTTATTAAATAACCAATAGGTATATGGTATCGTAATTATAGGTATTTTGGTTCTGAAGAGTGTTCTGTATTGATCTATGGTGAATGTTTTTTCCAGATCACCTGGATATCCTACCAAATCAATGCATATAGTTCTATTATTATAGGTGATCAGGATATCCATTACATATCCGGCTATTGGATAATTGATAATGATGTCCTCTTCTGGTATTCCCAGATTAATTAATTCTTCATGCACTTCTGTAGCATAATTATCGATTAGGTCTTTATCATTAGTTGGTCGGTAATGTACCGATGTTTCTGATAAATACTCTATAAGAAGATGTTTGTTTTTAAAGTTTTTAGGTTGAAATGAATAGTACAAAAACTGTTTTTGTTTTGCACGAGTAATACTTACATTAAATACATCTTCTCGATCCAGGTATTGAAATATGTATGCATTTGTTTTATTATCAATAGTAAATGTAATGTACATATGGTCTCGTTCTTCTCCCTGAAACTCGAAAGGGGTTCCTACTGCTATTTTGTGTTTTCTGATGGCTGTAAGATCAAATTCTTCTATTTTTTTCTTAAGGTGGTTTACCTGATCCCTAAAAGGAGACAGAATCCCTATGGTAGTACATAAATTTGCTGGAACTTCTTTTTCTTCAGTAATCAATAGTTGGATATCTTCGAGTAATTTATTTGCCTCAGCTAGATTGATACCGTCTTTTTGCTTGCTCCCTTCGCAATATACCCAATGTACAGCTGATTGTTTTTTATGAATGAGCAGATCAGACATTACTTTTAGTTTGTTATCATAAAACTTCTGGTTGCTATATCGAATAATATCAGGTAAACTGCGGTAATGTTCATCTAAGAAATGAACACTTTCTTGAGAAGTGATACGTTCTAGTACATAATCCAGAAAGCTTGTTTCTCTATAATTAGAAACATCAATATCGTGTAGTAACCCTAAATTATTAGCCGTTTTTTCTAATACTGCTCTAGATAAAAAAGAAACATGTCTTAATTGTTTTGGATCACCTACAATCACTATTTTTTTGGCTCTTGCCAAAATAGGAATCATCGTAGCAATATCACATTGCGAGGCTTCATCTACAATGGCAACATCAAAAATATCGTTTTGGAGTGGTAGTACATTGCTCACATCGGCAGATTTGGTGATCCAAATGGGTAAACATTCTAAAACAGTATCAAAATTTATAGCCTGAAACAGTTGATCTCTAACGTCTGGATCAGGAGATTTTGCCAATCGCAATAAATCCTGAAACGTAGCTCGATGATCTCTTAGTAAAGAAGAAGTTCGATCCGCATATTTTAAAGAAATGATCTCTTTGATTAATTTATTCTTTTGATACGTATAGTGATGCAATAGGTCAATTAATTGCCAAAAAGGAATATCATCCAGTACTTTTTTTGATATATAATTCCTTTTTATTCGCTTAAAAAAAGAAGGTTTAGGATCTAGAAAAAGTTCTGCTGTATTAATCTCACGAGATTCTCTATCTGATATTTCCCCCTCTATTTCTTTAATCTTTCTATCTGCATACTCTATTTCCTTTTGCTTTTTGGGGATATAAAAATCACCTCCTTTTGCATTTCTAAAACTAAGAACAGCTTCAATTTTTTTCTTCAGTTTAGACTTATAATTTCGTCCTGAACCTGCTCTGATAGAAAGCCCTTTTACGCCTATATCATGGATGATTTTTTCTTGTAATACATCTACGGCCTGATCGGATTTAGAGCAGATTAAAACACTTTTGTTATGATATGCCAAATCAATTGCCAATGAAGCGATGGTGTAAGATTTTCCCGTTCCCGGAGGCCCTACTACCGCTGTTATATCATTTTCTTTTGTTGCGTGAATGATATCTAATTGTGCTTCACTTAAGTTAGATGGCACATAAATAGCTTTATTCTTTTTAGAGACAACTCCATTAATTTTTTTATTACGCGAAAAGAGAGAATGTAACGTATCATTGAATAAATGACCTTCTTTTATTTCTTCTATTTCGTGGAGTACATCTCTATTAGATTTTGATTTTTCTATGATTCCTAGCGCAACAATTGGGAGCAGTTTTAGTTTTTCGGATTTCTGATGACTCTTTAATTCTTCTCCAGAAAGTAGATTAGGAAGGTTCTCTAATGCTTCGGTATCAATCGTAACATACTCTTGCAATTTTTCGGCAATCGCTTTTATATTCTGATTTTCTGGAGCTTGGTCATTGATTAGGGATTTTATCTCTAATATAAAAGAGTCATCCAGATTATGATTCGCTTTTATTAGATTTAGTAAAGCATCATTGGCTCTATTTTCTGTAAAATTATAATTGAGATGATATAGCGCATCATTATTAATATTAATAGATACAGGTGTTACAATTAGAGGTGCGCAAATAGTTCTTCGTTTTCCTAAAAAGGTAAGTTTTCCAGTAACAAAAAAACTACAGGCAATGAACGTTTTTTCTTTTCGGTGGATTTCCAGATACTTATATAGTTCTTCTCCGAAATCAATTTTCATAAACGTAGTATCTTCTTCTCGATACAAAGAATCAATTGTATTCAGAAAAAAACGCTTATGAACCTTAGTTCCCATAAAATTGAGAACATCATTATCTCTAAATTCCTGTTTATAACAATCCTGATAGTATGAAAGTACTTTTTCTATGTGCATGGTTGCAATTTAAGCTTCTTCCTCATCTTTTTGAAATCTTAAATACTCATCAACAGTTTTATTAATAGGAGGGATGTCGTCTTCTACAATATTCTTTAATAATTCTTTTGTAAGCGGAGTGATGGAGACAATACGATTGGCTTGATATTCTATGATTTTTTCAAATAGGTTACGTGCAACTCTGGCATTACCAAAGCTTTTGTGTCGCTTTTCATATAGTTTCTCAAAGATGAATTGCAGCTTTTCTTTTGCTTCTTCGACTAATACAAAGTCATTTTTAAGACAGAATAACTCAAAAATTCCGATGAGTTCTTTGGGTTTATAATGATCAAAGGTAAAATAACGGTTAAATCGTGATTGTAATCCAGGATTGGACTCTATAAATTCTTCCATTTCATCTGGATACCCGGCTACGATAACTATCAATTGATCCCTATGATCTTCCATCTTTTTGAGTAGTACTTCGACTGCTTCATTACCAAAATCTTTTTTATTGTCTTTTGCCAATGAATAGGCTTCATCAATAAATAATACTCCATCCAGAGATGTTTTTATGACTTCTTCAACCTTTAATGCTGTTTGCCCTACATATCCGGCAACCATTCCTGTTCTATCGGTCTCTACCAGATGTCCTTTCTCTAAATATCCCAGATGTTTATATATCTTAGAGACCAATCGGGCTACTGTTGTTTTACCAGTCCCTGGAGGTCCCATAAATACAGAATGTAATGAGTTATTTACATTTTTCAGTCCCTTTTCTTCTCGTAGTTTTTGTACTTTAAGAAAATTAGAAAGCTCCTGAACTGCAATTTTTATAGGATCTAATCCGATCAGTTCATTCAGTTCTTCCATTACATCATCCAGAGTCTCATTCTCATCAACTTCTGTCTGTGTTACGCCTTCTAATTTTTCTTTGGGATGTGCGAGCTTATCATTGATCTTTTTTAACAGAGCCGTTTCTTCTTCAGAAATGGCGCCATCTGCTTTGGTAATTAGAGAAGCAATGCGATATAAAAATGCTCCGGAATTAGAAAAATGTTGATTATCTAACCTTTTTAACAGTGATGGCAATAAGAACTCATTTTTGTAATCTTCCCCTAGGTCAAAAAGACTAGCGGTTTTTATGATTTCAATATTTTCATCAAACTTCTCTGACTGCACAAACTTGTTGATACGTTCTATGGATAAAGAAGCGATGATATCATTGCCTTGTAGTTTTTCGAATAAAAAGGCCAGTAAGAACTTTATCTTGGTATCTGCAATAGTATTCTTGGTATCGCTCAATGGATATATCATGTTAAATACCCTGATAATATCCTGAAGTATTACATGCTCTGCTTTGAACTCTAATGCATCGTCGGTTTTATGAACAATGGCATTGATAGTATTCGAAAATCGTTTGTTATTGTTGAGGTCTTCCGCCAGGTTTTGAATCTTTTCCCCTTCATTTTTTAGGATTTGTAAAAACTCATAATCAATATCAAACTCCTGAGTTGTATCTTCTTTTTGGTTCACAAAATCCTTGAACTTATTCGTAAAATCACTCAGGTTTTTTTTCTCATCTTTTTTGTTCAATACTAAATCATCTACGAGATTGTTCAATTCGGTTATATGATCTTTAGGATACGCACTGAATTTTACATCATTAAATATATCTTTTGCTAAAGGAATTTTTGTTGAGGTGGTATGAATATTCTCCGTAGTGATGATAAGATCCAGCTCATCAATAGACTCCTTTAGAGAATACAATACCAATAAATCTTCATCTTTGATCCGTAAATTGGGAAAGGCTGAAGAAACAGTTAGAATTTTTAAAGGATTTATTGATTTCCCTTTAAAGAAAAATGATTTGCTCTCTTGATCTAGTTTCGAAAAGAAAAGATCAGTGGTTTTATAGTAGTTTCTGTTGGTCATGATAGTGTATTGATCTGTTTGAGTTTATCAATAATAAATTCTTTTCGTTCTTTAGCAGTATATGGATTAATGTGACATTCTATGATTTCGTGTAATGAAGAATGAGAGAGGATTTCCCGACTCATTTCTTTTAAGAAAACTTGAACATTTTGGTCGGCATTGAAAACATCGTCTATAAGGTGTAAATTGTTATCAATTACATATATTATATCTTCGAAATCGTGACTCATTCTAGGATCTCCACCTCGATTCTTATAAGCTTCCCATTTTGTAGCCAAGAACATACTTACAGGTAAAATTTTAATTTTTGTATTTCCAATAGGCGTATAATACGCTTTTTCGAACCCTGGTTTCAACCAACTGTTTGTTGGTCCTAGTGGTGTTTTTTCGTAAGGAATAAAATCAATTAAAATATCTTCATAAATATATCGATAGAGTATGGTTTCTGTCATAGCTGGATAAATCCTTTTATGAGCGAGTTGTTCTCGTAATTTATCCATTTGGCTATAAGAACTAATTTGTACTGAGATATCGATATCCTTTGTAGGTCTAGGTTGTTCAGCTCCCTCATCAGTAACATATAAACTAACCACAGCACCTCCGACGTAAATCACATCGTTGTTGATTTCGCCTAAGGCTATAGCAACTTTCTCTACTACTTTTAGATTTATGATCTGATTTTTAATCACTACTTATCCTTTTTTTAATCATTTCGATAGCCAAGTTTTGTTCTCTTACTTTACCTACCCGTATCGCATCAATTAGTGCTATTAATTCATAAAAATTATCATCCTTAAGACAAGCATCTGGTATTTTGGGGTGTAGAGGTTCAATAGCCTGACCTCTAATATCTCCTTTGGCAAAAGGCCAAACGAATCGCTCTTCACTAATAATTTGACTATTTAAAGGAGATGCAGAATGAGCCGTTGCAATTCCTCTGACTAATGCTCCTGGTTGTTGTGGGTATACATAACGTAAACCTGATTTAAAAAAATCCAAAAGTGCTAGTTTATTCAGGGTTTTCTTATCACTGCTTATTAACCCTGCTATTACCGATCTATTAATACTTTCACTAATTTCACTAGCACTTATTTCTAGTTCATAAGCTAGGTCTTTCATAAACCAATCCTGATTTCCTTTACTTGCTATTTTGAGTAGAATTGCTATATCATGTGGTCGCATTCCGCTATGCTTTTTCATTCCCTTAAAGTATTACATTGCAAGTAAAAATACAATTAATTCGCGATTCGCGATTCGCGAATCGCGAATTAATTGTGGAATTAACCACGATTAACTAACTCTCCGAGTCAATCTGCATCATAGAATCCTCTACTTCATGAACTAGTTCATCAAAATGAGGCATTCTTTTGGTTTCTCTATTTCTATTAAACGGAAGATCGATATTAATATGTTTTACAAAGCGAGAAGGTGCATGTTTCATGATATAGATATCATCCGCCAGATATACTGCTTCCTGTATATCATGGGTTACGAATAATATCGTAGGACTGAACTTTTCCCAAATACCAATCAATAAATCCTGCATCTGGAGCCTGGTTTTTACATCTAGCGCCCCAAAAGGCTCATCCATTAATAGAATTTCAGGGTTAGACATCAGACTACGAGCGATAGCTACACGCTGTAATTGCCCTCCTGAGAGTGTTGGGTATTGTGCATATTTTTTCTGATGACCATCTAATCCAACCAATTGGATCATTTCCATCGCTTTTTCATCACGCTCTTTCTTAGAAACTCCTTTAAAACGTAATCCTAATCCAACATTGTCCAATACCGTCATCCACGGTAATGATGAATATTGCTGGAACACCATACTCACTCTATTTTCCTTACTAACAGGCTTTCCTTTTACTAAAACCGTTCCAGAAGTTGGACTTTGTAGCCCAGCGATATATCGCAATAATGTAGATTTACCACATCCGGACATTCCTAATATGACAGAAAATTGTCCTTGCATTGGTTTATCTTCAACCAATAAATCCAAATTTTCGATGATATTAGATTTTCCTCCATCATAGGATTGGTGAATTCCTCGTAGTTCTATAACATTGGGGGCCTGAGGATCATCTGTAAACTGTAATGCCATATTAGTGTTTGTTTCCTTTATTTACATGTTTAAAAGGGAATAGTATCCTATCGATCATCACAAAAAGACGATCTTGTAATATTCCAATGACTACGATAATGATCAATATAGCAAATGCCTTGTCTATTCTACTTTGACGTTTTGCGGTCCAGATCAATTCTCCAATTCCTCCACCTTTATTAAGCATTTCTACGATGGTAATATACGTCCACGAAATGGCAGTTAATACTCTGATATCATCTATAATTTTAGAAAACACATAAGGTATATAGACTGTTCGGATGGTTTGCCATGAAGTAGCACCTAATGTAAAAACCGTATTGAGATAGACACTCTGTACTTCATCGATCCGTTGTATCACAACCGGGATTAGGTATACAATGATACCAAAGGCTAAGAAGGCAACCTTCATAGTACTACCTAATCCTAACCACATAATAAAAATTCCGGTCACAGCGGTCAATGGAATAAAACGGTAGGAGTTGATAATCTGACTAAACAACCCTCTGAAAAGCGGTATTAATCCCAATAAAAATCCTATTGGGATGGATATTAGAATAGCTAGTATATATCCCAAAAAATTAAGCTTTATAGAGTAAAAAGTATTTCCTATCACATCATCATTCTTATTAAGATCAGGAAATGCTTTTATTACCTTGATTGGTGATGGTAATAAAGGATATACCTTGTTTTTCTTTAATCCATAAGCGGATAAATCCTCTATTGCCAATTTTTCTAATTTGTCATAGTCAGCAATTAGTAAAGAATCACTTTCATAATACAATCTTTCTGATTGCGTAAGTTTAGAAATATCAATGGATTCATCCTGAGTGATTACAGACTTGGATAAAAATTCTGCAAAGAAAAACCACAATCCGATAAGGATGATTGCACCAACAACCGTTAGTACAATCTTATCCTTAGATTGTAAAGAGCCTCGAAGTTCAAAAAGCTTTTTGATATCCATATATTAGTCTACAACCAGTTCGAAATCTGTTCTTCTATTTTTAGATTTGCAATCTGCATTTTGATTGCGCTCACATCCAGGAACTGGTTTATCAGGACCATTACCTAAAATAATGAATCTATTGGTTGGCATATTATGTTGGTTAATCAGATAATTAGCAACGGATTGTGCTCTCTTTTTAGACAAAATCACATTAGGGCCTCTTGACCCAACATTATCTGTATTTCCTTCAATTCTGATCCGCGCATTTGCAAAAGCTTTTGCAATAGGTGTAAACTGAAGATCAATCAACTGCTTAGAGTTTTCATCTAGTTGGAATTCTCCGGTTCTGAAACCAATACTTACTTTCTTAGAGGATAGTGATTCTTTTTTCTCTAAGGTTTTATCAACTGCGGTAAATTGTTTTTGCTTCTCTGCATTGTGTGTATTTCCGGAAAGTGAAGTCTTAGAGACTAAATCTTTGGTAGATAATAACCTCCAGCTTTTTGCACCTGCAGTACTATATCCAAGGTTATTATATTTCACTTTCATTTTATTATATAAATCTTCTCCAGTAACTCCACTATAACTTGGATTTAATCCAAAGAAATCTTTATTGTCACCATGTGTTGCTAATCGTACATTATTGATAGCATCATAGCAGAAATCTTCAGGTTGTGATAACCCTTCTGCTAGGATTTTAGCTGCTTTTCTTTTATTACTATCAGAGCTGTTTAGTTCTGATGTTCCAATCATCCAACCTTCATATAGGTTTCTCAATTGCTCCTTGTGTGTTTCTATAAATTCTTTTTTCGCTACAAAAACATCAGCAATGATATGTGTTGCATTTTTAGTGCTTTCTAGTACTCTAGAACCAGCTACTTTACTTACACAATCTGCATCATCAGGACTCCAAACTACAGCAGCATCTACCGTATTACTTTTAAAAGCATCAGCAGCATCAATTGCGCTAGGTACTTCTATGATTTGTACATCTTTGGTAGACATATCACTGGCTTCTAATAACCAAATCAAGAACGAATGCGAAGGAGTCATAGGTGCTACCGCAATTTTCTTTCCTCTAAGGTCACTGACTTTACTGATTCCTCTACGTGCAACGATGGCATCTCCACCACGACTCCAGTCCGCCTGAAACACAACCTGTGGTTGGTATTGTGATAATCCTTCTACTTCTGTTGGGAAAGCATCAATAGTTGCCCACATTAAATCGATAGAACCATTTTTAAATGCATCTCTGGAAGCATCAAAATCGTCGATAACTTCAAAATTTACTTTAAATCCATAATCTTTATAAAATCGTGATTCTGTATTCGCTTTAAATCCTTCATTGAAGTACTGTCCACCAGCATATCCTCCCCAAGTTACAACACCAACGTTGATAACGTCTTTGTAACCTTCTTTGGTTTTTGTATCTTTTTTATCAGAAGAAGTTACTTCTTCGATTTTATCTTTTACTGCAGGGTCTCTGAGTTTATTTAATAAAAAGTATAGCCCTCCAATAATAAGTACTACTATTAGAATTTTTGAAAATGGTGTTAATCTTCCTTTTGCCATGATAATTGATTGGTGTTAGTTTTAATCCTCGAAATTGAATAAGTCCGAGTATTGATTATTTTGGGTTTTAGTTTTTACAATTGGTGCATCGAGATCGACACTATGTCGATCATGTACTAATAGATCCTTATCATTTCCTAGAATAAGCGAAACTCCTTCATTCTCCCATTTTTCTAAGAGCTCCAAGCCTTCTTCTTCGAATATTCCATTTTGTAAATCTATAGAATCCATAAAATTATTAGACATTTCCATAAAACGTTCCATCTCACCAATTTTCATACTTACATCATCGGCAATTGCCTCTAGTGCACGATCAAACATTTCTTTTTTGTCATTATTACCAGCTATAATATTCATAGCAGATTTCATCGCAGAATGTCCGGCACGAACAGCTTTTCTTTCTTGTTCTTTTACCATCACCTGATCCTCGATATCTTCTAATAAGATCTCAGAATTCTCATACATTTTGACCAATACTCTATATAAGATTTCCATCTTTTTATAGAGTTCATCAAGCTTCATGTTGGATTCTTTTAATCGACCTGCTTTTCTGGATTTAAGGATCATAATTCCTTTTTTATCCTTTTCTTTTGCTGCGCTAGCCAATTTTAAGTTGTTATTGATACTTTTCTTGTTATCATACATAATTTGCTGCAGGCGTTTCATTTGACCTTTTAGTACAGCAATTTGCTTATTCATTTTTTTAAGATTGTCCTTAAGATCATCTATATAACTTTTTAGGATTCCGATAGGATCGATCTGTATAAAAATCCCTGTAATCCATCTCATAAAAGATTTATACATATAGAAAATAAGGTTTCTCATTTTTGGATCCAAAACCATATAGATCAATGCTCCTAGAACGGCTAAAAGTATTCCCAGATATAATGTGTTTTCTACTATGGTTACTAAGAAAGGAAGTACTTTATATAATCCATATAAACCACCTGCTCCAAGAAGTCCCATAAACAGCATTCCTGTTTTACCTTCGGGTTTTTTCCAAAATGATTTTGGTTGTATTGAGTTCTCCATTTATTTTAAGTATTTCTGCATTTTAATTTTATCCTCTTCGAATTGTGTTTTTAAGTGATCGTAAGATACTTTAAAGTCATTCTGAGTTTTATTGATCTTATGATTGCTTTCTTCCACTTTTGCTTTTAAATCACCTATTTGTTGTTGATGCTTTGATATTTCTTCGGTTAATCGTTTGATTTGCTCAGATTTCTCTTTTATAATAGATTCGAACTGTGCAATCTCACGTTCTCTACCAGATACCTTATTATCAAATTGACTTTTAAAAGCTCCTAAAAATTGATCATTTTCCTTGTTAAGAATACTGATATAAAAATCTGTAGTTTGTAGCAACTTATCAAGTGTGACTCCCATCGTGGCTGCTGTAGCAAACGCCGAGCGATATTTTGTTGCCTCATCCATAGGCATTTTCTCTAGGGCTTTCAGAGACTTTTTGTATTCTAGATAGTCAAACCCATCAAGGTTGTTCTTTTCGATGGCTTGTAATAATTTCTCAATTATTTTGGTATCAAGAGCTCCATCAGGAGATACACTTGTAGAGGTATTAGGAAGAGGTGGAGGTGTCGAGGTAGAGGTTGAAGTTTTTTCAGTTGTAACAACTTCCGGTTTTTTACTTAATTCCGGAGATTCTTTCTTCTCATCCTCAGAATCATCTACAATAAATAATGATTTTAAGTTTTTTAGCATGGTTAGTGAATTTAAACAAATTTAAAAAAATAAGTGCTCTATTAAGATTTATGAAAGGTTTTTCCTCCTTAACTTCATCTTGACCTTTGTTTTATATACAAAAATTACCTTTTTTTTCATTCCGACTTAAACTGAAGTGAAAAATTAATTTTATAACTGCCGAAAAGATCATTTTTTCGTTTAAAAACAAAAATTAAACTGAATTCGATATCCCTTATATAATATTGGTATAGTTCCATATAAAAATGTTACAGTTCTGTAAATTCTTTATCTGGTTATACGATCCCACGCTATTTTTAATCCAAAAAGCAAAGCCAAAAAGAATATTATTAAATACTGAAAGTTTCCAACAAAGAAAACCCCAAAAAACATTCTTTGTAATATATAGGTAATAACAAAAGTGATCATAATCAGTATAAAGAGTCCTGACAACTTACCGAATCCTGGTATACCAGACATTGATATGGTTTTATTAATGATAATTAAGGTAACTATCATAGCAATCAAAGGAACGAAATAGGTAATTAAGTCCAATTGTAATAAGTTCGTTTTTAGAAAAAAAAAGCTATATAAGACTAATATTAATGATAATAATCCTGGGATAGTTACGGCATACACTAGTATTCCATATAAATACGTAATGGGAGATTTAAAATTTTGTTGATTCACGAAAAGCAACCCAATTATGGAGATTGCAATAATTACTAAAAAATATCCTAGTATAAGATTTGGGTTATTACCAAACCAATTGATAAAATCTTGAACAGTCATTGAAATAAAAGTATACCTAATTTATGTTTTTTTCCGAAACTCACTTTAAGTTTTAATCTGAAAAAGATGATGCTTAATAAAGAGTTCTTTATAAAAGTAAGAACATTTATATATACGATAAAAGATAATTGCGATTAAAAAGATAAATAAATTTGGGCTATATCATTAATTTATGGATATTTGTAGTTCAAATGAACAAAAATAGAGGACATATTATGCCAAAAACACTGTTTAGTCAGTGTGATTACCGATGGATAACGGAAGTATCCATTAGTAACCGGACGTTATGTAGCTATTTTGATCTTTTGTAAAAAGTGATTTAGATAAAACTATATATAGCTGTAAGCGTCCAAGAAATTGGACGCTTTTTTTATTACTCATTTTTAAATCACATAGAATCTAACTAAGAAATTTAATAAAATGGTTCTTCTATAAAGATGAATCTTATTTTAAACCATATGATTTTAATGTATAAATCGAATACAAACTGAGGATTAAAGAAAAAAATAAATAAAAATGTATAAAAAGTAATTAGAACATAAAGTATAGTAGTTGGAAAGTAATCATCTAGTAAACAATCGATTGCAATAATATCCAATATCTGTTGAAAAACGGACAGGGATTTTTATACCTAAAATTAAACATAAAGTACTGATTATCAATAAAATAAATAAAAAATATTTTGGAAATATTAAAAAAGTTTAGATATTTGCACCGTAATCATAACACAACAAAAAACGATATAAACGATTAGATTATTTATAACATTAAAAAATTAAGAAATGATACCAAATAGTTCACTACATAGTTTAACCAAACTCTTTATCAAGCAAGGAGAATACTGTTCTGATGTGGAGATAGATGGTGCCTATTATATAGAAAAGATATGTATAAAAATATAAATTATACAATACCAAGATATATAAGAAGGCGCCCGAAAGAGGCGCCTTTTTTATTACATATAGTTCATTGACATACTGAAAACCAAACTTGACGTGTAGCTTAATCGGATAAAAGCACATAGTATCAAATATTAGAAGCATTAGATAATATGCATTGTTTCGGATATTAGATACTGGGGATGTAGGTTCAACTCCTACTACGTCAACAACCTAAGACAAGGTGGCTGAATGGCAAAGGCGATAGACTGCAAATCTATTTTTTATGAGTTCGATCCTCATCCTTGTCTCAGAATGGGGAATTCGCCAGAGTTGGAGAGCTGGGGCAGACTGTAAATCTGTTGCGAAAGCTGAATAGGTTCGAATCCTATAATTCCCACTAGGTAATCAAAGGGATTTCTCAAAGCTTTGATTTCTAGCCAAATATTCAAGGCTTTTACTGGCAAAATGGTCTTGAATTTAACATCTCGATCGTTTTGTATCGTGACAGTTAATTTATAGTATCGTAGCACAATGGCTAGTGCATCCGGTTGTCTCCCGGAAGGTTGTGGGTTCGAATCCCATCGGTACTGCTTATACCATTTGTCATTTGAATTTACCGTAATAAAATGTTCTTTTTTGTGCCTCAATTTCAGCATAAAAATAAACCGTAGCCCAGCTATGCTTAATTTTTCTTCTTCATTGAAACAAAAAAATCGTTATTTTCTTTTCCAGTAAATTCAAACAACAACCGGTATTATTATATTATTTCGAGAGTTTTGTACACTTTCGAAATATGTTCAAGAAATTACTCTCAATGTGCAATATTCTCATATCATAGTTTACTCATTGAAAAGGATGGTTTACTCATTCTTACTTAGATACTAAGCTAAATACATTTAGTTTAGTATCGATGAATTCAATCAATGGGTTGATAGGAAATTTTAGCAAATTTGGTATACTATTTGATATATTATTAATGCCTACCTATTATTAGAAAAACCTGTTTATGAAACAGATTATTATGAGATCGTAAAAACACATAATACCCTTAAGATATGTGTTAAAACAATCTCATACTGTGTAGATAAACTTATGGTATAACTAAAAACCCTATTAATATTAGAGTGTGTGATAATCACACAATATAGACTCTACTGGATTTCGATTTGGTAATTGTATTTATTTCTTTAAGACTATAGAAATCGATGAATATTCCATATTTGAATTTAGAAATTGTATAGAGATTAACGTATATAAGACTTTGCTCCAGAACTTTAGTTCAGAGCATTATAATTAGGTATAACTCAGTGGCAGAGTGCCGCACTTCTATTGCGGAAGTCTTGGGTTCGATTCCCAATACCTTAATCAAAATACAGGAATGACGGAACTGGTATACGTGCTTGGTTTAGAATCAAGATTCTGAGAGTTCGAAATGCTTAGCATTCATGAAGACGAATTTATCAAATAATGTATACTGAATAATCTCTCTTCCTGTACTATATGTTTATAGGTTAAAAAGTGATTAGTAATTTAATTTGTAATTGCTTTATTTTTTTTAATACCAAGATAAATGACAATTCCTCCGGTAAAGAACATCAATATACTGTATACAGCAGGAGCAATGGCATATGATGTATTGTTTAATAACACGATAGCAATGGATATAGCTAATGTTCCATTCTGAATTCCTGATTCTACGGCTATGGAAATAGCGCTTTTTGTTTGAACCTGTAGTAATTTTGCAGAATAATAACCAATGATCATAGTGATACTATTTAATAGTAAAGCAATTATTCCTGCATCCTGAAAATAAGAAATGAAATTATCTTTTTCTTTAATGGCGATACCTATAATTATCAATGCCAAAACAAGAACAGAAGCAATTCTAACGGGTTTAGCCATTTTTAAGGCAAACGTCTCATTATATTTTCTAATGAGCATTCCAATACCGACAGGAATAATAGTAATAACTAAAACTTGAACAATTGTTGTAATTACATCTAATTTGATGGATTGCTCCTCTTTTAAAAAATGCAAGAGTGCAAAATTTACAATAAAAGGTATGGTAATTATGGTAATGAAACTACTCAATGCAGTAAGACTTACTGATAAAGCTGTATCTCCTTTAGCTAAATGGGATATTAAATTAGAAGTTGCTCCACCTGGACAAGCAACTAATATCATAATTCCTATTGCAATTTCTGGTCGTACAGGAAATAAAGAAGCCAAAGTAAACCCCACAAGTGGTAAAATTATCATCTGATTTGTTAACCCAATTAAGATGGCTTTGGGATGTATAAATATTCTTTTAAAATCATCAAGAACTAGAGAAAGCCCCATTCCAAGCATAATTATGATTAAGGAGACGGCTAATATAATCGTTGAGATAGTATCCATGTTTCACTTTTCTGGTTTACTGTCTAAGATAAATATTTAAAAGAAATAAAATATACCTCAGAAGTGATATTTCTGGCTTTTGATTAAGCAATTCACAGAGGATGGAGATAAAGAGAGACTAAAAGAATAGCATTATAGAACTATAATGCTATCTGGATTAACCTTAAAGAATCTCCCAGAGAAAGTTATAGAATTCAATGTTGAATTCTTACATATTTATTAATCATTAAAATTATATATCATGAAAAACAATCTATTGACAAGGTTTTTAAGTAAAACTGAAAACACAAAAAAATTCAACTTACAATCTAGAGTAAGAAGCATTATTTATGGTATGGAATCAATCCAGATCAATAAACCATCTGTTGTTTGGGGTAATTTAGATCCTGTTACAATGCGACTTATCGGAAATTATGAGAATGCTATCGAAAAAGATATGCTCAATGAAGAGTTCAAGATTATTCAAGAGGATACATGTTGCAATATCCTGGTTTTAGAAAGAAATCATTTTACCAAAAGAGGCAGCCGGGATAATGAATTTCAATTAATAAAGAGTCCGTAATACATATAATTAAAAATAATGAAAACACAATATACTATACCAACCAAAAGAAAAGAAAAAAATGGTATTCATCCATTCCTAATAAAATTTATATCAGGATATATTAATGCTACCAGTAAAGCCTTATATCCTGATAAAGATATTCCACAGGTAAAAAACGATCGAAATAGAATTTTTTATAAATAAAAAATAAGAAGGGTTGTATGGACTAAAATTTACGCAACCCTTTTTATGATACAGCATCTAGGAATTAAACAATGGTAGGGAATCAAATTCTTACAAGAGTTACTTAAAAACTACGCAATGAAAAAGCTACTATTTGTCAGTCTTTTAATGAGTATATTATTTTCTTGTTCCAATGATGATGATACAGGAAACGCTTTTATAGCGGATCAATTTCCTCAAAAATGGCAGTTAATTGAGATGACGGGTTCAATTGCTGATATGCCTCCATTAACAGGAGATAACCTGGAGTGGCAGGAATCGTATCTATTACAATCAGATAATACATTTATTAAATCTCGTGAACGTGATAATGTTACTACAGAGGCAAAAGGGGCTTTTACTATTAAGTCAGATGCTGGAGGAAGTTTTGCAGAACTTACATATGAAACAGAGAACAGTTTAATAGAAAATTGTTCTGTAGAATTGAAAGAAATTATGAGGTTTAACTCAGTGAATAGAATGTCAGGAATCTCACAAGCTTGTGATGGCCCTGGATTATTGTATGAACGAATAGAATAATCTTTTTAAGGCCTTCCGAAGTATAGTTTAATACATTTTATAAATTAAAAACATAATATATTAATATTTAATTAATTCTGGTTCTTGTCTCTAGAAGCGTAGCGATCTAGATTTAAAAATTTAGGAAGCTAGTGTAATTAAATATTCCTATCTAAAATATCAAGCAAGTCTTGTTAAGTGTTTCTGTATAGTACTATTGTGTGAGGGATTGCAGTCTTGTATGATTTCTTCATATTCAACTTGACTTGAAGGTTTGTTGATTACCAAAAGTCAACACCACTCTATGTGTCATGGGTTCGAATCCCATCGAGGTCTCCAATATATATAAAATGACCTCGTAGCTCAGTCCGGTCAGAGCAATAGATAATTCTTGTGGGTTCGAGTCCCACTATCCAATAGGATATGGCGGAATTGGTATACGCACCAGACTAAAAATCTGGCTGAATTGGCACTGAAAATGCCTCTTTTTTATGCGCAGGTTCGAATCCTGTCGAGGACACTTTTATTAGTTCTCGTAGCTTAGTGGATAGAGCACTACATTCAGTTTGTAGGTTAAAAAGCTGAATCATCTTGTAAAACTGATTCACAGAAAAACTGTGATTGATACATCCGTGTCATAAGCAAAGATGCTTTTACATAGCTTTAAAAATACCTTGAACTATGGGTATCTATGATTAATGAGTTCGTTACTTTTTTATAGCATCACATCAGGAATTGTACATCCTCGAGGGAATAACTTTTTTGATGATGATCTATTTTAAACTAGTGAATATATGATTATAAACCGATAGTTCCGTATTGGAAAAGTGATGTGTCGATCACAACTTTTTCTACATAAAATAACAATTCGTTACGGGGATTGTCATTCAAATATTTCAATAATAATAATTTAAAAGCGAAGAAATGAAAAGAGTAAGAATCAATGGAGGAAAAGTTGGTTTGGTTTTCAGAAGAGGAGATTATAATCGTGTACTTACACAGGGTATACATTGGTTGGGGTTTAATGAGCGTATACTACAGTATGATATATCTAAGCCCTTTGTTACCACTATTGCTGCAGAATTAGTATTAAACGATGAGAAGTTAAGTGAGATGATTCATGTATTGGATATTTCAGATAATGAAATGATGCTCGTATATGAAAATGGAAATTTTAAGAAAACACTATCATCTGGAAGACATCTATATTGGAAAGGTTTGATTGATTATTCTTTTGTAAAAGTGGATCTGAGTAAAGTATACATTACCGAAAAAATAGAAAAGACACTATTTAGCCATTACGCATTGAGTCAATATATTAGAACTTTTGAAGTTGCCGCTTATGAAAAAGCAGTTTTGATTATAGATGATGTATATACCAAAACATTAGATGGAGGTACGTATCGTTTTTGGAAAAATGATACTTCAATCAAAATCGCTAAAGTTGATTTGCGTCAATTGCAACTAGAAATTTCTGGTCAAGAATTGCTTACTAAAGATAAAGCAGGGATACGTATCAACTTTTATATCCAATATAAAGTTACGGATATTAAAAAAGCATTGCTTGATACTAAAGATTATGAAAAACAGCTATATATCGCGATGCAATTAGC
The DNA here is from genome assembly GCA_947498455.1 of uncultured Aquimarina sp. GTDB lineage: Bacteria > Bacteroidota > Bacteroidia > Flavobacteriales > Flavobacteriaceae > Aquimarina. Next base: position 72,624 of record CANMKK010000004.1, read on the forward strand.
ACTTAGGGCTTTCGTAGGAAATTATTCACTAGATGAACTATTGGAACGTAAAGAAAATATGGTAGATGCTATATTGGAATTCACAAAAGATCAGGTAGTTAAAATAGGAATAAGAGTATTGAATTGTGGTATCAGGGATATTATCCTAACTGGTGAAATGAAAGAGATCATGAATCAGGTATTGATAGCGCAAAAGAGAGCTCAGGCTAATACCATTACCAGACGAGAAGAAACAGCGTCGACCAGAAGTTTACTAAATACAGCAAAACTAATGGAGGATAACGAGATGCTCTACAAGCTTAAAGAAATGGAGTATGTAGAGAAAATTGCAGATAAGATTGGAGAGATCACAGTTTCAGGTAATGATGGTATGGTAAAACAACTAAAAGACATATTCTCTGTGAATAGGTAGGTGTGAAAAAAAATGCGTAGGATTCTAATGTTCTACGCATTTTTATATTTTATCACTTGAATGTTGTAGAATTAGATTTTCCTGAGTCTAGAATTAAATTGAGATAACACTAAACAAACTGAAATCCAGCAAACTTATCTTGGATTTCATCGAAAGTATCGAAGACATCTTTAGAGTCGTCACTGGTTACCATTTTCATTCGGTATTCCTTAAAATGAGGAATTCCTTTGAAGTAATTGGTATAATGTCTTCTTGTTTCGAAAACTCCCAACTTTTCACCTTTCCAATCAATGGACATTTCTAGGTGTCTACGAGCTGCAATTACCCGTTCTTCTATAGTAGGAGGTGGTAGATGCTGACCTGTTTTAAAATAATGTTTTACTTCTTTAAAAAACCAAGGATACCCAATGGTTGCACGGCCTATCATAGCTCCATCTAGCCCATACTGATCTCGCATTTCCATAGCACGCTCTGGAGAATCCACATCTCCATTACCAAAAACAGGAATATGCATTCTGGAGTTGTTTTTCACCTCTGCAATCGGTTTCCAATCGGCACTCCCTTTATACATCTGTGCACGGGTACGACCATGAATGGCAATTGCTTTTGCTCCAACATCTTGTAGTCGTTCTGCTACCTCCACTATTTTTATAGAGTCATGATCCCAACCTAATCTTGTTTTTACGGTGACAGGTAGCTTGGTATGATTTACCATAGCTTTTGTAAGAGAGACCATAAGGTCAATATCTTTAAGAATTCCTGCTCCTGCTCCTTTGCTCACTACTTTTTTTACAGGACATCCAAAATTAATGTCAATAATATCCGGGCCAGAGGCTTCTACAATCTCTACGGATTTAAGCATAGAATCGAGATTAGCACCAAAAATCTGAATTCCGACTGGTCGCTCCTTTTCGTAGATATCTAATTTCATCACACTCTTGGCAGCATCCCTAATTAATCCTTCACTGGATATAAATTCGGTATATACTACATCAGCGCCTTGTTCTTTGCACAACGCACGAAAAGGCGGATCACTAACATCTTCCATTGGTGCAAGTAACAATGGAAATTCTCCCACATCTATGTCTCCTATCTTAGCCACAAACTTTGTTTAATTATAAGTTAATTACAATTTTAAATATGAGGCAAAAGTACAAATAATAGAGAATCTTAGCAGATCTATCAGGTTTTAGAAACCTTAGGAGCCTAAAAATACGTGAGTAGATGATATAAACCTTCTAAAATCGATTATATTTGCAAGTCATTACAGTAGTGGAAACTGCGTTAGGGATTACTCATTGGTTTCTATTTTGAGAAATAAGAAATCGTGAATAAATATTTGCAGAGGAAATCCCGCAGCCTGACTCAGGAAGTGCGATGAATTGAAACGGAAAGCCCGACCCCTTTTGGGTAACGCCCTAAATAATAGTTGAAAAAGAAGAATGAAGAACATAAGAAACTTTTGCATAATAGCACATATTGACCACGGTAAGAGTACACTGGCAGATCGTTTATTGGATTTTACAGGATCTGTTACAGCTCGTGAGGCGCAAGCGCAATTACTAGATAGTATGGATCTGGAGCGTGAACGTGGAATTACCATTAAGAGTCACGCGATCCAGATGGAATATACGTATAAAGGAGAGGATTATATACTAAATCTTATTGATACTCCTGGTCACGTAGATTTTTCTTATGAAGTCTCTCGTTCTATTGCTGCTTGCGAAGGTGCTTTGTTGATTGTAGATGCTGCGCAAAGTATACAGGCACAGACAATTTCTAATCTATATTTGGCTTTAGAAAATGATTTGGAAATTATACCGGTACTTAACAAGGTAGACTTACCAAGTGCAAATCCAGAAGAAGTGACGGATGATATAGTGGATTTGTTAGGGTGTGATGCAGAAGATGTAATCCCGGCAAGTGCAAAAACTGGTATCGGGATTGAAGAAATTCTTACGGCTATTATAGAGCGTGTTCCTGCGCCTAATGGGAATCCGGATGAACCCTTACAAGCCTTGATTTTTGACTCTGTATACAACTCTTTTAGAGGAGTAGAAACCTATTTTAAGGTGGTAAATGGAGAAATTAGGAAAGGACAACAGATAAAATTTGTTGCTACTGGAAAGAATTATTTTGCTGATGAGGTAGGAACGCTGAAACTAAATCAGGTCGTTAGAAAAGAAATTAAAACAGGAGATGTTGGATACTTGATAACGGGTATCAAAGATGCACGTGAGGTAAAAGTAGGAGATACGATTACAGATGCTAAAACACCAACGCAGAATGCGATTGATGGTTTTGAGGATGTGAAACCAATGGTATTTGCTGGTATTTACCCTGTGGATACGGAAGATTATGAAGAACTAAGGGCTTCTATGGAGAAGTTACAACTTAATGATGCATCCTTAGTATTTGTACCAGAGAGTTCAGCAGCTTTAGGCTTTGGTTTTAGATGTGGTTTTCTGGGGATGCTGCATATGGAGATTATCCAAGAGCGATTGGAGCGGGAATTTAATATGACTGTAATTACCACAGTGCCTAACGTATCGTATCATGCATTTACGAATAAAAACCCTGATGACATCATTATTGTTAATAATCCTTCTGATTTGCCTGATCCCTCTTCTATGAATCGTGTAGAAGAGCCGTTTATTAAAGCTTCTATTATTACAAAAGCGGATTTTGTGGGATCTGTAATGTCTTTATGTATCGAAAAAAGAGGAGAAATAACAAACCAAACCTATTTAACTACAGAACGTGTAGAGCTTACTTTTGATATGCCGCTTGCAGAGATCGTTTTTGATTTTTATGATCGTTTAAAAACAGTGTCCAAAGGGTATGCTTCTTTTGATTACACACCAATTGGTATGCGTGCCTCTAAATTGGTAAAAGTAGATGTATTGCTGAATGGAAATATTGTAGATGCTTTATCTGCATTATTACATAAAGATAATGCCTATAATATCGGGAAAAAGATTTGCGAGAAACTAAAGGAACTAATTCCCCGACAGCAATTTGATATTCCTATTCAGGCTGCTATTGGAGCCAAGTTTATAGCTCGTGAAACGGTAAAAGCATTGCGTAAGGATGTAACTGCTAAGTGTTATGGAGGAGATATTTCGCGTAAGAGAAAATTACTGGAAAAACAGAAAAAAGGTAAGAAGCGTATGCGTCAGGTGGGTAATGTAGAAATCCCTCAGGAAGCATTTATGGCTGTATTGAAGTTGAATGACTAAAACTTCGTCATAGAAGGTTTTATTCCTCCTCAAGGATTGTCTTAAAATAATTGTTTTGCGTAAAGTTCACTAGTGTATCTAAATTAAATACGTATCCCTTTACCAAAGTTTCAACTTGCCCAGAGTATACGTTATGCCATCTTCAAAAGAATGAGGTTTTAAAGTCTTTCATTGAATACAACACAACTAGAGTTGTAGGTGAGAAAAAGCGGATGGAATAGTATTTTTTTAATAAGCCGAATTCAAATAAAGTTAGCAATAGTGCGTTGTTTTTTATAACCTAAAGAATTTTATATGATGATAAAGCCTCAATTAAAACAATATTTTAAAGCTTTACCAATAGTAGTTGCTTTTGTGTTTTTTCTTCTGTCTTGTAGTAATGATAATACTACGGAAACAGAAACAGATGTAGACCCAGATATTTCTGTAGATGAGGTGGTTTTTGAAGAAAACTTTCTTTTAAGTGAAGACAAAAACTTTATAAACTTTGTACTTTCAGAAGCTGATTATAATAAATTTATTGAAGGAGAAGGTGATTTCAATAAAGTTTCTAAGAAAGTTTATGAGTATCTAAATGATGATTTTGACTTTATCTTCATCCTTTCGGTCGAAGCAGAGCAGCCGGATGGGTTATATTTTGGAATCTCAAGAAAGATTAAGAATGATGTAGAGGGTATTGGATCATCAATCTATGATAATACTACCACGTATGGCTCTGGAGGGACTTTAAAAAGTATCATTCATTTGGCAAGGACAGAATATATTCGGAATGGTCCTTTTTTACATGAAATTATGCACTATTGGGGAAACCAAGGTTTTATTCCCACTACTGTTGGTGGTCATTGGGGGTATTCTAGTGTTGGAGGTCAGCTAGGTGGTTTTGATGAGTTGGTTGATTTAGGAAATAATAGCTATCAAGGTATGCTCAATGGCCAGGATAGTTTTGGAACTTTTGCAAATGGAGGAAACACCTTGGCATATGGAAATTTAGAGCTATATCTTATGGGACTTATACCTGCTAATGAATTAGAACCTATTCAGGTTGCAGAAAACCCAGAATCTACGGGATCTGGAACATTTACGGCAGATAATATCAAGACGTATACTGCTGCAGATCTTATTGCTCAACATGGAGCTCGTGTACCAGAAGAAAAGGATGCTCAAAAAGCTTTTAAAGGAGTTACGGTGGTTATTTCAACTTCAAAATTAAGTGAGGAAGAAGCAAAATCCATTAGTGTAAATCTGGATAATTTTTCAAGAAATGGTGCAACGGATCAATCCTGGGGAAGTTTTTTTAATTTTTGGAAGGCTACCGGAGAAAGAGCGACCATATCGATGAATATTACCGAAGAGAATATTAAATAAGTAGCGCTTTTTTAGCTTCGATCATTTTAGATAATATATACTCCACACCATTCTCGTCATTTGTTTTGGTACTGTAATTAGCTATTGCTTTTACATTAGGATGAGCGTTTTCCATGGCGAAACTATATGTTGCTTGTTCCATCATTTCTAAGTCATTATTATAATCACCAAACACCATAGTTTCCTCAGTTGATATATTCAGGGTTTCTTGGAGTTTTTGTAACGCATATCCCTTATTGGCATTATTATGTGATAAGTCTAACCAAATTTCTCCTGATACTTTTACTTTTAGCTTATCTTCTAGATGTTTTAATGCAGGATATAAATATTGTTCAGATCCTTTTTGATTACAGATGGCGATTTTTAGATATTGGTCATCTGTTACTTTTGCTAGATCTTCTACGACTTCATACCTTCCGTAATATTCTGAGAACATTTCTATAAAGTCTGAGCCGTAATCTTCGATATATCCTTTTTTTCTACCACATAAAATTACCTGAGAACCTTTTAGTTCACGGCTAATAGTTAATAATTCTAAATATGTATCTCTATCAATTTCTGTAGTTTGGAGTTCTTTTTCTTTGTGCATCGTCAATGCTCCATTCTCTGCAATAACAAATATCTCATCTTTGATGGGGGCTAGTTTATGGATGATACTATAATATTGTCTTCCACTGGCAGCGACAAATGTTACTCCAAGATCTTGGAGTTCTTTAAAAAGCTCAAAGAAATGATCACTTACTTCTCCCTGAGAATTAAGCAATGTACCATCCATATCAGTTGCAATCAGTTTTACTTTGGATAAATCCATATATATCAATATTAAGATATCAAAGATATTGAGTTACAAAATCATAAGATAGCGTATTCCTGTAAAGTTTATATTAAATTTATTTTTGGGTTAAAACTCTACAACTTCATTACGGTTGTGTTTAACGCACTTTTTTAAACATAAATTAATGAGCAGATAAGGGATGCCTCCTTGCTTTTGAATATTTTTTTTGATTTAATCAATTCGTTTTTTCTCATTCTTATTCCCTTCTATAATTCTTTTTCCTCTAACTTTTTTATTACCCACTCGATATGAAATAGAGAAGGTGTAATAGGGATTATCCGCCCAATAAGATCTAATTATATTTGTTCGGTTGATTTCTTCAGACCATTGATGAATGTTAGTTCGAAAAAGATCTTCTACTGCTAATTTTACAACTAAATTCTTTTTAAGCAGAAGCGCTTTTAGATGCAAGTTCATTGTAAAAATCCCTTTGTAGTGACTTATGGAGTATACTCTGGGGAAAGTATAGTAAATATCAGATACTCCTATAAGTGTTTTCTTTTTATTCAGAGTTATAGAATGATTCTGAGAAAAATCACCTCCCCAACCGTCAACTATATTTTTGGTAAAAGGGCTATCAGAAATTGTTTTAGCATAATAAAAACTCAGAGAATTGTATACTTCCCAATTTTTCAAAATTTTAAAACTATAATTTTGGTAAATCCCTATTTCATGTTGATCAATATAGTTTTCAGGCTTTGTCGATTGATTTATAGCATTGGGTTCTAATATTGTGAGTAGATCAGAACCATTATCTTTAAATGAATAATACAGTTTACTATAAAACTTATTTTTATAAGAGTGAGAAAGTTCAATATTATGAATGAAACTTGGGCGTAGAAATGGGTTTCCTTCTATTGTAGAAAAAGGATTTAAAAATACTATAAAAGGATTTAATTGGCTAAATCGGGGTCTACGTATACGTTTGCCATAATTTAATGAGTAATTATGAATGTTATTAGGAGAATAAGTAATATAGGCTGTGGGAAAAATTGTAAGGTAAGCATTACTATTCTGATTGTTTAAGGATATTGCTTTTCCTATTGTTTTAGTATTTTCTAATCTTGCACCAATTTTTGCAGACCATTTATCATTAAATTTTTTATTTGCTGAAACATAAACTGCCTGCGTGTTTTCGATATAGTTGAATTTATTATTAATACTTGACCCGGTGTTTAGTTTGTTTTTTGTTTCTGAAAATGATGCTTTCACACCATAAGAAAACTTCAATAGTTTTAATGGATGCTCTATATCAATAGATACTGAATAATTGTTGATTTTTTGATTACCAAAATTATTGTTCGTTATCGCGTTATCAGGAATTATTGGATCTGTATCATTACGACCTAGAGCAGAAAAGAATTGGTTGTTTTTTTTTCTATAGTTTAAGAAATCAAGTTTAAGTAATGCACGACGACCTAAACTATCAATATCATGATTTAATTGTAGGCTTAGAGTATGATATCTTTTATTGTTGTTTTCTTTTAATTCTGTAGTAATAATAGAATCGACTGTTCTATTTAAAGTAGTATGGTTAAACCCTATATCTTTAGGCTTTTTTGATGAAGCAACATATTGTATACCAATATCTGTTTTTTTAGTTAGTTGATATCCTAGATTTGTGGTAGAACTAAAATCATCAGAAAAACCTCTTGTTTTTGTTTCTGCAAATAGAGTTTCATTAGGATATTCAATTGTTTCGGTATAAAAAGATAAACCAGATCCATGTTCGTAACTCAAGTTAGAGCTTAGCGATAGTTTGTTTTTTTTATAGTAAATCCAGCTTCTATATTTTCTTTCACTATAAGTATCTTGATTCTGAATATAAGTAGCATAAACATTCCAATTATCAAAAGGCTTGTTTTTAAGATTTACATTTAAAATTCCAATATTCCCTTCAGCAGCATATTTAGAAGAAGGGTTGGTAATTATTTCAATATTTTTAATCGTACTAGCATCAATACTTTGTAAAAAACCTTGTACTTCATCAGGCATTATATGTTGGATTCTTCCATTTATCATTAGTTTAAATCCATTTTTGCCTATAAATGATATAGCGTTATTTTGTACTGATATCCCAGGGGTAATTTTTAGAGCATCCATGGCATTTCCTCCTTTGGTAACAGAAGAATTATTCAGGTGAAAGACTAAGCGATCTACTTTTTGTTGAAATGTTGATTTTTTGGAAAAAAGAATTACTTCTTCCAATTTCTTGGGTTTTCTTTCTAAAACAATATTTTCTAATTTAACATCAGTAAAAACTTCTATGTTTTTAGTAAATTCAGAATACCCTATAAAACTTATTTGTAGTATATAATTTCCTTTAGGTATAGAAAAAGTAAAATTTCCATCGTTGTTTGTAACTCCCCCAGAGATAATTTGATTAGATAAACTAGTAAGAATAATAACATTGGCCAATTCAATAGGATTATTATCGACATCTAATACTTTACCTGAAATTTGATATTGAGCAATAGAAGAAAACGATAGGAATAAAGAAATAACTACAACTATTATTTTTAACATATCTGCTCTTACTATATAAATTGATTCTAAAAATGTATTAAAACGAAAACAGGTTTATTCCCCAATCTAATTTCAAACTTTTTTTGCACGATCATTGTTTTTATTAATGTCGGTTGTTATTCATTTGTTACCCTGAAAAACGACTTTTTTTATATGCGAAGTATTTTAAAAAGTCAATAAACGGTGTAAATATTTGTATATAAAAATCTTATGTTTTTTTAGGAGTTCTATAAAAGTTATGTTTAAAATTAGTGTCTAGAAAACTGTCAAATAATCCTTTATTGGGGATGTGATTCCCTGGATTACCTTTAAAACAAAATAATTATTTCGAAAACATAACGAAAAATGGGCAAGTTTTAACCATAAGTATTATGGTTAAATTGGTATTAGGAGGTGATTGTAAATTTTGATAAAAAGTTGAAATAGAAAACCGTATAAATGGATTAAGGATACATACTAACGGTTTCTTATTTATATATCCAAATGGTATTATGAGTATATCGATCGATCAATTAATGAATATGAACATCTTGAAAGAAAAAATGCTATTATGGATTGAAAATGTATAATTCCTACGAATTATGTTTTAGATGTATATATACTGGAAAGTGATCACTATATCCACCTTTGTATTTTCTGCCTCCATAGGTTCTGTAAGGTGTACCTTTATACCTGCCTTTATAAACTTTTAGGAAATCATCATCAAATATATTGACTTCAGAAAAACTATGTTTATTTACTTCGTATTTATGAAAATTATTACTGAAAATAATCTGGTCAAATAAATTCCATTGTCTTTTATAACTTAAAGATCCTCTGTATCTAGTATGAAGTCTTTCCATCGGATTATAAAAATCTTGTTTTACTAAATGAAGCTGAACACTTTCACTATCAGGATCGTCATTAAAGTCCCCCATAACAATAATTTTTTCCTCAGGGTTTTCGGCTGTAATCTGATCTATGATTTCGCGGTTTTTTTTGGCAGCCGCAATACGTTTGTATGCAGTTAATTCTGCACCATCACGTCTGGATGGCCAATGGTTTACTAAGATATGTAACTTTTCTCCATGCATATTTCCCGTAACCCATAGGATATCACGGGTATAATCACGTTCACCATATTCGTTATCGACAAGAAGCTGAATGCTCTCGGAGTGTATAACTTCGAAATGTTCTTTTTGATACAATAGTCCAACATCAATTCCTCGTTCATCCGGAGAATTATAATGTACGATACCATAATTTTTATTGATAAGATGTTTTGATTGCACAAGATCTTCCAATACAGCTTTGTTTTCCACTTCAGCCACACCAAGTATAACAGGAGATTTACCAGTTTTAGCAAATCCGATATTAGAAATAGCCGTTCCTAGTTTAAAAATTTTCTTATCATATCTTTTTTTATTCCATCTTTTCTCCGAATCTGGTAAAAAATCGTCATCCAACGTATGTGGATCGTCTTTGATATCAAAAAGATTTTCTAGGTTGTAAAAAGCAATAGTATGTAGATTCGTTGAGATTTTGGTAAAGTACTTTTTTGGAGACATGCAATGAAAAATTTATTCTAAAGGACTAAAGTACAAATTCAAGTTCATACAATATTGTACCTTTGTGTATTAATTGCAAAAGCACGCCTATAATCAAGCTGATTGTTAGGAAAAAGAAACATTGATGTTAGAAAAGGAAGAAACAGTATACGAAAAAACGGTTTTAGTAGGAATTATTACCAAAAATCAAGGAGAAGAAAAGCTAAATGAGTTTTTGGATGAATTGGAATTCTTGACATACACAGCAGGAGGAGAGGTTGTAAAGCGTTTTACCCAAAAAATGGATGTGCCGAATTCTAAGACTTTTATAGGAACTGGTAAGATGGAAGAAGTGCTGGCATATGTGGAGCAGCATGATATTGGTACTGTAGTTTTTGATGATGAGCTAACACCAGGACAGCAACGTAATATTGAGCGGATATTAAAAGCCAAGATTATAGATCGGACCAATCTTATTCTTGATATTTTCGCACAGCGAGCACAGACTAGTTATGCCAGAACTCAGGTAGAATTGGCGCAATATCAATATTTATTACCGCGACTTACAGGATTATGGACGCATTTAGAAAGACAACGAGGAGGTATTGGTATGCGTGGTCCTGGAGAAACAGAAATTGAAACAGACAGACGTATCGTTAGAGATCGTATTTCTTTATTAAAAAAGAAACTACAGACCATTGATAGGCAAATGGCTACTCAGCGCGGTAATCGGGGTAAACTAGTACGAGTAGCATTGGTAGGGTATACCAATGTTGGTAAGTCTACCTTAATGAATGTGATTGCGAAGAGTGAGGTTTTTGCCGAAAATAAACTTTTTGCAACATTAGATACCACAGTGAGAAAAGTAGTAATTGGTAATCTTCCGTTTTTATTAAGTGATACCGTAGGGTTTATCAGAAAGCTTCCTACTCAGTTGGTAGAAAGTTTTAAAAGTACATTGGATGAGGTACGAGAAGCGGATTTGTTATTACATGTGGTTGATATTTCTCACCCGCAGTTCGAGGATCATATTGATTCTGTAAATAAAATTTTATTAGAGATCGAAAGTTCTGATAAACCAGCAATTATGGTTTTTAATAAGATTGATGCATATCAATATGAAACTATTGATGCGGATGACTTAACTACAGAAAGGACGAAAGCACATTATACGCTAGAAGAATGGAAGCAAACTTGGATGAGCAGAATAGGAGATAATGCATTGTTTATTTCGGCTATTAATAAAGAAAATATGGAGATGTTTAGAAAGCGTGTATATCAAGAAGTGAGAGAGATTCATGTCACTCGTTTTCCGTATAATAATTTTCTGTATCCAGAGTTTGTAGAAGAATAATTTTAAGGTAGAAATGGTAATAAACCCTCAATGAGAGGGTTCAAAACTTGTAATTAAGCCCTAATCCTATAACTTCTCGTATTTGGAATCCACTTGTGGCATTATCATCATAAATAGCTTGAAAAACAAAGTTTCCAGAAATGTATTTATTAACGATAAGGTTTATGTTTAAGGTATAATCAATATCTACATTATAGGGATTTTCGATATAATTAGTATATAGATTTAAGATATGTTCCATAGTAATATTTTTTATGATATTAAATTTGGTGTAGGCGGATAAAGATCCTCCAAATTCGAATCTGGATTTTTCACCAGAGTCTACCCCAAAATAATCACCATCATTATAGTCTGAACTAGTGGTAAATTGGTCATTCACAAAAATCATTCGCGAAGTAACAGGAGCAATATTAATATGGTGGTTATCATTTTTTTTCCACAGCAAACCAGGACCAATCTGAATAAAAGCAGGTGAAAAGAAGTGTGTTTCTTCGGTTCGAATTGTTCTGTCGGTATCAGGATCTTTGCTAAAACGATATCCTTTAGCAAATTGTGACCTAAAATTGATAAATAAAGAGTAGTTCCAAAAACTTTGTTTAATTCGTTGACCTAGTCTGGAGTTGAATTCTATTCGATCATTGGTTTTTCGAGAAAAGCTCTCACCTTTTAAAAAAGAAAGTCCATAATCTGCAAGAATTTTAGTATCCCAGGTTAGGTTTTTTCTTTTGTAATTAAACTCATAATGCATTGTGGTATTCCCTGCAATGTTAGAGGTTCCACCACCTTGCCAATCATAGTTAAAAGCTGATTGATTAAAGAACAATGAAAATTTACCAAGTTTTTTCCAACCTTCTGATGGTTTTTCTTCTGTTTTAGGAGCAATATCTTTTAGAATTTTTTTTAGTACGATTATATTAAGCTCGTTTGGAGTATTTTCCAAAAGACTATCTAAGGAACGTCTTAGGTAAAATTGGATAGAATCTAGCTGTTTTGCTTTTTGACCAAAAGTATTCAGGGCAAAAAAGAATATAAAAGATATAAGAGCTATTTTCTTCATTGGGGTTATAGCATTATAAACGCTACAAAGATACTTCAATTACAAAATTTATTCAAAAAAGAGATAATGGTCCAGATAGAGGAGTATTAGGTCAATTACGGATTGTAAAAAGTATATTATTTTACCTTTACTAACCTTCGATTAATTCTACTGGAAGCTAGTAGGGAAGCAATACATCCTATTGTTGTAATAGTAAGAAATACGATCACAAAACTCAGTGTTGTAATATGAGTAGGGTATGGTAGCGATGGAGTAATCATCAGTAATCCATACTGTTGCTGTAGTGAAATTATCACAAAACCTAGTAAAAGTCCTAATATAGTTCCAAGAATGGTCATTAATGATCCCTGAAAGAAAAATATTTTTCTAATGCTTGGCAATGAAGCCCCAACACTATGTAAGGTTTTGATGTTACTTTTTTTGTCAATAATCATCATAATTATCGCTCCTGCTACATTAAACAATGCAATAATAGCAATTAATGTAATTACAAGATATGAAGCTAGATTCTCTGTATTTAGCATTTTATACAATACATCATTGAGCTGCATTCTATTTTTGACAACAACTTGATTCTTAAAAATCTGTTGTATTTTCCTAACAGCATCTTTCTCATTACTGTCAGGAGATAATTGCAGCTCTATATTTGTTACCTGATCGTCTGTTAATTGCAGTAAGTCTCTTGCTAATCCGATTGTAGAAAAAACATACTTTTTATCTAAATCTTCATTAACTGAATAAATACCAATACTTACAGCTGCTTTTTTTCTAAATGCTTTAGAAGGGTTTTTTGGGATTCCTTTACCTGGCTTTGGTACATATATTTTTAAAAAATCAGTATATACTTGTTCTATACCCATTCCTAATTCTCTGCTGATTCCGAGCCCAGAAACTACTTGCGCATCATTATCAGTTAACCAATTTCCATATATAACAATACTATCCGTTTGGATCACATTTTTGTAACTAGAACCTACTCCTTTGATGAATGCCGTTTTTTGCTTGTCTTTAAACTCCAGAAATACGCGTTCCTCTACAATTTCAGAAAAATTAGCTACTTCTTTTAGTTGAGTTAGTTTTTCCTTTTCATTATCTGTAAATGTAAATGTCTTTCCGTTGGACGGAAAAATTTTGAGATCCGGATCAAAATAAGATGAAAACTGTAAACTAAAGTCTTTAAGCCCAGCAAATCCACAGAGTACAATAAATAGAGACATTGCTCCGATTACCACACCAGCGGCTGCAATTCCGGTAATAATATTAATAGCATTACTGCTGCCCGGAGAAAATAAATAGCGCTTGGCGATGTAGTAAGAAAAATTCAATTTTTATCGTAAACAATTATAGAGTTAAAGTTAAACTAATTAAAGGAATAATGAGAAACGAAAATACTGTTTTCGTATGATTATTATAAAAATATAAGATAAGAAGGGAATACTATGAAATCAAAGTATTACTTCTTTTTACGACGAGGTAATAAGTCTGGATCTGTAATTGGATTTTCTTCTCCCTTAATAGCCTTGTCAATATTATCGATATATTCTAAAGAATCATCTATAAAATATGACAATTCTGGCATGCGGCGTAATTGATTTCGAGTTCTCTGAGCAATCTGGTGTTTTATTTGTGATTTTACTGAATTTACTTCGGTTAGTACTTTTTCCCCTTCATTGTGCGGAAAAACGCTCATATACACTTTTGCGATTGATAAATCGGTAGTCACACTAACTTTTGTTACAGAAACCAAAATTCCATGTACTCCGGCATCACGTAATGCATTTTGTATTACATCAGCAACATCTCGTTGTAATACACCACCTATTTTTTTCTGTCTGTTTGTTTCCATACTGCAAAAATAGGTAATTAAACCCGCTTTGTGCAATAGAAAATTTACACATCAAGAAAGCTACAATTTGATAGAGGTAATTAAGAGAGTTGTTATTTTCTTGTATTTTTATGATTCAGGTAAAAAAAGTACCATGGATCACATCAATAAAATAGAACATCTGGGCATTGCAGTAAAAGATCTGGATCAGGCGAATGATTTATATGAAAAGTTACTTGGTGTAGCTCCTTATAAGCAAGAAACTGTAACGAGTGAAGCAGTGACTACTTCCTTTTTTAAGGTTGGAGAAAACAAAATCGAATTATTGGCCACTACAAGTGAGGATGGTCCTATTGGAAAGTTTATAGCTAAAAAAGGGGAAGGGATTCATCATATCGCTTTTGATGTGGATGATATAGAATTGGAGTTAGACCGATTAGAAAAGGAAGGATTTCAACTGATTAATAAAATCCCTAAAAAAGGAGCCGATAATAAGCTTGTAGCTTTTGTACATCCCAAAAGTACGAATGGTGTTTTGATAGAATTATGTCAGGATATAAAATGATAGTACCAAAAATTAAGGTTTTAAAGGATAAAATATTGTTAGGTAGGCGAATGAAAATGAGTTTATCCAATAATAGAACAGTAGAATTATGGGCATCTTTTGGGCCTAAAATTAAAGAAGTTAAAAATAGATTAACTTCAGAACTGATTTCTTTGCAAGTGTATGATTCATCCTATCACTCAAGTTTTGATCCTGATAAAGTATTTGAAAAATGGGCTGCTATTGAGGTGTCGGATTGCAAAACTGTCCCAAAAGATGTAGAAGTTTTCACTCTAAATGGAGGACTTTATGCAGTTTTCTGTTATAAGGGATTGAGTACGGATACCAGTATTTATCACTATATTTATT
This sequence comes from uncultured Aquimarina sp., assembly GCA_947498455.1. Classification (GTDB taxonomy): domain Bacteria; phylum Bacteroidota; class Bacteroidia; order Flavobacteriales; family Flavobacteriaceae; genus Aquimarina. The sequence goes on from CANMKK010000004.1 coordinate 87,676, forward strand.
CTACATGGCTACCTAATTCTGAATATGTGTTAGATGACCGGCCACATTTTGAGGTTTTGGGAGAAAAGTATAAAAATAATGACCCGAATTCTGAAGAAGAAATTTGGATTCCAATACGGGAAAAATAGAGACTCCATTTGGATTCTCAGTCATTATATTTGGTGTACTTAACTAGGTTTCCGATTCTTATAAATAAAGTAACACCATTAAAAATTTGGACTAATAAAATAATCTAAAAAAAGTTTGGCGTGTTTGTCTCAATTACTTAAATTTGCCGTCCGTTTCGGGTCCTATAGCTCAGCTGGTTAGAGCACCTGACTCATAATCAGGGGGTCCATGGTTCGAGCCCATGTGGGACCACATTGAAAATCAAAGAGTTACGAAGATATATTCTCGTAACTCTTTTTGTTTTTAGACATTTCTACAAAAATTTGCTCGATATCCGCTTATATACATCTTTGAGATGAAACAAAATTTAAAAACAGATATTAATGGTGTATTAGTCTAAAAAAACCGATCTGCTTCAAAACCAATTAAGCCATAAAAGATGTAAATAAACACTTTATACAATAAAGTATACCATTCATACAGTCAAAACTACCATTCATACATTTGTCTAATAATTTACAGTTTTAATAAATATATTTATTGAGAATTCATTACTATTAATTGGGTTATAAAATAACTAAATGTAGTAAGAGACTGTTAAGGTACCTATAAAAAACAGTTTTTCAGATTTCTAAACGAATCCAGTAGAAATGAATTCTAAAGTGGCCATTAAATAAGTTCATTAAAATTACTTTCCTATTAAATGATAACCTAATATATAAAAGGTGTAACCAATTATAAAACCACTAATTATATATAAAAAGTGCTTATAGCACAAATACCTAAAAACTCTTTTAATCTATAAAATCATGCACTCAAAATATGCTAACTATCAACTCTCATTAATGTTCCTTTTACTAATTTCTTTCTTTTTTGGTGTAGAAATTAAAGGTCATGCAATGAATAAAAAAATCAGTTTTAATAAAGAGACTGATTCTAATTTTTCTAGACAAAAGCCTCCTCATTCTCCTTGGGGATTAAAAGCTTCTAATATTGGAGCGACCTCTTTAAAATTAATATGGCAAATACCGGATAATGATATAAATATAAAAGAATATGTAATTTATAATAATAACACTCTAATTACCTCTACGGGAAATGTCTCCTTGTTTTATCTAACAGGTTTAGTCCCAAATACGTCCTATAAATTTAAGATATATGCCAGAGATAATTATGGCAAATGGTCAGACAGTAGCAATGAGGTTAGTGTTACTACCTTAGCTAGTAATGATGTAACACCTCCTTCAATACCTAGTGATGTTAAAGCGAGTAACATTAGTGATACTTCTGTACAGTTATCTTGGAAAAATTCAACCGATAATACAGATATACAAGAATATGTAATTCTTAACGAAACCAACCCTATAACAGAGTATACAACTACTAACTCTTCTATAACTATTAATGAATTAAGAGGTCTTACTCAATATAAATTTAGGGTCTATGCAAGAGACATAGCCGGTAACTATTCTGAATCCAGTATCCCTATAAAAGTAAAAACAACAGAAAGAACTGATAGTTATGCTCCCTCTGCTCCTTTTAATTTAAGGTTACATTACCTTTCTGAAACTTCTATATCACTTCGGTGGGGAGATGCCCAGGATAATGTAAGTATAGCCTTTTATCAAATATTTTCTGATGATAAACTTATTCATACTACTGCAGATACTGCTTATACAATAACGACAGTACCTGGTAGCTCCCATAATTTTACCGTGGTTGCTATAGATAGTTCAGGAAATTCCTCAATTCCTAGTAATATAGTTAACATTACAACCTGTGGTAAAAAAGATATAGAAAAACCATCTACTCCTGTAGAAATTAAAGCATCAGAAATTACTGAAATTTCTTTACTACTCAATTGGGAAAAAGCTAGTGATAATATCGCAATAAGGCACTATGAAATACTCGAAAATAATAAAGTAATAGACCAAACAGTAGAAAACTCTATTAATATCCAAAACTTGGTAGCTGGTAAAACGTATCATTTTGCCATTAGGGCTATCGACAATAGTGGAAATAACTCAGACACTAGTAAAGTGCTATCTGTCAAGACAAAAGGGCAGTCTGATATAGAGCCTCCTTCAACACCTAAACAATTAAAAGCTATTAATATTACAGCCAATAGTTTGGTGCTATCCTGGAGCGCATCCCAAGATAATAGAGGAACTGTATCATACGAAGTGTATAATAACGGAAAGTTGGTAGAAAAGACTAAAGACACCTTTATAAAGATATCAAAAAACATACAGCCAAACAGGTTTTACACCTTTACTGTCTATGCAATTGATGCATCGGGAAACAGATCTTCGAAACCAGCTTTAGTTAGAGTACAGACTTATGAAATGTATGATCGTACCCCTCCATCAAAACCAGAGGGAATAAAGGTTTCTAATGTTACAACAAACTCCTTAAGATTATCATGGATTAATTCTAAAGATGATGTAGGAATAGCAGCATATGCAGTTTATGACCAAGATGGAAATTTTGTAATTTCTACCGAGAATAATTTTGTAGATATTAACAACTTATCACCTGGTAAAACATATAGTTTTGAGGTGTTTGCCCGTGATAAAGTAGATAACTGGTCGGATGCTAGTAATTTGATAATCATTTCTACATTAAAAGAAGAAAAGAATGATATAGATACAGAAAGACCATCTGCGCCAACCGAGTTAAAAGTTATAGCTATCGATGAAAATAATTTTAAGGTATCCTGGGAACCTGCCGAAGATAATATCGGAGTTACTGAATACAGGATTTATAATGCTACTAATTCTATATATGATAATGGTCTTCTTAAAGTAGTAAAAGGCGATCAGTTAACAACTACTGATATCAATTATAAAAGTAATGGAGAATCTTTTACTATAAAAGTATATGCGATTGATGCGGTGGGTAATTTATCCGCACCTAGTAATGCTTTTGATGTGAAATTAGATACAGAACCTTATGATTATGAGAGGCCGTCTGCACCGACTGGACTAAAAATAACAGATAGAACCGATACCACATTAAAACTATCGTGGAATCCATCTACAGATAATGTAGGAATATCAAAATATAAAGTATCTATAAGCCCAGTATGGTCAACTATTGAAACAATATCTAACGAAACAGAAATAGAAGTTAATATTGAAAAATTTGCTCCAGCGACAGAATATAAATTTAGAGTATATTCCGTTGATGAAAATGATAATACATCTGTCAACTCTGATGTAGTAAAATTCATAACTAGTGGTGATAAAGAAACAGAAGCTCCCTCTACTCCACAAAACCTAAAACTAGAATTTATTAAGGATGGTAACAATGTTTTTATCAATTGGGATAGTTCTACAGATAATTATTTATTAAGAGGATATGAAATTTATGTTAATGAAGAATTATATAAACCTTATGTAGATCATGGTATTAGTTCTAGTTCATACGCTGAATTAAAGTTAAAAAGTAATACACAATATGAAGTATATGTAATAGCTGTAGACTATGCTGATAATAGATCAGAAAGAAGTAATGTAATATCTTTTGCAACTTTAGAAGGAGATGATGAGGAACCTACAAAACCAACTGGTTTAAAAGTAATTGGGTCTTCCAGTAATTCAGTAACTCTAACTTGGGATTATCCAGCAGTAGACGAAGGAGTATATACACACTATATTTTTGACGAAAATGATCAACTAGTTGTAGTAGCAGATAATTGGTTTTATGGTAACGAAAGAACGGTTGAACTTCCAAAAGGGTCATCTTATAACCTACGACTTATTGCTGTAGATGGCAGTGGTAATTTATCAGAACCGACAGCTCCAGTTATAGGGACATTAACTTGTTATGAGGACACAGAACGGCCTTCAATGCCTAGAGAGTTAAAAGGTTCAAAAGTAGTGATAGCCACTGATACCATTCCTGGGACTACATTAGTAAATAAAACGTTTATTGTAAATTTAGAATGGAAAGCATCCACAGATAATGTAGGAGTCGTAGGATACCAAATAAAAGTTGGTCCCGATGGAGGAAGTTATCTATTCGGAGATACTAAAATTTCAAAAACACAAGCCGAATTTGAATTGAACTCAGGGAGTTTTAAAATAAACACATTTGCCGTTACTGCAATAGATGCAGCAGGTAATACCTCATTACCAGCAATAGTGTCTCCTTATGAGCAAGAAAAAGAAGATACTCCTACCAATAACTTAAAAGAGAAGCTGGTTTCTGTACCATCAAACAAGTTGACTATATATCCTGTTCCTGCAACAACAAAGTTAAATATTGATATAAAAAACTCTAAAGCCAGTAGTAATCCTTACGAGATTATTAACATTAGTGGACAAAAGCTCCTTTTTGGAAAACTTCAGAAAAATAAAACATCTATAGATATCGATGAATTGGCTAACGGGATATATATATTAAAATTACAAACGAATAATGGTATCGTTACACGCTCTTTTATAAAAAGTAATTAGTATTAAAAAAAGAAGTGTAGTTGGTCGTCAAATTAAGTGCCTGAAGAGTCCCATAAAATGTATTTTTTTATTGCAACTCTAAAATAAGGGATTCTCAGGCTACTTTTTTAATTAAACTTTCGGATAGTTTTTATATATATGATGGTTAAAAGATTACCCAAGTACGCATGGATTATTGAGGTACAATTTGGAAGTTATACGATTTACGCATAAAACTTTCGCATATAGTGCAAAATAATTCAAACTTTTTATACGAACTTGATTATAAAACATCTCAGGTAAAACGAAGTTGTTTTTTTGATTTATGCTGCTATGATTATTTTTCATAGCCTTAGTTATGGGAAATATGATTAAGAAAATAAAACGAAAAATGAACAAGTTTTAAAGAGAAGTATTATGGTTAAATTGGTATTATATCATAAAGTCAAGTCAATCAATTCTAAAAGAAGCTACAAATGGCAGATGATCAGAAACTTTTGTCCTAAACTGCTCTCTTCCCATATCCATGGTCCAATGCATTGGAAATAATCGTAGACTACCTCTGATATACTCATTAGTATAGGTTCTGGTTATTGCAAAACCGTCTAATAGATTAGCGCGGCCTTTTGGCAGAATATGGGAATATCGATCCTGTAAATCCCAAGAAGAAAGAAAGTCAATAATATCATCACCTCCCAAATGATGAAAATTACTTACATCCTGACCAGGAATCATATTAAAATCTCCCATTAGTAAAATAGATTTTTGTTTATGATCTTCCCGGTATTTTGTTATAAAACTTCCGATTGCTTTACACTGTAGATCTCTCTTCTCCTGATTCTTCTTATTCCTACTAGATTTTAGATGTACAGCTACTAATAAAAAATCAAATTTACCCACTTTCATTTCCACGCTAAAGGCTTTTCTATGGCTATCACTATTGCCTTCAGAACCATCAATAAACTTGGGTTCTCCCGCTGCAATCCCCTTCTTAAAAATAACTCCTATGTTCAGGTCTTTATTTTGTTGTAAAATTCTTTTTTCATAGGCACATCCTTTAGCATTCAATCCATCAATAAGACGGTCGATATAGTTCAAAGGTTTTACCTCCACGAGTGTAACAATTTCAGCATCCAATATGGACAGTCCCTTCACTTGATTTTCATATTTTTCATCCGAAATTCTATGGAATCCCGCTAGATTCCATACGGCGACTTTTGCTGTTGTTTGACTGAATTGAACCATTTTTTTGACGTATTAAAAATAATATCTAAAATATATATAATTAATACTATTTAATAGAGGTAAATCCCCTTAATTTAAAGTAAGGAACAAAAGGAAATGAGATTAGATCGTTTATTTCAATGTTTCACGAATTCTCACCAAAGTAGTACGAATACTAAAAATGCGATACTTCAATCGTTTCTTGTACTTACATTTCGCCTTGGTAAGTCATCTAAAAAAATACCGTTATGAAAAATGTGATTGTTTTTTTTATCATACTAATAGGGTTTCAGTTTATAAAAACTCATAATTTTTTGCAAGCGGAAGAATACTTTGCCGTCACCGAAATAAAAGATAACAGTACAGAAAACCCTAAGAATACTCTAAACCTGACTTATAAAATCAGGGTGTCTTAGAGATTAATAACCACATAGCCCCATTTTAACTATATAAGCCTCTATTTTACTTACTCTATAAAACTTTTTATTATGCTAAGAAAGATGTGTTTACTTTCTGTTTTGCTATTAGCATTAAATGTAACAGGTCAAAATTTTTTTTCTGCAACTCGTATTGATACAAAAACTCAAACCGATCAGGAATTCGAAAAAGAATTATACGATTATCAACTATATTCTATAGACGTAGCCCCACTCGTATTGCATGCAAGGCATGCTAAAAATCAATTTTTCTCCTTTACCCTGGATTTTGATTCAGATGAGACCTATACAATTGATCTGGCAGCAAACGACTTAAGAGCTTCTGGCTATACCTCTCACATGTATAAAGATGGTGTTTATACTAAACTGGATAAATCACCTACCATTACATTCAAAGGAGATTTAAAAGGAAAAGGTGATTCTTGGGTACGTATGACGATGTATGAAGATTATATCTCTGGAGCCATCTACGATTCGAAAGAAACAGTTTACTTTAATTCTGTAGATCGTACCAATAAAAAAGGAAACAATACATTAATTTTTTACAAAGAAAAAGATATCAAAAATATACATTCTTTGCATTGTGGATATGAAGAAGTTTCTAGTCAGGTAGAAGCACAAAAAAATAGAAATCTATCCAAAAAGCAAATAGAATGTGTAAGAGCCGAGGTCTATTTGGTAGCTGATGGCCCGGCGACTAATGTATTTGGAGGAACAGAAATTTCATGCCGCAATAAGATGCAGGAAATCCTTAATCTGGTCAATCAGCATTATGATCCTATTGAGGCAGAACATACTATCATTGGTGATTTTATAGTGATCGGTACTGCTCCCTGGAATGTAGATGTAGATCCGGGAGATCATCTGGAAGAGGTGCTTTTCTGGGCGGATGATGGTGGCCCTAATCAAGGAGGAACTCCTATACAAAGAGATATTTTATCATTTTGGTCTAATGAAAGAGTAGATTGGTCATATGCGCCAGGTGCTATATGTGACCCTCCTTTTTCTACAAATCCTATAGATGGAAAAAGAATGTCTGGTAATATTAACGGTGTATGGGGTGGAGCGACTGGAAATGTGTATAACTCCAATATTCAAGGACATGAGTTAGGGCATAATTGGGGGTCAGGTCATTTTAATGGCACTTTAATGGATCCTACAGTTCCTAGTGGAGCTTCTGGTTTTGGAAGTGGTTCCATAGCAGCTATTCAAGATGCTATCCCTTCATTTACCTGTCTTAGTGCGTGCGTGGATATTACTACGCCTCCTGTGGCGGCATTTAGTTGGAATCCCGCTAAAGTTTATGAAGGAACAACAGTTACCATTTTTGATGAATCAACACTTTCACCAAATGCATGGAGTTGGACATTTCAAGGAGCAAATATTAATAGTTCTACTGATAAAAACCCTGCTATATCATTTGCAACAGAAGGTACTTATGATGTTACCTTAATTGCTACCAATTCTATAGGAGCATCACAGCCACTAACACAAACGATCACGGTACTAAAACGTCTTCCTTGTGTCTTCTCAGAAGATTTTGAGAATATCAGTAACGGCTCTCTAGGAAATTGGACACAAGAAGTAAATGCTGGGATTAATTTTTCGGTACAGGGAGATATAACCCATAACTTCTCTGGTATTGGGGTTAATTTCGTATCCAATGGACATGAAAGCAATAAAAGTATTTCTAGTGGCTCTAATTGGGATGATACTACAGGTGGACCTGTAGATCTACGTTTGATATCTCCATCGATAGATTTAACTAATGTTACGGATGCAACTTTGTTTTTTCATGATATAAGAGGTTGGGATAATTCGTGGCCAACTACAAAACCAAACCATAGTATACAGATTCAGGCAGCGACTTCTGCATCAGGACCTTGGACAGATATTGGATCTGTGATTACTAGTCAATCCGATTTCGAGAGTTGGGTGGCGCATGGTGGTTTTGATCTTTCGGCATTTGATGGACAAACAGTATATCTTTCATTTCTTACAACCACACATCATTACTACTGGCGTATCGATACAATATGTATTGCAGGTGATAATCCTTTATCTGTTGAAGATAATGAAACAGAAGATTTAGTAACTGTATATCCCAATCCATCGACCGGAAGATATACGGTACGTATTAATACACTAAATCCAAATGATTTTTCAATGGAAATTTTTGATGTATTAGGACAGCGTATTGAAGCTAAAAAACATACAGAAGGAGAGCCACGAGAATTCATAATTGACCTTTCTAAAAAGGCAACGGGAATTTACTATCTGCGTTTAAGCAATAGTAAATCTAAACAAATAATCAAATTGGTAAAACTTTAGTAGAAGGTTGCCTAAATAAAAAATGCGTTACCTATTATATTCTATAATAGGTAACGCATTTTTTATTGATTTTATCTAGTATAGGGTTATACGATTTACGAAAAAGAATTTAGTGTCTAACCAAATTCTTTTTCTACTATAATTTTCTTCATCAATCTAGGAAATCGATTATAAAAAAAAGTAGCCTTCAGGCTAACTACTCCTGAAGGCCTATTTTGAAACTGGTTTATGTCTAATACAAACTCAAATTAGCATAATAATGAGTGTTTCAAAAAATGTGGTATTAAAATATTTTTTTCATATTCTTTACAAATATAGAATTCGAAAGGATTTATTTTAGTGGAAATGTATGAATGACATAGTTCATTGTATAAAGTGTTGTTTTTAGTACACCAACTGCTTTACAGCCATGATATAATCATTGTTTTTTGTTGTTATTTAGGAATCAAAGAACCAATCGATTATAAATGTTATTGATACTATCTTATCTTTTTATCTTATGCATATATAACCGTATTTTTTAGAGTTGCTTTAGTAGATCAATTAAATGGTAAGTGATCAAAAACTTTAGCTATAAACTGTTCTTTTCCCAGATTCACTATCCAATGCTTGTGAATAATCTTAGGCTTCCTTCCTCCAATGTGCTAAGTTGTATATGTTCTAGTTATTGCAAGCCATCAATAAATTCGTTCGCCCTTTTGGTAAAATAGAGCTATACAAGAATTTTGCCGCTTCAAAAGAGAAAAAAGCAACTTCTAATTTTTGGTCTACTTTTAGAATCCATTAGGTATCACTCATTAGTTTTGTTTTATCTAAAAGGAGCACCAGTAACCCAAAGCACCAAAGATTTGCGTTCACCACCCGTAACTGGTGATACACGATGCATATAATATGATGGAAATAATACTACTGATCCTTTCTTTTTTGGGAATTCTATGACATCTTTTTGTACAAATATTTCGAATTCTCCACCTTCATATTCTTCAGAGTCAGAAAGTTGGACTACAATACTTATTTTTCGTTGTGCAGCGATTCCTCCTCCTAAATCCATGTGCCAATCATAATGTCCACCATCACCTTGATACACACTATATTGAATGTTTTTCAGTTCTTTGTTAATATCAAATTGCCAAATGGAATCATTAGCTTTTATGATTAGTTCGGTAAATTTTTTGTAGAGCCATTCAATATCTTCCATCTCTGGATGTAACCATTTGACATCACTTTTTCTATAACTATTATGTTTATTAGAACCAGAATTGAGTACTCCTTTCCGGAATTCTATAGTTTCGGCCAGTTTATGTATTTTATCAATGTCTTCTGTAGAGAAAGCCTCTGGAGCGTAATACCAATTATTGAGATTTATGTTCGTATATTCTTTTGTTGAAGTACTCATATTAGTTTGATTTAAATATAGGTTTTTACTTTTATACAATTATATGATTTTAATTCCTTTATATCAGGGAATAATTTTATAATACTATTTACGATGTCTGTCTTATATAATGTCATAACTTCTGGGAATGTTACCTTATTTTATGTTAAAAAACACTAAATTATTTTACGGCGTCTGGAATCAGCTCCTCCGATTCATTTGTCGTATATGGATGTTTATACATCGAATTCTTTAGATCTAAAAAGAGGTTGTAATTATCTCAAATACAATAGAATACTTTTTTATTTATTCCTAGTATAACATTCGATTTTTTTATAGATTGAATGTGTTAAAACCGAATGTTTTCAGGGTATTGTTATGAAAACATAAATCCAACTTAAATATTAAAAACATGAAAAAAAGTATTTCGCTACTCTTCGTGAGTATGTTGCTTGTAGCCGGTTTTCAGCTATTTGCACAAACAAAAGAACTAAAGCATCACTTGACAGAAGAAGAAAGCAGAATGATGCCTGCTTATCTTCAGAAAGTAAAAAAGAAGACTTTCCGGAAAGTACCTCTAGATGGAGTAAGGCCAATAGCAGAGTTTGAGCCATCTCAAGGAGTGTTAATTTCATACCCCTTAGGTATTCCAATAAGTTTGATTGCAGAAATGTCAGAAGATGTAGTAGTAACAACAATCGTAGATAATCAAAGCCAGGAAGATCAATTAAGAAGTCAGTATCAATCAGGAGGGGTGAATGTATCCAATTGTAATTTTATTCATACAAGGCATGATTCCTATTGGACTAGAGATTACGGCCCCATGTTTATTGCTAATAATGGGGCAATCGAAATTGTAGATTTTACCTATAATAGGCCAAGATACGAGGATAATAAGATTCCTGAAAAACTAGCCAGTTTTATAAATACTAATGTTCATACGATGGACTTAGTACATTGTGGAGGTAATTATATGTCTGATGGGGTGAGCACAGCAGTTTCTACAGATTTGGTTTGGGAAGAGAATAGTTCTAAATCTAAAAATGAAATCAATGAAATAATGAAAAGCTATTTGGGGGTTTCTACATATCATGTAACAGACGATCCTCTAGGTGAGTACATAAAACATGTAGATTGTTGGGGTAAATTTCTAGATGTCGATAAGATATTAATTACAGAAGTACCTACAAGCAATCCTAATTATTCAAAATACGAAGAAATTGCTACTTATTTTGCTAATCAGACTTCGGCATGGGGTAATAAATATCAAGTTTATAGAGTGCTAGCACCAAATAAGGAACCGTATACAAACTCATTAATATTAAATGATAAAGTACTCGTCCCGATAACGGGTTCATCCAATGCAGACGCAGACGCTATACAGGCATATAAAAATGCTATGCCAGGTTATGAGATTATTGGATTTACAGGGGCTTGGCAAACTACAGATGCATTGCATTGTAGGGTTCATGAGATTGCTGATATCGGTATGTTAGATATTCTACACACACCTGTTTTAGGAACTATCAAACAACAGGATTCTTATTTAATTGAAGCAGAGATAAAAGCATATAGTAAGCAAAATATATACAATGATTCTGTAAAGGTATTTTACCGCGTTAATGATAAACTGCAATATGAATCATTAGATATGAGTAGTACGGTTAATGGGATATATACAGTAAATATACCACAACAAAATTCAGGGGATAGGATTGCTTATTATATTCATGCTGCAGATAGATCAGGTAGAAGTGAGAATCATCCATATATTGGAGATAATGATCCACATGTATTTACTATTGAAGCTGTTGATACATCAACCCAACCAATTGCGGATTTTTCTGCTAATACGATAACTATAGAGGTAGGTAATACAATTCAATTTACAGATAATTCATTAAATACCCCTACATCCTGGGATTGGAGTTTTGAAGGGGGTACTCCTATATCCAGTACAGTTCAGCATCCTGTTATTACTTATACTACCGCCGGAACATATAAAGTAAGTTTATCTGTTAGCAATAGTGCAGGTACGGATAGTGTTTCTAAAACTAATTTTATAACGGTATTAGATGGTACGAACAGCTACTGTGCGTCTAACGGAGATGATACCAGCTATGAGTGGATAGCAAATGTGAAAATAGGAGATTTTGAAAAAAGTTCCTCCGGACCTTCTTCGGGATATAGTGATTATACAGCAGAAGCTGTTTCTGTTAGAGCAAATAGTACTATAGCTATTGCTTTAACTCCTGGATTTAGATCTACGGTCTATGATGAGAATTGGAAAATATGGATTGATTTTAATAACAATGGCATTTTTTCTGATGTAGGGGAGGAAGTATTTACAGGAAAAAGTAATGGTATCATTACGAATACAATTGCGATTCCTGATCTAGATGTAAATACACGTATGCGAGTAAGTATGAGTTATCAGGATACGTTTAACGATTGTGGTAGTTTTAGCTATGGAGAAGTAGAAGATTATCAAATGCGTATACAGAGAATTACAGAAGAAAAGAACTTAGAAGATTTACCTCTTCTGGTAAGAGCATATCCTAATCCTAACCAAGGAAGTTTTCAATTAAAATTTGACCAAAAAACGGGTGACAAAACTATTGTTTTATATAATCTTCTTGGGCAAGAGATGTATCAGAAAAAATTATATAATCATCAAAAGACAGAGATATTTGATGTTCGTATAAAAGGACTTTCTGACGGGGTATATCTGCTTAGAGTAATTACCGAAAATGCTACTGCAAAAACCATCCCGATACAGATAGATACGAATTAGTGTATGTATTGTGAGAACAAAGCCTGTATAACAAAATGTACAGGCTTTGTTTTGTGCGATTGTATTATTATACGATTTACGCATAAAACTTTCGCATATAGTGCAAAATAATTCAAACTCCTTAATACGAATTTCTTATCCATAAATCGTATAACCGTTCAATTATGCAAAGAATCACAATAAAGCCTTGAGTATTTTTGTTTAAGGCTTTTATTGTTATTGCTGTTCTTTTACTAATATCAAGGTTATTTTATTAAAGTTTGCAGCGCTGTTTATAATTCTTCTGTAATCTTCATAAGTAGAGACATCAATAATATTTAGATCATAGTATTCTTTAATAGATACCAACAATTGATTGTCTTTTATTTCATAGGAGGACTCAAACTTTAGTAGTTCTTTACCATCTTTACTGTAGGATTCATTAATACGTATATTTTCTAGATTTTTAAAGATATATCCCGGAGGTATGTCTACAATAATTTTTCTATCAAAGTTTCTTTTATACTCTTGTTCTACAGGTAGTTTTCTCAGTTTATCCTGATACATCTCTTGTTGGGTACCTATAATTTCTCCTAACTTGAATAAATATTTATTTCCTGCTTTTTCTACAAAAAAATCAGAGGTAAGATCTGCGACAATTTTCAAAGGCTTATTTCCAAAATCTTGAGGAGTAGCATTTTGTACTTCTTTATTTACAATTTCAATATTTTCATTAATTGATTTAAGTATGCCATCGATAATTTCTTCTTTGTCCTCTTCTTTCATCATCTCTGCAAATGGTTGTATATAAAGCGCATAGTATCCACTCATCATTCGCTGCATTTTTAGATGAGTAGTTGTCATATCTTCTTTATCAAATGATACACTCATAATGAGGTCATAGGAAGATTTTTGATAACCTGTAGGTTTGATATATTTGATTTGACCTATACCTGTAGTGAAGCCTCCTAATGTTACAGGTTTAATAAACAATCCATAATTATCGGTAAGATAGCCAGGAGGGAATCCTAATCGCGAATCTTGGCGGGTAGGAGCCATATAAAGTTTTGTTTTAGGAAAATAGATTAGATAGTCGTGTAAAAAGTTATAGGCTTCAAATTTTTTATCAAATTTTAGATCCAATCGGTTACTTGTCAAGACAATTTGGTGTTTTATTCCTAACTCATTAAAAATTGCACCATATAATTGCATCATTCCATTTTCATTGGCCACATTGTTTTTTATTATTTCTGATAAATCCTGAAGGTCTTTACGTTTTACTTTGGTCATAAAAACGCTCATTTTAACAAAATTCTCAATAGTTCTTACCGTAGCTTCCTGATTTTCAATAGAAAATTTCGGCATGGAAGCGATGAATTTTTGAAGTTGCTTTTTTAGTTTACTATCGATTTCGGGATAAAGGGAGTTGAAAATATTTTGTGCTCCAATACGATAAGAAACTAGCTCTTTAGAAGGGGTAAGCGTATTATTTTTTAATTTGTATATGAGTTGTTGGGTCTTTGTTTTATATGGAGACTGCTCTTCATGATCCAATGCTGGTAATTGATCTATTTCCAATTGCCAATGGTTCTTTTCCGTTAGAATGGTATCTCTTACCATATCTTGTAAACCGTTATAAGATTTCATCTCGAATTCTAAATTTTTAGGAGCATAGAGATCAAAAGCTACATTTTTTTTAATAAGATCAGATTGAAATATTTCTTGTTTTCCTGTATAAATTGGATACTTTTTGACTACATAGTAGTATTCTATAAAAGATCCTTTTTCTACTCCCTCTAAGGCATAGTACTTTTGCTCACTCTTAGTCTCTTCATTCTTAGAAGTCAGAATCTTAGATTTATCAAGTTCTTGTATTTTTCCCTCTTTATTAATAACTCTTGCTTTATTTCTGATAACTTCAGAACCTGCAGTATAAGGAAGGTATACTCTATTGTACTCTTCTATCTTATCATTAGAATTTAGCCAGTACATTTTGTGAATTAATAGATATTCTACCAAAGCATTTTTTTCTAGGAAATAAAATTCATGAACTCTTTTATCCTTAAACGAAACAATATCGTTATCTTGGACATCATCAAGTTTGATATTTGATAAGGGTTCATCGCTCCAATCATATTGTTCATAAAAAGGTGTTTCCTGACTATTCATTTTCAGAAAAGTTAAACCAAAAAATAAAATGAGTTGAGGTATTTTTTTTAGTGTTATATAAGACATCTGATAACTATATTTTTTTATCTTTTAAAATAATAACTTCTTTAAAGCTCTTTTCTATTTTTTTTATCAAGTCATTTAGCTCTATTTGTTGATTAGGAGTCAGCTCCATAAAATCCATAGTGGCAGTTAATGTATAATGTATTGTTTTATTTTTTGTGCGATAGGATATAGCACAACTAAAGAAATCATTCGCAACCTGAAAATTTTCCGGGATATATGTAATTATCTTATCATCAGGTATTTCTAGAACAGTTATTTCTTTTATCGAATTTTTATATCGAAACTCTCTATTGTTTTTTCTGTCTTTTTTTGATTTTAGATTACTTAAACTTCTATTTAAGTTCAGGTTTATATAGGTTTCATCAGCTAGTTTATGCAGGTAATCTTTAATATTAAAAGAATATGAGACTAAGAAATCTTTTTCATAGTGATACTTGTTTTCTTCATTAAATGAATCAATTAAGAATGAATTGTTTCCTTTTCTCAATTCATAGTTATATAATTCGTTACTTTCTTCTTTTTTCTTTCCTTCCAGTACATTAAAAAAATCAATTTTTGGATAGCCTGATAGGCTATAAACTCCTGATCCAATTATATCCTGTTCTTTTATTTTAATAGATATACTATCTTTTATTTTGTTTTTTTTAGCAGGGATTATAGGTACTTCTTTAATTAAGAACTCTTTTTCATCTACAGATATGAGTGCTTCCTTACCTTGTATAAATGAAGATGGTAATGATATAGGTATATACCTACCGGTAGCGTCAAGATAATAGGTGTTTTCCTCATCAGTGTAACTCAAAATCATATGATTATCCGTTACAGGGGTTGGAACTTCGCTATATTTATAGGGTATACTTCTAGTACCTATCCAGGTTATATTACCATGCAGTCCGGCTATTTCCAACATTTTAAATAAGATACTGGAGTTATCTTTACAATCACCATATTTTTTACTGTATACATCATTTGCTTTTCTGGGAACAAACCCTCCTAAGGCATATTCGAAGGCTATATATTTTATGTTTTCTTGTACCCAATAATAGATAGCCTTTACTTTTTCTAAATCATTTTTTTTGTCGTTGATTAAATCAGAAACGATCACCTTTAATTCCTTACTGGGAGTTTCTGTGTTTACATCTTTGATCAAGGAATAATACCATTGGTATAAATCAGAAACATTTTCAGATAGGGTTATTGTTTTTCCATCTATTTCATATTTAGTTATTATAGGAATAATATGAGGAAAGGTTTTTCTAAGATCAGGAGCTCCCGGTTCAGACTTAAATTCTTCAATTTCTTGTGCTTCCCAAGTATAAATATGCTTTCCACGTTTTTCGGATTTTGAAAACCTAATATCATATCCTTCTGTATTAAATTCTTTAAAATCCAAGTGGATTTTTTTGTCCGTTGTAATGGTTACTCTACAATTAGCAATAGGGTGATAATCTGCAAAATAAAAAGAGTTTAAAAATCTAGGGTTTTTAATTTTTTCAGTATATCGTAATTTAGATTTAGAACCTATTTTGAGATTAGGATAAATAAAATTGATAGACTTGGTATCGTCATAAAACACGGATCTCATTTCATCTTTCTCTGTAAAATCTTTTACCTTGGTCTCTCGGTATTTTCCCTCGCGATACTCGAGAGAGGAAGCCTCTATGGATTCTAATTCATAGAAAGATGAAAAATTAACTGCTCGTTTCGACCCAAATGTTGCTGTAGTTTTAAGGTATAAATCTTCTTCAATTACTTCTCTTTCTATTAGGATCCCTCCATCTTTTATACTAATATCTACTTTGTTTTCGTCTGTTAATCGAACCCGCCAAGAGTCAGGGTATTGTGTTTTATATTTCTGGTAGACAGGAGACTTTTGCCCCCACAAACCTGAGATAGTAAAAGCTGTATAAGCTATTAAAATTATGAATTTATTTATTTTCATTATGTGCTTTTAATTAGTTCTCCATATCATTAAAATATAGTTTTTCTTTTATTACTTCTCCATCTTCATTATAATACTTTGCTTCCCCACTTTTCATATCATGACGATATTGAATTTCTTCTTTAAGATTGCCATTAGAAAACCATTTGGTATAACTACCATGTAGAGAGTCATAATCGTAGTTTAGTTCTTCCTTTAGCACACCATTAGGAAAGTAGTATAGTGCTTTTCCGTGGTAATCTCCATCTTTATATTGTATGTGACGATCTATGTTTCCAGAGTAGTTATAAGCTTTAAACTCATTGATAAGCTCTCCGTTTTTTATTTCTAATGAAATGGAGGGGTTTCCGTTATCAAAATATGCCTGAATTTTTGCTGTTTGGTTTTTGATAGGAATCATTGGCTTTAGAGCAGCGTTTTCATCCAGATAACTGTAGCCAATAATTTTATCATTATGATAATAACGAACCATTTGTAATTTCCCTTCTGCACTATAAAATTTTCTCTCCCCGTGGATTTTTCCATTACTATAAGGGATCTCTCCTGTTAAGTTTCCTTCATCATTGAAGTACTTATACGAACCTTCAAGATCTCCATTTTTATATGTGTATGTTTTTAGTACAACTCCGTTTTCATTATAATTTATTCTTTCGCCAATACGATCACCATGATAGTATTCTCCCTTAACTCTAACTTTTCCATTTTCATAATACCAGGTCCAGGTGCCATGAAGTTCATTATTAAAATAATCTCCTTCGGCAATTATCCCACCATCTACATTATGATTAGTATATTTTCCGTGTTTGATTCCACGTACATAATTGATAGTTAGATGTTTTTTTCCATTATAGTGGTTAGTGGTAATTGTATATTTTTCTTTATCAACAGGTATGTCAATAGTTTGATATACTTTCCCTTCGGGGTTAAAATATTTTTCCTGTATGAGGGTTCCATATTCGTATAGATATTGTGTCGATAACTTTCCTTCGACACCATATGTTGTTTGAATTCCGTGTTTCTGCCCTTTGTGATAAAAATTTTCTTCCGAAATCTTCCCGTTATTATAATAGGAAATCCAATTTCCATGACTTTGATCATTCTTATGCCACCCTTGTCGAGAGATTTTCCCATTTTTATGATACGCCACATAATACCCTGATAAAGAATCATTCTTATATGAGGTTATAGTTCTTTCTTGTCCAGAAGGATAATAGGTATATAAATCACCTTGTAGCAAATCATTCTCATACATTCCTTTTTCAGAAAGAGCTCCATTCTCATAATATTTCCATTCTCCTGTTTTTCCACCTTTTACATTATATTTTCCTTCTCCTGTTTTGGTACCTAAAGGAGAATATCCCTCGTAATAAAATGCTCCTTTTTTCTTTTTCCCTTCTTTAATGAGTTTTCCATTTTTATCATAGTATTGATATGCAATTAGCTCACCTTTTCGATATGTGAAATTATAATGTAATTTTTCGTCTATATCATACTCTTTATAACTACCATTAAGCTCACCTTTATCATATGTGATTTCGTTCCAGATAGCTCCGTTTGGATGATAGGTTTTCCAGTCTCCGTGATAATTCCCTTCTAAAGTAATTCCTGTTTCGAATAATTGACCATTGGCGTGATATGTTTTATAGGCTCCTTCTAAAACACCATTACTATAATTATATACTTTTTTTGTATTTCCATCATTATAATATTCAATTCCTTCTCCTTGTAGTTTTCCTTTTATGTAATTATATTTTTTGGCTAATTGACCGTTCGGATAATGTTGTATAAGAGCTCCAACTACTTCTCCTTTATCATATGTCGCATTGTAATTCTTATATGGAACCCCTACATCGTAATACGATTGATACATTCCGTGAAGCTCCCCATCTTTAAAAGATTTGTTTTGGATTAATGCGCCTTTGCTATTATAAAGTTTATATGTATTATTTAACTCTCCTTTACTATAGTAGGACTCCGATTCTTTTACTCCATTATTGTAAAAAGTTGTATAATCTCCTTTTAACAGATTTTCTTCATAGTTTTCGATATCAGTAATCTGACCAGTATGATTGAACCATTTCCATTGTCCTGCTCTTTTTCCTTCTTTTGTATATGTTCCTATTCCGGACTGCTTTCCTTCTTCATCATAAATCATCCATTTTCCTACTCTTTTATCATTTTCTAGTTTCCCAATTGCCTGAATTTTATAATCACTATATGCGTATCCTATTTTTTGTGTTTTTCCTTCAAACTCTTGTAGGTTTTCTGTACTCATAATATTTTGCCATTTATCATAAAAAAGACCTATGAACTCTTTTATTTCTGGAGTCTTCTTTTCTACAATTTTTTTGAAGTCAGGATTTTTTACTGAGTAAGAAACTGTA
The DNA here is from genome assembly GCA_947498455.1 of uncultured Aquimarina sp. Taxonomy (GTDB): domain Bacteria; phylum Bacteroidota; class Bacteroidia; order Flavobacteriales; family Flavobacteriaceae; genus Aquimarina. The sequence goes on from CANMKK010000004.1 coordinate 106,924, forward strand.
TAGGTGAAATTATTAAAATGATCATTCTCGAAAACCCATTTATAAAAAGGAACATACTTTTCGCTCCAAAACCCTTCATTACCCTCGTAATCTTGTAATTGCTCAAAAAGTGCTTGGTTTTGCCTAGTTAGAGCTATATTGATTTTATTTTTAATTTCATATTTAGCATTGAGCGACATTCTACTATTGAGTACTAAATCGATATCTTCGAAAGATTCATCATCCATCGAAATAGTAATTCCTAAGGGTTCTGAATCATTTTTTTGCGAAACCGATGTATTAATAGAATTTAGAACGGTAAATGAATGTTCTCCATCAGGGTTCAGTAATAAATACATATTAACAGCCATTAATGCCTGACCCATTTTTTGTTCATTAAAACAAATTGCTCCTAATTGTAAATGAGATTTTGCATTAAAGGGGTTAAGATATATTGATTGTATATAATCATTTATAGCTTCCTTCGGTTTATTAAGCTCTTCAAGAGTTAAACCTCTATTATAGTATAGTGAGTTATTTTTAGGAAACTCTTTAATTGCTTGATTATAAACAGACAAAGCTTCTTCATATTTTTCTGATTCGTGTAACACAATCCCTTTGTTGATAAAAAAAGAATATCGGTTTGCACCTTTGGTTATTTCTAAACCTTCATTAGCTACTCTAATGGCTTCATCAAACTTTTTCTCTAGCAGTAGATAATAAGATTTAGTTACCAAAAGGGACTCATATACAGAATCATTTTTAGAAATTTTATTAAGATATTTTTGAATCTCTGAGTATTCTTTTTTTTCTTCTAGTTTTAGAACTTTTTCAATGATGTTTTCATAATCAATATATTCTATTTTTTCTTGTGCTTGAGTGAATACAAATACCAAGTGTACAATACATAAAAATGTCTTTTTCATATAATAGATTAAAAGTTTGATATAGTGATATATAAAGAAATGCTGATAATGCTTTAAATCCTATGTCCCAGTGTTACTTTTTAAGAGCACAAACATATTATAAAATTATGAATATGTAAAAGCGATATATTTCCAATTCTTATCCCACTACTTTGTAAAACAGTTTTTTATTATTATTAAATAGGATACTATTTTATTAACCTTATTAGGTTCCTATGTCTTAATTTAATTTTACCTTATATTAAGTAATGTCTTAACTAGTTAAAATGTTACCCCCATATAGACATTTTTTTATAGAATTATTGAAATATATTGTATTTCACTTTTTGTAAGGGTGATTTTTAGTATAGGTTTATTCAGGTATATAAGTAATACGATTTACGCATAAAACTTTCGCATATAGGTCGTTTATTTTGCACTATATCTGCGTTATAAATTCAACAATAGCTACAGCTATTCTTTAATTTTATGCCTTAATCTAGCACAAAATAATTCAAACTTTTAATACGAACTTCTTATCCATAAATCGTATAATAGGGAAATAAAAGCTCTACTGTCAAATCTAAGGTTAGATTAAAATTATTTATAACCGTCGCAAGCACTTACGGTAATTTTAGTAATTTTAAGAGTATATAAAACCTAATCGTATGAAACTAGGAGCATTTTCGGTGAGCCTTAATGTAAAAGATATTAAAGCTTCGAAATCATTTTATGAAAAACTTGGGTTTTCAGTCTTTGCAGGAGATATCGAAAAAAACTACCTTATTATGAAAAACGAAAACTCTTTAATAGGGTTGTTTCAGGGAATGTTCGATAATAATATATTGACTTTTAATCCGGGTTGGGACGAAAATGCAAATACACTAGAATCATTTGATGATGTAAGAGAAATACAGGAACAACTTAAAATACAAAATGTTGCATTAGAAAAGGGGGCAGACGAAAACAGCTCAGGACCAGCGAGTATTGTTCTCATAGATCCTGATGGGAATCCAATTCTTATAGATCAACATGTATAATTGTACTATCAACAAAGCATAATCATATAATGACACAGATTACAAAACCTAAGATTCAATATAAGGATAGAATCAAATTGCCACTTTCCTTTGATGTTGCCAAAATGACTAAAGAATGTGAGGCTTTAATGTTAGAGCAGTTCGAATATTACAATGTAATTCAACTACGGGCACCGGCACATATAGTAGATACTACATTGCCATTCCCTCCGCCTGCAGATGATTATGCAGATGGTTCCTGGACTGATTGGCTGAATACAAGAGCACTTAATGAATCTCCATATTTAATGAGTATTGTTGATTCCTTCCGTAAACATACGAAGGTTACGTTGGTTCGTTTATTACGTCTTGCTCCTGGAGCAGAAGTAAAAGAACATATGGATCCTACTTTGGGTCTGGAAATAGATAAATCCGTAGTTCGTCTTACCATTCCTATTATTAAGAATGATGGGGTAACATTTTTCCTAAACGGGACAACAGTTCCTATGTTACCAGGAGAGTGCTGGTACCTTAGACTTACAGACCCGCACAGAATAGATAATCACGGAATTACAGAACGTATTAATCTAACGATAGATATGATACCGAATGATTGGGTACAAAAATTAGTCAGTGACAGTCAAGATTTAGAATAAATACTTTGTAAATTTTTTAATCCGTTTCGGATGGTTTAATTCTTCAAGGATCACCCTTGGAAATAAAATGATTGTTTCGGAAATATACTTTCTGAGTTTATTTCGAGGTTATTGATTACTATAGAATAGCCATGTGATTTTAATCCCTCATTGAGGGACTAAAATCACATGGCTTGCCTTGAAAACAAAATAAAGGTTTCGGGAGAATACAACCAGCTTATTCCAAGGTTGTTGATTTACATTGCTTTAATTCAATCCGACTTTAGTACATGTTTCAAAATAAAATGTATTGATAGCGCTGCTATCCTTGAATCTTCTTTTTCACCTGAATCAAAAGACAATTCAATTCAGGTTCCGGTAATTTCATATAGGAATTGGTATAATAAAAAAACGTTTAAAATAAATAGGGAAAAACTACCCTTTTAGGGTGGGAAATAATAACCATTCAACACTTACTTTTGAAGCGTTTTTAATCATCTATATATAAAATTTTTACATTCAAATTTTTCAAACGTATGAAAACAACAAAAGCAATTAGTTGTCAGTTTATTACTGAATCTAAGCAAACAAATTTAACGCCGAGTCCTCGGAATTCGGAAGGCCTATGGAAGGGAATACAACTTCTGTTGGCACTATTTTTTATGACAAGTATAAGTAAAGCTCAAAGTAACAACATCGTAATTGAATCAGGAGATGCTTCTTATTATTGCGGATCTGTAGTGACTTTGATAGCACCAGGTGATGCAACTAATGATTATTATTGGACAACTAGTGGATCACTTAGCTTAAGGCCAGTTAATACTACAGGGCAGGGATTTGGAGCACTAACTGTTAGTGGTAATAATAAGGTAGATGTGCTTGTAAGTGGAGAAGGAGAAGTAACTGTATCCTGTGTTAGTTGTGGTAATCCTCCTCCTATCAATCTTGCTCCGAATGCCAGAGTATTTAGCCCAGAAATGGAGGTAAGTGAAGGAGGAATAAACCAACCTAATGGTTTTCAAACCAAGCGCCCATGGATATGTCTTAATAACGACTTATCAGCTCCTGCACAAGTATTAACGCTAAAGAATGACACTCCTTTTGATATTTTTTGGTCTATTACAGGAGGCGCTAGAAAAGTAGATCAAACGTATGGAAAAGTAGGAAATAAATACGTAGCTACTGTATCCATACAAACTACAGGAACCCTGAACAAAGGATTTATTAGAGCGTATGTGTCAGATACTTGTGGTAACGTTGTTTGTGGGGGTGGTTCTGGAATAGACTGGGAAATCTTAAAAAATATTGTGCCAGATGAAATCTTTGGAGTAACCTGCCTTAGAGATAATAACTTAGATGCTTCCAGATCAACAGTATATAGTGTTCCTGATGAAATTGCAGGGAATGCAATATTTAACTGGGAATTGTATGATAATACATATACTTTGGTTATGCCAAATGACCTTCGTTTTGGTATAGAGTCTACCGTACTTTATGGGAATTCTGCAACAATAACCTATAAAGGAAATCATACACCTAGTTCTGTAGGAAATTTTAAAATAAAGCTTATTAATACTTGTGATGAGACATCTGTATTCGAAAGAATAATAACGGTAAGTCCAGAAGCTCCTATCACTACTCAGGAGACCTATTGTGTACCAGAAACAGTCGGAACGATCGAAACAATTGGCATTGCTAACCCAGAATCAGGAAAGATATATACCTGGGCAGTACAAGGAGATTTAGATTGGACTATTACTTCTACTGGTAATGGAGCTACGGCAGATGTTACCTTTAATGATACTGCAAGTGGTATTATAATCGTAAAAGCTTCCAATAGTAATGATCCTACCTGTACAAGTGATGGTACTATTATGTATATCAATAGAAATGGAGGAGATGTTTCTCTTTCGGGAGTAAACTGTATACAAAGAGGTACAACAGATGCATTTTCATTTACAGCAAGTCCTTTTGGGCAATTTGATTGGGAAATTACACCAAGCCTTCCTGCTAACTGGACGGTGAGTAATGGAGGTAATATATTAACAGTAACACCTCCGTCTAGTGGAATCGATATTTCTGGAAATTATACGGTTACCGCTTCTCTTCAAGGATGTGCTATTGATAATACAGCTTCTTTTGATTTTGAAATTAGTCCTGAAAAACCAGTAATTAGCGGAGAAATCTGTGCAATTCCTGGAACAGTATATACCTATACATTGAGTTCTGAAGGAGCTACGACTGCAGATGTTACAATCACAACGGATAGTGGAACGGTTACCAACAGGCAATTGGCATTACCAGGAACATTTAATTATAGTGCTACTAGTGAAGATTTTGAAATTATGGTAGTAACAAAATCAGTAACAAATTGTACTTCTTTGCCAACAACACTTGTAGTTAAGGCGCAACCAGAAGTGGTGAGTATTGATATGGAAGATGTGTGCACGGCAAAGGGGGGAACTCCAACAATTACCTTTACAGCAACTACATTGGGTAATATAACAGCGTATAGATGGGATTATCCAAGGCAATGGACAAAAATAGGAGGAGGAAATATAGGAGATCATTCTATTACACTTCTTCTGGATGAGAATACAGCTGGAGATGTATGCTTAAAGCCATATAATGATAGCTGCACTGGAGAAAACTATTGTTTAAATGTTCCTAGAGATGAATTGGATGTTAGTTTTAAGAAAATTGAATTAATAAGCAATGTATTGTATCAAATTCAACTTAATTCGGAAACTCCTGTTGATTTAGAATGGAGAGATGCAGAAAGAAGAGTAGACGTTTCCGATTGTATTGGGAGCAACTACATTTCATCAAATTCTGTTACGAATGATTTCTGGTTTTATACTCCTGCTCAGACAACCTCTAGATGGTTATCTGTAAAAGTGAAAGACGGAGACTGTTCGCGATGCTTTGTTTTTGATCTAGAGAATATGCCCGTAGCAAGTAGTGGTAGATCAAACGGAAAAAGAGATGTAGTATCAAAAACTAAGTTTGACTTAGATATTTTCCCTAATCCTACAAGCGACTATATTAATATAGTAGTTCCTTCAACAGAAAAAGTAGCAGGTATTGTATTGGTAAATGCCAAAGGAAAACTGGTATTTAGAAAAAGACCAACAGGTAATGTAGAGAAAATTGATGTTTCAGAATATCCAGCAGGGATGTATTTCTTATATGTAATGACTGCCCAAAATGGTTTTAGAACAGAGAAGATAATAATAGATTAACTTTATTAGTAAATTTCCCCATAATTTTTTAGGAAACCACTTCTGATTCAATTCAGAGGTGGTTTTTTAATAGAACCCTTTCTTCATTATTAAAACATTTGTAATAAGTAACAGCGATAAGGCAGGTAATAGCCATCCAAGATTATAAATTCCTAAAGGAAGCATCTCTAATATAGGTTGCATCTCAGTTTTCATTCCTACAGAACTTAAAAAATCAGGTAAACTAAAAAACATAGTAGCTATTACTACTACCCTAAAAACAAGAGGAGAAGTATACCGTTCTGGTAGAATATTTAGAAATATTAAAATAATAGTGATTGGATATATAAACATCAAAGCAGGTATTGCAACAACTATAATGTCATGCACATCTAATTGTCCCATTAGGATTCCCAGAATACATCCGATTATTGCAGTAATATTATAGGCTAATTTGGATTGATTGAATAGCCCTTTGATAAAATCCGAAGTACCAGTAACGATTCCTACTGCGGTGGTAAAACAAGCTAAGGATACTAACACTGCTAAAAAACTACTTCCAATATTTCCTAAGGCATGCGAACTTATATCGGATAGTAATTCTGTACGACTGATTTCCTGAATAAAGCTAGAACTAAATAAAGCTCCATTCCATATCAATCCAGCATATACTATAAAAAGTCCAATTCCTGCAATTGTTCCGGAGTTACGAATAAGTACTTTATTTTCTTCAAAGCTTCTACCTCCTTTTAACCGAATAGAAATAATAATTACTCCACCAACTACAACGGCACCAATAGTATCAAAAGTTTGATATCCTTCTAGTAAACCTTTAACAAAAGGAACATCCATTCCAGAATTATTCATAGTAGGATGATCCGTAAAAATTCCAATAAAAATAATACTGAGAATAACAATAAAAATAATAGGAGTTAGAAACTTTCCCAATATATCAAGAATCTTAGATCTGTTTAAAACGAAAAATAAAACCAGAATAAAATAAATACTACTAGTTAGTAACGAGTTTGTTCCTAAAAATGGTTGTACAGCAATTTCATGAGTTACAGATGCTGTTCTTGGAGAAGGCAATGTAATGGAAATGGCATATACTATAAAACAATAAATGATACTAAAGGTATGAGAAACTTTTTTGCCAAAATCAAACATAGTACCCTGTAATTTTGCGTGTGCAAAAATCCCTAACAAGGGTAGTATTACAGCAGAAACAATAAAACCCAATGTTACTAAGAACCACATCTCTCCTGCTTTAAAGCCTAAATTGGGTGGGAGTATTAAATTTCCAGCTCCAAAAAACATAGAAAATAAGGCAAATCCAGTGATAAAAGTTTCTTTATTAAATTTCATTTGGTTAGGTTTATCTTGCTAAATATAAACTATAGTAATGACATTAGCATATAAAGGAATTAAAATCAATTATCAGATATCTGGAAAAGGTTCGGCACTCATTTTTTTACATGGGTTTATAGAAAATTCCAAAATGTGGGATGATATTATTCCTCATTTTGCAAATACACATACTTGTATTACAATTGATTTATTAGGGCACGGAAAAACAGATTGTATAGGATATATCCATACTATGGAAGAGATGGCCTATGCCGTAAAAGTAGTATTAGATCATTTGTCGCTTAAAACCTATAGATTAATAGGACATTCAATGGGAGGGTATGTTTCTTTAGCCTGTCTAGAATTATTTCCTCAAGAGGTTATTGGATTGGTTCTATTAAACTCTACTTCTTTGCCAGATAATGAAGAACGAAAGGTAAACAGAACACGCGCGATCGAAATTATTAAGAAGAATTCCAATGCCTATGTAAGTATGGCAATTGCTAATCTCTTTGCTAAAGAGAACCATATTAAATTTGCAGAGCAAATAGAAATCATCAAAAAAGAGGCATCAAAAACATCTATACAAGGTATTATTTCTGCTTTAGAAGGGATGAAAGTAAGAAAAGATCGTACAGAAGTGTTATCTAGTTTCGATAAACCAAAAATAATTTTTGCAGGAAAACAGGATCCTGTTTTAACTTATGGACAAAGTATTGATGAGTCTAAAAAACTAGACACAGAGATAATCTCTTTTAATGGGGGACATATGACATATCTCGAAAATAGGGAAGAATTTCTAAACTCTTTAAGCCATTTTCTAATGAAACCAATTGTATAGTAAAGAAATAATTATTTAATAAGCAAACCTCTCCAAAAGTAAGTGAGGTAAATGACTCAGTTCGGGCTTTTGTTTGTTCTGTATTATTGGGACGAAATACGTTTTTGTACTGTTAAAAACACTATAATATACAAAATAATCGCTTTTTTTGAATTTTTTTGAATTTTTTTTCCTACAATTTATTGTTGATAACTAAAAAAATGTTATTATTGTACTGATAATGAACTTTTAACCCCGATAAAAATGAAGAATTCTACCCCCCACTCGTCATTCTCCCTATCAAAAATTTACTGCGTCCTGTTCGGGCATAATTATGTTATTTCTAAAAACGTTACGCATCATATCAAAGAGTATACTTGTTCTCATTGCCAAGAACAAGCAACAACAAATAGTAAAGGAAGATTAGAAGTTATGACTCCCAAGCTAAAAGAAATAAATGATATGCTCGCTTCAGTTCATGCAAAGAAAATAGCAAGGAATGAAAATAAAATTGATTTTCAGGCTGCGTCCTAAAATGAAATTACTCTTTAATCGGATTCCACCCCTGAGCTTGTAATTCTATTTTTTCATTAGCTCTAGTTACTAACCCCATTCCATCTTTTTCATTGGTCATATGGCCGATAACAGTTAGATTAGGATTTGCTTTAATCTTTGGAAAATCATCTTGCTTAATTGTAAACAGCAATTCATAATCTTCACCTCCATTAAGCGCTACAGTAGTACTATTTAATCTAAACTCTTCACAGGTTGAGATCACCACAGGATCTAGCGGTATTTTCTCTTCATAGAGATGAACACCAACATTGGAATTTTTGCATAGATGGATCACCTCAGAAGATAAGCCATCACTTATATCAATCATACTGGTAGGCTTTACTTTTAGAGCTGCTAGAAGTTCTATTATATCTTTACGCGCTTCTGGTTTTAATTGCCGTTCAATTAGGTAAGAATATTGATCAAGATCTGGTTGGGAATTAGGATTGGCCTTATAAACCTGCTTTTCTCTTTCTAATACCTGAAGTCCTAAGTAGGCAGCTCCCAGATCCCCTGTAACAACCAAAAGATCATTTTCTTCAGCACCTCTACGATATACTAGATCTTTATCATCAGCATAACCAATAGCAGTAATACTGATTAATAATCCGGTAGTAGAAGATGTTGTATCTCCCCCAACAACATCTACATTATAAACTTTGGCAGCTGCTCTAATTCCAGCATATAGTTCTTCTAAGGCTTCTAAAGGGAATCGGTTAGATACAGCAATAGATATAGTAATTTGAGATGCCTGCGCATTCATTGCATATACATCTGATAAATTAACCATTACAGCTTTATATCCAAGATGTTTTAAAGGAACATAAGATAAGTCAAAATGAATTCCTTCGATCAGTAAATCAGTAGTAATGACACATTTTTTATTTTTAAAATCTAAAACAGCAGCATCATCTCCAATACCAACAGTAGTAGTTTCTTGCTTTATTTCAAAACCTTTGGTCAGATGATCAATAAGTCCAAACTCCCCTAGCTCCGACAACGATGTTTTTGGTGTATTTTTATCTTCAATCATAAATGCAAAGGTAGGAAACCATACTATTTTCAGCTCTTAAAAACATTAAATTTTGACACGAGAATATGAACAAAAAAAGAACCTTAATTCAGAATGAGATATCAAACTATTTCAATCTTAAGAAATCATCTTTTTCAAAATTAAAAAACAAGAGAGAAAATCTTTATCTAAAATGTATACGAGTTTAACTATAGATGTGTTCTGTGATTTATAAAAAAAGCTTATATTATTTGATCAAAGGCAAATCTGATAATGATAAATAAGTTTGGTTTGTAGGGTTTTACTCTATTTTCTTGTTATAAATAATAGAAAATCATTTCTTTATAAAAAATAGTATAGGATATGAAGAATACGTATACCACAATTATTAGTCTATTAATAATTTTAGGCATATTCGGTTGTAAGAATGATGATAATGAGGTTGTTACGGATGATCAGTCAACTGTTGGTATTTGTATAAATGGAATTGCTGGAGGAGTGTACCCATGCAATGGTTTGGATTTGGTTTCCAGAATCCCTCTCAGTGAAATGTCAGCGAATTCAGCAAATGATAGCTGGGGATGGACAGATCCTTTGGATAATAAAGAATATGCTATTGTCTGTCTTAATAATGGAACTGCATTTATAGATATTTCTATACCAGAAGCTCCTGTTTACTTAGGGAAAGTACCAACTGCTACGTCTAATAGCGATTGGCGAGATGTAAAAGTATATAAGGATCATGCATTTATTGTTAGTGAAGCAAGTTCTCATGGGATGCAGGTTTTTGACCTTACAAGATTGCGTAATGTTACAAGTCCTCCAGAAACGTTTACAGCAGATACGAGATTTACTGGTTTTGGGAGCGCACATAATATTGTAATTAATGAAGATTCTGGTTTTGCGTATGCAGTGGGAACAAGTAGATCCGATACATATGCGGGAGGCCCTGTTTTTGTTGATATTCAGGATCCTAAGAATCCTAAAGAAGTAGGAGGGTTTCTTTCTGGTGGCAATCAACCTTATAGTCATGATGCACAAGTTATTAACTACAATGGTCCAGATACAGATTATACCGGCAAGGAAATTCTTATTGGGAGTAATGAAATTGAATTGGTAATTGCAGATATTACTGATAAAAATAACCCAATAACTATATCAACTATTAGTTATGACAACGTAGGATATGCGCATCAAGGGTGGTTTACAGAGAATCAACGATATTTTTTATTAGGAGATGAGTTAGATGAAACAAGAGTCGGATTTAATACACGTACTATTGTCTTTGATTTTGAGGATCTTGATAACCCTAAGTTTCATATGGATTATACTGGTACTACAGCATCTATTGATCACAATGGTTATGTAAAAGGAAATAAACTATATCTAGCCAACTACCGAGCCGGAATTAGAATACTCGATATTTCTGATATTGCCAATAAAAATATAAGTGAAATTAGCTTTTTTGATAGTTATCCATCAAACAATAATGCCGATTTTAATGGAGCTTGGAATGTATATCCATACTTTAATAGCGGAAACATCGTTATAAGTGATATAGAATCAGGGTTTCTCTTGGTAAGAGAAACCTTGCCATAAATTTATATAAAACTAATATAACACACACAAACTCGTCATGAAAAAATTACTCTTTTTAACCGTGTCAATAATTTTCGGGCACGTAAATGCACAACAAAACACTTGTGAGAATGGAACCGCAGGTCAGTTTCCCTGCAACGATTATGATTTAATGTCTACCGTTTCTTTATCTACAATGAATGCTTCGGAAGGAAATGACAGCTGGGGTTGGACAGATCCTCAGGATGGAAAAGAATATGCTATAATGGGGTTAGATAATGGAACAGCTTTTATTGATATTTCAAATCCAACTAGTCCAGTATATCTTGGGAAATTACCAACAGCTACTACGAATAGTTCTTGGAGGGATGTAAAAGTATATAGTAATCATGCGTTTATCGTAAGTGAAGCCTCTAATCACGGAATGCAGGTTTTTGACCTTACCAGGTTACGCAATGTAGCTAACCCTCCACAGACATTTACAGCGGATAAAACATATACTGAATTTGGAAATGCGCATAATATTGTTATTAATGAAGATTCTGGGTATGCTTATATCGTTGGAGCTTTAAGAAGTGGAACTTATAGAGGTGGTCCTTTATTTGTTAATATACAGGATCCCGTAAACCCTACAAATGAAGGAGGGTTTCTATCTAGTGGAGGTGATCCATACACACACGATGCACAAGTAATAACGTACAATGGTCCAGATAGAGATTATACTGGACGAGAAATTCTTATTGGTAGTAATCAATTAGAAGTTGTTATAGCAGATATTACCGATAAAAACAACCCAACAACAATATCTACAATTAGTTATTCGAATGTAGAGTATACACATCAGGGATGGTTTACAGAAGATCAACGATATTTTTTACTGGGAGATGAATTAGATGAGCAAAGTGTTGGTTTTAATACGAAAACTGTTGTTTTTGATTTCGAAGATTTGGATAATCCAAAATTTCATATGAATTATAATGGGCCTACACCAGCCATTGATCATAACGGTTATGTAAAAGGAGATAAGTTTTATTTGGCGAATTATCGTTCTGGCCTTAGGGTCATTGATATTTCGGATATCTCAAATAAAAATATGACAGAAATTGGTTCTTTTGATACGTATACACCTAGTAATAGTGCGCAATTCAATGGTGCTTGGAACGTATATCCTTATTTTAATAGTGGCAATATTGTCATTAGTGATATAGATTCAGGTCTATTTGTTGTGAGGCAAAGCAACACATTAAGTATAGGAGATTTTGATGACAATAATTCAAGTTTCACTATGTACCCTAACCCTACTAATTCTGAGGTTACGATCAGTTCTGGTAAAACCAATATAGAAAAGATACAAGTTTTTAGTGTTCTTGGAAACCTTTTAGAAGAAATAAGAGAATTTGATTCTCCAAAAAGCGCTAAAATAAACTTAAATTATGCTAAGGGAGTTTATTTAGTTAGCGTAAATGATGTCATCCAAAAGATAGTTGTAAATTAGTTATAAAATCCTATCCAGATGAAAAATACATTAAAAATTCTATTATCATTTCTGGTAATCTTTGGCTTTGTTGCTTGCAATAGTGGAGATGATAATGAAACCCCCGATATAGATACTGACAACGGATTCGAAGGAAAAACAGAATGGGTAAAAACCTTTGGAGGAAGCAAAGAGGATAATTTACTTTCTATTGTAGAATCTGAAGATGGCGGGTATACCGCTTTTGGATTTACTCAAAGCAATGATGGAGATGTTTCTGGTAAGACTACCACAGATAGTGATTATTGGGTAGTAAAATTTACTAGAGAAGGAGAAATTAGTTGGAACAAAACATATGGAGGTACTGGTGATGATCGAGGAGAAAAAATTATTAAGACCAATGATGGAGGATATGTTTTAATAGGATATAGTAGGAGTAATGATGGAGATGTCAGTGTAAATGCAGGGTTGCAAGATTATTGGATTGTAAAAATCAATGCATCTGGAGATTTACAATGGGAAAGATCATTTGGGTTTCCGGGAATTGATCGTGCTTTTTCAGTAATTCAGAGTAAGGATAATGGATACTTCATTACTGGTTTTCTTGATGTAACTGCGAGTGATGGAGGAGGAAACGATAAAAAAGAAAATTCTCAAAAACATGGCGTAGGTGAATTTTGGGGTATTAAATTAGATGCCGATGGTAATAAAGAATGGAGGCACTATTTTGGAGGTACGAATAACGATCGTAGCTATGATGTTATACAAACAGAGGATGGCGGATTTTTAATGATCGGTTCTTCAGAAAGTGACGATTATGATGTTACTAATAGTAAAGGGAGTTATGATTTCTGGGCAGTAAAGGTAAATCCTGAAGGAACTTTAGTATGGCAAAAATCTTTTGGAGGATCTGAAATTGATGTTGGATACGCTATTGCATCTACTGGCAATGGAAAATATATAATTGTTGGAGACTCCAGAAGTAATGATGGAGATATTTCTGATGCAAAAGGAAATGCTGATTTATGGGCTATACAGATAGATGGTAATGGCAATCTTATTTGGCAAAAATCACTTGGAGGTGCTGAGTTTGATACAGGAAGAGGAATTCATAAAACAAGAGAAGGCAATTTTATTATCACTGGAAATTCTAGAAGTAGTGACGAGGATATTGATCAAAATAGAGGTCAAAGCGATGTGCTAACTATACTAATAAATGAAGATGGAGATGTTTTATGGAAATCAACACTAGGAGGTAGTGAAGATGAGTTTGCAACAGGTTGTATACAAACAATAGATGAGAAAGTTATGGTTGTTGGTAGTTCAGCAAGTAATGATTTTGATATTACTAATAACAAAGGAGGGAGTGATGCAGTCCTGATAAAATATAAATAAACTCAACTGAAATATAACATAACTATTTAGCACAAAAATGAAAAAAATCGCATTTTTTATGATAGCCGTATTAGCTATCATATCTTGTAAAGAGGATGATAATACTATTGTTGGTGCTGTAAATCTTAATTTTAGCAACACGATTAATGATGAACCTATCGTTTTGAATACGGGGTCGTATACAAATCAGAGTAATGAAACCTATACAATTTCTGAATTAAAATATATTGTAAGTAATATTGTATTGATTAAAGAAAATGGAGATGAATTTAAGTATCCTGTATCAGAAAGCTTCTTCGTTATTAATGAAGAAGTGTCTGAAAGTAAGGGTTTAAATCTTACTAATATTTCTTCTGGAGAATACACCAAAATCAAATTTGGGATTGGAGTAGACCAATCCAAATACCCGCTGGAGGGGGCTAATTTTGTGCCTACTGCCGAAGAAAATGGTATGATATGGTCTTGGTCTTCAGGATATAAGTTTATCAAGTTTGAAGGATCTTTTACTTTAGAGGGAGAAACAACTACAGAAGACTTTTTGTTGCATATAGGAAGCCATGGAGAAGCCTTAGACAATTATAAAGAGGTTACAATAGATTTATCAAGCACATTAACAATAGAAGATGACACTACATCCACGATTTCAATACAGGCAGATGTAGCAAAAATATTTGATAGTATTAATACACATTCATTAGAAATACAGAAGGATGTACAAGTAGATCCTACTTCTCCTTTATTGGCAGAAAATGTGAGTACCATGTTTAGTGTAACCAATGTATCTAACTAGATGATAAGATATGCAGGATATGTGATAATGATCCTTATCGGAGTTTCTTGCAGCTCCGATAAGGATACATACGTACCTATAGAAAATGCAAAATTAGATTTTGTTGTCCCTGAAAACTTTCCAGAACCTAGCTATGATATAACCCTAAATCCGCCTACTGAAAAAGGTTTTGAATTAGGAAAAAAACTATTTTATGATGGCAGGTTATCTTCTGATGGAGTAATTTCCTGTGGTTTTTGTCATTTGCAAGATTTTGCCTTTACACATCATACACATATTGTAAGTCATGGCGTAGATGGCGCATTAGGAACACGAAATGCGCAACCGTTGCATAACCTAGCATTTATGAAAGAGTTTACTTGGGATGGAGCAGCAGCACACCTGGATTTGCAACCCATTATTCCTATTACCGCCGAAGTAGAAATGAATGAAACAGTAGGAGGTGTGCTTAAAAAATTAGAGGAACGACCGGAATATGTAAAACTATTTGCAGAAGCATTCGAGGATCAACAAATTAATGCAGAAAATATGTTCCGAGCACTTTCTCAGTTTATGATCTTAATGATTTCGGCAAACAGTAAATATGATAAGATTGAGAGAAATGAAGGTTCTGTTTTTACAGAAACAGAGGCAGCGGGTTTCGAACTATTTAAATCTAAATGTGCTTCTTGTCATACAGGTACATTATTTACTGATCAATCATACCGTAATAATGGATTATCTGTGGATCCAGAATACAATGATATAGGAAGAAAAAGAGTTACGGGATTATCTGAAGATATTTATAAGTTTAAGGTGCCAACACTTCGTAACATAGAACTTACATTTCCATATATGCACGATGGTAGGTATAAGACCCTAAATGATGTTTTAGATCATTATGCCAATGGAATGGTTGAGTCAGAAACTCTAGATCCTATTTTTAGAAACGCTACTACTACCGATATAGGAATCCCTCTGACAGAAGGAGAAAAAGAACAGATTATAAGTTTTCTAAAAACACTTACAGATGATGATTATATAAATGATAATCGATTTTCTGAGTTCTAAAACTACCTATATACTAATCATTATAACTTTTATTGATCTATATATATACTAGATTAATGTTAGGTTTTGTGTTTAAAACCTACATATGTAGTATATTTGCATTCAATTTAGAATTAATCTATTTTATATCATATGATTAAGGTATCAGATACAGCAAAAAAGAAGGTCATAGAATTAATGAGTGATGACGGATATGATGCAACTACTGATTATGTGCGTGTAGGTGTTAAAAGTGGAGGTTGCTCAGGATTATCTTATGATTTAAAGTTTGATAAAAGCCAAGAGAATGGAGACAAGGTTTTTGAAGATAATGGTGTTAAAATCATTGTAGACAAAAAAAGCTTTTTATACCTTATTGGTACTACTTTAGAATACTCAGGAGGACTTAATGGAACAGGTTTCGTGTTTAATAATCCAAACGCAAACAGAACATGTGGTTGTGGAGAAAGCTTTTCCCTTTAAAAATTAAAAAATGATCCTAGATTAAAGCTTAGGACCTATGAAGATGGCATATACTGAAGACGATTTAAAAAAAGAATTAGAAACCAAAGAATACGAATACGGATTTTACACAGATATTGAATCCGATACATTTCCTGTTGGTTTAAACGAAGACATTGTTCGTGCTATATCTAAGAAAAAGGAAGAGCCGGAATGGATGACAGAATGGAGGTTAGAAGCTTTCCGAGTTTGGAAACAAATGGAAGAGCCTGAATGGGCTAATGTACAGTATGAAAAACCAAATTTTCAGGATATTTCGTACTATTCTGCTCCAAATAAAAAACCAAAATATAATAGTTTAGATGAAGTAGACCCAGAGCTATTAGATACTTTTAAGAAATTAGGTATTTCATTGGATGAGCAGAAAAAATTAGCAGGAGTAGCAGTAGATATTGTTATGGATTCGGTTTCTGTAGCTACTACTTTTAAAGATACTCTAGCAGAAAAAGGAATTATTTTCTGTTCTATATCAGAAGCAATTCAGGAACACCCAGAATTAGTTAGAAAACATCTAGGATCCGTAGTTCCGCAAAAAGATAACTTCTATGCAGCCTTAAATTCTGCAGTATTTAGTGATGGATCTTTTTGTTATATACCAAAAGGAGTTAGATGTCCAATGGAATTATCTACGTATTTTAGAATTAATCAAGCAGGTACAGGTCAATTCGAACGTACATTGGTAATTGCTGATCAAGGAAGTTATGTGAGTTATCTAGAAGGGTGTACCGCTCCATCACGAGACGAAAATCAATTGCATGCAGCAGTTGTAGAATTGATAGCATTGGATGATGCCGAAATAAAATATTCTACGGTACAAAATTGGTATCCTGGAAATGCAGAAGGTAAAGGAGGTGTTTTTAATTTCGTTACAAAAAGAGGAATTTGTGAAACCAATGCTAAAATTTCTTGGACGCAAGTAGAAACGGGATCTGCGGTAACGTGGAAATATCCTTCTTGTGTATTAAAAGGAGATAATTCCGTAGGAGAATTTTATTCTATTGCAGTTACAAATAATTATCAGCAAGCAGATACAGGAACTAAGATGATACACTTAGGAAAAAATACTAAGAGTACAATCATTTCGAAAGGTATTTCTGCCGGAAAATCCCAAAATAGTTACCGTGGATTAGTACAAATTAATAGCAGAGCTACCAATGCTCGAAATTTTTCTCAGTGCGATTCTTTATTAATGGGCAATGAATGTGGTGCTCATACGTTTCCATATATTGAAGCAAAGAATAAAACAGCTCAGATAGAGCATGAAGCGACTACAAGCAAGATTGGAGAAGATCAGATCTTTTACTGTAATCAAAGAGGTATTGATACAGAAAAAGCGATCGCTTTAATCGTTAATGGTTTCAGTAAAGAGGTATTAAATAAACTTCCGATGGAATTTGCAGTAGAAGCTCAAAAACTTTTAGAAATATCCCTAGAAGGTTCTGTCGGGTAAATTGTATAACTAACAAAATCACATTAATGAAAAAATCAATTCTTCTAATCTTCGTAAGCCTTTTAGTTTTTTCTTGTAAAAACGATAAGAATAAAACATCAGAAACAGAACCTACTTTTATTCGTGGTGAATTTATATTAATTGATAATGCAGGGGTTATAAAAGGTAAAGACTTTATTTATGGTGTAGTTATAGATGATATGGCTAATCAATTACATCAAAAAGTAAAACCACTACAACGCGAAGAGTACGATATGGTACCAGTGGTAGTAAAAGGTGTTATAAAACCTAACACAGAAGAAGGATGGCCAGAAGTAGTAGAGATAAAAGAAATTGTTGGAGTTAGTGAACCTACATCAGAATTGCCAACAAAGATAAAGTCTTCGGACAATGAACCTCCAGCACCAAATGAAATAGGTCATGAAAACCATGATCATTCTTCAGGAGGAGATCATGAAGGTCATAATCACTAAGTAATATTGTAAGAATAGAATAGTAAAGAGAAATATACGAAATGTTAGAAATTAAGGATTTACACGCTAGCGTTGAAGACAAAGAGATTTTAAAAGGTCTTAACCTAAATGTAAAAGCAGGAGAAGTTCATGCAATAATGGGGCCTAATGGTGCAGGGAAAAGTACATTAGCCAGTATTGTTGCAGGAAAAGAAGAGTATGAAGTTACAGATGGAGCTATTTTTTTAGAAGGAGAAGATATAGAAGAGTTAGCGGCAGAAGAGCGTGCGCATAAAGGTATTTTTCTTTCATTTCAGTACCCGGTAGAAATACCTGGAGTTACGGTTACCAATTTTATGAAAACCGCAATTAATGAAACCAGAAAAGCGCAAGGTCTGGAAGAAATGCCAGCAAAAGATATGCTAAAGAAAATCCGAGAGAAATCTGAGCTATTGGATATTGATCGTAAATTTTTATCGCGTTCTCTTAATGAAGGATTCTCTGGTGGTGAGAAAAAGCGTAATGAGATTTTTCAGATGGCAATGATGGAACCTAAACTGGCAATCCTCGATGAAACAGACTCTGGATTAGATATCGATGCACTGCGTATTGTTGCTAACGGAGTTAATAAATTAAAAAGTGATGATAATGCAGTGATAGTAATTACACATTATCAGCGCTTACTCGATTATATTGTTCCTGATTTTGTACATGTATTATATGATGGTAAAATTGTAAAATCTGGAACTAAAGACCTTGCTCTAGAATTAGAGGAGAAAGGATACGACTGGATTAAAGAAGAGATAAATGCATAATGTTTTGATAGTTGATCGTATATCAGCTGACAAAAAAATTGAAACAGAAGAATGGAATTGAAAGAAAAACTAGTATCCTCTTTTTTAGCTTTTGAAAATACCGTGGATGTAGATACTGCAGTTCATGATATAAGAAGTCAAGCTATCAAAACCTTTGAAGAAAAAGGCTTTCCGTCAAAAAAAGAAGAAGCTTGGAAGTATACATCGTTAAATGCAATACTAAAGCACGATTATAGTATTTTTCCGAAGGAAGAAAATGCTTTAGAGTTTAAGGATGTAAAGAGATATTTTTTATATGATCTGGACACTTATAAGATTGTTTTTATCGATGGTAAGTACTCTTCTCATTTATCAGAAACTACGCATGATAAGATAGATGTTTGTCTAATGTCTTCTGCATTAGCGAATGATAAATATAAGGCAGTTATAGAGAACTATTTTAACAAAGTAGCAAAAGAAGATGGTCTCACTTCATTGAATACTGCATTCTCTAAAGAAGGAGCATATATCTACATTCCAAAAAATAAAGTAGCAGATAAGCCTATACAGATTATTCATTTTTCTACAGGAAAAGAATCTGCACAACTATTGCAACCTCGTAATCTGATCGTAGCAGAAGAAAACTCGCATGTACAGATTATTGAGCGTCATCAGAGCTTAACAGATAATCCAGTATTAACAAACTCGGTAACTGAGATATTTGTCGACAAAAGAGCATTTGTAGATTATTATAAAATCCAGAATGATAACGAAAAAGCCTCACTGATTGATAACACCTTTATAGAGCAGCAAGGACAAAGTGTAGCATCTGTACATACATTTGCCTTTGGAGGAAATGTAACTAGAAACAATCTTAATTTCTATCAAAAGGGAGAAGGGATTGATTCTATTCTTAATGGAGTTACCATTATTGAAGGAAAGCAACATGTAGATCATAATACATTAGTGCACCATACAGAACCTAATTGCGAAAGTCATCAGGACTATAAAGGTATTTTTGATGAAAAAGCAACAGGAGTATTTAATGGTAAAATTATTGTAAATAAAGAAGCTCAGAAAACCAATGCTTTTCAGTCTAATAATAACATATTATTAAGTGACAAGGCAACCATTAATTCGAAGCCTCAATTAGAGATTTTTGCAGATGATGTAAAGTGTTCTCACGGTTGTACCATCGGACAATTAGATGAAAACGCTTTGTTTTATATGAAATCTAGAGGAATTGGAGAAAAAGAAGCAAGAGCACTATTGATGTATGCATTTGCTAACAATGTATTAGAAAGTGTAAAAATACCACAGCTCAAAAATCGAATCAACAAACTAATAGCTAATAAATTAGGTGTTGATATTGGATTTGATTTGTAGAAAATAATACCATATATAGTAAACCTCTTCATATATTTGTTGAGGTTTTTTTTATTTCTATGCAGAAAATAATAGTATATCAAATAGTACTTTTAATACTTTATATATTCTTCTGTATATTAATGTTTAAGATCACGTTTCAATATTTCCCAATTGATTTTGACGTAGCATTTTTACGAATTAAGCAGCAATATATTCATTTTGCACATTATAAAATTGCATTTTATATCCATGTTACCTTATCTGTTTTCTCTCTATTTGCTGGATTTACACAGTTTTCTAAAAGGATCAGAACCAAATATACTAAACTGCATAAAGTAGTAGGGTGGATGTATTTAGTCTCAGTATTACTATTTGCAGCACCATCTGGACTCATTATTGGATATTATGCAAATGGCGGATTGTGGTCTCAACTCGCTTTTTGCTTATTGGCAATTGGTTGGTTTTGGTTTACTCTAAAAGCATTTTTAGCAATTAAACAGAAAGACTATATAAGGCATCAAATTTTTATGATTAGAAGTTTTGCTTTAACATTATCTGCTATAACTTTACGATTGTGGAAATACTTAATAGTTTTAGTCTTTCATCCAAGACCTATGGATGTATATCAGATAGTAGCTTGGCTCGGTTGGGGATTAAATCTAATTATTGCCGAAATCATAATCATCAAGTATATTAAAAAGCATCAATCAAAATGAAAAACATAATCTTTTTATTGTCAGTAGTTTTATTTGTTTCCTGTAAAAAAGAGGCGCAAAAAGAAAAGACAGAAACAACTCCAGTTATTGAAAAGGAAACGGCCTCTAAAAAAGGCGAAACTGTTGATCAGAAAGAAAACAGATCATCTAGTCCAAGTCTAAAAAACACCGCAGCTCTTATTGGCTATTACACTGGTTTTTTTGAAGCCAGTAAATATGATAGAACGAAAAAGCCATCATATAGTAATAAGATAACCGTTTTTATTGATTCTATAACTGAAAAAGAAATATATGGACATAGCATTGTAGCAGGAAATGATCGTCCATTTAGAGGGAATTTGAGTATCGAAAATGAAATATATACCGCTTTGGTTTCGGAGCCTGGTGATGACCAGTATGATGGTGTTTTTGAATTTAAATTCAATCCTAAATTAAAACGTATTAAAGGTATTTGGGTTGCGAACGATTCTAAATTAGCAGTATCAGAAAGAAAATATGAACTATCCCGAAGAATATTTATTTACAACGCCAATCAAGAGCTTGTAAATACTAGTGAAATTGAAGAAGAAGGGTACATGGGTGAGGTTTTTTCGGAATTGTATACGGTAAAAAATAATGCAGAAGAAGATTTTGAAGAAAGCGAATACGCAACTATCGAAGGGCTAAAAGTTAATGCATCAAATATCGAATTAACAAATAAGGATTTAGAAAATTTATATAAAGGTGATTTAGAAATTATTAGAAATGCAATATATGCCAGGCATGGATATTCTTTTAAAAATAGAAGAATGCGATACTTTTTTGATTCACAAATTGATTGGTACATTCCTATTTCTACAGATGTAAGAAATCAACTAACAGATCTTGAAAAGAAAAACATTGAATTGATCAAGCGTTATGAACAACATGCGGAACGATATTATGATTATTTTGGTAGATAATAGAAGCTTTATACCTGTAAGGTTTTCAAAACAGATCTATAATTCATTACTATATTCTAGTCACCATTTCCCTTAAAAACGTATTAAAATCGATACCTGCATTTCCAATTAATCCAAAATGTACAATTACCAAATCTTTTGATGGAATAACAAACACCCGCTGTCCCTGATATCCATTAGCCTAATACATATTCCCGGCAGTGTTAAGTTGATATTTCCTTACTTTTTTTTAAAAAACTTCAGAATATGAGGTAACATTTTGGGAAGTTAAGACATTAACTAATATAGAACTATCCTTTTAGTTCAAAAATAGACATATAGCTTGAGTGTCTTAAAAAAATCAGGGGATATTAAATCAATTTAAAATTTCATTATTATGTTAAAAAACATTTTAGATTTAGGAGAGACTCTAAACAAATCCGAACAGAAAAGTATTCGTGGAGGAGTTACAGGGCCTTGCGGACCATCAGCAGGAGGTCGCCAGTGTGTTCCAAAACCTAATTACATTGCAACATGCGTGGCTGATGGCAGTGGTTTTTGGTGCGATTATACCTATTCTCCAGGAGGAGGAGCTTAATTATTCAGCGGGCTAGGTGCCCGCTTTTTTATTTTTATTAGAATTTAGAACTACCCTATTTATAGTTTTTTTAAGATTTGCTACACGACTATATTACTTTATCGCACTCACCATCTCCCTTAAAAACCTATTAAAATCTACACCTGCATCTCCGATTAATCCAAAGCGTACAATTACCAAATCTTTTGATGGAATAACAAACACGCGCTGTCCCTGATATCCATTAGCAGAAAACATATCTCTGGGAGCATCCGGATAAAACCCACCGGCATTTAACCAGAAATGTCCACCATAATCTCCTTCTGATGTAGGGCTTGGTGTGGTTACATAATCCACCCACTCTGGGTTAAAAATTTGTTCTCCATTCCAGTTTCCTTTATGAAGATATAACAAACCAAATTTTGCCCAATCCCTTACCGTTGCCCAAGCATAAGATGAGCCTACATAATTCCCAGCCATATCCGTTTCCATCAGCATAGAATGCATCCCTATCTTATCAATAAATTCTCTGTACGGAAAATCAAGATATTCTTGATAAGGAGTGATTTTTTTTCTAAGAATTCCGGATAATAAATTCGAAACACCAGAAGAATAATACCAATGTTCATTAGGTCGATGAATAGCTTTTTTATGGATTTGAGCTTCGGTCATGTCTTTATCCAGGTATAGCATCTTCGTAACATCAGAAATACCACCGTATTCTTCTTCCCAAGCCAATCCACAATTCATTTGTATCAAATTGTTAATCGTGATATTTTTTCTATCATCATTTTGCCATGCTGCAACGGGAGCTTTTTCCTGAATGTTTATTTTCCCTTGTTTTTGGAGAACACCATACACCGTTGCCAGTATACTTTTGGTCATTGACCAACCTAAAAGCTTAGAATCTTTATCTAGGCTATCTGTATATTTTTCTGCAATAATATGATCTTTGTGAATGACCAGAACGGCTCTTGTTTTCTGAATATTTTCACTTTCTTTATCAAAGATGGATGAAACCACTTTATTAATTTTACTGTAATTTATGTTTGTAAATATGGTATCTTTTTGTGGAGAATCTCCATACGGAAAAGCGAGCCTTTTTTTAGTAATTGCTCGGTTCGGTTTTAAATAAGGAGCTTTGATATCAAAATCATCAGTAATTAGAACACTTCCCAGTCCTTCTCGATAAATAGCTTTTCTTTCTTGTAAGCCAAAAACGGAAGCAATGGCGGATTTTTCTTCTAAATTAACAATATCATCGGCTAAATGAACTGGTTCAAAATTATTATCATTTGTATCCGTAAACTCTACACTTCGATTCGCCATAAAAACAGAAGAACACATATGCTTGGCAGAATACCCAGAGAGTATTGTAAGTTTAGGATAATTCAGGAAAATAGCAATCAATACTAATGCAACCAGCCCAATGCAGGTATATCCCAAAATCTTTTTTAATCGTTTCATTATATTATTAGGTTAAATCATTCTAAAAATAGGCAATATCACTTAGAAATACTTACTACTTTTGTAGAAAGAAATTAATATGCTAGACGTACAAAAAATTCGTAAGGATTTTCCAATTCTTAACCGAGAGGTCAATGGAAAACCTTTGGTGTATTTTGATAATGCCGCAACTTCCCAGACACCTCAGGTTGTGATTGATGCAATAGTTGATTATTATAGTAATTATAATGCTAATATACATAGAGGAGTACATACCTTATCTCAGGAAGCAACCGATGCGTATGAGATTGCTCGTAAGAAAATTCAAAAGCATTTTAATGCCAGGCACGCTCATGAAATCATATTAACTTCGGGAACCACACATAGTATTAATATTGTCGCAACAGGTTTTACAACACTATTGTCAGAAGGAGATGAGATCATTGTTTCTGCATTAGAGCATCATTCTAATATTGTGCCTTGGCAAATGCTTTGTGAGAGAACAGGAGCAGTTCTGAAGGTTATTCCGATGAATGAAGAGGGAGCATTACAAATGGATGTTTATTATCAATTACTTTCTGAAAAAACTAAATTGGTTTTTACCAATCATATATCTAATGCCTTAGGAACAATCAACCCTATTGAAGATATTATAAAAAAAGCACATGATGTTGGAGCTGCTGTATTAATTGATGGGGCACAATCTTGTCCACATATCAAACCAGATGTACAATCCCTGGATGTAGATTTTTATGTAGCATCCGCACATAAACTTTGTGGCCCAACAGGAGTTGGTCTTTTGTATGGAAAAGAAGAATGGCTAAATAAACTTCCACCATACCAAGGAGGAGGAGAGATGATTGATCAGGTAACCTTCGAGAAAACGACCTACGCCGGGTTGCCGCATAAATTCGAAGCAGGAACTCCAAATATTTGTGGAGGTATAGCTTTTGGTGTTGCTCTGGATTATATGAATAGTATTGGTTTTGAAGCAATAGCTGCATATGAGAATGAGTTGTTAGTCTATGGAACAAAAAAACTATTGGAAATAGAAGGGCTTAAAATCTATGGTACGTCAAAGAATAAAACATCTGTAATCTCATTTAATTTAGAGGATATTCATCCATATGATGTTGGTTCCATCGTAGATAAGCTGGGAGTTGCCGTACGTACTGGACATCATTGTGCGCAACCTATTATGGATTTTTATAAAATTCCCGGAACAATAAGAGCTTCTTTTTCTTTTTACAATACCAAAGAGGAGATAGATGTATTGGTGGCATCTATAAAGAAAGCTAAAATGATGCTAAGCTAATTGTTAAGCAATGTTATTTTTTAAAACCAGAACTTCTCTTTCTTTTTTTTCGAAATATTTTGGTTTCAATAAGACATATAGATTTTGAGAGTTTTTATTGGAAAATAAGTAATTTCATACCTTTACGAAACGTTGTTCGGATGTAATTTTTAAAAGAATAAAAGAAAGATATAGATGAAAAAGCTATTGTTTTTACTTGGTATGTTGGTCACGCTCTCTTCTTGTAAAAAAATAACAACGATATATATTGCATCCAAAATGGTGGACTGTCGGGGAGTAGGGCTTCAAAAGTGCTTATTGGTTAGAGAAAATTTAGACAAAGAATGGACTAATTTTTATGATACGATAGAGGGATTTGATTATGAAGAAGGGTATACGTACTCATTACAAGTTGCTATTTCTAATATAGAGAACCCGCCCGCTGATGGATCTAAATTGAAATACTCGTTATTAAAAATAATATCTAAGAAAAAAGAAGTCAACAAAAGTCAAAATAAGAAAACACAAAACGATCAAACCATAGTAGCATATGAAGCTCTTTCTCGTGGCTCTTTTATAAAAACTATGATTAGTAAAAAAGGGATAGAATTGTTTAAAGACAGAAACTTAAAGAATAAAATAATAAAAACTTGTACTGAGAAGCAATGGGATAAGGTGGTATCTTCTCTGAAAGAAGTTGATATAAAAAACATTAATAAATTAAGAGCTCCAAGTAATAAACGCCTATATGATGGAGCTGCTCATGCACAGCTTAAGATTACTTTAGATGATAAAACGTATACTTCCAGTGGGTTTGATCATGGTAACCCTCCAGAGGAAATAAAAGCATTAGTTCTGACTATATTATCATTGACAGAAAGTGTTGAATAGCTAAGATTGTTGTTGTACTTTTGTACAAAAATTGTAGGTATATGTCTATACAAAAAATTCAGGAAGAGATTGTTGATGAGTTTAGTATGTTTGATGACTGGATGCAGCGATACGAATACATGATTGATTTAGGGAAATCACTTCCATTAATTGACGAAAAATACAAGATTGACGAAAATATTATAAAAGGTTGCCAAAGCAAAGTTTGGGTTCATGCAGAAATGAATGACGACAAAATAGAATTCACAGCAGATAGTGATGCTATTATTACCAAAGGTATTATTGCAATTTTGATAAGAGTATTTTCAGGGCAGCACCCTCAGGATATTATAGATGCTGATACTCATTTTATTGATGAAATAGGTCTTAAAGAGCACCTTTCTCCTACTAGAGCAAATGGATTAGTGAGTATGATTAAACAATTAAAAATGTATGCCGTTGCATACCAAACACAATTAAATTAAAACTTTAGTAAGCATTGTCTAACGAAGTTTTTTAAAAAGAACCAATGAGCGAGATTAATATAGACACCACAGAGCTAGGTGAAAAGATAGTAAAAGTCATAAAAACTATTTTCGACCCGGAAATCCCAGTTGACATCTACGAATTAGGACTTATCTATGACGTATTTGTTAATGAAGATTATGATGTAAAAATCCTTATGACACTTACATCCCCTAATTGCCCTGTTGCAGAATCACTACCAGAAGAGGTTAGAGAAAAGGTAAAATCTATAGATGCAGTAAATGATGTAGAAGTAGAACTTACTTTCGAACCGACTTGGACACAAGATCTTATGAGTGAAGAAGCTAAATTAGAACTAGGAATGCTTTAAAAAACTTCTTGGCCATGGCAGAAGAAATTATCAATAGAGTAACAAATAATAAAAATCTAGTTTCCTTTGATTTAGAAGACTATTATCCAGAAGGGAAACGTATTCTGTTTGACATTAAAGATTGGCTTTATGAAGGGCTACTGCTTCGTGAAAAAGAGTTTAGGTCGCAAGTTACAGACCACGATTGGAGTCAATATAAGGATGCATACATGGCATTGACTTGCTCTACAGATGCCATTATTCCCGGTTGGGCATATCTATTGGTTACCAGCGCTGCATCTTCTTACGCAAAAAAGGTAGTTGTGGGTTCATTAGAAAATTTAGAAACCAATCTTTATAATACTATTATTAGTAACCTTGCCACAAGTGATTACCGTGATAAGTTATTAATTATTAAAGGATGTTCTAATAAGCCAGTTCCTGAAAGTGCATATATAGAATTAATCCAGAAGTTACAGCCCGTTGCGAAGAGTATTATGTACGGAGAAGCTTGTTCTTCTGTTCCTGTTTATAAAAAGAAATAGTACGTTTATCCAGTAAATGTGTTTTTTGTCGAAAAACTAAGGTAATATAAACACTTTGATTCCCTTCCTATATTGTTTAACTTAGATTTGCAAAAAAAATTTAAGCCTGTAAAAGCAATGAATATATTCAGGCAAAAACCATAACAATTTAAACCTAATAAAGATGATTAAGAAATTAGTTTTAGGAACGGCACTGTTGTTAGGAGCAACTTCATTAACAGCTCAAACAGTAGATGTAGACGAACTAAAAAAAGAACAGGCTGCAAAAAAAGACTCAATAGCTGCTATACAAGGAAGAGTAGATGCTATACAGGCTGAAATAGATGCTGTACCAGGTTGGAAAATAGGCGCTTTTGGTACTATTGGAGGTAGTATTTCTGGATTTGATAAATGGTATTCTCAGGATATTCCTAATAATGATGCAGCTAATATTGGTATTACAGTAAATGCATATGCTAATTTATTACAGGATAAATATTTCTGGAGGAATAGTGCCAATGTAAATCTTGCTTGGGTAAAATTAAATGATAGAGATGATCCGAGCGATGACGATGATTTTAGAGAAGCTACAGATGTATTTAATGTTACATCTCTATTTGGATATAAATTAACAAAAACATTAGCAGTATCTACTTTAGGAGAGTACAGAACTTCTGTTCTTAGTAACTTTAATGATCCTGGATATTTAGATCTTGGTGTTGGTATGACTTGGACGCCTATTAGTAACCTTGTTGTTGTGGTTCATCCATTAAACTACAATTTTGTATTTAGTAAAGGTGCTGCCGAATATGAATCTTCTTTAGGGGCAAAAATTGTGGCAGATTACACACGTAAATTTGGAGCTATCAATTTTAAGACAAACTTATCTGCATTCTTAAGTTATGAAGATACGGATTATTCTAACTGGACGTGGACAAATTCTTTTTCATATACATTATGGAAAGCAATTGGAGTAGGGTTTGATTTTGGTCTTAGAAGCAATAAACAAGAAGCTTTTAACTATGCGTTGGCTCAAGATGCTTTATTAGTACCTCCACCTACTGATGTACGTACGTTAGAAAATACTGATAATGAATTACAGTCTTTCTGGAATTTAGGATTGAGTTATTCGTTCTAAAGTCCTAAATAATTATGACTAGTCCCTAAAAAAAACTGTTACAGTTTTGGATTAGTTAAAAATACATTTAAGCACCAGAGAATTGCAATTCTCTGGTGTTTTTTCTTTTTTACCTAAATAACAAAACGCTTGTATTTTATCTGAGTAATTTCAAAGCAAAAATGGTAGAAATGAACAGACCTAACTAAACCTATAATACGGTTTATGGATAAGAAATTCGTATAAGGAGCTTGAATTATTTTGCACTATATGCGAAAGTTTTATGCGTAAATCGTATAACTTGTTTATACCAGTTGTTATTTGAATTTACTGGAAAAGAAAATAAAGATTTTTTTGTTTCAATGAAGAATAAAAATTAAGGCACAAAAAAGAACATTTTATTACGGTAAATTCAAATGACAAAGGTATTAGTTATATTTTGTTGTTTCTCTTAGGGAACAATATCCTGTGCCTGTTGGTTCCAGATAACTCACTAAGCTCAATGCTTTGAACAACCCGAAGCTTTAGCCTTAGATAATCTTTTTGAGTCCTCTTTACATAGTTTGTATTCGTTACCCGTTTTTTTGTATAACGCTATTTCAGGAAGAGACATTATTAAAATAGGAAGAGGGTGTTTGACTTTTCAAACACCCTCTTTCTTTAGCATGAACCTTTATATAAATACTCAAAATGAGTAAAATGTACTAAGATAAACAGAGTGTTTCTAATAATTTTATCAAAAAATTACTTTAAACATCCTCTTTATATTATAGTCTGGTTTATTTAAAAAGCATAACGTTGAGGTCCTCCTCTTCTAATTTCTTCATTAGCGTAATCCTCAAACTTTTTAAAATTTTCTCTAAATGCATTTGTTAATTTAAATGCTGTTTTATAATACTCTTCATCATTATTCCAAGTAGTTCTTGGGCTTAGTACGCTATCTGGCACTCCAGGACACGTTCTTGGCTGCGCTACTCCAAATACTGAATGGATATGGTAATTTTCATAGTTATATAATCCTAAGTCACCATTTAATACAGCCTGAATCATAGCACGAGTGTACTTTAATTTAATACGTGTTCCAACACCATAAGGACCGCCTGTCCAACCTGTATTTACCAACCAAACGTTAACTCCAGCTTCACTCATCTTTTGGATCAACATTTCTGCATATTTTGCAGGGTGTAATGGCATAAAGGGCGCTCCAAAACATGCTGAAAATGAAGGCTGAGGTTCTACAACTCCAGCTTCAGTTCCTGCAACTTTTGCAGTGTATCCTGACATAAAATGATAAGCTGCCTGATTGGGTGTTAATTTTGAAATTGGTGGCATTACCCCAAAAGCG
This sequence comes from uncultured Aquimarina sp., assembly GCA_947498455.1. Classification (GTDB taxonomy): domain Bacteria; phylum Bacteroidota; class Bacteroidia; order Flavobacteriales; family Flavobacteriaceae; genus Aquimarina. The sequence goes on from CANMKK010000004.1 coordinate 136,913, forward strand.
TCAGCAGTTAAAAAGAAAATATTTTTTGGATTTTTACCAATGGATGGCTCTTGTATATTTTCTATATGATGAATAGGGTAACTAACACGTGTATTTTGCGTAATCGATGTATCTGCAAAATCTATAGCGCCATTATCATCCATAATCACATTTTCCAGAATAGCTCCTTTTTTGATAGCTCTATATATTTCTGGTTCTTTTTCCTCAGAAAGATCAATTACCTTGGCATAACATCCTCCTTCAAAATTAAAGATCGAATGTTCTTTAGTCCAACCGTGCTCATCATCCCCAATCAATTTACGATTTGGATCCGTAGATAAGGTAGTTTTTCCAGTACCTGATAACCCAAAAAATATTGCAGTATCACCATCATTACCTACGTTGGCAGAACAATGCATTGGCAAACAATTTTTTTCTACTGGTAAAATAAAGTTTAACGCAGAAAAAATTCCTTTTTTGATTTCACCAGTATAACCAGTTCCTCCTATTAAAGCAATTTTCTTTGAAAAGTTTAAGATAGCAAAGTTATGCTGGCGAGTACCATCTATTTCTGGATCAGCCATAAATCCTGGCGCGTTTACTACGATCCATTCTGGATCAAACCCTTTCAGTTCTTCTTGCGTGGGACGCAAAAACATGTTGTATGCAAACATATTTGACCATGGATACTCATTGATTACCCTGATATTTAATCTATAGTCAGGATCGGCACATGCGTAACTATCTCTAACAAATATTTCTTTGCCAGAAAGATAGTCAGTTACTTTATCATATAACTTATCAAATGCCTCAGGATCAAATGGGAGGTTAATATCACCCCACCATACTTTATCTTCAGTGATTTTATCTTTCACAATAAAACGATCCATTGGAGAACGACCTGTAAATTCACCAGTGTTAATAGCCAGTGCTCCGGATCCTGTAATTTTCCCTTGTTCTTTTTTAATTACCTCTTCCTGAAGATCATTAGGAGATAACTGGTAGCGCATTGTAGCATTTTCAATACCGTAATTCTTTAACGAAAACGTTTTCGTAGTTGGATACAGTGATTCCATAAAAATATGTTGTGTTTTGTTATGTGTGTACAAAATTATAAATAATAATTACACTAACCGACAAAAAAATCACTTAATCTTTATCAGAGAGATAATGAAGAAAACCCATCCTGAAATTAAAAGTAAACCTCCCAAAGGTGTAATAAAAGCAATACTTGACAAAGAAATGCCTAAAACTTCATCAATTACTAAAAGGTAAATAGAACCGGAAAAAAGAAATATTCCTGCCAAGAATAAATAAAAAATCTTCTTTTTTGCACTGTCTGATAATACTGACAAGTTACCTAGAATTATACAAGTAATAGCGTGATACATTTGATATCGTACCCCAGTAGTATAAGAATTAATACTATCTGCATCTACTAATTTTTGCAATCCATGTGCTCCAAAAGCTCCTAACAGAACAGCTATTAAAGCAATAACTGCCCCAGTAATCAAAATTGTTTTATTCATTTATTTCTAAAGTATATTTGACTATATTTTCTTAAAAATTATATAAAATAAACATATTATGTTCAAAAATATGATTAATCCATAAAATTTAAGCACCTATTTTTTAAGGTATTTATTACATTCGTATCAAAGTTATCAAAATAATATGAGGCATGCGAAAAATACTGGTCATTGGTGCGGGTAAATCCACAGCAGTTTTAATAAAATATTTTCAGGAAAAATCTATTGCTGAAAAGTTGCATATTACTATTGGGGATATTTCTATAGAAAATGCGCAACATTTAGCCGCGAATCATCCAACTACGAATGCAATCAAACTTGACGTTTTTGATCAATTATCTCGCGAAATAGCTATAAAAGAAGCAGATATTGTAGTGTCTATGTTGCCTGCTAGATTTCATATTAAAGTTGCCGAAGACTGTTTAAAATTTGAAAAATGCTTGGTCACGGCTTCTTATATAAGTCCTGAAATGCAGAAATTAAATGAAGAAGTGAAGAAGAAGGGACTGATTTTTATGAATGAAATTGGTGTGGATCCTGGAATTGATCACATGAGTGCGATGCAAGTAATTGATCGTATTCGTAAAAAAGGAGGTAAAATTATTCTATTCGAATCATTTACAGGTGGATTAGTTGCGCCAGAGAGTGATAGTAATTTATGGAATTATAAGTTTACATGGAATCCAAGAAATGTAGTGATAGCGGGTCAAGGTGGTGCTGCCGAATTTTTACAGGAAGGAGCCTATAAATATATTCCGTATCATAAATTATTTAGAAGAACTGAATTTTTGGAAGTTGAAGATTATGGACGTTTTGAGGCTTATGCCAACAGAAATTCTTTAAAGTATAAAAGTGTTTATGGATTGAATGATATTTTAACCTTGTATAGAGGGACTATCAGAAGAGTTGGTTTTTCTAAAGCTTGGAATATTTTCGTTCAGTTAGGTATGACTGCCGATGATTATACTTTGATGAATTCGGAACAGATGAGTTATCGAGATTTTACGAATTCATTTCTTGCATATTCTCCATCAGACTCAGTAGAATTAAAGCTACGTCATTACTTAAAAATTGATCAGGATGATATCATCTGGGATAAACTTCTGGAATTGGATATTTTTAACCCTAATAAGAAAATAGGTATCCCAAATGCTACTCCTGCGCAAATACTTCAGAAAATTCTTATGGATAAATGGTCATTAGAAGAAGGTGATAAAGATATGATTGTTATGTATCATAAATTCGGATATGAACTTAATGGTGAACGGAAACAAATAGACGCGACTATGGTTAGTATCGGTGAAGACCAAAAATATACTGCGATGGCTAGAACAGTTGGTTTACCTGTTGCTATGGCAGCATTACGTATCCTTAATGGAGAAATTACAACTACTGGAGTCCAGATACCAATTCAGGAAGAGGTGTACACACCGATTCTTAAAGAATTGGAAGAATACAGTATTATTTTTAATGAAAAAGAGCGTGAATATTTAGGGTATAACCCAGACGGAGTTAAATAATAAAAGAGCTTAAAGTTTCAATAATAAACCATAAATACTATTTTTGGTTATTATTTAGAAGTAAACATCCGTATGAAAGAGCGAAATGATATTAAGAAGATTGATGGGATTGATAAGGAGATACTTCGTAATCTTATGGAAGATGCCAGAAGACCAATTTTAGAAATTGCCAGAAAAATTGGAATTTCAGGCGCTGCCATTCACCAGCGTTTACGTAAATTGGAAGCTTCAGGATTGATTGCTGGTTCTAAATTTATTATTGACCCCAAGGTACTTGGGTATAAAACTATGGCTTTTGTAGGGGTTTATCTGGATAAAGCAGTCAGTAACCCGAAAGCAGTGAGTCAACTAGAGGAAATCCCAGAAGTAATAGAATGTCATTATACTACAGGAAATTGGTCCATTTTTATCAAAATCCTATGTAGAGATAATGAGCATTTGATGAATGTATTGAATAAAAACATTCAAGCCATTGACGGAGTCTCACGTACTGAAACTTTTATTTCTCTAAACCAACAAATTGATAGACAGATTAAGTTATAAAAAAAGTTTCTGATTTCCAGAAACTTTTTTTATACATTTTCTTACTCTCTTCTTCCCAAAATCTGTAACGCAAAATATAACAAGGTGGCTAATGAGCCAAGTGCAGCAACAACATACGTTCGAGCAGCCCATTTCAAAGAATCTTTAGCACCTGCCTGCTCCTCTGAAGTAAGCATATTGGCATTTTTTAACCATACCAATGCACGTTTACTTGCATCATATTCTACAGGTAGTGTTATAAAACTAAATAATGTACTTGTTGCATACAAAGCAAGCCCTATTAATGCAATGGTCTGACCCATTTGCATAGTAGCCATTAGAGCGACTCCACCCATAATAACCCACATTGACATTTTGGAAGATATACTTACTACTGGTACTAATTTTGATCTCATAGTTAGCCAGGAATATGCTGTAGCATGTTGCACAGCATGTCCGCATTCATGAGCAGCAACGGCAGCGGCAGCGGCATTACGTTGATTATATACCCCTTCACTAAGGTTTACTGTTTTATTTCTTGGATTATAATGATCTGTTAGCATTCCAGGAGTAGAAACTACCTGAACATCATAAATTCCGTTATCATGAAGCATTTTTTGAGCAATCTCTGCACCGCTCATTCCGTTTTTTAAATATAATTTAGAGTAATGATTGAATTTACTCTTCAATCGAGAACTTACTAAACTACTAATTAGAGCTATTGCTCCAACAATTATATAATAACCCATATATCCCGAAATCATAACTTTTTACTTTTTTTAAAATTAAATATAATTAGTTATTTCATAACTAAATTTACAATAATAAAAGCAAAAACCTCGCCATAATGACGAGGTTTTCGGTTAAATGAACTTTAGTTAAAGTTAGTTGAGTTAGCTTAAGTATTTATTTACATCTTTTAAAGGAAGGTTAAATGCTTCTGAAATAGCAGGGTAAACTACATCTCCATTGATTACATTCAATCCTTTTCTTAAAGGTTCATTATCTAAACATGCCTTCTTCCAGCCTTTATTGGCTAATTGTATTGCATATGACAAAGTTACATTAGTTAATGCTAGTGTCGAAGTATATGGTACAGCTCCAGGCATATTGGCAACAGAATAATGTACAACATCATCTATTATATACACTGGATCTTGATGTGTAGTTGGTTTTGTAGTTTCGAAACAACCACCTTGATCTACCGCTACATCTACTAAGACAGTTCCGGATCTCATTTCTTTTAGCATATCACGAGTGATTAATTTAGGTGCTTTTGCACCAGGAATTAATACACCTCCTATAATTAGATCAGAAGTTTTTATGTGTTTACGAATTGTATACTCGTTAGAAAATTCTGTATTTACATTGGCTGGCATCACGTCATCAAGATAACGAAGCCTTTTCATACTAATGTCTAATATAGTAACATCAGCCCCCATTCCGGCAGCCATTTTAGCAGCTTGAGTACCAACAACTCCACCTCCAAGTACTAATACTTTTGCAGGAGCAACTCCAGGAACTCCTCCTAAAAGAATCCCTCTTCCTTTTAATGGTTTTTCTAGATATTTAGCTCCTTGCTGGATTGACATACGTCCGGCAACTTCACTCATAGGAGTTAATAATGGTAAACTACGATCAGGATCTTCTACAGTTTCATAAGAAATACAAACAGCACCTCTTTCTATCATCGCATTTGTTAAAGGTTCACTAGAGGCGAAATGAAAATAGGTAAATAATAATTGATCTTTTTTAATCAATTTATATTCTGGTTCGATAGGCTCTTTTACCTTAATGATCATTTCTGCAGTTTCATATACGTCTTCTATAGTAGGTAAAATCTTTGCCCCTGCATTAATATAATCTTCATCTTCAAAACCACTATTAATTCCAGCGGTATGTTGAACATATACAGTATGCCCGTTTTTAACAAGCTCCATAGTACCAGCAGGTGTAAGACCTACTCTATTTTCGTTATTTTTTATTTCCTTAGGAACACCTATTATCATATCTCTAATTTTTTTGCCGAAAATATGTGTTTTTCGTAAATTAAGCAATTAAAACTATGTAAAAATCCGATTCTTCTATTTTTTGAAAGATTATCAATTTAAGGTCTAGTATAATAGTTTTTTTTATTATTTTTTAAATTTTATATGCTTTTCGTTGCAATAAGTTTAAAACAATTAACGAATGTTAATGTCATAAAAAGTCTTTAATCTAATATTTTATCTGGAATGTAAAAACACAAAGAATTAATAATGTTCTTTTATCCAACAATATTAATTATTTTTCCAGGTACGATGATTACTTTTTTAGGAGTTCGACCAGCCAACTGTTGTTGCGTCTTTTCATGTGACATTACAGCTGCCTCTATATCATCTTTGCTAAGATCCAATGCTAATTCCATCTCAAAACGTTTTTTACCATTAAAAGAAATGGGATACACTTTAGCACTTTCTACTAAATGAGATGCATCAAATTCAGGAAACGGAGTAGTAGTAATAGAAGTCGAATGTCCGAGTTTACTCCATAATTCTTCTGCAATATGTGGTGCATACGGAGATATTAATACCAATAACGGTTCTAGAATTTCTCTACTACTACATTTTTGAGCTGTTAATTCGTTTACAGCAATCATAAATGTGCTAACAGAAGTATTAAAAGAGAAGTTTTCGATATCGTCTTCTACTTTTTTGATGGTTTTATGTAGTGTCTTTAAATTTTCTTTTGTTGGTGTGGTATCGGTTACATCAAATTCCTCTCCACTATGGTATAGCTTCCATAATCTTTTAAGGAAGTTATGTACTCCAGTAATCCCTGCAGTATTCCACGGTTTTGCTTGCTCTAATGGCCCTAAGAACATTTCATATAAGCGAAGGCTATCTGCTCCATATTGCTCACAGATACCATCTGGATTAACGACATTAAACCATCGTTTAGACATTTTTTCTACTTCTCTACCGACGATATACTTACCACCCTCTAGCTCAAATTCTGCGTCCTTAAATTGAGGCTGCCATTTTTTTAAAGCTTCTATGTCCAGTTCATCTGAAGAATTTATTAGGCTTACATCTACACGAAGTTCCTCAGTTTTATATTGCCCTTTTAAGCTTTTAGAAACATATTTATTTGTCTCGCTAATTCTATAAACAATAGCACTAGTTCCTAAGATCATTCCTTGATTGATCAGTTTTTTAGCAAATTCATCTACAGGAAGATATTCTCTATCGAATAAAAACTTCTGCCAAAATCGCGCATATAGCAAATGTCCAGTGGCATGTTCACTTCCTCCTATATATAGATCGATATTTTCCCAATAGTTTACCGCTTCCTTAGATACAAAAGCTTCCTCATTATGGGGATCCATATATCTATTAAAGTAAAAAGAGCTTCCAGCCCAACCTGGCATGGTATTTAATTCTAAAGGAAATACATTAGTGTTGTTTATTAAATCATTAGATACTACCTGATTTTTTTCAACGTCCCAAGCCCAAACATCTGCTCTACCTAGCGGCGGTTCTCCGGTTTCTGTTGGCAAGTATTTTTCTACTTCAGGTAATTCGATCGGTAAATGTTTTAGATCAATCATCTGTGGCATTCCATCTACATAATACACCGGAAATGGTTCTCCCCAATAGCGCTGACGACTAAATACGGCGTCACGTAATCTATAATTGGTTTTTCCTTCTCCTTGCCTCAGCTTTTCTAGCTCGTAAGTAGCGGTTTTAGTCGCTTTTTTATAGTTTAAACCATTTAGGAAATCAGAGTTGGCGATAATCGTTTTTTCTTTATCGGCAAAAGCTTCCTGAGAAATATCGATGCCTTCGAAAATGTTAGGGATATCAATCCCAAAATGTTTTGCAAAATCATAATCGCGCTGATCTCCACATGGAACAGCCATCACAGCTCCAGTACCATATCCTGCTAACACATAATCTCCAATCCAGATAGGTATAGGCTCTTTAGTAAATGGATGTTCTGCATATGCTCCTGTAAAAATACCAGAAATTGTTTTTACATCAGCCATACGCTCACGTTCACTCCGTTTTGCCGTAGCTTCTATATATTGTTCCACCACAGCTTTTTGCTCAGGAGTTGTAATTTTAGCAACCAATTCATGCTCTGGAGCCAGGGTCATAAAGCTTACTCCAAAAATAGTATCTGGCCGTGTTGTAAATACTTCAATTCCGAATTCCGAATTCTGAACTCTGAATTTTACTTGTGCACCCACAGATTTACCAATCCAGTTACGTTGCGATTCTTTTAAAGAATCTGTCCAGTCAATAGTTTCTAATCCCTGAAGTAATCTTTCGGCATATGCAGAAATTCGCATACTCCATTGTGTCATCTTCTTACGGATCACCGGATACCCCCCACGTTCGGATACACCATTGACAATTTCATCATTAGCTAATACAGTCCCTAGTTCTGGGCACCAGTTTACTTCGGTTTCTGCCAAATAGGTTAGTCTGTATTTTAATAGAATTTCCTGTTTTACTTTAGAGGAATAAGAAGCCCAATCTTCCGCAGAAAAACTTCTAGTATCTTCGTCACAAACAGCCTGTACTGTTGTATTTCCACTTTGTTCAAAAATAATTTCAAGATCTTTGATATCACGAGCTTTGTCTAAATTGGTATCATACCAGGAATTAAACAATTGGATGAATATCCATTGTGTCCATTTATAATACTTGGGATCGCTCGTTTTTACTTCGCGACTCCAATCAAAAGAGAACCCTATTTTGTCTAATTGCTCACGATAGCGTGCTATATTTTCTTTGGTAGTGATTGCAGGATGCTGACCAGTTTGGATCGCATATTGCTCTGCAGGCAAACCAAATGAGTCATATCCTTGTGGATGTAATACATTGAAACCTTTATGACGCTTATATCTCGCATAAATATCACTGGCAATATACCCTAACGGATGACCAACATGTAATCCGGCTCCAGATGGGTATGGAAACATATCCAGAACGTAGTATTTGGGTTTTTCGCTGTTGTTTTCAGCTTTAAACGTTCCTTTTTCTGCCCAATAGGCTTGCCATTTGGCTTCAATAGTATTAAAATCGTAACTCATTGATCTGAAATTAAGAGTGCAAATTTACGATTTTATGTTACACCTTCAAGGTTTTTAAAATCTTAAAAAAAGGATACTATTGTTTTACTATATCCATTGATTTCTAGCTTTTCGCTCCATAGGTTCCAAGCAACTAAATATAAAAGTATTTGTTGGAGTAGGTATGCCTAGTTTTTTTCCTTCCCGTACAATAAAACCATTAAAGTTCTCAAGCTCAGAAGGCCTCCCCTCCATTAAATCTCGTTGCGTAGATGCAGTGGCATCATAAGGTTGTTTTTCAATAAAAACCATAATTTTATTTACAATATCTTGTGATAATGCAACCTCTCTTGCGAGGGCAATATGGTACATTTCATTAGCAGTTTCTTTTAGGATGTGATTAAGTTCTGGGTTTTCAAACATTTCTCCTATGGTAGCTCGCGTTAAACCACCTAAACCACTAACAGTTGCTATAAACATAAATTTAGTCCATATATCTACCTGTATATCATCAGAAATTCTGTTGTTAAACCCAGCTTTGTCAAATATATGTTTTACTTCCTGTAGGCGTTCAGTCTTCCTTTTATCTAATTCTCCGAAGATAATTTCTGGCGGGTGTCCAAAATGTGAAATAATTCCGGGTGCTTCTATTTTGCTATAAATCTTACACAATCCGCCTAAGACATATTTTTTATCTAATACAGACAATACCTTTTCTGTATTATCTGCTCCATTTTGTAACGGAATTACAATAGTGGTATCCTTTAAGATGGGTTTGATTATCTCTGAAGCAGTTTTTACCTGCCAAGATTTTGTGCAAATTAGCACCATATCTGCTTTTTCTACTTCAGAAATGTTTTCTGTTACTAAAAATGGAAATGTGGTAAAATTACCTTCGATACTATGTACCTGTAATCCATTTTTTTGGATAGCTTCGAGATGGTTTCCTCTGGCAATGAATGTTACTTTTTGACCGGAATTAGCGATTTTTCCTCCAAAATATCCACCGACTCCGCCAGCTCCAATTATGACCGTATGCATGTGTTTAAATTTTAGATATATGAATTTCTCAAAAAAATGTCACATATAATTATCCTAAATAGTATGTAATACCGTTATTCATATCTATCAAAGTTAATTAACTTTATTATTTTTACTCGCAAAATATTTCTTTATGAGTTCATCTTTTGAAAAGTATCAGAAACGAAGACTTATATCTTCTTACTTTTCTGTTGTTATTAGTATTTCTCTAGTCCTTTTTTTACTGGGTTTACTGGGGCTTTTAGTGTTGAACACTAAAAAAGTAGCAGATCATTTTAAAGAAAAAATAGCATTGACCATATATTTAAAGGATACGGCTAAAGAAATAGAAATAAAGCAACTGGAGAAAAGTTTGGCGTTGGCAGCATATACAAAATCGACCACTTTTATTTCTAAAGATGAAGCTGCTGAGGCACATAGTAAGGATATTGGTGAAAATTTCATGGATTTTTTAGGGTATAATCCTTTACAAAACTCTATAGATGTTTTCCTTAAAGCGGATTTTGTAGATCAAGTAAAAATTGATGAAATAACGAAATCAATTACCAAGAGGGATTTTGTTGATGAAGTAGCGTATGATAAACCTTTGATATCTTTATTAAACGATAATATCAAAAAGATAAGTTTCTGGGTACTACTTATCAGTGGTATTTTTACTTTTATAGCGGTATTACTAATTAATAGTTCTATTAGATTGTCAGTATATTCTAAACGGTTTATTATTAAAACAATGCAGATGGTTGGAGCTACAAAAAAGTTTATTAGAAAACCTTTTGTATGGAAGAGTGTCCGGTTAGGGATGATTGGCGCAATAGTTGCTTTGATTGGAGTTGCCGTAGTTTTATATTATCTTAATGAAGCTTTTCCTGAACTAGAGTTACTGAAAGATGAGATATTGCTTATAGGTCTATTTGGAGGGGTTTTTGGAATAGGTATTCTCATTACTTGGATTAGCACGTTTTTTGCTACTCAGCGTTTTCTGAACCTGAGAACCGACGAGTTGTATTATTAATTTTTTTATAGGTCACTAAATTTATTATGCAAAAAACAGGAAAAATATTCTTTACCGTTGCATTGCTCATTTTTGTTCCGTTTATGTGGGTAATGATTCAGACGTTTAGGCCTGTACGAAATGTACAACCGAAGGATGTGCTCGAAATCAAAGGAAAGGTTAGTAAGATTGAAGAAGGTTCAGGTTTTGATATTGTAATAACAATAGAAAATGATAGTCATTATTATTATATAAACCGAGGGTTACAAAGTGGATTGACACTAGAAGAATTGCGTGCCGATATTCTTAATAAAAATGTTACTTTGTACCCTGTTAGAAGGTGGACTATGTTTACCCGAGATGGTATAATGGGTCATATTTCTAAATTGATGATCGGAGATCGCATATTATTTAATGAAATTATAGAAGATCCTAACTAATATTAAATTTGGATAAGGTGTAATTTCAAAAAGAAAGGACAAAAATAAACAACAATATTCATGAGCAAGCAGACAAATAAAAATACAGACCACAAACCTGATTTCGTTTTTGGGAAAAAGAATTATATGATGATGGCAATAGGAATTGGTGTTATTGTTTTGGGTTTTATCCTTATGTCGGGGGGTGGTAGTGACGATCCTAATGTTTTTAATCCAGAGATATACAATTTTAGAAGGATTAGATTAGCTCCAACTATTGTGCTAATTGGTTTTGGAATAGAGGTATATGCTATTTTATTAAATCCTGATAAGAAGAAAAGCAAGTAATTCAATAATTTATCTTTTCGTAATTATATATTTGCATCGAAATTTAGAAATTATACTTCATGGAAACGATTGATGCAATTATTCTGGGTGTTATTCAAGGATTAACTGAGTTTCTTCCAGTTTCTTCTAGTGGGCATTTAGAGCTTGGGAAGGCAATTCTTGGGGATGAAAGTGTTCCTGAAGAATCCCTGTTATTTACTGTTGTTTTGCATTTTGCAACAGCTCTAAGTACTATTGTAATTTTTAGAAAAGATATTTTAGAAATTATTACAGGGTTGTTGAAGTTTAAAAAGAATGAAGAGGCACTATTCTCTTTAAAGATTATCATCTCTATGATTCCTGCTGTTCTTATAGGACTGTTTTTTGAAGAGCAGTTAGAACAACTTTTTGGAGGTAATATTATGTTTGTTGGGTTCATGCTTATCATTACAGCTATACTTTTGTGGCTTGCTGATAAGGCAAAAGACACTAATAAACCAGTAAGTACATCAAATGCTTTTATTATTGGAGTATCACAAGCAATAGCTATGCTTCCTGGGATTTCTAGAAGTGGAGCTACGATTTCTACTTCGGTTTTGTTAGGAAATGATAAAACAAAGGCTGCACGTTTTTCATTTTTAATGGTTATCCCTTTGATTTTTGGGAAAATAGCAAAAGATCTTGTTAGTGGTGATCTTAATTTTGATTCAGAAAACAATCTTCCTTTACTTTTAGGTTTTATTGCGGCTTTTATTTCAGGTCTTTTCGCTTGTACTTGGATGATTTCTCTGGTTAAAAAGAGTAAGTTATCATATTTTGCCGTATATTGTATAGTCGTTGGTGTTTTAGCCATCAGCTATAGTTTTATTAAATAGCCCCAGATGTTAATCGAACAAGACTACAAAGACGGTCAAATTATTTTGATCGATAAGCCATTACAATGGACATCTTTTCAAGTTGTAAACAAGCTTCGTTGGCTTATTAGAAAGAATTTTAAGATTAAAAAGATAAAGGTCGGACATGCCGGGACATTAGATCCGTTAGCAACTGGGTTATTAATTATCTGTACAGGAAAATTCACAAAACGAATTCAGGAGTTTCAAGGGCAAGTAAAAGAGTATACAGGTACTATTCGACTGGGAGCAACAACTCCTTCGTATGATTTGGAAACTGAAATAAATCAAACATTTCCTATAGGTCATATTTCGGAAGCAATGATTAAGGAGTGTACTTCTAAATTTGTTGGAGAGATAGAACAATATCCTCCAGTATTTTCTGCACTGAAAAAAGATGGAAAACGCTTGTATGAATATGCTCGTAGTGGAGAAGAGGTAGCAATAGCAGCCAGAAAAGTAAGAGTTGACACATTTGAGATTACCCGAATACAATTACCCGAAGTAGATTTTAGAATTGTATGTAGTAAAGGGACATATATACGATCTTTGGCTCATGATTTTGGGAAAGCATTAAATAGTGGAGGTCACCTTAGTGTTTTAAGAAGGACTAAAATAGGTGAGTTTTCAGTTTCAGACGCAGTAACTCCAGAGGTTTTTGAGAATAGTTTAGTTGCTGGAATTGAAACTTTATAAAATATTATAACAGAAATATAGTTATATAGCTATGGAATTTATAGAAAAACATAAGGCATTGATTATCACGAGTATGTTGATGGGAGTCTTTTTGTTAAGCCTCTATAATATTAACATGATTAATAAGAAAAAAGAGCAATCGGAGATTTTGATGGAAATTCCTGAGGAAATTCTTACAGAACAAGATGAACCTGAAGAGGATTTTGCAGAACAAGAAGAAAGAAAATTAATAGCTTCTAAAAGGACACATGATGCTTATAATGAGGATTTTGAAGATCATGATGATATCGAGCAGCGGATCAAATCTTTAACCGAAGCTTCAGAAGCTCCAGAAGCAAGTTCTGATCCTAATGAAATTGTTGAAGGAGAAGCGCCTAGTAATGAACAAATACAAGAAGAAGTTCCGGTAGAGCCAAAGAAAGAAGAAAAACCAATTAGTAAGGAGGTAAATAGTAGGCACAGTTCAGTAACTTTTACATTAAAAGGACGTGAAAAGAAAGATATTCCTAATCCTATATATACGTGTAATAGTAGTGGTAAAGTAGTGGTAAAAATTGAGGTGAATCAAAATGGTTATGTAACAGATGCTAAGATTGATAAACGAAAATCCTCAACAAGAAATGAATGTTTGTTCGATAATGCACTGGATTATGCCCAAGATGCTCTGTTTTCATCTTCAGAGATTAAGGAACAAAAAGGGTATATTACCTATTATTTTAATTATAATGAATAGAAACCCTCGATAGATTAGTGAGATTCTCTTACCATTTTGAACAAATCTTCTACAATATTTTTTCCTTTATCTTGATTATACCATACTTGTAGATTTTGCTTAAACTCTGGATCTAGACTTCCGTGTTCCGCTTTATAGTCAATTACCATTTTTCTAGCAATAGATGGTCTAGGTCCCCAAGAATCTAGTACTTCCTTAGTTTCATTATTATAAGCAATTAATTTAGGGATGGACTTGCTTCCATTAGTTAAGAAGTTATTCATTAATTCATCATTTTCATCTCTGGAGATAATTCTTAAGTCTATTTTTTCGTTTAACTCAGCTAATTTATTGATCACTGGTAAAGATTGAGCTGCATCACCACACCATCCCTCAGTAAGTACTAACCATGTAACTTTATTGCTTAATAGCATATTAGAAAAGACATTCTCTATGACAGTGCTAATGTTAATTGTTTTATCTAATCGTTTCATTCTTCGGTTATTAAGCATGCTGTAGTTCGTAAGTGCTTCGGATTGTTCATGACCTGTAGATAGACTATCTTTTAATAAATCATTAACCAACGTTCTGTACTCTTGGTAAGAATGTGAATTCTGTATTCCACTTTCTATTAATTCTTGAATAATATTTGAGGTTATTTCCATAGTTTTTAAGGCAAAATATTTATATAATTGGACGCTAATTATTCTGATAACTTACAATTATTATTTATCTAATGATATGAGAATTTATTTTTGATAATCACATTTGTCAAAAAATCATAAATTTTCGCTAAAATACTACTACTTTACGGGAGATAAATATCTTTATGATCTAAATACAAAATTTTATGGAAAAAAGCAGATGTGGCTGGTGTATCGGAGATGAATTATATGAATCATACCATGATAATGAATGGGGTGTTCCTCTACATGATGATCGGTTATTATTTGAATTCTTGATTTTAGAAACTTTTCAGGCAGGATTAAGTTGGATTACCATTTTAAGGAAGCGAGAAAATTTCAGACTTGCTTTTGATAATTTTGATTATAAAATTGTAGCTCAATATAATGAGAAGAAGAAAGAAGAATTATTACAAAACGCAGGAATCATACGTAATAAACTTAAAGTAAATTCGGCAATTACTAATGCTCAGAATTTTATGAAAATACAAGAAGAGTTTGGTAGTTTTGATGCTTATATATGGAAGTTTGTAGATAACGAACCAATCGTGAATTCATGGAAGAATCATAAGGATTGTCCTGCTAATACACAAACATCTGATCTGATTAGTAAAGATCTAAAAAAAAGAGGCTTTAAGTTTGTTGGATCTACCGTGATATATGCTTTTATGCAGGCAATAGGTATGGTCAATGATCATATAATTGACTGTTTTAGACACACAGAAGTTATGCAAAGAAGATAATCTGGTTTATAACTTCAAAAATAGAAATGCATAACGCCTTTCTTATTGGTGCTAAATATTATAAAAACTTAGGATACTAATTAAATGTTATCTTTTTTCATCATATCCTTGGAAAAAAGATATGTCATTATAAAACCATAGATAAAGGATAATGGCATTTGCCAAGTAATATTATCTGGATTAATTTCTATTTCGTAACTAAATTGATTTATATTCATTAACAAATAAAAAATAACACTTTGAGTTAATACGGCTGTCAGATATGTAAAGTAAAATTGTTTCATTGATATCGTATTAAATTATAGAATATAAATATAGTAAATATTAAAGAAAAGTCCTTGTCATTTTAATGTGGTATTCTAAAAAAAACGTTTTCTTAATGCGTAATTTTAAAAACTACAGTTTTGGCTCAAATAAAAAAAGGTAAAATCGTATTTCTTGTTAATGTGCTAATAATTTATTTGTTTTGGGATAATGAATACTACGATAAGAATTAAGAACATATTTATAATTTAGTTCCAAAACAAAGATCTCCAGCATCTCCCAATCCAGGAATTATATATCCTTTTTTATTTAATTCTTTATCAATTGTAGCAATCCACAAATGTGTATTTTCCGGAAAGATATCCTGAATATAAGCAACACCTTCTGAAGAACCTATTACAGATATGATATGAATTTGTTTCGGTGTTCCATGACTTTTAATAGCATCATATGTGTTTTCTAATGTTTTACCCGTCGCCAACATAGGATCTGCCAATACTAATGTCTTATTCTGAATAGACGGGGAGGCTAAATAATTTACTATAATCTCAAAGTCATCATTTGTGCCCTTGTGATCTCTGTAGGCAGATATAAAGGCATTCTCTGCCTTGTCAAAATAGTTTAAAAGGCCATTATGTAATGGTAGTCCTGCGCGGAGAATAGCACATAATACTAATTCTTCTTTTGGTACTGAGATTTCTTTTTCACCTAGCGTAGTTTTAACAGTTTGTAGAGAGTATTCTAATGTTTTACTTAATTCATAACTCAGTACCTCTCCAATACGCTCAATATTTCTTCTAAAACGTAACCGATCTTTCTGGGTATTTTGATCTCTGATTTCGACGATAAATTGGTTTAAAACCGAGTTTTCTAATTCAAAATTGTGAACAATCATATGGAATTGAATTTGTGTTATAAATCTACTTTAAAAATTCCATAAACTCAGCTCTAGAAATTTCTTTAGCCCCCAAACTGGCCAAATGATCTGTGTATACCTGACAATCTATTAATTTGACTCCTTTTTCTTTTAATATCTCTATAAATGTGATAAATCCGTATTTAGAAGCATTACTAACTTTAGTAAACATACTTTCTCCACAAAACATTTTTTTAGCTTCTAGCCAAATTCCATATAGTCCTCCTACTAATATCGAGTCTTTCCACACTTCCACGGATATAGCATATCCTGTTTGGTGTAATTGCAGATAAGCTTCCTGCATTTCTGGAACGATCCAAGTGTCATCCTGATCAGAACGAGGAACAGAAGCACAGTTTTTGATTACGCTTTCGAAATCTTTATTTATGGTAACTTCGAAATGATTTTTTCGAAGTAATTGTCGCATACTTTTACTTACCTTAATATCTTCAGGAAAAAGTACCATTCTCGGATCTGGGCTAAACCATAGAATGGGCTGGTCTTTTCCGTACCAGGGAAAAATACCGCTATAATAGGCGTGTACTAATCTGGGAATAGACAGGTCACCTCCTATGGCTAATAATCCATCGTGATCAGCCCTTGATACTGGAGGAAAATTTATGGTTTCATTAAGGATATACAAGTTTGAAAAATATGAGTGTTTCTACAACGTTAAATATCAATTAGTTGTTTGAATTGACCAAAAAAATTATAATCTTTGTTAGAACCTTTTAAGATAAATTTTGTTCATCATTGCTTTTTTTGAGTTTTATTAAAAGGTTAACCTAAAACCACAATATGAAAAGTCCAACACATTACGTGTTGGACTTTTTGCTTACTATATTATAAATTTTATTCTAAAAAGGTAAATCGTCGTGATCTTCTTCTTTTAGATCTGTTGCTGGTTCGAAGGAGTCTACAGGAGGCATTGGAGCCCCTCCAGAAGGTGCAGCAGCTGGTTGTAGATTTTCGATTCTCCATCCTTGAATAGAATTAAAATACTTCGTTTCTCCCTGAGGGTTTACCCACTCACGACCACGTAGATTAATACTTATCTTTACATCCTGACCAACCTGAAAATTATTTAGTAAATCACATTTGTCCTGAACAAACTCTACCATTATATGTTGAGGGTATTGTTCTTCAGTAGTAACAACTACCTCGCGTTTTCTAAAACCATTGTTTCCAAAAGTTTGAGTCTCTCCGACCATTTTTACTTTACCTTGTACTTCCATCTTTTTTATTATTGTATTGCTGATAAAATATTCCATGCAGTACTTACATCATCATTATCCAAATACTGCTGTACAAATTTATGAATTTCTATAATGTTAGCATCCCGAATCTTATCGTTTATATCACTATTGTTATTAACAAAGGCTAGAGCCTCCATATTTGTTGGTATTTTTTCTACATTTCCCAGCTTTCCTAAATCATTTCCTGTAAGTATCTTACTATTACGAATCATTTCGGGTAATGCATCTACCCCTATGCCCATTGTTGTTATTGGTTTAGGAACTTCGAACATTCCCATATTAGCTCTACTATACCAATTCCCACCCATCCGGGCTACCTGATCTATTTTTAATTGATCAATTTTACCATTGTCATCTAGTACATCCTCTTTTACATGTATTAATATTACCTCACAAATAATTAAATTACCGGCGCCACCTTCTGTTCCTAGTGGTAGTATCTGATTTACTTTGCATTCGAACTGTACTGGTGATTCTTTTACTCTAAATGGTTTTACCTTTTCTGAAGGTTCCATAGTTAAACCTGATTTTTCGAATTCATTAACTCCTTCGGGGTATTCTGTACTGGATAATGACATTTGTTGTACAATAGCATAATTGACAATATTGATCACAACTTCTTTAGTAGCAATCGCATTATCTAATGTATGCTTTGTAGTATTATCCCTAACTCTTCTGGCGGGAGAAAAAACGAGAATGGGAGGGTTGGCACTAAAAACATTAAAAAAACTAAAAGGAGAAAGATTAGGACTTCCATTTTTGTTTAATGTACTGGCAAAAGCAATTGGTCTGGGACCAATGGCACCAAGCATCATTCCATGAAGTTTTCCTATAGGAACTTTAGTTGGGTCTATACGGATCATAAAAAAAGGATATTAAAACAAATATAATTAAAAGTTTCTCCTATTTGTTATGCTATTATTTAGATTATACAAAACAAGTTTGTTTACGTCAGGGCTAAGCTTACTTTTTTGTTCTTAATGTTGTTATGTATTGAAATCAATTATAGTTTTTTGTACGGTTATTGCATAAAAATTGAGGCCTTCAATTGTTTTAACTTAGTATTGAAAACAAGAGTAAGTTCAATTTATATAAAACAATAAAATAGATTTAAAACGGTTATATTTAGGGTTCGTTAACACAACTTTTGTATGAATTTTTCTGATGAGCGTAATCTTCCTAGTTATTTCATAATATTTGCTGTACTAATTATTACC
Organism: uncultured Aquimarina sp.; assembly: GCA_947498455.1. Lineage (GTDB taxonomy): Bacteria > Bacteroidota > Bacteroidia > Flavobacteriales > Flavobacteriaceae > Aquimarina. The sequence goes on from CANMKK010000004.1 coordinate 155,680, forward strand.
GGTTTAGTTTTATGGAATACTTCTTTGTTTTTTCAACGGTTAAAAGGTGATGAAACTGCTAAAGTCCAGGTATGGGCGCAATCAATTAAATCTCTAAGCAGCTCTAGTTTAGATGATTATTATAATCTTTCCATACTTATTGGAGAGTCTAATAATACAATACCAATCATAATTACTGATGAAAACGGAGAACTTTTAAGAAATGATAAAAATGAAATCATAAGAAGAAGTAAGATAAAAAATTTGCCAGAAGATATTAGTGAAAAAGACTTACTGGCTGCTCTTGAAAAAATGAAAACTGAAAATGAACCAATCGAAATGGACTTACAAGGATCTTCTCAATATATTTATTATGGGAATTCGGCGATTCTTAGCAAGTTGAAGTATTATCCGATGGCTATTGCTTTCATTCTTTTTCTTCTCATTGGGGTTATTTATTTCTTTTTTACCACTTCTAATGCAGGGGAACAGAATAAGTTATGGGCAGGAATGGCTAAAGAAACGGCACATCAGATCGGAACTCCATTATCTTCATTAGTGGGTTGGAATGAAATTTTAAAATCAGAGAACGTCAATCCAGAATATATACGAGAAATCGAGAAAGATATTGCCAGATTGAAAATGATCACTGAGCGGTTTTCGAAAATAGGTTCTATTCCAAAATTAGAAGAAATGGATATCGTAGCAGAAACCAAAGAGACCTATACATATCTTCAATCCAGAAGTTCTAAATTAATCAATTTTTCTTTGAATCTTCCGGAGGAACCAATACTTGTACATTTAAACCCTCAATTATATAGTTGGACAATAGAAAATTTAGTAAAAAATGCAATCGATGCTATGCGTGGTAAAGGTGATTTATTTGTTGATCTAACGGATGATAGCAAACGTGTTTTTATAAGAATTACGGATACTGGAAAAGGGCTGTCGAAAAGTAAGTTTACTAAAATTTTTAAACCTGGATATACTTCTAAAACAAGAGGATGGGGGTTAGGTCTTTCTTTGGCCAAAAGAATTGTAGAAGATTATCATTTGGGAAAAATAAAAGTACTTACATCAGAAATAGGTAAAGGAACTACATTTCAGGTTACATTGCGCAAATCAGATGTTTTTTAATCCACATTGTGGAGTTTAATTCTCCGAGACTTGCCTCGAAATTCTAAAAATTTGTATCTACTGAATGCTTTGTGAGCTCACCCCGAAGTAGTTGACTAGAATAAAAATTCTTTTCTTTTGCATAAAAATAGAGTTCAAAAAAAATGTATTCATAACATAATTATCGTGCGTACGTTATTTATGTTCTAAAACATATCAAAGTGAAAACGGAGTATATAACCTTAAAAGAAACTATTCTTAATAATAATTGTCCAGAGTGCTACGCTACAGAAAGTCTTTTACTATCATTTAAACAAGAAAAAATATTTTCTAAATTCATGGTAAAAACGAAAGCAGCAATTATAGAAAAAATGAATTGTAAAAAATGCGAAAGTGAAATTTTTCCAGGAAGGTGGACTGATGATATTGAAAGGGTCTATAATTATCATAAAAAAACAATACATCCTGAATCCTCGACAATTCGTTTTACTAGTTCGTTCTACATATTATTACTCTCAATTGTATTGGTAGTGATTAGTGTAGTGTATATTTATATAGAGTATCCTGATTTTTTTCAATAATATATATGAATTATAGCATCCAAAACTTTTGAATCAATACGAGATCGCTACGCTACAAGACGTAAGAATCAAGACTATATAAATATCAGTATATTATGTTTTCAATTTGTAAAATTTATTGGATTATATATATTGACTCATTAGATCCCTTAATTCATCAGAGATATTAAAGGTTTTGTTTATGTTGAAATCAAAACAAACTGCTACATCATGGCCTTGAGCACATAATATACCTTCATCATTATATAGTTCATGGAATAAGCCAAAACTAGAATTTTTTATAAACTCAACTTTTGTTTTGATCAGTACATTTCCGGGGAAAAATAAAGGATGTTTAAAATCGCATTTAGTGGATACTAGCATAGGGCCTTTTTTTGTTTCGTCATAGAGTTTTGCTAACCCCGTTACTGCCCAAAACTGTACACGTGCACTCTGCATGTATTTCATGAAATTTACATTATTAACGTGCTGGTAGGTATCCATTTCACTCCAATCAATTCTCAGTTGTAGTGATAGTTTAAATGCTGAATCTGTCATAATTTTTTACATATTCGATTGAATTGTGGATGCTAAAGTTTCAAATTCACTTGCTGTCATTGTTACTTTATGCTGAAATGTCATTTCTTTCATGTCATTTAGCGGTATAAGATGCACATGAACATGTGGTACTTCAAGACCTACTACAGAAATTCCAATACGTTTACAGGATACTGATTTTTCTAGAGCTTTAGCTACTTTACGAGAAAAACGCATTAATTCTATGTATGAATCTTCATCGAGATCGAATATTTTATTTTCTTCTTTTTTAGGAATACAAAGTGTATGACCTTTTGCATTCGGGTTTATATCCAGAAAAGCATAAAAGTTATCATTCTCGGCAATTTTATAAGAAGGGATTTCACCGTTAATGATTTTTGTAAAAAGGGTAGACATCTTTATTTTTTTTGCAGGTTTATACGTACGAAATATAGGATATTTCTTTGTAAGTCGAAACCATAAAAAAACCTTTCTTTAAAAAATTAAGAAAGGTTTTGGTAATACATATTTTACAACTATTATTCTCTTGTTATTTCTATAACATCGAATTTCATGATACCATTAGGAACTTGTATCTCTGCTACATCACCTACACTTTTCCCCAGAAGACCTTTTCCGATAGGAGAATCTACCGATATTTTCCCCGTTTTAAGATCAGCTTCACTTTGTGCTACTAACTTATAGGTCATTTGAGCACCATTGGTTTGGTTTTTTATTTTTACAGTAGAGTGTATTAAGGCTTTAGATGTATCCAATTGTGATTCATCGATCAGGCGAGCACCTGATAGTGTTTCTTCTAGTTTAGAAATCCGCATTTCCAGCAATCCTTGCGCTTCTTTTGCCGCATCATATTCTGCGTTTTCACTTAAATCTCCTTTGTCGCGGGCTTCTGCAATTGCCTGTGATGCTTTTGGTCTTTCTATATCCTTGAGATTATTTAGCTCATCTCTTAGTTTTTTTAATCCCTCTGCTGAGTAATAAGATACTTTGCTCATAACTTCATCGTTTATATAAATACAAAAAATCCCACGGTAATGGGACTTTATTTATAAACAAAGATAATAAAAAAATAGGCAGAATTACATTTTTGCTTACTTTGGTCTTTTAAAAAATGACAGTTATAATAATGTCGATATTATTATATATAAGAAATAAGAACATGAATAAAATCGTATTAATAATTGTAGTATTATTAACGACTATCTCTTGTGATAGTGATGATAGTCGTACTAGTAATCCTAATTTAATTCCTCCAAGTTTTAATATAGAAGTAAATCTCGATCTTCCTCAATTTAATAGTTTGAAATTCCCAGGAAACTCTGAAATAATAACTACTCAGGGAGTTGGTGTTAAAGGTATAGTTATTTATAATGTTGATAATACTCAGTATACTGCTTTTGAACTGAGTGACCCTAATATTGCGGTTAGTAGTTGTTCTGCTCTGGAAATAAATGGTCTTAATGCAGAGTCTAATTGTGGAAATGATAATGTATATAACATAGTTACTGGGCAGCAAACTGAAGGAGAAGGTGGTTACCCTCTATTGCGGTATAGAATTAATAGACAAGGAAATATTTTGTTTGTTTCGAATTAGTAAGATACTAATCCATTTTTTAGATTTATTAAATCCAAATCGTTTCGATTTTTAGAAATGATTTCTATAGCATTTTTACTTCTCATGCCAGAATGGCAACAAACAACTATTGGTTTTAGATTGTTTAGTTCAGAAGTTTTTTCGCTTAATATTTCTAACGGAATATGGATTCCACCTATATTAAAGTGATCATATTCTTTATGAGTTCGTACATCCAGTATTTGGTAATTGGTTATATTTTCTCTTAGTTCTAATGAAGAAATCTCTTTGACCTCTAAGGTATCAATACCACAGAAAAACTCATAGTTCTCTTCGAGTTTTCCTATTTCTATTTCGTTGTTTTTTTTGAAACTTAATATTTGTTGTTGTAAAGTTAATGTATCAAAATACAATAATTTTCCTCGTAGCACTTCTCCAATACCTGTAACCATCTTGATTACTTCATTGGCTTGTAAACCTCCAATAATTCCGGGTAATACTCCTAAAACACCAATATCAGAACAGTTAGGGACTGTGCCAGGAGAAGGAGGATCTGGAAATAAGCATCTATATGTAGGGCCATTTTTATAGTTAAGTACGGAAACTTGTCCCTGAAACTTGAAAATCGAACCAAAAACTAGTGGTTTGTCAGTTAAAACACAACCGTCATTTACCAGATATCGAGTAGGGAAATTATCACTACCATCAACTATAATGTCAAATTCCGAAAAAATGTCTATTACATTATCTTCGTTGAGCTTTTCATTATATACTTTAAAAAATACAAATGGATTTAATGAAGACAATCGTTCTGAAGCTATTTTAGCTTTGGGCTTTCCAATATCATCAATAGTATATAATACCTGACGCTGAAGATTGGATTGATCAACAACATCATCGTCAATGATACCTATGGTTCCGATACCAGCCGCTGTAAGATATTGAAGTATTGGACAACCTAATCCTCCTGCGCCTATTACCAGTACTTTGGTATTTTTTAGTTTGGTTTGTCCAGTAATACCTATTTCATCCAAAATGATGTGACGGTTATACTGGATATTTTCTTCTTTACTAAGCATAGTTATTGCCAATTATTAGCCCAATCTTTCCATACAACATCTAATCCTTTTGCTTTAAGCATTGCTACTACTTCTTCTGTAGAACGCTCATCAGAAATTTCGAATTGTTCCAGAGATTGAGGCTCTACCGTGTAACCTCCAGGGTTTGTCTTAGATTCTGCACTAATTGATGTAATTCCTAAATTTACAATATGTTCTCTAAATACTTCACTTTCTCTTGTGGACATGGATAGTTCTACATCCTCATCTAATAATCTGAAAGCACAGATTAATTGCACTAAGTCTGAATCTGTCATTTCTACTTTAGGCTCTAGCCCTCCACTGTGTGGTCGTAATCTGGGAAAAGATATGGAGTACTTTGTTTTCCAATATGTTTTCTGAAGGTATTGTAAGTGTAAGGCGGTAAAAAAGCTATCGGCTCTCCAGTCTTCGAGCCCGAATAAAGCGCCAAGCCCTATTTTATGAATCCCAGCTTTACCCAATCGATCAGGAGTTTCTAGTCGATAATCAAAATTAGATTTACGTCCTTTGGGGTGATGCTTTTTATATTCATCCCTGTGGTAGGTTTCCTGATATACCAAAACAGCATATAAACCTTTTTCGATTAGTATTTCATAATCTGATTGATCTAATGGTTGTACTTCTATAGTGATATTGGCAAATTTGGATTGAATTAACTGGATTGCATTTTTAATATAATCAACACCAACTGTTTTATTGGCTTCTCCTGTTACTAATAAAATATGATCGTATCCTTTCGATTTTAAATAGTCTACTTCTTTTAAAATTTCATTATCGGTCAATGTTCTTCTGGGAATTGTGTTGGTCATACTAAATCCGCAATAGGTACATATGTTTTGACACTCATTGCTTAAGTACATTGGAGCATACATCTGTATCGTATTACCAAATCGTTTTTTAGTAATTTGATAACTAAGTTGAGCCATTTGTTCAATATAAGGTACTGCGGCAGGAGAAATCAACGCTTTAAAATCTTCTAATGTTCTTTTTTGAGAACTTAATGCGCGTAATACATCTTCCTCGGTTTTTGAAAGAATATCAGAGAGTGTTTGATCCCAATCATGTTGATCGAATATGTTTTTAAAACTGGTTTTTTTCATAGCTTTTAGCTTCTTGCTTTTAGCCTTTTATTTTTTTGTATAATGAATTTAGCATTTTGCGAATCTCGACAATTCGAATATTTAAATTCTCATATTCTTCAATACTAATATATTCCATATCTTTTGAAAACTCGATTAAATATTCGACTTCTGAAGCAGATCCTGAAGCTATATTTAAAAAATGAGCAAACTCCTTTTCAGAAACTCTGGCAGTTCCTTCTGCTATATTGGTTGGAATCGATAGTGAAGCTCGTCTAATTTGTGATATTAATCCAAATTTTTCTTCTTGAGGAAATTTTTTGGTTATTTTATATATTTCTATCGTAAAGTGATGTGATTTTTTCCAAACCTCATATTTTCTAAAGTTTCTCATTTATTTTTTTCGACTAGATCATAATTTATAGAAAGTTTTTTCCATTTTTATTAAAACTAAATTTTTCAAACCCTCAGAAGCTATAGGCTAAAAGCTTATTGCTTAAATTCTTCGGTTAAAAAACTCGTTAGAGGGCTACTTGCTTCAGCATGTTGTTTTACAGGTGCTAATTTTGCTTTGTATGCCATACGCCCTGCTTGTACAGCCATTTTAAATGCTTTTGCCATTTCTACAGGTTGCTGAGATACTGCAATTGCGGTATTAACCAAAACAGCATCAGCTCCTATTTCCATAGCGTGTGCCGCATGTGAGGGACTTCCAATACCAGCATCTACAACCACAGGTACATTGCTTTGATCTATAATGATTTCTAAAAACTCTAATGTCTTTAGACCTTTATTACTTCCTATCGGCGCTCCCAAAGGCATTACACATTGAGTTCCAACTTCTTCCAGACGTTTACATAAAACCGGATCTGCATGAATATATGGCATCACGATAAATCCAAGTTTTACTAACTCTTCTGCGGCTTTTAGTGTTTCTATTGGATCAGGTAATAAATATTTTGGATCTGGATGAATCTCTAATTTCAACCAATTTGTTTCTAAAGCTTCTCTTGCCAATTGAGCAGCAAAAATAGCTTCTTTAGCATCCCTAACTCCAGAGGTATTAGGTAAAAGGTTTATTCTGGGGTGGTCTAAATGCGTTAATATATCATCTTGATCGTTATGTACATCTACTCGTTTTAACGCTACGGTAATCAGTTCACTTTCTGAGTCCAATAGTGCTTCTCTCATTAAATCTGACGAACTGAATTTTCCGGTTCCTGTAAATAGTCTGGATGAAAATTCTTTGTCTGCAATCTTTAGCGTGTCCATTTTATAGTAACTTTTAGCTTGTAACCTTGGTTAGTAGCTTTTTTATATGTTGTATTTTTTCTTCTAAATCTTCCTGTCTCGTTAGCATTCCGGAAACAGCGAATCCATCGATTCCCGTCTTCATAATTTCAGGCATGTCTGAGGTTTCGATTCCTCCAATGGCAATTATTGGTAATTCCGAATTCTGAATTCTGAATTTTGATAGTATTTTTTTATAACCCTCTAAACCTAATACAGGGCTTAGTTTTTCTTTAGTTTTTGTATATCTAAAAGGCCCTAATCCTATATAATCAACTCCATCTTTTAGGTGTCTATTACAGTCTTCTAATGCGTTTGCAGTTCCTCCAATAATAGCATTATCTCCCAAAATTCTTCTGGCTTCGAGCGGGTTCATATCATTTAATCCTAAATGAACACCATCTGCTAATGAAGCTTTTGCTACACTAACATTATCATTTATAATCATAATAGCGCCATATTGATCGCAAATGTTTCTACATTCTAAAGCCGTATTTAGATATGTTGCCATATCGACGTTTTTTAATCTAAGCTGCACCCATTTACATCCAGCCTCACATACTTCCCCAATATGTATCAAATGTTCTCTTGGTGTCTTTCCTTGTGATATGTATTGGAGCTTTATCATATGTTTTTCTGGTGATACTAATTCTTCTCTTTCTTCCATAATAAATTGTTTACTTTGATTCACATTTGCTAGACTCTATGATATCCCAATAAACTGTTATTAGAACTAAGTACTTTTTCTGTATATCGTTTCCCTCTGTAGCAAGCTTTTAACAAGGGGAATCCTAGTGCTAATTGAGCAGCGATGGCGGAAGAAAGTATACAGCCGCTACCGTGTTTCTCAGATATGTTTTTCATTTTTGGGTTTAACACATATTGTTTTCCATCCATAGTACATAATTGATCGACTCCTATATGATCTTCTCTATGTCCTCCTTTTAGAAACAAATTTGTTTTGCTGGTAATGTACGTTATCGTTTCCTCAATATTCTTGTTATTATAGAGTTTTTCTATTTCGATAAAATTAGGAGTTAGCAGATGAATTTTTTCTAAAATCTGATTGAATACTTCTATATTTTTAGATGCATTATGAAAATCGAAACTGGAACTAGATTTTAAAACAGGATCCAAAACAATTTTTATAGACCTATTTTGTTCCAATAAAAAATTGATAATTTCATTTAGTATACTCCAGTTTTGTATAATACCAATCTTTACGAAATCAATTTTAAATCTGCTAAAAAGAATAGAGATTTGACTTTTTATCACTTCAATATCATTCCAATAACAGGCTTTAAATTCAGTATCATTTTGGACCGTATTAGCTGTACAAATAGATAGCCCATAACATTTTAATGCTTCAAAAGTTTTAATATCAGCCGTTAATCCTGCTCCTGAAGAAGGGTCGAAACCTGCTATCGATATTACATTTGGACGATTTTTCATCAGCTAAACAATTCTACTATATTTTCTTTGGATAATGATTTTATAAAACTTTCATCGGTCTGAATAATATCATCAGAAAGTTGTTTTTTATTTTGCTGATGCTGTATGATTTTCTCTTCTATTGTTCCTTTACAGATCATTTTATACGCCATTACTTGTTTGGTTTGTCCTATTCTATAACATCTGTCAATTGCCTGAGCTTCTACAGCTGGATTCCACCATGGGTCAACCAAGTATACATAATCCGCAGCGGTGAGATTTAGTCCTGTTCCTCCTGCTTTTAGACTTATCAGAAATACTCTAATCTGATCATCATTCTGAAATTTTTCTACTTTTTCTTGTCTGTTTTTTGTTTTGCCATCTAAATATTCATAGCTAATTCCTTTTTTTTCTAATACTTCTTTTATTAACTGAAGCATTTTTACAAATTGAGAAAATATCAACACTTTGTGTTTTCCTGTTTTTTCGGTAACATGCCGTATCAATTCTTTTATTTTAATAGAATCGTCTGTATATGCTTCATCATCATTAAGTAATTGAGGGGCATCGCAGATTTGTCTTAGTTTTATTAACCCTTCTAGCACATACATTTTTGATTTTCCTAATCCGTCTGCATCTATTTTATTAAGAAGATAGTCTCGATATTTATTCCTGTATGCATTATATAATTTTTGCTGAGACTCTTCCATTGTACAATATAATACCTGTTCTGTTTTCTCTGGGAGTTCTGTGGCTACTTGTTCTTTGGTGCGTCTTAGCATAAAAGGATTAACCAACTTCTTTAGTTCCTGTGCTACCTGATTGTCTTTATTTTTATCTATTGGAGTAGAAAACACTTTTTTAAAATGAGCCATTGTACCTAAAAGCCCTGGGTTAGCAAAAGTCATCTGCGCATATAAATCAAAAGTGTTATTCTCTATAGGGGTACCGGTGAGCACTAGCTTATTCTCTGATTTTAATAGTTTCATTGCTTTAAAACGCTGTGAATTCGGATTTTTAATTGCTTGAGACTCATCCAGAACAATATAATTAAAGGTGTATTTTTTTAAATACTCAATATCCCTCATCACAATACCATAGGTCGATAGTACAATGTCAATTTTCTTAAAAGTGGTGACGTCCTTTTTTCTATCTCCTCCTGTTAACACAAGTACCTTAAGTGAGGGACAAAATTTCTTTATCTCCTCTATCCAATTAAAAATTAATGAAGTTGGAACAACTACTAGATGTGCATTTGTTGGTTTTTTCTTGTCTTTGAAATGTTTTAGAAAGGTTATTATTTGTAGCGTTTTTCCTAACCCCATATCATCAGCCAGACATCCTCCAAAATTGTACTCATCCAAGAAGTTTAACCAATTCAGTCCTTCTTTTTGGTAATCCCTGAGTGTTGCCTTTATTCCTCGGGGTTTTGTTACTTTCGAAATTTCCTGAAATGAAGATAATTGCTTTTTAATCCCATGATGCTTTTCTAATATTGGAGCATCAGGTTCTATATCATCATATAAACTGTCTATTACCGATAATTGATATTTAGAAACTTTGATACCATCTTTTTTTACATCTCCTGTTCTAAATAGGTGACTGTATTTTTCTACCCACTTTTCTGGCAAAATTCCAATACTACCGTTACTTAACTCTACATATCGACTTTTATTAATGACTGATTTCTGTAATTCTTTTAAAGAAACTTCTACATCACCAAAAGTTACCTTTACATTGACATCAAACCAATCGATATTAGAATCTATTTGTACCGATATGTTAGGTTTATGCTTGCTGTATTTCATATCAGAAAGTTTCTCATAACCGAATATTTGTATGTTTTCGTTTTTGAGAATATCAAAAGCATCCAGAAACCAGCCTTCTGCTATAAATTCTGAAGGCGAGAGGTGAAAAAATGATTGTCTTTGTGTCGAAAATTGAGGGTGTAGGTTTTTTAAGATATCTATAAATTGAGTCTCGAACTCTTTATGTCTTTTTAAGGTTATCAATTTTCCGTTCTTTAATTCATCTGCTCCTCCTTCATTATTAAGTACTTCGATTAATTTTCCGCCATAATCTATCATTGGTTTTAATAAAATAAAACCGTTGATTTCTGATAAAAATAGTTGTTTTTTCAGTTGTTTGACCTTCAGAGTTTTCATTTCTTTTTCGAGGTGGTTAATTTCTACTGGAAATTTTGTTGACAAAGGTTGTATTAAGCGTGTATAATATGCTTCGAATTCGGATTTTAGAATACTTAGTTTGGGGTTTTTTATAAATGTATTAATGCTTCGTGAATATCCTAAGGACTTATTCAAATAATACACTCCATCTTTAATAACAAATGGGAATTCATATTCTAGTTTCACAGTAGACATATCATATGTAATATCTGCAATGGTAATATAACTTTTAAGTATGTAGTGCCGTTTTTCTTCTTCTACCTTAAAGGACAGATAGGTAGATTGATCGGATATTTCTTTAATTCGCGTTAGATTTTTTTTAGAAATTTTACGATCATACTCACTATAATATTTCAAACGGTATACAATAGTTTGTTGTAATTGTGGAATGAGGCTGTCGATTCTATTAATAATTGCTTTTGCTCTGTCATTTTCAGACATTGTTAATTTATTCCGGATTCCATCATAAGAGAATTCCAAAACTTGTTGCAAAAAACCATATTTCTCCTCAGTATACTCATCTCTGTTAAAAACTAGATTTTCAGCAGTTATTTCGACAATTTTTGTTGATAATTCGGAGCCATCTTTTTTAAGATTCCCTTCTATAGGAATCATACAAATAGGCATATACGTGTCTTTCCTAAAATTAAAAGCTACTGCCAGTCCTTTTTCTTTTATTATTTTTTTCTGCGAAAATACAGGAATAGCGTCTTCTTTTGCTATATCTCCTGTTACAAGATCTTCGATGATTTCATCAACGCCTTCTTGATATTTACTTAACTTTAAAGTTCCCGGATGTATTGGAACGGCAATTAATTCTTGATTATCATATTCGAAATTAAAATATTCTTTATAGCTTTCATCCTCTATAGAGAAGCCATATTCTCTAAGTTTAGCAGACTTGATACTATTCTGATCCCCTTCCGAGATAAAAGCATGAGGCATATTGTTAAACATGTGTTCTAACACCATTACCTGATGAATACAAAGGTATTGATTGGTAGCAGTGCAGTCACATTGTAATGATAACTCTTTTTCTTGTCTATGAATCAGTACGCTATTTCTGCTTCTTCCGTAAGTTTCTTCAATCAAAAATTCAAAAAAACCTATCTCTGCCTGTTTACTTTTTATACTAAAATTATGCCCATATGCATATAATTGATTAATTATCCTCTTTATGGTGTTTGATTCTAGCCAATGTAAAGAACAATCTTCTGGAGCATAGAAAGGGAGTACTATGGCTGCGTCTTTAGAATATTCTATCTTTGTTTTTTTTTCTTTTGGTTTTTTAGAGCTGGTAGCAGGCTCTAATGTGTTTATATAGATGTCAATTTCGATAGCTACTGCTACTTGATGTTTGCAAATTGGTCCAAAATCAAAAGGGCAGGTGCAAGAACTAGATATTTCACCAGATTGCAATCCAGAAAAATTAACAACATATCGATTTCTACTACTACCTTTTACATTTGCTTTTACTGACTGATAATCCTCAGAAAAATGACGATCAATAATTCCGATTCCATTACCTCTCGATCTAGTTGTAGGTGATGTATTGTTAGTAATATAATTTCTTAATCTATCGTTTTTAATTTTCATATATAGCTAAAAATGATTATATAATTGAAAACCAATTGTTTATTTCTATTCTAATACTTTTGAGACATTCAGTATATTTATAAAGCTATGCAGTGGATTTTCGGTATTCCATATCCCTCCAAGTATACCAACTCCTTTAAATCCTAGTTTATATGTCGCTGCCAAAGTATCTTCATTAATACCTCCCATACCAATTACGGTAGTATCAAGATGAGTAACATCGAAGCCCTTTCCTTCATATCCTTTTTTAGAAATAGATCCAAAAACCGGACTCAATAAGACATATTCAAAATCAGCATTACAATTGACAATTTCTTCTATAGAATGAAAAGAACTACTAACCGCAAACCCTTTATTTTTATATACAATGATTGTGACATCTAAAGCATCTTCTAAATCCAATCGAGCTTGTTCTTGTAAATGTATGCCTCGTAATCTGTATTCCATAGTTAATTCCGGAAACTGATGAAGCATAATCCTATTATGGTATTTTACATCTATTTGCTCTAACAGCGAACGGTATGCTTCAATAGTAAAGGTAGGTTTGCGTAAGTGCAATATTTCAAGGTCATTATCAAACAAAGCGTTGATTTGCTCAGCTTCGTTATGTAATGGTTTTTCAGATGTGAGTACGATTAGCATGGTTCTTTAATTATAGCAGTTAGCCCGTAGCTCTTAGCTAGTGGCTAACCGCTATTTAGCTTTTATAGATAGATTTCGCTTCCTTTTTCTTTAAACTCTTCTGCTTTTTCCTGCATTCCTTCTTCTAATGCCTTTTGGTCATCAATCTCTTTTTTAGCAGCATAATCACGTACTTCCTGAGATATTTTCATAGAGCAGAATTTTGGCCCGCACATACTACAGAAATGTGCTATTTTAGCACCTTCGGCTGGTAGTGTCTCATCGTGATATTCACGAGCTCTTTCAGGATCTAATGCTAGATTAAACTGATCTTCCCATCGGAATTCGAAACGAGCTTTACTTAGTGCATCATCTCTATGCTGAGCTCCTGGATGTCCTTTTGCTAAATCAGCTGCATGTGCTGCTAATTTATAGGTGATTACTCCTACACGCACATCTTCTTTATTAGGTAATCCTAAATGTTCTTTTGGAGTTACATAGCATAGCATAGCTGTACCATACCAACCAATCATAGCTGCTCCAATTCCAGAGGTGATATGGTCATATCCCGGTGCAATATCGGTCGTTAAAGGTCCTAATGTATAAAAAGGAGCTTCACCACAAGCTTCTAACTGCTTGTCCATATTGGCTTTAATCATATGCATTGGTACGTGTCCCGGTCCTTCTATAAAGGTCTGTACATCATGTTTCCAGGCGATCTTAGTTAACTCTCCTAATGTCTCTAATTCTGCAAATTGTGCTTCATCATTCGCATCTGCAATACATCCTGGTCGTAGTCCATCTCCTAATGAAAACGCAACATCATACGCTTTCATAATCTCACAAATCTCTTCGAAATGTGTATATAAGAAGCTCTCTTTATGATGCGCTAAACACCATTTTGCCATAATGGATCCTCCACGAGAAACAATTCCTGTAATACGTTTTGCTGTCATTGGAACATATGCCAATCGTACACCGGCATGAATCGTAAAGTAATCAACTCCCTGTTCTGCTTGTTCAATCAGTGTATCCCTAAAAATTTCCCAGGTAAGATCTTCCGCAGCTCCGTTTACCTTTTCTAATGCTTGATAAATTGGCACTGTTCCTATCGGTACTGGAGAATTACGAACAATCCATTCTCTTGTTTCATGGATATTTTTTCCTGTAGATAAATCCATGATGTTATCTGCACCCCAACGACAAGCCCATACTGCCTTTTCTACTTCTTCTTCTATACTTGATGTTGTTGCAGAGTTTCCAATATTGGCATTTATTTTTACCAGAAAATTACGCCCTATAATCATTGGCTCTGCTTCTGGGTGGTTGATATTTGATGGAATTACTGCTCTTCCTCTAGCAACTTCCTCTCTTACGAATTCTGGAGTGATCACAGATGGAATACTAGCTCCAAAATCCTGACCAGGATGTTGTTTGGATAGACGCTCTATTTCTTGCAATTTTTGATTTTCTCTAATTGCTATATATTCCATTTCTGGAGTAATGATACCCTGTTTAGCATAATGCATCTGGGATACATTCTTTCCTTTTTTTGCTCGTTTAGGCTTACGTAAATGATTAAAACGCAAATGATCTAAACTGGTATCATTTAGTCTTTCATTACAATATTTAGATGAAAAACCATCTAATTCTTCTACATCACCTCTATCCAAAACCCATTGTTCTCTTATAGGCTCTAAACCATCATGGACATTAATCTCTTTAGAAGGATCGGTATAAGGACCACTAGTATCATATACTGTTACTGGCTGATTAGGGGTCTTTTTTCCAGAAAAACTATCTGTAGTATCATCTAAGGCAATTTCTCTCATTGCAACCTGAATATCGGGATGAATATTTCCAGAGACATATACCTTTTTCGAATTAGGGAAAGGCTTTGTTGTAATTTTGCTTTGCTGTGGAGCAGTATCTTTTTTCTTCATAATATGTTGATTTAGCCGGTAATCGTTTAAAGTATTTGGGTATTAGGTTTATCCGCCTTGTGTAGCTTGGATAATTGTAACATTATCATTATTAGTAAGTATTGTAGAGTTCCACTTTTCCTTACTAATAATTTGGTTATTGATAGCAATTGCGATTCCATTTCTAGAAAGATCTAATTGCTGTAATAATAATTCTAAAGAACTATTTTCAGAAATGGATTTAGATTGATTGTTTACGTTTATGGTCATATAATTATAACATTAATAATCCATAAACTTTAGAAGGAAAAAATACTCTTTTACCTAAAATAGAAGTAATAATTACTTATTTGTAAGGAATACTTCAACTTTTCCCTTCGTCGGTATAAGCCGCATCAGGTTCAAAGGGTATTTCTCAGACCTTATTAAAACAAGGACACCCCTAAAGTTCGTTGGGCAAATATATTAAAAAAAGAGACCGAACATCAATTAATTGATTTAAAATACGGGTTTTAGAGCTTTAAAAAAGATGAAAAAACAAAAGTGAAACAATTGATCAGTATATTTATAGTTATATTTAATCCCTCATTGAGGAAATTAATTCTCCAAGGCTTGCCATGAGGTAATCGACATATAAAAGCGTTTTTTAAGAGTTTTATAAATTGTCATTTTTTAATCTAAATGAAAAACACAAAACGTTCCATAACGTTAAAGATAATTGCAGGATATGCATTGGCGATAGCCCTTGCTGTTATTGCTTTTTGGGTAATATATAGGCAGTTAAGCCATTATAGTCAAATTACAGAAAACAAAAATGACAATAATGAAAAGTTATTTTTGGTGGGTGAAGCAATAACAGGTTTGTATGAGGCTGAAAGCTTAACTCGGAATATTATTCAAACTTCGGATATAAAGAAATTCGAAAATTATAAAACAAAAATTGATTCTATCATAAAAACCATTGATCAGGTTGGTGAGATGTCTGATACATTACAGGCTAAAAAAGTGGATAGTATCAAAGCCTTAATAGATAGTAAAAATAAGAATTTAAAAGAGCTCATTACTATATATGAACAACGGAAGGAGAAAGGGATATATGCAACCGCAATTGATGAATTAAAAAAAGCAAATGAGTCATTTAGGGAATCTAATTATGACAGACGTTTTAGAAAACTTCCTCCAGAATTTAAAAGTAGTATGGTTAATATTCTGAATATTCTAAAAGAGGATAATGCCAAACGCTTAACTAATCAAACTGCGGATTCTCTGGCTAAAACAGTAAAACAAGTACTTGCAGATCTTGAAAAAAAGGATAAAAAATACAAGCGAGAGATTTCTCTTAAAGAAAATAAGCTCCTAAAGAATGATCAGATTATAACGAAACAGCTTCGTGATTTGATGGCTGCTATAGAGGATAATGAAAGGAAAAAATATTTATCACAGCTTAAAAAATCGGACGCCATATTAAATAAAACTTCCAATTTTATTATCATTATTACCATCATTAGCTTGCTGACCGCCATTATATTTCTTTTCTTAATTACCAAGGATGTATCGATGAGTCAGAAGTATCGAAATGAACTTGAAGCTGAAAAAACATACAAAGAATCTCTTCTGAAGACCAGAGAATCGCTTATAAATACAGTAACTCATGACCTTCGTTCACCCCTAAATACTGTAATAGGATATTCTGATTTGTTGGAAAAAACAGGTTTAAATAATAAGCAAAGACACTATTTAGGTCACTTAAAAAAATCATCAGATTATATTCTTCATCTGGTTAATGATCTTTTAGACCTATCAAAGTTAGAAGCCGGTAGGATGATTATAGAAGAGTTACCTTTTTCTCCAGAGAAGTTAATTGAAAATACTATTTCAAGTGTAATTCCTATAAACGACAAAAAAAAATTAGATATCATTATTAGATCAGAAGATTTGCTAAAAAAACAATTTTTGGGCGATCCTTTCAGAATTAAACAGATTTTAACAAATTTAGTTAATAATGCGTATAAATTTACAGATGATGGATCTATAACCATTGATAGTAAAATTATAGAAAATGGTCTTGCAGAAAAGGAATGGGTAATATCTGTAAAAGATACTGGGATCGGTATTACCAATGAGCAAAAAAAATATATTTTTGAGGAGTTCTCGCAAGGCGATGATAATACAGAAAAGAAATACGGAGGTTTTGGTTTAGGGTTAGCAATTACAAAAAAAATAATTAAACTGCTTCAGGGAACCATTACATTGGAAAGTGAACCCGGAATGGGGAGCAATTTTACTTTTTCTATACCTATCAAGCTTTCTAATTCTCAAGTTTCTGAAGAAGAGAAAGTACCTACGGAAATCCATCATTTTTCTAATAAGAAAGTTTTAATTGTAGATGATGATCCTAGTCAATTGGATTTAACAAGCGAGGTTGTATCTCTGGTAGGGTTATCATATGATATTAGTCATAATGGATTGGATGCCGTTACGCTTTTAAACGAAAACGTATATGACCTTGTACTTACGGATATCCAAATGCCAAAAATGGATGGTTTTGAGCTATTAAAAACGATTAGGAATAATCCAAATCATGACAATCTTCAGGTAATTGCATTATCAGGAAGAACAGATACATCTGCTAAGGAATACCTGCAGGCAGGTTTTTATGGAAGCCTTCGTAAGCCCTATGCGCCCAAAGCTTTGATTGATCTTATAGGAAGCCTTCTTAAAATTGACGCAGTAGATGTAAGCTACGATTGTCCCATTCCAGAAATGGTAATAGAAGATGCTACCTATTCATTAAGTGATCTTATGCTTTTTGCTCATGGAGATTCGGACTCATTATATGCTATATTGGATACATTTCATGAAAGTACGACTAACAATCTAAATGAATTGAAATCAATAATTGAAAATAAAGATTTTGATCAAATTAAAAAGCTGTCACATAAAATGCTCCCAATGTTTAAGCAAATAAAAGCTAAAGAAATTATTCCTATTTTGGATAAATTGGAGCATCAAGGATTGTACAATATAGATAACAGTAAGATGCTTAGTTTAGCAAATGAAGTAATGATGAAAATAGAAGAACTTATGAGTAAATTAAAAGTCGAGAACTAAAGACTAATGTCGTATTGTTTTAGTTTATTATAAAGTGTTTTCCTGTCTATTGATAGCATTCTTGCTGCTTTTGCTTTATTTCCATTGGCTTTTTCTAAAGCATCTAGTATAAGTTCTTGTTCGTTTTGATTTTTAAATAAACCATATGTTTGTTTGGCATTATGAGATGCATATGCAATATCATTTGGTAAAACATCCATTATGATCATATCACCTTGTGAAAGTAAAACAGATCTTTTAACTATATTTTTTAATTCTCTTAGATTTCCAGGCCAATTATATTTCTTAAAAGTATCTAATACTTCATCTGCGAAACCAACAACATGTTTATCTAATTCTTCATTGGATTCTTCTAGAAAATGATTAGCAAATAACATTAAATCTTCAATTCTATCTTTTAAAGGAGGCACCTTGATAGAAAATTCATTAAGTCTGTGGTATAGGTCTTCTCTAAATTCACCTTCTTTAACAGCATGGCTTAAGTCTTCATTTGTTGCTGCTATAACACGGATATCTACTTCTATTTCTTTATTACTACCTACAGGTTTTATTTTTCGTTCTTGTAACGCTCTTAGGAGTTGAACTTGTAGTTCGTAGCTAAGGTTTCCTATTTCATCAAGGAATAGCGTTCCACCATTTGCAGCTTCAAAATGACCAACTTTATCATTTACAGCTCCAGTAAATGATCCCTTAATATGTCCAAAAAATTCGCTAGAAGCAATTTCCTTAGGAATAGCTCCGCAATCTACAGCAACAAACGGTTTATCTGCTCTTGTGCTTACCTTGTGTATACTGCTTGCAACATATTCTTTACCAGTTCCACTATCGCCAATAACAAGTACTGACATGCGTGTTGGAGCAACAAGAGCTACATATTCATTTAATTTTTTGGAAGCATCGCTAACTCCTTTTACAAAAGATTCATTCACAACATTTATGATCTTTTTAGTAGGAGTGACTTTGTTTTCTGTAGTTTTGGTTTCTTGTTTGCCTACTTTTAAAGCCTTTTTTATTGTTTGTAAAATGGTATCCGGGTTAAAAGGTTTAGAGATATAATCAAATGCTCCTTGCTTAATAGCATTAACTGCCATATTAATTTCTGCATACCCAGTCATAACAATTACTTGGGTTTCGGAATTCTTTGCTTTAATATCTTCTAGTAGTGTAATTCCATCGCGATCGGGTAATCGTACATCTGTAAGAACAATATCGTACGTTTCCTCCTGAATTTGTAAAACAGCTTCATTACCTGAAAATGCAGTAGATACTTGATACTCTTTTTTTTGTAAAAAAGTCTTGAGCATTGTGCAAAAAGCTACATCATCTTCTACTATAAGTATTTTAGGCATATTTATATCATTTAATTCCAAGAACCTTTTAATTTTTTTGCTCGTACCCTCATTTTACTTTCTAATTTCAAAATTAAAGATAGGATCAACTTTAACCGCTAAAACCGAAAGTATAGAATGGCTCTAAATGTATTACATAAAATTAAATATAAAAAACATTTACTTTTTATGTAACGTTAAAGAGACATAAAAAATAAAAAAGAGACCCTTGGGATTGGGTCTCTTTTTAGCACTAAACAACTTTATATCGTCTTTTGGTTGCAAAACGATATTCCTTTTCTACCCCTAGATTTAAGATTTGTCGTTTGGCTTAATCCATTTGCCATTAGCGCTTGCAAATACAACTTTTGTGTAGTTATCTTTACCTTTAAGAATAATTTTATAAGTATTATCCTTGGAAATATAAACATTATAAATACGTAAGTTTTCAAAATCTTTAAGAGTTCCATTGTGAACTGCTATTGGTAATTCATTGATACCAATTTCAGTATATTCCTGTAACTCGTATTCGTAATCCATTACTTCCCATCCATCATTTTCAGCTAACTCATCTTGTGCAATTACTCCTTGTGCTGATATAATGCTTACTACTATCGCGATGATCATTTGTAAATTTTTCATTTGGGTTATATTTGTAAAAACTTGCTTTACGTTTATGTATATAGGAATAATTGTTCCAAAAATTAATTTGCATTAAAAAATATATAAAAACCTGTTTATCAGACTCTTATCATTTGATTAAATTTGTTTGTGTGTTGTGGGTAGGGGAGTAAAACTGTGGAAAACACATAAAAGTGTAGATATTTTACACACTTATTTCGGTTTGCAGCTAGAACAAAGGCTTTTTGCGATTCGATTTTTTTAAAGCTTGATACTTTTTTTCTTCTAAACGTTTTTTAACTGATGCTTTGGAAGGTCTGGACGTTTTTCTTGTTTTATGAATTTTAAGACTTGCTTTTAGTAGATCTAAAAACCGTTGAATTATAATTTCTTTATTTCTATGCTGACTTCTGGTTTCTCCACATTGTAAGATTAAAATTCCCGAATTAGTAATTCGGGAATTTAGTTTTTTTATAACGAGTGATTTTTGTTTTTCATTTATACCTTTTGAAGACAAAATATCAAAGGTTAGTTCTATTTTTGAAGATACTTTATTGACATGCTGACCTCCTGATCCAGAACTGCGAATAGCTTTAAATTTTAATTCTTTTATAATAATCGAGGTATTCACGAAAATAACTTTACCTGATGCGCAGACTTTAATAGGTCGTTGACTGTTTTTACTGGATTAAAGGTAGTAAGGGGAACTTCAACAAATACGCTTATCCAATTGGACATGGCGCCATTCCATAACCCAGGTAATTCCAAAGCTTTTACTACATTGCCATTAAGGGACTTTTTAGTAATGAAACCGGCATCTGGGTCTACAAACTCTTGTAAATTAAATTTAGAACCCTTATAATTCCTAATTCCACATACCAAATCTACAGGATTAAAGTGAGTCGCACTTTTTAAAATATCTTGTTGTCTTCTATCATTTTTATTGATCTGAGGTGTTTCGATAATCTGTAAAATAAGCCTTCCATTCTCT
This sequence comes from uncultured Aquimarina sp., assembly GCA_947498455.1. Taxonomy (GTDB): domain Bacteria; phylum Bacteroidota; class Bacteroidia; order Flavobacteriales; family Flavobacteriaceae; genus Aquimarina. Next base: position 176,742 of record CANMKK010000004.1, read on the forward strand.
CGTTTTACCCAGAATGGACCTCCTCCAGGTTCTCCTTCGTTGATTACCATTCCACAGACACGAATGGGTCTGTTCATGGACTCTTTTAGAAATTGAATTTTATACTTTTCCGCAAACTTATCAAAATCTAATGGCATTTGTACATTAAGCTGTTGCTCTAAGAATTTTTTGATATCCTTCAGTTCAGCCTCTGATGGTGCTTTTTTGTCTATAGAATTTAGTATTCTGAATACCTCATCCTGAATCTCTATAAGTTTTCCTGCCAGTATTTTTTTGTAACCTGATACCTCATCTTGATACTTGCGTACTACTACATTATCAATATTTTTGATATAGATAATATCAGCATCTAGTTCATTCAGATTTTCGATCAGTGCTCCGTGGCCTCCTGGCCTGAATAATAATGATCCATCTTCTGTTCTATATGGCTCATTATCTTCTGTAACAGCTATTGTATCCGTTTCAGGCTTCTGAAATGAATAAGTAATAGTAAAATTTGTATTGGTTTTTTCTTCTACCTTTTTCTTTTTTCTTTCGAATTCGTCTTTAAATGCCTCAAGATGTTCTTTGGAAATGGTAAAATGTAATTTAGAATCTCCTTTCGAATTTTTGTTATATCCAGCTGCTTCATACAAATGTTCTTCAAATGAAGTAGCAATACTATTAGAATATTTATGAAAAGGTAATAGCCCTTTTGGATAGACACCAAAATTCAATCCTTTTTCTTTTAGCATCATTTCTACAAAAATATAAAGTTGACGCCCTTCGGATAACGAATCAAAATGCGGATATGAATTTTTAACCTTTTCCTTAACTGTATCATAAAAAGGAAACTTCTCTAAACCAATCAAGAATAAGCGTATAGCATTTGCTTTTTCATGATTCGTATACGAATTTAAACTTTCTTTCTCGTAGTCATAGTTTTCTAAAAATTTGAACAATTCTTTAAACATACGTGTAGCAGCTCCTGAGGCTGGTACAAATTTTATGGTTTCCAGATCTACAGATCTAGATTCGTACAATTTGGTGAGTTCTGTTTGATAATGTTCTGAAAATTTTAGAATTCCATTGTCCAGACTCGCAGCACTGCGTAATGCTACAAAAGGAATTTCGTTCTTAAATATTTCTATTTGGGAAAGTACTTTTTCTACTGTTAACCCTTTAGATTTAATCAGTTTAATGTCTTTATCTGTAATATTCACTTTATGGTTCTATTTAATCAATATTTTCGAAACTTTTTTTGAAAAACAAATATAGTATCTAAGCTTTTTTTGAGGAGGATACTTAGATTATTATGATTTAGGGATTGGAAATATAAGTTAATTGATACAATTCTTAAACTTTTTGCGGCAAAAGTTAGATACTTTTCTGAATATCTGATGTCTCTATAATTAACTTAACTTTAAATTACTCATAAGGTAGAGCATATACACAAGTAAAACCGTCAAATTCAGAAAATGTAATATCATAATGACTAATTTTATCTTTATAATGTATACTGCCTGCTGTAAAAGGCATACCCAAATCGAAAGGCATAATATGAATATGTTGCTCGAAACTCAATCCTGTAGTAGCATAGAGTTTGTATAGAGATTCTTTTGCTCCCCAGATTACGGTTAGCGCTCTTGTTTTATTTTCGTGTTGTTGATCTATAAAGTCTTTTTCGGAATCTATAAACTTATGAGCTATCCTTTGAATTTTTTCACGTTGTTTTTCAATATCTATCCCAACCAATTTGTCACTGATAATAATACCAGCAAATTCAAATGAATGTGTAATCGAAATTTGTTTTCCATCTTTTAGATATGGTTTTCCGAAATCATCATAGTACAAATCATGATCTTTATATCCGAAAACTCCAAGTAGATGCCGAATGCTCATAAACCCTCTTTTGTGCAAATCAGATTTCATATTATCAACTCTGCGTTGGCAATGTTCGGTAAGTTCGATTCCTTTACATAAGGATTCATAGGATTCTTCAATCTTCCAAATCAACACATTAGTGCTGTCATCAACTGTTATAGTTTTATAAAGAGGCATTTATATTCTTAAAGTTATTACGTACCTTTGCAAACTGAAAAACAGAAATAAAAACCTGATTTTCTGACGGACGAATTTAGAACAATTTAGTGCGAAATACCAATAAGCACCTCATAATCATAAAATAAATACCTATGAGTACCAAAACAGTACCTTATGTTCCTTACAAGGTGAAAGATATTTCATTAGCCGCTTGGGGAAGAAAAGAAATAGAATTAGCAGAAGCTGAAATGCCAGGACTAATGTCTCTTCGTGAAGAGTATAAAAATGAACAACCTCTAAAAGGTGCGCGTATTGCAGGTTGTTTGCATATGACAATACAGACAGCTGTATTGATAGAAACATTGCAAGCATTGGGAGCTGAGGTTACTTGGAGTTCTTGTAATATTTTTTCTACACAAGATCAGGCAGCAGCAGCAATTGCAGATGCAGGTATTCCGGTATATGCTTGGAAAGGGATGAATGAAGAAGAATTTGATTGGTGTATAGAACAAACCTTATTTTTTGGAGAGGACAGAAAGCCATTAAATATGATTCTTGATGACGGAGGAGATCTTACCAATTTGGTATTAGATAAGTACCCAGAATTAGTTGAAGACATTAAAGGTTTATCAGAAGAGACTACAACAGGTGTACATCGTTTGTACGAAAGAATGAAGAATGGAACACTGCCTATGCCGGCTATCAATGTCAATGATTCGGTTACGAAGTCTAAATTTGATAACAAATACGGATGTCGTGAGAGTGCGGTTGATGCAATTCGTCGTGCGACAGATACCATGTTAGCAGGTAAGCGTGTGGTTGTTTGTGGATATGGAGATGTGGGTAAAGGTACTGCTGCATCGTTTAAGGGAGCTGGTTCTATCGTAACTGTTACCGAAATTGATCCTATCTGTGCATTACAAGCAGCCATGGACGGATTTGAAGTAAAGAAGCTCGAAACTGTAGTGGGTAATGCAGATGTGGTTATAACTACTACGGGTAATAAGGATATCGTACAAGCCAAACATTTTAAGGCTTTAAAAGATAAAGCTATTGTTTGTAACATAGGTCATTTCGATAATGAAATTGATATGGCTTGGTTAAATGACAATTATGGGGATACCAAGGATGAAATTAAGCCACAGGTAGATAAATATACTGTAGATGGTAAGGATATTATCATTTTGGCAGAAGGACGTTTGGTAAATCTTGGATGTGCTACAGGGCATCCTAGTTTTGTAATGAGTAACTCATTTACAAACCAAACATTGGCGCAGATTGAACTTTGGAATCATTCTGAAAACTATAAAAATGAAGTGTATATGCTTCCTAAGCATTTAGATGAAAAGGTAGCAAAATTGCATTTAGCACGTTTAGGAGTGGAGTTAGAAACTCTTAGACCAGAGCAAGCTGAATATATTGGTGTTACAGTAGAAGGACCTTATAAGCCAGAATATTATAGATACTAAAATTTTCTACATAGAAAAACATAAAAAAAGCTGTCGGAAGAATGTTCTTCCGACAGCTTTTTTTGTCAATTTACTTTCTTAAAGAATCGTATAACGCTAAAGATATTGCTAATCTAATGTGATTTCAGACAAAAGTATTAAGATGAATCAGTGACCATTTGCGTAAAAAATTCGATCTGTCCAGAGAGGTTAATCCGATTGAGCTTAATTTCAAAGTCTAAACGTTGGTTTATATTCAATGAATACTGAATATAGATTCTAGTTCTTTGATAGTTACTGGTTTTATTAAGTAATCTTTGACATCACTGATGCTTTTCGCTTTTTTGATATCTAATGGATTAATGGATGAACTTACTATATACAATGTAATTGTTTTTCCAAAATTATTCTTAATTCTAATAAAATTTGCTAAAAACTCCCATCCATCCATAATGGGCATATTAAGGTCTAAGAAAATTATTTCGGGAATATTCTCTTTTTTAGGATTGTTTAGTATCGCCTCAAAAAAACTCAAAGCATTCTTACCATTTTCAAAAATGAGTAAATTTTTACAAAGATGCTTAGATTCAATTATTCGCTTAACTAAATTTATGTATATAGTATCATCATCGATAATACAAGCTACATCTATTAGATGACTCATGGATATGTGGTTTTAATTAGAATTCTATAATAAAAGAAGTTCCTTTATCGACTTGGCTTTCTACAGTAATAGAGCCGCCCATAGACTCTACTTGATTTTTAGTCAAAAATAAACCTATTCCTACAGCATCTTTGTTATAGTGGAATGTCTTGTACATACCAAATATTTTATCTTTAAATAAGCTCATATCAATACCTCTGCCATTGTCTGAAACTTTTAAGAATTGGCTTTTATCTTTAAGATATGTTTTTATATCAATAACTGGATCTCTATCTGGATGTTTGTATTTTATTGCGTTGGTAATTAGATTTAATAGGATGCTTTCTAAATATGCCGGGATATAGTTTATTTCTTCTAATTCGCTGAAATCTGTTCGTATTTGCGAATTATTATTATTTATTATTTGACTTATTCCACTAGTTACAAGTTCTAATGATTCTTTGAATTTTACAGGAATTTTCTTCTGTTTATTATTGGTTTGTATGGTTACAATTTCATTTAAGTGTTCTATTGTTGTATTAAGATTAGAAGAGATGGTTTTTACTTCTTTAATTAGCTCTTCTTTTTCTTTTGGATCGTTAATATCTTCTATTAACTGAACCAATAGTGATAAATTGCTAGTATGTGATCTAAGGTTATGGGATACAATATGAGCGAAATTAAAAAGTCTTGAGTTTTGAGCAGCAATAATGTCTACAGATTTTTGCAATCTGATTTCCTTTCTTTTTTGATCATCAATATCCTGAAAAACTCCACGAACACCTATTATTTCTTTATTTTCATTATACATAGGTTTTCCGATTGCTCTTGCCCAGAATTCTCTGTTATTAAGAGTAACCATTTTTATTTCGGTATTAAATGGGATACCAGACATTGCACAATTAAAAAAACAATCTGCCGCCAATTGTCTACAATCTTCGGAATAATAATTAGCAGAGTCTTTTAAGGAGGGTTTATAATCATCTGGATATTCTAGTATTTTGTAGGTTTCAAAATCCCAATAACTTTCTTTTTTATGAAAATCGACATACCAACTACCCGTTGATGTCATTTGCGCTGTTTCTTTATAATAAAAATTGTCTTTTATTATAGCCTGATCTGGTTCTAGTTTAACCTCGAAAAAAAATATAAAATTAATTTCTGACTTAATGTTTACTGGCAATTCATCATTTGTAGAACATCGAAACAGTTGATATTTATTTTCAACATTGAGTATTTTAATGTATTGCTTAAAATTAATGTTATTAAGCCTATAGCTTATAAAGTTATCTCTGAAAATATCAAGATCTTCTTTATGTATTAGGTGTGTTAGAAAATAATCTATATCGGGTTGGATAGTGTTTGAGGAATACCCAAGAGTTTTGTAAAATTTTTTAGACCAGATTTCCCTGTAAGGGTCTTTGTATAATTCCCAATAGCCAGTATTGAAATCTTGTAATACATTATTGAAAAGTTCATTTTGGAGCATTAAAAATCAATTTTAAAAAAATCAATATAACAAGATATGAAATTCTAACTGTTTTCTTTAGCACAGTTTTTAATTTATGTATGTCTAATCAGGATTTTTAAAGAAAATCAATAAAAAGGATTGATAGAGGCTTGTTTAAGCTTCAAATTCCCCAAGGTTTGCCTTGAAAAAAATGATGGTTTTCGTAAGCATACCTCAAGAACTTGCTCCGAGGTTGTTAATTTCTAAACTCTTTAGGAGAAAGACCAGTATGTTTTTTGAATACACTATAGAATGTTGATTTTGAGTTAAATCCTGATTCTAAGGCAATGTCTAAAATAGTGTAGTTTGTAAATTTAGAATCTTTTAGTTTAGATTTTGCATCTTCGATTCTGAAGCTATTTACATAATCAGAAAAATTTGTTTCACTTAGTTTATTTACTAATTGAGACAAATAATTACTGCTAATATTTAGCATTTTAGATATGCTGTCCAAACTTAGGTTTGAATCTCTATATATTTTGGCTTCTTTCATCAAAAAATGCAACTCCTTGAAATATAGGTTGTCATCTGTGATATTTATTGTGCTTCCAAGGTGAACTTGGGCAAGTTTCTTTCCAGTAAGTTTAGCTATTAATTGGAATAAAAAGATATGATTTTCATTAAAAAAGCCTTCTTGAGAGTTTTCAGAATCTAAAACGCCAACTACGAGATCATTTACAAAAATAGGAACGGCTAACTCTGATTTTCTACTCATATCATCTACGATATATCTATTGTCATTAGATACGTTATGAATACACTCAAATGTTCCCGAAAATGCTACTTCCCCGACAATACCCTTACCTAAGGGTATTTCAATAGGGCTTAGGATTTTTCGTTCTCCGTTATTTTTATTTCCAAAGGCCGCCTTTTGAACCAGTATACCTTTCGATTTATCCAAAATATAAATAATGCAGTCCTCTAATTGTAGGTGAGAAATACAATTTTCTACAATATCCCAAAGTACATCTTCCAACTTATGTTTGTCAAATAAGGATGTCGAAAAATAGCTTAAAACCCCTGTTATTTGGGATGGAGCATCATAATGTATTAATTGTAACTCTTCTTCTGTGAACATATGATTTAATCCCGACATCTGGAAACTTTCTATAGCTTGTTGTACTTGCTCCGCTTCAATCTTATTATCCTCAGACACTTTATACAAGTGTTTTGATCCTAGAAAAAAGAAAATATAATAAAACAATACATATAATATCCAATACGGATAATAGGGGAAATGACCACTGATATCTTCTCTTATAAAAAATAATAGAATAGTCAGCAACCAAAGGATATTAAATGTGATAAATATGGAAATAATGGTTTTGATCCATTTTGTCTTTTTTTTAACCTGCTTGTAGCTGAGGTTACCTATAGTGTTTTCATATCTAAGAATAATAAGCAAGCACCATACACTTAGTATTATACTATATGCTAGAGCAGAGTTCTCATCAATTTCCGTATGGATTATGGTGAATATCTTCTTAGAAATCCATGCATAGTCCATTATAATATTAATCTTAAGGATTGTATATAATGTAAAGAACCCTATAAACGGATATAAAAGGTAGAGTTTGTTTTTATTATAGATTTCTTCTTTTTTTAAATAGTAACAGATAAAAGCTGTTAAGTAAACTGGAGATAAATACTGAAAGGGAAGAAATAACATAAGAATCCAAGGTTGGAATTTATGAATTTTAAAATCCATTAGTAAAACCTGAATAATAACTAGATTGGCTGTTATAAAAAAACCATAGAAGTATCTATAAATTTTGTTGCTTTTCCAATGTATAAAAAGTTTCCGGAGTGAAAGAATGACTAATACCAAACACCCTAAAAATATAATTATATTGTATGGATTTAATTTCATTATAAGATTTACAAACCTTTATATAAAATAACACAAAAAAACTAAAGGACACAGCAAATTAAAACTCATTTTTTTGAATTTTATCTTTGTTTATTTTTCTAGAACATCTATATACTCAAAATTCATATTGTATGGTGTAAAAGCTTACATCGATAAAGAATCGGCATAACAATAAATTTAATCCACATTGTGGGTTTAATTCTCTGAAGCTTGCCCTGAAATTCTAAAATTTTGTATCCGATGCATGCTTCGTAGGCCTACTCGAGGTAGTTGACTATTGGCATGTAGGATTCTTTGATACCCACCCCGGTTTATTAGTTTATCAAAGACCTATATTTTTAATTAATTTCAAAAGACATTTTTTTTATGTTTTCTTTTTTAGAAACCTCAATACCATATTTTCCGGTAGGTAAATAGAATTTTCCATTCGTTCGTTTTGGTATATCTTCATCAGGAAATTCTTTAATTAATGCTTTTTTACCTTTTTCAGAAATCACAAGATTGTATGGTATGTAATTCAATCCTCTATCAATGTCTGAAGAAAATTGTTGGAGTGTTTTTCCATTTTCGGTAGTAATTTTTATGGAGACAACTCCCGGACTATTTGCATAACATTTAATCATTACAGATGGCTCTTCGGGCTCTAGCCATTTACTCCAAGAATTACCCCAATCTGATGAAAACGTTGCAGCTTCCATTTGGAATAAGTGTAGGTCAGAATTTAATATTTTTTCATTTAATTCTTGTAATGGTATTATGTTCGTTTTGTAGATACTCCTACCATGAGTTCCTAATAAAAGATCATTGGTATCTGGTTGTATAACAATGTCATATACTGCTACATTAGGTAAATCTTTGGAGAAAGCTTGCCATGTTTCACCTTTATTTATAGATACGTATGCACCATTATCTGTTCCTAAGTAAACGATATTTTCATTTTTAGGGTCTTCTCTAATTACATTGACTGATGATATTGGTAAATCTTTTGAGATGCGCTGCCAGTTTTGTCCATAGTCATCACTTACATACACATAAGGTGTGAAATTATCCTGTCGATATCCATTTAGGGTTGCATACACTCGCTCTTTTTTGTGCGAAGAAGCAATCAGTCTAGAGACCCATAACTCTTTTGGAAGGTTATCTGATATTTTGTTCCAATTTCCTCCTCCATTTTTGGTGATATGTATTAAGCCATCATCGCTACCTGTATAAATAAGCCCAAATTGAAACGGAGATTCTGTAATAGTTGTTATGGTTCCGTATGCAACATTTCCTTTTTTACCTCCTGTAGTAAGATCATCGGATATTGCCATCCAATCATCTCCTTGATTCATAGATCTCATTAATTTGTTTCCTCCTAGATATAAGATATCTTGATTATGAGAAGATAATAGAATTGGTGTCTGCCAATTAAACCTATAAGGAGATTCGCCAAGTTCGTGCTTTGGTTGAATATAAATGCTTTCATTGGTGGCTCGATTTATTCTATAGTAGTTTCCAAACTGAAACCCAGTATATACTATAGCACTATTTCTATTATCTATTTGTATTTGCATTCCATCTCCTCCTAAGATACTTTTCCATGGATATTGACCACTTTGATGCCATTCAGAATTTTCTCGAGCATTTACAGGCCCCATCCATACTCCATTATCTTGTAGGCCACCGTAAACATTATATGGTTTTTCATGATCGACATTAATTGCATAAAATTGTCCAACACTAGGTTGATTTGCCTTTATCCAATTGGCCCCATCATCATAAGAAATATTAACTCCTCCATCATTACCATTTATTAAATGGTTTGGTTTTTTTGGGTTGATCCACAGGGCATGATGATCTGCGTGGACGTTTTTTGCACTAATACTTTTATACGTTTTTCCGCCGTCTTTTGATTTTAAAATGGGGACACCCGAAATATAGATATGATCTTTGTTCTTAGGGTTTACTTGTATCTGCGCAAAATAATATCCATAACTAAAAAATATATCATCCAAATATTCTTTATGTGTTTTCTTCCAGTTTTTACCACCATCATCACTTCTGTATACTTCTGCCCCGATTACCGGCGTATCAAAAAGGTTAGCATTAGAATCTTCTAGGTATTTTGCTAGATCAACTGGTTTTACAGTACCAACCTTGATAAGTTGTTTTACATTTTTTGCTCTATACTTTTCCTGAAACCCATTAGACTTTAAATATCTATTTAGTTCTTTATCATCAATATTAAGAAATGCTTCTACAGTCATAGTTTTAAAATCTTCTTTAGTAAGACCAGAACTTTTTTCTACAGAGTTTTCTTTATCTCGTCTATATTGACTATCGTGAACAGCATATAGTGTATGTTCATCATAGACTGCTAATCCTATCCTTCCCACTCCATCTCCCGTAGGGAAACCACTTCCATTAATTGATATTTTACTCCAAGTATTTCCGGCATCTGTACTTTTATATATTCCGGATGCGGAACCACTACCTCTAAAATTCCAGGCTTTACGCTCCTTATCCCAAGCTGAAGCATACATAATATTAAAATTTCCAGGGGAAAAAGCCATGTCTATAATTCCTGTTTTATTATTAATGAATAATGTTTTCTCCCAGTTTTTTCCACCATCAATAGTTTTATAAACTCCTCTTTCTTGGTTTGTAGAATATAGATGACCAGTTACTCCTATGACTACTTCATTGGGATTGTTAGGATTAATTAAAATTCTACCGATATGATGTGAATCAATTAGGCCAACATTTACCCACGTTTTACCTTTGTCTATAGATTTAAGAATGCCCGTACCTGCATATGAAGATCGAGAAGAATTGTTTTCTCCTGTGCCGACCCAAATTATATCATTTTTCCAATCTACAGCAATATCACCTACATTGATCGTTTCTGCATTATCTAAAACAGGCTCAAAAGTAGTTCCATTATTTAAGGTATACCACAATCCTCCGGAGGCATAGGCAACATAAAACTCTGTAGTGTTTTCGGGGTTTATAGCGAGATCTACTACACGGCCACTCATGATAGAAGGTCCAATGTTTTCAAATGGAATATTCTTTACTATTGATGCATTTTCTAATTTTTTTTTGAAAACACTTGATTCTTTAATAACACTTGGATCTGTTGGTATTTGCTGGGATAATAGGAGAGAAGTGCATAAAAAAAACGAAAAGGAAAGTATAGATGATTTCATATTAAAGGTAATTTAGTCCTACTTTGTTAAATAAAACATCCATATCTCAACCCTTCTTATTAATAGAAAGAGTTTTAAAGTCTCCCTTTGAAGAGGGATTTAGAAGGATGTAGATAGTATTTTAAAAAACACACACTGAATTCAAATCTATTAATTTAAGATAACAAAGTAAGGTTCGTTGATTGAAAAGTATGTAATGCATTCAGAGTGTCAAAATTTTTAGAGATAGTTTAACAACACTTTTGATTTATATTTGATATATTTTCTTGATTATTGGTCGATAACTAACCTATATGCTATGAAGAATTGAGATGTAATATGAACTTTAAGAGGTTAATTGCTGCCTAGCTATATAGATAATATTGATATTTCTGAAATACCATGAAATATTGTCTAAAGAGGAAGTGTTTTATGACATTATAAGTCTGATTAAAAATATCATTAGAAAACAGTGTAATTCTTAAGGTTAGTCCTAATACACAAATAATAACCTTATTTTTGGAAACACTTTTTTATTGGCACTGCCAAAGGGTTTAATACCCCGAGGCTTGCCTCGAAATTGAAAATATGCTTCCAACGAATGCCACGTGGGCTCGCCCCGAGGTAGTTTACTAAAAAATTATAGTATGAAATACAACCCTATAGATAAGACTCTTTTTATAAAGAATCGTAAGAAGTTTACCGCTGAAATGAGACCCAATAGCATCGCTGTATTTAACAGTAATGATATATATCCAATTAGTGCTGATAGTACCATGCCATTTGAGCAACATAGAGATATTTTCTATTTAAGTGGTGTAGATCAAGAAGAAAGTATTTTGATACTTTTTCCGGATGCACCAAAAGAAAAACATCGAGAAATCCTTTTTTTAAAAGAGACTAATGAATTAATTGCTATTTGGGAAGGCGCAAAATTAACCAAAGAAGAAGCTTTAAACGTTTCTGGAATAAAAACAGTGTATTGGCTTCAGGATTTAGAAAAGATTTTCTTTGAGATTATGACACAGTGCGAAACGGTTTATGTAAATACCAATGAGCATTACCGATCTAATACAGAAACCGAAACTCGCGAAGACAGATTTACAAAATGGTGGAAGTCTAAGTATCCAGCTCACTCAGTGGCTAAGAGTAACCCTATCTTGCAACGATTGAGATCTGTAAAAGACTCTATAGAAATAGAACTGATTCAAACTGCTTGTAATATAACAGAAAAAGGTTTTAGAAGATTGTTAAATTATGTAAACCCAGATGTGTGGGAATATGGAATTGAAGCAGAATTATTACATGAATTTATTAATAATAGATCTAAAGGATTTGCTTATACTCCAATTATTGCTAGTGGTGCTAATGCCAATGTTTTGCATTATATAGAAAATAACAAACAGTGTAAAGAAGGGGATTTAATTTTACTAGATGTAGCTGCGGAGTATGCAAATTATGCTAGTGACCTTACACGAACAATTCCTGTTTCAGGGAAGTATAATAAGCGTCAAAGAGAAGTGTATAGTGCTGTATTACGTGTAAAAAATGAAGCTACCAAAATGCTTAAACCAGGTGTTATTTTGGCCGAATACCATGTAGAAGTAGGCAAGATTATGACCTCTGAACTAATAGGATTGGGGCTGTTGGATACATTAGACGTAAAAAATGAAAACCCGGATTGGCCTGCGTATAAGAAATATTTTATGCACGGAACATCACATCACATGGGGTTAGATACTCATGACTATGGAATTCTTACCGAACCGATACAGGCAAATATGGTTTTTACTGTTGAACCAGGAATTTATATTCCGGATGAAGGATTTGGAATTAGATTAGAGGATGATGTAGTCGTACAAGAAAAAGGTGAACCATTTAATCTTATGAGGAATATTCCTATTGAGATTGAAGAAATTGAAGAGATAATGAATCAATAGAATTGTGTACAACAACCTAAAAAAGGTTAAATGTAAGCTGTGATAAAAAAACCATCAAAATAAATTTTTGATGGTTTTTTTAAACGTTTATCTTACATGTTTTTTTATATAGTTGAAACCTAGGAGAGTGGATTTTTTTAGAAAATTATATCGTATTTTTTTTTGTAACAACAGTGGTATTGTTATTATTTTTTGATTATTTGTAAAGAAAAATAAAATCATTTTAAAACACTGAATGTAAGTATTTTATGTGTTTTTTTGCAATGTTTGAAATATTTTTTTCTTAACATTAAAAACGTTTGGAAGTAAACAATAAATAGTTATTTTTGCCCCGAAATTAAAACTTAAAATAATTTAAAAATGAGAAGAGAGACACTAGTTTCTCAGTTATTAAATCAAGCACTTTAGAAAGATATATGTACTACGAATAGTATCATATTAGAGAAAGATTTAATTATCAACTTTAAAATTAAATAAAATGTAGATAGGGCTATCATTAATGATCTTTATAGATGAAATAAAAACGCCAGATAGCGCTAATTTAAGCATAAACAATCTTCACATTTATACTTCAATAACAATCTAATTAGGAATAAGGAAGAAAAAGTACTTATTGCTTTTAGGAATATCTCATTGCCTAAGTTCTTTAGTTAATTAATCAGATGATATAGCTTAAAATAGAATATGGCTAGATGTGATATTAATATCATATAAAATACTTATCCTATAGGATAAGTATGGTAATAAAACAATAATAAATACAACAAACAATAAATTCTAATTTTTTTAAGAATGAAAACAACAAAAATAGTACTCACCTTGATTTATCTTTTAATATTTCAATCAATTATAGCTCAGGATAACACGGAGTATTGTCAGGTTCACATGTCGAGAGGTAATAACTATATTACCAATGTTAATTTTTCTGAAATAAATAATTCATCAGAATTAGGAACTAATGGATATTCGGATTTTACTGATAAAATAGCATTTATAGAACAAGGAAGAGAATACAATTTAGAAGTTACAACAAGATGGAGTCATTGGGAGCATATTTCTATTCAGGCATGGATAGACTGGAATGGGGATGCTACTTTTGATGCTACAGAGAGGGTATTGTATAAAAGTAGTACAGCTCCGATATCAGGTAATATCTTAGTGCCTGCAGATGCTCCATTAGGAGAGACCCGAATGCGAATACGATACAATTATGATGCTGAGTTGGGTCCTTGTGAATACAGAAATAATATTACTGGAGAAATTGAAGATTATACGGTTAATATTGTGGATCCTAGAAGGCCAGATGCAAGAATTAGAGCTTCTCATACATATACTAATGATGATAAGGATTTAATAGAGTTTGCAGATATATCTACGAATAATCCTACTTCTTGGAGATGGGAATTCGAAGGAGGAATTCCATCTATAAGTACAGATCGAAACCCTCTTGTTAGGTATATTAGAGGAGGAGTTTTTTCAGTTAAACTGATTGTAGAAAATGAATTTGGGAAAGATGAAATTTTTTATGATAACTATATAACTGTAGATCTTCCTATCATCACACCACCAGTAGCGGATTTTTCTACTGTATTAAGATATGTAACGGATGCAAATGATTATGTAAGGTTTGATGATTTATCAACAAGTAATCCGACAGCTTGGTATTGGGAGTTCGAAGGTGCTACTCCTACTACAAGTACAGAGCAAGTACCTCAGGTAAAATACTTTAAATCAGGAACTTATTCTGTAAAGTTAACTGTAACGAATCAAGGAGGTTCACATGTGAAATTTATAGACGATTATATTACTGTGAATTTATCTGGTGCATGTGCAAGTAATAATGCAAGACCAAGTGGACAATATATTACAGAAGTAGAATTTTCTGGAGTACGAAATATTACAACTTATACGGATGGATATGAGTTATATGATTTTAATGGAGCAAGTGTAGAAAAAGGACCGTATACGAATACTCATGAAGCAGGTGTTATGAGTATAAAAACAAGTACGGCTTGGGAAGATACAGAGGTAGGATATTGGGTAGATTGGAATCAAGATGGTGATTTTGACGATACAGCAGAACAAAATATACTATATAAACCAACTCCTACAACAAATGATTGGACATTCTTTTTTACAGTTCCAGATTGGGCAAAATTAGGGAAAACTATCCTTCGTATCAGAGCGATATATGGTAATGAATTATCTCCTTGTGGAGATGCATGGTTTGGAGAAACAGAAGATTATATTATTAACGTGGTGGAGTCAGATAGAAGAGGACACGAAGGGAAAAGAGGTAGTGAAATAGAAGTTTCTTCTTCATTGGCTACTAAAAATATAATAGTTGCACCTAACCCTAGTGTTGATGGAGTGTTTAATTTTAGTTTAGATCAATCAGTAAAAGAAGCATCTTTTAGAGTGTATAATGTAAATGGAATAGAAGTATATAATACATCTGTTATTTCTTCTGGAGAGACTACCGAATTGGATTTATCTATTTTAGAGTTTGGATTATATATGGTGCAGGTTCAGACTGAAAATAAATTAGAAACAGTAAGGGTTGTAATTGGAGAATAATCTTAATAATAGTTTCTAGTTTGAATAATAAGAGGTCGTCTAAAAAGTAATTTTTAGGCGACCTTTTTTTGACTTGTGGAGAAGATGGGGCTCAGATTCGTGATTTCTGGACTGTTGGTTAGAGACATACTGGTTTATTTTATGCTTTGATAAGTGATAATTATTTGGTTATAAATTTTAAAATTTCCTGAATCTCTTCTGCTGTTTACGGTTTTTAACGAATTACGGAAATCCTCAATTCTAAGGTATTCTTTTTTATTACATTTAAAAGTAACCTTTCAAAACTCTTTATGATGTATAAAAAATTACTCGTATTCACTTTCTTATTGGTATATAGTTTTTCCTTTGGTCAAAGCACTTCGATTACATTAATATCTTGGAATATTCGTGATTTAGGAAAAACAAAAGATAATAAAGAGTTAGAACAAATAGCTACTATTGTTAAGGATGCAGATATTGTGGCAATACAAGAGATTGTTGCAGGATTTGGTGGGGCACAAGCCGTGGCAAAACTAAGTGATATATTGAATAGAAAAGGAGCAACGTGGGATTATGTTATTAGTAATCCTACACACAGTCCTCCATATATGACGGAGCGATACGCATACATCTGGAAAACAAAGGATATTAAAATCAAAACCAGAGGAAGATTACTAAAGGAAGTAGACTCCGAAATTGATAGAGAACCTTTTTTAATTGATTTTTACATGGGTAAAAGAAAGTTCACTATGCTAAATTTTCACTCTCGTTCTTATAGTAAGAACCCTAAACCAGAAATAGAAGCGCTAACCAAATTCATAGCAGATTCTCTTAAAACACCACTAATTTTGGCAGGAGATTTTAATACCAATGAAAATGATGCAATATTCTCTTTATTTAAAAAAAGTGGTTACAGTGTAGCTACCACTAATAAGAAAACTACTTTAAAGCTTTCGTGTGTAAGTGGTTCTTACCTTAATTATGTTATAGATAATATTTTTTATTCTAAAAATATTACAAAAGTTAAAGGAGGAGTCATAGACTTTGTAAAGGCATGTGATGAACTTACCAAAGCAAGAAAATTGTCGGATCATCTACCTGT
This sequence comes from uncultured Aquimarina sp., assembly GCA_947498455.1. Taxonomy (GTDB): domain Bacteria; phylum Bacteroidota; class Bacteroidia; order Flavobacteriales; family Flavobacteriaceae; genus Aquimarina. The sequence continues at coordinate 193,003 of CANMKK010000004.1, forward strand.
GTATTTGGAGTTTAAACTCGACTGAATTACGAAAGATAAATAAGTCTGTAACTGGTATCAATCTCCATAGTATTATCTGGCGATAAAACGGATTGGTTTTGATCATCTATAAGTCCGATGAAAGTTTCATTTCTATCTGTAAAGAACATTTTAAGTTTTTTAACAATCGCTTTATCTCCAATATTTAATTCATTAAGATTTGTACATTTAATACGCTCATTTTTATCTCCGAATAATTCATAGAATAAATTAGAAATATTAGGGTTGTTAATACAAGCAGTAATAATTTTAGCATCTATTAACTCTTTATATAAGATTTCATCACCTTGGATTTTGTCTTTTATAATTTCTGCATTGATTTCATCATTAATCTCTGCAATAGTATGTACGTGTGGAGCTTCTTTCTCTATATGAAAAATGGTCATTACCGTTCTTAAATCCACATCTTTTATTGTATCGTGTTCTTTTGCTTCTGCAAAAACAATAGCGAATCGTGCATGTTTTATATTTAGTGATGTTAGCGTTTTATAATCAGTAAAGTCAGCATTAACGTATATCAGACCAGAAATTTCTTTTATTGGTCTGGTGCTTACCAATACAATTTTGTTGTATTTTTTTTTGTCTTTTAGAAGCTCTTCGATAACATTTTGAGATGATTTAGTGTATCCACAAATAACAATATGATCTTTGATCTTCAAATTTGAAATTTTACCTGTTGTAATTGCATCCATAACTTGTCTTATTTTATTTAGAATCATTGAAACGAGAAACCCAAAAATGGCCATATTAAACAATAATAAAAGTCCAGAAAACAATTTTCCTATCCATGTATTTGGGGTTTCATCAACCAGTTCAATTGTTTTTAATGTATACCACAATGCATCTTTGAAGGAAGAGATTTCTGTGTCAACGCTTTTACTTTCTACAATGTATAGCCCAAAACTTATAGAAATGATTAAAAAGAAAGTAATTGTAAAAAATATGTAGAATATCCTGTTTTGCTCTGGCATTCCCCGAAGTATGATATTCAATTTATCAAAATCCCTTAGAATTTTAAAAACACGAATTAATCTAATTAATCGCAGTAATTTAAAAAACCTAAATACCCTAAATATCCTGAAAAAATGTAATGAAGGTATAATGGCGAAAAAATCTATTAAAGAGGAAGGTTTGATCATCCATTTTACTTTTTTACTAAAAGCAAAACCAAGATTTTTATGACTAAGATCTTCTCTGAAATCTGAAGCAATATAAAAGCGGGCTACATACTCTAATATAAAAAAAATGATGATTGAGGTGTCTAGCGTAGCAAAGATACCTGATAGTTCTCCTTGCTCATTTTGCATAAAAGCTAATACGACCGAAAAGATGATAATCAATGCGAGAAAAATCTCAAATAAATATCTTCTGGGATTATCATCATCAACTAACCAATATCTCAATGTTTTTTTCAAGTGTCTATCTTTTATTAAAATCCAAAAAACCCTTTTTTGTCTTTATCAGCTTCCATATATGTTTTCAATTTTGTTATAAATACTTGATCAAGTTCACTGATAGAAGTATTGATGTCAGATATATTCGTTTTTACTGTTTTTTCTATTGCCTGAATATTGTTTACTAGTGTTTGTATTTGATTATCTCGAAGTAGTATCTTGAGCTTTGCGTTGGTCTCATCCGTCATTGTATGAACGGTATTTTTACTAATTTCTAAGGATTCAGTTATTGCCTTTTCACCTTTGGTAGCTATATGCCTTATTTTGGTATCCAATGTGTTTTCTATAGTTGCTACAGTATTTTCCATTTCATTTTGTATGTTTTTTAGATTTTTTTCATAGCCCGAAATTAACAACTTACTTTTACCATATAGTTTTTCTAATGCTTCGTGACTATGCATTAATAGTGGTTTTAATTCTTGATTTTTAGAGATGTTTTCTTCAGTTCTTTGTAGTAAACCTTCTAGAAGCGTATTGGTCTCTTTTACCAAAGCTGTTAATGATTGATAGTCGGATTTTATAAAACTTGTTAATTCATGAAAATTCTTTCTATAATTTTTGGTAAATGTTGTCGTAGCATCTTCAATACTCTTTAGTTTGTTCTCTGTGTTTTGAGAAAAAATAGTTACATTTTCATTGATGTCATTAGCACTATGGTAGAATGATTGGTTGATTTTTTGAAGCTCATTCGTTATATAATTGTGATTATTCTTTTTATATGCATTCAGGTATTTTCTTAATTGGTGCAATACAATGATATGTGTAATGGTGAGTAAAATGATTAGATATATCATAGGGTGTTAGATTATTTTGATGGTTATTTTTTTTACAATTTTCCATTGATTTCCTTCTAGCTGCATTTCTCCATCTTCTCCAATTTGTTCAATCGCTATTCCATTTCTATTAAAATTTTCACTACTTAGATTACAAACGGGTAATAAAAAAATATCATAGCTTTGTATAGCCGCCTGCATCATATCAGGATAGTCATATAGTAAGCTGAAAGTCGCTCGAGAAGTATCATTAGGATCTATAATAAATTGTAGAGCACTATCACGTTCCTTTATTTTTGATTTTTTATCATCAGCAATTGCTCCTTCAGCATTTGTAAAAGGGAAATATACGGTTAGATTTTCCTGAACTTTTTTCTCCATTTCAAGATTGATATTTAGTTTGGTTTCTGTAATATGTATGGATAATTCATCATTACTAATTGTTACGGGTAACTCACTAATTAAATTCCTTTTAGATCTCTCTATAAGCGTATGTATTTCTTCAGAAGAAATAGTTTCGTTAACATGTTTTGGTATGAAAGAGTGGCTTTGTAATTCTTGTTCTATTTTTTCTTTTGCTTGCTGTCTGTCATTACATTTTTTTAATGATGCTTCAAGTGATATAGTACTATTTTTTAGCTTTTGATTAATGGATGTTTGGAGTTCATGTTTTGAAGAAAATCGATTTGACTGTACGTTCTCTAGTAATTCGGATTTAGATTTTTCTAAAGTATCTTTTATAGTAGCTATACAATCAGAAGTGTATGCAGAAGTAAAATCTGCGATCCAGCTGGCATATGTCTTTTTTGTAATCTCTTTAATTTCTTGAATTGATAGACTATTTGGTGTGGTTTCTGATACAACTTCAATACTATGATCAGTACTACTAACGATGCTCTTTTTGGTTCTAAACAATAGTATTCCTAATAGGATGTTTAGGGCTAAACTTATGATTAAAATTATCAATAGTATGGCGCTATAGTCTTTTATGATCGTTTCAAAACCTTGTGTTGATGCTGGTTTTTTTTCTGCTTCCGGAATTATTTTGATCAGTTTCTTTGATTGATTGTTTTCTTGTTTTAAAACTTTGTCTTTGATTTCTGAAAGGTTGAAATTACTTGCAGCGTGTTCAATATCTTGTTTAATATTAGATTTTAGTTGTATATAACGCTTATCAGTTACCTTTTTGGAGGTTATGATACTGTCTTTAAAAAAGCTTGAAGTTATAAAGGAATTCATTGTTTCCTTAAATTCTTGTTTCGAAGTGTATTCTTGATCAATGTAATGTTTCTTTATCCTAAGAAATTCTTCTACAAATGATTTCACTCTTTTTTCTCCATCCCATTTTAGTTCTGAAGGAAAATCAACTAGCTTTAATCCTTTGATCTTATCTGCGTTGGTTGTATCAGATTCGTATACACGATCTTTTAGTACTAAATAAATACTTCTATAGCCGATGCTATCAAATAATTTTTCAATCAGTTGTTTATTTTCATCGATTACCTCATTAGAATTGGTTTGACCAATGAGTGTATACCAATTTAATATCATACATATTAGTACTAAAGACGATTGTATCTGTGTTTTTTGTTTCATAATTACACTCCTTTAAATTGGTTTATTTTTTCGGATACAATAATTTTGGAGAAAGCATATAAATAAGCTTTTATAGCTTCAAAAAATAGCGAGTCGCTTAGTATAGATTCTTGCTCCACGGTTATTTTATAGTTGATAACTTCTCTAATGGTATCACTAATTTTAGAACGATCAGAAAAGAATTTTTGTAATTTCTTAGGGTTGTAAGACTTCTCTAGTCCAAAGTTTTTGATCAAATCTGCATCAAACCAGAGTTCGCCAAAGAAGTAATCAAAAAAGCTGATAACATTTTCTGTTACTTCCTGTATAGTGGGATCAGATTCTTGTATAAAACTTGCGTACTGAACCGTTTTCTTCCTAGCGGTATCCGTATCAAGAATCAAATCTTTTGTATTTCCTATAGAGATATAATAGTTGTTAGTATCTGCTTCAGGATTTGCTTTTATCTGTTCCAGTCCTTTAATACCTCCAATGGCAGTAGATTCTTTTGGGTTTTGCAATATTTGTAGTTCTATTGATGGAATTTCTTCTTTATTAAAGATTTTTTTCACAATAAGTCGCGTAAGATGAGCAATACCTTTAGAACGGTTTAGATCATTGGAACCATTGGTAATCTCTAATAATTTAGCACCATTTCCACTTACTCCAACGTAGGATGGGAATTTATGAATACGACTCATTTCCAGAATCTGAAAAGAATGATAGAAGATAGCACTGTTATGTATGAGGAATAGTAATTTAAATTCACTATCCAGCATCAGTTTTTTGGCAAACCCTTTATAATTAAAAAAGTAACTAATGAGATCGGTAGATAATAACCCTTTAGAACCTTTTATATAATCTATAATGTCGGTTTTAGAAAAATCAGAACCAAAAGTATTTCTCATGACAACTTCATATTTTGATACAAAACCATTATCAAAAGGATCATTGCCACTATGAGATTCAAAAAGGCTATTTCCTGCAAATCTAAAAGAGGTGGTTAATGCAGGTTTATTGTTCTCGAATACAATCATATCAGTGGTTCCTCCACCAATATCGAGATTCATATAGATTTCTCCAGAGCCAAAAGTTCTGTCATAACTATAATATGGAGCCCAGGATTCTGTAATACTATTTAATTTTTCTGTATTTGATGATTTACTATAATAACAGGTATATAGCTCATCCCAGATATCATTGAAGACCGTCATCTGATTACTGCTCATGCTTAAAGGTTTAAACCATAATAGATTAGTTGCTTCGGGATTGATTCCTTCACTCAATAATTTATTTCTTCCCATCCAGACTAGCTGTTCGATGAATGCTTTTAATTTGTTTTGAGCTGCAATATTGGTTCCGTCTGTCACTCCCCATTTAATATTGGAGTGTACAAAATCAAAATCCCGACGTAATACACGTTGTCCAAAGCCAAAAGGGATATTGGTACTGGATAATACATTAACGTTATTGATTTGCTCTGGATTTGTATCATTATCCATATTGATAATAGAACGAATAGGAAATTTAAACAATGCTCCTTTTCCTATCAGTGTAGGCAAAAATTCTGCAATTTGTGCAGCACCATAAACAGGTTTAATAGGATCTAATTCGTGTTTTTTGGATACTTCTAATTCTTGATTTGGTTGATGTAACATGACCATATCCGGATCTGCGGATTGTTCATTTCCTTTATAAGAAGATAGATTTTCTATGATGTTAGCCATTTTAATAGCTACAAAACTATTACTGGTTCCTATATCAAAAGCAATGGAAGCATCTCCATTGGCTAATGAAATAGGTTCTCCCATCAATGGAATTAAAATACCTTCTGAGATTACGTTTTTATCAATGTTATCAATGCGTACGTGAATAGCATCAAAGGTAGCATCTGTTTTTGTGTCCAATTGTATCTCTCCTTGGTCATTTTTATGAATAGTGGTTACGTCCAGATAATTAGTTACGCAGGGATATTTCTCATTACTTCGTGTTCTGGAGTGTATTTTTGAAGGGATTTTCAATACCTTGGGTTTGGTAAGTTCTTCCTTTATAAATTGATAGGATATTTCTTCACCTTTAAGATGATACGATAGTATCTTGTATTTGTCATTATACTTTGTATCCGTTACTCTAAAGAATGGATAGATCCCAAATGCCATAGAGGTTTTAATCAAAGCACCATGTTCATCATTATCAATGGTTTCGGGATTTACGGTATCATATGTTCTTTCAAAACGGATAGTTCCTTTTCCTTGATCTGCTTTTACGGGAATTTCCAAGGTTACTACAATAGCCCCCATTTTCAATTTCTCAATAGAGATTTGCTTTTTTAAATCATCTAATGTAAAATAGTTAAAGTACGTTTCTTTAATAGGTAGTATTACATTATTGACGATACCAGATGGCAGCCAGAATTTGGCGGTATTTACAGGATAATCTAATTGTATCAGGTGTTTAGAAAGCAAATCATTTCGGGTAATCCAAGGGTACTCAATAACGGATTGAGGTAGTTTTCTTTTCTGGATGGGAGCATTGGTATACAACTTGATATCCTCTGTAAATTTATTACCACCATAATAATTCCATCGCTTTTTGTTTATGCCTTCTAATAAAGCTAAAGGTGGTTTTTTTATTTTTTTTGATGTTTGTATAATATAGTCACTATCTTTAATAGACTGAGTTTCTTCCAGGCTATCGAATCTATCACAAATAAAAGGAATGCTTCCTCCTAAGAAGCTTATTTCGTGATTGTTGATTTCTAGGATATCATACTTATTTGTATATTCTTCTCCTTGATTTCTATTGAGACCATTAATAGTTTTTAGAATGTGTTGGTCTTCGATATGATTTTTGTTATGTTCGATATAATTATATACTTCTTTAAAGGATTGAGTAATGGTAGGATTAGATGCAAAGAAGACATTCATGAATTCCTGAAAATTCGGATTTCGCTTGTATAGGGGCTCATTATTGGAGAAAAAATACCGATTCTTATAATTACTTTTTAGTGTTTTAGGAAGTGTATCACCAACTGTAAAAAAGCCTGTATATGGAGAAGTTCCTGCAATAATATGGTGATCTAAAAAGATTAAGGTGAATTCACTAAAAGCATTGGTAATTCCTCTATTACTAAATCTTGGATCTTTATTGTAATTATCGATAAATATCCTAAGGGTTTCTGCAAAGGTTCTGATACCCGGATTATGATCCTGTTGTAGGCGTTTTAACTCTTCTTTTTCCCAAACTTCTATTTCGATTTTCCCTTTAAGTTTTAGCGTATCATAACAAAAAAGTATTTCGAATATATCCAGACAATGCGAAATATACTTATGATAGGTAGTATTGCCAGATAAAGCAGCAGCATTTTTACCTGAATTCATATATGCTTTATTGACAAAAGAAAATGATGTTTCGAATAAATGCATTTGTGCAAAAGGTGATGGAATCGAAGTAACGGGCACTTCTGATATTCCCATATTATCGGTGATATCCCCTATTTTTCCTTCATCATATGGGTTGTTAGCAAATTGATTCCAACCAGTAGATGGAATGACTTGTTCTTTGATAAGACTTAGTTTATGTGGCATGGTTTTGTAACTTTTTAAAATGAAAATCGTTCATCGATGATATTGGATATCCCTTGATTGATCAGGGTACTTAATGTTCGCTCTTTGTTACCTAAAGGTTTGGCAGCAATATTTTTTGCTATTTTAGAGAATTCTTCATCATATTTGATTCTATCTTTTTTAAAGAAATTACTGCCATCATTAGCAGGTAGTCCGGTTACCAATGTGAATAGCTTTTTTTCATCAATCATAATTTCTGCGGGCATCATACCTGAAATATCCTTGGTTAGTGTTTCTTTATTAGTTATGATAGATAAATCAAATGGTAGAAATTTACGATCATGTTTTTCCAAGGAAAGTTCTATTAGCCAGCGATAATAGTATTGATTGGTAAAAGAGGCTAATTGTTTAAAAAAGGCTTGTTTTTCGTAGTTGTTAGAAAGCTTTAACTCATTTTTCCAGGCAAGTTTGTCGTTGGTTAATGCATCATTCATATAAGCAGATACATAAATATTATAATAATGAAAATGTAGCAATTGTTTAATATGGTCATTTTGCTTGAGATGCGTAAGATGTAAGCTCCCGGAATCTTGGTTTACTCCATATTCAAAAAATCGAGAGGCTTGTGAGAGGTCTTCTTTGGTACCAGCATTGGGTTCATAATCTAGAAATTCCAGAATAGAAGAAGCACCCGTTAGTTCAATAAAGTTAGCAGGATTCTTTTGTTCGATACCGCCATCAAAATTTTCGTAATTACTCTGTCGGGTATCACCAATATAAAACATGGTATTTACCAATTGTTTTAAATTTCGATTGTAATATGATAAAGCGGCTTTGGTTTTGGTAATAAATGTACTGGAGTTAATTGCACTATCTCCATTATTAAATTTTTCAACATCTACCTGAAAATAGGGGAGTACAGAAACTCCACCAATAATCGCATTATTGATATAGGTTTTATTATTTAAACCACTGTTTTCATCTCTAAAGACATTCATTAATAGCGGAAATCCAGCTGCTCCTGTTCCTCCAAAAATGGAACTGATGATAAAAATCCGATCATTTTGCTTAAAGTCTTGTGTAAATTCCTTGAATTCTGAAGATTCTACTACATTTTTAAGTACTATACTCCCTACATTAGGATTGCCAAGAAATCCTTTTTCTAGAGGCATATCTTTATTGGCATTGCTATATAGGAGATCAAATAAGGCTTTGGTAGTGTTTAGTTTTTTTGAAGAAAGAGAATTATAATCCACCATATCTTTTAAGGTTCCATAATCGGTACCACTGATGTTCATTTCTTTTGGTGGCATGATTTTGGTTCTAAAAAAATGTCCTTGATCTTCTTCATCGGGCACGCCTGTATAAATGGTATTATGGATTTGGTTATAGTTTTGGATGAGCTTTCTACATTTTTCTACATCCCCATTATTGATATCTGTATCAATAATCATAGGAATGATTTTTTCGGTATTTGCATTGATGCCACTGGCAAGTAACATAGTTAAGGATTTTAGTACCCGAGAACCGGTACCACCAATGGCAAATAGATATAATTTTGGTTTAGACATACTATTAGAATTTTACAGGAATGAATTTAGAATAGATAGAAAAACGTTTGAATGCTAATGATAATAGAAAGTAGAGTACAAAAGCATAGCAGGCATTGATAATGGCGAATAACCAGATTTCATAATAGAAATCACCTAAAGTTGCTAACTCAAATACAGAGAATCCTTCTATCGCAATAGAGGTAATAAAAACGGTAAATACATTACATACTCCAAACAGAAACCATCGACCTAGTGTAGAGAATCGCATACCTTTTCTGCCGAATACAATATAAAATAATACGTTATAAAGAAAGGAAGCACATAGAAGTATCATAAATCCTATGGTATATCCTCTTTCATCCCAGATTTCCCAATGATTTAAATCTTCAAATAAAAAATAAAAAAGTTCCATAATGTTATTGGTGTTTTTTGGTGAATGTAAAGTGTGCTAAAGTGTCATTTTTCCCTTTAAAAGACCTGTCAAAAGCCTTCGTAATAGCGTTAAAACCAAAGGTCTTATGCTCCAAAGAATCAGCAGCTATGTCCAGATCATCTGTAAGGTTTGCTTGTTGAATCCAAATAGGTGTTTCGTTATATAAAGTGATTGAAATCTTCTCTTTATTATAGTCCAGATTATGAAAAGTGGGTTGTAGAAAGTGTGTGAACTTTTGGATATCAACTGCACTTTTCGAAATTCCTTTTTTATGCAGTGTGTCTTTGTCAATTATAGCAATACTGGTAGTTTCTTTAAGGAAATCGGGTGCTATCGTATAATTATTGGAGTTCGTAAATTGATTCCGAATACCTTTGGACTGATGATGTAAATTGATCCCGATTGTAAATTGTACAGGTCGTTTTTCAGATACTTCTTTAATCCGTAATAAGTTGTTTTCTGAGTTTATAGATACTTTTCCTTTTTTTGGAGTATCTAACAGTTCATAAGCTATATCTTTCATAGGAATATTATAGAAATGAGACTGTTGATAGTTGTCAAAAATATCTTTAGAAACTAATTCTTTAACAGCTTGTTGATTGCCAAACACCCACATATAAAAAGGGCGATTTTTTAGTATGCTATCGTAGTATGGTCTATTTCTTTGATTTCGACTTCCGGTATTTAGTCGATCATAATAATAAGTACCATTAAAATCACTTAGATATTGAAAAACAGCAACGCCTAAGTCCTCTTTTTTGATGAGATGCTTATATATTTTTGTGGTGATTTTAGAACTATTAGCTTTGGTATCATCACTTCCTAAATCCGGAATACAATCAGAAACGAGTATGCTTACTGAGTTTTCTGAAACTACATCAATCACTTGGCTAAATACGTTTTGTAGTTTAGAAGATCTTCCTCCTAAGATTGTTCCTCTACCGAGTTGATTTTCGAATTGTTGGATACCTCTGGTATATTGATGGGGTTTATTTGTTACTGTATAGAGTTGGATACTATCAGGGTACATTTTATTGAGATCTGCAAGCAAAAAAGGAATTACTTCTTTTAGAGGGTAATTCCCAGCAGTCTGCGTATTGATATACCCTTTCATACTGGCTGAGGTTTCCATAAAGAAATCAACTCTTTCTAAGATGTATTTTTGCGTTGTTGTTTTTTGGTAAGGGTTGAATGTATACTCAATTGGTTCTGGGCAGCAACCGATGATTAAGAATAGAAAAATACTAACCCTAAAAATGTTATTTTTAATTGTTTTATTCATGAGTGGTGGTATTTTTCTTTAATTCTCCTTTAATGTCTGTGAGTAATCGGATAACTTCATTAATTCGAAGCATCCAAGAGCCCAGAAGTCTTGTTAATAAGATGGCTCCGACAATGAAAATTATCGATAGAATTAGTGCAATTGGTGAGATAAAAGATGCTTCCATAATTTGATTTTTTAGTGATATGTCAAAGCTATGGATGTGGGGAATTTATTCTTTACGGAAAACCATAATAACAAAAAAGAACGGCATATAAACCGTTCTTTTTCTAACTAATTTAGGTACAATTAGTCCTCCCAACCACATAAGGTTCTTCCCAGTTCCTTTGCTTGTGATAGTGTTACTTTATAGATCTTGGTAGAACATCGGGATAAGCCTCTGCAATCTTCAGTATAATGATATCGTTTGCTTTGTTTTCCTTTGCAGATATATACTTTTGGATCGTTTTGATAACTTACCAAAGTGAATACAGAAAGTAGCAATGTGAATTTTATATAGTCTTTCATTAAGGATGAGTTATTCAACCGGGATTCGTATTCTAGTTTCTTTAACATCCATCTGAGTTTTTTCTAATGTAACATAGATAGGTTCTTGTATTTCTTCTTCATATGCTATATCCTTCCATATTTTATGGAGTTGAGCAACGATTATTTTGACATTGACATCAATTCCTTGGCGAAAATTATCATTGTACAGTTCTATGGTAAAACCTCCTTGTAATAATTCGGTATTTCTACCAAAACCTGAAACTCCATTACCACTGTCTACTATACGTTGTCTACCATCATTTAGTTGAGTGATGAATTTATAGTGTACATTATCACCTATATGGGTATCCGAAAACATAGAAATTCCAGTAGCGGCAAATGTAGCCAATGCCGTATATCCAGTTAATGATCCTAAAACCTCTAAACCACCAGAAACTTTCTTGTTGGCGGTCTCATAACCTTCTTTTGCTTTTTGGCCAACACCTAGCCAATATGACCAAGCTATTGTTTCTGCGGATTCATAAGGATTATGATAATTAGGAAGGTATTTATTTTGAGGAAGATGTACAGGAATATATGAATATTGAGAATTACCAATTGAGGTTTCAGAATGAACTCGTTCCTTTCTAGTAAGAAATTCTATAAAAGTAGTATCTGTTTTTACTAATTGTTTTTTAATGCGGTTTATTTTTCGGGAATTATACCCTATTAAACTATCCTGTTTATATTTAGTGTATGTTGTATCTCGAATAGTTTTCCACTTCCAATTGGTATTGAAGTTCTTGGTTGTTGAACCTGAAGGAATTCTTTTTATAGAATATTTAAAGACTCTATTGGTTAATGAGCTACTATAAAACCGAAACTTATAAACTCCTTTGTTTCTTATGGGAATACGCTGATTATGGAATTGAGTAACTTTATAATCTGAGAAAAGCAAGTTATTGGGTAATTCCGTTATTTCTATTTCCTTTAAGTGCTTCCCTTTTACCATATCAAAATCAAAAATGATTTCGTCATCTTCAGCAAAACTATAATACACTTCTTTTGTTTGATCAAAAGAAAGCTTAGTTGTTGCGTTCGAAATGGTGATTGGTATTTCTTGAGCAAGAAGAGTAATGGATGATAGTAGTACAATTGTGAGTGTAATTTTTTTCATGTATTAATGCTGTTAAATTATTGAAGGCTAGTTACAATGAATTGTATACTCTTTATATGGGATATATTCAGTTCCGCAAACACCTCCATGATGAGAACAAGTTCCACGTCCAGTACTGCTAGAAGTAGTTCCATCACAGCATTTGGATTGGGGATAATATTTTGTTTTTGCAGTAAGTTCTCTAAGTTCGTTACAAGCTTCTGAGTCTCCTTTTTTAGTAGCAATTCTAAGGTGTTTTTTAGCACTCTTCTTTTTTCTTAGATTCAAATAACTCTGTCCAATTTTCCTATAAATCGAAGCATCAGAAGTATCTAAGGCAATGTATTTTTTAAAATATTGTATCGCTTTTACATTTGATTTTGTAGTAAAATAAATATCGCCTAAATTTTTATGAGCTAATGCTGTATTAGGGTATTCTTGTATCAGTTTTTTTAAGACCGCAATACTTTGTATAGTATCCTTAAGAGTAAGAAGTTTTTTACTTATTTGATAATGTGTATGTTTAAAATTGATTGTGTCATTTTTTAATTTTTGAATAGAATCAATAAAAGAAGCTAGCACTGTTCTTGATTGTTCAGGTTTTCCAAGAATAGCCTTTATATTAGCTACATAATAATAAGAATCAGTGTAATTTTTAAAATTATGATTATCTAAAGGTTTTAAAAAATACTGTAATAATTTCTCTGCCTCAGTAGTGTCATTCTTTTGAATTCTCCAGTTAATGATTTTTTTATACACTATCTGTCTTATTGAATCAGTATTAGAAAAATTTTCCGCTTTGGCAATCTCTTTTTCTGATGTGATCGTATCTTGTAATTCAGATAAAATCATTCCTTTTAAAAAGTGATATTCAGGATTTATAGAGTCTTTTTTTATGGTTTTATCAATTAATTTTAGTGCTTGGTTATAATTTCCTTTTTCATATAAGCGATTAGCTTTTTTATAATTGGTACTATTAGAATCAGGAACTAAAATTGCTGCTGCTACGCATAAAAAGATGAAAGATCCTGTTACTACTAAAAAACTTATCAAACATCCTTTAAGGCAACCTTTATTTTTGTTTTTAGGAACTGATGGAGGCATCTAATCGGCTTTGTTTTCATTCTCATAATACCCCACTGTTCTTAATAACTGATCCTCGAATTGGTAGATATCTTCTAAAGTTTCTATATATTTTCTAGTTTCATGCTTTTTTTCGTCAAATAGACCTATATGTTTTTTGTTTCCATTAAAATGAAGCCTACACAATGGTTTTCTATTATTATCATCAAGGAGAATTCCAAAATAAGATTGTGTGTCCCTATGTATGATACGATGGACACTTATTTTACGCCTTAGAATGGCGACTACAATTCTATAACCTTCTAGCTCCTCTTCTGTAGTGATAATTTTAGGGGATTCTTCTGCATCTTCTAACACTTCTTCTTGTTGTTTTTGAGTTTCTTTATGGAGTGCTGCATTTAATCGATCACTTACTTTTTCGCTTATGGTTTGATTAAATGCTTTATGAACCAATTCGGTAAATTCTTTCATCACTCTAGAAGTTAATTTACCAGGATATGTTTGCCCGGCAAATAATCGTACAAAATGGTGACTTGGTGTAGTCAGTTCTTCGTATATCAACTTTTTAAGTTCTTTGGTGTATTTTAAAGAACTCGCATTATCTACAATTTTATCGACATCAAAATGAGATTTATGGAATTTGGCAATTTCATGAATGGTATTTTCTTTAAGTTTTGTGATATCAAACTCCAGAAAAGGCTTTTTATCCATTTTATTGGTTGCTTCTAGATCTGTATAGAATTGATAGGTGATTCCGTTAGTTAGTAATGCAAACCGTGTTTTGGTCGCATGAAAATATCTAAATAATTGAGAATTGTGAGTAGTAAGATCTTCTTCCCAATGCTTACATTCGATAATTAGAATAGGTTGTTCTTCTTGGAATATTGCATAATCTACTTTTTCGCCTTTTTTTAACCCAATGTCAGCTGTAAACTCTGGGACTACTTCTGTAGGATTGCGAGTGTCATATCCCAAAAAATCAATAAAAGGTAGCACAAATGCGTGTTTAGTAGATTCTTCTGTATGTGTATGTTCTTTGTGTAATATGATTTTATCCGCAAGAGTCTTGAGGTGGTTTTGTAGTTCCATAATGATTGATTTTTTAGTAGTTTGAGACTATTGTTAACTGCATTTACATCCAGTTCCTACGATCCATTGACAACAAGCATCGGATTCGCATGTTGCTTTGGGTTTTCCGGAGCAACCACAGTTAGATGTAGATGCACAAGTTCTAATCCTATTTCCTTGTTCTTCGCATGCAATACCATCATTGTCTCTATCCAAATCATTTCTGCATTCTGGATCAGCATCGAATGCTGTTTGTGCAGCAGCCATAGATGTATAGTTTGCGCAATTGGTATCTCTACAATCAGATGAGGTTATGTCATCTTCACCAGAAGAGCAAGCGATTAATAGAAATATTATTATTAAGGATATGTTTTTTTTCATTGTCTTTATTTAAGATGTAAGAATCAATTTTTGATTTTAGAACAAGATAGATTCACTTTAAGAAGTGAATCTATCCGCAAAAACTAGTGATTATCCTTGATAGCCAGGAAGACTGGCATTATCTATGCAATCAGATTTATTGACATACCCTTGAGTAGATGCTCCAACAATTTCTCCATTAGAAGCTGTTCTGCGCCATCTCCATTTCTCATTAGTATCTTTGTAAAATTCCCATGTGTGATTCATAATTTTAAATATTAATACTATTCAAACTTAAGGCTACTAAAAATTAGTTCTTTATGGTTATCCGTAAAGGGAGAGGATTTTATAGAATAATGATTGTAAGAGATGATAAAAGAGGAGTAATCTCTGTCGGAATTTTTAGTGTGGTTTTTATAATGAAAAGACCTGACGAGGTTTCTAAAACCTCGTATGTTTGATTAACAAAAAATATTATAAAAAAACATTATGATAATGATGTAGGATTTTTCTTTTTGCTTCT